>NZ_CAXUPW020000006.1:0-322072 GCF_964252935.1 Rhizobium sp. LjRoot98
TTACTCGGTTGGGAAGCGGCGCATTCAAGCGCCGCTTCCTTGAATATTTGCTGGTCGAAGCCTGCACTTCAGGGTGTATGCCTCTCGAATTGACGGAAGCACGAAAAAACGTGTTTTCGTGGGCGTTCGGTCATTGTGTCGGACGCCGATTCCGTATATGTGGCGGGTCGAATTGCAGAAACGGACAGAGAGCGATTTGCTTTTTGTGTTCTTTGAAGCATCAGCACCCGGAAACGACTAACGAACTGCCTCATTGTGGCATTCGCTAACAACAACAAGGATAACTCGAATGAACGGCCAGAATATCCGTATCCGCCTCAAGGCGTTTGATCACCGGATTCTTGATGCCTCCACGCGGGAAATCGTTTCGACGGCCAAGCGCACAGGCGCTTCGGTTCGTGGTCCGGTGCCGCTTCCTACCCGGATTGAAAAGTTTACTGTCAACCGCTCGCCTCACGTTGATAAGAAGAGCCGTGAACAGTTCGAGATGCGCACCCACAAGCGTCTCCTCGATATCGTCGATCCTACTCCGCAGACCGTTGACGCGCTGATGAAGCTCGACCTCGCTGCCGGCGTAGATGTGGAAATCAAGCTTTAAAAACAAGGAAGGTACGTGGATCTCGGTCCAACGGCTTCCAAAAACGGGCGACCCTCAAAGCCTCCGGTCTAACGATCGGGTGATCAGAGGGAAACCTTAAACCAGAGATGCAGCGGGGTTTGCTCCGTCGCTAACTCTTAAGAGGAATGAACCAATGCGTTCAGGTGTGATTGCACAGAAGATTGGGATGACCCGCGTCTATAACGACGCTGGTGAGCATATCCCAGTTACAGTATTGCGGATGGAAAACGTACAAGTCGTTGCCCACCGCACAGAAGACAAGAATGGCTACACCGCAGTTCAGCTCGGTGCGGGCCAGTCCAAGGTCAAGAACACGAGCAAGCCGTTGCGTGGTCAGTTCGCTGCCGCCAATGTAGAGCCGAAGGCCAAGGTCGTTGAGTTCCGCGTTTCGTCGGACAATCTGATCGATGTCGGCGCTGAGCTCACTGCAAACCATTTCGTCGCCGGCCAGCTGGTCGACGTTACCGGTACATCTGCCGGTAAGGGTTTTGCCGGTGCCATCAAGCGCCACAACTTCGGCGGTCTGCGTGCAACGCACGGCGTGTCCGTATCGCACCGTTCGCATGGTTCGACTGGTTCCAACCAGGATCCGGGCCGCGTCTGGAAGGGTAAGCGCATGGCTGGCCACATGGGTCAGACACGCATCACCACCCAGAACCTGGAAGTGGTCTCCACCGATGAAGACCGCGGTCTGATCCTCGTCAAGGGCGCCGTACCCGGCTCCAAGGGCGCATGGATCGTCGTTCGCGACGCCATCAAGTCCGGCACTCCGGCTGACGCTCCGCGTCCTGCCGCTGTGCGCGCAGCCAAGTAAGGGGGCCAGATCATGGATCTCAACGTCACCACACTCGAGGGCAAAGAGGCCGGTAAGGTTTCCCTGTCCGACGCGATTTTCGGCCTTGAGCCGCGCGAAGATATCATTGCCCGCGTCGTTCGCTGGCAGCTTGCTAAGAAGCAGCAGGGTACGCATAAGGCCAAGGGCCGTGCAGAAGTCGCACGCACCGGCGCCAAGATGTTCAAGCAGAAGGGTACGGGCCGCGCTCGTCACCATTCGGCTCGTGCTCCGCAGTTCCGCGGCGGTGGTAAGGCTCATGGCCCGGTTGTTCGCAGCCACGCTCATGACCTGCCCAAGAAGGTTCGCGCTCTCGGCCTGCGTCATGCGCTGTCCGCAAAGCTGCGTGCCGAAGAGCTGATCATCGTTGACAGCCTGGTTGCTGCCGAAGCCAAGACGAAGGTGCTGACCGGCGCATTCGCAACGCTCGGCCTGACCAACGTGCTGTTCATCGGCGGCACCGAACTCGACAGCAATTTCAAGCTCGCAGCTCAGAACATCCCGAACGTGGACGTTCTGCCGGTGCAGGGCATCAACGTTTATGACATTCTGCGCCGCGGCAAGCTCGTCCTGTCCAAGGCTGCAGTTGAAGCTCTTGAGGAGCGGTTTAAATGACTGACCTTCGCCACTACGATGTGATCCTCGCTCCGTCGATCACCGAAAAGTCGACGCTGGTTTCTGAACAGAACCAGATCATCTTCAACGTCGCCAAGGGCGCGTCGAAGCCGGAAATCAAGGCTGCGATCGAAGCGCTGTTCGGCGTCAAGGTCACGGCTGTGAACACGCTGGTCCGCAAGGGCAAGCTGAAGCGCTTCCGCGGTTTCGCGGGCCGGCAGAAGGACGTCAAGAAGGCAATCGTCACACTCGCTGACGGTCAGACCATCGACGTCTCCACCGGACTCTGAGGAATAGAACAATGGCATTGAAAAGTTTCAATCCGATCACCCCGAGCCAGCGCCAGCTGGTCATCGTCGACCGGTCCGGCCTGCACAAAGGCAAGCCGGTCAAGTCGCTGACCGAAGGCCTGTCCTCTAAGGGCGGACGTAACAACACTGGCCGCATCACCGTGCGTTTCCAGGGCGGTGGTCACAAGCGTACCTACCGTCTGATCGACTTCAAGCGTCGCAAGTTCGACGTTGAAGGCACGGTTGCACGCCTCGAATACGACCCGAACCGCACGGCGTTCATCGCGCTGATCAACTATGCGGACGGCGAACAGGCTTACATCATCGCTCCGCAGCGCCTCGCTGCCGGCGACAAGGTGATCGCTTCGGAAAAGCAGGTTGACGTGAAGCCAGGCAACACCATGCCGCTTCAGTACATGCCGGTTGGTTCGATCGTTCACAACGTCGAGATGAAGCCGGGCAAGGGCGGTCAGATCGCTCGCTCCGCCGGCGCCTATGTTCAGCTGGTTGGTCGCGACCAGGGTATGGCGATCCTTCGTCTGTCGTCTGGCGAACAGCGCCTGGTGCACGGCTCCTGCCTTGCAACGGTCGGTGCAGTTTCCAACCCCGATCACGGCAACATCAACGACGGCAAGGCCGGTCGTTCGGTTTGGCGTGGCAAGCGTCCGCATGTTCGCGGCGTCGTCATGAACCCTGTTGACCACCCGCACGGCGGTGGTGAAGGCCGCACCTCGGGTGGCCGTCATCCGGTTTCGCCTTGGGGTAAGCCCACCAAGGGCAAGCGTACGCGCTCGAACAAGTCGACCGACAAGTTCATCATGCGCTCGCGTCATCAGCGTAAGAAGTAAGAGAGGAAGTCTCCAATGACTCGTTCAGTATGGAAAGGTCCGTTTGTTGACGGCTATCTTCTCAAGAAGGCTGAGAAGGTTCGTGAAGGCGGCCGCAACGAAGTGATCAAGATGTGGAGCCGTCGCTCCACCATCCTGCCGCAGTTCGTCGGTCTCACGTTCGGCGTCTACAATGGCAGCAAGCATGTTCCGGTTAGTGTCAACGAAGACATGATCGGTCACAAGTTCGGTGAATTCTCTCCGACCCGGACCTATTACGGTCACGGTGCGGACAAGAAGGCAAAGAGGAAGTAATTATGGGCAAGGCAAAAGCCGAACGCCGGCTGAAGGATAACGAGGCGCAGGCAATCGCGCGCACGATCCGCGTCAGCCCCCAGAAGCTCAACCTGGTAGCTGCGATGATCCGCGGTAAGAAGGTTGACCGGGCTCTGGCCGAACTCGAGTTCTCGCGCAAGCGGATCTCGGACACTGTCAAGAAGACGCTGGAATCTGCGATCGCTAACGCAGAAAACAACCACGATCTCGACGTCGACAGCCTGATCGTTGCCGAAGCTTACGTTGGCAAGTCCATCGTCATGAAGCGTTTTCACGCTCGTGGCCGTGGCCGTGCATCGCGTATCGAAAAGCCTTTCGCGCATCTGACGATCGTTGTTCGCGAAGTCGAAGCTAAAGGGGAGGCCGCATAATGGGTCAGAAGATCAATCCAGTCGGCTTCCGCCTCGGCATCAACCGTACCTGGGATAGCCGCTGGTTCGCGGACAACGCAGAATACGGTCAGCTTCTTCACGAAGACCTGAAGATTCGTGCCTACGTCATGGAAGAGCTGAAGCAGGCTGGTATCGCCAAGGTGGTTATCGAGCGTCCGCACAAGAAGTGCCGCGTCACGATCCACTCGGCTCGCCCGGGCCTGATCATCGGCAAGAAGGGCGCAGACA
The DNA here is from genome assembly GCF_964252935.1 of Rhizobium sp. LjRoot98. Lineage (NCBI taxonomy): Bacteria > Pseudomonadati > Pseudomonadota > Alphaproteobacteria > Hyphomicrobiales > Rhizobiaceae > Rhizobium > Rhizobium sp. LjRoot98. The sequence goes on from NZ_CAXUPW020000006.1 coordinate 4,140, forward strand.
TCGAAAAGCTGCGCAAGAAGATCGGCGAGATGACCAAGTCGGAAACGCACCTCAACATCGTTGAAGTGCGCAAGCCGGAAGTTGACTCGACGCTCGTCGCCCAGTCGATTGCTCAGCAGCTCGAACGCCGCGTTGCTTTCCGCCGTGCGATGAAGCGTGCCGTTCAGTCCGCAATGCGTCTTGGCGCCGAAGGCATCAAGATCACCTGCGGCGGCCGTCTCGGCGGTGCTGAAATCGCTCGTACCGAATGGTACCGTGAAGGCCGCGTGCCGTTGCACACGCTTCGCGCCGACATCGACTACGGTGTGGCTGAAGCCAAGACCGCTTTCGGTATCTGCGGCATCAAGGTCTGGATCTTCAAGGGCGAAATCCTCGAACACGATCCGATGGCTTCCGAGCGTCGTTCGTCCGAGGCAGATGCCCAGGGCCCCAGCAGCAACAACCGTCGTCGCGAAAACGCGTAACAGTCGTTCCTGGCAGCTAATATCGGAGAATTAAAAAAATGTTGCAGCCAAAGCGCACTAAGTACCGCAAGCAGTTCAAGGGACGCATCAAGGGCGTTGCCAAGGGCGGTTCCGACCTTGCTTTCGGTGAATTCGGCCTGAAGTCTCAGGAGCCGAACCGCGTAAACGCACGCGAGATCGAAGCGGCCCGCCGCGCGATCACCCGTCACATGAAACGTGCCGGCCGCGTATGGATCCGCGTATTCCCAGACGTACCGGTCACGGCTAAGCCGACCGAAGTTCGTATGGGTAAAGGTAAGGGTTCGGTTGAATATTGGGCTTGCAAGGTCAAGCCCGGCCGAATGATGTTCGAAATCGACGGCGTCAGCGAAGAACTCGCCCGTGAGGCGCTTCGCCTTGGTGCTGCGAAACTCTCTGTCAAGACGCGCTTCGTACAGCGCATTGCAGAGTAAGGAGTAAAGCCCATGAAAGCCGATACCGTCCGCGCGCTCAGCGCCGATCAGCTCAACGAAGAGCTTGCCAAGCTGAAGAAAGAGCAGTTCAATCTGCGCTTCCAGAAGGCCACCGGCCAGCTCGAAAAGTCGTCGCGCATCAATGAAGTCCGCAAGGACATTGCGCGCGTCAAAACCATTGCCCGCCAGAAGGCGGCAGAAGCCAAGGCTTAAGGATCAAAGAATATGCCAAAACGCATTCTGCAGGGCACAGTCGTCAGCGACAAGAACGATAAGACCGTTGTGGTCCGTGTCGAGCGTCGTTTCGCGCACCCGATCTTCCAGAAGACCGTTCGCCGGTCCAAGAAGTACAAGGCGCATGACGAGAACAACCAGTACAAGGTCGGCGACCAGGTTTCCATCGAGGAATGCGCGCCGATCTCCAAGGATAAGACCTGGACAGTGGTTTCCGTTCAGGCCTAATTCTTAAGACTTTCGCATCCGGCCCTTGCGTCGGCTGCGAAAATCTGTATGAAGCAGCGCAAGGACGCTCGTCTACGGGCGTTCTTTTGCTTTGAGCGCACGGAAGGTCCTGTTTGGGAAACCACCCTGGCAACGATCGATCCCGCGCGAGAACAGAAATTTAGAAGCTGGAACAGGGGGCCCTCAATCTGATGAGGTTGGCCCAACCGGTCCGGTCACAACAAGAAGGCGACCTGACATGATTCAGATGCAAACAAACCTCGACGTGGCGGATAATTCCGGCGCACGTCGTGTCATGTGCATCAAGGTGCTGGGCGGTTCCAAGCGCAAGTACGCTTCGGTCGGCGACATTATCGTCGTTTCGATCAAGGAAGCTATTCCGCGCGGCCGCGTCAAGAAGGGTGATGTGATGAAGGCGGTTGTGGTTCGCACAGCCAAGGACATCCGTCGTCCGGACGGCAGCGTCATCCGGTTCGATAACAACGCAGCTGTTCTTATCGACAACAAGAAAGAGCCGATCGGCACCCGTATCTTCGGACCGGTTCCGCGCGAACTTCGCGCCAAGAACCACATGAAGATCATCTCGCTGGCTCCAGAAGTACTGTAAGGAGCGATTGAGATGCAAAAGATTCGCAAGGGCGACAAGGTCGTCGTATTGACCGGCAAGGACAAGGGCCGTTCTGGGGAAGTTCTCCAGGTTCTGCCTAAGGAAGACCGGGCTGTTGTGCGTGGCGTCAACATGGTGAAGCGTCACCAGCGCCAGACCCAGAGCCAGGAAGCCGGCATCATCAACAAGGAAGCGTCGATTCACCTGTCGAACATCGCGATCGCCGACCCCAAGGACGGCAAGCCGACTCGCGTCGGTTTCAAGATCGACGGCGACAAGAAGGTTCGCGTTGCAAAGCGTTCGGGAGTGTCGATCGATGGCTGACACCAAGAAGTATGAGCCCCGTCTGAAGACGGAATACGTTGAGCGTATCTCCAAGGCAATGCAGGAGAAGTTCTCCTACGCAAACGTCATGCAGATCCCGCGCCTCGACAAGATCGTCATCAACATGGGCGTTGGCGAATCGACGGCTGATTCCAAGAAGCCAACGGTTGCTGCAGCAGACCTCGCAGCGATTGCCGGCCAGAAGCCGGTCATCACCAAGGCCCGCACCTCCATCGCCGGCTTCAAGCTGCGCGAAGGCATGCCGATCGGCGCAAAGGTTACCCTGCGCGGCGTTCGCATGTACGAATTCCTGGACCGCCTGATCAACATCGCGCTTCCGCGCGTTCGAGATTTCCGCGGCCTGAATCCGAAGAGCTTTGACGGCCGTGGCAACTTCGCCATGGGTGTCAAGGAACACATTGTGTTCCCGGAGATCAACTACGACAAGGTTGATCAGATGTGGGGCATGGACATCATCGTTTGCACGACGGCAACGAACGACGACGAAGCTCGCGCTCTGCTTACAGAGTTCAACTTCCCGTTTCGCACGTAAGCCGTAACGACAAGCAGAAGGATTAAGTTGAATGGCGAAGACGAGCGCAATTGAAAAGAACAATCGCCGCCGTAAGTCGGTTGCCCAGGATGCGTCCAAGCGCGCAGCCCTGAAGGCCACCATCATGAACCAGTCTCTTCCGATCGAAGAGCGTTTCAAGGCTACTCTGAAGCTGGCCAGCCTCCCGCGTGACGGCTCCAAGACCCGCGTTCGCAATCGTTGCGAAGTAACGGGTCGTCCGCGCGCATATTATCGCAAACTCAAGATGTCGCGTATTGCGCTTCGTGAACTTGGCAATTTCGGCAAGGTGCCGGGCATTGTTAAGTCGAGCTGGTAAGGAGACGGGTACATGGCAATGACTGATCCGCTGGGCGATATGCTCACACGTATCCGCAACGGTGCTTCCCGCCGCAAGTCGAGCGTTTCCACGCCGGCTTCCAAGCTGCGCGCACGCGTTCTGGATGTCCTTCAGGCTGAAGGCTACATCCGCGGTTACTCGGAAACCGAATTCGGCAACGGCAAGGCCGAGCTGAATATCGAGTTGAAGTACTACGAAGGTGCGTCGGTGATCCGTGAGATCGGCCGCGTATCGAAGCCGGGCCGCCGGGTTTATGTCTCGGTCAAGTCCATTCCGCAGGTCGCGAACGGTCTCGGTATCACTATCCTTTCGACTCCGAAGGGTGTGATGGCCGATCATCAGGCACGCGAACAGAACGTTGGTGGCGAGGTTCTCTGCTCCGTATTCTAATACGGTAGCAGTGATCTCCATAACGGACAGACAGGTTTGAAATATGTCTCGTATCGGTAAAAAGCCCGTTCAGGTTCCTGCAGGTGTCACAGCCACGGTTAATGGCCAGACAGTGACTGCAAAGGGCCCGAAAGGCGAACTCATCTTCGTTGCGAACGACGAAGTTCTCGTAAAGCTGGAAGACAACGCGGTGTCGGTGACCCCGGTTGACCAGTCCAAGGATGCTCGGTCGAAGTGGGGCATGTCCCGCACGATGATCGAAAACATCTTCAAGGGCGTCAAGGACGGCTTCGAGCGCAAGCTCGAAATCAACGGCGTTGGTTACCGCGCGTCGCTTCAGGGCAAGAACCTGCAGCTCGCACTCGGTTTCAGCCACGACGTGGTCTATCAGACTCCTGAAGGCATCTCGATTGCTGTGCCGAAGCCGACGGAAATCGTCGTCACCGGCATCAACAAGCAGCAGGTCGGCCAGGTCGCGGCAGAAATCCGCGAATACCGTGGCCCCGAGCCCTACAAGGGCAAGGGCGTCAAGTATGCTGGCGAGCGGATTGTCCGCAAAGAAGGCAAGAAGAAGTAAGGATCACGCGAAATGGCTACAAGGAAAGATACACTTGTGCGCCGCGCCAGCCGCGTGCGCCGTCAAGTCAAGGCAGTGGCCAATGGCCGTCTGCGCCTGTCCGTTCATCGCTCGTCGAAGAACATCTACGCACAGGTTATCGATGATGTTGCAGGCAAGACCGTCGCGTCTGCCTCGACACTCGACACGGATCTGCGTCCGTCGCTTAAGACGGGTGCTGACACGGCAGCTGCTGCTGCCGTTGGCAAGCTCCTCGCAGAGCGCGCCTCGAAGGCTGGTGTCAAGGACGTCGTCTTTGACCGTGGCGCCTTCATCTATCACGGCCGCGTCAAGGCGCTCGCCGAGGCAGCCCGCGAGGGTGGCCTGAACTTCTGATGCAGTTTCCAGGCATTCGTGTCTGGACTTATAAAAATTGCTCGGATAATACCCGGTCGCTTCGGTTCAATGAAACCGAAGCGACCTTTGTCAATCTGCCGATTGCACCCGGAAAAGAAAAAGGAAAAGGACAATGGCACAAGAAAAAAGAGGTTCTCGCGACGATCGCCAGAACCGCGAGGAGCGCGACAGCGAATTCGTTGACAAGCTCGTAGCAATCAACCGCGTCGCAAAAGTCGTCAAGGGTGGCCGTCGTTTCGGCTTTGCTGCTCTCGTCGTCGTCGGCGACCAGAAGGGCCGCGTTGGCTTCGGTCATGGCAAGGCACGTGAAGTGCCGGAAGCCATCCGCAAGGCCACCGAAGCTGCCAAGCGCGAACTGATCTTCGTTCCGCTGCGCTCGGGTCGTACGCTTCATCACGACGTTCATGGCCGTCACGGCGCAGGCAAGGTTCTGCTGCGTGCCGCCAAGGCCGGTACCGGTATCATCGCCGGTGGTCCGATGCGCGCCGTTTTCGAAACGCTCGGCATGCACGACGTTGTTGCGAAGTCGACTGGTTCTTCGAACCCGTACAACATGATTCGCGCCACGTTCGACGCCCTGAAGAGCCAGATGCACCCGAAGGATATCGCAGCTCAGCGCGGCATGAAGTATGCCACCCTGCAGAGCCGCCGCGTATCCGCCGGCGTTGCTTCCGAAGAATAAGGGAGCCTGAACAATGGCTAAGAAAGAAGTTGCAAAGAAGACGGTTGCGGTCGAACAGATCGGCAGCCCCATTCGCCGCCCAGCCGTACAGCGCGCAACGCTGATCGGTCTCGGTCTCAACAAGATGCACCGGGTTAGCGTTCTGGAAGATACACCTTCCGTTCGCGGCATGATCCGGGCCGTCCAGCATCTCGTTCGCGTCGTCGACGAGAAGTGAGGGGGATACCGTCATGAAACTGAATGAAATCAAAGACAACGAAGGTTCGACGAAGAACCGCAAGCGTCTCGGCCGTGGTATCGGCTCCGGATCCGGCAAGACTGCCGGCCGCGGTGTCAAGGGTCAGAAGGCTCGTTCGGGCGTTGCCATCAACGGCTTCGAAGGCGGCCAGATGCCAATCTACCGCCGTCTGCCGAAGCGCGGCTTCAACAACATCTTCCGTTCGGATTTTGTTGTTGTGTCGCTCGGCCGTATCCAGATCGCAATCGATGCCAAGAAGCTTGATGCTTCCAAGACCATCGATGCTGCTGCTCTGACGGCTGCCGGCGTTATCCGCCGCGCCAAGGACGGCGTACGCGTTCTCGCCGACGGCGAACTGAAGGCAAAGGTAACGATCGAAGTTGCCGGCGCTTCCAAGCCTGCGATCGAAAAGATCGAAAAGGCTGGCGGTTCGATCAAGCTGCTTTCGGGCGCTGCTGAATAATTAGTTGCTGATGAACCGCCCGGGGTGCTTCACACCGGGCGGTTTTGCTCCCATATGAGAGCCTCACGGATTGCACGGCCGGATTCGTCCGGCGCAGCAGAATATTGATCGGGAACTACGGTGAGGCGCGTGATTGCGGTAGCAGTCGTCTCCAAACCGGTTTTCATAAAAAGAAGATAGCTTTTTTCCGGATCTGACCGGGTTTCCCCGCGGGTTCCGAACTGGCTACGCGGAGAATTGCATGGCTTCTGCAGCGGAACAGCTCGCCTCCAACCTGAATTTTGCGACTTTCGCAAAAGCCGAAGATTTGAAACGCCGCCTCTGGTTCACCCTCGGCGCGCTTCTGGTGTATCGCCTTGGCACATATATTCCGCTGCCAGGCCTGAATCCGGAAGCTTTTGCGCAGGCGTTTGCCGGGCAGAGCGGTGGTATCCTCGGCCTTTTCAACATGTTTTCGGGCGGCGCCGTCGAGCGCATGGCAATCTTCGCCCTCGGCATCATGCCTTACATTTCCGCCTCCATCATCGTTCAGCTGATGACCTCCGTGGTCCCGTCGCTGGAGCAGTTGAAGAAGGAAGGCGAGCAGGGCCGCAAGGTCATCAACCAGTACACCCGCTACGGCACGGTGCTGCTCGGCACGCTGCAGGCCTATGGCATTGCAGTCGGCCTTGAAAGCGGCAATGGCCTGGTCGTGGACGCAGGCTGGTTCTTCCGGATCTCGACCGTCATTTCGCTGCTTGGCGGTACGATGTTCCTGATGTGGCTTGGCGAGCAGATCACATCGCGCGGCATTGGTAACGGTATTTCGCTGATCATCTTTGCCGGGATTGTCGCGCATCTGCCGACAGCTCTGGCTGGTACGCTCGAACTGGGCCGCACCGGCGCTCTGTCGACGCCGCTCATTCTGGCCATCATCGTCATGGTCGTTGCCGTTATCGCGCTGATCGTCTTCGTCGAGCGCGCCCAGCGCAGGCTTCTGATCCAGTATCCGAAGCGGCAAGTTGGCAACAAGATGTTCCAGGGCGACACGTCTCACCTGCCGCTGAAGCTTAACACCGCCGGCGTTATTCCTGCGATCTTCGCGTCGTCGCTTCTGCTTCTGCCGGCAACGCTTGCAGGCTTTGCCAATAGCGCAGCGCTGCCAGGCTGGGCAACGACCGTCGTCGCGGCCCTTGGCCACGGCAAGCCGCTCTACATGGTGCTCTACGGTGGCATGATCGCGTTCTTTGCCTTCTTCTATACGGCCATCGTTTTCAATCCGAAGGACACGGCCGACAATCTGAAGAAGCACGGCGGTTTTATCCTCGGTATTCGCCCAGGTGAACGCACTGCTGAGTACATCGATTACGTGTTGACGCGCATCACCGTGCTCGGCGCGATCTACCTGATGTTCGTCTGCATTCTGCCTGAAGTCATGATCGCGCAGACCGGCGTGCCGTTCTACCTTGGTGGTACGTCGCTTTTGATTGTTGTCAGCGTTACCCTTGATACTGTAGCACAGGTACAGGGTCACCTGATTGCCCAGCAGTATGAGGGGTTGATCAAGAAATCGAAGCTGCGTGGAGGAAAGAGGGGCCGATGAGACTAATATTTTTAGGACCGCCGGGTGCTGGCAAGGGAACTCAGGCCAAGCTTCTGACGGAAAAATACGGGATTCCGCAGCTTTCCACAGGCGATATGCTGCGGGCTGCCGTACAGGCGCAGACGGAAGTCGGGAAGCGTGCCAAGGCTGTCATGGATGCCGGCCAGCTCGTTTCCGACGAGATTGTCAATGAAATCGTATCCGACCGGATCGATTCGCCGGATTGCGCCAATGGTTTCATTCTCGATGGCTATCCGCGCACCGTTCCGCAGGCTGTTGCCCTTGGCAAGATGCTTGCAGGCAAGGGGCTTCGCCTTGATTCGGTTATCGAATTGAAGGTGGATGAAGATGCGCTTGTACGGCGCATCGAGAATCGCGTAGCAGAAACCATTGCCGCTGGCGGTACGGTTCGTTCCGACGATAATCCGGAAGCATTCAAGAAGCGTCTTGTCGAGTATCGCGAGAAGACGGCGCCTCTGTCGCAGCATTATGCTGTAACCGGCGAATTGAAGACAGTTGATGGAATGGCGCCGGTCGAGACCGTCACCTCTCAAATCAACGCAATTCTGGCATCGGCTTCGGCTGACGCCTAAAGGCAGTTCTTGAAAAAGGACTGCCGGGGAGTTGACTTTTGCGGTCGATTCCTTCAAAGACCGCGCTAACTCGCAGCATGCTAGGGATCGGCGCGGATTTCAAAGACGAAGTCCGGGCGCGATTCTTTTGACGTGTTCCGAACAGAACTTTCACAGTCGGCCTTTTGAAAAGGGCTGCATAACGAAGCACCTATTGCCGGATGGCAACTGGAAGCAAGGAGAACAGGCGTGGCACGTATCGCTGGCGTCAACATCCCGACGAGCAAGCGCGTAGTAATCGCGCTTCGTTACATTCACGGGATCGGAGCGAAGTTCGCACAGGAAATCGTCGAGAAGGTCGGTATCCCGGCTGAACGTCGTGTGCACCAACTGACGGATGCTGAAATCCTTCAGATCCGCGAAACAATCGACCGCGATTATCAGGTTGAAGGCGACCTGCGTCGCGAGACCTCGATGAACATCAAGCGTCTGATGGACCTGGGCTGCTACCGCGGTCTGCGTCATCGTCGTTCGCTGCCTGTTCGCGGTCAGCGTACGCATACCAATGCTCGTACCCGCAAGGGTCCGGCAAAGGCGATTGCTGGTAAGAAGAAGTAATTTCCCGACATGGGGAATGCGGGGGCTGGCGTTCGACGCCGGCCTCTTTTTGTAGTTTCGGATGGGCGTGGTTTCATGCCCCTCCGGTGGAGCTGCTGGTGTTACGGCAGTGACGATATCGCCGCGCAGGCCGGGTCTTCCGTCTGTGCACAATCTTGAGAATTCAGGGCAGGGGTTATCCTCCGCCCGGTGGAGCCGCTGGTACTACGGCGGTGCAGAGATCAACGAAAGGTATACCATGGCCAAGGAAGCCACACGCGTTCGCCGTCGCGAGCGGAAAAACATTTCTACGGGCGTTGCTCACGTCAACTCGTCGTTCAACAACACGATGATCACCATCACCGATGCACAGGGCAACGCGATTGCCTGGTCGTCGGCTGGTTCGAAGGGCTTCAAGGGCTCGCGTAAGTCGACCCCGTTCGCAGCCCAGATGGCTGCTGAAGATGCGGCCAAGAAGGCCCAGGAACACGGCATGAAGACGCTCGAAGTCGAAGTCTGCGGCCCGGGTTCCGGCCGTGAATCGGCTCTGCGCGCGCTTCAGGCTGCTGGCTTCATGATCACCTCGATCCGTGACGTTACGCCGATCCCGCACAACGGTTGCCGTCCGCGCAAGAAGCGCCGCGTTTAAGTTTACGCATTCATCAAGCCGGTGAGGGGGCAACCTCTCCCGGCGCTTCAAGGCTCGGTTGTCACGATTGAATGGTGGCAACGAACAGAAGGCAGAACATATGATTCAGAAAAACTGGCAGGAACTGATCAAGCCGAACAAGGTTGAGTTCTCGTCCTCCGGCCGCACCAAGGTTAGCCTTGTTGCCGAGCCGCTGGAGCGTGGCTTTGGCCTCACCCTCGGCAACGCGCTTCGCCGCGTTCTTCTGTCGTCGCTTCGTGGTGCTGCTGTTACCGCAGTGCAGATCGACGGCGTCCTGCACGAGTTCTCCTCGATCCCGGGCGTCCGGGAAGATGTGACGGACATCGTGCTGAACATCAAGGAAATCGCCATCAAGATGGATGGCGACGACGCAAAGCGCATGGTTGTGCGCAAGCAGGGCCCGGGCGTTGTTACCGCCGGTGACATCCAGACGGTTGGCGATATCGAAATCCTCAACCCGAACCATGTGATCTGCACCCTCGACGAGGGCGCCGAGATCCGCATGGAGTTCACCGTCAACAACGGCAAGGGCTACGTTCCTGCTGACCGCAACCGTTCGGAAGATGCACCGATCGGCCTCATCCCGGTCGACAGCCTGTATTCGCCGGTCAAGAAAGTGTCCTACAAGGTGGAAAACACCCGTGAAGGTCAGGTTCTCGACTACGACAAGCTGTCCATGCAGATCGAGACCGACGGTTCCGTCACCGGTGAAGATGCAGTCGCTTTCGCGGCCCGCATCCTTCAAGACCAGCTCGGCGTTTTCGTCAACTTCGACGAACCGCAGAAGGAAGCCGAAGAAGAAGCCGTCACCGAACTGGCTTTCAACCCGGCGCTCCTCAAGAAGGTCGACGAACTGGAACTTTCCGTCCGTTCGGCCAACTGCCTGAAGAACGACAACATCGTCTATATCGGCGACCTCATTCAGAAGACCGAAGCCGAAATGCTTCGCACTCCGAACTTTGGCCGCAAGTCGCTGAACGAAATCAAGGAAGTTCTCGCTTCCATGGGCCTGCACCTCGGTATGGAAGTACCGGCATGGCCGCCCGAGAACATCGAAGATCTCGCCAAGCGCTACGAAGACCAGTATTAACAATAAAAAAGGCAGGTTTTGACTGCCTTTCCCCGTCAAACAGCAGGCAAAAGTCTGCATGTGCCAGGAAACGGCAGGCCCAGACTGAAAAGGGAACCTGCAATTAAAGGAGAATAGCAATGCGCCATGGTGTAGCCGGCCGCAAGCTGAATAGAACTGCAAGTCACCGTAAGGCAATGTTTGCCAATATGGCTGCTTCGCTCATCGAACATGAGCAGATCGTCACCACCCTGCCGAAGGCAAAGGAAATCCGCCCGATCGTCGAGAAGCTCGTTACGCTCGGCAAGCGCGGCGATCTGCATGCCCGCCGTCAGGCCATCTCGCAGATCCGCGACGTTGCTGTCGTCGGCAAGCTGTTCGATGCCATCGCAACCCGTTACGCAACCCGCAACGGTGGCTACCTGCGCATCATGAAGGCCGGCTTCCGTCACGGCGACAATGCGGCTCTGGCCGTTATTGAATTCGTCGATCGCGACACCTCGGCCAAGGGCGCCAAGGACATCGCACGCGTTGCTGCCGAAGCAGAAGCTGCAGACGCCGCTTAAGTTTTCCGTTTGATCGGAAGATTGAAACAGCCGGGCCAAAAGCCCGGCTGTTTTGCGTTTAGGCTGTTGTTGATCCTGTTTTCACGGTTCCGCCGCCTTTGCTTTTTATCCCTGACATCCTATCTGTTTTACCCCATGACCCATTTCGGCAGGATGTCCCGCATGATCCGTTCCCCCGCTACTCTCGTCCTGTCCACCATCGCCGCGCTGGCGCTTGTTGCCGGCGTCGCGCATTTTGGTTTTGCCGGCACACAGCCGGACGATGGCGTGGAAAACATCCATACGAGTGCGGTAGTGGCGCAGGCGGAGACACCGAAGGTTCTGCCGCAAAGCAAGACGGAAATGCAGCTGTCCTTTGCGCCGCTGGTCAAGCAGACGGCCAATGCCGTCGTCAATGTCTATGCTGAAAAGACCGTTCAGACCCGCTCGCCCTTCGCCGATGACCCGTTCTTCGAGCAGTTTTTCGGCCAGCGCATGCCCAATCGCTCGGAAAAGCAGTCGTCGCTAGGCTCCGGCGTCATCGTCGGCAAGAATGGCATCGTCGTCACCAATTACCATGTCATCACCGATGCCGATAACATCAAGATCGCCCTGGCTGACGGCCGCGAGTTCGAAACCACGGTCATGCTCAAGGATGAGCGGCTTGATCTCGCCGTGTTGAAGATCAAGGCCGACGGTCCGTTCGAGACCGTGCCGCTGGGTGATTCCGATGCTGTCGAAGTCGGCGATCTCGTTTTGGCGATCGGCAATCCCTTTGGCGTCGGCCAGACGGTGACCAGCGGCATCGTTTCGGCGCTTGCCCGCAATCAGGTCATTTCTGGCGATTTCGGCTTCTTCATTCAGACCGATGCGGCGATCAATCCGGGCAATTCCGGCGGTGGCCTGATCGATATGAACGGGCAACTGATCGGCATCAACACCGCGATCTTTTCGCGCGGGGGCGGCTCCAACGGCGTCGGCTTTGCCATTCCGGCCAATCTGGTCAAGGTTTTCGTCGCTTCGGCCGAGGGCGGCAATGGCAGCTTTACCCGGCCGTTCATCGGAGCAAGCTTTGAGCCCGTAACCTCGGAAGTCGCCGATGCGCTCGGGCTCGACCGGGCACGCGGCGCGCTGGTCACGTCCGTTATCGAGGGCGGTCCAGCGGAGAAGGCCGGCATCAAGCCCGGCCAGGTGATCGTTGCCGTCAACGGCATTGCGGTCGAACACCCGGACGCTCTGGGTTATCGTCTCACCACCGTCGGCATCGGCCATGTCGCCAAAGTCACGATCAGCGACAATGGCAAGACCCGCGATATCGATCTCGCGCTTGCCGAAGCGCCGGAAACATCGCCCCGAGACGAGCGGCTGATCGAAGGCCGCAATCCCTTTGCCGGCGCCGTAGTCGGCAATCTGTCGCCGCGGCTGGCGGATGAACTGCGGATGCCTGCTTCATCGAAAGGCGTGGTGATTACCGAAATTAATCGTGGGTCGCCTGCTGCCCGCGTCGGTTTCCGGCCGAAGGACATCATCATCGCTGTCAACGGCACGCCGATCGACAAGTCAGCGACGCTTGAAACCATCGCCAAGGATGATCCGTCGCTGTGGCGCGTCGAGATCGAACGTGATGGCCAGCGTATCCGCCAGTTCTTCCGGTAATCATTTAGCCGGTTTCAGCGGGAGCAGAGAGCAGAGGCATCTTGCTTTGGCCGTCATAGGACCGGCCGGAGCAGGATGGGGGAGTTGGATATGACATTGTTCGATGAGGCGACGCAGCGGCCGCTTGCCGATGCTCTTCGTCCCGAGACTCTGGAAGAGGTCATCGGCCAGGATCATCTCCTGGGCGAAAACGGGCCTATCGCCCGTATGCTGTTGCCGGGCGGCACGGTAGGCTCCTTCATTCTCTGGGGGCCGCCCGGCGTCGGAAAGACCACGATTGCGCGGCTGGTGGCGACCTCCGCAAAGATGGAGTTCGTCCAGCTGTCCGCCGTCATGTCCGGCATTGCCGATCTTCGCAAGGTCTTCGAGACCGCAAAACACAACAGGACCGTCGGGCGGCAGACCATTCTGTTCATCGACGAGCTTCACCGGTTCAACCGCAGCACCCAGGATGCGCTTTTACCGCATGTGGAAAACGGTACGGTCATTCTGATCGGCGCAACCACGGAAAATCCGAGTTTCAGCCTAGTCGCGGCCTTGCTGTCGCGGCTCAAGGTTTTCACTCTCAATCCGTTCGACGCCGCCTCGTCCGAACTGCTCCTGGCGCGGGTTGAAAACTTCGTCGGAAAGCGGCTGCCGCTGACCAGCGATGCACGCTCCTCGTTGATTAACATGGCCGATGGAGACGGGCGATATCTGGTGGGACTGGCTGATGATGTTCTCTCGATCGGGGAGGAGGGCGACCTCGATATCGGGCGTCTGTCCAAGGCGCTGCAGAAGCGGATGCCCGTCTATGACAAGGCGCAGGACGGTCATTACAATCTGCTGAGCTGCTTCCACAAGAGCCTGCGCGGCAGCGATGTTGATGCGGCCCTTTATTGGGGCGCCAGAATGGTAGATGCCGGCGAAGATCCGACAACGCTGTTCCGGCGGCTTGCCTGCGCTGCCAGCGAAGACGTCGGCATGGCCGATCCCAACGCGATGCCGCAGGTGATTGCCGCCTGGACGGCCTTCGAGCGCATCGGCTGGCCGGAAGGACGGCTGTTCATTGCCCAGGCGATCGTCTACGTGGCGACCGCGCCAAAATCCAATGCCAGTTACCGGTCGTTCGACGCGGCACTCGAGATGGCCCGCCAGACCGGCTCCATCCCGCCGCCGAAGAGCATTCTTAATGCCCCGACCAAGCTGATGAAGGACCTCGGCTATCACGAGGGTTACAAATACGATCACGATTATCCGGATGCCTATTCCGGCCAGGAGTTCTTTCCGGAAGAGCTGCGCAGCAAGGACACGCGGTTTTACAAGCCGCAAGAACGCGGCTTCGAGCGTGAGACGCTGAAACGCCTGGAGTTCTGGCACCGGCTGAAACGGGAGCGCGCGGCAAAGGAATAGGCTTGCGCGTTCTTTACCGCTCTAGCCTACGTCTACTCACTCAGGCAGCTTGAAAAATGCCTCGAGGCGATAGCCATCGGGATCGACGAGAAAGCCGGCGTAATAAAACTGGCTGTATTCCGGCCGCAGTCCCGGCGGCCCATTGTCTTCGCCACCGTTGGCGATGCCGGCTGTATGGAAGGCGTCCACCGAAGCGGTATCCGGGGCGATGAAGCAGAAATGCAGGCCAGACCCTCGGTCGGCGGGGACGGGGGTCTCGACCTGCGCAATCCACAGACTGATCCGGTCCGAACCATAGCCGATCACCGTGTCCGTCTTCGACAACCGCTCATAACCGAGCGGCATCAGGATGGCGTCATAGAAGCGAAGCGAACGATCGAGGTTTTTGACGCCAATCGAGACATGGTCAAACATTGCGGAACACTCCCTGTTTCGTCGCCATCTTCACCGTTCGAAATCATTCGCACAAGTGCAAACCACAGGGCGTCCGGATTGCCGCCTGCGCATAGCCGGCACGCGCCGCGTGCTCTTGTCATGGTTAAACCGGGATGGCATAGAGTGCTTATGCAGACGGCTGCACGGGATCGGCATCATTGCCTGGACCCGAACATCCGCGAGGACGGCCTCGCTCCCTTAGACGGAGTCAGTGATGGCTTGGACTATCCTTTTCCTCGCAGGAATTCTTGAAATCGGTTGGGCAATCGGCCTGAAATATACCGAAGGCTTTACCAGGCTTGTGCCGACGGTACTGACCGGTGCTTCCATGGTGGCAAGCGTCGTTCTGCTCGGTATCGCCGTGCGCACGCTGCCGCTCGGCACGGCGTATGCCGTCTGGACGGGCATCGGAACAGTCGGGACGGTGATCCTGGGGATCGTGCTGTTTGCGGAGCCTGCGACGGCTGTACGCCTCGGCTGTATCGCGCTGATCATCGCGGGCATTGCCGGGTTGAAGCTGACGGCCTGAAATCACCGGCGTTGAATGAAAAAAATACCCCGTGCAGATCGCTGCACGGGGTATTTCAGTATCGGACGCTTGGGTCGCCTTGAAAATCAGCGCAGAGCGTCGAGCGTCACTGTTGCTGCCTGCATTTCCCGCCAGCGGTTTTCACGGCGCTGAAAGGCTTCATCGTCGGTGCCCCAATGCTCGATCTGCCAGTCCTCATCGAGATGGGCAAGCGCCCAGGCTTCTTCCGCCGACAGCTGCTTTTCGGCAAAGGCGATGGCGAGCAGGGCCGAGCCGGTCAGCGTGGTGATCGTGTGCAGGCAGGCGAGGCCGAGCGGCGTGGCATAGGCGCGAAGCGCTTCAGCGACACCGTTGATGGCGGCGCGCGGCTGGACCTGATGCACGATGCCTTCGACAAGGATGAAGTGCGCACCCAGCTTCTCGGCCGCCCAGCGGATCACGGGATCCCAGCGTTCCGACTGGCGGACGGCCAGGCCCTCACGCTCTCCTGCCCGGTAGCAGAGAAGATCCGTCCCGGCAAAGTTGAGGATGTCGTCGAAAACAGCGCGGATATCCTTGGAGACACCATCGATCGCGGTGTTGGCAAGCCGGGTGACCGGCATGGTCGCCGGGTCGATTTCTTCCTTCTGCGCATCCCATTCGGCTGCCAAGAGGTTGGCTGCGGCTTGTGTCGGAACGGTCAGATACTGTTTTGCCGGGGTGCGGACCGTGCGGCCGTCGAGAAGCACGGCATGGCCGCCGTCTTCCGCCGGGGCGGTACTGACGGTGGTATAGAATCGCTTTGGCAGCGGCTTGTGCATCTGTATCTGCGCGCGGCGTACGGGATCGGGGTCGCTCAGCGCGTCATGCAGATCGTCGCGAATATCAGGCATGATGTCTCTCCATCCAGTCCAGAATGTCATGCGGGGTGCGGGCAATGAAATCGGCGCCTGCCTCGATCAGCTCGGGAACCGACGCATAACCCCAGGCGACGCCGATGGCGGATGCGCCGGCGCTCTTGGCCATCTGCATGTCATAGATGGCATCACCGATGACGACGGTATCCTTGGCGTCGATACCGGCTTCGCTGCAGCATTCCGTCACCATGGCCGGATGCGGTTTCGACGGGCAGTCGTCGGCCGTGCGTGAAACGAAGAATGTCTTTTCGTAACCGTGGCTTGCACAGATCTGATCAAGTCCGCGGCGTGATTTTCCCGTCACGGCACCCAACAGAAGTTCGTCTTTGGCCATCAGGGTTTCAAGCAGGGGCGCGATGCCATCGAACAGCGGCTCGCGGAAGTTCATTTCGGTACGGACCCCGCCGTAGATTTTCTTGTAATGCGCCGTCATCGCCTGGGCGCGATCATCGACATGCGGCTGGTGCATCAGCCGGGCAATGGCAATGTCGAGCGTCAGGCCGATGATACTCTTGGTGGCATCCAACGAGATGCGTTCGAGGCCAAAATCCTCGAACGTCCGTGCCATGACCTCGTGGATGAGCCCGGCGCTATCGACCAGGGTGCCGTCACAATCGAAAAGAGCGAGTTTCATCAGTCGTCGGCTTCCTCGGCGCTGGCCATGTCGAAGCCGATCAGGTTCCAGCTCTGGACCATATGCTGCGGCATCGGTGCGGTGACGACCAGGCGGCCGCCATCCGGATGGGGAATGTCGATACGCCGGGCATGCAGGTGCAACTTGTTCTGCACACCACCGGGGAAGGCCCAGTTGAATTCGGCGGCAAAATATTTGGGATCGCCGATGATCGGGTGGCCGATATGGGCGGCGTGGACGCGCAGCTGGTGGGTCCGCCCGGTATAGGGCTCCATTTCTAGCCAGGTCAGGTTCTGGCCGGCGGTCTCGATGATCCGGTAGTAGGAAACCGCATGATCGGCGCCATCGTCACCATGCTTGGCAATCCGCATCCGGTCGCCGTCTGGCGTCTGTTCCTTCACCAGCCAGGTGGAGATCTTGTCTTCCTTCTTGCGCGGGACGCCCTTGACCAGTGCCCAGTAGGTTTTCTTGGTGTCGCGTTCGCGAAACGCCGCCGTCAGTTTCTGCGCGGCGCCACGGGTGCGGGCGATCACAAGAACGCCGGATGTGTCGCGGTCGAGGCGGTGTACGAGACGTGGCTTTTCACCCTTGGGGCTGGTCCAGGCTTCCAGCATGTCGTCGATATGGCGATTGATGCCGGAGCCGCCCTGAACAGCAATGCCTGGCGGCTTGTTGAGAACGATTACCTTGGCGTCTTCGTGCAACAGCATACGCGACAGAAGTTCATGATCGGAGGCGTGGCGAAGGTCGCGGCCGGCGATCGGACCTGTCTTGGTCTTCGGATCGACATCCATCGGCGGAATGCGCACGATTTGGCCGGGCTGGACGCGGGTATCGGATTTGACACGGCCGCCATCGATACGTACCTGGCCGGACCGCAAAAGCTTCTGCAGCGGACCGAAGCCGAGGCCCGGATAATGCACCTTGAACCAGCGATCGAGGCGCATGCCCGCTTCGTCGGATTCGACCTGCTTGTGTTCAATACCCGCCATCGTGTTTCTACCTGCATCCAATTGCCATCGCGCCCCGGCAATGGTGCCGGCCGGAAATCCGTGCGCAAACTGATATGACAGAGCAGGCCGGTCCCAAGTGGACACATGGCGCTCTGAGTGGTCCCTTTAGACTATTGCGCGCATAAGGGCCAGCCCGGCAAACACTGCGAGAGCCGAAAGAAGCACGCTGGATGCCACATAAATCAATGCGGTGACCGGTTCGCCGCGTTCAAACAGGGTGATCGCGTCAAGAGAGAAGGCGGAAAAGGTCGTGTAGCCGCCGAGAATACCGGTGATCAGGAACACGCGCATCTCCGCCGATGCACCGAATTTACGGGCGATCACCTCGGCAAAGACGCCGATCAGGAAAGATCCGGTGATGTTGACCGTCAACGTGCCCCACGGAAATGAGGGGCCGAAGCTGCGCAGCGTCCAGAGCCCGACGAGATAGCGCAGGACCGAGCCAAGTGCACCGCCGGCGGCAACGAGAAGGATATGTGTCATGTCAAATGCCATAGCCGAAACCAGGGTGCCAGAAAAGATGGCCGCCCGTTTCGGTGGACTGGTCACGCCGGAGCGAGCCGCTGCGCCAAACCAATTTTTAACACGCGATCGCTAAGGTTCCGACATCTGGCCAGGCTGTTTTCAAGCGGACGTGCAATGACAAAACTGAAGTTCAGCTTCACCCACTACGACCTCAAGCAACAGCGCGCAGGCGTGACCATCGAGATCACCTTGTCGGCCGTCGCCAATGTGCGTTTGATGACGGCCAATAATTTCCAGCTCTATACGGAAACGCTGAAACACCAGTTCGTCGGCGGCGTCGCGCGCAAGTCACCGGTCCGCCTGACCATCCCACAATCCGGCCACTGGCATGTGGTCGTCGATATGGAAGGTCATCATGGCCAATGCGAATCAAGCATTCGCATCGTTGAAGCGGGCGCCCGCCCACGCTTCCAATCCGCCTCGTGAAAGAACCGCCCCAGGCGGGGCGGTTCTTCAATCCTTGGTGCTGAAGCTTATGCCAGCCGTTCGGCATGCCATTTCAGATGATCGTCCATGAAGGTCGAGATGAAATAGTAGGAATGGTCGTACCGCTCATGCATGCGCAGCGTCAGGCCGATATCCGTTCCTTTGATGGCCTCTTCGAACAGCCAGGGGCGTAGGCCGTTCTCCAGGAAATTGTCGGCCTTGCCCTGATCGATCAGGAATTCCGGGAAGCGCGCGCCATCTTTGACCAATGCACAGGCGTCGTACTGCCGCCAGCTTGCCTTGTCGTTACCCAGATATTTTTCAAAGGCGCCGATCGACCAGTCAGCCGTCGAAGGCTCGACGATCGGTGCGAAGGCCGAGCAGCTTTTGAACCGGTCCGGGTTTTTCAGTGCAATGGTCGTGGCACCGTGGCCGCCCATGGAATGGCCGAAAATGCCCTGGCGGCTCATATCGGCGCGAAAATGCTGGGCGACGAAGGCCGGCAGTTCCTCACTGATATAGGTGTACATCTGGTAGTTTTCGGCCCAGGGCGCCTCTGTGGCGTCAAGATAAAAGCCCGCCCCCTTGCCCATCTGCCAGTTGGTCAGTTCGTCGGGAACGTCACCACCGCGCGGGCTGGTGTCGGGGCAGACGATGATCAGGCCAAGCTCGGCGGCCATCCGGCGGTATTCGCCTTTCTCCATGACGTTGGCATGCGAGCAGGTGAGGCCGGAGAGGTACCAGACGACCGGGCAGGGCGTAGTGATCGCCTGTGGCGGGATATAGACCGCGAAGGTCATCTCGACCCCGCAGGCCTGTGAATCGTGCGCAAACACGCCCTGCATGCCGCCGAATGCGGTGTTCTGGGAAAGGACTTTCAAGCTGTGCTCCTTTGAGGCTGAAACGGCATTATGCCAGCGACACCGCCGCGTTGACCGCAGCTGCCACCAGTACCGTATTGAAGAAGAAGGAGACGACCGCGTGCACAAGGTTGATCTTGCGCATGGCTGTCGTGGTGATGACGATATCCGAGGTTTGGGCCGTCATGCCGATGACGAAGGAGAAGTACAGGAAGTCATAGCCGCCTGGGTCCTTAGTGGCTGGAAACTCAAGGCCGCGATTATCACCATCACTCCGCGCCGCCTGCAGGCTCCAATAGCTATGGGCGTAGTGCATCGCCGCCATCGTATGGACCGTCAGCCAGCCGAGCGTGACGGAAGAGAATGCCAGCACCAGTTCGAGCGCCGTCTCCTTGCCACCGGTGTTCAGGGCCATGAATAGCGAGACAAGCGAAATCGCAGCCGTCGCCAGTGTCACGGCAAAAATGATGATCGCCGGTTCGTCGGTGCGGGCGGCATGGTGCTTGAGATAGGAGCCGGTAAGTCTCGGAAGGCGCCAGGCAATCATCAGCAGATAGACAAGGAAGAAGACCACAGCAGCCAGATTGACCGCCAAAGCCGGTTTGGCGAACAGGCAAGCGGCGAACGTGATCGCAGCGCAGATGCCGCCCGCATAAAACGGCGTATGGCGGCGATGCGTGATTGTCCTGTCCGGCATGCTCATCAGGGCTTCCGATCCTGCTGGGTCAGCGTTGTTTGACGCGGCGGCAAAGCCGGTCGAGCGTTTCGAGGAAAGCCGAACGGTCGCGCGGCGAAAAGGCGGCATTATAGCCCTTGCTCTCGCCGGTTTCGCGGAGGTGTGCGCCGAGATCGCGCATGGCGGTCGCCATGCCGATATTGCTCTTGTCAAAAATACGGCCCGTTGGCCCGGTCACTTGCGCACCGGCAGCAACGCAGCGCCCGGCCAGCGGCACGTCGGCGGTAATGACGATATCGCCGTCATGGGCGCGCTCGGCAATCCAGTCGTCGGCGGCGTCGAAACCGGACGAGACGATGACGTTGCGAACCATCGGGTCACGGGAGGGGCGAAGACCGGAATTCGCGACCAGCACGACAGGCAGGCCGTGACGCTCGGCGACTTTCAGGATTTCCGGCTTGACCGGGCAGGCGTCGGCGTCGACATAAATGGTGCTTGCTGGCTGGGTTGGCTCTGACATGGTTGTTCGTACCGCTTCACTGTTGTCATGGCCGCGCCGCAGGGCTGCTCATCGGCTTCATCGCTTCGTTCGTTGGCGTCTTCGGCCGCTCAAGCGACCGAGCGGCGCCAGTAGGGCTCCATGTTTCTGTCGACACTTTCTCGCCATCCGCATAGGCCCAACGCCCCTTCCAGGAACCGTCCGGCTGCAGATCATATTGGGAAATTCCGAAGCCGCTTTCGTTACCGTAGCCGATGGTAATCATATCGTCATCCACAGAGGCGACGCCCGTCGTTTCCGTGTTGCCACGCTTGCCGCCAATGCCGACGCCGTTTGCTTCCGTGCCGGCAATCGTCCAGGTCACCGAATAGGTTTCGCCGGTACGCTTGACGGTGACGGTTCCGTGATATTCGCCGCCATCGTCTGGATTGATGCCGGCGACATTATAGGTCCCGGTTGGATCAGCCAATGCAGGGGTGGAGGCGGAAAGGCTCAAGATTACACCGAGTGTGTAAAAACCACGCCTGATCATTCCGCCCTCATGCTTTTCTTGTCTCGGCCGTTTTTCGGCCGTGGTCTTGCGAACGCATAGCTGTCCGGCCGCTCGAAATCCAGAACCATATCAAGCGGGCAGGGATCCGTACGGCAGACAAGCGCCGCGCCTTGAACAGACGCGGCGCCCTGTAACTGTTAAGCCCGAAGATGCGAGAACCGGTGCCGCAGCCTCGGGTTTCTGTTAGTAGATCACCACGCTGCGGATGCTCTTGCCTTCGTGCATCAGGTCGAAACCCTTGTTGATGTCTTCCAGACCCATTGTGTGGGTGATCATCGGGTCGATCTGGATCTTGCCTTCCATGTACCACTCGACGATCTTCGGCACGTCAGTGCGGCCGCGCGCGCCGCCAAAGGCGGTACCCATCCAGTTGCGGCCGGTGACCAGCTGGAACGGACGGGTGGAGATTTCCTGGCCGGCACCGGCAACGCCGATGATGACCGATTTTCCCCAGCCGCGATGCGAGGATTCCAGTGCCTGGCGCATGACTTTGGTATTTCCGGTGCAGTCGAACGTGTAGTCCGCGCCGCCGATCGTGTCGCCGTTGCGCTTGGTCAGGTTGACGAGATAGGGAACGATATCATCGCCGACTTCCTTCGGATTGACGAAATGCGTCATACCGAACTTTTCGCCCCAGGCCTTGCGGTCATTGTTGATATCGACGCCGATGATCATGTCGGCACCGGCAAGGCGCAGGCCCTGCAGCACGTTGAGGCCAATACCGCCGAGTCCGAAGACGATCGCCGTCGAGCCGATCTCGACCTTGGCCGTATTGATGACGGCACCGATGCCGGTGGTGACGCCGCAGCCGATATAGCAGATCTTGTCGAACGGCGCGTCGGGATTGACCTTGGCCAGTGCGATCTCCGGCAGAACCGTGAAATTGGCGAAGGTCGAGCAGCCCATATAGTGGAAGATCTTGTCCTTGCCGATGGAAAAGCGGCTCGTGCCGTCCGGCATCAGGCCCTGTCCCTGGGTTGAGCGAATCGACGTGCACAGGTTGGTCTTGCGCGACAGGCAGGAATAGCACTCGCGGCATTCCGGCGTGTACAGCGGAATGACGTGATCGCCTTTCTTCAGCGATGTGACGCCCGGGCCGACATCGACGACGATACCTGCACCCTCATGGCCGAGAATGGCTGGAAACAGGCCTTCCGGATCCGCACCTGATAGCGTGAATTCGTCCGTATGGCAGATGCCGGTCGCCTTGACCTCGACCAGCACTTCGCCGGCGCGCGGGCCGTCGAGTTGAACGGTCATGATTTCGAGTGGCTTGCCTGCCTGCACGGCAACAGCGGCGCGTACGTCCATGAGTATCGTCTCCCTGAAATGAATTCTCGCCACAATCGCAGAGTGGCTGGTGGCGCTCAAGCCGAAATCGGCCGAGAATCGGTCGTGAAATATTACATGTCCTGTAGGACGCGGTTGATCTCCATCTCAAGGGCGGAGATCGCCTTTCCCGTTTGTTCGTGCAGTTTCTTCACTTGCGCCAGCTGATCGCGCAGCTGGCCGGACACCGTGTTCGAAAGATCGTCCTTCGGCGCTTCGCCAATGCCGGCGATCAACCAGGCCGGTGTGACCCCAAGGACGCCGGCCAGCATGAACAGCCGGTTTGTGCGGGGCTCGGACCGGTCACGCTCCCAGGCGGAGATTGTATCGCTGCGGACGCCGAGCTGGTTGGCAAGATCTTTCACCGAGAGGTTCATCGCATCGCGCGCCCGCCAGATGCGGCCTCCCAGCGTGTCGTTGTCGCTTGGCCTGCGTAACATTGCCATGGCGGTTTCGGTCGATAGACGCATCGGTCTCTCCTTGTGCCTTTTGGGCCGGGATGGGTCGAGTTCCGGAGCGGCCGCGAATGCGGTCGAAGACTTCAAGCTTGCAATTTATAGGGTCTGCGGCGAGATTGGACACCCCTCCACGTCAAAAATGCCGCCAAATGCGTCTTCCGTGCGTTCCATCCCGCACGGCGCCAACAATGGGACTTCGAGCTTGAGCGTTTCCACATCCACAGCCGCTGCGTCCGTCCATACCGTCATGCAAGGCCTGGCGATCATGCTGGTGGCGATGATCATCCTGCCCTGTATGGATGCGATCGCCAAATATATGGCGGTCTATCAGGGCATGTCGCCGGCACAGGTGACGTTCTACCGGTTCTTCTTCCAGCTGGTTTCAATCCTGCCGATGCTTCTGTCGGCCGGTGGCCTGCGGGCGCTGAGGCCGAAGCGCCTGTGGTTCAATCTTTTGCGCGGCGTGCTGTTGGCCGGTGCCGCACTGCTGTTTTTCGTTTCGGTCAAATACATGCCGCTGGCCGATGTCTTCGCCATCTATTTCGTCGAACCGTTTATCCTCACCTGCCTTTCGGCCCTGATCCTGCGGGAAAAGGTCGGCTGGCGGCGGTGGCTCGCCATTTTTGTCGGCTTTGGAGGAGCGATGATCGTCATTCAGCCGAGTTTCGAAATCTTCGGGCTGAAGTCGTTGATGCCGGTTTTCTGCGCCTTCCTGTTTGCCTGCTATCTGCTGCTCAACCGGGTGGTCGGCAATGCCGATACGCCTTTGACGATGCAGACCATTGCCGGCATCGGCGGGTCGCTGTTCATGATGGTCGTCATCGCGGTCGGCTACAGCGCAGGATCAGCGGATTTCGTGCCATCCTTGCCACACTCGACGCTGGGCTGGGTTCTGGTCATCGCGCTCGGTACCATCTCCGGTTATGGCCATCTTCTGGTGGTCAAGGCATTCCAGGCAGCTCCCGTCTCGCTGCTGGCCCCGTTTCATTATCTGGAGATCATCACCGGCACCGCGCTGGGGTTCCTGATTTTCGGCGAATTCCCGACACTGTCGAAATGGCTGGGCATCGCCATCATTGTCGGTTCCGGCCTGTTCATGATCTGGCGCGAGCGGCGGGCCGGATTAATGGTAAAAATTGACTGAATCCCGCAAGCCTCTGCTAACGCTCATTCTTTCCAGATTGGAAACGGGCACGGTCTACGTTTAGTCCAGTTTCATGATGAAACGGGAGAGAAACGATGGGTGAACTTCGTCTTTCTTATCCGGCATGTGTCATCGCCGGGAAGACGCGCTTGACGGTCGATGATATCGCCATTCTGCGTGAGCATGTTTTCGTTCCAGGAATTACCGCATCGCAGGATGCGGTAATTCTCCTGGCGATCAACGGCTCGTGCAGCGAAAAATGCCCGGAATGGCGCCATTATTTCATCGATGCCCTGACGGAATTCATTGTCCATACCCGTTACCCGCAAGGCGCCATGGATGAGTGGAATGCCGATTGGCTGATTGCGATGATCTCGACGCGCGGCGTGGTCAATTCGCGGATCGAGCTCGATCTGTTGTTTCACATCATCGACATCGCCGCGCACATTCCCGACAGCCTGTCCATATTTGCTCTGGAACAGATACGCATGGCGATGGCCGAGGATACGGGGGCCTGGGCGAGCTTGCGCGGCACCCGGAAAAATGGCCTACAAAAGGCTGACGTTCTGCTGATTACCCGGGTCATGAGCGCCATTGCCCGCTCGCGTGGCAGCCAGTTGACGGCACGCGAGCGCAGGATGCTGGATGAGATCGGTATCCTGACGGGCGTATCGGCCAGTCGTGTCGAAGCCGCATAGCCACTGAAACGTGGAGAGGCCGGTGGGGTGCGGCTTCCCGCACGATTTGTTCATGCTCTGCGGCTAGCGTTCGGCTGACCATCAAGGGGAGAGCACATATGGCGACGCATGCACCGGCGATCGCGCTGCTTGTCATCAATGTCGGGCTGCTATGGCTTCTGCTGGCGGTGCCGCTTGGATTGCGCACGCTGCGTGTGCAGGCAACGTTCCGGGCGGGGCGGGCCAAGGTCTGGAACGCGATCTTTCCGCTTGGAACTTCCGCCAACTGGCACCATTCCGTTCTGGCCAGCCAAAAGGAAGCACCCAACCGGGTCCGCCAAACCTACACCCATCTTGATCGTCATGGACAGCCGATCGTCCGGTCGATGGAAGTTACCGAAACACGGGCTGGAACCGAATATGACGCTCGTGTGCTCGATGACAGCGCACTCGACCCGGTATTCTGGAAGGATTTTCACGAGCGCCGGCGGCTCGTCGAGGATGGCGACGGGGTTCATCTGACCATCGAACAGACGGATCGTTATCGTGGCCTGGCGTTTCTGATCTTTCGCTTCTTTGCCTTGCGGCGCGAGGTTAAGGCGTTGCAGCAATGGCTCGATACCGGGCAGAGCAGGCCGGCTCGCGCCGTTTTCGAGCACCCACTTGTCCAATGCGGGCTGGCGATTGTATCGACGCTGCTTCTGTGGCCGTTCTTCGGTCTTACCCGCAACGGCCTGTTGCTATCGACGCTTTTGACGCTGGTCATCGTGCTGCACGAACTGGGACATATGGCTGCCTACCGGGCTTTCGGACATAAATCGGTGCGTATGATCTTTGTGCCGCTGTTGGGTGGGGTGGCGATCGGCGGCAGACCCTACAATTCGCTTTTCGAGGTCGCCACCTGCGCCCTGATGGGGGCGGGCATGTCGGCTTTTCTCATTCCGGGTGCCATCCTTCTATACGAAGCAGCCGGCAATGACGTGTTCGGCTCGGGAACGGCGGTTCTGATTTTCCTGCTGATTCTCGGCGCTTTCAACCTGCTCAATCTCTTGCCGATGAACCGGTTCGATGGCGGTCAGGTCCTGCGCCAGGTTTTCCATTCACATGCTGGCCGGGTAGCGGGAAGCTTCCTCATCACTCTGATCATTGCCGGTGTCGGCTGGCGTATCGGCCTTTCAACACCGGCACTGCTGGCCGGGCTCGCGGTCTTTGGCCTGCTGAGCATGATGGGGAGCGGCGGCGTCAAACCGCGCCACCGGCTGGACGAGATGACAAGTGGCCAGCGGATTCTCAGTGGCCTGGGGCTTTATTCTGCCGTGGCCCTGCACGGTTATGCCATCGTCTATGCAACGGACCGGCTGTTTTCCTGATCGTCCTGTGGACAGCCGGCGTCATTGACGGCCGGGCCAAAAATATCTTCGAATGCCTGACGAAGCTTGATGTCGACATCGGTCATCATCACCGGCAGGCCGAGATCGACCAGGCTGGTGACGCCATAACCGCGAATGCCGCAGGGCACGATTCCGTCGAAATGCTCAAGATCAGGGTCGACGTTCAACGACATGCCATGAAAGCTCACCCAACGGCGCAGGCGAATGCCGATCGCGGCAATCTTGTCTTCGGCCATCGAGCCGTCGGGCAGGGCAGGCCGTTCCGGACGCCGGACCCAGACGCCGACACGGTCCTCGCGCCGCTCGCCCCGGACATTCATACTGGCCAGCGTTTCGATCACCAGGCTTTCGAGAGCGGCGACGAAGGCGCGAACATCCTGCTTGCGCCGTTTCAGATCGAGCATGACGTAAACGACGCGCTGGCCCGGGCCATGATAGGTATATTCGCCGCCGCGACCGGTCTGAAAAACCGGAAAGCGGCCGGGCATGACCAGATCGGCGGAATCGGCGCTGGTTCCGGCTGTATAGAGCGGCGGATGTTCGACGAGCCAGACAAGTTCGTCCGCTTCGCCGGCCGCGATCGCGGCTGCTTCGCGCTCCATCGTCTCGATTGCATCTTCATATTCGACCGGTGAGGGCGCGATTCTCCACCGCACCGGCGGACAGTCATCGGCTGCGAAGAATGTTTTTTCCAGATTTTCGCGCTGCATGGTCAAAGCAATCCCGTTGATTTGCTTTTCTAAATGGTACGCCGGAGGGCAAGAGTCCAGCATTCTCAGGGGGCCGTGAAAAGGCCTGTTGAAATAGTTGATGTTGCCGTCAATTTTCTGTCATCCTGCCCTTGTGCACCCCAAATGCTTTTGCTACATGCACCCCCGTCGCCGCAAGACGACACCTACCACGATGCGGTCGTGGCGGAATTGGTAGACGCGCAGCGTTGAGGTCGCTGTGGGGCAACCCGTGGAAGTTCGAGTCTTCTCGACCGCACCAACTAAAACCCGCTTCGGCGGGTTTTTTGTTGCCTTATCGCAAGTTGGCATGTGAAGGCTTCGTCAGCATCCGCGCTTCACAAACAGACGAGGCTGCGGTGGAAAGCAAAGAGCCCGCCGTTCGTCCGTTTACAATCCGCCATTATCATTCAGCCTGAAATCTTCCGCTCTGCGTCTTGAAATGATTTTGAGCGAGCGATCCGGCTGTATCTGATAGGTCTCGCTCCAGTAGTTGCCCCGCTGGTCGTGGAAGGTGTGACTGAACGTGCTGCCGGCTGGCGACTTCGTCAATTTGGTGCGTGGCTGGCCGTTATAGGTGATGCTGCCAGGGATCGGCTCAACCTCCACAGCAGTGCAGGAGGCAAGCAGTACCGCTGCCACCATTATCATGCCCCATCTCATTGCAGGCCTCCTCCTATCGTTCTGCCTTATTTTATACTCCGCTAATTAAATCGCGCCAGCGTGAAATCGAACGCTGGGATCCAGTCGCGCATCTGTGTGTCTGTCTCGCTTGAGGCAACGCTTGATTGCCAATGGGCGTAGTCGAAGCGCGACCTGTACCAGACACCCGCTTTGTACTCCGGCACATCTCAGTGTTGCGTTCAAGAATCAGCCGCCTTCTCCTGCTTGGCGAAACGCTTGATCGCTCTGTCGCGTTTCAGGCGCGACAATCTCTGAAGCCAGAATATGCCGTCGAGTTGATCGATCTCGTGCTGGAGGCAGATGGACAGGAGGCCATCGGCCTGGTCTTCCTTCACCTCGCCAAGTAACGTTTGATAGCGGACACGGACCTGGCTCGGCCGGATCACGTCTTCGCTGATGCCCGGCATGGAGACGCTGCCTTCGGCATGCGATACCGTTTCAGCCGATGACCCTGTGATTTCCGGATTGACGTAGATTCTAGCGCCGGACTGAGCGTCGAGTTCAATCACCGTCAAGCGTTGCAGCACGCCGACATGCGGCGCCGTGATGCCGATACCGGGGGCTGCCCGCATGGTGTCGAAAAGGTCTGACGCCAGTGCTGCAAGCTCCGTGCCGAATTGCACCACCGGGCTGGCTGGCACGGATAGAAGCGGATGGGGAAAACGCAGGATCGGTCTTCGGGGCAAGGGCAGGCTCCATGGTTTTTCGCTTCGCCAGAGCTAAACATTTCATATGATT
Source organism: Rhizobium sp. LjRoot98 (assembly GCF_964252935.1). Lineage (NCBI taxonomy): Bacteria > Pseudomonadati > Pseudomonadota > Alphaproteobacteria > Hyphomicrobiales > Rhizobiaceae > Rhizobium > Rhizobium sp. LjRoot98. Next base: position 32,384 of record NZ_CAXUPW020000006.1, read on the forward strand.
TTGCAACAGCTTGCACAAAAACAGCAGCAGGACCGAATTGTCAGGGCATCGGGTTGTGGACCTCCCGGGTTTGTTGGGTTAGCAGAGACAGGCGGTTTGCTTTTTCAAGGTCACCGCGACCACCGGTCTATGACATTGCCTTCCTGCTCCCGCCCGGTTTTATGCCGGCGCCTTGGATGGCTGCAAATCTTTTGAGGCGGGCACATGAGCAGTACCGGCGACCAGGACAAGGACCGTAATCCCTTAGAAGCCGATGTCTATGATGGCTCCGATATTTACGGCGAAGACGGGTCGGTGCGCTCCGACTATCTGATGCATGTCGGTGCCGCCATTGCCGATCGTGATCTTCTTTATCTGCGCCAGCACGTCGCAAGGCTGCACGCGTCCGAAATGGGCGACCTTCTGGAGGTCATCCAGCCGGAGCAGCGCCGGGCGCTGGTGTCGCTTCTGGGCGACGATTTCGACCTTTCGGCGCTGACCGAGGTCGATGAGGCGATCCGCCTCGATATCGTCGAGCACCTGCCCAACGAGCAGATCGCCGCCGCCCTTGGCGAAATGGATTCCGATGATGCGGTCTACATTCTGGAAGACCTCGATCAGGAGGACCAGGAAGAGATCCTGTCGAAGCTGCCGTTTACCGAGCGGGTGCGGCTGAGACGGTCTCTTGATTATCCCGAAAGCACGGCCGGCCGCCGCATGCAGACGGAATTCGTCGCGGTGCCGCCGTTCTGGACGGTCGGCCAGACTATCGACTACATGCGCGAAGACGAAAACCTTCCGGAGAGCTTTACCCAGATCTTCGTCATCGATCCGACGTTCAAGCTGCTGGGGGCGCTTGATCTCGACCGCGTGCTGCGCACCAAACGCTCGGTCAAGATCGAGACGATCATGCGCGAAACCAACCACCCGGTGCCGGCCGAGATGGACCAGGAAGAGGCTGCCCAGCTGTTCGAGCAGTACGATCTTCTTTCCGCGGCGGTGGTCGATGAGAACAACCGGCTGGTCGGGGTTTTGACCATCGATGATGTCGTTGACGTCATCCAGGAAGAAGCCGAAGAGGACCTGATGCGCCTTGGTGGCGTCGGCGACGAAGAACTGTCTGATTCGATCGGCAGCGCGTCGCGCTCGCGCGTCCCGTGGTTGATGGTCAATCTCTTCACCGCATTTCTGGCTGCATCGGTCATCGGCCTGTTTGAGGCGACAATCCAGCAGATCGTTGCCCTTGCCGTATTGATGCCGATCGTTGCCGGCATGGGCGGCAATGCCGGTTCGCAGACGATGACGGTGACGGTGCGTGCGCTTGCCACACGCGATCTTGATATTCACAATGCCTGGCGCGTCGTTCGCCGCGAGGCCGGGGTCGGCCTTTTCAACGGCATGCTGTTTGGCATTCTGATCGGCGTTGTCGCCGGCGCCTGGTTCCAGGATTACAATATCGGCGGTATCATCGCGGCTGCGATGCTGATCAATATGATTGCCGCGGCACTTGCCGGCATCATGATTCCGTTGCTGCTTGACCGCTTCGGCGCCGATCCGGCCGTCTCCTCGGCCGTTTTCGTCACGACAGTCACTGACGTCACCGGCTTCTTCGCCTTCCTGGGGCTGGCGACGTGGTGGTTTCGGGTTGGTTGACGCCACGTGAAAATTTGACTTTTACGTCAAAGTCAATCAATCTGCCTTTTGGACATCGGTGCCGCTTCATTTCAGGCAGAGTTCCGGTGCGACACTTCAATCGCAGCAGTATTATCCGGCGCATGTCGCCTGATTGTCCCGCTTGCGGTGTAGGGCGAGGCAGGCGTGAACAAGTATTATACCATTACAGAGCTGACACGGGAATTCGGGGTTTCCACCCGCACCCTGCGCTTCTACGAGGACGAGGGGCTGATCCACCCGGAGCGGCGGGGCCGGACCCGATTGTTCCGTTCGGCAGATCGCCGCCTGATCATGGAAATCCTGCGCGGCCGCCGTATCGGCTTCACCATCGCTGAAATCCGCGAAATTATCCAGGTCTACCGGGATCCGCCGGGCGAGGCTGGTCAATTGCGCCTGCTGATGAAGCGTGTCGAGGAAAAGCGCGAAGAACTCAATCAGAAGCGCAAGGACATCGAGGAAACGCTGGAGGAACTCGGCAATGTCGAGGAAGCCTGTCTGACCCGGCTCGCCGAAATCGGCGTCGGAACCTGAGCGGTCAAATCCACCGGCTGGTGGTGCGGCAGTAGCGTTCGAACTCGAAGCCGAAGCGCGACAGCAGATGGCGTTCTTCGTTGCGGATGGCAAACATCGTCATGAGCGCAACAGCAACAATTGCCATAATGAAAAACCAGGGATTGAGTGTGATCAGCCCGAAACCGACCATCATCAATGTGTAGCCGAGATAGATCGGATTACGGGTGAAATAGTAAGGTCCGCAGGTGACCAGATGCGAGGAACAGCGATGCGGCAGAACCGCTGTTCGCCGTTCGATCAGCGTCTTCACCGCCCAGGCGTCCAGGCAGGCCGCAACAGCGATCAGCGCGCAGCCAGACAGCCAGGGAAACCAACCATGGTCGTGGACAATCGCAATCGGCAGCATCCGCCCCAAGGCGACCGCTCCCGCAAAGGCTGCCATATAGAGAAATGGTGGCCAGGGGTAGGTCAGCGGCTTGGCGCGATAGGCGTTCATATCCTATTCCTTGGGTTGTGACTCCATGGTGCATTGACCGGCGATTCGCGCAATACGCTCATCCGTCTTGACGTCGATTTTGCCTTCGTTCAGCGGTGCGAAGAGGTTTTCTTCCATCAGTTTGTCCAGCGTGCAGCTGCAGAAGGTGGTGCAGAGCGCCGCACTTTCCTGCAGGCTGCAGGAGGCGACGCAATTGTTCTGATAGGTCTCCACCGGGTCGGGTTTGGCCGCCGGGAAACCCAGCGCATAGACATAGACCAGCGCAAACAACAGCGGCTGGTGCACGAGGTAGATGATCAGGCTGTGACGGCCAGCTGCGGTCAGGATCCTCTTCCACCGGGCGCTGCCATCGGTGCGCAGTTTTTCGAACCACCCGAAGCTCAGCGCAATGCGCGCGAATGCGATACCGGTGAGGAACGGTGCCAGCCAGGGAAGCAGCGGCACGTAATCGTTCGAGCGTGGCAGGGTTTCCGACAGCCCGACCCACCAGAGCGCCGGCGTGTCGAAAACGGGTGACCGCAGGTAGAACGGTGCGGCAAAGGCGGCAGCGGCCACCAGAAGCGTCAGGATCGTCGGCAGGCGCAGGAAAAGCAGGCCGATGACGCTTGCTGCCGCAATTGCATGCAGGATGCCGAAGAAGATGAAGCCATCGGGAAAGGCAAACCAGGTGGCGATGGTGATAACCAGCGCAGCAGCAGCGATCTTGGCAAAGCGGATGGCGAAGGACCGGGGTTTGAAGACCGGATAGTGGCCGAGCACAAGCCCGAGGCCCGCCAGAAACAGGAAGCTGCTGGCGATCATCCTTGCGTAGATCTTGAATGCGCCGGTGCCGACCGTGCCTGGATCGAGATAGCCGAAATATTCCAGATCCCAGGAGAAGTGATAGGTCGCCATTGCAATCAATGCAAACCCGCGCAGCGCATCGATCGCCCAGATGCGGCCTCGCTTTTCAGCGGCCACCGGCGGTGCCGTCCCGTTGTCGGTTTCGGTGACTGCGTTGGGTATCGACATGGCTCTATCTTTTCGAATGGCGTGATTATCGCGCGGCGAGCTTGCGTCAGGCGCAACGCGTCACATGGCTTGCCGCCCGAGACTTTCAGGGGTTTGTGTCGTCAAGAAGGGCTTCGCGCGCTTCCGAATAGAATTGGCGGCGGGCCAGGACGAAAATGACGAAGATTGTCAGCGCAATGAAGACATAAGGGCTGATGAACCAGCCGAGATAGCCAATCGACAGGAAGACGCTGCGCAGCCCGGCATTGAAATTCTTGGCGGCCAGAATGTTCATCTTCACGGCCCGTTCGGCCGCACGCTCTGCACCGGCCCGGTCCTGTATCAGGTCGGACATCATCGGGATGCTGCCGACGAGAATGGAGCAATAGTTGAACAGGCGGTAGGACCAGGCAAACTTGAAGAAAGAATAGGCAAACAGGCAGGCAAGACCGCCGACTTTCAGCTCGAAGGCCGTGCGCCCGCCCTGGAAGACATAAGGCAGGTCGCCCATGATCGCCTGGACCTGATCCGTGGCGCCCAGAAGAGCAAAGCAGCCACCCAGCGCAAAGATCGTCGTCGAGGCGAAGAATGCGGTCCCCGCCTGTAATCCGGCGACGATCTGGGTATCGATCATCTTCAAGTCGCGGTTAAGGGAGTTCATCAGCCAGCGCCGCCTGTTGTCCATCATCAGACGCGTCAGCGAGATGCGCTTGAGATGCACCTTGCCGTCCGTGGCCCAGTTGTAGCTGGTCCACAGCAGCGCGAAAACGGTCAGTGCGATATAGTCGACGATTGTCATGGCTCGTTTTTGGCATGCTTTGCCGAAATTGCAAGGTATCGCGAAAGTTTACCCAGCACCTTGAAATCGATGGCTGGGCATGGCGAATTATGAAGGAGGAATCGTGCTACAGCCACCCGGCCGCCGTTCGTGTCGCACGCACGGAAGCGGATGTCGGTTGATCGCCTGATGGCAGGCACAGGATGGCCTAGTTTTGATGCAATGATCGTGGTCCGGCAATCTTGTCCGGTCCAGCAGTCCCCGGGCGGAGTTCGCATGTTTCTTTCGGTTTTTGATGTCTTCAAGATTGGTATCGGCCCCTCCAGTTCGCACACGATGGGACCGATGTCGGCGGCAAACCGCTTTCTCGATCTGATCCTGTCGAGCGACTGGCCGCGCCCGGCCAATGCCACCATCACTTCCATCAAGTCGAGCCTGCACGGGTCGCTCGCCTTTACCGGCATCGGCCATGGAACGGGCAGGGCGGTGATCCTTGGCCTGATGGGCGAGCGTCCGGACCGCGTCGACCCCGACCGGATGGATCCGATCATTGAGGAAGTCGAGCGCACCGGGCGCATCACCCCGGCCGGGCATCCGTCCTATGAGTTCCAGCCGAAGACAGATCTTGTCTTCGACAAGAAGGTACCGCTGCCCGGTCATGCCAATGGTATGTCCTTTTCTGCGTTCGACAAGGATGGCCGCCTGTTGTTGAAGCGCGTCTATTATTCCATCGGCGGCGGCTTCGTCGTCACCGATACCGAGTTGGAGGCCATGAAGGCCAGCAAGACCAAGCCCGGCGGCGTCAAGGTTCCCTATCCTTTCTCGACGGCAAAGCAGATGCTTGATATGGCGCGGCATTCCGGCCTGTCTATTGCCCAGATGAAGCGGGCGAACGAGGAATGTTCGATGCCCGCCGAAGAACTCGACGAAGGCCTCGACCGGATCTGGGCGGCGATGAAAAGCTGTATCGATCGTGGCCTGACCGGGTCCGGCATCCTTCCTGGCGGCTTGAAAGTCCGCCGCCGCGCCGGCATGATCCATGACAAGCTGCAGGACGAATGGCGCTCCAACAAGATCAACCCCTTGCTCGCCAACGACTGGCTGAGTGTCTACGCCATGGCGGTGAACGAGGAAAACGCCGCCGGCGGTCGCGTCGTCACCTCGCCGACCAACGGTGCCGCCGGTGTGGTGCCTGCAACGATCCGCTACTATCTGCATTTTCACGAGGATGCCGATCATCACGGCATCCGCGACTATCTGCTGACGGCGGCGGCGATCGGCGGCATCATCAAGTTCAACGCATCCATTTCCGGTGCCGAAGTCGGCTGTCAGGGCGAGGTCGGTTCGGCCTCGGCGATGGCGGCAGCGGGCCTTGCCGCCGTCATGGGCGGCACCCCGGAGCAGATCGAGAATGCGGCGGAAATCGCGCTGGAGCACCATCTTGGCATGACCTGCGATCCCATCGCCGGTCTCGTCCAGGTTCCGTGTATCGAGCGCAATGCGCTGGGCGCGGTCAAGGCGGTCACGGCTGCTTCACTGGCGATCAAGGGCGACGGCCAGCATTTCGTGCCGCTCGACGCCTGCATCGAGACGATGCGCCAGACCGGTGTCGATATGCACGATAAATACAAGGAAACGTCGACAGGCGGCCTTGCCGTCAACGTTGTCGAGTGCTGACGGGCACGCACCTGTGGAGCGGGGCAGAACGGGCTTGACCGCGACCGCTGTGCGGGTATTCAACTCCGGCCATGGCCTTGCATCTTATCAAGCTCTGCGTCGGCGCAGAATCGATCGATGACCTTCGCGAATGGGTGTCGCGCAAGGCAGCCGTGGCGGTTGCCGCGGGTCTCGAACCACATTCCTATCATACGACACGCATGGTGCCGAAGCGTGTCGAAGAATTGCTGGAAGGCGGATCGCTCTATTGGGTGATCAAGGGGCAGGTGCAGGCCCGCCAGCGGCTGACCGGCATCGAAACCTTCACCGACGGCGAGGGGATCGGCCGCTGCAACCTGATCCTCGGCCCTGACGTCGTCGAAACGGCCTATCAGCCCCGTCGTGCTTTTCAGGGCTGGCGTTATCTTCAGGACAATGAGGCGCCGCGCGATCTGGCGGCGTTGGGCGTCGGTGCCGAAGAATTGCCGCTGGAACTGCGCCGCGAACTGGCCGAACTGGGCCTTCTCTAAAAGCTGACATCAAAATGCGAAAAGCCCGGCAAAACCGGGCTTTGATCGTTATTCCATGCCGTTTTACCGGATCCGCAGCCGGATCGGGTAGCGTCCCGAGGGCGAGGTCACGTGCACGTGGATCTGTGCATCTGGCTGTGTCGAGCGCCATGCCCGTGCCCCGTGCGTCAGAAGCAGTGTCACCAGATCCTTGGTCTTCGACCGGGGGCGGCTGCCGAGTTCGGCGATCCGCATGGCGGCTTCGTGCAAGGGGTGCAGGCCGGAGCGCGGCGATTTCCGCTTTTTGTCCGGTGCGGGCGTCATGCCCGATCCATTCTCATTCATTCCCATAACTAACCTCGTTACGCAAAACCAAATCCGAGGAGGACCAGCGGTAAACACAACACGCCGCTGATCGAAACTGTGTGATATCGTTACTGGGCGCTTGCCCAGCAGGCGAAGCCCTTGCTTTTCAGAGTCTTGCAGGCAGAAACCGCCTTGTTCTGGTCCGAGAAGCCGCCGAAGCGTGCCCGGTAGAGCTGGCTGTCACCACTGGCGAATGCCACCGTGAACGGGGTTGCGCCGCGCAGAGCCTTGCCGCCCTTGTCCTTGGCATTATCGAGCAATGTCATGGCCTGGGCTTTGTCCGGTGTCGCACCGATCTGGATTACCCAGCCGGCCGGTACATTGTCGGCAACGGCAGCTGTTTCAGCGGCGGGCTTGGCAACCGAATTGGTGATCTGGTTGTCGACATCGGCAGCCGGAACCGGAGCCGCCTTGGCGAGCTTGCGGCTCTGCGCTTCCAGCGTGTTCGGCATGACTTTCTGGGTCAGCAGCGGGTTGGCGCTGGCCTTGACCGGCGCTGCATAGGCAACTTCGATGCTCTTGGTGGTCTCGCCGCTGTAGCGGAAATCCGGAACCGGACCGTTGCTCGGGAGGTTGAAGCTGCCACCGGTCGCGGCAACAGCGGTTTCGACCGGCTGTGCGACAGCCTGAGCCGTCTGCATGGTCGGTGCATCAGCCGTTTCGGCAACGAGATTGCCACCGCCGCGGCGCGACGCTGCCGGCATGTATTTGGCCACGAGGGCGCGCATCTGCGCGTCACGGGCACCACCGGACTTGCCGCCCATGACGACGCCGACAATGCTGCGGCCGTCAGCCTGGGCTGAGGTTACCAGATTAAAGCCGGCAGCCCGCGTATAGCCGGTCTTGATGCCATCGACACCGCGGACATTGCCAAGCAGGCGATTGTGATTGCCGATCGTCTGCTTGCCGAAGCGGAAGCTGCGGGTCGAAAAATAGGAATAATACTGCGGAAAATGCTGGCGAAGCGCCATGCCGAGCCGCGCCTGATCGCGCGCTGTCGTCATCTGCGCGTCGTTCGGCAGGCCGTTGGCGTTGCGATAAGTGGTGCGGGTCATGCCGAGCGCACGCGCCTTGTTGGTCATGATCCGGGCAAAGCGCTCTTCGGAACCACCGAGCAGTTCGCCGAGTGCGGTCGATGAATCATTGGCGGAGCGTGTGACCATCGAAAGGATGGCCTGCTCGACGGTGATCGAGTTGCCGGAGCGCACGCCGAGTTTCGATGGCGGCTCGGCCGATGCGTTCTTCGAGAACGGAACGGGCGTATTCTCGTTGATTTTGCCGGCTTCCAGCGCCTCGAAGGTGAGGTAGAGCGTCATCATCTTGGTCAGCGAAGCCGGATAGCGCAGGCTGTCGGCGTTTTCGCTATACAGAACCTTGCCGGTCTTCGCATCAACGACGATACCCGCATATTGCGCGGCAAAGGCGGCGGGGATCGCCGTAAACGTAGCGGCCAGCGATACCAGCAGAACCCGGCACGCTTTCTTGAAGAATAGCGCAGGCGCGTATGGAGCGGAGCCGTTGAATATGGATTTGGACACTACACTACTCTTCATTCTATTTTCACAGATGCCGTCCGGGCGTGGCCTGCCGAAAACGACCGTTCTCGAAACTCTATCGGGATAGCGTTACCAATCGGTTTATGATGAATGATTGGTTTCTGCTGTCTGACGTCTTCTTTTGCATTTCGGTACAGTCGATCCGCTGGCCCTGAACTTCGCAAGTGAAGCTCAGGCAAGGTAAGGCAGTGACATTCAAGGGATGAGCCTATCGTTCAGGAAAGTTGCGATGGCGGTGTCGATGGCTTGCCATTGTGGCAGCAATTGGCTGGAAAAGCGGTAAAGCACAACAAGATCGCGGCCGATGTGAATATCGCGCTGGCAATCGGCGCTGGTCGACAGGGCAGGCGTTGCCGGCATCATGCAGCGAACGGCGTAGGGCGTATCGCCATCCCGGTTCGCCGTAAAAAAGACTTCCTGTCCATAGCCGGAATTTTGTTTCATTTCGTGACGCACCAGTCCAGCCGGTCCCGGCAGGATCGTACCGCTGAAAAGATGCTGGTAGATTGGCTCGATCCGTCCCGACATGTCGCGGGACATCGTGCTCTGGGAAATGTCGAGGAAAAGCAGCGATTCCGGCTTGTTGATATCGTTGAACAGGGCGCGCGTCTCGTCGGTATATCCTTGAAGTCCCGGCCAGGTCAGGTAGAGGTCGACGCGTTCGGCCCGGCCGGTCATGCGCTGCTGTTCGAAGCGGATGTAATTGGAGGCAAGCCGCAGGTGATCCTGCCCGATGAGGATATCGGCAGGTTCCGCGCTGGTCGTATGTCCGGCCAGCGCCAGATTTTCTCCATACCAGCGGCCGGCAAGGCTGATCGCAGCCGTCAAGGTTGCCAGTCCGATGACGGCAGCCGTCAGCCTGTAGACAAAGCGCGGCGAGATTAAAGGAGCATGATCATCCTGGCCGGCGGTCGCTGAATTGGCTTTCATGAATGGTCCGCGGTCTTGTCATTGTTAACAGGAAGTATCGTCGCCGGACTGGCTTGTGCCGGAATGGAGCAGGAAAGGGCGGCACGGAATTTGCTGATAGGGAGTAACAGGCTGACGCTCGCCCAACATGGTTAATTTTCGATGAATATTGCAACGATCCCCGTTCTGCTTGCTGCCGGTTTTGGAGTCTCCTTCCTTGTGCTGGATATCTGCCGCATCGCCGCGCGCCGGCACTGGCCGGTGACCGATGGGGCGTTGACCGGGCGGTTTCGGCCCTTTCCGATGTTTTTGGCGCTGTTTGCCGGGCCGGCCCTGTTTGCTGAAGCCACCTGGCGGATGCGCCTGGAAGGTACTCTATCGCCGGTCGAAATCACCGTCGCCGGCGTGATTGCCTCTGGCTGGGCCTGCTGTTACGGCCTGCTGGTGGCCCAAAGTACCTGGTTGCTGTTTCTAGATGGCCCGCTGCTGTTTTGATAATAGAAAAAGGCCGGTTCCGGGGACAGCGGAACCGGCCAGCAGGGCCTTGGTCTGGGACGGGGATTGGGGACTGACCGAAGCCCTTTTTATACGCAGCCCAGGCATCCTGAGCCGGGCTGCGTATGTCTGCTATGCCTGGCTTACTGGCTGACGCTGCCGACCGCCACGGTGCGGCCGTCCTGAAGTTTGACCCAGCGCCCGGAATGCTGTTCCGACTGGCGCTTGAGATAGGTGTATTCGGTCTCCGACCACAGCAGCACCTTGTTGCGCATGTTGTCGAGGACGAAGTCGCCACGGTCGGTCCGCACGGTGAGCACGGCATGGCCTTCGCCATTCGGCTGCAGCACGACGGTGATCAACAGGTCGGAGGGCGAAAAGCCGGCCTGGATCAGGCGCTTGCGCTTCAGAAGCACGTAGTCTTCGCAATCGCCAACCTTGTCGGGATAGGCCCAGTATTCTTCAACGCCGTAGATTTCCTTGTCGGTCAGCGGCGCCACGGATTCGTTGACGTCGTAGTTGACCTCGAGAATTTTCTTCCAGCCCTCACGCGTCAGGACCAGAGGTCCCTTCTTGTCCGGGTTGGCGCGGCATTCCTGCGGCAGGCTGCGGCAGAACTCATAATGTCCGACTGGCGGGTTGGTGGAGCCGCCGGTGATCATGTTGGCTGGCAGGGCAAAAGCCGACTGCACCGCTGCTGCAGAAAGAAACGCGCCGATGATGACGGCCTTCAGGAATGTTTTCGTTGTCATGCTTGTCTCCCCGTTCTGGAGTGACAATGACATCGAGTTTTTTATTGCTCGCGAAAATTGGAAGTAAAATAAAGTGCAAAACAAAGTGAAATGAGTAGAAAATTCAAAATAAACTTGAATAAATATTGAAATACATTTGAATCAAATACGTTTAAAATTTGAACTATTCTCACTTTGATGCGCCTGTCCTTAACAACCTGGAAACCATATATGTTACTGTAAATGCTCATATTTTTCCATTTTCACCGGTTCCGAACCCGCGGTCGCCCATGCGCTATTTGAAATTCCGCGGCGTCAGATGGGGAGGGGTGGAGATCAGTTTAGACTTGATTTACCAAAAATATCCCCGGTTTTGGTCTGGATTTGCTGCAAGCGACCGGAAATTTATTTTATATTCTGGCACGAAAAATCATGGCCGGACTTTGTTCGTCATCGAAATGGCACTGAACTGCATCCGGATTTGTATCATATTGGGTCGCATGGAACGCGAGGCGAGGCTGGCACCGTGACGAAAAACGAACTGTCGGATATTTACAGGGACTATATCGACTGCCTGAACGGGCAGGATTGGTCGAACTTGGGAAAATTTGTCGCCGATGAGGCTTGCCACAACCGCCGGCAGATCGGATTGGCGGGTTATCGCCAAATGCTTGAAGGTGATTACCGGGATATTCCCGATCTCCGGTTCAACGTTCATCTGCTCATCGCTGATCCGCCTTTTGTCGCAAGCCGGTTGGTGTTCGACTGTACGCCGGAAGCGATGTTCCTGGGGCTGCCGGTCAATGGCAGGACAATCTCGTTTGCCGAGAATGTGTTCTACGAATTTCGGGGCGGGAAGATTGCGAATGTCTGGTCGGTTATCGACAAGACGGCGATCGAAGCTCAACTCTAATCCGTTGCACCTGCCGACCGGATGCTCATCGATCACATTGTGCTCGAAAAGGTCGATCGCCCGCGAGACTTTGCCTGCGAAACCGCTGCTGAAGAGCTTTTCCGGATGCGGAAGGCTGGCGCGATGTATGGCAACCAATCGGAGCAAGAAGAAGCAAAAAGCGCCAGCCGCGCCTCGTGCGAAGGAAAAGACGAGCAAAGGGGCGCGAGACTATCGCCTCAACCTGTCTTGTTCATTGCTGGAAATATGCCGGAAGTGGTGCGCAAAAAATCACGCATGGCTTTCAAGCGAAAGCGTCCCGGCGTTAAAGAAACTCGCGCAGAGCCTCGCGCGACTGAATCCCGAGGAATTCGATCGCCACGCCTTCCTGGAAATGGCGCACGACGCGGCCCTTCATGCTGCCGAGCAGAACGGGCGTGCCGAGTGGCAGGCGGGTCTCCATGTCGACGGCGGCGCCGGACAGGGAAAGGTCGATGATCCGGCAGACATATTTGCTGCCGTCTTCCAGGGTGATTTCCGTGCGGGTCTTGCGCGGGGCCAGACGGTCGTGGCGTCGGTCTTCCGGCAGTCCCAGTTCGTGCTTGTTGGCAATCCAGGTTAGCTGAGCCGCAAGCTTTTCGCGCTTGCGGTCGGTGGCGTTGATCTGGATGACGAAGGCGTTTTCGGCAAGGCGCGAAACCGTGCCCTCCAGGCGGCCGACATGGTCGACATAAGCGATGATGCGTTCGCCGGCGCGCGGCCGTGCATCGCAAGTGAACAGCACGTCACCCGGCGACATGTCGATGGCGGTGCACTCGAATTCGTCATGGTTGGCAAGCATCAGGCGGCCTGTCAGGTTCACAGAAACACGCTGGAAAGCGCCTTCGTTGTGCTGCTTGGGGCCGGCCGTCTGCGACTGCTGAAACGAATACATGACCACACTTGTGCGATGTCCATCCAGGCCACAGCTTTAACTGCTTCCGGTTAACAGAAGGTTCTCGCGTTGCTTGGTATTTGACTGGCGTTAATCCCTTCGGCCGCCCTCGAACACCCGAAGATGCAGCACGCGGCGGATCGCGCCGGCAAAACTATGGTCGCCCATTGGCTGACGGAGGGCCGGTTGGCGGGGTGCGGGCAGGGGCTTTTCCGGGCGGTTCTGCATGAACAGGTTGGTCTTGGCGATATCGAGGACGCGAATGCCGTCAAGGTCGAGGTAGTTGACGGGCGTCGCCTCGAGCCAGAGTGGTCTCGACAGCGGCACCAATGCGCCGATGATCCGGTCTACGGCTCCATCCGGCGACAGCAGTGGCAAAAGGATGATTTCTGTGGGCAGACGATCGGCCGTGCCAGCAAGGGATGAGGCCGAGAGAACGACAGGCGTCTTCTGCGTCATCACGTCCTCCGCGATGCGGGCAAGACGGCCGGTCTGTTCGGCAAGCCAGAGCGCATCGAATGCCGAGCCACGCAGTTCGCGCGCAAACAGGGAACAGATGCGGGTGCCGGCAAGCCGGAAGCGGATATCGCCACGCGGTGTCTTTTCCAGGATGAAGAGATCCGGCAGGATATTACGAATATGACCAGGCTCGATCTGGCTGCGGGCCGGCACCTCGCGATGCCCCCGCAACTCATCCCAATAGGCGTAGATCTCGATAGCGGTCTTGCTGCGCATGCTCTCATTCCATTTGACACATGTTTGTGCCGCTTTGGCACATCCGGCGGGAGAAAACGCTCCCTTAGGGGGTACGTTGCGATATCCGTGCCAGCCCGATATTAAGGTTAATGTTTGGTTTAGATTGAAAGCGCCGGGCTCAGATGGCATGAAAGGACATCACTTCACGAAGGGTTGCCTTCGGCACACTGACTTTGGGCTCGGGGTTTTTGGGGGCTCACCGGCCGTTCAGTTTTTGACTGGACGGCCTTTTTTTCGCCGGAAGATCTGCGGCCGAATTTGCAAATCCTTTTGATTTGATCTGCGCCCGCAAGCTGTGCGAACAAGTGCCGCGCATCACGCCGCTTTTGACGCAGCCGTGAATCGTATAGAGCGACGCAGGAGAGCCCGGTTGAGGATGAGCGGGCGGAAGGAATTGTGAGCAGGATGACAGACCAAACCGACGGTGCAACGCCGCCGCAGGGCACGGAAGCAGACAATGCAACGCGGGTCAGCGAACCGGCGTTCAATCTGCCGTCAGGTCTTGTTGCCGTGCTGGCGCTGCTTGTGATCATTCATGTGGTGCGCACCTATATGCTCTCGGCCGCCGTGGATAGCGCAGTGATCATGAACTTCGCATTCTGGCCGGCACGATATGATCACCCGTTTTCGGATCAGAACCTTGCTTGGCTCTGGAGCCCCCTGACATATTCGCTGCTGCATGGTTCCTGGGAACACCTGATTTTCAACGGCTTCTGGATGGTGGCGTTCGGCGCCCCGGTCATTCGCCGGATCGGTCCGGCGCGTTTCATGCTTTTCTGGTGCCTGTCCGCTGTCGCCGCGGTCGCGCTGCACGTGGCCTTCCATTGGGGCGAAACGATTTTTGTCGTTGGCGCCTCCGGCGTGGTCGCCGGGCTGATGGGGGCTGCAGCGCGGTTCGTCTTTTCTCCCAGCGGCCGCATCAGCCGCCAGTTCGCCCATCTCAACCGCCGGCTGCCCGTCGGCGAAGCGCTGTCGAACCGCTCGGTCGTGGTCTTTACCGGCATCTGGTTCCTGACCAATTTCCTGATCGGCCTTGGCGTCTTTGCCTTTGGTGGGGCCGGGGGCATTGCCTGGGAAGCGCATATCGGCGGCTTCCTGTTCGGCTTTCTGCTGTTTGGCCTTTTCGACCCCCGCCAGTGATCCTAGAAGAGGGCTACGGCCTTTCAAAAGATTGACGATCTTACCGGAAGCGCTTGATTTTCGCCGGTCCGTAGCGCACCATTCCTGTCCGAAGGCAGTGAACCGCGCGGTCCCCGGTTTGATGCCAATGGGCAGATAACGCGACAGGAATGATATCTGTCTTGCGAGTTGGTCCATAACCGCAGCGCGAGGAGCGCCTTTGTGGTTCGCCAATGTCCCGGTCAGATGCAGGTCGCTGAAACGGGAGGGTTTGAATGTCTGTTAAGGCAATATTGAATGAAAAAGGCCGTCAGGTGGTGACGGTCGATCCGCAGGCGAAAGTGCGCCAAGCGGTCGCCTTGCTGAGTGAAAATCGTATCGGTGCCGTTATCATCGTCAAACCGGGTGACAAGATCGCCGGTATCCTGACGGAGCGCGACGTGGTCGCTGCGATGGCCAAGTTCGGCGCCGAATGCCTCGACAAGCCGGTATCCTCCGTCATGTGGGCGAAGGTGTACTGCTGCACCGAGGAGATGACCATCAACGACATCATGGAAATCATGAACAACATGCGCTCCCGCCATCTTCCGGTTGAAAAGAACGGTCGCCTTGTCGGCATCGTCTCGATCGGCGATGCGGTGCGTCATCACATCCGGGCGATCGAGCACGAGGCCGAGCAGATCAAGGCGTATATCGCTGGTTAATCGTAACCATTGCGCACAAAAAAGCCGCGCTGCCATCAGGGCCGCGCGGCAGAGGTGCCGGGTGTCAACGCCGGAAATTATCGCAGCATCACATCCTGAAGCCGCTGCAACTCGCTGAGCTTCGACTTGGTTTCGTGATAGCCGCGATCGATTGCCTCACCGGCGCGGTGGAATTCCGACAGGCCGATATCGTTGAGCTTGGGATGCAGCGCCAGATCCGGCGGATCGCCGGCAAGCCGTGCGCGAGAGATGCGGTCCTGGATGATGTTGAAAGCCTGGACCATCACGCTGGTCATGCCCATCCGTCCAGCCTGGCCTTCCTGCTGTTTTTGCATTTGCGGCTGCTCGGCCGTCTGGCTTCCGGCATTGTGCTTGATGACGGCGGAACGGCCGTAGAGATCGTAATTCAGGTTGACGGCAACGACCAGCTGCTGTTCGTGGGCACGGCAGACCGATACCGGCACGGGATTGACCAGCGCGCCATCCATCAGGGTGCGATTGTTGCATTTGACCGGTTCGAAGATGCCCGGCAGCGCATAGGAGGCGCGGATCGCGGTGATCAGCGAGCCCTGACCGATCCAGACTTCGTGACCGGAATTGACCTCGGTCGCGACGGCGACGAACGTCCGGTCGAGATTTTCGATCGACATGTCCTGCAGGTGTTCCTGCATCCGCTTGGTCAGGCGCAGGCCACCGAACAGGCCGCCGCCACCGATAGCGAAATCAAGCAGGCCGGCAATCCGCCGCATGGTCAAAGAGCGGGCAAAGGTTTCCAGCTCGTCGAGCTTTCCAGCCAGATAACAGCCACCGACCAGCGCGCCGATCGAGGTGCCGGCAATCATGCCCACTTCGATGCCTTCTTCGTCCAGCGCCTTCAGCACGCCAATATGGGCCCAGCCGCGGGCAGCACCGCCACCAAGCGCAAGGGCAATCTTCGATTTCTGCGGTTTGGTCTCGATGGGAGGAGGGACGCTGAGCGCGTGAGAAGGGCCGCCGGGGGCCGATGCATCTGCGGTGATACCGCTGCGATTGAATGTCCAGTTCAACATCCGGCACCTCCATGCCGCAGAACACACTGTTACAGGCCGTCACGTCTCGCTTTACTGCGTTGCAAGCGCATGCCGTAAGAACTCAATCTATTCGAGGGCGTTCCGTGCAGGTGTTCCCGGCGGAACGTATGCTTGTTGTCGGGATTACGCTCCCAGTCTGGTTGCGAAATCGTGAATCCCCGAAAAAACTGAGCCAAAAAGCGTCAGATGATTAATTTTTGCCGTAGACGTCGTCCGGATGGAAATGAATTTCGGTATCAATGATGTTAAGTGACGTGACACCATCCTTGGCGCCAACGGCACGATAAAAGCAGGAGCGCCGGCCGGTATGGCAGGTTGCGTCATGGCCGGCGACACGGACTTTCAGCCACAGTGCATCCTGATCGCAGTCGGTGCGAATTTCTTCGACTGTTTGCAGGTTACCGGACGTTTCGCCCTTTTTCCAGAGGCTCTTGCGTGAGCGGCTGTAATAGTGGGCAACACCGGTTTCGATGGTCAGCGCCAGTGCCTCGGCGTTCATATGCGCCACCATCAAAAGCGTGCCGTCTCCGGCGTCGGTGACAACGGCGGTAATCAGGCCGCTGGCATCGAAGCGTGGTGTGAACACGGAACCGGATTCCAGTTCCGCCTTGTCGTTGGACGGGGAGGCAAATTCAATTGTCATCGGAAAGCTCCGGTTGACGGAGCTTACTTGAAGCCCCGCAGCATGGTCATGAAGCGGGCCTGTTCGGCGGGCTCGGTCTTGAAGGCACCGGTAAAGGTGGTGGTCAATGTCGTCGAGCCCTGCTTCTGGACACCACGCATCGCCATGCACATATGCTCGGCTTCGATCATGACGGCGACGCCGCGCGGCTGCAGCGTATCGTCGATCGCCTTGGCGATCTGCGCCGTCATGGTTTCCTGCGTCTGCAGGCGGCGGCCGAAAATATCGACGACACGGGCGATTTTCGACAGGCCAAGTACCCTGCCTTCCGGCAGGTAGGCGACGTGCGCCTTGCCGATGATCGGCACCATATGGTGTTCGCAGTGCGAGAAGAACGGAATGTCCTTGACGAGGACGATGTCGTCATAGCCGCCGACTTCCTCGAAAGTGCGTCCAAGCACATCCTCGGCAGCAAGGTCATAACCGGAGAAGAGCTCCTTGTAGGCCTTTGCAACGCGGGAAGGGGTGTCGAGAAGCCCCTCGCGCGCCGGATCGTCACCGGCCCAGCGCAGGAGAACGCGCACGGCGTCCTCGGCTTCCTTTTGGCTCGGCCGGCCGTCAACGGCGGGCACGGCGGGAAAATTCTTGACTATGGCGTCCATAATGGCCTCTTGGCGTAACAGGTGTTACTTGACGTTTATCTTTTCGGACAACTCGCCACTGGCCATTGACCTGATGTTTTCAGGCCTGGTTTCCGTCGGCGGGCTCCGGGGCTTTTTGATTTGCAGAGGTTAAGGGCTCTGGATCATCCGGCACGGTTTCCCAAACAACAGGCGACTGTTCGCTCTTGCGAACCTGTCGCCCCCTCACGACATAGCATATAATATGCCGGGATGCATGTGAAAGGGGCGCAGATGGAGACACTGTGTTTTTTTCTGAGATACGATAGAAAATCATGCGCCGTTTGCCTGAAAACGCGCAAAAACAAGCGGATCGCGCCGAATGATGGATGAAATCTATAACAGCAGGATCTTGGAGTTCGCCGGCAATATCCCGGAAATTGGCACGCTTGCCGATCCCGATGCCGAGGCAAGCGCCTATTCCAAGCTGTGCGGCTCGAAAGTCCGCGTCTATCTGAAAATGGAGGGAGACACGGTTGCCGACTTCGCCCATGAGGTAAAAGCCTGCGCTCTGGGACAGGCCTCGTCCTCTATCATGGCCCGCCACGTGGTCGGTGCGACATCGGCTGAAATCCGAAAGGCACGCGAAGACATGCTGGCGATGCTGAAGGCGGACGGCGAGGGGCCATCGGGCCATTTCGAAGACATGCGCTTTCTGAAACCCGTCAAGGATTACAAGGCCCGCCACGCCTCGACCATGTTGACCTTCGACGCTGTCGTCGATGCGATCAGCCAGATCGAAGCGTCCCGTTCGGTCAAGGCTGCCGTCTGAGATGTGCGGCAAGCCGGGATGTCAGGGCCATGAGGAAGCTCCGGCCAAGCGGCCCTATTCGGGCCGCAACTATGCAGGGCCGTTCCGCAAGACGCCGGGGCGGCTGTTCGGCATGGCCTTCATCCGGCTCTACCAGTTGACGCTCTCCGGCTTCATCGGCAATTCCTGCCGCCATATCCCCACCTGTTCCGAATATGGTTATGAGGCCATCGCCCGTCATGGCTTCTGGCCGGGTGGCTGGATGGTGCTGTTCCGGTTTATGCGCTGCGGTCCCGGCGGCACAAGCGGGTTCGATCCGGTGCCGGACCGTATCGCGGCGCGCTGGTGGGAGCCCTGGCGGCTCTGGCGCCTGCCGCGGCCGGCGGGGGAATAAGGCTGTGGCAACCTATGTCGCTCTGCTGCATTCGATCGTGCTTGGCCCCGGACGCCGCGTCGTCATGGCCGATCTGAGGGCGATGGCGCAGGACGCGGGCTTTGCCGATGCCCGCACGCTGGTTTCCACCGGCAATCTGGTTTTTGCGGCGGAGGATGCGCCGGTTTGCGTGATCGAGGAGCGGTTGGAGACCGCCTTTCGTGCGCGCTTCGGCAAACATGTCGATATCATCGTGTGCACCGCAGGCGACTGGAGGCGGCTTGCCGCGGACAACCCGTTTGCTGAGGGCGAGGGTGGCAATGTCGTGGTGCGGGTGATGCGAAAGCCGCTGGCCGAGGCCGCGCTGGCACCGCTTGCGCGCATCGCCGAACCGCAGATCCGGCTGGCCGTTGTCGGTGGCGACCTCTGGTTCGATTTCGCCGGCAAACCGAGCGGGACGAAACTGCTGTCGCATCTAACCACGAAGAAGCTCGGCATCGGCACAACACGCAACGCCAACACCGTCAACGGGCTTTGCGCCATGCTCGGCTGAGGCGGGGCTGCGGATTTTCAGGCGCGTTGCCGCTGTCCCGCAGGGGCTTCACATTCACGACACCATTCTTCGGTCTGCTCGGGGGAGGGTGTCACGTTGCTTGGAGAGCGCTCAGCACCAATGCAGGTATTCCTCTCCATATCCACGATTGTCCGCTCTTGCCCCAATGTCGGATATTGAACTGCAAACTCCTGAAAGACGTCGTTTATGGACACGATGGTGCGGCGACTGCCGACTTATCCAGATGAGCAGCGTTCAACCGTCCAACCAAGTGACGAGGCTATCAAGCGTCTGCAAGCCGTACTCCACCGCGCCAAAACCAACGACCACCTGGCGACGTTCGCGGCTTGGGTGAAGCTGGCGCATGGTCAGCACGGTCTTGCCGTCGGTCTGCTCATCGAAGGTAATCGTCATGTAGAAGCGTTCCGGATCGTTGGGGTCCGGGGTGCCATAGTCTACCAAGATCAGCTCGTTCGGAACGACCTTCAAGAAGCGCATGAGATTGGCGAAGCGCTGCTGTCGGCCTTCAAACACGCCCACCATGTCGAAGCGCCATTCCCCGCCCTCGCGGATGTCGGCGTTGTGGCTCTCGATAGTCAGGCCAGCCGGACCGTACCATTGCGCCAACGCTTTCGGGTCCATCCACGCGGCGAAGACCTTATGCCGCGGGTGCTTCAGCACCTTCACCAGCACGATCTCACGGTCGAGCGACCAGGTTTCAAACAGCTTTTCCATCGTTGTTCTCTTCCGTCCTGTCCAAATAAGTTTCCAGCCGGTCGAGCCGCTCGGCCCAGCGTCGGCGCTCCGCTTCCATCCAGTTTGCCGCCTCGGAAAAGCGCGCCCGCTCCAGCCGGCACCAGCGGCTGCGCCCACGTTTCTCGCTGACGATCAATCCGCAATCCTCCAGTACCTTGAGATGCTGGGCGAAGGAGGGCAGCGCCATGTCGAATGGCTCGGCCAGTGCGGTTACCGGCAGCTCGCCCTCGACCAGCCGCGACACCACCGCGCGGCGGGTCGGGTCGCTGAGCGCGTGAAAGGCAAGATCGAGTGGGGCAGAATGGTGAGGCATTTGACTCAGTTAGAACGGATCAGGATGTGGGTCAATAATAATTAGGTACTTGCCTTTCTATTTGGCGTAAAATACAAAGGCAAACACCTTAGTGTATGGTCGCCAAATATCGAGGCGGCTTCAAACTTTCAGAAGGAGTGTTCGAATGGCCGTTCGTGTCGATCTTATCATTTCGCTTGATGGCTTCGCGACAACCACTGATCAAACCCCCGAAAAACCATTTGGTGAAGACTGGATGCGCCTTGTCGGTGCCTACGTCGCGACCAGGACATTCCAGGAGCGCGTGCTCAAGGACGTCAGCGGCAAAGGCACCACTGGCATAGACGATAAGTATGCGCAGGATTACTTCGACAATATCGGCGCGGAAATCATGGGGGCCGGTAAATTCGGCCTGCATAACTTTCCTGATGACCCGAACTGGAAGGGGTGGTGGGGCGACGAACCGCCGTTCCGCTGCCCGGTCTTTGTGCTGACCCACAAGCCTCGCCCCGCCATCGAAATGGCGGGTGGCACCACGTTCTACTTCATAGAGACGAACCCTGTTGACGCGCTGCAGCAGGCCACAAGCGTTGCCAACGGCAAGGATGTCAGAATTGGCGGCGGCCCCAGCATGGTGCGCGACTATCTGAAGGCCGGACTTGTCGACCGCCTGCATGTTGCCATTGTGCCGATTCTGTTGGGGCGGGGCATACGCCTTTGGGACGATCTGCGTGGTCTGGAGGGCGGATATACGGTCAAGTCGGAAACGGCCGAGAGTGGCACCATCCACATCACCTTCCAACGCTAGGTCCTGAGCTGGGTCGATCTTGGACCGTCAATCACAGCCGTACCCTAACTCAGGCATCCGCTTCTCGCATTACGGCCCCAATAGCGGCTCTTTAATTTCAAACATCCAATCCCCGTTTCCCTTCAGCCCTGCGCCGCCCTCTAAATCCGCTTCTCAAAAAAAGTGTCCGGGTACGGATCGTCGTTGAAGCGGTCGATCTCGGTCCAGCCGGTGCCGCGATAAAGCTGTTTTGCTTCCGGCAATGCGCTGTTGGTATCCAGACGAAGGATTTTGATGGTGAGGTCACGGGCAATGGCCTCGGCTGATGTCATCAGGCGTTTGGCGAGCCCAAGGCCACGCGCTGAAGGTGCGACCCAGAGCCTTTTGATCTCCGCGACATCGCCGCCGCTGCCTTTCAACCCGACGCATCCGACCGGCAGGCCATCCAACATGGCGACCAGGAACGCCCCGCGCGGACGGATCATGTCCTTGGCGTCGGGATCACGGGACAGCGATACATCAAAGCCGTTGTCGAAGCGGCGGGCGAGTTCGCCGTAATATTCGCCCAGACAGTACAGGGCGTCCTCATGGCGGGGATCTTTCTCCTCGAGCGCGATGTGGTCACGCCTCAGGGAACTGGCGACGATGTCCATGGCCCGGAGAAGGTGCTCCGGGCTGCTATGGCGTGCCAGGAATGTTTTCGCCTGGGCATTCGACAGGGCTTCATATTCTTGGAATTCGGAGCGGCCGGTATCGGTCAATCGCGCGACGCGGCGGCGCGCATCCTGTTGATCCGGCACCGTCTCGATCAGGCCTTCGTCTTCCAGACCGCGCAGCAGGCGGCTCATCAGGCCCGAATCGAGACTGAGATAATCGCGAATAGCGGCTATTTCGGATTGCCCCTGGCCGATCGCATTGAGAACACGAGCGGCGCCCAGCGGACGGCCGCGCCCAAGGAACGATGTGTCGAGAGCGCCGACTTCGGCGGTGACGGCACGGTTGAAGCGGCGAACGCGGGAGATAGGATCATGGGTCATATTGTCTGACTTAAGTCAGGTAATTGCCTCTGTCAATTTCGGTATGATCGAGCCCATGCGTTTTGGCTTGCTGGTATGGCAGGTGCGCCGCGAAACGGCCACTGGGTTCACACCTCTTCCAATCGCCCCGTTTTCCCTCTATACCGCGCACCGCACGCGCCGGCTTTGCCGGCCTTCACCGTACACCACCCGCATTCGTTGGCGGGACTGGACAAGGAAGAAAACATGTCTGACGCTGTTTCCCTTACATTTCCCGATGGTTCCGTCCGCGGTTATGCCGCTGGCACGACGGGACGCGAAGTTGCCGAATCGATCTCCAAGTCGCTTGCAAAGAAGGCCATCGCGATCGCGCTGGATGGCGAGCTGCGCGACCTGTCCGATCCCGTCGTCACCGGCAAGCTCGAGATCGTCACCCGCGAAGATGCCCGCGCCCTGGAGCTGATCCGCCACGATACCGCCCACGTCATGGCCGAGGCCGTGCAGGAATTGTGGCCCGGCACGCAGGTGACCATCGGCCCGGTGATCGAGAACGGCTTCTATTACGATTTTGCCAAGAACGAGCCCTTCACGCCCGACGATCTGCCGAAGATCGAAAAGCGGATGAAGGAGATCATCCAGCGCAACAAGCCTTTCACCAAGGAAATCTGGCCGCGTGACAAGGCGCGTCAGGTGTTTGCCGACAAGGGCGAAGCCTACAAGGTCGAGCTGGTCGATGCGATTTCCGCCGATCAGGACCTGAAGATTTACTATCAGGGTGACTGGTTCGATCTCTGCCGTGGTCCACATATGGCCTCCACCGGCCAGATCGGCAATGCCTTCAAGCTGATGCGGGTGGCCGGTGCCTATTGGCGCGGTGACTCAAACAACCCGATGCTGACGCGCATCTACGGCACGGCTTGGCGCACGCAGGAAGAACTCGACCAGTATCTGCACATCCTGGCCGAAGCCGAAAAGCGCGACCACCGCCGCCTTGGCCGCGAAATGGACCTGTTCCATTTCCAGGAAGAAGGCCCGGGTGTCGTCTTCTGGCACGGCAAGGGCTGGCGCGTCTTCCAGACGCTGGTTGCCTACATGCGCCGCCGTCTGGCCGGTACATACCAGGAAGTCAACGCGCCGCAGGTGCTCGACAAATCGCTCTGGGAAACCTCGGGCCACTGGGGCTGGTACCGCGACAACATGTTCAAGGTGGCGGTTGCTGGTGACGAAACCGACGACGAGCGCGTTTTTGCACTGAAGCCGATGAACTGCCCCGGTCATATCCAGATCTTCAAGCACGGCCTGAAATCCTATCGCGAACTGCCGATCCGGCTTGCCGAGTTCGGCAACGTTCACCGCTATGAGCCTTCGGGCGCGCTTCATGGTCTGATGCGCGTTCGTGGCTTCACACAGGATGATGCGCATGTGTTCTGCACCGACGAGCAGATGGCGGCCGAGTGCCTGCGCATCAACGACCTGATCCTGTCGGTCTATCAGGACTTCGGTTTCCAGGAAGTCGTGGTCAAGCTGTCGACCCGTCCGGAAAAGCGCGTTGGCGACGATGCCCTTTGGGATCGCGCCGAAAGCGTCATGATGGACGTCTTGAAGACGATCGAGGCGCAGTCGGAAGGCCGCATCAAGACCGGCATCCTGCCGGGCGAGGGCGCTTTCTACGGTCCGAAGTTCGAATACACGCTGAAGGACGCCATCGGCCGTGAATGGCAGTGCGGCACGACGCAGGTCGACTTCAACCTGCCGGAACGCTTCGGTGCCTTCTATATCGACAGCAACTCGGAAAAGACGCAGCCGGTGATGATCCATCGCGCCATCTGCGGCTCGATGGAACGTTTCCTCGGCATCCTGATCGAGAATTTCGCCGGCCATTTCCCGCTGTGGCTCTCGCCGCTGCAGGTCGTCGTCGCCACCATCACGTCGGAAGCCGACGATTACGGCCGTGAAGTTGCCGAACTGCTGCGCGATGCCGGTCTTCAGGTCGAGACCGACTTCCGCAACGAGAAGATCAACTACAAGGTCCGCGAGCATTCGGTCACCAAGGTTCCGGTGATCATCGTTTGCGGCATGCGCGAAGCCGAAGAGCGGACGGTCAACATCCGCCGCTTGGGCTCGCAGGCACAGACACCGATGACGCTGGACGACGCCATTGCCTCGCTGGTGTCGGAAGCAACGCCGCCGGATGTAAAGCGCAAGGCCGAACGCCGGAGCAAGGCTTCCGCCTGATCATTCGCTAAGTTGTGTATGATCTAATAAAGAAGGTGTGGCAGGACCGCACCTTCAGTCTATTGTCAGAAAACTGTAACATTCGCAGATTATCCGGATGACGCTGCTGCGCCTCTATCGGCGCAGCTTTCATGGAGCGGGGAACAACGTGCAGTTCAAAGAGCTGTCTTACGCCAACGAGAACGATCGACGGCTAAAACGTTGGTTTATCCGTTCCATGGAAGGGCTTGCCGGACGCAATCGCTATGCCAGGCTCTACACGCAATGGCGCGATACAATCGTCGGCAAGAGCGACCGGATTTTCGGGGAAATGCTGGATCTGATCAATGTGCGCGTCCGCATCCAGGGCGAATGGCCGCCGCGCCATCTGCCGGATACCCCTGTTGTCATCGTCGCCAATCATCCCTTCGGCATCGGCGACGGCATTGCCGTTCTGTCGCTGGCCGAACAGCTTGGCCGCCCGTTCCGCGTGCTGATCAACAACGAACTCTTGAAGGTGCCGGAAATGGCGCCCTATTCGCTGCCGATCTCGTTTGAGGAAACCAAGGAAGCGCTGGCGATCAACATGCAGACGCGCCACGAAGCGGTGCGGCTGCTGAAGGAAGGCGTCACCCTGATCGTCTTTCCGGCCGGCGGCGTCGCCACGGCAAGAAAGGGATTCGGCAGGGCCGAAGACCTGCCGTGGAAGATGTTTCCGGCAAAACTCATCCAGACCGCCAAGGCAAGCGTTATCCCGATCTATTTCGAAGGCCAGAACGGCAGGCTGTTTCACCTAGCGAGCAAGGTGTCGATGACGCTGCGTATCTCGCTGTTGATCCGCGAGTTCCGCCGTCTTTCCGGTACGACGATCTCGTCGCGCATCGGCCAGTTGATTGCCTGGGAAGAACTGAGCGCCATTGCCGACCGCAAGGATATCCTGACGCGGATCTATGACGGCGTGTTCTGCATGGCACCGCCACGCCGCCGGTTTCTCAGCCGGGCGTCGTAACCGTTCAGTCCTGCGCGTCCGTGGCGCCGGAGGCTGGCTGCACGCCCTTGTCGTTGAGCAAGACCTCGACATCGGTATTAACGCCGGCCTTGACGGTAAAGTCACGCTGGAAAATTTTCTCGTTGTTGCGCGCGACCGCCGAATAGCCGCCTTCGGCCAGCACCAATGTCGGGAAAGCACCGACGCTTTCGCTGACGACGTCGCCCGACGAGGT
The DNA here is from genome assembly GCF_964252935.1 of Rhizobium sp. LjRoot98. Classification (NCBI taxonomy): domain Bacteria; kingdom Pseudomonadati; phylum Pseudomonadota; class Alphaproteobacteria; order Hyphomicrobiales; family Rhizobiaceae; genus Rhizobium; species Rhizobium sp. LjRoot98. The sequence continues at coordinate 57,778 of NZ_CAXUPW020000006.1, forward strand.
CAGGATCGACCAGGCCGTATCTGCAATCGCTTCGCCGCCGGGTTCGGAGACAAGTTTCAGTGTCAGCTTGGCCGCGCGGTGCTGGATCGTCGCTTCTGTCAGTTTACCGGCTTCGACCTGGATATCGGCGCGAATGACTGCGTTGACCGAGCCATAGTTGGAAACGACGTGATAGGTGCCGGTGTTCAAACGAACGACCGTGTTGGGCTTGACGTCGGCAACCACGAGGGCGCGTTCGCCATCTTCTTTCGAATCAGCCGAAAAGATCGAAAAGCTCAGTTCTCCCGGCGGGATACGCACGTCGCTGCCGGAGACGGCATTGAGCATGACGCCACCGGCATCCAGCACCAGCACCTGCTTTTCAGGGAGGCCAGCGTCCGCCACCCGGATCTTGCGTGTCGCGCCGGCGCGGCCGAAGGCGACATTGACGAAGTATTCGCCGGGAATGAGCTGGAACGCGGCCGAGCCGCCTTCTGATGTCGCCACCAGCGGCAGCTTGCCGTCTGAACCGGGAATGGGATTGAAAACGCGCCAGGTCAGGCCCTGCTCGACGGCATTGCCCTTTTCCGTCAGATGCGCTTCCAGCTGGATGTCCTTTGCGGTCGGACCTTGCGTCGCGGCATCCGGGTTGGTCGGATTGAAGCTGTTGAGCTTTGGCATCTTCTTGGATGGAGCGGAGATCGCCGGAAAGGCCTTGAAGGGGTCGGCAAGCTCCTGCGCCTGCGGCGCACGGGCGCCAACTGTTGCAAGAACAAGCGCTATGACGAGAGCGCGAACATGACCGGCCTTGATGCGCATGGGGTGGTTGACATCCTGAGTGTGTGGCTCCACTTGAAACGCCGATATGGCAATTTCGTGGCTGCCTGCTTGGTGGCGGCGTGCGGTGGCAAACTAGTGGAAATGGACGGCGATGAAAACTGAAATCAGCCTGCGCGATTATCTGACAACCCGAAGGTCTATTCCAGCCTTTCAAATGAGCGGGCCTGGACCGGACACAGCGGAGATCGAAGAGATGCTGACGCTTGCCTCGCGCGTGCCGGATCACGGCAAGCTGGCGCCTTGGCGTTTCATCGTCTATCGCGGCGAGGAGCGGGTGCGTATCAGTGCCGAACTGGCAAAAATGGCGCTCGCAGCCAAGCCCGATCTTTCCGAAGAGATGATCAAGGTGGAAAACGCCCGCCTGTCGCGCGCGCCCGTCGTCGTCGCCGTCGTCAGCAAGGCAGCGCCGCATTTCAAGGTGCCGGAATGGGAGCAGGTGATGTCGGCCGGCGCCGTCTGCCTTAACCTGCTCATGGCTGCCAACGCGCTCGGCTTCTGCTCGAACTGGCTGACCGAATGGTATGCCTTCGATGAAAAGGCCTATCCGCTGCTCGGCGTTCAGCCCGGTGAAAAGGTCGCCGGCTTCATCCATATCGGCACGCCGCAGGTTCCGCCGACGGAGCGCCCGCGGCCGGAGCTTGCGGATATCGTCACCTGGGTTGGCGAGGACGCCTGATGTTTTATGCGACTGCGGAAAACGCCCATGGTCTTGCCCATGATCCGTTCAAGGCCATCGTTTCTCCGCGGCCGATCGGCTGGATCGGATCGAGGTCTGCCGATGGCAGCCTCAATCTGGCGCCCTATTCCTTCTTCAATGCGATCAGCGACGCGCCGAAAATGGTGATGTTCTCCTCGGCCGGCCGCAAGGATTCGGTCCGCAACATCGAGGAAACCCGTGAATTCACCGCCAATTTAGTCAGCTTTGACATCCGCGAAGCGATGAACGTCACGTCGGCTCCGGTGCCACATGGTGAGAGCGAATTCGCGCTTGCCGGATTGACGCCGGTCCAAGGCCAGTTTGTCCAAGCGCCCTTCGTTGCCGAAGCTTACGCCGCCCTCGAATGCAAGGTCACGGAAATCTTCCGGCCGAAAGCGCTCGACGGTACGCTGTCTGAAAACCACGTGGTCATCGGCCAGGTTGTCGGTATTCACATTCGTGACGAGGCGATCCGCGACGGGCGGCTTGACATGGCCAAGGTCCGGCCGGTCGGCCGCATGGGATACATGGACTATTGCGAATCCGGAGACGTCTTCGAAATGTTCCGGCCCAAACGCTAGGGCTGGCCGCTCAGGACGGCGACAGCGCCTCAAGCTGGGCGGCATTGCGCGCCACCACGCCGGAAAAACCATCGGCAAGAGCGATGTCGCGAGTGATCCGCGGGTCGCCATCCGCGCCTTTCAGCAGTTCATAACAGTCTATGCCTGCCTGCCTCGCCTTGATGACGGCGGCGCCACGGGCAAGGAGAAGCGGTGCACCCATCCTTGATGCCGCCGCGTTGAACGTTTGGCTTGCCGTCGCCTGTGTCACGCCGTTACCGTCGAAAATGATCGCTATCAGCCGGCGCGACACGTCTTTCAGGGAAGCTTGCGAGAGAAGAAACGCCAAATCCCCGCCAAGCTCGGCAACCAGTCCGATCGATCCCGCATCGATCCCGTGGGTGGCTTCCGCGACCCGCAGCATGACATCGAATTTCTGGATATCGGCGGCACCGCCGCAGCCGGAAAGCACAAAGCCATGCGGCCGCAGTGTCGCCAGTTGCCCGATCGCCGTCTGCCCGGCCTCGTCGTCTGGCCTGCCGACGCGAAGCAGCGTCGAGGCTGATTGCCGGTGTGTAATTATCCGCCGCGCCTGATCGGCTGCGCTCTTGGTTATCCAGTCCCCGCGGATATCGAGGATCACGGTCGATGCCCCGCCGGTGGCGGACTTTGGCGGCAGCGCATCCGGCGTTGCGCACATCATCGGCAGCGTGATTTCGAAGCGGTTAACGGACATGGTGAACCAATCTTAAACCTTTGATCGCTAACGTAACCGGCACCATGATTGGGCTGGTTGGTGTGTAGTGAGGCGTCGGTGATCATTCAAGCATTTCTTCGTTGGGTTGAAACCGCGAAAACCGGGGATCGGGTTCGCGCAGCGCAGGCGTTGGGCCGTGCCTATGTCGCGGCCGAAATGAATACGCTCGACGAACATGCGGCCGAAATGGCAATGACCTTTCTTCTCGATGATCCCTCGCCGAAAGTTCGGCTGGCGCTGGCCGAAGCCATTGCAGATTGCGCGCGCATTCCACGGACCATCATTCTGTCGCTTGCCGAAGACCAGCCTGAAACCGCCTATGCCGTCATTTCGCGTTCTCCTGTGCTCAACGATATGGATCTTGTCGATCTTGCTGCCAAGGGGACGCCGGAGACCCGCGCAGTCATCGCCGCCCGCCAGTCTATGTCACGCCCGGTTGCTGCCGCCATCGCCGAAATCGGCGGTGAGGAAGAGGTTCTGATCCTGCTTGAAAACGGGCAGGCGCGGTTCTCCTGCCGGACGCTGAAGCGCCTGAGTGACCGGCTCGGCCATCTCTGGTCGGTCCGCAATACGCTGCTCGACCGTGACGATCTGCCGGCCGATGCCCGGCATGCGCTGGTCGAAAAGGTCGGAACGGCCCTTTCCGGATTTGGCCTCGTGCAGGCCGCCATTGGCGAGCGCCGTGTCGAGCGGATCACCCGCGAAGCCTGTGACAAGGCGGCCGTCGGCATGGCCGGCGCTGCCCAACCTGATCAGATTCCCAATCTCGTCGAACATCTCAGGGTAACGGGACGGTTGACGCCAGCCTTCCTTCTGAACGCCCTGTGTTCCGGCAAGGTCGATTTTTTTGCTGCGGCCATCGTCAACCTGTCCGATGTCGCCGACAAGCGCGTGCGCTCGATCCTGTCGGATGGCCGTATCCACGCCATCCGGGCGCTGTTCGAAAGTGCGGGCCTTGGTCGCGATGTCAGCGCCCTGTTTGCCGAAGCCGTGCTGATCTGGCGCAAGGAAAACCGGGTTGGCTCGTCTACTGTGACGGCCACCATCTCTGCCGCCCTGTTGTCTAAACTGCGTGGCAAGAGCCAGGCCTCCGATGCGTCCGGCGGACTTGCCGGCCTCATCGAGAAGCTGACGATTGCCGAACAGCGCCAGACCGCCCGCGACTATGCATTGCTCGCTGCACGGGAAGCGGCCTGACCCTGGCTGCTTCTGCGCTGGCGCGTTGCAGAACAATCCGGACAGTCCGCCTTTGACACAGGGTGCCAAACCCACCATGTAGCTGATGAAGATCGGTGCGGCAGGTGCGGAGTGTGGCAATGAAGAACGATACGACAAGGCCGGTCGTTGTGACGGGCATAGGCGGTTTCCTCGGGGGTCACGTCGCCGCGTCTTTGCTGCGTGCAGGCTACGAGGTTCGCGGAACCCTGCGGTCGATGAAAAAGGCGCAGGCCATCGAGGCGGCGATCCGCTCGGTTGACGGCGCAATTCAGGGAAAGCTCTCCTTCGTTGTCGCGGATCTCACGGTAGACGCCGGATGGGATGATGCCCTTACAGGAGCTGGGCACGTCATCCATACCGCGTCACCTTTTCCCTCACGCGTTCCCAGGCATGAAAATGACCTCATTCTGCCGGCGCGGGAGGGAACGTTGCGCGTGCTGCGCGCCGCAAAGAACGCCGGTGTCAGCCGCGTGGTTCTGACATCCTCCATTGCCGCCATCAGCTATGGGGCGGGCAGGGCGCCTTTTTCGGAGACGGACTGGACCGATGTCGATGGCGTGCTTGCAACGCCCTACTACAAGTCGAAAACGCTGGCCGAACGCGCCGCCTGGGCCTTTGCACACGAACAAGGCCTTGAACTCGCCGTCGTCAATCCGGGCATGATCCTTGGACCCATCCTAGGCTCGGAGACAGGAACGTCGGTCGGTGTGGTAAAAAGCCTGTTGAAAGGCCGCTATCCCGCCATGCCGGATTTCAGCGTGCCTGTCGTCGACGTGCGCGATACCGCAGAGGCGCATGTTCTTGCCATGACGATACCAAAGGCTGCGGGCGAGCGCTTCATCATTGCGGGCGAGGCGCTGTCGATCAAGCATATTGCCCGGGTCTTGAAACGGGACTTTCCAGCCTACGGGAAAAAACTGCCGAAATTCGTTTTGCCCAACTGGTTGGCGGGCGTTGCCTCGCGCTTCGATCCCGGCCTGAAACTGATCGTCGCCGAACTCGGCCGCGACCAGCGCGTGTCGCATGAAAAGGCAAAGCGTCTGCTCGGCTGGAGGCCGCGTTCAGGGGACGAGGCAATCCGCGCCAGCGCTGAAAGCCTGATCGCTGCCGGGCTGGTATAGGGTTTACTTTGTAAACTTCCGGGCCACCCAGGAATAGCCGTCCTCGATATAGTGGACGGGTTTGGTCACCGCATTGCGCAGGTCCGAGGCGTCGGGCAGAGCTCCTGTCACCATCGCCAATGTCCGGCGCGGCAAGCTAGGCTGTTTCTGTTCGGTCGTGGGTGGTGTCGGGACGGCATCCTTCGTAACGGCATGCGCCTGATCGAGAGCAGGCTGCGTTGCGGGCACAGGCGCGGGATCCTTGGCGTCTGCCATCGTGTTGCCGGATGTTTCGCAGACCGCGACGATCACCGGATAATTGGCGTTGGAGAATTTCGGCAATTGTTTCTGTGATTCCGCATCGCAGACGGCAATGCTCTGCCACGTGCCGCTGACGGTCGAGACGTAGTGGCACTGGCTGACGCTATCGTCGCAGCCGAGAATTGTCATGACGATCAGGGCAGGAACCATCGTGGATATCTCTCCAATTCGGTGAAAAATCGTTCTGTAAGGAGCGATTCTGACTTCGCTGAACTAAGGGCCCGTTTGCTCCGGAAGTAAGGCAAAGTGGGGAAGGCTTGGAAACAATTTGTTTCTGCCGGTTGCTCTGAGTGAGGTTAGCCGCCGTACATGGCCAGATTTTCCGTCTGTCGTTTTCACTACCGTACTTTTAGGATTGACTGGAAACGGGATGAATCGATCTGCGAAGGAACAACGCCAAGTGACTCTGACCATTGAAAAAGAATCGCCGCGCCAGCCGGGCGTCCAGAACTTGCTTGATCAATCCGATGCCTACGCGCAATCGCTTTATCCGGCCGAAAGCAATCACCTTGTCGATGTCTCGACGCTGGAAAAACCGTCCGTCTCCTTTTTCGTCGCCCGCCATGAGGGAGAGGTCGTCGGCTGTTGTGCGCTGGTGGATGCTGGTGATGGCAGCGCCGAGATCAAGCGCATGTTCGTCGATCCGCAGGCACGTGGCCTGAAGATCGGCCGCAAGCTGCTCGAGCATCTCGAAGGCCATGGCCGCGGCGCCGGACTGTCGGCCATCCGGCTTGAGACCGGCATCTATCAGCCGGAGGCGATCGGCCTCTACAAGACCGCCGGCTATGTCGAGATTGGACCGTTCGGTTCCTATCAACCGGACCCGTTCAGCCTGTTCATGGAAAAGGCCATCGCCTGACGCAGAGCGAGGTTACTTCAGGGAAAACCGTTTCCGCTCCGTGAGTTGGAGCGGAAAGCTGAATCAATTCCACAATGTGTTGAATCGATCTGCGAAGGCTTTGAGCTAGATATCCAGGTTGTCGGCAAACACGGCACGTTCCTGGATGAAGCGGAAGCGGGCATCGGCCTTGGTGCCCATCAGGTTGTCGACGGCTTCGCGCGTGCCTTCGAAATCCACCTCGTCGATGGCGACTTTCAAGAGCGTGCGCTTGGAAGGATCCATCGTGGTTTCCTTCAACTGCGCCGGCATCATTTCGCCAAGACCCTTGAAGCGGCCGATCTCGATCTTGCCGCGGCCATTGAATTCCGTCTCGACCAGTTCCACCCGATGCGCGTCGTCGCGGGCGTAGAGCGTCTTTGCCCCTTGGGTGATGCGGTAAAGCGGCGGTACGGCCAGATAGAGATGTCCGCCGCGAACGAGTTCCGGCATTTCCTGATAAAAGAACGTGATCAGCAGCGAGGCGATGTGGGCACCGTCGACGTCGGCATCGGTCATGACGATGACGCGCTCATAGCGCAGGTCTTCCTCACGGTACTTGCTGCGCGTGCCGCAGCCGAGCGCCTGGACGAGATCGCTGATCTGCTGGTTGGCGCCGAGTTTTTCGCGGCCAGCACTGGCAACGTTGAGGATTTTTCCGCGCAAAGGCAGGATCGCCTGGTTGGAGCGGTTGCGCGCCTGTTTTGCCGAGCCACCAGCCGAATCGCCTTCGACAATGAAAAGTTCGGCCCCTTCGGCCGAATTCTGCGAGCAGTCGGCAAGCTTGCCCGGCAGGCGCAGCTTGCGCACCGCCGATTTGCGGGTGACTTCCTTTTCCTTGCGGCGGCGCACACGCTCGTCGGCGCGCTCGATGACCCATTCCAGCAGCTTGTGGGCTTCTTGCGGGTTATCGGCAAGGAAATGGTCGAAGGGATCGCGAAGCGCGTTCTCGACGATGCGCTGCGCTTCGACGGTCGCCAGCTTGTCCTTGGTCTGGCCGACGAATTCCGGTTCGCGGATGAACACCGACAGCATACCGGCGGCCGAGATCATCACGTCTTCGGTGGTCACAATCGCCGCGCGCTTGTTCTGCGTCAGTTCCGCATAGGCTTTGAGGCCCTTGGTGAGCGCGATGCGGAAGCCGGCTTCGTGCGTGCCGCCTTCCGGTGTCGGAATGGTGTTGCAATAGGAATGTACGATGCTGTCGCCACCATACCAGGTGACGGCCCATTCGAGCGCGCCATGGCCGCCGGTCTTTTCGGTCTTGCCGGCAAAGATTTCGCGGGTGACGGTGAATTCCTTGCCCATCGTTGCCTGCAGGTAATCCTTCAGGCCTCCGGGGAAGTGGAACACCGCCTTGTCCGGCGTATCCGTACCTTCGATCAGCGAGGGATCGCAGGACCAGCGGATTTCGACGCCGCCGAACAGATAGGCCTTCGACCGCGCCATGCGGAACAGCCGGGCGGGATCGAATTTGGCATGCGATCCGAAGATCTCCGGATCCGGATGGAACTTGACCTTCGTGCCGCGCCGGTTCTGCACGTCGCCCAGTTCTTCGAGCCCGCCTTGCGGAATGCCGCGCGAAAAGCGCTGACGATAGAGTTTGCGATTACGGGCAACCTCAACTTCGAGAATGTCCGACAGCGCGTTGACGACCGAGACGCCGACGCCGTGCAGACCACCGGAGGTCTCGTAGACCTTGCTGTCGAATTTGCCGCCCGCATGCAGGATGGTCATGATCACTTCGAGCGTCGACTTGCCCGGAAATTTCGGATGGTTCTCGACCGGAATACCACGGCCGTTATCGGTCACCGACAGGCAGCCTTCGGCGTCGAGATGGACGTCGATGAAATTGGCGTGTCCGGCAACAGCTTCGTCCATCGAGTTGTCGATGACTTCGGCAAACAGATGGTGCAGAGCCTTTTCGTCGGTGCCGCCGATATACATGCCGGGACGGCGGCGCACAGGTTCCAGCCCCTCCAGCACCTCGATTGCCGAGGCGTTGTAATCGCCGGCATCGGCCTTCAGCGCCGCCGGGGTACTGCTGCGCTGTTCCGCCACCGGCGCGGCGGCGGGCGTGGCAACAACCGGCTTTGGCACGACGGGATCCGTCGCAGGCTTCGGTACCAGGGGCATTGCTGAAAAGAGATCGTTGCTGTCGGTCATAGTCTGTTTTGATGTCTTTCCGTGGTGGCGGCTTCAGGCCCGGCCCAAGGTTCGGACTGAGCCGTCAGGAATGTCTGCACGAATCGCTGGAATTCTGCCAAATTCCCAGCGCGAGAGCGACCAGGCCAGCCCAATCACTCAGCCGCGCGCGTCAACACGCCGATCGTGCCTTCAATAGCCCCAACTGTTGCTTTGCGGAAGGTCCGATGGCAAGGCTTGGATCAAAAGAGGAACATTCCGGATGCACCTGTCCACAACTCATTTGACCTTTCGTGCCTTTTTTGCCGCAATCGTCATGGCCGCCCTGGTTTTGCCGGCACAGGCCGCGCCGCTGAAGCCCTTTAAGGACGAGCTGTTTTCCTATGGAACGGTGCTGGAAACGGAGGATGGCGGCGATTACCGCGTCGTCGATTACGACAAGATGCGCGATATCCACGCTCGTGACACCGAGCCGGAACGCCGGGTAAGGCGAACCTATGTGTCGCTCGGCGTCAAGAGCGCGCAGGTCAACGAGACGCTCGATCTCGCCACCCGGCCGCTGGATGTGCTGCGGGTGGGTGCTGCGAGGGGCGCGACATTCACCGTCATCTTCATCCATGGCCGAGGCGGCGACCGGCGGCTCGGCGCCAATGACTGGTCGTTCGGCGGCAATTTCAACCGGCTAAAGAACCTCGCTGTCGAAAATGGCGGCGTCTACTATGCCCCGAGCATGCGCTCCTTCGATGATGCGGGCGTCGCCGATGTCGCTGGATTGATTGCCTATGCCCGGCAGCAATCCCCTGGCCGACCGGTCGTGCTCTCATGCGCCTCGATGGGCAGTTTCATCTGCTGGGGCCTCACCCGCAATCCGCAGGCTGTTGCAGACCTCAAGGGCATGATGATCATGGGCGGTCCCTCTGATGCGGCTTTCAGCAAGAGTGCCGCCTACAAGAAGAAACTGCCGATATTCTTCAGCCATGGCGGCGCCGATACTGTCTATCCCGTGTCCGGCCAGATCGCGTTCTACCGCTCGCTGAGGAAAGCGAACTATCCCGCCCGCATCGTCCTTTTCCAGACAGGGTCGCACGGCACCCCCGTCCGTATGACGGACTGGCGCGATGCACTGAACTGGATCGGGCTGGATTGAAACACCGAATATATCCGGGATTCATTAACCAACGCAGCAGTTTGAAACCTTAAGGCGAGCGCTGTTTGCACTTTCGAAAGCTGAACATGGGACTGTCCCGGGTATATTTTATCGGGGTTTGATCTTATGGATGCTCGGACAGAAACGCGGCATATTCCGCTATGCGTCGATCTTGACGGCACATTGCTTGCTGCCGACACGCTCTGGGAGGGCGTGGCGATCATTCTGTTGCGCAATCCGCTGATGCTATTTGCAGTTCTTATCTGGATGACGAAGGGCAAGGCGCGGCTGAAATACGAGGTTGCCGCACGCTCCGGACGCCAGGCGGCCGACTGGCCCTATCGCGAGGCGGTGCTCAAGCGTCTGGCGCGCGAGCGCGAAACCGGCCGGCAGGTCATTCTGGTCACCGGTGCCGCCGAAAGCGTGGCGCTTGGGGTTGCAGCTCATACCGGCGCTTTTTCCTCCGTCCTGCACAGCACCACGGACGTCAACCTCACCAGCCGCCGCAAGCGGGAAAAACTGATCGAACAGTTCGGCGAGGGCGGTTTCGACTATATGGGCAACAGCCGCGATGACGTGCCGGTGTTTGATGCCGCCCGCAAGGCGATTGTCGTGGCGCCGGATGCCGCCGCCGAAAAATGGCGCCGGGCACATGATGCCGAAAAGCTCGATCTCGGCAAGGCGAGCCCGTTGGCAGCCCTGAAATCGATCCGCGTGCATCAATGGGCAAAGAATGTGCTGATCGGCGTTCCGATGGTCCTCAACCACGACATCTTGCACATGGATGCGGTGGTCAACGTCATCCTGGCGTTCTTCGCCTTCAGCTTCCTTGCCTCTGCTGTCTATGTGGTCAACGATCTGTCGGATCTCACCAGCGACCGCCGTCATCCGAAGAAGCGCAACCGGCCGCTGGCAAGCGGCCAGATGTCGGTGCCGATGGGGCTGATGATAGCGCTGTGCCTGCTCCTTGCCTCGCTCTCGCTGACGGCTGTGCTGCCGTACGATTTCGCCCTCGTACTCGGTTTTTATGCCTTGGCGACGACTGCCTACACGTTTGTGCTCAAGCGCAAGCTCTTGGTCGATGTCTTCACACTGGCCGGGCTCTATACAGTTCGCATCATCGCCGGTGCTGCTGCCACAGGCACGGATCTGTCCTTCTGGCTCCTGTCGTTCTCGATCTTCTTTTTCCTCAGCCTGGCGCTGGTCAAGCGCTATGTCGAGCTCGATGAATATGACGGCCGCGACGGCAACCAGGTGCCGGGGCGCGGCTATATGGCGGTCGATTTCGAAATGGTCGGACAGGCCGGTGTTTCTTCGGCCTTTGCCTCTGCACTGGTTCTGGCGCTCTATATTCACAGCAAGGAAATGCAGGAAATGTACAGGCTGGATTGGGCGCTGTGGCCGCTCTGCCCGCTGGTGCTCTATATGCTGCTGCGCATCTGGATGCTGGCCCGCCGCGGCATGCTGCATGAGGATCCTGTGGTGTTCATCATGCGCGACTGGCGCAGCCTCGTCACCATGGCGCTCGGCGCCATGTTTGTGCTCGCCGGTGCTTTGGGAACGCCATGACCCCCGCCGAATTTGACAGCTGGGGCCGGATCGATTGCCGCGCCCGGCAGTCCGTATCGCCCGATGCCTATGAGAACCTGCGTGAAACTGCGGCGCCCGGCGCTTTCCTGCCATTCGGCAACGGCCGGTCCTATGGCGACAGTTGCCATAACGACGCGGGCAGGCTGATCGAGAGCCGGGTACGCACCCGCATCCTCGGTTTCGATCCGGGAACCGGCATCATTTCCTGCGATGCCGGCGTCACGCTTCGCTCCATTCTCGAAACAGCGATCCCGCACCGGTTTTTCTTGCCGGTGACGCCGGGAACCGCGTCGGTCACGGTTGCAGGGGCCGTCGCCAATGATGTGCACGGCAAGAACCATCACGCCCGCGGTACTTTCGGCAAGCATGTGCTTGGCCTGACATTGTTGCGGTCGAGCGGCGAGGTACTGACCTGCTCGGCAACGGAAAATCGCGACCTGTTTTTTGCCACCATCGCCGGCATGGGCCTGACGGGGCTGATCCTGTCGGTCGACCTGCAGCTGATGAAGGTGCCATCCGCCCACATCCAGCAACACGCCATCCGCTTCGATAGCCTGAATGAATATTTCGGCATGGTCGAAACCGTTGATGGCGAGCACGAATATTCCGTCGCCTGGATCGACCAGTTGGCCACCGGAAAGAGGACGGGCAGGGGTGTGCTTCTGGCCGGTGATCATGCCGATGCCTCCTGCGAATTTCCGGACATGCCGAAGGCGAGACGATTGTCGGTTCCGTTCGCGCCGCCGTTCAATCTCTTGAACACGCTGACGCTGAAGGCATTCAACGAACTTTACTTCCGCAAGGAAAAGCCGGGCGAAACGGTCAAGACGGTGAAATGGCCGGGTTATTTCCACCCGCTGGATGCCATCGGCAACTGGAATCGGCTTTATGGCCCCAAGGGCCTTTACCAGCACCAGAGCGTCTATCCAGCGGGCAATGCGCCTGAGCTGACGGCACGGTTGCTGGAGACTGCCCGCGCGGCCGGCCACGCCTCTTTCCTCACAGTGTTGAAGAAGTTCGGCGAGCAGATTTCAGGCGGATTTTTGTCCTTCCCGAGGCCGGGTTTTACGCTGACTTTGGATTTCGCCAATCAGGGTGAAGAGACCCTTAAGCTTCTCAACCGGCTGGACGCCATGGTTGTCGAGGCCGGTGGTGCCATCAATCCCTACAAGGATGCGCGGATGAGCCCGCAAACCTTTGACTTCTCGTTCCCGCGCTGGCGGCAGCTGGAAGCTTTGCGCGATCCGGCAATGGTTTCGAATTTCTGGAAGCGGACGGCCCTTTCTTTGCCGAAATGAGAATGGGCTTTGCCAAAATGAGAATAGGAACAATTTGAATTAAATAAACGCCCGATTTTCACGGAATATACCGCTCTTGCGTGTAGGTATCGCGACGGGAACAGGGAGCATCGACATGAAGTATATCGTATTCATTCTCTTCACCGTGATTACCAACGCTGCGGCACAAGTCATGCTAAAACAGGGTATGCTTTCGCTCGGTCCGTTGAGCTTCACGGCTGATACTTTCATTGCCCGTATTTTCCAGGTGGTTTTCAACCCCTGGGTCTTCGCCGGACTAGCCACCTTCGTCATTTCGATGGTGTCGCACCTTTACGTACTATCGAAGGTGGAACTCTCCTTCGCCTATCCATTTCTGAGCCTTGCCTATGTGGCCGTGGCCGTCTTTGCCTATTTCGTCTTCCACGAGGATCTGAACGCCTGGCGCATCGCCGGCATCGGCTTCATCTGCGTCGGAACCATTCTCATCGCCCAGTCCGGCCTGTCAGGGGCTGGCATGTCCTCGCACGAGGACCAGCCATCGCTTGAAGCTGCGGGCACAAAAACAGTAAAAATCGGGAGCGCATCATGAAACATATCATTTTTGGCGGTGACGGCTTCGTCGGGCGCCATCTGGCGGAACGCCTGGTTCACGAGGGGCAAGAGGTTCTCGTTGCCGATATCGTCAAGTCCGACCTGCCGCATTATGCCCGCGTCCGTTTCGTCCATTGCGATGTCACCAATGCAGAAGATGTCATGAAGGTCGAGATCGGACCGGACGACATGGTCTACAACATGGCGGCGAAGATGCTGTCGCCGCTGCAGGTGCGCTCCAAGCGCTGGCAGTTCTTCTGGCCGGTCAATTATTACGGTGCTGAGAACATCATGAAGGCGACGGCAAAGTCCGGCGCCAACCGGCTGGTGCAGTTCACCACCGACATGATCTATGGCCACACGGTGATGTCGCCGCAGACCGAGGCGCATCCGGCCAAGCCGCTGGGTGAATACGGCAAGTCGAAATGGGCAACAGAGCAGCTTGCCGCCGAATGGCGCAAGCAGGGCATGAACATCTCGATCTTCCGCCCACGCCTGATCATTGGCCCCGGCCGTCTGGGTATCCTGGAAAAGCTGTTCAAGCTGATCGACGCCAACCTGCCGGTGCCGATGATCGGTTCGGGCAAGAACCCCTACCAGTTCATCTCGGTGTTCGATTGCGCCGAAGCCGCCCGTCTCGCCTGGAAGGGCGGCGTGCCGAACGAGGCCTATAATCTTGGTTCCGACAATCCGCCATCGGTGAAGAAGCTGCTCGGCGACCTGATCGTTCATGCCGGTTCGAAATCGTTCCTGTTGCCGACGCCTGCCTTTGCGGTGAAGGCAACGCTCGCTGCCTTCGATTTCGCCAATCTGCCGATCATGGATCCGGAACAGTATCTGATCGCCGACGAGATGTGCATCCGCGAAACCGGCAAGCTCAAGAAGGAGCTTGGCTGGAAGGCCGAGTACAATGACGGCGCCATGCTGATCGCCGCCTATGACGAATACCGCGCCAAGAAAGCCGGCAAGACCTTCGCGCACGCAGCCGCCGTACCGGCCGAATGAATCAGGAAACAACGACCATGCTCGACAAAACGCACCGCGTCGCCGTTGACGCCCCCGCCCTCGATGGCGGCATCAAGAAGCCCAACCTGATGACGGTCGAACAGGCCAAGGACATGAGCGTCGCCGACATGACGACGCTGTTCAAGGATCATCTGAATCCGGGGCAGCTTCATTTCATGAAGCTGCTCGGCTTCAACAAGATCAAGATCGAGACCGCCGAGGGCATGTATTATGTCGACCAGAATGGCCGGAAGATCCTCGACTTTTTCGGCGGCTTCGGTTCGCTGGCGCTCGGCCATAACCACCAGCGCCTGATCGCTGCGCGAAAACAGTTCCAGGACGAAAACCGCCACGAGATCGCCATTGCCTTCATGTCGCAATATGCGGCGGCGCTCGCCAAGAACCTCGCCGAAATCGCGCCGGGTGACCTCGACATGGTGTTCCTCGGCTCCTCCGGCTCGGAGGCCATGGAAGCCGCCATCAAGCTTGCCGAGCGCGTCGCTGGCCCGAAGCGGCCACGTATCGTCTATGCCGAGAACTCATTCCACGGCAAGACACGCGGCGTTCTGTCGATCACTGACGGCCCGCTCTATCGGGGTGATTTCCAGCTGCTCGACAACAACGTCAAGGTGCCGTTCGGCGACATCGAGGCGATCCGCCGCGCTTTCGAGAGCGATCCGACGATCGGCGTGCTTGTGCTGGAAACCATTCAGGGCGGTGGCGGCATCAATATCGCACCGCCGGAGTTCTGGCAGGAGGTTCGCGCGCTTTGCAACAAGCATGGCGTCATCTGGGTGGCCGATGAGGTGCAGTGCGGTGTCGGCCGTTCCGGACGTTTCTTTGCCTTCGAATATGCAAACGTCGTGCCCGATATCACCGCGGTCGCCAAGTCTCTTGGCGGTGGCAAGACGGCGATGGCTGCCATGATCGCCCGCCGCGAAATCTACATGAAAGCCTATGGTACGCCGAAGACGGCGATGATCCATGCCCATGCCACGTTCGGCGGTATTGGCGAGGCATCCATCACGGCGATCGAGACCTTGAACGTCCTCTATGACGAGGACCTGATCGAGAATGCCGCCGTACAGGGTGAATACCTGCTGGAACGCCTGACTGCGCTGAAGGACAAGTATCCGAAGATCATCAAGGACGTGCGCGGGCAGGGCCTGATGATCGGGCTGGAGTTCCAGGATTTCAGCCAGACGCTGCCGCTCGTGCTGCGGCCGGTGGTTGCCGTGCTGGACGACAAGCTGAAGGGCTCGCTGTCGGGTTTCATCGGCGCGCTTCTGCTGCGTGATTACGATACGCTGGTGGCTTTCACCGAGTATAACCGTAACGTCATCCGGCTCTTGCCGCCGCTGATCTGCGAACGCCAGCATGTCGATCAACTCTGCGACGCCCTCGACGACCTGCTCGGCCGCGGCATCATCCGCATCGTCAAGGATTTCGTCGGCAGCCAGTTCGGCTGATCGTCCGGGACAGGATTGAAATTGCATTGCGGGCGCGCGGCTGGCAGCTGCGCGCCCGCTTCACTTTCGGTTCGAGCGACCGGTCGGAAGTGCTTTAGTCAAGCAAAACGACGGCCTCGACCTCAAAGAGCATCGGGTCAATTGCAAGTTTGGGGACCGGAATCAGCGTCTGCGCCGGCAGCGTTTCGCCGAACATCTCCTTGATGTTCCGGGTCAAGACCTCAAGCTTGGACATATCGTGATCGACCACGAAGACCGTCAGCTTTGCGACCTGATCCGGCTTTGCGCCGAGTGCATCAAGGGCGGCGCGCAGATTCGCATAGGCCTGCTTAACCTGAACGGCAAAGTCAGGCGACAAGGCTCCCGTACTGTCCTGCCCTCCCTGTCCGGAAATATAGGCGACCCGGCCTTCGCGGGGCACGATCACCGCCGTGCTGTAGCCATTTGGCGTCGGGTCGTAGAGGTTCTTAGGATTGACGATGGTCAACCTGCGATCGCTGTCGTTTGCTGCCGCCGCAGTCGAAATTCCCGCAGTCATGATGATGAGCCCTCCGATAAGCAGATGCTGGATTGCGCGTGACATGATTTTCTCTTGGTTGCGCTGACCACGAGCAACGTACCCTCGCGTCTGCAGGATTGGATTTTAACGCATTGCGAACTGACTCGTACGTTGTACGATAAAATCGCATCGTACAACGTACGAGTCAATCCGTCAGAATAGACATGCGCTGTATTGTCGGCTTACATCGGCATTCTGATCGGTGAGGAAGACGGATGGCAGGCAAAGGCAGCGGCGCGCAGAGCAAACGGCCTCAACAGACAGATATGTCGATCCAGCCTGCGGCTGAGCGCGGCGAGCCGTCTCTCTCCCTGGAGCGGATCGTCGCCACTGCGGTAGAACTGCTGGACGCTGAAGGCATCGGCGGATTGAAGATGCGCCGGCTGGCCGACCGGCTCGGAGCGGGCGCCATGAGCCTCTATTGGCACGTCGCCAACAAGGAGGAACTCGTTGATCTGGCCCTCAACGCGGTGTTCGAATATCGCGGATCGTCGGCAACGGGCAAGGCTGAAGATTGGCGCCAGGAAGCCATTCACATGCTCGAAGACTGGCGCGCCAGCATGTTGCGCCACCCTTGGTCAGCATCGTTGTTGCCGCAACGAGCCCTTGGCGCAAACATCCTCGGCCGGTTGGAGTTGCTGAGCAAGACCTTGGCCAGAGCCGGTGTCGCCGACGCAGATCTGAACGCGGCGATATGGTCGCTCTGGAACTATGTGATCGGCGCGACCATCACTCGGGCGAGCTTCGACCTCTCGGAAGAGGACAGGACGGCAGGGCATCAGCGACTGACACGTCTCAGCGAACACTACCCGACAATCGAACGCTCGCGTCTGCTGCTGGACAACGATTGGGATGGCGTTTTCAGGAAAGGTCTCGACTTCCTGCTGGATGGCCTCGTTCAAAAATGAGGCTGGTAGTTGTCGAATCTCCACGCACTATTTGAGCGTCGAAATTTCGACCCGGCGATTGCGCCCGTCTTCGGGATCGGCCGGAAAGAGCAGGGCGGTTTCGCCAAATGCCCGCAGAACCAGCCGTCTCGGATCGATCTTGTAATGCGTCAACAGATACCGCGTCGCTGATGCGGCCCGCGCCCGGCTGAGGTCGAGATTGTCAGCGTCGGTGCCGGCCGCATCCGTATGACCGCCGATCACGAACCGGTAGGAAGCAAGCTCGCTGGATTGCAGCGCTGTGCCGGCAGTGTCGAGAAGGCGCTCTGCCTGTGGTGTCAGTTCAGCCGAACCGAAGTGAAAATTGACCGCGAGATTGACCGTCGCCAAAAGCCTGTCGCCGTAGCTGTTGACTGTTTCCAGATCCTTGGCGCCAACGATCTTCAATCCCCGGGTTTTCTCCTTCTGCGCCAGGGCCGGGTTGAGCGAGCGGATCAGCAGATCCGGTGTTGCCGTGGTCAGCACGTCCTGCGCCGAAGCCACCGCCGGAAACAGGCCGAGACTGAACACAAGAGATTGGAAAAAAGCATACCGCATGTGACCGCCCCGGATTTCCAGGCCATGAAATAACTGAAGAATAAGCAATGCTGCAAAGAGTAGAATTGCGCCTAATACGCCGTCAATTCCCAAACAGGGAGCGGCGGCTTCAATGCATCTTGGGCCGCAAGCGGCTGGCTCACATGTTCCCGCAGGAACAGTTTACGGGCAGTATAACGGCGCAGCCTGGCGGCATCGGAAAGGCTAGTGTTTTTGCCCGTTCACCATCATGTCGAACTCGACGATATTGGAATAGATCGGTATTCCGACCGACATGTCGTAGCGGGTACGGAAGACCCCGCCCTGGATGTGAAATCCGATGACGCGCCGGTTCCATTTGGTCAGTGTCGCATCGAAATGTTCGGTTCGGGTCGTTCCCTTGGCCGTCAGGTTGCCTTCGATCTGTGCCGTGTCCTCGCCGGTACGGGTGATCCTGGTCGAGCGGAAGACGATTTTCGGGTAGGCTGCGGTATCGAACACGGCGGTGGAGCGCAGGAAGTTCTCGATGCGCGGTTCGCCGGTCTGAACGGTTTCCGGATAGAGCGAGAATTCCACCACGGATTTGCCGATGTCGCCGCTATCCAGCTGGAAGGTGCCGGAGAATTTGGTGAATTTGCCGGAAATGCCGCCGCCGCCGACCTGTCCGACCTTGAAGTTGATCTGTGACGATCCGTCGATATCGTAGCGGCCGGCCGCGTCATCCAGCGTCGGCGCCTTGGCTTGAGACAAGGCCGGATGAGCCACGAGACCCGCAAGTGTCATCAATGCGGCGGTGATTACCATTGAATGCGCAGACATTTTTATGGTCCTTCCCAATTGCCCGGTTTTCGCCGTGTAAGACGCACGATGCAGCGGAAATATTCCTAGCTGCGGCGGCTGCGCAGCATGCGGACAAGCACCGCGTCGTGGCGGATGAAGTGATGGTGGAGGGCCGCCGCCGCATGCAGCAACACAAGTGCTGCAAGGCCGTAGGCGAGAATGGCGTGGGCGGTTGTCCACACGGTTTCGGCAACGGCGGATTTCTCCAGCGGCAGATGCGGGATGACGACGAGATTGAAATAGAAGCTCGGAATATCGAGCGTCGAGACTGATGCGAGTGCCCAGCCGGTTATTGGCACCGCCAGGGTCAGGCAGAGAAGCAGGCTGTGGACGGCAAAACTCGCCTGTCTTTCCCGGATCGAGAGCCCCGCAACGGCCGCCGGATGCCGGCCCGCCAGCCACCAGAGAACGCGGATGATACAAAGGCCAAGGGCTGTGAACCCGAAGGACTTGTGCCACTGGAAAAGGTCGAACTGCAACACCGGGTCAATGCTTGGCAGGGTCATGGCGTAACCAAGCACCAGCAACCCGGCGATCAGGACGGCAATCGTCCAGTGAAGCAGAATGGTCACCCACCCGAACGTATCCGGCCCGTTGCGCAGCATCACCGATCTCCGGCTGTCAAAAGCACTGGCCGAATCATCGCTCTTTCGCGCGGTGCGGACAAGCCGGTCAGCCTTCACGGTTTCGATACCGGCGCTTGGAAAACCGGCCGCAGCGTGGCTACCAGGTTGCCGGTAAGCTTTTCTTTGCCCGGCTTATTTGCTAGGGCCTTTGCCGGGAAAAGGACAATGCCCTTAAGGAGACGACATGACGCCCGAGGTAAAACCGCTTGTTGCCGGAAACTGGAAAATGAATGGTCTGCGGGCGTCGCTCGATCAGATCAAGGCGATGGCGGAAGGCGTCAAGGGCGATCTGTCTGCAAAAGTCGAGACGCTGATCTGCCCGCCCGCGACGCTGCTCTATGTGGCAACGGCGCTGTGCGACGACAGCCCGCTGCTGATCGGCGCGCAGGATTGCCACGAAAAGGTGTCCGGCGCCCATACCGGTGACATCTCCGCCGAAATGATCGCCGATTGCTTCGGCACTCATGTCATCGTCGGCCATTCCGAACGCCGCACCGACCATAAGGAAACGGATGCTCTCGTTCGCGCCAAGGCCGAGGCTGCCTATGCTGCCGACTTGATTGCCATCATCTGCATCGGCGAGACCGGTGATGAGCGCAAGGGCGGCCAGACGCTGGACGTCCTGAAGCGCCAGCTCGCAGGCTCCATTCCGGACAGCGCCACCGCTGAAAACACCGTGATTGCCTATGAACCGGTCTGGGCGATCGGCACCGGCCTGACGCCGACGGCAGCTGACGTCGAGGAAGCCCACGCCTTCCAGCGCGCAGAGCTCGTCGCGCGCTTCGGCCCGGCCGGCGCCAAGATGCGCATCCTCTATGGCGGCTCCGTCAAGCCGGGCAATGCTAGGGAATTGATGGGCGTTGCCAATGTCGATGGCGCACTGATCGGCGGGGCAAGCTTGAAAGCCGACGACTTCCTCGCCATCTACCGGGCGTATGACGAACTCACGGCCTGATCCCGGCGACCATTCCTGAAATTTCTGTCCGTCTATCTCTGGTATTAAGTCCATGGAGAGACGGGCAGGGGCTTTTAATGCGCGGTGGCTTGGTATATGCAGCCGCAACACTAATCTTTGCCGCCTGGAGCGGACGCAGAAACTTGCGTTGCAATTTCGATGCGTCTCCCATGCCGGACGATCACTCGATCGCGTTTCAGATCAGGCTTTCTCATGAAGCCGGGCGAGGCGTGATCTAAGGCAGGACTGGACAAAATGCAGACCGTATTGCTTGTCATCTATCTCATGGTTGTGCTGGCGCTGATCGGCGTCGTGCTCATTCAGCGCTCCGAAGGCGGCGGCCTTGGCATCGGCGGCGGCTCGGGCTTCATGTCCGCACGCGGCACCGCCAACGCGCTGACCCGCACCACGGCGATCCTTGCAGCTTTGTTCTTCGTGCTGGCGCTCGGCATGGGCATTCTCGCCCGCTACCAGCCGAACGCCACCGACGTTCTCGACCGCATCCCGGGCACGACCAACAACGGCAACGGCGTGCTTGATTCGCTCGGCGGCGGCACAACACCGCCAGCTGGCGAGACGCCTGCCCAGACACCGACGCAGACACCCGCACAGTCCGGCGCCGCCACCCAGACGCCTGCGACCACTACGCAGACGCCGGCAGCAACCCAGACACCTGCGACGACCGAAACAAAGCCGGCAACGTCCGGTTCGGAAGTCCCAAGCGGCCAGTAAGGCTCAATGCAGATATAATCGCCGGCGGAAGCCAGTCTTCCGCCGGTTTTCTTTTGTTTGAATTTTGCCACCCGAACCTTTTGAACGAAAAAATTCTGAAAGATGAATTTTTCGGTGGCGGAATCATTTTTGAAACGGTATCCGGTGAAGCCCATGGCGCGATATGTATTCATCACTGGCGGCGTGGTTTCTTCCCTTGGCAAAGGGATAGCCGCAGCTGCTCTCGGAGCGTTGCTGCAGGCCCGGGGTTACCGGGTGCGGCTTCGCAAACTTGACCCCTATCTCAACGTCGACCCGGGCACCATGAGCCCGACGCAGCACGGCGAAGTGTTCGTGACTGACGATGGCGCGGAGACGGATCTCGATCTCGGTCACTACGAGCGCTTTACCGGCCGCTCGGCGACCAAGACCGACAACATCACCACCGGCCGCATCTACAAGAACATCATCGACAAGGAACGCCGCGGCGATTATCTCGGCGCCACTGTCCAGGTCATCCCGCACGTCACCAACGAGATCAAGAACTTCGTCACCGAAGGCAATGACGAGTTCGATTTCGTCATCTGCGAAATCGGCGGCACTGTCGGCGATATCGAGGCGATGCCGTTCATGGAGGCGATCCGCCAGCTGAAGAACGATCTTCCGCGCGGCACCGCGATCTATCTCCACCTGACGCTGATGCCTTACATCGCAGCTGCAGGCGAATTGAAGACGAAGCCCACCCAGCATTCCGTCAAGGAACTGCAGGCGCTCGGCATCCACCCCGATATCCTGCTGGTGCGCGCCGACCGCGAAATCCCGGAGGCAGAGCGCCGCAAGCTGTCGCTGTTCTGCAACGTCCGTCCGTCCGCCGTCATCCAGGCGCTCGACGTCGCGTCGATCTATGACGTTCCGATCGCCTATCACAAGGAAGGCCTCGACAACGAGGTCCTGGCCGCCTTCGGCATCGAGCCGGCACCGGCGCCGCGCATCGAAAACTGGCTCGAAGTCGCCAACCGCATCCGCACGCCGGAAGGCGAGGTGACCATCGCCATCGTTGGCAAGTACACCGGCCTGAAAGATGCCTACAAGTCGCTGATCGAGGCGCTGTATCACGGCGGAATCGCCAACCGGATCAAGGTCAAGCTTGAGTGGATCGAGTCGGAAGTCTTCGAAAAGGAAGATCCGTCGCCCTATCTCGAGAAGGTCAACGGCATCCTCGTGCCCGGCGGTTTTGGCGAGCGCGGCTCCGAAGGCAAGATCCAGGCGGTTCGTTTTGCCCGTGAGCGCAAGGTGCCATATTTCGGCATCTGCTTCGGCATGCAGATGGCAGTCGTTGAAGCGGCCCGCAATCTCGCTGGCATCGAAAAGGCGTCCTCGACTGAATTCGGCAAGACCGAAGAGCCAGTCGTCGGCCTGATGACCGAATGGGTCAAGGGCAACGCGCTGGAGAAGCGCGCAGCCTCCGGTGATCTCGGTGGCACCATGCGTCTCGGTGCCTACAAGGCCAGCCTCAAGAAGGGCACCAAGATCGCCGATATCTACGGCTCGACCGATATTTCCGAGCGTCACCGCCATCGCTACGAAGTGAATGTCGATTACAAGGATCGGCTGGAAGCCTGCGGCCTGGAATTCTCCGGCATGTCACCGGACGGCGTGCTGCCGGAAACTGTCGAGTACCCTGATCACCCATGGTTCATCGGCGTCCAGTACCACCCGGAACTGAAAAGCCGCCCGCTCGATCCGCACCCGCTGTTCGCGAGCTTCATCGAAGCGGCGGTGGAGCAGAGCCGGTTGGTCTGACAAGATTCGGCGTTAGCCAGTAACTCACCATGAGTTCAGATACATAAACCGCTCGCAACAAACCGTTGCGGGCGGTTTTTGTTCGTAGCTACGGTTTTCTCGCCGAGATCAACTGGCTTCCCGATGGCATGGTATCGAATGCAATGTCGACGAAGCCCGCTTCCGACAGCCAGTAACGGTATTCGCGTCGGGTATACGACGCGCCTTCCGGATAAAGATTCATGAAGGTCAAATCGTAGAAGACGGCCTCCAACGGTGACACCCGGTCATCGTTGAGAATGCCGACACCGCTGATCACTATTCTTCCGCCTGACTTGAGGCTGGCATGGGTGTTGCGAATGGCTTTGGCCGCCTCGTCGCGTGATAGCACCTGGATCACCGCCTTTAGAATGGCAAGGTCGTGGGGAGTGCTCGACGGTGTCTCCACGATATTGCCGGCCTCGAATCTCAATCCATGGGCGAGTGGTTCTCCTGCCAGAAGTTTCTTCGCAAGTATTATATTCGCCGGAAATTCGAGCAGGGTAACTTGAAGGCCAGGCTTGGTCTCACGCAGTCCGATGAGGGAATGGCCAGGCCCGCCACCGATATCGATGGCCGAGTGCACGCCTTCGAAGTCGATCATGTCCGCCAGCCGGCGTCCGAAGGCCAATGCACTTGGCGCCGTTCCACGGAAGAATGCCAGTGCTTCCTCGGGATCTGACGTGGCGAAATCATGTTTCGCGGCGGGACGTGCCTCGCGAATAGATGTGGCGGTCATCAGATCTGCACGCCAGAGTTCATCGAGAAGTTGGTGCTCCTCGCCGATATAGCCGGGTTCTCCCTGGACAAGGTACGCGGCCGCCTCCGGACCATTGCAAAAACCTGTGTCGTGGATTTCCAGAAGGCCAGCCGAAACCAAGGCATACAGCAATCGCTCGAGGCGGCGCGGATCGACATTCAGAGCGCGCGCCACATCTGCTGCCGTGAGGGTAGTGTCGCCAAGTACAGTAAACACGCCGAGTATCACGCCGGCATGCAGGGCGAATGCCGGAGCAATGGATGCTTGAAGAGATTGGATGAGAGTGGGTTGCGGAATTGCATTCTTCAACGTCATCGCAAACGCCCTCGACAGAAGAAAACTCCGGTAACTTTATTGTCGTGCAATGGCTCTGTCGAGCGCTTGTTCGGTGGACGGTGAGACCGGGGGAATGGTGCAGAAGATAACTGTGGCAGCAGCTATGCCGGTCTTTCGTTGAGTGCAATCCATGCGCCGATTGGGTAATCCGAGGGCCGATATCGGCCCTCGCCGGGAATGTTGAGCACACTATAGTGCGTGAGTTTTCAATTGGATCGAGTTTGCCACGGCGGGAAATCACGCGTCGGTTGGAATGCGCGCGATAACCTTGATCTCGAAATCGAAGCCGGCGAGCCAATTGACACCGATTGCGGTCCAGTTAGGGTAAGGCGGCTTGCTGAAAACCTGTTGCTTGACGGTCATGATGGATGGGAACTGGTTTTCGGGGTCAGTGTGAAACGACATCACATCCACGATATCATCGAATGTGCATCCGGCTGCGCCCAGCGTGGCCTCAAGATTTTTAAAGGCTAGTCTGACTTGCTGTTCAAAATCAGGTTCAGGCGTTCCATCGGTGCGGCTGCCGACCTGCCCGGATACGAACAGAAGGTCACCGGATCGAATGGCAGCAGAATAACCATGCTCCTCATAGAGAGCATGTTTGTTCGGGGGGAAGATTGCTTGGCGTTGTGTCATTTTCATCTCTCGTAATGGGATGGGACCGCATTTGGTGAGCGGCGCTTTGTACTTCACAGGTCATGCTATTTCATATACGGTGCGTATACGAAATAGCAGCATGCGCCTCGCATGTCAATTTCGTATACGAAGCGTATATGAATTTGAGGATAAGATGGCCAACCGGCGCCTCGAGATGATGGAAGAAAACCGCGTCAAGCTGATTGCGGCCGCACGCAGGGCCTTTGCCGAAAAAGGATATTCAGCCGCGTCAATGGACGATTTGACCGCTGAAGTTGGTCTGACGCGTGGCGCCCTCTATCATAATTTCGGGGACAAACGGGGGCTTCTGGCGGCAGTTGTCGAGCAGATCGATTCTGAAATGGCTTCGCGCGCGCAACAGATCGGGGCAGGGGCGGGAGGCGATTGGCAGTGTCTGCTGGCCGAAGGTGCGGCCTATATCGAGATGGCGCTGGATCCTGAAGTGCAACGCATCGTCTTGCGCGATGGTCCTGCCGTCTTGGGTGACCCGTCGCAATGGCCGAGCCAAAGCAGTTGTCTACAGGCGACCCGGCAAACGGTAGAGCGATTGATTTTACAAGGAGTTCTTAAACCTGTGGATGCCGAAGCCGCCGCCCGCCTTCTCAGTGGGGCAGCACTCAATGCTGCGCTTTGGATCGCTGCCAGTGACGATCCGCAGGACGTCCTGCCGAAGGCTGTCGAGGCATTCCAGTCCCTGGCCACGGGTCTTCTGGTGAGGCTCGCATAAACGGCCCTTGCTCGCGCCAATTCCAAACCAGCGCGCCATCTCAAAGAAAAATTATCCCCGCAAATCCCCGCCCTGAAAAACCGTGTGATGATCATGGGGTTCTGTCACGGATACACCGCAAGACGTTTGCGGCGAGGCAGGGCTGGCGCTCCACGTGAAGCCTCACCGTCTCCTGCAAGGAGGCTGCGAACGTCAGGCGGACCGGAAGGAGAGCCCCCGGAAAATGGATTCCCCCTGTCCTTCTGGGGCGGGTGTGCCTGTGTGGCACGCATGCCGGGATGAGGATCGTGACGTACCGGAACCTTGATGCTGAACGCCGGAACCGGAAATCTATGTCGCGTCGATCGTCCCGGGTCAGAGGATCCGCAGTCGGGGTCTGTAGGGAGGAGAGCTCCCGAGAGAACGCCAAACGGGGCGCTGGAAGGCGTCAATTAAATTTACTCATTAGAGGCGGTTTCCAGTGCCCCGTCCGATTGAGTGCATGTTTTTTCAAAACCACGGCGGACACCGCGCGGGGATGCTTTTGCTGTCCGCTACGCCGGATCGTTGTCTTTACATCCAGCAGTTTGGCACTAGGTCGCTTGAATGGCTTTTGGGAAAAGCCTGCATCGTTTCTTCATTCGGGAGGCCGCTGCGGGCCGGAAGAAGGAGCGCGGGAATGGCGGATGAAATCACCACGGAAACACTGAAGGTCTTGCGCGCCGACGTGCCGCTCAGCGCCACGCTGCATGTCTGGCTGAAGGCGCTGACGCCCGATGCACCGGGCACGATGGCGTTCATGCTCGGCGGCGACAAGATCGGCGAAGTCTCCGTCAGCAATGCCGAGGAATATGTGTTCCGTACCTTCGTCGCCACCAGCGGCGGTGCGCTCTCCTGTGTCTACGACAGGACGACGACGGCGGTCTCCGTCGCCTATTTTTTCAACGCCGCCGAGGTGGTGGAAAAGGGTATTACCGTCATGCACACCAGCGCCGCCAATGCGCCTGCCCCCGTGCCGCATGGCTATCATTTTCGCCCGCCCTTCGGCTGGATGAACGATCCCAATGGCTTTGGCCGTTTCGCCGGGCGCCCGCACCTGTTCTATCAGCATTACTCCCATGGCCTTCGCTGGAACACCATGCACTGGGGCCATGCGGTGTCTAAAGATTATATCCACTGGCATCACATGCCGGTCTTCCTGTTTCCCTCCGAAGACCTGACGGCGCGGCCGGACCGGAGGGGCGGGGCCTTTTCCGGTTCCGCCATCCCGATTGAGAATGACGGCGGCATCCGCGTCTTCTTCACCGAACAGGTGATCGATCGCACGCCGGAAACCCAAGTGCAGCTGACCGCCACCTCGCACAACATCATCACCGCCAGCCAGGCGGAAATCATTCTGCCCAATCGCCCGGCGGGCCTTGGCCTGACGCTCGATTTCCGCGACCCTTACGTCGTCAAGGGGCCGGACGGCCTGTGGAAAATGGTGCTCGGCAGCCTCAGCCAAAAAGGCGGCGTCATCCTTCTTTATGAGACCGATGATCCCACCGGCGCCGATGGCTGGCGTTTTACCGGAACGCTGCTGCTGGAGGAGCGGTTCGGCACCGCCGTCATCGAGTGCCCCTGCCTGCTGCCGCTCGATGGCCCGGCGAATGATCCGAAGACCCGTTGGGGCCTGATCTACGGATTGATGAACAGCACCCATGCCGATACCGGACGCAAGAACCTGACGCTGATTGCGGTCGGACATTTCGACGGGGTTCGCTTTCTGACGGATTTCGAGCAGGAACTGGATTTCGGCACCGACAACTATGCCTTTCAGGCTTTTGTCGATGACGGCGCACCGGTCGGCATCGGCTGGCTCGCCAATTGGGCGGATGTCTCCCACACGATCGATTTCCCAACCGCGATGACCCTGCCAAGAAACCTGCATCTTCAGGACGGCGCGGTGCTGACGCCACCGGTTTCGGCGGTCGAGAGCCTGCGCAACGGTGTAATCGACGAAACCAGACTTGTGACCGGCGAAACCGTTCGTCTGGAAACCGGCGCCGTCGAAATCCTGCTGGAACTGTCCTGGCCCGGCGCGCCCTTCGTTCTCCATTTCGATCATCCCGATGTGGATCTGGCGCTGCAACTTGATGCGGAGGGCCTGTCCATCCTCTACACCCTCCCGGGCGTCGTCACCCTGCCGCGCTACATCGCCCGCGGTGCCCGTCCCGTCAGTCTGCGGATTTTCCTCGATGCGGGCTCGATCGAGGTCTTTGCCGATCATGGCCGCTGGGCGGGAACGAAACGCATCGAAGGGTTCGAGCCGGTTCGCTCGGCACGTCTGGAGGCCGAGAAGGGTTACGTTACGTCAGGCAAAATTTTGGCGTTGAAACTATAGGCTTTTCCGTTCGGAATCGGTCGGAGACGGGTAAAAGGGCCGTCCCGATTTATCTAAAAACCTCTCTTTAACGTTTACCGGTTAGTAATCTCTCTGAAAGTGAGAGACTTGAGCGATGCGTATTGCGTTTATCGTCGCCCTTCTGCTTCTGGCCGGTTGTGCGAGTGCCCCAAGGGATACCCGGAATGCCTGCGCGATTTTCGAGCAGCGTGACGGCTGGTTCAACAATTGGCAGCGCGCCGCAAACCACGCCGAGCGTCAGTATGGCGTGCCGGTGCATATCCTGATGGCGACGATCTACACCGAATCCGGTTTCCGCCCGAATGCCCGGCCGCCCCGCACCAAACTGTTCGGCTTTATCCCGTGGAAACGCCAATCGACCGCCTACGGCTTCTCGCAGGCGCTGAACGGCACATGGTCGGAGTACAAGCAATCGACCGGCAACCTTTTGGCGCGGCGGACGAAATTCTCCGACGCGATCCACTTCGTCGCCTGGTATCACAACAAGAACAGCCGCAAGAACGGCATTGCCCGCAACGACGCCTACAATCTCTATCTGGCGTACTATCTCGGGGATGCCGGCTACAGAAAAGGCGGCTGGCGCGGCAATACCCAGCTGCAGAAGGCAGCCCAGCGCTCGGCAAATATCGCCAATGCCTATGCTAAGCAGTTGCGTTCCTGCAATTGAGCAGCGTGCTTAATTTGAGAAAGCTGGATCCCAATACGGCGGGCTGCCGAATGCGGCCCGCAGATGATCGGCGATCGCCCTTAATTTGACAGATGGACGCCGTCCTTCAGGGTGCGCGATGTGGATATATTCAAGCTCCGGCTGGACGCCGATATCGATGGTCTCGAGTTTGCCTGCAGTAACGTCCGCACCAACGATGAACATCGGAATGAGCGCAATACCGAGGCCCGCAATAGCCGCGTCGCGCAGCATGTCGCCATTGTTGAGGCCGAGCCCCATCTTGCCGCGCACGATCACCGTGCCGCCGATGCTGGGAAAGCGCCAGTCGGCAACGCCGCGATTGGTGTAGAAGATGCCGCGATGCTGTTCGAGTTCCTCGATGGATGCTGGCTTGCCGTTGTCCCTGAGATAGGCGGGTGAGGCTACCAGCACGCGCCGGCTTGGCGCCAGGCGCCAGGCCATCAAACGTGAATCGGCGATCGGCCCGTTGCGCACGACGGCATCGTATCCATCGGCTGCGGCATCAACCCGCCGATCATCGAGATCAAGCGTCAATTGCACATCGGGGTGTGCGGCTAGAAACGGATAAAGCGCCGGGCCGAGATGCATGCGGCCGAAGGTGACTGGCGCCGAGATGCGCAACGGCCCGGAAATTGTCCCGCGCCGTTCGGCCATGTCGGCGGTGGCCTCGTCGATTTCCTGGACGATCCGGCTGGCGCGCTCCAGAAAGGCCGCGCCATCCTCGGTCAGCGTCAGCTTGCGCGTGGTGCGATGAAGCAGGCTGGCGCCAAGGCTGCGTTCCAGTTCGGCAAGCCGCTCGCTGACCACTGATTTCGATAGCCGAAGCCGCCGGGCCGCCTCGCTGATCGATCCGCTTTCTGCCACCGCGACGAAACTTGTTATGCCATCGAGCTTCATCATTGTTCGGTTTTTCCGGATGCGAGTTCCATGATTTGCAGACTAATCAGAACGTTGGAATAAAGCCATATTCGCCTCAAGCAAACGGCATGAAGAGATAGCCACATGGCGTCTCAACCGCTCTGCCAAAGAGGAAGAGATCATGGAACGCCTGTCCAACAAAGTTGCAATCGTCACCGGTGCCAGCGCTGGCATCGGCCGCGCCACGGCAAAGCTGTTCGCAGCCGAGGGTGCAAAACTCGTCGTCGGTGCCCGCCGCCAGAGCGAACTTGACGCGCTCGTTGCCGAAATCAGGGCTGATGGCGGGCAAGCCGTCGCTCTTGCCGGTGATGTCCGCTCGGAAGATTATGCCAAGGCGCTCGTCGCACTTGCCGTCGAAAAATACGGCCGCCTTGACGTTGCCTTCAACAATGCCGGAACGCTCGGCGAAGCCGGCCCATCAACCGGCGTCTCCGAACAAGGCTGGAATGACGCTATCGCCATCAACCTCACCGGTTCGTTTCTCGGTGCGAAGCACCAGATCGCTGAAATGGTCAAACACGGCGCAGGTTCGGTAATCTTCACCTCGACCTTCGTCGGCTACAGCTTCGCGTTCCCGGGTGTTGCTGCCTACGCTGCCTCCAAGGCTGGCCTTATTGGCCTGACCCAGGCACTGGCCGCCGAATTCGGTCCGCAAGGCGTGCGCGTCAATGCCATCCTGCCAGGTGCTGTCGACACGGACATGTATCGCGAGATGAACAATACGCCTGAATCGCAGTCCTTCATCACCAACCTGCATGCGCTGAAGCGGGTGGCTACCCCTGAAGAGCTTGCCCGCTCGGTGCTTTATCTCGCCTCGGACGATGCGGCGTTCGTCACAGGGACGGCATCGCTCATCGATGGCGGCGCCTCGATCACCCGCACTTGAGCCAGTTCGCCGAACGGCAAAGAGAAGGAATTCATCATGTCACGCTTGCAGAACAAGACGGCCCTGATCACCGGCGGCACCAGCGGTATCGGCCTTGAAACCGCCCGCCAGTTTATTGCCGAGGGTGCCCGCGTTGCCGTCACTGGCACCAGCCCTGCCACCATCGAGGCGGCCCGCGCAGAACTGGGGGAAAGGGCATTGGTCATTCAGGCCGATGCCGGCAACGCCGCTGGACAAAAGGCGGTCGCGGATGCCGTGAAGACCGCGTTCGGTCATCTCGATATCCTGTTCGTCAATGCCGGTGCGGCTGATTTCCGGCCGATCGAACAGTTCGACGAGGAGGCCTTCGATCGCTCCGTCGCGATCAATGTCAAAGGTCCGTTCTTCCTGATCCAGGCGCTTTTGCCGATCCTTGCCAATCCGGCCTCGATCGTGCTCAACACTTCGATCAACGCCCATATCGGCATGCCCAATACCAGCGTCTACGCGCTTACCAAGGCCGCCTTGCTGTCCTTTGCCAAAACCCTGTCGGGTGAACTGATCGGCCGCGGCATTCGTGTCAACGCCATCAGTCCCGGCCCGGTCGCAACGCCGCTCTACGGCAAGCTCGGCATGTCGTCTGCGGATACCGAGGCCATGGCTGCGGCGAAAATCCCTGCTGGCCGCTTTGGCAACCCTTCCGAAATCGCCAAGGCTGTGGTTTTCCTCGCCTCTGACGAATCGACCTATACGGTCGGCAGCGAATTGGTCATCGATGGCGGCATGAGCAATCTCTGATCTCCCACATGGCCCGGTGTTTCACTATCGGGCCATGCCTATACAATCGACACAAAGTTGAAGTTTCAACATTTCCTTGAAATCGACGGTCAAAACGGGCAAAGCACCAGCCAACGACCAGTTTCAGGGAAAATCATGAGCGTTGCCTCCCGTACACCCCGTCTGCTCGACCATCTGGTCCTGCCGGTCATCGATCTGGCAACCGCCAGGCGTCGCTACGAGCAGCTTGGTTTTACCGTCGCTGCGGATGCGCTTCATCCTTTCGGAACCGAAAACGCCTGCGTGTTCTTTTCCGACAAGACCTATCTTGAGCCACTGGGTATTGCCCAGCGCGAGGATTGCGAAGCAGCGGCGCTCGCCGGCAATGCCTTTACCGCTCGTGATCAGGCTTACCGGTTCCGTCGTGGTCAAGACGGGTTTTCCGCAATCGTGGTCAGCAGCGATGATGCAAAGGCCGACCATGCCCGGTTCCAGGAAAGAGGCATTTCGGCAGGTAACATGCTGGAATTTTCGCGGCCGATGAAACTGCCGGATGGTTCCGAAGCTGTTGCCAGTTTTCGCCTGTCGTTTGCCGCCGACCTGCGCGCACCGGATTTCTTCTTTTTCAGCTGTCAGCGCGTCAAGTCGCTGCCTTCCGACCGCGCAGCGTTGGAAAGTCACGCCAATGGGGTGACCGGCCTTGCCGAGGTGGTTTTGTCGGAGCCGAACCCGACCGATTTCCAGTATATCCTTCAGGAGGTGGTCGATGAGCGCGAAGTCTCGGCGCATTCCTTCGGCATGGATATCGAAACCCGCAATGGTGTGAAAATTTCCGTCCTCAATCAGGCCGGCATGTCGGGCTTCTTCGACAAGACGACGTCGGGCCATTCGCGCGGCCTGCGCGGCCGGGCCATCGTCTTCAAGGTTGCCGATCTGGCCGTGACCGAGCATTTTCTTACCGCCAACGCGGTAGACTTCATCAGAAAAGACAATCGCCTGCTCGTTCCGGAAGCACCGGGGCAGGGCGTCATCTTCGCATTCGGAGAATAATCATGCAGACCAATGCAAACGTCGTTGCCGGCAGCGGCGCCAATCAGGTGGTGTTTTCGAATACGCAGAAGCTGTCGCTGATTGCCGGCCCCTGCCAGATGGAAAGCCGCGACCACGCCTTCATGATCGCCGGCACGATGGTCGAACTCTGCAAGTCGCTCGGCCTTGGCTATGTCTACAAGTCGTCCTTCGACAAGGCCAACCGCACGTCGATCTCCGGCAAGCGCGGCATCGGCCTGGAAAAGGCGATGGAAATCTTTGCCGACCTGAAGAAGGAATTCGGCTTTCCTGTTATCACC
This sequence comes from Rhizobium sp. LjRoot98, assembly GCF_964252935.1. Lineage (NCBI taxonomy): Bacteria > Pseudomonadati > Pseudomonadota > Alphaproteobacteria > Hyphomicrobiales > Rhizobiaceae > Rhizobium > Rhizobium sp. LjRoot98. The sequence continues at coordinate 89,789 of NZ_CAXUPW020000006.1, forward strand.
GACATCCACACGGAAGAGCAGTGCGCGCTGGTTGCGCCGACCGTCGATATCCTGCAGATCCCGGCCTTCCTCTCACGCCAGACCGACCTTCTGGTTGCCGCTGCCAAGACCGGTCGCGTCATCAACGTCAAGAAGGGCCAGTTCCTCGCCCCCTGGGACATGAAGAACGTGCTTGCCAAGTTCACCGAAAGCGGCAATCCGAACGTTCTGCTCTGCGAACGCGGCGCCTCCTTCGGCTATAACACGTTGGTCTCGGACATGCGCTCGCTGCCGATCATGGCGAGCCTTGGCGCGCCGGTGATCTTTGACGCCACCCATTCCGTGCAGCAGCCGGGCGGGCAGGGCGCATCGTCGGGCGGTCAGCGTGAGTTCGTTGAGACCCTGGCTCGTGCGGCCGTTGCCGTCGGTGTCGCCGGTGTGTTCATCGAGACGCATGAGGACCCGGACAATTCTCCGTCCGATGGCCCCAACATGGTCTACTTGAAGGATATGCCGCGCCTGTTGGAAACGTTGCTGGCATTCGATGCGGTCGCGAAACGCTGAGTGCGGGTTTTGTGAATTTTTCTTGAAGGCCGGGCGCTGGCTGCGATTGCTCAGGCCCCGCCATTGTAATTTCCGGTCCATGACTTATGACAGGGCCATCCTCCACCACCATGTTTGAAGCAGGGAAGAGATCATGACTGCAATCATCGACATCATCGGCCGCGAAATTCTCGACAGCCGGGGCAACCCGACCGTCGAAGTCGACGTCCATCTCGAAGACGGCAGCTTTGGCCGCGCCGCCGTTCCCTCGGGCGCTTCCACCGGCGCACATGAAGCTGTCGAACTGCGTGATGGCGGCAAGCGCTATCTCGGCAAGGGTGTCGAAAAGGCTGTCGAAGCCGTCAACGGCGAAATCTTCGAAGCCATCGGCGGCATGGATGCCGAAGACCAGTTGCACATCGATGCAACGATGATCGAGCTGGACGGCACGGCCAACAAGTCGCGTCTTGGCGCCAACGCCATCCTCGGCGTTTCGCTCGCTGTTGCCAAGGCCGCCGCGGAAGCCTCCAACCTGCCGCTGTTCCGCTATGTCGGTGGCCCGAACGCCCGCCTTCTGCCGGTGCCGATGATGAACATCATCAACGGCGGTGCGCATGCCGACAACCCGATCGACTTCCAGGAGTTCATGATCATGCCGGTTGGCGCCGACAGCCTGCGTGACGCGGTTCGCATGGGCGCGGAAGTCTTCCACGTTCTCAAGAAGGAACTGTCGGCCAAGGGTCACAACACCAATGTCGGCGACGAAGGCGGCTTTGCTCCGGGCCTGAACAGCGCCACGGAAGCGCTCGACTTCATCATGAAGTCGATCGAAAAAGCTGGCTACAAGCCGGGCGAAGACATGTTCCTCGGCCTCGATTGTGCCTCGACCGAATTCTTCAAGGACGGCAAGTATGTCATGGAAGGCGAGGGCCGCACGCTCGAGCCGGGCGCAATGGCCGAATACCTGGCCGAACTGGCTGCCAAGTACCCGATCGCTTCGATCGAAGACGGTATGGCTGAAGACGATTGGGAAGGCTGGAAGACGCTGACCGATCTCGCGGGCAAGAAGTGCCAGCTGGTCGGCGACGATCTGTTCGTCACCAATTCCTCGCGCCTGCGCGACGGCATCAAGATGGGCGTCGCCAACTCGATCCTCGTCAAGGTCAACCAAATCGGTTCGCTGTCGGAAACGCTCGACGCCGTCGAGACTGCACACAAGGCTGGTTATACCGCCGTCATGTCGCACCGCTCGGGCGAAACCGAAGACTCGACCATCGCCGATCTCGCCGTTGCCACCAATTGCGGACAGATCAAGACCGGTTCGCTGTCGCGCTCTGACCGGCTTGCCAAGTACAACCAGTTGATCCGTATCGAGGAACAGCTGGGCCCGCAGGCAAAATATGCCGGCCGCTCGATCCTGCGCGGCTGATCCGCACAAGCATCGCAATGATGAAACCCGCGTCTGGAAACGGACGCGGGTTTTTCGTTGCCGGCTTTATGGTCAACGGTCGGTTAATCAATGGCTGGTAGCGTGTTTAAGTATTGCGTATCAGGGCATGATCTATGTGGACCAAACACCATAAAAAACGGCAGCTGGGGCGGTTTGTCATGCCGCTCATCACTATCGCGTTCCTTAGCTATTTCGGTTATCATTCCATTCATGGCGACTTTGGGCTGAAGGCGACGGAGACGTTTGACCGGCAGCGCATCGAGCGTCAGGCACGGCTGGATGAGCTGACCGCAAAGCGTCAGGTGCTGGAAAAGGAAGTTGCTCTGCTCAGCGACGGCTCGCTTGAGCGTGACATGCTGGACGAAAAGGCGCGGTTTGGGCTGAACATGTCTCGCAGCGACGAAATCGTTATTTTTCACTGAGTTGCCACATTAACCGGAAACAGGTTAATTCCAAATACTCTATTCTTATCAATGGTTTGATGGGAATATAAGCCATGCAAATATGGCATTGCTGTGATCGCATTCTTTCCCTATGGTACCGCAAAAGCCAACCATAGGGAGGATTGAATGGCACCGCGAAAATCCGCGTCCGTTTCCAGTCGCAAGGCAGCTGCAAAGCCAGCTAAAAAGGACTTCACCAAGGGCACGATCGCCGAGTTCGATCGCGATACCGATCTGAAGGCCTATCGCGAAATGCTCCTCATCCGCCGTTTCGAGGAAAAAGCGGGCCAGCTCTATGGCATGGGCTTCATTGGCGGTTTCTGTCACCTCTACATCGGCCAGGAAGCTGTCGTCGTCGGCATGCAGATGGCGCTGAAGGAAGGCGATCAGGTTATCACTGCCTATCGTGACCACGGTCATATGCTCGCTTGCGGCATGAGTGCACGTGGCGTCATGGCCGAGCTGACCGGTCGCCGCAGCGGGCTTTCCCGCGGCAAGGGTGGCTCGATGCACATGTTCTCCAAGGAAAAGAATTTCTACGGCGGCCACGGCATCGTCGGTGCGCAGGTCTCGCTCGGCACCGGTCTGGCCTTTGCCAATCGCTACCGCGGCAATGACAACGTTTCGCTTGCCTATTTCGGCGACGGCGCCGCCAACCAGGGCCAAGTCTACGAGAGCTTCAACATGGCGGCTCTCTGGAACCTGCCGGTCATCTACATTGTCGAGAACAACCGCTATGCCATGGGTACGTCGGTGTCGCGCGGCTCTGCCGGTCACGATTTTTCGCAACGCGGCGTAGCGCTCGGCATTCCCGGCTTCCAGGTTGATGGCATGGACGTACGCGCCGTCAAGGCGGCGGGTGATGAAGCTGTCGAGCATTGCCGGGCAGGCAAGGGGCCGATGATCCTCGAAATGCAGACTTACCGCTACCGCGGTCACTCGATGTCCGATCCGGCCAAGTACCGCTCCAAGGACGAAGTGCAGAAGATGCGCTCCGAGAACGACCCGATCGAAAAAGTAAGGGTGCGCCTGCTGGACAACGGCTGGGCGAGCGAAGACGAGCTGAAGGCAATCGACAAGGAGGTTCGCGACATCGTTGCCGACAGCGCCGATTTTGCCCAGGCCGATCCGGAGCCGGATGTATCCGAGCTCTACACCGATATTCTGCTTTAAGACCGGGACGAGGAAAACATCATGCCTATCGAAATTCTGATGCCCGCTCTGTCCCCGACGATGGAAGAAGGCACGCTCAGCAAGTGGCTGAAAAACGAAGGTGACAAGGTCACTTCCGGCGACGTGATCGCCGAAATCGAAACCGACAAGGCGACCATGGAAGTGGAAGCCGTTGACGAAGGCGTTATCGGCAAGCTCCTGATTGCTGCCGGCACCGAAGGCGTCAAGGTGAATACCGCGATTGCAGTCCTGCTGCAGGACGGCGAGAGCGCCGGGGATGTTGCCGCGCCGAAGGCCGCGGCACCTGTTGCTGCAGAGCCCGCCAAGACCGAAGCACCGGCAAAGTCGGAAGCATCCGCGCCCGTTCCGGCCCAGCCGAAAGCTGACATTCCCTCCGACCCGGATATTCCGGCCGGTACCGAAATGGTCTCCACCACCGTGCGCGAAGCGCTTCGTGATGCGATGGCCGAAGAAATGCGCCGCAGCGAAGACGTCTTCGTCATGGGCGAGGAAGTCGCCGAATACCAGGGCGCCTACAAGATCACGCAGGGGCTGCTGCAGGAATTCGGTCCCCGCCGCGTTGTCGACACGCCGATCACCGAACACGGCTTTGCCGGTATCGGCGTCGGTGCTGCGATGACCGGCCTGCGCCCGATCGTCGAGTTCATGACCTTCAACTTCGCCATGCAGGCGATCGACCATATCATCAACTCGGCGGCAAAGACCCTCTATATGTCCGGTGGACAGATGGGCGCTCCGATGGTGTTCCGTGGTCCGTCGGGTGCTGCTGCCCGTGTCGGCGCCCAGCACTCGCAGTGCTATGCCGCTTGGTACAGCCATATTCCAGGCCTCAAGGTCGTCATGCCGTACACGGCCGCTGACGCGAAGGGTCTGCTTAAGGCTGCGATCCGCGATCCGAACCCGGTGATCTTCCTCGAAAATGAAATCCTCTACGGTCACTCCTTCGATGTGCCGAAGATGGACGATTTCGTCCTGCCGATCGGCAAGGCGCGCACACATCGCGTCGGCAAGGATGCCACCATCGTTTCCTTCGGCATCGGCATGACCTATGCGGTCAAGGCTGCAGCGGAACTGGAGAAGGAAGGCATCGACGTCGAGATCATCGACCTCAGAACCATCCGTCCGATGGACCTTCCGGCGGTCATTGAATCGGTCAAGAAAACCGGCCGTCTGGTCACCGTCGAGGAAGGCTTCCCGCAGTCCTCCGTCGGTACCGAAATTGCCACCCGCGTCATGCAGCAGGCCTTCGATTATCTCGATGCGCCGATCCTGACGATCGCCGGCAAGGACGTTCCGATGCCTTACGCCGCCAACCTTGAAAAGCTGGCCCTGCCGAATGTCGGCGAAGTCGTCCAGGCGGTAAAGACCGTCTGCTACAAATAAGGGAGGGTGAAGAGATGCCTATCAACATCACCATGCCAGCCCTTTCGCCGACCATGGAAGAGGGCAACCTCGCCAAATGGCTGGTTAAGGAAGGTGACAAGGTCTCCGCCGGTGACGTTCTCTGCGAGATCGAGACCGACAAGGCGACGATGGAAGTCGAAGCCGTCGACGAAGGCACCGTGGCCAAGCTCGTCGTTGCAGCAGGCACCGAAGGCGTCAAGGTCAATGCCGTGATCGCCATCCTCGCTGCTGATGGAGAAGACATTGCTGCTGCCGCTTCCGGCGGCGGTGCGGCACCGGCTGCGAAGGCCGAGCCTGCCAAGGCTGAAGCCGCACCGGCAAAAACAGAAGCGGCACCAGCCGCTGCTCCGGCCCCGGCTGCCGCACAGGCATCGGCTCCGGCGTCATCCGGCATGCGCACCTTCTCATCGCCGCTGGCCCGCCGTCTGGCCAAGGATGCCGGGATCGATATCTCGGCTGTTGCCGGCACGGGCCCGCATGGCCGCGTGATCAAGAAGGATGTGGAAACTGCCGTTGCCGGTGGTGGCGCAAAAGCTGCACCTTCCGCTGCTGCTCCGGCAACCGCGGCCGCATCTGCTTCGGCACCACTTGCCAAGGGCGCGTCCGACGAAGCTGTTCTCAAGAACTTCGCCGAAGGCTCCTACGAACTCGTGCCGCATGACGGCATGCGCAAGGTGATCGCCAAGCGCCTGCAGGAGAGCAAGCAGACCATTCCGCATTTCTACGTCTCCGTCGATTGCGAACTGGATGCGCTGCTTGCGCTGCGTGCGCAGCTCAATACGGCAGCGCCGGAACGGGACGGCAAGCCAGCCTACAAGCTCTCGGTCAACGACATGGTCATCAAGGCGCTTGCCTTGGCCCTGCGCGACGTTCCGGATGCCAACGTCTCCTGGACCGAAACCAACATGGTCAAGCACAAGCACGCCGATGTTGGTGTTGCCGTGTCGATCCCGGGTGGCCTGATCACGCCGATCGTCCGCAGCGCCGAGCTGAAGAGCCTGTCGGCCATCTCCAACGAGATGAAGGATCTCGGCGCCCGCGCCAAGAGCCGCAAGCTGAAGCCCGAAGAGTTCCAGGGCGGCACGACGGCTGTGTCGAACATGGGCATGATGGGCGTCAAGAATTTCGCCGCTGTCGTCAATCCTCCGCATGCAACGATCCTTGCGATCGGGGCCGGCGAGGAGCGGGTCGTGGTCAAGAAGGGCCAGATGGTCGTTGCCAATGTCATGACCGTGACGCTGTCGACCGACCACCGTGCCGTCGATGGCGCGCTTGGAGCCGAACTGCTCGGCGCGTTCAAGCGCTACATCGAAAGCCCGATGGGCATGCTGGTCTAAGTGAATTTTCCCTCCCCCTCGCGGGGAGGGTGTCCGCTTACGTCCGTGAGCGAAGACTCTTTCACGCGACGGCGTCGCGTGACTTGATTCCTGTGACAAGTACAGGGAAGTTTAGGTTTTCGGGTCATTGGCTCGCTGAAGGTCGATCTTGATGAAAACAGTCCTCTGCTATGGTGACAGTCTGACCTGGGGATATGACGCCGAGACCGGCGGGCGGCATGCCTTGGACGACCGCTGGCCAAGTGTCCTGCAGAAGGCGCTGGGCAGCGGCGTGCACGTGATTGCCGAAGGTCTGAACGGTCGCACGACGGCTTACGACGACCATCTGGCTGATTGCGACCGCAACGGCGTGCGTATCCTGCCGACCGTCTTGCAGACCCATGCCCCGGTCGATTTGGTTATTCTTCTGCTTGGCACCAACGATATGAAGCCCTTGGTGCATGGAACCGCTTTTGGCGCGGTGAAGGGCATCGAGAGACTGGTCAAGCTCGTCTGGCACCACAGCTGGCCGGACGTTCAGGCCGAAGCGCCTGAAATCCTGATCGTTGCGCCGCCGGTGATCTGCGAAACGGCGAATGCTAATTTTGCGGCGATGTATGCAGGCGCTATCGATCAGTCATCGATGCTGGCCTCGCTTTATGCCGATCTGGCCGACGAACTCGGTTGCGGATTTTTCGATGCCGGTTCGGTGGCGCGGACAACGCCGCTCGATGGGGTGCATCTGGACACGGAAAACACACGCGCCATCGGACGCGGCCTTGAGCCGATGGTCCGGATGATGCTCGGGCTCTGAATGACGGCGGCCTTGCATTTGCGGGCGGCGGAACGGTGGGATGCGGCAGATCTGGCCATCCTGGTCGATATCGCCTCGCATGGTTTTGCGACCTGGCTTTGGCACGGCGCCGTGATGCGCGGAACCAAGGATACCGCCATGGAGCAGGGGCGGTCGCGGATGCGGATGGATGACGAGCCGGGCTCCTGGAAAGATGCGACACTGGCCGAATGGAACAATGAGATTGCCGGCGTTTCGATCGGCTACGATCTGGATGAGACCGTGCGCGAGATGATCGCGCCGCATCCGGTGATCAAGCCGTTGCTGGAGTTGCAGGTCATGGTGATCGGCAGCCGGTTCATCGACAGTCTGGGTGTCTACCGGCACCATCGCGGCAAGGGTATCGGACGGGCACTGTTGACCCACGAAATCGATAAGGCCAAGGGCAGGCAGGTCAGCCTGATCACCGAAAGCCATAATGACACGGCGCTGGCGCTCTATGCAGCCAACGGATTTGCGGAGAAGGCGAGGCTTGCAGCCGTGCCGCTCTTTGAGGATAGCAAAAGGCATGAATGGGTTTTGCTGGCCCGGAACATGACCTAAGGAAGAGGCAGGAAACAAGAATGGCAAACTCCTACGACGTCATCGTGATCGGTTCCGGCCCCGGCGGCTATATCGCGGCCATCCGCGCAGCCCAGCTGGGCCTGAAGGTAGCCGTGGTCGAGCGCGAGCATCTGGCCGGCATCTGCTCCAACTGGGGCTGTATCCCGACCAAGGCGCTGCTGCGCTCTGCCGAAGTACTGCACCTTGCAGAGCACGCGAAGAACTATGGCCTGACGCTCGAAGGCAAGATTTCGCCGGATCTGCAGGCCATCGTCAAGCGTTCACGCGGCATTGCCGAACGCATGAATGGCGGCGTCGCCTTCCTGATGAAGAAGAACAAGGTCGACGTGATCTGGGGCGAGGCCAAGCTCACCAAGGCCAACGAGATCGTCGTTGCCAAGACCACCAAGGCGATCGTCCAGCCGCAGGGTCCGATCCCGAAGAACACTTTGGGCGAGGGCACCTACACCGCCAAGCATATCATCGTCGCCACCGGCGCCCGTCCGCGCGCGCTGCCGGGCATCGAGCCGGATGGCAAGCTGATCTGGACCTATTTCGAGGCGATGAAGCCGGAAGAAATGCCGAAGTCGCTGCTGGTTATGGGCTCCGGCGCCATCGGCATCGAATTTGCCTCGTTCTACCGGACCATGGGCGTCGATGTGACCGTGGTTGAGGTCATGAGCCAGGTCATGCCGGTCGAGGATGCCGAAATCTCCGCCTTCGCCAAGAAGCAGTTCGACAAGCAGGGCATGAAGATCATCCTTGATGCCAAGGTGACGAAGGTCGAGAAGGCCGCCAACTCGGTGACGGCCCATGTCGAGAAGAAGGACGGCTCGGTCGAGAAGATCACTGCTGACCGGATGATTTCGGCTGTCGGCGTCCAGGGCAATATCGAGAACCTCGGTCTCGAGGCGCTCGGCGTCAAGACTGATCGCGGCTGCATCGTCATCGACGGTTACGGCAAGACCAACGTGCCGGGCGTCTACGCGATCGGCGACGTTGCCGGCCCGCCGATGCTGGCCCACAAGGCAGAGCATGAAGCCGTCATCTGCGTCGAAAAGATCGCCGGCCTGCCGAACGTTCATCCGATGGACAAGCTGAAGATTCCGGGCTGCACCTATTGCAACCCGCAGGTTGCCTCCGTTGGTCTGACGGAAGCCAAGGCCAAGGCCGAAGGCCGCGACATTCGCGTTGGCCGCTTCCCGTTTGTCGCGAACGGCAAGGCGATCGCGCTTGGTGAAGACCAGGGGCTGGTGAAGACCATCTTCGACAAGAAGACCGGCGAACTGCTCGGTGCGCATCTGGTTGGCGCCGAAGTCACCGAACTGATTCAGGGTTTTGTCGTTGCCATGAACCTCGAAACAACCGAGGAAGACCTGATGCACACGATCTTCCCGCACCCGACGATTTCGGAAACGTTGAAGGAAAGCGTGCTCGATGCCTATGGGCGTGCACTGAACGCTTGATTGTGCTAGGGCTCGCCTCCATCTGAAGGCGGGTCACTCTGTCTGGCCCGAAGGGCGCGCTGTTGCGCTTGAAGCAAAAATGGAAGCATGATGGTCACGATCCTCGACCGAACCACTCTTGATCCCGATGCCCCGCGCGTTCGCCACCCGGAAAAGGCCCATAAGCCCGATACCGAGATGCTGCGCAAGCCGGAGTGGATCCGCGTCAAGGCGCCGACCTCGAAAGGGTATGCTGAAACCAAGTCGATCGTGAAGGAGCACAAGCTTGTCACGGTCTGCGAAGAGGCGGGCTGCCCGAATATCGGTGAGTGCTGGGACAAGAAGCACGCGACCTTCATGATCATGGGCGAAATCTGTACCCGCGCCTGCGCCTTCTGCAATGTCTCCACAGGCAAGCCGAACGCGCTGGATATGGCCGAGCCGGAGAACGTTGCCAAGGCCGTCAAGCAGATGGGCCTGTCGCACGTCGTCATCACCTCGGTCGACCGTGACGATCTGGCCGACGGCGGCGCCGAGCATTTCGAAAAGGTGATCTGGGCCATCCGCGCCGCATCTCCATTGACGACCATCGAAATCCTGACACCCGACTTCCTGAAGAAGCCCGGTGCGCTGGAGCGCGTCGTCGCCGCCAAGCCCGACGTCTTCAACCACAACATGGAAACAGTTCCGGGCAACTATCTGACGGTTCGTCCGGGCGCCCGTTACTTCCATTCGATCCGGCTTCTGCAGCGGGTCAAGGAACTCGATCCGACGATGTTCACCAAGTCCGGCATCATGGTTGGCCTTGGCGAAGAGCGCAACGAAGTGCTGCAGTTGATGGACGATCTGCGCACGGCGGATGTCGACTTCATGACCATCGGCCAGTACCTGCAGCCGACCCGCAAGCATCATCAGGTCATGAGCTTTGTCACGCCGGAAGAATTCAAGTCCTATGAGACCGTCGCCTATACCAAGGGCTTCCTGATGGTTGCCTCCAGCCCACTGACCCGCTCGTCGCACCATGCCGGCGACGATTTCGCCCGGCTGAAGGCAAACCGCGAGAAGAAGCTGGCGGTAGCCGCCGGATAATCCTTGGCAGGTTGCCAATCTGGATTTGAACTTTATGGTGCGCGGCTCACATGTTTGGAGCCGTCATGCCCTCCTATATTCCGGACACCGAAGATGCCTTGCCGCGTTTGCGGCAGGCAAGCCGCATCCTGGTGATCGGCTGCTCAGGCGGCGGCAAGAGCACGCTGTCAAGAAAGCTGTCCGAAAAACTCGATCTGCCTTACGTCTCGATGGACCGGGATTTTTTCTGGTTGCCCGGCTGGATCAAGCGGCCGAAAGCCGAAGAGCGTGCTCTGATCGCAGCCTGTGTTGCGCAGGATCGCTGGATCATGGACGGCAGCGGACCCTCCACATTTGACCTGCGGTTTCCAAGAACCGATCTGGTTGTCTGGGTTCGGGTACCGCGGCGCGTCTGCCTTTGGGGACTTGTCTGCCGGGTCGCGTCGAGCTTTGGCCGCGTGCGCCCCGACATGGCTCCGGGTTGTCCTGAACAGCTGCCGGATCGTGAATTCCTCTCCTATATCTGGAATTTCGAACAGCGCGTTTCCCCCGTGATTGTCCAGATGCTTGACCGTTACGCGCAGGAGATTCCCGTCCTGACACTGAAAAGCCGCCGGGACATACGTGCATTGACCCAGACCCTGCAGGAAGCCAGCAATGTCGAATAAGCGTTTGAATGTTGAACGGACGGCGGAGGCCCTTCGGACCGCCGATCGCGTTCTCATGATCGGTTGTTCCGGTAGCGGCAAGAGCACTTTGGCGCAGGCGCTTTCCAGACTGTTTGTGCTTCCGTATGTCTCCATGGACCGCGACGTTTTCTGGATGTCGGGCTGGATACCGCGCCCGAGAGCCGACGCGCTTGCGATTGTCGAGCGGGCAGTGGAGCAACCACGATGGATCATGGACGGCACAAGCCCTGGCACTTTGCCGCTGCGCCTGCCGCGCACCGATCTCGTCATCTGGATGCGTCCGCCCCGCCATGTTTCGCTTTATGGTGTCATCAGCCGCTGGGTCCGGTTGCGCGGCAAGACACGCCCGGAAATGGCCGCGAACTGCCCTGAGCGCCTGACGCTGGAATTCCTGTCCTACGTCTGGAATTTCGAGAAGACGGAAAGCCCTGAGATCGAACAGAAGCTGGCGGATTATGGTTCTGACGTGCCGGTGTTCATTGTCCGGTCGCACGGCGAAACACGACGCCTGCTGAAGCATGTCGCTCATCACGCGTCTTCTTCTCGCGCTTGATACCAACCACATCTTGTTTTTCGCGAAATCATTGAATATCTGAACGCCATGCCACAATTCGAGACCCGCCGGCCCGTCAAGCATTCACCCGAACAGATGTTCGATCTGATCGCCGATGTTGAAAAATACCCGCAATTTCTGCCGCTTTGCGAGGCGCTGACCGTGCGTTCGCGCAAGGAGCGTGACGGCAAGGAGCTGCTCGTGGCGGATATGACCGTCGGCTACAAGGCGATCCGCGAGACGTTCACCACACAGGTTCTGCTCAACAAAGCCGAGCGCGTGATCGACGTCAAATATATCGATGGACCGTTCAAATATCTCGACAATCGTTGGAGTTTCGAAGCGTTGGGTGAGGGCGGCTGTTCCGTCAACTTCTTTATCGACTACGAATTCAAGAGCCGTATTCTCGGCGCGCTGATGGGGTCGATGTTCGACCGGGCATTCCGGATGTTTTCCGAAGCGTTCGAGAAGCGCGCCGATACGATCTATGCGACCGTATAGCGGAAACGTCAGCTTGCTGCTGCTTCTTCCAGCATATCAAGTGCCGTGCGCACCGTGGCCAGCCTGACCGCGTCGCGGCCGATATCGCCGTAGCGCATTTCGCGGTGAAGAACGTTGCCGGCACGGCTGGTTGCCGCCAGATGCACCAGTCCGACCGGTTTATCGGCCGATCCGCCCCCCGGACCGGCAACGCCGGTGACGGCAACGGCCAAGTCCGCCTTCGAGTGGCTGAGTGCGCCGCGCACCATCTCGATTGCCGTCTGGCGCGAAACGGCGCCGTGCGTTTCAAGCGTCGCCGTGTTGACTCCGAGCATCTGGATCTTTGCATCGTTGGAATAGGTGACGAAGCCGCGATCGACCACTGACGAGGAACCCGGAATTTCCGTCAGAACACCGGCGATCAGGCCGCCGGTGCAGGATTCGGCCGTGGCGACCATCAGGCCACGTTTCGAAAAGGCGGCGATCAGCCGGTCTGCCTTGGCTGCGATATCCTCCGGCCATCCGCTCATTTGATGCCTCCCGCATAGACAACCGTTGCTGTGGCGATTGCTGCAATGCCTTCGCGGCGGCCGATGAAGCCGATTTGCTCGTTGGTCGTCGCTTTGACCGAGCAGCGATCCAGCGAAATGCCGAGCATATCTGCGAGGTTTTCCCGCATCGCCAGCCGGTGTGGGCCGATCTTCGGGGCCTCGGCAATCAACGAGACATCGGCATTCATGATCGTGCCCCCCTTGTCGCGGACGACTTTTGCCGCGTGTTCCAGAAAGATGCGCGAGGCGGCGCCCTTCCATTGCGGATCGGACGGTGGAAAATGATCGCCGATATCGCCCGCACCGCAGGTGGCAAGCAGGGCGTCGGTCAAGGCATGCAGGGCGACGTCGGCATCGGAATGGCCGAGCAGTGTCTGGTCATGCGGCATGAAGATACCGCAGAGCGTCACGCCGTCGCCATCGACCAGCTGATGTACATCGTAACCATTCCCGGTTCGGACGTCCGGGAGTGCGTTCCGGTTCAGTTTTTCATCGGCCATGGTAATATCCCGTTTGATCGTCAGTTTCACATTGTCGACCGATCCTTCGATCAGCGTCACGGGCATTCCGGCCCATTCGGCGATCGAAGCGTCATCGGTAAAATCGGCGCGGCCGGAGGCGGCGGCGTTGATATGAGCTTCCAGGATCGGCGCGAAGCGGAAGCACTGGGGCGTCTGGGCGCCGTAGAGGCCTGCTCTCGGCACCGTCTCCAAAACCTTTCCATCCGCAGACCCACGTTTCAACGTATCGGCAACCGCGACCGCCGGCAGCAGGGCATCGGCACCTTCGCTCAACGTTGAAACACAGCGGTCAAGCAGAGCATGGTCGATGAACGGCCGCACGGCGTCATGAATCATTACGTGGGTGATGTCGGCCTGTTCCAGCGCTTTCAGTCCCGCCAGCACCGAAAGTTGCCGCGCCGGCCCGCCATGGACGAATGTAATGTTTGAAGTATCGCCTGACACAAGATTGCATGCCTGAGCAAACAGAGCTTCGTCATCGGGATGAATGACGACGACGATCGCCGTTTTCCTCGGCCATGTCGCAAAAACGTCAAGCGTATGGGTCATAACCGGCAGCCCGCCGATCGGGCGATATTGCTTCGGCCCGTCTTGCGGCGAGCCTGCGCGTTCACCCCGCCCGGCAGCGACAATGACGACACCACAGGAAAACTGTTCTTTTGCGTGCATCTTCTATATGGGTTCCTGCAAATAGGCCGCCGCCCGGGCTCGATAGCGAGCACACGGACAGGTCTCTCGCTCCAGACTCAGTCAAATATCAGGCGCATGCCGGTCCGGCAGGCGAAGCTTCAAATCGTTGTGGTGATTTACCGCGAAGGGTGAGGCTTTACCAGTTGTTCGGGAAATTTTGTGGCGAGGCTCTGAAATCGCTTGGCAAGTTCGCCAAGTATGTCTAAAAATAGTGCAGAATAGAGATGTGCTCGAAAGATAATCATTTGCAGGTACCGGATTTGTCCTCCCCGTTCCGGGTTGGCGGGCTCTCCTTTAGAAACCGTGTCGTGCTTGCGCCGATGTCGGGTGTGACGGATTTGCCCTTCCGGCAATTGGCCTGGCGGTTTGGCGCGGGCTTGGTCGTCACTGAAATGGTAGCAAGCCGCGAACTGGTCGGCAACGCATCGGAAAGCTGGTCTCGGCTGAAGAGCTCGGGCATCGATCCGCATATGGTGCAGCTGGCTGGACGCGAGGCCTACTGGATGGGTGAAGCGGCGAAGATCGCTGCGGACAACGGCGCGGATGTCATTGACATCAATATGGGGTGTCCGGCCAAGAAGGTGACGGGTGGCTATTCCGGCTCGGCGCTGATGCGCGATCCCGATCATGCCCTGTCACTGATCGAGGCAACGGTGAAGGCCGTCGATGTGCCCGTGACGCTGAAGATGCGCCTGGGCTGGGACGAAAACTCCATCAATGCCCCGTTGATCGCCAAACGGGCGCAGGATGCTGGTGTTCAGATGATCACCATTCATGGCCGCACCCGCATGCAGTTCTATAACGGCCATGCCGATTGGGATGCGATCCACGCCGTTCGTGATGTGATTTCCATACCATTGGTCGCCAATGGCGATGTGGCAACGCGGGAAGACGCCAACGAAATTCTCCAGCGTTCCGGCGCCGAGGCGGTGATGATCGGGCGCTCCAGTCAGGGGCGGCCCTGGCATGCGGGCGTGCTTGCGAGCGCAGTTGAACATCCGGGTGCCGCGGAGATCGCTGAAATCGTGGCGGAGCACTACGGTATGATGCTGGAGTTCTACGGAACCGATATCGGCCTTCGTCATGCGCGAAAACATCTCGGCTGGTATCTCAGCCGATTTGCGCCGCAGCTTGCTGCGCAGGAGAAGGCGGCAATCATGACCTCCACTGATCCTGCCATCGCCTTGTCCGGCGCGGTGGCCGCCATTGCGGCAGGGTGCGCCTTGGGCGAAGAAAAGGATGCAGCATGACCGACAAGATAGGCGATGATGAGCGCAAGGCCGTCAATTCGCTGCCGATGGCGGTTCTGAATGCCATCCAGAACCCGGTGATCCTCGTCGACGAGAAGGGTCTCGTCGCCTTTGCGAACTGGGAGGCGGAGGCATTCTTTGGCGCCAGCGCCAATTATCTCGCCCGCCACGATATCAGCGCCTTCATTCCATTTGGCAGCCCGCTTCTGACGCTGATCGAGCAGGTCCG
This sequence comes from Rhizobium sp. LjRoot98, assembly GCF_964252935.1. Lineage (NCBI taxonomy): Bacteria > Pseudomonadati > Pseudomonadota > Alphaproteobacteria > Hyphomicrobiales > Rhizobiaceae > Rhizobium > Rhizobium sp. LjRoot98. The sequence continues at coordinate 104,990 of NZ_CAXUPW020000006.1, forward strand.
CGAACGGCGTGCCGCCGTCAACGAGTACCGGGTCGATCTGAGTTCGCCGCGGCTGGGCGCCGACAAGCTTGTCGATCTCTATGTTGCGCCGGTTCTGTCCGAGCCGGGTTCCGTCGTGATCGTCTTCCAGGAACGCTCGATGGCCGACAAGATCGACCGGCAGCTGACCCACCGCGCAGCTGCCCGCTCGGTGACGGGACTGGCCTCGATGTTGGCCCACGAGATCAAGAACCCGTTATCGGGTATCCGCGGTGCAGCCCAGCTGCTTGAAACATCGGTCAACGATGAGGACCGGGCGCTGACGCGGCTGATCTGCGATGAGACGGACCGCATCGTTTCGCTGGTCGATCGCATGGAAGTGTTTTCCGACGAGCGGCCGGTCGATCGTCACCCGGTTAACATTCACTCGGTGCTCGATCACGTAAAGGCCATCGCCAAGGCTGGCTTTGCCCGGAAGATCCGGATTACCGAGAATTACGACCCGTCTCTGCCGCCGGTCTATGCCAATCGCGACCAACTGATCCAGGTGTTTCTCAACCTGATCAAGAACGCGGCGGAAGCGGTTGCCGATAAGCCGGATGGCGAGATCATGCTGACGACGGCCTATCGGCCCGGCATCCGCCTATCGGTTGCCGGAACGCGGGAAAAGATTTCGCTGCCGCTTGAGTTCTGCGTCCATGACAACGGACCGGGTGTGCCCGCCGATCTGGTGCCGCATCTGTTCGATCCGTTCATTACCACCAAGACCAACGGCTCCGGCCTCGGCCTCGCCCTCGTCGCCAAGATCATTGGCGGCCATGGCGGCATCGTCGAGTGCGACAGCCAGTCGAGCCGTACGACATTCCGTGTTCTGATGCCCGCGTCGAAAGGCCCGACCGCCGAAGACAGCGAGCCTCTGGCTATTGTAAAAGGACAATCCCGATGACTGGCGCCACTATCCTCGTCGCTGATGACGACGCAGCCATCCGTACCGTTCTCAACCAGGCGCTGAGCCGCGCCGGTTATGACGTTCGCATCACCTCCAATGCAGCGACGCTGTGGCGGTGGATATCGGCCGGCGATGGCGATCTTGTTGTGACCGACGTTGTCATGCCCGACGAAAATGCCTTCGATCTCTTGCCGCGCATCAAGAAGGCGCGGCCGGATCTGCCGGTTCTGGTAATGAGCGCCCAGAACACGTTCATGACGGCAATCAAGGCCTCTGAAAAAGGCGCCTATGATTATCTGCCGAAACCATTCGATCTGACCGAACTGATCGCCATCATCGGCCGCGCTCTTGCAGAGCCGAAGCGCAAGCCGGTCAAGCACGAAGACGACACGCAAGATGGCATGCCGCTGGTCGGCCGCTCTGCCGCCATGCAGGAAATTTACCGCGTCCTTGCTCGGTTGATGCAGACTGATCTGACGCTGATGATCACCGGCGAATCCGGTACCGGCAAGGAACTGGTTGCCAAGGCGTTGCACGATTACGGCAAGCGCCGCAACGGTCCTTTTGTTGCGATTAACATGGCGGCGATCCCGCGCGACCTGATCGAATCGGAATTGTTCGGCCACGAGAAGGGCGCCTTCACCGGCGCGCAGAACCGTTCGACCGGCCGCTTCGAACAGGCCGAAGGCGGCACGCTGTTTCTTGACGAAATCGGCGACATGCCGATGGATGCGCAGACACGTCTGCTGCGCGTGTTGCAGCAGGGCGAATATACGACGGTCGGCGGCCGCACGCCGATCCGCTCCGACGTGCGCATTGTTGCTGCGACCAACAAGGATCTGAAGCAGTCGATCAACCAGGGCCTGTTCCGCGAAGATCTTTACTACCGGCTCAATGTCGTGCCGCTACGGCTGCCGCCGCTGCGCGACCGCGCCGAGGATATCCCCGATCTCGTCCGCCATTTCGTCCAGCAGGCCGAAAAGGAAGGCCTCGATGTCAAACGCTTCGATCAAGAGGCGCTGGAGCTGATGAAGGCCCACCCGTGGCCCGGCAACGTGCGTGAACTGGAAAACGTCGTGCGCCGCCTGACTGCACTTTATCCACAGGACGTCATCACCCGCGAAATCATCGAAACGGAGCTGCGTTCCGACATTCCCGACAGCCCGATCGAGAAGACGCCGGGCCGATCGGGATCAATGTCGATTTCGCAGGCGGTGGAGGAGAATATGCGGCAATATTTTGCCGGATTTGGCGAGGGGCTGCCGCCGGCCGGCCTGTATGACCGTGTGCTCGCCGAAATGGAATATCCGCTTATTCTGGCTGCCCTGACGGCAACGCGAGGTAACCAGATCAAGGCGGCCGACCTGCTCGGCCTGAACCGGAACACCCTGCGCAAGAAAATCCGCGAGCTTGGGGTTTCGGTTTACCGCAGCTCACGTAGCGCTTGACTTGCCTCACAGAAGCGTTGCATTTTCGCCACAATATGTTGCTTAGAAAGCACACGGATGACGGTGATTCTTTCCGCTCGTCATCCGCCGGATCTGGCCTCCTTGCATTGGAAAGCAGGGAGTCGATCGGGTCATGGCGGTCAATTTCTTGACCATGGCGCGTAAAAAAAATGCCCGCCGCTTTCCGATCGAAAGCGAGCCGGGGCGGGGGATGCATTTCTGATGGCCGAAGGGCTGATTGAGCCGATGGCGAAAGACGACGTTGCCGTGATCGGCCATGACCGGCGTGCATCTTTCGCATTGCCAGGTCTGTTGCTGGCAACCGGAGCCCTGGTCTGCGCGATCATATCGCTGCTGATTCTACTCGGGCTTACCCCGATCAGGCCGGAAACCAATGTCATTATCGGTTCGGCGGCGATCAATGCGTTGTTTGTCATCGGACTGCTGTTTCTGATCGGCCGGGAGATCCTGCGCCTATTGAAGGCGCGTAGCCGAGGCAGGGCGGCAGCACGGCTGCATGTGCGCATCGTCGCGCTGTTTTCGATCGTTGCAATCACGCCGGCAATCCTGGTGGCGATCTTTGCCAGCATCACGCTCGATGTTGGTCTCGACCGCTGGTTTTCCCTGCGCACGCAATCGATCGTCAGGTCGTCGCTTGACGTGGCGCAGGCCTATATGATGGAAAATGCCAGCTACCTGCAGGGACAGACCGTCTCCATGGCCAATGACCTGGAGCGCAACCGCCAGCTTTACAGCCTCGACCGCACGGGCTTTATCGAGTTGATGACACGCCAGGCCCGTGGGCGCGGCATGCTCGGCGCTTTCCTTGTCCGTGGCGATGGTTCGCCAATCCTTCAGGCCAATATTCCGACCGAGCGGCCGCTGCCGGCCATTCCGAAGGATGCGCTGTTGAGCACCGTATCCGGCCAGCCGACCCTTATTCCGCCTGGCGTGACCAACCTTGTCGGCGCGATCATCCCGATCGACAATATCGAAGGTGCTTATCTCTATACCGTGCGCAGCGTCGATCCGAAGGTCATGCGCTCGATGCGGCTGATGGAGGAGAATACTGCCGAATATAAGAATCTCGAGGCTGGCCGGACATCGTTGCAGGTGGCGTTCGGGGTGCTTTATCTCGGTTTCGCTCTGATCGTGCTTCTGGCGGCGATCTGGACCGCTATTGCGGTTGCCGACCGTATCGTCCGCCCGATCCGGCTTCTGATCGGAGCCGCCGATAGCGTGGCCAGCGGCAATCTGAATGTCATCGTGCCCGTGCATGCAGTGGATGGCGATGTCGGCAGCCTTTCGCGCACCTTCAACAAGATGATCGCTGAAATCCGTACGCAGCGCGACCAGATCCTTGAGGCGAAGGATGAGATGGATGACCGGCGGCGGTTCATCGAGGCTGTGCTTTCAGGCGTGACGGCAGCCGTAATTGGTGTCGAGGATGACCGGCGCATCACCATCGCCAATCCGTCCTCGGAGCATTTCCTGTCGCGTACGACGCTGGAACTGGTCGGTGAAAAGCTTGCTGATGTAGCGCCCGAGATCGAGCAGGTCCTCAATGAGGCCGCCAGCCGCCATCGCAACGACTATCGCAAGCAGATCAACATCATGCGCGGTGGCACCGAGCGGACGTTGAATGTGCAGGTAACGCGCGAGGAATCGCACGACGCCAAGGATTCCTACGTTATCACCGTCGATGACATTACCGACCTCGTGATCGCCCAGCGCTCGACCGCCTGGGCCGACGTCGCCCGCCGCATCGCCCATGAAATCAAGAACCCGTTGACGCCCATCCAACTGTCGGCCGAACGGCTGAAGCGCCGCTATGGTAAGCAGATCAACCAGGACGATCGCACGGTGTTTGACCAGTGTACGGATACAATCGTCCGCCAGGTCGAGGATATCGGCCGGATGGTTGATGAATTCTCCGGGTTTGCCCGCATGCCGAAGCCGACCAAGGAAAAGGCCGATCTGCGCAACATCCTCAAGGATGCAATCTTCCTGCGCGAGATGGGCAATACCCATGTGACCTTTATCCGCGATCTCGGTGAAGAACCGCTCGACGGCACGTTCGATAGCCGCATGCTGGGCCAGGCCTTCGGCAACATCATCAAGAACGCGGTCGAGGCGATCGAGGCCTTGCCGGCAGACGCTGTTCGCGGCGATCGAAAGGTGATGGTGCGGTCACGATTGAATGAAACGAGCGGCCAATTCGTTGTTGATATTATCGACAACGGTCGGGGACTGCCGACCGAAAATAGACACCGTATTCTCGAGCCCTACATGACGATGCGCGAAAAAGGCACCGGCCTTGGCCTCGCGATCGTCAAGAAGATCATCGAGGACCACGGCGGGCAATTGGAACTGCATGACGCACCCGCCGATTTCGATCGCGGCCAAGGCGCCATGATTCGCATTATCTTGCCGCCGGCCGGACAGAGCAGTGGCACTGAAGACAGACAAGACAAGGATACTTCCTATGGCGGCTGACATTCTGGTTGTGGACGACGAAGAAGACATTCGCGAGATCGTCTCCGGCATCCTGTCCGACGAAGGGCACGAAACCCGTACCGCGTTCGACAGCGACAGCGCGCTTGCCGCCATCAGCGATCGCGTGCCGCGCCTTGTCTTCCTGGATATATGGATGCAGGGCAGCCGGCTCGATGGCCTGGCGCTTCTCGACGAGATCAAGAGCCGCTATCCGGATCTGCCGGTGGTGATGATTTCGGGTCACGGCAATATCGAGACGGCCGTTTCGGCAATCCGCCGTGGCGCCTATGACTTCATCGAAAAGCCCTTCAAGGCAGACCGGTTGATCCTGATTGCCGAACGGGCGCTGGAAAATTCCAAGCTGAAGAAGGAAGTCTCCGAGCTGAAGAAGCGCTCCGGCGATCCCGTCGAGCTGATCGGAACCTCGGTTGCCGTTTCTCAACTGCGCCAGACCATCGAGAAGGTTGCGCCGACCAACAGCCGCATCATGATCAACGGCCCATCCGGCTCCGGCAAGGAGCTGGTTGCCCGGATGATCCACCGCAAGTCTTCGCGGGCCGGGGGTCCGTTCGTGGCGTTGAATGCGGCGGCGATCACGCCCGATCGCATGGAAATTGCGTTGTTCGGCACTGAGGGAACTCCGGGCCAGCCGCGCAAGACCGGTGCGCTTGAGGAAGCCCATGGCGGCATGCTTTACCTCGATGAAGTCGGCGAAATGCCGCGCGAGACGCAGAACAAGATCCTGCGTGTTCTCGTCGATCAGCAGTTCGAACGGGTTGGTGGTTCCAAGCGCGTCAAGGTCGATGTCCGCATCATTTCCTCGACTGCCTACAATCTGGAAAGCCAGATCGCCGAAGGCGCTTTTCGCGAGGACCTCTATCACCGGCTGGCGGTGATCCCCGTACGTGTGCCGCCGCTGGCGGAGCGGCGTGAGGACATTCCGTTCCTAGTCGACATGTTCATGCGCCAGATCAGTGAGCAGGCGGGTATCCGCACCCGCAAGATCGGCGACGATGCGCTGGCGGTACTGCAATCACATGACTGGCCGGGCAATATCCGGCAGTTGCGTAACAATATCGAGCGGTTGATGATTCTCGCTCGCAGCGATGGTCCGGATACGGCGATCTCGGCCGACATGCTGCCGAGCGAAGTCGGCGACAGCCTGCCGAAAATTTCGGCGCAGGGCGATCATCACATCATGACGTTGCCGCTGCGGGAAGCGCGCGAAATGTTCGAGCGGGATTACCTGATCGCACAGATCAACCGTTTCGGCGGCAATATTTCCCGCACCGCGGAATTCGTCGGCATGGAGCGCTCGGCGTTGCATCGCAAGTTGAAATCGCTCGGCGTCTGAAAAACGCTTCCATCCTTTCGAGACGGATCATCAATCTATGTCGCGCATTGCCTATGTCAACGGCGCCTACCAGCGCCATAGTGAAGCTGCTGTCCATATCGAGGATCGCGGTTTCCAGCTCGCCGATGGCGTCTACGAAGTCTGTGAAATCCGTCACGGATACATCGTAGACCTGACGCGCCATCTCGACCGGCTGGACCGGTCGTTGAGCGAACTGCGCATGGCATGGCCGATGACACGCGCCGCGCTCATCCTGATCATCCGCGAAGTGGCGCGACGCAATCGTGTGAAAAACGGCCTGTTCTATCTGCAGGTCACGCGTGGCGCCGCGCGGCGCGATCATGTTTTTCCGGCAGCGGATACCCCGTCCACCATCGTGGTGACGGCCAAGCGGACCGATGCGTCGGTGATTGCCAAAAAGAATGCATCCGGCATCAGCGCCATCACGGTGCCGGAGAACCGCTGGGATCGCGTCGATATCAAGTCTGTCGGATTGCTGCCGAACGTGCTGGCCCGGCAGGCCGCCAAGGAGCAGGGCGCCCAGGAGGCAATCTTCGTCGAGACCGATGGCACGGTGAAGGAGGGGGCGGCGACCAATGTCTGGATTGTCGACAAGGAGGGCCGATTGCGGACGCGCCACGCCGAACACGGCATTCTGCGCGGCATTACCCGCACGACCTTGAAGGACGTGACTGCCGCGATCGGGCTTGAAATCGTCGAACAGGCGTTTTCCGTCGAGGACATGCTGGAGGCCCGCGAAGTCTTCATCACGGCAGCCACCAGCATCTGTTTTCCGGTCGTTGCCGTTAACGGTAAAACCATCGCAAACGGTCATCCGGGCAGCGTGTCACAGAAAATTCGTGAAGCCTTTTTCGACATTGCGGAAAAGACCGCGATTTGATACCAAATCCGGGGGGACGCTTAAAAGACCAGTTTTTTTCAGCGTTCGGGCTATTCAGATCGTATAATCAACCGGTTAAATCGGACCGGACAATAAGAAAGAAGCGGCGCTATGGCGGAACGTTCTCAGAACTTGCAGGATCTTTTTCTCAACACCGTCCGCAAGCAGAAGATATCTCTGACGATATTTCTTATCAATGGTGTGAAACTGACGGGCGTTGTTACGTCTTTCGACAATTTCTGTGTGCTTTTGCGGCGTGACGGGCATTCCCAGCTCGTATACAAGCACGCGATCTCGACAATCATGCCGGGCCAGCCGATGCAGATGTTCGAGAGCGAAGAATCCGCATCCTGACGGGATACAAGACACATTACCAAACGTGATACCAAATCGGCGTCGATCATCCCGGAGCTTGAAAAGCTTCGTGATGACATGCGCGCCGTTGTCATCGTCCCAGTCCTGAAAAAGACGGGCAGACAGAACGCCGAGATCATTGCCGCCACCTCGACGCGCAGCGATGAAAGCCGGCTGGAAGAAACGATCGGTCTGGCACTCGCCATTGATCTCGAAGTCGTGCACGGCATGATCGTGCCTGTCGCCCAGCCGAAGCCTGGAACACTGCTCGGCAGCGGCAAGATCGAGGAGATCGGCCATCTGCTCAGCGAGCATAATGCCGGTCTCGTGATCATCGATCATCCGCTGACCCCGGTTCAGCAGCGCAATCTGGAAAAGGAATGGAACTGCAAGGTCATCGACCGGACCGGTCTCATCCTGGAAATCTTCGGCCGCCGTGCGTCCACCAAGGAAGGCACGCTGCAGGTCGAGTTGGCGCATCTGAACTATCAGAAGGGCCGTCTTGTTCGCAGCTGGACCCACCTGGAACGCCAGCGCGGTGGCGCAGGTTTCATGGGCGGTCCGGGTGAAACCCAGATCGAGGCCGACCGCCGGCTTTTGCAGGAAAAGATCGTCAAGCTCGAGAAGGAGCTGGAGCAGGTGCGTCGCACCCGCCAGCTCCACCGCGCCAAGCGCAAGAAGGTTCCGCATCCGATCGTCGCCCTCGTCGGCTATACCAATGCCGGCAAGTCGACGCTGTTCAACAGGATCACCGGTGCGGGCGTTCTCGCCGAAGACATGTTGTTTGCGACGCTCGATCCGACGTTGCGCCGGATGAAGCTGCCGCACGGCCGCATGGTCATGCTGTCCGACACCGTCGGTTTCATTTCCGACCTGCCGACCCATCTGGTTGCTGCCTTCCGTGCGACGCTGGAAGAGGTGCTGGAAGCCGACCTGATCCTGCATGTGCGCGATCTCTCCGATCCGGATAATCAGGTGCAAGCGCAGGATGTCATTCGCATTCTCGACGATCTCGGCATCGATGAGAAGGCTCGCTCCGAGCGCATCATCGAGACCTGGAACAAGATCGATCTCTTGGATGCCGATGCGCATGACAGTCTCGTCCAGAAGGCAGAGAACTCGGAAAATACCGTTGCTGTTTCGGCTGTTACGGGCGAGGGCGTCGATCACCTTCTCGACGAGATCAACAAGCGTCTGTCTGGTGTCCTGATGGAATGCAATGTCGTGCTGCCGGCCAGCAAGCTGAAATTACTGTCCTGGATCTACGAGCACACGATGGTTGATGGCCGGGAAGACCTGGAAGACGGTTCGGTCAGCCTTGATCTCCGCATGACGCCCAGCGAATCGGAAGAACTCGACCGGCGGCTCGGCAATGGCCCAAAAGCCGCGGCACAGGACTGGTAGTCCTTGAAATGAGTGTTGACGTAACGGCATGCCGTTACGTCACGTCAATGCGCAGCAGAATGTCAGGTCAGCTGCCGCTCGATCGCCTTTGCCGCCTGCCAAAGGTCTTCCATCCGCTCAAGCGTAGCGTCCTCAAGCGTTTCGCCAACGGCCTCCAGCTCCGTCTCGATATGCGCAAAACGGCGCCGGAATTTGGTGTTGGTGCCGCGCAATGCCATTTCGGGATCGGCGCCGACATGGCGGCCGATATTGACCACGGCGAAGATCAGGTCGCCAAGTTCGTCCGCTACCTTTGCCTTGTCGTTCGACGCCAAAGCCTCGCGCAGTTCGGCTATCTCTTCCTCGATCTTGTCGAGGATCGGTTCGGGCGAAGACCAGTCGAAGCCGACCTTGGCAGCGCGCTCCTGCAATTTCAGCGCCTCCACGAGCGCCGGGAAACTGCGCTGGACGGAACCGAGATGTCCCTTGTTGACATCTTCTGGTAGGCCGCGTTTCGCCCGCCGCTCGCGGCGCTCGGCCTTTTCCGCCTGCTTGATAGCGTCCCACTGGAGTTTCACTGCTTGCGGCGTGTCCGCATCGGACCGTGCAAACACATGCGGATGGCGCCGGATCATCTTTCGCGTGATCGCTTCCACCACGTCGCCAAAAGCGAAATCGCCAGATTCCTCGGCCATACGGGCGTGAAAAACCACCTGCAGCAGGAGATCGCCGAGCTCGTCGCAGAGATCGTCCATGTCAGCGCGCTCGATGGCGTCAGCAACTTCATAGGCTTCCTCAAGCGTATAGGGCTTGATGGTCTCGAAGGTCTGGACAATGTCCCAAGGGCAGCCCGTCACCGGCTGGCGCAGGGCTTCCATGATGTCGAGCAGGCGGTTGATATCCTTGGAGGGCTGCATGGGGCTCAATTCAGCGGAATGGCGTTGTCGTCCTTGCCGGCCTGATAGTCATCCGACAGCGATTGGTATCGTGCACGGATGCGCTGATCCTGCGCCCGCAGCTTTGCCTTGTCGGTTTCATCCGATGTTGCCACCAGATCGGCGATCGATGCCGAGCGCCAGAAAGCGTTGGTCTTGGCATAACCACCGGGATCGAGCCGGAAAACCTCTTTCAGGATTTTCAGGTCGTGCGGGATCGAGAACGCGTCGCGCGAATCTTCATGGCTGAACAGATAGTAGAAATTGTCGAAGCCTGCCCAGGTGATCGCCGACAGGCACATCGAGCAGGGTTCGTGGGTCGACAGGAAGATCAGGTCCTTGGTGTCAGGCTTTTCCGCGCGCTCGTAGAAGCGCTTCAGCGTATGCACTTCGCCATGCCAGAGCGGATTTTCCGTTTCGTTGTTGGTTTCGGCAATCACCAGCGACAGATCCGATTTGCGCAGGATCGCCGCGCCAAAAACCTTGTTGCCGGCAGCGACACCCTGTTCCGTCAGGGGCAGGACATCGGATTCGATGACGGTCAGCAGGCGTTCTGCAAGCTTGGAATTGTTCATCAGGTCATGGCTCCGGACAACAGGGTTTGTGGCATTTAGCGGATTTCGGCCGTCATAGGCAATGCTTGCAGACTCGATCTTGCCGCGCTCGATGGCTGGATCGCCGGAGAGATTTGCTCAAATTACGCTGGAGTCGAGCAAAAGAATATCCGCCTGCAAAGGCTTCGGAATTTCTGTTTCTTCAATGTTCGCCTTATAAAGGGGATATTCCGCAGAACCTGTAAAAGGATCAGAATCCCACGTTATGACCGAGCAACTGACCGTCTTTCCGGCCTTCTTCCGCGTTGCGCAGAAATGCGTGGCGGTGTTTGGCAATGGCGACGAGGCGTTTGCCAAGGTGCGGTTGCTGTTGAACACGCAGGCGCGGATCGTTGTCTATGCGGATCAGCCCGAAACAGATTTTGCGGCGTTTCTCTCCGCCAATGCCATAGGGCTTGTGCAAGAGCGTTTCGAGGCGAGCCAGGTCGATCGCGCGACACTGGTCTTTGCTGCGACCGGCGATGCCTTGCAGGACCGTTTGATCGTGGCCGCCGCCCGCGCTCAGAAAATTCCGGCCAATGCGGTCGATCAGCCCGAATTCTGCGATTTCCTGACGCCGGCGCTGGTTAATCGTGCGCCGGTTGCCGTTGCTATAGGTACGGAAGGGGCAGGCCCGGTGCTGGCGCAGATGATCCGCGCACAGATCGACCAGCTGCTTTCTCCCTCGCTTGGTGCGCTTGCCTCACTGGCGCAGGCTTACCGTGATACGGCTGACCGCGTTCTGCCGCGTGGTGTTTCTCGCCGGGTTTTCTGGCGCCGCTTCTTTTCCGGCCCTGTTGCCGACCAGGTCTCGCTCGGAAACGTCACTGAAGCTCGCCGCGAAGCATCGCGGTTGCTGCAGTCGGTCGATCGCGTTCCCGGTCACGTCTGGCTGGTTGGCGCTGGTCCGGGTGCCGAAGACCTTTTGACCCTGCGGGCGCAGCGCGTGATGATGGAAGCAGACGTGATCGTCTATGATGCGCTGGTGCCGCAGGCGATCGTCGATATGGGCCGCCGCGACGCCGAGCGTCTGTCTGTCGGCAAGCGCAAGGGCTGCCATTCGAAATCGCAGGACGAAATCAATCAGTTGCTGGTGCGCCTCGGCCAGGACGGCAAGCGTGTTGTCCGGCTGAAATCGGGTGATCCGTTGGTCTATGGCCGTGCGGGGGAAGAAATGGCGGCGCTTCGCGAAGCCGGTATCACCTACGAGATTGTCCCCGGCATCACGTCTGCCTTTGCGGCTGCCGCCGATTTCGAACTGCCGCTGACGCTGCGCGGTGTTGCCTCCTCGCTGATCTTTACCACCGGCCACGACCTGACCGGTGACGTTCTGCCCGATTGGGCGCGTCTTGCCATTTCCGGCGCCACCATTGCCGTCTATATGGGCCGCACGGTGGCAGCCTCCGTTGCCGCGCGCCTGATCGAGGCTGGTTTGCCGCAAGAGACCACTGTTGCGGTGATCGAGAATGCCAGCCGCGCGGAGCGCAAGCTGTTGCATGGCACGCTCAAGGATCTGCCGGACCTGCAATATCGCTACGAGCTGGATGGTCCGGTCATGGTGATCATCGGCGATGCGGTTGCGGGTGCGAATTTCGAGCGGTCTGAGCCGCTTGTCGCCCAGAAGAATACCGGCACCAAAACTGTGGCGGCGCACAAACAGACTGACGAAGTGAGGAACTGACATGGCCGACAAGGTACTGACCGCAAACCGCCTGTCCGACGGCATTTCCGTCTGGCTTGATGCCTCGGGCAATTGGGTGGAATCGCTGCAGGACGCCTTTATCGCTCGCCATGCCGAAGCGGTCACAGCTTTGGAAGCAACTGGCAAGGCCGCCTTTGCCGATAACAAGGTGGTTGACGTGAACGTTATCGATATTGAAGAAGTGGCAGGCGTGCTGCGGCCGTTGCGTATGCGTGAACGCGTCCGCGCCGAAGGCCCGACGATCGACTATGCACCGGGATACAAGGGGCTGAGCGGCCCCGTGCACGCGGCTTAAGGAAAAGAAGACCGATGTACCGTTACGACGAATTCGACCATACGTTTGTTGCCGGCCGTGTCGCGCAGTTCCGCGATCAGGTAACCCGCCGCCTCTCCGGCGAGCTCGCTGAGGATGCCTTCAAGCCACTCAGGCTGATGAACGGCGTCTACCTCCAGCTTCACGCCTACATGCTGCGCGTTGCGATCCCTTATGGCACGCTGAACAGCAAGCAGATGCGTATGCTCGCTCATATCGCCCGCAAATACGATCGCGGTTATGGCCATTTCACCACGCGCCAGAACATCCAGTACAACTGGCCAAAGCTGTCGGACACGCCGGATATCCTGGCGGAACTGGCGTCTGTCGAAATGCATGCCATCCAGACGTCGGGTAACTGTATTCGCAACGTCACCGCTGACCATTTTGCCGGTGCCGCTGCTGACGAAGTCGCCGATCCGCGTCCCTACGCCGAAATTCTGCGCCAGTGGTCGTCCGTTCACCCGGAATTCTCTTTTCTGCCGCGCAAGTTCAAGATCGCCGTCACGGGCGCCGAGCGCGACCGTGCGGCTATTCAGGTGCATGACATCGGCCTGCACCTGAAGAAGAACGACAAGGGCGAGATCGGCTTTGCCGTTTATGTCGGTGGCGGGCAGGGACGTACACCCATGATCGCCAAGAAGATCCGCGACTTCCTGCCGGAAGAAGATTTGTTATCCTACACGACAGCGGTCATGCGCGTGTACAACCTGCACGGCCGCCGCGACAACAAGTACAAGGCCCGCATCAAGATCCTCGTGCACGAAACGGGTGCCGAAGTTCTGACCGGTCAGGTTGAGCAGGAGTTCCTGCAGCTGAAGAATACTGAATTGAAGCTGCCGGAAGGGGATATCCAGGCCATCACCAGCTATTTCGCCCTTCCGCCGCTGACCGACCGTGCAGAAGGCTGGGCCAATCTCGCAGGCTGGAAGAAGGCGGATCCGGACTTTGCCCGCTGGGTGCAGCAGAACGTCCAGCCGCACAAGCATCCGGACTACGGCATGGTGACCGTATCGCTGAAGCCGATCGGCGGCATTCCAGGTGACGCCAGCGACAGCCAGATGGACGCGATTGCTGACCTGGCGGAAGAATACGCCTTCGATGAAATCCGCATCAGCCACGAGCAGAACATCATCCTGCCGCATGTGGCGCTGGCCGATCTGGAGGCGCTTTATCGCGGTCTCGTTTCGATTGGGCTGGCGACGGCCAATGCCGGCCTGATCACCGACATCATTGCCTGTCCTGGCTTGGATTATTGTGCGCTCGCCAATGCGCGCTCGATCCCGCTGGCGCAGGAAATCTCCACGCGCTTCGGTGACGCCGATCGGCAGGCTGAAATCGGTGAATTGAAGATCAAGATTTCCGGTTGCATCAATGCCTGCGGCCACCATCATGTCGGCCATATCGGCCTTCTGGGCGTGGAGAAGAAGGGCGCAGAGCTCTACCAGATCACCCTTGGCGGCTCCGGCGATGAGAACACGTCGATCGGCGAAATAATCGGCCGCGGGTTTGAGCCGGAAAAGGTGACGGACGCGATCGAGACCATCGTCAACACCTATCTCGGCCTGCGCAACGATGCCTCGGAGATTTTTCTCGATGCCTATCGCCGGGTCGGGCCGCAGCCCTTCAAGGACGCCCTCTACGGTGGCAACGCCCAGGAAGCCGCCTGAGAAGGCAAGGATAAAGACATGACGAAAATCTGGAAAGAAACCGGCTTCGTGACCGACGATCCCTGGGTTGTAGAAACCGAGGAAACCAAGGCCGGTTCGAATGAAAAAGCCATTCTCGGCATTGATGCTTTTCTTGAAAAAGCATCATCAGGCGATAGCGGCCTCGGTGTTTTGATCAATCCGGCCGATGATGTGACGCGGTTGCAACCGTTTCTGGAGCAGGTATCGCTGATTGCGGTGGCGTTCCCCGCTTTCAATGATGGCCGGGCGTTCAGCCACGCCTCGCTGTTGCGCGTTCGTTTGGGTTACGGTAAGGAAATCCGCGCTGTCGGTGATGTGCTGATCGACCAGGTGCCGCTGATGCTGCGCTGTGGTGTCGACAGCTTTGCCGTTTCCAACGAAACCGCACTCAAGCGCCTGTCCGAAGGCCGGTTGCCGGGGATCGACAATCACTACCAGCCGACGGCGAAACCATCGACGGATGCGAAATCCTACAGCTGGCGGCGGGTTTCTTAGGGCCCGCGACAGTCTGAAGCACGCATCAATCTGCAAAAGGCGCTATAATTGGAACGGAATTGCTTCCAAATCAGCGCCTTTTGGAATATCCGCTGATACCTGAAAGCATTACTCATCATTACAGGACCTGACGCCGAAATGAACGCTCCTGCCAAGATCGAAGAATTTGCCGCAACCGTACCTGCCGGCGTGTTTGCTGAAACGGTGACAAAGGTCACGCATTATACGGACCGGCTGTTTAGCTTCCGTATGACGCGGCCGACCGAATTTCGTTTCCGCTCGGGCGAGTTTGCCATGATCGGCTTGATGGTCGATGGCAAGCCGATCTACCGCGCCTATTCGATCGCCAGCCCGGCTTGGGATGATGAGCTTGAGTTCTTCTCGATCAAGGTTCCTGATGGCCCACTGACGTCGCATCTGCAGGGCATCAAGCCCGGCGATCAGGTGCTGATGCGCAAGAAGCCGACGGGTACGCTTGTGCTTGACGCTCTGACCCCCGGCAAGCGCCTCTATATGTTTTCGACAGGAACAGGCATCGCGCCGTTTGCGAGCCTGATCCGCGATCCGGAAACATTCGAAAAATTCGAGGAGGTCATCCTCACGCACACCACGCGCGATGTGGCCGAACTGAAGTACGGCTTCGATCTGATCGAGGAAATCCGCAACCATGAGTTCCTGGCCGAACTGGTCGGCGACAAGCTGCGCCACTATGCAACGGTCACCCGCGAGGATTACCCCTTCAAGGGCCGCATCACCAACCTGATGCGCGATGGCAAGATGTTCTCGGATCTCGGTCTTCCGGCGTTCGACCCGGCCGTCGATCGCGGCATGATCTGCGGCTCGACCGAAATGCTGAAGGAAACCAAGGAAATTCTCGAGGCGGCCGGTTTGCACGAAGGTGCCAACAACAAGCCGGGCGAGTTCGTCATCGAACGCGCATTCGTTGGCTAAATTTCGCACTTGAGATCGGTTGTAAAAAAAATGGGCGGCCCGTGGGCCGCCCTTCTGCATTGAGAGGCCGGATGTTTTCTTGATCCGGCCTTCTCTATTGCTGACCAATCAAAGGAGGAAGTAACCCTTCTGCATGGTGATGGCGTCGTCGAGATGAATGGCGAAGTCGATTTTCCTGTCGCCGTTCACGTCGCCATAGATGTAGGTATCGGACGCTTTCTTGACGTAACGCAACTCGCCTGCGGCGCCGGAAAAGGCGCTCGTGCCGATGAACTTGAACGCTTGATTGCCCGCAATCGTAGTGTCGGCGTCGATTCCCGAAAGATTGATCCGATCTCGCTCAGACCCCCGGAAATCAAAGATCGTGTCACGGTTGGACGCGATATTCGTGGAATCCAAAATAGACGTGAAAACGAATGTGTCAGCGCCGGCATCGCCGGTGAGCTTGTCAGCTCCTCTTCCACCATTCAGGCTGTCAGAGCCAGCGCCGCCAAACAGAGAATCGTTGCCGGTCATCCCGAGAAGCGTGTCATTTCCGCCGTTGCCGTAAAGCGCGTTTGCAGCCTGGTTACCGACAATCTTGTCGTTGGCGGAGCCAGCTTTCACGTTCTCGATCAGTGACGCAAGATTTCCTTCATGGAGCAATGCGTTGAAGATATTGCCGCGTGAGTGGCCATCGTTCGGCCCGCCGCCCAGCCAGGCCAATTGGTCCTTGTTGAACATTGAAAATCCACCGGCGCGAAGATCTATTTGCATGCCGGTCTTGTAAGCTGTCAGATCGTACGTATCGTTGCCGCCGCCATCCCAGATCGTGGCGAAGATGCGGTTGGCACCGGGTTCGATCGCCACCTTGCCATTGACAAGTGTATTGCCGCTTGTCGGTGTCCACTTGTAGACCGTGTTGCCGCTGTTGGTAGTGTAGTCGGCGCCGTACATATGCTGAAGCGCCGCAATATCGGCCATCATGAAGGTTTGCGGTGCACCGAATTGTTCATAATAATAACCGCTACCGCCGATGTAGCTGTTGTATGTCATCACAGAATATTCGACGGAATTGTTTTGAGAGGGCAGTGCACCGAAAGTGTCAGTCTCATGCCCGTGTTTAAGTCCAAGCGCATGGCCAAGTTCGTGGATCATGGTGTGCCAGGCGTAGTTGCCGGCTGTTGGGGTACGATAATCCTCGGAAGTACCAGCATATTCTGTGCCAAACCAGATATCACCCGCCTCATCGTAAGTGCCCGGATAGTAAGCATAGGCGGTGTCCGGGGTATCCGATTGCGCAAAACGGAGGGTTGCTGTGCTGGCGCTGCCAGCGGAGAAATTCAGATTCGTGAAGCCTTCCACCGAAAAACCGTCATTCGCAGCTGAGCCATAGGACTTCTCCATGGCAAAGAGTGCGGCGCCTCTCTGGGCAGTCGAAACGGCGGCGAAATTGTTTGAAGTTTCGTCTGTGTACGTATAGTTGCTGGTCAGCGTAGGAAACGCGTATGTGACGGAAGTGCCACCCCAGGCATAAGTTGAGATTACCCCATCAACGAGTTGGTCGCCTGTCGCAGCAATGGTTTTTGTCGTTTTGCTAATACCCGTCATGTTTGCCCTTTTCGGTGGAGAATATGAAGCTGAAATAACCAAATTTCTGGAAGACTGCCGCTTCGAAAAGCAACCGGAACCAGTCTATGCTACCAATCGCACGTATAACTTTCTTAAAACTGAAGAGGCATTGATATGCTAGTCGTATTTCGCAGGCAATGGCCGCTCCTTGCTCTTTTTGGGGCAATAGCAGGGTTTTTCGGCGGGTCGGTTCTGGCGGCACAAAAACCGGCAGGTGCCGGTGGCATCATGGCGCCAGCGCCGGATCCCGAGGCTGCCGTTCAGGCCGAATATGACAGCGTTGAAAAGAAGGGGACGCGCGAAGCCTACGAGCGCTTTATCCGCCGCCATCCCCAGCATCCGCTGGCACAGAAGGCACGCGAGATGCTTGCGTCGAGAAAGTTTCAGTAATCGCGAGTTGCTTTTTTGTCCGGAAATGTCGCCGGGCCTATTTCCGATGTAAACACAGAAGCTTGGGGGCCGTCGAATAAAGCCCGCCGCAAAATCGTATGTTCTACAATAGCAGTTGACGAAGCTTGAGGGCCTTGCCAGTCTTGCCTTCGGGGCTCTGCAGCTGCGGATTGGTGAGGGATATTGCGTGAGCGCGGGTGCTGTTCTTGTCTGGTCATTGATGGGATTTGCGGGGCTTTTGGCCATCCCCGCGGTCAGTCACACCAATGCGGGCACCACGTTTTCGCTGATGGCATCGTCCATGGCCTTTACCGGCATGGCGCTGGCGCTGTTCATGGCCACCCGTCCGCCTTTCGTTGAGCGGCTTTTCGGTGGTCTCGACCGTATCTACCAGACCCATCGCCGCGTCGGTATCACAGTGCTTGTCCTGATCCTCGTGCACTATTTCGTCACGCCGGATTTCAAGGGGCTGTCGCTGACTGGCGCTTTGAATAAACTTGCGGCGTCCGCGGGGGAATATGCCTTCTATGCCCTCGTGATCCTGCTGGTTCTCAGCATCGTCAAGATCATCCCGAAGACGAAGATCGAGATACCCTATCATTTCTGGCGCTTGACGCACCGTTTCATCGGTCTGCTGTTCATTATGGTTGCTTTCCATCAGACGTTCATCAAGCGGCCCTATGACGGCACGGCCATGCTGGCGACCTATCTCAACATTTTCGCCGTGATCGGAACGTTGAGCTACATCTACACCCAGCTTTTCCCCTGGCTGCGTACCCGGACCTACGAGGTCTCCGATGTGACGCGTCACGAGGGTGCGACGATCATTTCGGCCCGCCCAATCCGGCGTCCGTTGCGCGCCAGGCCCGGCCAGTTCGGGTTTTTCCGGGTCAATAAACCGGGTCTGCGTGAGCCGCATCCCTTCACGATTGCCGGCATGGATGACGACGGCGTCGTCCGCTTTGCGATCAAGCCTCTGGGTGACTATACCAAGGCCTTGCGCGAGGGCATCGCCGCTGGCGACCGGCTGACGCTGGAGGGCGGCTATGGTCATTTCAATCATCGCCGCGGCGGCAAGAAACAGATATGGCTCGCCGGCGGCATTGGTGTTACGCCGTTCCTGGCGATGGCGGGGAGCCTGAAGGGGGATGAGGGGCAGGACATTCACATGGTCTATTGTGTGCGCGAACGGAGCGAGGCCATCGGCCTCGACACCTTTGAGGCGCAGGCGGAAAAACTTTCGAATTTCAGTTTTACTTTACACGATTCCAAAACCGATGGACGGCTCGATGCGGCAAAGCTCGCGGCATCGACTGCGATCGATCCCGCAGGGGCGGACCTCTGGTTCTGCGGGCCGCCATTGCTGCGAAAAACCATTGAGAAGGGACTGACGGAGCTCGGCAAAAGACCCAGACGGGTCGAGTTCGAGCAGTTCGAGTTCCGATAAGGCATAACGTATTTGTCGGTTGAGAAAGCAAGGAGAACAAGCCATGCGCATGTTCGATCAATTGTCCGGTAAAATGACCCATAGTCCCAGCCTGTCGCGTCATGTTCTAGCGATAGGGGCTATCGTGCTGGCGTTGACCCAATGTCCAAGCGCCGTATCGGCCCGCGATGCTTTTTCTGACGATGCCTATGCGACCTACAAGGCCAATACCGACAACGGCAAATATCTGTTCAACGCATCCGGTTGTGCCGCTTGCCATGGGTCTGTCAGGAATTCCGAGGTCCTGTCCGGTGGACTTGAGATGGATACGGCGATCGGAAAATTCTACGCGCCGAATATTTCGCCCCATGCCAATGGCATCGGCGGCTGGAGCAATGCCCAGTTCCTCAATGCGGTGATGCAAGGGATCGACCGCGAGGGCAACAATCTTTATCCGGTCATGCCCTATACCGCCTATGGCGGCATGAAGCCGGAGGATGTGCTCGACATCAAGGCCTATATCGACACGCTCATTGCATCCGATGCCGTGTCGCAGGACCATGAGATCGCTTTTCCCTATAGCCGCCAGACGACGATTACGCTGTGGAAGCGCAGTCATTTCAATGTGCCGGAATATCAGTCTCGTGAAGAAACGCAGATGGAGCGGGGCCGCTATCTCGTCGAGAACGTCGGCGGTTGTGGCGATTGCCACACGCCGCGCACCACGACCTATGGTCTCGACATGGAAAACGCCTATACGGGGGAAAAGGGACTGACAGGTGCTGTTGCCCCGGACATTTCCAAGACGCGTATGGCAGGCCTTGCCTCGCCGGACGTGTTTACCGTCGGGCTGATCGATGAAGGTAAAAAGCTGTCGGGTGCGCCGCTGACCGATCCGGTGATGCGCGAAATCGCCCATGGGCTTTCCGCATTGACCGAGAAGGATCGTACGGCGATCTACGCCTTTCTGTCCGACCGTGAGGTCAAGCCACCGCAGCCGGTGGCGCAATCGGCAACCGCCGTCTGCAAGGAAAGCACACCCGCATCTGCGCTCGCCGGTGACAATGCTGGCCTTGCAACGCAGGCCGATGCCTTCATCGGCAAATATTGCCGCAATTGCCATGGTCCGGGTGAAAGTTCGCAAGGATCCTATCCGGCCGGCGATCTCAGCTCGATTGCGGCCGATGCGGCCTTCGTTGTTCCGGGCGATGCTGCAAAATCCCGCCTGTTCACCTCGGTGACCAGCGGCCGCATGCCGCTCGGCAAGCGTCCGACCGCCGAAGAGGTGAAAAGCCTCGAGGACTGGATCAACTCGCTCAAACAATCCGACCTGCCGCAGACGGCGGCAAGCAAGCCTGAGCGTACACGGCCCATGCTCTCCTATCGCGATTTCATCGAGGCCGGGCTGAAGGATATTTCCAAGGTCAACGATCTCGACCGGCAATACATGCGCTATTTCTCCTACCGCAACCAGTACAATGGCATGATGGGCTGCGAGGAGGACAAGACGTTCATGAAGCGCATGGACGTTCTGGCTGGCGGCTTCAAGAAACTGCTGAATTCGCTGTCTTATGGTCCGAAACTGGTCTTGCCGCAGGAAGTGGAGGGCACCAACGGACTGATGGTGCGGGTCGATCTGCGCGACCTGCAATGGACTGCCGACGACTATAATTTCCTGATCTCGCAATATGTCTATGGTATCGATCCCGGCAGCGATGCGTCGCTTCTGGCGCTGACCAAGGAGACGGATACCGTCCTGCCGGTCATGCGCATCGACTGGTTCATGGCCAATGCGGCCAAGCCGAAGATTTACAACCAGCTGATGAAGCTTCCGACCCATATCCGCGAGCTGGAACAGCGGTTCCAGATCAACGTGGACGACAATATCCGCCGCCGCCAGGTGTTGCGTGCGGGGTTTGCCGACGGATCGTCCGGTGTTTCCGATCATAACCGCATGCTTGAGCGTCATGAGATGCCGTTCGGCGGCTATTACTGGAAATCCTACGATTTCGGCGGCGATGTCGGACGTCAGGTTCTGAAGCGCTTTCCGCAGGGGCCGAAGGAACTGGAACCGTTCGACGGCGGGCTGACGGCGTTCGAACATGATGGCGGCGAAATGATCTTCTCGCTGCCGAACGGGCTGCAGGGCTATTACCTGTCGACGGCGGCAGGCAAGCAGCTGGATATCGGTCCGACCTCGATCGTGTCCTTCCGCAAGCGGCCGATCGGCAAGGGCGTCGAGATCGTCAACGCCCGCTCGTGCTTTGATTGCCATGCCAATGGTATCCTGTCGAAGCGTGATCAGTTGCGCGAGCATATCCAGACATCGACGCTGTTCAGCAAGGATCAGCAGGCCATTCTGCTCGACATGTATGTGCCGCAGGAAGAGCTTGATGCGGCGTATAACAAGGACCGGCAGCGCTTCGTCGAGGCACTGGTCAAGCTGGGGGTAACCGAGCCGACGCCGGACGGCAGCGCCCAAAGCATGCAGGCTCCGGGCAATGCCGAGCTCGTCACCTATTTCGGCGACAAGTATGAGGACGAGCTCGATTTCGATGCGCTGGCCGCCGAGTTCGACATGACCCCGGCTGAGCTTTCCGCAGCGATCCGGCGGGTGGAGGATGTCGATACGTTACGGCTCGGTATCGATTGGGTGACGACGCTGGAAGCCGGTGGCACCATCCCGCGCGCCGAAGTCGAACAGCAGTTTCCGCTGCTTTTGCATCCGCTGATGCAGTTGAAGCCGCTCGATACGACCACCGTCCATTTGGCGGTGACCAGCCAAAGCCAGGAGGTCGCAGGTCAGACGGCGCAGCAGGATTATGTCAAGCCTGAGACGGTTGCAGCCGCGATACCGGCCTACCGCCAGGAACAGCCAGCAGGTGGCAACAAGCTCGAACTGGCGCTGCATGTCGCGACGACCACTGCAAAAGTCGGTGATCAATTGTCGTTCGAGTTGAGCACGAACAAGGCCTGCGAACTGCAGATCCTCTATGTCGAGGAGACCGGCAATGTCGAGGTCATCCCCGATGAAATGATTGGCAACACGACGCTGCAAACGGGCGAAAAGCGGCAGATCCCGCAGCCGGGGACGGGCAACCTGACGTTCGACACACCGGCACCGGCCGAAACCATGATCGCCTATTGCCGCGAAGGAGGGCTGGGCGACCAGAAACTCTCGGTCGAGCGGGCGCGCCAGCTGGTGGCGCAATCGCATCTGCCGCCGACGCGCGGACTGGCGATCAACCTCGCCAAGAAGGCGCAGGACGACAAGGGCGCGAGCGGCCTGCAGGTGGTGACGTTTGAGATCAGGCAATAGCGGACTGGCCGGACGCCGAATGCCGTCCGGCCAGTTTGCAATTATTTGGAATAGCTTGGGAATACATGTGATGACATTGAAGGTTTTGGCAGGGGCATCGCTGCTGGCATTTTTCTTCGCTGGGACGGCGTCTGCGGCCTGCGATGCCTTGGCGCAAATTGCCGATGCCACCAATGCCGGAAACGAGGCACTGGCAAAACAGATCGCCGGGATGCCAAAGCCCGGCTGCACAGATGACCACAAGGCGATGATCAACCGTGTGGCGGCGCTCGCCTCCTTCAACCGGATCGTCGGTGCTGTCGGGCAAGGTGCCAATCTGGCAGATTTCGAGCACGAACTAGAGACGATCCGCACCAGCAATTCGGCTCCCTGGCAAGTGTTTGACGCGCTTGGTGATATCAATCGCGACCGGCGGGATTATGAAACGGCGGCACGCTACTACCAGTTGGCGTTGGAGGATGCCGCCAATGAAATGCTGACGCCGCAGTGGATGGCGCCGGATGAGTCCTATATCGTCCGGCTGGATCATATGGCCACCGAAATGCGGCTGGCGGCCCCTAAGCCCGTCAAGCTTGCCATGCGCGGCGGTTGCAAGATCAGCTATCGCGGTGTGTCGCTGAAGAAAAAATCGACGCCGGTGCGCTACGTGTTCGGCACGGCGGAGTTCACGCCGGAAGGAGTGGAATCGGCGAAAGACCTGTCGGAATGCCTGAAGTCGGTCAAGCCGAAAGCAATCACCCTGATCGGTCATACGGACCCGATCGGCACGGCCGAGGCAAACCGGGTGCTGTCGCTGCAACGGGCCGAGGCGCTGGCGCACTATCTCGTTGCAGAAGGCTACGCAGGCACCTGGACCACGATTGGCAAGGGCGAGGACGAGCCGTTCAAGGCCGATGATGC
Organism: Rhizobium sp. LjRoot98; assembly: GCF_964252935.1. Classification (NCBI taxonomy): domain Bacteria; kingdom Pseudomonadati; phylum Pseudomonadota; class Alphaproteobacteria; order Hyphomicrobiales; family Rhizobiaceae; genus Rhizobium; species Rhizobium sp. LjRoot98. Next base: position 128,180 of record NZ_CAXUPW020000006.1, read on the forward strand.
CAGCGCCTATGATGAGGAAACCCTCAATCAGATGAACCGGCGTGTCGAAGTCGATGTGGAGAACTGAATGATGCTGCGCCGGCTGGCTCTTGCTCTGCTGATCTCTGTTGTGCCGCTCGGTGCCGCATCGGCCAAGACCTTTGCCTTGATCGTCGGCATTGATGCCTATCCCTACGAAGTCAGCCTGGATGGCGCCGTCAAGGACGCCAAGGACGTGGAAGGTGCGCTAAGACGGGCAGGCGTCGATCAGGTGACGACGTTTTTTGATGCCGCCGCCCGCAAGGACGACATTCGCGCCGCCTGGGCCGGCTTCGTCGGCGGTGCGGTCAAGGGTGACACGATCATCTTCACCTATGCCGGACATGGTTCGCAAATGCCAGAGCTTGTTGCCGGTGATGAGGCGGACGGGCTGGACGAATTTCTGCAGCTGCCGGGCTTCGACCGCAGCCGCGCCGAAGAAACAGAACATGAAATCATCGTCGACAATGAGCTGAATGCCTGGTTTTCGGAAGCCGAGGCCAAGGGCGTGCAGGTTCTGTTTGTCTCCGACAGTTGCCATTCCGGCGGTATGAGCCGGTCGTTTTCCGGCAAGACACGGCTTGCCCAGGCGGTCACGGTCAAATTGCCGCCGCCATCGGAGGAGGCGGTGTCGGGTGCCGAGGTAAGAGAGACGCAGTTCCGCAATGTGACGGTCCTTGCCGCTTCCCTGGAGAGCCAGCCGTCGCCTGAGGTCATCATCGACGGCGAGCCGCGCGGTGCCCTAAGCTGGAGCTTTGCCCGCGCGGTGGAAGGGTCGGCGGACCGCAATGGCGACGGCCGCCTTTCCCGCGTCGAGTTGGAAGACTATGTCTTCGCCAATGTGAAGACCCAGTCGGAGGCATTGCAGGTGCCGAATTTCACGCCGCAACTGCCGCGATCCGAGGATGAGGTGGTGATGCCACTAAGTCGGAGCGTGGCCGCCACAATCCAACCAGCGGCAAAAAAGACCTATAAAACCGTTCGCGAAACCGGCTGGAATGGCAAGCTGGCGCTGTCAGTCGAGGAGGCTGATATTGTGCTGGAGAATACCGGCGGTACAGGTGTGCCCTATCGCTGGGATGCCGCCAGCGGTATTTTTTACACCCCGAATGGCGACGTTGCTGGTGAACATATCGATGCCAGTATGGTTCAAGCGGTCGTCAACAAGTTCATCCTGCTTGATTTTCTGAAAATCATGGCAAGCCAGAACCCGGGAATGGTGTCGCTGATCCCGCAAAAGGACATCTATGCCGGTGGCGACAAGATCTCCTTCGATGCGCCAGCGTCAGGGTACAGGAACATGGTGGTGTTCAATCTTGCCAATACCGGGCAGGTGCAGTTGCTGGACGTCCAGTCGGAAGGGACGGCAAGTGCTGAGTTCAAGCTCAGCAATCTGCAGGTTGTCGAACCGTTTGGCGCCGACCATCTGATCGTGATCGCCACCAATGAACCGGTTGATGCGATTGGCGCGGCACTGGCCAGCAAGAGCATCGATGCGGCCACGGTTTTGCAGCTTCTCACCAGCCGCATCGACGGCACCGACACCACTGTGGCCATCCAGCCGCTCTATACGCGGGAGAGGCTGTGATGACCGGTTTCCGCATGACTGTCTCTGCAGGCCTGTGGTGCCTGGCATCGTTGGCCGCGCTAACCACAGCGGCAAAGGCGGAAGATCGGGCGCTGGTGATCGGCATCGGCACCTACGAAAACTTGCCGCAGGACATGTTTCTGCATGGGCCGAAAAACGACGTAAAGGCAATTCAGGCGCTTTTGACGGGCACGTTGAATTTCAAGCCCGAGGCGATCCGGGTTCTGACGGATGAAAAGGCCACAAGGCACGCAATGCTGTCGTCCATGGACGAATGGCTGGTTGCCGGAACAGCCCCCGGCGACCGCGTCTATCTCTATTTTTCCGGGCATGGCCTGCAGGTCAAGGACACCGGCGGTGATGAGGAAGACGGAATGGATGAGGCCATTTCGACCTATGATATCAAGGCCGGCGACGACGACTGGACGAATGTCATTCTCGATGACGAGCTTGAGGCGGTTCTGGAGAAATTGAAGGGCAGGGCGGTGACGCTGGTGATCGATGCCTGCCATTCCGGCACGATATCGCGGTCATTGTCGCCGCAGGCGGTGTCCGGCTTGCAAGGTGCGCGCTACCTGCCGCGCCCGTTTGCCAAGGCAGACAAGCAACCGTCGACCCGGGGCCTTCGCATCGATCTCGGCGTTGTCGATAAACCCACGCAATTGACGGCCGGTGGCCTGACCGCGTGGAGTGCCGCCGCTGCCTATCAGGTCGCCTGGGACGATGTCCGGTTGCCGATCGAAGACCGGCACGGTGTTTTTACATCCGCTTACATAGCCGGCTACGCACCGGGAGAATCCGATGCGAATGGCAACGGCCTTGTCAGCAATGCCGAGCTCTTCGAATACGTGACCCGGAAATCGAAGGAGTATTGCTTGACGCTGGAGGATTGCGACAATCTCGATCCGCAGCTGGAAAGCGTGCCGGACGTCCTCGGTGTAAGCATCGCCAAGCCGGAGCCATACAAAACAGAACAGGCGGCGGCGGATCAGCGTCACGACAAGCCCGAGCCGGTTTATCAGGAGGCCAAGGTCGAGGCTGGTGGAGTCCCGGCTTATGTCGATGCCGATCCCGTCACGGCGATTGGAGATATCGTCGGCAAGGCGGATACCGGCGACGTCACGGTGTCGCTCGATACCGGCTCGAAGCTGAAGAAGGGGCAGCCATTCAAGATTTCTGTCACGAGCCAATATGACGGCAATCTCGTCCTTCTGGACGTGAACCGCGAGGGCATGGCGACGCAAATCTTCCCGAACGACATGGCCCAGAAAATCACGCCGCTTTCGGCCGGTTCGACATTGACGATACCGGATGACTATTACGGCTTCGATTTCGAGGCTGACGGTCAAGGCGAAAATATGCTGGTCGCCATCGTTGTCAGCGATCCGGTGGATTTGAAGGATACCGTCCCATCGGCGCAGGGCCTGACAGCCGAACTCGATGCCCGGCATTCTCTGAGCGAAATTATCGCAAGACTTCAGACAGCCTGGACTGGAGATGCCGAAAACCGCGGCGTGCGCTGGTCTTTGGGAACGTTGAAATACACGGTCGAGTAATGGCCGCAAACGAGTCTGGAATCAAAAAAGGCCCGCGGTGAATGCCGCGGGCCTTTTTGATTCAACGATGGAACTACTCAGCCTCAGTGCAGGATCTGGCTGAGGAACAGCTTGGTGCGTTCATGCTGCGGGTTGTCGAAGAATGCCGCCGGCTCGTTCTGTTCGACGATCTGGCCCTGGTCCATGAAAATCACGCGGTTGGCGACCTGGCGGGCAAAGCCCATTTCGTGCGTCACGCAGATCATCGTCATGCCTTCTTCGGCAAGGCCGACCATGGTGTCGAGCACTTCCTTGATCATTTCCGGGTCGAGCGCCGAGGTCGGCTCATCGAACAGCATGACGCGCGGATTCATGCAGAGCGATCGGGCAATTGCCACACGCTGCTGCTGACCGCCGGACAGCTGGCCCGGATATTTGTGGGCCTGCTCAGGGATCTTGACGCGCTTGAGGAAGTGCATGGCGACTTCTTCCGCCTGCTTCTTCGGCATCTTGCGCACCCAGATCGGCGCCAGGGTGCAGTTTTCCAGAATGGTCAGATGCGGGAAGAGGTTGAAGTGCTGGAACACCATGCCGACTTCGCGGCGCACTTCGTCGATCTTCTTCAGGTCATTCGTCAGCTCGATGCCGTCAACGACGATCTTGCCCTTCTGGTGTTCTTCCAGCCGGTTGATGCAGCGGATCATCGTGGATTTGCCCGAACCGGACGGGCCGGCAACGACGATGCGCTCGCCGCGCATGACCTTCAGGTTGATGTCGCGCAGAACGTGGAAATCCCCATACCACTTGTTCATGCCGGCGATTTCGACGGCGACATCCGTGGATGACACTTCCATTGTTAGCGGTTTGGCTTCAGCGGCCATAATATTCTCCCTCATTGTTATCTTTTGTGACCCTTGTCGAGCCTTCGTTCCATGAACCCTGAATAGCGCGACATGCCAAAGCAGAAAAGCCAGAAAACGAATCCGGCAAAAACAAGTCCCGACAGCGGCGTGACCGGCGATGCCCAGTTGGCGTCCGAGAAATTCTGGCGGACGATGCCGAGCAGATCGAACATACCGATGATCGACACCAGCGATGTATCCTTGAACAGGCCGATGAACGTGTTGACGATACCCGGAATGACCAGTTTCAGCGCCTGGGGCAGGATGATCAGCCGCATCTTCTGCCAGTAGCTCAAGCCCAGCGAATCAGCACCTTCGGCCTGCCCCTTCGGGATTGCCTGCAGGCCGCCGCGCACCACTTCCGCCATATAGGCGGAGGCAAACAGCGAGACGCCGATCAGTGCGCGCAGGAATTTATCAAAGGTCATGCCCTGCGGCAGGAACAGCGGCAGCATGACACTGGCCATGAACAGCACGGTGATCAGCGGAATACCGCGGACGAGCTCGATGAACGTGGTGCAGAGCAGGCGGATGACGGGCATCGTCGATCGCCGGCCAAGCGCCAGAACAATACCGAGCGGCAACGACACCGCGATACCGACGAAGGACAGGATCAGCGTGACCATCAGGCCACCCCAAAGCGCAGTTTCCACATAGGGAAGACCAAGCACGCCGCCGATCAGGATGAAGAACGATATGACCGGAAGGACACCAAACAGCAGGATGGCGTTTAGTCCCTTATACGGGATTTTCGGGATCAGGATCGGGACGAGAAGCGTCACGAACAAGACGCCGACCAACATGGGGCGCCAGCGTTCATCGATCGGATAGCGCCCGAACATGAACACATCGAATTTTGCGGTGACGAAAGCCCAGCATGCGCCACTCCAGCCCTCCAGCTGCGAGCCGCCTTGGGCGACGGTCGCGCAAACACCCCGCCCGCCGCCGGTCCAGGACGCGTCGATAAACAGCCATTTGATGGCGGGCGGCAGAAACCAGGCAAGTGCCAGGACGGCGATGATCGTCATCACCGCATCCAGCGGTGTTGCGAGCAGGTTTTTGCGGATCCAGGCGATATAGCCTTTGTCGAGTACCGGTGGCGCCGATTGGTCGATCATGGCGGTGCGGACGAAATTGGTCTGGTGCGTGTTCATGATCTTATCTCTCCACCAGTGCCATCTTGGCGTTGAACCAGTTCATGAGCAACGATGTCGACAGGCTGAGCGTCAGGTAGACGACAATCCAGATGGTGACGACTTCGATCGCCTGGCCGGTCTGGTTGAGGATGGTGCCTCCGGTCGATACGAGGTCGGAATAGCCGATGGCGATGGCAAGCGACGAGTTTTTCGTCAGATTGAGATACTGGCTGGTCAGCGGTGGAATGATGATCCGCATGGCCTGCGGAACGACGACGAGGCGAGTGGTTAGCCCTGGCCGGATACCAAGCGCGTGTGCTGCTTCCGACTGCCCATGGCTGACGCCACGAATGCCGGCCCGAACGATTTCGGCGATGAACGAGGCCGTGTAGAACGACAGCGCCAGGAACAGCGAGAGGAATTCAGGCCCGACGACGGACCCGCCGGTCAGGTTGAACTTGCCGGCAACCGGCACATCGAAGGAAATCGGCATTCCCGCCGCGAAGTAGGCCAGCAACGGCAGGCCGATCACCAGGCCAAGTACCGTCCACAGCACCGGCATGCGTTGACCTGTTTCCATCTGCTTCTTGTTCGCATAGCGCGAAAACAGGACGCTGCCGATCACCGCAATGACAAGCGCAAGAAGGATGTACTGCGAGCCGCTATCGAAAACCGGCCGCGGAAACGCCAAGCCACGGTTGTTGACATACATGTCAAATGGCAGCGCCAGCGATTCCCGTGGCTGTGGGAGAACAGCGAGAACGCCGGAGTACCAGAAGAAGATAACCAGCAGCGGCGGTATGTTGCGGAACACCTCGACATAGACCATCGACAGCTTGGCAATCAGCCAGTTCTTCGACAGACGGCCGATACCGACCAGAAAACCGATGATCGTGGAGGTGATAATACCTGCAACAGCAACGAGAATGGTGTTGAGAAAACCGACGACGAGTGCGCGGCCATAAGTCGAATCGCTGGAATAAGCGATCAGCGATTGCCCCACATCAAAGCCGGCCCGTCCGTTCAGGAAGCCGTAGCCTGATGCGATATTGGCGCGTTTCAAGTTTTCGATGGTGTTGGCCGTCACCCAATAGATGAAGAGAACCAGCAGCAGTAATGTCACGGCCTGGTAGATAAAGCCGCGGATTTTGGGATCGTTCAGAATTGAACCGGCCGGCTTGTCCTTCCCGGACGGAGTCGTGGCGTCAATCGACATAATAGAGCCTCTTCATTCCCCTGATCGCCCTGTTTCGAGCGATTCTTATTTTTGGGAAGGAAAGCGGCCGGAGCCGCTTTCCCGATGTCAAATGGTCTTAACGGACTGGCGGTGCGTACTGGATGCCGCCCTTGCTCCAAAGCGCGTTCAGGCCGCGTTCGATTTTCAGCGGGCTGCCTGCACCGATGTTGCGGTCGAATACTTCGCCATAGTTGCCCACGGCCTTGATGATCTTCACGGCCCAATCGTTTTCGAGGCCGAGGTCGGTACCGATCTTGGTATCTGCCTCAACGCCGAGGAAGCGCTGGATGTCCGGGTTTGTCGACTTCTTCATTTCCTCGACGTTAGCCGAAGTGATGCCGAAGTCTTCCGCACCGACGAGCGCGTAGTGAACCCAGCTGACAATGTCAAACCACTGGTCGTCACCCTGGCGGACGGCCGGGCCAAGCGGCTCCTTGGAAATGATTTCCGGGAGAATCATGTGATCGTCCGGGGCAGCCAGCGTCAGACGCAGCGAATACAGGCCCGACTGGTCGGTCGTGTAGACATCGCAACGGCCTGCGTCATAGGCAGCGTTCACTTCTTCGAGCTTTTCGAAAACAACCGGGTTGTACTGAAGGTTGTTGGCCTTGAAGTAGTCGGCAAGGTTCAACTCGGTCGTCGTGCCGGTCTGCACGCAAACGGCAGCGCCGGACAGTTCAAGCGCCGACTTCACGTTGAGCGACTTGCGGACCATGAAGCCCTGGCCGTCATAGTAATTGACCGGGCGGAAGTTGAAGCCGAGCGCGGTATCGCGGTTGATTGTCCAGGTCGTGTTACGGGCCAGAACATCGACTTCACCCGACTGGAGAGCCGGGAAACGGTCCTTGGCGGAGGTCGGTGTGTACTTGACCTTGGTCGGGTCACCGAAAATGGCGGCAGCAATCGCCTTGCAATAATCGACGTCGAAGCCGCTCCAGTTGCCGGACGCGTCCGGGGAGGCGAAGCCGGTCAGGCCAGTGTTGACGCCGCATTGAAGGAAACCCTTCGCCTTAACGTCGCTGAGCGTCGTTGCCGATGCTGCCTGGGCGCCAATCCCCATGACGGCAGCGCCGATCAGCGCTGTCAGAATTCTTTTAGCCATTTTAGAACCTTTTTCTGTTGTCTTTGTTCTTAATCCCCACGGCTGCGCTTGGTAGGCGAAGCTACGGCCCCCGCCACCCTCCTGGCGCGAGTACTGTCTATCTCATGCTCAAAACAGCGCAGGGTCAAGACACGTTGCCGATTTTCCGGGCTGCACCGGCATAATCGTTGATTGCGCCGTATGTTTAGGCAGTTTTTGACTGTTTGATGCACGTTTTTGTTCAAAAATCCGCCAGAAATTCAATTTTCCACGCTTGCGCCAGGGGGCCGTGACGGAAGTCCCTTGACCCTTCCGTCTGGGAGGCGGAAGAGTGTCCGGACATGAAATTTCACAAGCGGACCTTCCCATGAAAGAAAAGAATGATCTTCTCGCCGGCGCCGGCGTGAACACCCGGCTGTCGCATATCGGCAATTCGCCATCCGACTTTCATGGTTTCGTCAATCCACCCGTGGTGCACGCCTCTACTGTCTTGTTTCCAAACGCAAAAGCCATGGAAACCAAGTCGCAGAAATACACCTATGGCACGCGTGGAACGCCGACGACGGATGCGTTGTGCGAAGCGATCGACGCTCTGGAAGGTTCGGCGGGCACGATCCTTGTGCCGTCTGGCCTGGCTGCCGTCACCATACCTTTCCTGGCTTTTCTGTCGGCCGGTGATCATGCGTTGATCGTCGATTCGGTCTATTTCCCGACCCGGCATTTCTGCGACACGATGCTGAAAAGGCTTGGCGTCGCCGTCGAGTATTACGATCCGATGGTTGGCGCTGCCATCGAAAGCCTGATCAAGCCCAACACCAAGCTGGTTCACACAGAAGCACCGGGTTCCAACACTTTTGAGATGCAGGATATTCGCGCGATTTCAGCTGTCGCCCATCGCCATGGCTGCGTGGTGACGATGGATAACACCTGGGCGACGCCGCTTTATTTCAAGCCGCTCGATCATGGTGTCGACATATCGATCCATGCCGCGACGAAGTATCCGTCCGGTCATTCCGATATCCTGATGGGAACGGTGTCTGCCAATGCCGCACATTGGGAGCAATTGCTGGAGGCGCACGGCGCTCTTGGCATTTGCGGCGCACCCGATGACAGCTACCAGATCCTGCGCGGGCTGCGCACGATGGGCATCCGTCTTGAGCGCCACCAGGAAAGCACGCTCAACATCGCCCGCTGGCTGGAAGAGCGTGACGACGTGGCGCGCGTCCTGCATCCGGCCTTGCCGAGCTTTCCTGGCCATGACCTGTGGAAGCGGGATTTTACCGGCTCCAGCGGCATCTTCTCCTTCGTTCTCAAGGCCGGTAGCCCGGAACAATTCAAACCAAAGGCCCATGCCTTCCTCGATGCGCTGTCGCTTTTTGGGCTCGGCTGGTCCTGGGGTGGTTTTGAAAGCCTTGCTGTTCACGTCGGCCTGTCCGACCGCAAGGTCTGCAAGGCGCCAAGCGAAGGCCCGGTCATCCGGCTGCAGATCGGGCTTGAGGATGTTGTTGACCTGCGCAAAGACATCGAAGCGGGATTTGCGGCGGCAAAGGCCGTCTGATCGTCAGTCTTTTGGCTCGTATCCATAGAGCCAGTCGAAATCGGCGGCCAGACTTTCCGGCCGCCGCAACGACAGGACAAGATCACGCCCGAGCCGTATGGGGCCGCGGGCGTGATAGGCAAAACGGTTGAAGGCGCCGCGGGAGCGGACACGTGCCACGCGGCTTTTGCGGTGGTCGGCAAAGGCGGCAAGTGGCTTTCCGCCGGCCACGAATGATGCAAGCTCGAAGGCATCCTCGATCGCCATCGCGGCGCCCTGCGCGGCAAACGGCATCATCGCATGGGCTGCGTCACCGATCAGGGCAACCTCGTCGCCGCGATACCAGGCACCGGCAGTCACTTCGTAGAGTGGCCAGATGACCGGCTCGACCGCGTGCCGCAACAAATCGGCAATCTGAGGGTGCCAGCCGGAAAAGGCTCCCAGCAACCGCTGCCGGCTTGTTTCTGGGGGCAGGGTGCTGTCCCATGTTTCTCCGGGATTGGTGCCGCTGGTAATCGCCACCACGTTGAAACTGCGCGCGCGCTGCAAGGGATAAACGACAAGATGCGAGCCGATGCCGAGAAATGCGGTGACTTTGGTCGCGTCGAAAAATGCCGGCGCCTCGGCCTCACCGAGCGTAAAACGCCAGGCGACATTTCCGGAAAAGACTGCCTTTCCAGTTCCTTCTAAGGTTTTCCTGACTTTTGACCAGACGCCATCTGCTCCAACCACAAGGCGCGGTTGGATGCCTGTCATCCGTGCGATTCCGTGTTGCGCGGTATCGTCGATTGCCGTGCCGAGATGAAGGGTGCACAGGGGATTAGCCGTTACCGCGTCAAGCAACGCCTGCTGCAGGTCGGCCCTGTGTAGAACGCCATAAGGCGATTTCCAGCGATTGCGCGCGAACTGGCCGGATGGGACGGAAGCGATCGTCCGCAGCGATACACCGCTGACGAGGGTGATTGCCTGCGGTTCGCTCCACACCTTTTCCATTTGCGGAAGAAGCCCGAGCTTCGTCAGGATTCGCGTTGCATTGGGAGATAGCTGCAGCCCGGCGCCCGCCTCGCTGAGGATGGCCGTCCGTTCGAAGATCTCAGAGGCAATGCCCCTGTGGGCAAGACTGAGGGCAGCCGTCAGACCGGCTATGCCGGCGCCGGCAATCACGACGGGCTGGTGGCTGTTCATGCGGGGAGCGTTTGCCGCTCAGGCCGCCTTTGCATTGAACGTGCAGCCGTCCGGGACCGTCTGGTCCGCATGGAGCTTGGCGTTGTAGCGATACAGCGTCGAGCAGTAGGAGCAGACTTTTTCGTTGTCGTCGCCCATGTCGATATAGATGTGCGGATGATCGAAGGGCACAGACGCACCCGTGCACATGAATTCCTTGACGCCGATCTCGATGACCGCGTGGCCGCCATCGTTTTGAAAGTGGGGAATACCGTGCCCGGCCATGTCATGCTCCGTCGTATAGAAGAATAGTCGAATTTGGCCGCACCATAGAAAGCTTTGCGTCAAAAGTGTAGCGGCAAAGATGCCGCGCCTGCGGGTTTTTTGGTGTGCCGGGGTTTTCCCGGCGCTGCCGCTGTCATAGGTTCGCTCAAAACAGGACGCATGCCATGGATCTGAACCCGCCCGCCTTTTCGACCTTCACCCATGATGGTCTGTCTATCGCCTATTTCGATGAGGGCGATCCATCCGGCGATCCGATCTTGCTGATCCATGGATTTGCCTCCGGCGCCAATGTGAACTGGGTCTATCCGGGTTGGCTGAAGACGCTGGGCGATGCCGGATACCGGGTCATCGCGCTCGACAATCGTGGCCATGGTGCCAGCGACAAGCCGCACGATCCGGCGGTCTACCACCCGCCAGCGATGGCGGGCGATGCCGTGGCGCTGCTCGATCATCTCGGCATCGCCGAGGCCCATGTGATGGGCTATTCGATGGGCGCCCGCATCTCGACGTTCCTGACGCTGGCGCATCCGAACCGCGTGCGGTCCCTTGTTCTCGGTGGTTTGGGTATCGGCATGGTGACCGGCGTCGGTGATTGGGATCCGATCGCCGATGCGCTGAATGCGTCTTCTCTCGATGTGGTCACCCATGAACGTGGCCGGATGTTTCGCGCCTTTGCCGACCAGACGAAAAGCGATCGCAAGGCGCTCGCCGCCTGTATTTCGACATCGCGCGACCTGCTCTCCGTCGAGGATATGGGGCGCATCGATGTGCCGGTTCTGATCGCCGTCGGGACCAAGGATGACATTGCCGGCTCGCCGCAGGAGCTGGCCGCTCTCATTCCCGATGCCATTGCGCTGGATATTCCGGGCCGCGATCATATGCTTGCCGTGGGCGACAGGGTCTTCAAGAAGGCCGCGCTTGAGTTTTGGGCAAAGGTCGGGCAAGCGTAACGCCCGCCCAGCGTTTTGAGCGTCTATTTACGCGCGGCCATTTATATCCAATGCGATTTGGCCTATACCTGATGGACAGACGGACTACGAAGGAGAGTGGCGATGGTCGCCAGGACTGACATACGCCCGACCGAAACCGTGAAGATCATGGACCCGATCTGGGATAGTCTGCAGGAAGAGGCGCGGCTTGCTGCCCAGCAGGATCCGCTGCTTGCGGCTTTTCTCTATTCCACCATCATTAACCAGCGTTCGCTGGAAGACAGTGTCATCTACCGGATCTGCGAGCGGCTCGACCATCCCGATCTGCAAGCCAATCTCCTGCGCCAGACGTTTTCCGAGATGCTTGAGGACTGGCCGGAATGGGGCACCATCCTGCGGGTCGATATCCAGGCCGTTTATGATCGGGATCCGGCCTGCACGCGGTTTCTGGAAGCCATCCTCTATTTCAAGGGCTTCCATGCCATCCAGACCCACCGTCTGGCCCATTGGCTGATGAATCGTGGGCGCCGGGATTTCGCGCTCTATCTCCAGAGCCGTTCTTCGTCCGTCTTCCAAACCGACATCAACCCTGCGGCGCGGATTGGCAAGGGCATCTTCCTTGATCACGCCACCGGGCTTGTGGTCGGCGAAACTGCCGTTATCGGCGACAACGTCTCCATTCTACACGGTGTGACGCTCGGCGGTACCGGCAAAGAGGGCAGCGACCGCCATCCAAAGATCGGCAATGGCGTGCTGATCGGCGCTGGCGCAAAAATTCTCGGCAATATCCACATCGGCAATTGCTCCAGGGTTGCCGCGGGTTCCGTCGTGCTCAAGGAGGTTCCCTCCAAGACCACGGTTGCCGGCGTTCCGGCGCGTGTCGTCGGTGAAGCCGGTTGCTCGGAACCGTCCCGTTCAATGGATCAGTTGCTGGTTTCCTTCGAGATTTGAACCGGCGATTTGCCGCTTGGCTGCCAGCCAGGGGTTTACACCGATTGAATCTCTGTGCCAGAAGCGGCGCAAATCAAAACCGTCATGGAGAAGTGACTTGAAGCCCGAAGAAGTCAAAAAACTCGAAGCCTATTTCAAGCGTACCTTCAATGAAGGCATGGTCATCAAGCCGCGTCCGAAGAAGGACGAATCCGCCGAGGTTTATCTGGGTGACGAATTTCTGGGCGTGATCTTCCGGGACGAGGAAGACGGCGAACTGTCCTACAACTTCTCGATGGCGATCCTCGATATCGATCTCTGATTGCACTCTATCGTTGCAATTGAACTCGACCCGGTCCTGACCCTCAGGCCGGGTTTTTTGTTAAAATCATACTTTTTGATTATTTTTTGCGAAGAATTGGCGTGATTTCGCGATATTTCGCGATTTTTCATCAAGCTGTTGCAATGAAAGGATTTTATTGCGGCGCACGCATACATTGACTTTATTGTGCAGTGCACATAAAATATTGCCATTGCGAGCGTCACAAAAGGAGCAGCCTGATGTTCAATTTCGAAGATGCAAATAAGAAAAGCAAAGAGAACTTGGATACGTTGTTGAAGAGCTATGCGTCGCTGACGAAGGCTTTTCAGGCGATTGCCACCGAGGCTGCCGACTACTCCAAGAAGGCCTTTGAAGACAGCGTTTCCCACATCGAGAAGATCAGCACCGTCAAGAGCGTCGAAGCCGCTTTCGAGCTGCAGACGAGCTACGTGAAGACCGCTTATGAAGGCTACGTCGCCGAAGCCACCAAGATCGGTGAAATGTACGCTGATCTGGCCAAGGACGCCTACAAGCCCTACGAAGCGCCGGTTGCCAAGGCAACGGCAGCTGCCAAGACTGCGGTCGCCGCTTAACTCAAATTCAATACCTTAAATGATGAACAACCGGCTGCGCCCTCCGCAGCCGGTTTTTTGTTGTTTATCTGGCAGATTGGCGATAGGCGGCCTGAAGAAAGTTGATCAATCTTGTGCTTGACGACGCAAATGTGATTGCAGTGCAGACGAACAGCCTTAAAATCTGAAAAAGAACCACTAGATTATGTGTCACGAACAGGCCGCAAATTCCTCCCAAGCATTTGCGGCTGGACAAGGGAATGAAGTAGAATGATCGCCATGCCGGTCCGGATGCAAACAGACAGCGACGGGGATGGGGGCAAAGCCGGCCGTGGCACGTCCGTCATTACCCGGACACAGCCGAAGACCAAGAAGCCGAGCCTATATCGTGTCCTGCTTTTGAACGACGACTATACGCCGATGGAATTCGTGATCCACATTCTGGAGCGTTTTTTTCAGAAGGATCGCGAAGCGGCAACTCTGATCATGCTGCATGTTCACAATCACGGCGTGGGTGAGTGTGGTGTTTTCACCTACGAAGTTGCCGAAACCAAAGTGACGCAGGTGATGGATTTTGCCCGCGAGCATCAGCATCCGCTGCAATGCGTCATGGAAAAGAAATGAGGAACTGACGTGCCAACATTTTCAACAAGCCTTGAAAAAGCCCTGCACCAGGCCCTGACGCTGGCCAATGAGCGCCATCACGAATATGCGACCCTGGAGCACCTCCTGTTGGCATTGATCGACGATGCTGATGCGGCGGCTGTCATGGGCGCGTGCAACGTCAATCTCGACGCCCTGCGCAAGACAGTTTCCGACTATGTCGATAATGAACTCGGCAACCTGGTGACGGGGTATGATGAGGATTCCAAGCCGACAGCGGGTTTCCAGCGCGTCATCCAGCGTGCGGTCATCCATGTCCAGTCATCGGGGCGCGAGGAAGTAACAGGCGCCAATGTGCTTGTCGCTATCTTTGCCGAACGCGAGAGCCATGCCGCATATTTCCTGCAGGAGCAGGAAATGACGCGTTACGACGCCGTCAATTTCATCTCGCACGGTATCGGCAAGCGTCCTGGCGCATCCGAGGCGCGTCCTCCGCGTGGCGCCGACGAGCCGGAATCCGAACAGAAGGCATCGCGCGAACAGGACGAAAACGGCCCGAAGAAGCCGCAGGATGCGCTGACGGCCTATTGCGTCAATCTCAACGAGAAGGCCAAGGTCGGCAAGATCGATCCGCTGATCGGCCGTCACGCCGAGGTCAACCGGACGATCCAGATCCTGTGCCGCCGTTCCAAGAACAATCCGCTATACGTGGGCGATCCCGGCGTCGGCAAGACGGCGATCGCCGAAGGTCTGGCCAAGCGCATCGTCGAAAAGAAGGTTCCCGAAGCGTTGCAGGACGCGACGATCTTCTCGCTCGATATGGGCACGCTGCTCGCTGGTACCCGCTATCGCGGTGACTTCGAAGAGCGCTTGAAGCAGGTGGTCAAGGAACTCGAGGAATATCCGGGCGCCGTGCTGTTCATCGACGAGATCCACACCGTCATCGGTGCGGGGGCAACGTCCGGCGGCGCCATGGATGCGTCCAACCTTTTGAAGCCGGCTTTGTCTTCGGGCGCGATCCGCTGCATCGGTTCGACCACCTACAAGGAATACCGTCAGTTCTTCGAAAAGGACCGTGCGCTCGTGCGCCGGTTCCAGAAGATCGACGTCAGCGAACCGACGATCGACGATGCCATCGAAATCATGAAGGGCCTGAAGCCGTATTTCGAGGATTATCACAAGCTGAAATACTCGAACGAGGCGATCAAGTCGGCTGTTGAGCTCTCGGCCCGCTACATCAATGACCGCAAGCTGCCGGACAAAGCGATCGACGTGATCGACGAGACCGGTGCGGCCCAGATGCTGCTGCCCGTCAGCAAGCGGCGCAAGCTGATCACGGAAAAGGAAATCGAAGCGACGATCGCAACGATGGCCCGCATTCCACCGAAATCCGTTTCTAAGGATGACGAGGCTGTTCTCGCCAATCTGGAAAAGGAACTGCGGTCGGTCGTCTATGGCCAGGATCTGGCAATCGAGGCGCTGGCATCGGCGATCAAGCTCGCTCGTGCGGGTCTGCGTGAACCGAACAAGCCGATCGGCTCCTATGTCTTCTCCGGCCCGACCGGCGTCGGCAAGACCGAAGTCGCAAAGCAGCTGGCGGCGTCGCTGGGTGTGGAGCTCATCCGTTTCGACATGTCGGAATATATGGAGCGCCACACGGTCTCGCGTCTGCTTGGGGCACCTCCCGGCTATGTCGGCTTCGACCAGGGCGGCCTTCTGACCGACAGCATCGATCAGCACCCGCATTCGGTTCTGCTGCTCGACGAAATCGAGAAGGCGCATCCGGATCTGTTCAACATTCTGTTGCAGGTCATGGATCACGGCTCGCTGACCGACCATAACGGCAAAAAGATCGACTTCCGCAACGTCATCCTGATCATGACGACCAATGCGGGTGCGTCCGAAATGGCAAAGGCTGCATTCGGCTTCGGCTCTGCCAAGCGCGAAGGCGACGATGTGGAGGCGCTGAACCGGCTGTTCACGCCGGAATTCCGCAACCGTCTCGATGCGGTCATTCCGTTTGCTTCGCTGCCGACACCGGTGATCCACCAGGTGGTGCAGAAGTTCGTCATGCAGCTGGAAACCCAGCTGGCCGAACGCAACGTCACCTTCGACCTGCAGCCGGAAGCCATCGCCTGGCTGTCGGACAAGGGCTATGATGAAAAGATGGGTGCGCGGCCGCTGGCGCGCGTCATCCAGGAACACATCAAGAAGCCGCTGGCCGATGAAATCCTCTTCGGCAAGCTGAAGAAGGGTGGCGTCGTCAAGGTGAGGGTCGGCATCAAGCCGGATGGCGCCAAGGGCCTGCTGCTCGATTATGTGCCGGAGACGGCACGGATCAAGCCGAAGGCTGAGGTTGTTACCCCGGTTAAGAAGGCGCCAAAGACTGCAAAGCCAAAGGAGCTGGAAAGCGTTGGCGCTGAACCGGATGCGTCTCCCAAGCCGAAGAAGGCAGCGAAAGCCGCCAAGGCTGACGAAGCGGTGAGCGCCAAGGCAGCCGAGCCGCCGCGCAAGGGCAGCACGGTTCCGAAGGTGCCGCGCAAGAAATAACGCATTCCAGATTGAGATACGGTGCCGGACCTGATCGTCCGGCACCGTTTTTTTGTGGCGGCGAACAGGCGGATGTTTTGATGGATGACGGCCAGGCGATCGGCTCCGGGCGGACATGGTTCTTGGCTGGCATGCGGGGCATTTTCAGCCTGCCAGCACTGATGTTGATGCTGTCCTTCGTCGGCTTCTGTGCGTTTACTGCCCAGGCCGGTATTCCTGTCGAGCAGACCGTGTTCATGGTCGGTGCCGTCTGGGCGCTGCCAGCCAAGGTCATCCTCGTCAGTTCGATGCTGAGCGGCGCCAATCTGCTCGCCGCCTTTATCGCCGTTACGTTGTCCTCTATCCGTCTGATGCCGATGGTCGCGGCGCTTGTTCCTGAAATCCGCACTGGAAAAACCCCCACCTGGCTCCTGCTGTTCCTGTCGCATTTCGTGGCGATCACCGCCTGGGTGTTTGCGATGGAGCGCGTGCGAACAGTGCCCCGCGAACATCGGGTTACGTTCTTCGCGGGCTTCGGCATCACGCTTGTTGTAGCCAATATGCTTCTGGTGGCCGCAGTTTATCAGTACGTCACGGAGTTTCCGCCGATTGTCGCCGGTTGCCTGTTTTTCCTGACGCCGGTCTATTTCTTGGCATCAATCTGGAGTTCCGCCCGTCATCCGGTGATCTATTTGGCCTTGATCAGCGGTCTTGTGGCCGGGCCGTTCTTCTACTGGCTGGCGCCCGAGTTCGATATCCTACTGGCGGGCGTTGGTGGCGGAACATTGGCTTGGCTGACCGAGCGCCAATGGCGCAAGCGCGGGGAGGGCCGGCATGGCAGTGTTTGAAGGCTGGTGGCCCTATGTGTTTATCGCAATTGCCGGATGGTTGGCGACCGACCTCTGGCGCTGGCTCGGCGTTCTCGC
Source organism: Rhizobium sp. LjRoot98 (assembly GCF_964252935.1). Taxonomy (NCBI): domain Bacteria; kingdom Pseudomonadati; phylum Pseudomonadota; class Alphaproteobacteria; order Hyphomicrobiales; family Rhizobiaceae; genus Rhizobium; species Rhizobium sp. LjRoot98. The sequence goes on from NZ_CAXUPW020000006.1 coordinate 145,474, forward strand.
CGGCAACCGGCTACGGGACGATTCCGAAGTCCTCAATTGGGTGAGGGCGGTCGCAACGGCCTTGGTGGCGGCCGTCATCGCCAAACTCATTCTCTATCCGACCGGAGTCCTCGAGCATTCGCCGCTCTGGCTCAGGCTTGGATCGATAGCTGCCGGTGTAACTGCTTTCTTTATTGGCCGCCAAAAACCGGCCGTTGGCATCGCCACGGCCATCGCTGTGCTGGCCATCGGGCTCTATGCGCTCGGGTTCTGATAAGGGTTCTCACGACAATCGGCTTAGGCGAATCTTAAATCCCATGGCGTATGTGTTGCCTGATTTCACAGGGAGCAGCAGGTGCGTTTTTTGCCGGGAGAATGGTTCGTCGTCCGAATTATTTTGGTGCTGGCTGCATTGGATGCCGTCTTGCTCTATTTCAAGAACATACCCGTCGATATTGTTGGCTATGTCAGCGTGATTGGGATTGGACTGTTTCTGGTTGCGGCGGGACAATATTATCGCGTCGTTCGGAATGAAGGCCGCCTGGCACTGGCTCTGGTCGCAGCCGGACTGTTTGTGCTGTTCACCATCATCGGCTCGGTTTTCAATTATATGTTCCTTCCCAATACCTTCGCGCCCATCGATGATTTTCTGATGCAGGTCGATGCGGCAATGGGATACCACTGGCCGTCATTGCTGACCTGGATATCGCATTACCCCTGGTTCGGGACTTTCCTGTATCAGGTCTATTTCACGTCCCTGCCACAGCTTTTGGTCATTATCCTGGTTTTGGGCTTCATGGGGCAGGCGCAGGCGTTGCATCGCTTTTTGTTGACCGGGGTCATCGGTGCGCTTTTGGCGATCGTGATCTGGGCGCTGTTTCCCAATTTTGGTGCCAAGAGCTTTCATGTTCTGCCACAGTCGGTGCTGGAGGCATTCCCAATCGCTGTCACTCCGGCCTATGGTGATGCGTTGCTGGCCTTGAGCCGTGATGGGGTAGATTATCTCTCTCCGAAGAACGTCCTTGGTTTGATCGGTTTTCCATCATTTCATACCGTCATGGCATGCATGTCCGTCTGTTTCGTGCCGCGTCATCTGATTTTAATGCCGGTGATCTTCTGCCTTAACGCTTTCATGGCGGTGGCCATTCTCGTGCAAGGCGGCCATCATCTGATCGATATGATCGGCGGCGTCGGCGTGTTTGCGATGGCCTACGCGCTGTCAGGTATGACAATGCGTAGGTTAAGCAACGCCTATCACAAGATTAGTGAGCCGCAGACCGTCTGAGCGCTGCCGTCAGAGGGCGTCCCTGATTTTCTCGGCATTCGCCGCAAGCACGGCCCCATCTTCCATCTTGCCGGAATGCGGCCGCAACGGCACGCCCTCGTGGCGGGGGATGACATGGAAGTGCAGGTGGAAGACCGATTGTCCAGCCGGCGCTTCGTTGAACTGCATGATCGTCACGCCGTCCGCTTCGAAGGCTTCCTCTGCGGCTATCGCCACTTTCTGGACGGTCGCGATGAGAGCGCCAAGCGTTGCCGGATCGGCATCGAGAATGTTGCGCGAAGCGGCCTTCGGGACGACCAGGACATGGCCCTGTGCCTGTGGCATGACATCCATGAAGGCAAGGACATTGGCATCCTCATAAACCTTGTGGGCCGGAATTTCGCCACGCAGGATTTTGGCGAAGATGTTGTTGGTGTCATAGGCGGCGTTGGGCATCTGCATTTCTCCTCAAAAACTCAATCAGTCGTCGGTCTCTTGCCGTTCGCCTTTGCGGAACGGACTGTGTTCGGCCAGGATATCGCTCATCTGCTCCACCTCCTGCCGTTCGCGTTCAAGGTAATCGGCAACGGCGCGCTTCAATCCGGGATGGGCGATGAAATGCGCCGAATGGGTGGTTGCCGGCAGATAGCCGCGTGCCAGCTTGTGCTCGCCCTGGGCACCGGCTTCGACGCGCTTCAATCCCTTGGCGATGGCGAAATCGATGGCCTGATGGTAGCAGACCTCGAAATGCAGGAAGGGATGATCTTCCATGGCGCCCCAGTGACGGCCATAAAGCGCATCGCTGCCGATGAAATTGATGGCGCCGGCGATGTACTTGCCGTTGCGCTTGGCCATGACAAGCAGGATGTCGTCAGCCATGCGTTCACTGATCAGCGAATAGAATTTGCGCGTCAGATAGGGCCGGCCCCATTTGCGGCTGCCAGTGTCCATATAAAAGGCAAAAAACTGATCCCAGACGTTTTCGGTCAAGTCCTTGCCAGTCAGCCAGTCGATGCTGATGCCGCCTTCAAGCGCCGAGCGGCGTTCCTTCTTCAGTGCCTTGCGTTTGCGCGATGCCAGCGTTTCGAGAAAGTCGTTGTGGGATGAATAGCCCGCATTGAGGAAATGAAACTGCTGGTCGGTCCGGTGCAGGAACCCGGCCTGTTCGAATGTGGGAATTTCGTCTTCCGGCAGGAACGTCACATGCGCAGAGGACACATTGTGACGGCGGGCGAGTTCCTGAAGACCGGCCGCGAGTGAAACACGAACACGGGCGGGATCGGCTGTCACAGCGGTCAGCAGCCGCGGTCCGGTGGCGGGAGTGAACGGAACCGAGCATTGCAGTTTTGGATAATAGCGCCCGCCCGCCCGTTCCAAGGCGTCGGCCCAGCCGTGATCGAAAACATATTCGCCCTGGCTATGGTTTTTCAGGTAGCAGATCAATGCGCCGGAAAACCTGCCTTTGCCATCTTCCATCAGCAGATGCTGGCCGAGCCAACCGGTATCGGCCGTCGCTGAGCCTGATTCCTCAAGCGAAGACAGATAGGCATGCGAAATGAACGGATTGTAGAGGCCGCCGTATTGCCCCTTGGCGGCCCCTGACAGTCCGTCCCAGCTTTCCTTCGAAATATCCTGAAAGGACGTCTCGACACGGATTTTAACGTCGCCGGTCATTCTTTAAGCGGTAAGCCTTTCACGCGGGTCAAACCCTTCGAATGTCATCTGGTCGGCGTGGCTGTAGGTGTGATCGACGCCCGCCTGATCGCGCACGGTCCAAGTCAAAATCGCACGGCCAAGCGAACGTTGCTTGGTGATGAACGAGTTTGGCAAATCCCCATAGAAATAGGAAATGAAATCAAGCCCGAGCTGCATCGCTTCCTCGTGAACGAGGAATTGCTCCGACTGGTTGCCACCCGCCGTCAGGCCGATCGGGTAGGGCGGGTCCTGCGCCTTGAGGTCCTTGAGCAGCCAATGATCGAAGCTCATCAGGGCAATGGGTCCCTCGTAGCTTTCAAGAGCCTCCAGCACCGCATCAACAAAACCTTCGTCGTCGCCGAGGCGTCCCTTCAGCTCAAGCACGATCGGAACCCGGCCCTTGACCAGTCTCAGAAGCTGCCCGAGTGTCGGGATCTTGTCGGTCGTGCCGCCGATGGCGATCAGGCCCAGTTCGCCGGCGGTCTTTTCCCGGATGTCGCCCTTGATGCCGCACAGTCGCTGCATGTCGTCATCGTGGAAAACCACCGGCACGCTGTCGGCGGTGTATTGCAGGTCGCATTCGATGGCGAAGCCATTTTCCGCTGCGCGGGAAAACGCTGAAAGCGTGTTTTCCCAGATGGCGTGGTTCATGTCGTGATAGCCGCGATGAGCGACCGGTTGCGCCGTCAGCCAGGACAGGTCTTTCATGAATACTCTTCCGCTCAGGCGATTTCGATCACGGCGTCGATTTCGACGGCGGCGTTGAAGGGCAGGGAGGCCATGCCGACAGCGGCGCGCGCGTGGATACCGGCGTCGCCCAGAACCTTGGCGATCAGGTTAGAGGCGCCATTCATGACCAGGTGCTGCTCGATGAAGGTCGGCTTGGAGGCGATGAAACCGTTGAGCTTGACGATGCGGCGAATGCGCGAGAGATCGCCGCCCAAGGCTGCTTTTGCTTGAGCAAGAATATTGATGGCACAGAGTTCGGCAGCGCGCTGGCCGGTGGCAACATCGACGTCGTCGCCGAGGTGACCGGTGATCGCGACCTTATCATTTTCCATCGGTAGCTGGCCGGAGATATAAAGGTGCGATCCACTGATGACGAAGGGAACATAGTTGGCGGCGGGTGCTGCCGCCTGCGGCAATGTGATTCCCAGTTCCTTGATGCGTGCTTCAATCTCTGCAGACATGGATAACTCCGGTCATTGTTGTGTTTTGCCGTCAAATGCTGCATGCACAGCATGTTTCATGAAGTGGTAAAATACTGCATCTTGAACATTGATGCCTCGCTTTTGCCTGATGTGTTCTTATAGCATCGGCAGCGAATCCAACAGGAGGAAACGGATGTTTCGTTCAAGCTTTGCCTCTGCCATCCTGGCATGGGCGTGTTTATCGGGTATGACGGTCGGCGGCGCTTCCGCTGCGTCAGCCAACATCCTGGTGCCTCACCGCGCTGTCTACGATCTGGAACTCAAGGACGCATCGGAGCGCTCCGGAATTTCCGGAATGTACGGCCGCATGGTCTATGAATTCAATGGCTCGGCCTGCGAGGGCTATACCGTCAGTTTCCGGTTTGTCACCAAGGTGGATACGGGTGAAGAGGTCAAGCTGACGGACCAGCAGACGACCACTTACGAGGACCTGAAAAACGGAAACTTCCGCTTCTTGACGCGCTCGTTCACCGACGAGAAGCTCGACAAGGAAGTGCGCGGCTCTGCCCATGAGGCCAAGCAAGGGCTGACCGTCGACCTGACCTCGCCCGACAAGCGTAAGGTCGATCTTGCCCAGGGCCTGTTTCCGACTGAGCACATGCTCGATGTCATCGACCGGGCAAAGAAGGGCGAGACGCTGTTTGAATCGCGTATCTTCGACGGCTCCGATGCTGGCGACAAGACGCTGATCACCACCACCATGATCGGCAAGCCGCAGAAGGCAACGGCTGGTGATGCCGACGCTGATAAGGCAGTGGCCGTGGCGGGAAAGCCCTATTGGCCGGTGACCATTTCCTATTTCAACGACAACGCGACCGGTGACGCGCTGCCGATCTACCGCATGGAGTTCAAACTCTATGAAAACGGTATCACCCGTGACCTGACCATGGATTACGGCGATTTCGTCCTGTCGGGCAAGCTCGCCGATCTGGAAATCTTCAAGCAGGAAAAGTGCAAGTAGGTCAGAACGGCCGCCCGCTGCTGCTATTTTCTTCGTTTGCCCTTGATTTATCGGGCGCCAAGGGGTAAGGGCACCGCATTCCACACGTAAGGTTTGGGACCGTCCGGGAGAAATCCGGGCAGTTCCACCCGGTGGCGCTTTCGAAGAAAGTGCTGTTTGCCTTGCGGAGGTTCAACCGGAAAAGGAGAAAAGGCATGGCATTGCCTGATTTTAGCATGCGTCAGCTTCTGGAAGCTGGCGTTCACTTCGGTCACCAGACTCACCGCTGGAACCCGAAAATGAAGCCGTACATCTTCGGCGATCGTTCGAACGTTCACATCATCGACCTCGCACAGACCGTTCCGTTGCTGTCGCGCGCGCTGCAGGTTGTCAGCGACACGGTTGCCAAGGGTGGCCGCGTTCTGTTCGTCGGCACCAAGCGCCAGGCATCCGAAATCATCGCCGACGCTGCCAAGCGTTCGGCCCAGTACTACGTCAATGCCCGCTGGCTCGGCGGCATGATGACCAACTGGAAGACGATTTCGAACTCGATCCAGCGCCTGCGCAAGCTCGACGAAATCCTCGCTTCGGAAGGCTCGGGCTATTCCAAGAAGGAACGCCTGAACCTTGAGCGCGAACGCGAAAAGCTGAACCGCGCACTGGGCGGTATCCGCGATATGGGCGGCGTTCCGGACCTGATGTTCATCATCGACACCAACAAGGAATCGATTGCTATCGACGAAGCAAAGCGTCTCGGCATCCCGGTTGTTGCGATCATCGATTCGAACTGCGACCCGGACCGTATCGACTTCCCGATCCCCGGCAACGACGACGCTTCGCGTGCGATCTCGCTCTATTGCGATCTGATCTCGCGTGCAGCCCTCGACGGCATCGCCCGTCAGCAGAGCTCGTCGGGCCGCGACCTCGGCGCCTCTTCCGATCTGCCGCTTGAGCCGGCTCTCGAAGAAGCCGCTGAAGCCTGATAAGGCGGGACGGCGGATAACACCGCCGCTCCTTTAGACAAGATCAGGACGAGGCCGTTTACGACTGAAAAAGTGAACGGCCTTGTTCTTTTGCATCGAACCGGCCCATGAGGCACTGGTTGTCACGATGCCTACCACCGTGATGGACCCTTTCATCACGATGTCACATTCAGGGGTCATGCCCTGCCACATCCTCCTGGTATCGCGCCGGCTTTCTGGCAGCGCACCAGCCGAACAAAACGAAGAGGCAAAAAAGATGAGCACTATTACTGCAGCAATGGTGAAGGAACTGCGCGAAAAGACCGGCGCAGGCATGATGGATTGCAAGAAGGCCCTCGGCGAAACCAATGGCGACATGGAAGCCGCGATCGACTGGCTGCGCGCCAAGGGCATCGCCAAGGCCGACAAGAAGTCGGGCCGCGCAGCAGCTGAAGGCCTCGTCGGCATCGCCAGCAGCGGCACCAAGGCTGTTGTTATCGAGCTGAACTCCGAAACCGACTTCGTTGCTCGTAACGATGCCTTCCAGGATCTGGTTCGTGGCGTTGCAGCTGTTGCAGTCGGCACGGACGGTACCGTCGAAACCATCAGCGCAACGACCTATCCGGCAACCGGCAAGTCGGTCGCTGAGAGCATCACCGACGCGATCGCAACGATCGGCGAGAACATGGCTCTGCGCCGTTCGGCCCTGCTGTCGGTCGAAGACGGTGTTGTTGCCACCTACATCCACAATTCCGTTGCTGACGGCCTCGGCAAGCTCGGCGTTCTCGTCGCGCTGAAGTCGACCGGCGACAAGGATGCCCTGAACGCCATCGGTCGCCAGGTTGCCATGCACATTGCAGCGACCAACCCACTGGCCATCCGTTCGACGGAAGTTGACGCTTCTGTTGCAGAACGCGAACGCAACATCTTCATCGAGCAGGCCCGCGAATCCGGCAAGCCGGAAGCGATCATCGAAAAGATGGTCGAAGGTCGCATGCGCAAGTTCTTCGAAGAAGTCGCACTTCTGTCGCAGGCTTTCGTCATGAACCCCGACCTGACCGTCGAAGCTGCCGTCAAGGAAGCTGAAAAGACCGTTGGTGCCCCGATCGAAGTTGTCGGCATGGCCCGCCTGCTTCTCGGCGAAGGCGTCGAAAAGGAAGAATCCGACTTCGCAGCCGAAGTTGCGGCTGTCGCCAAGGGCTGATTTCTTCATCCTGATTGGGAAAACAAAAGGGCATCGCGTGACAACGCGGTGCCCTTCGTGTATCCGGCATCATCATCACATTGGCGCAGGCTCCTTCGGGGAATATCCGGATGATATCGGCCGCGCAGGGATGAACAGATCAGTTTAAGCACATATCTTGCATATGTGCCTTCTTGGACAGGAGTGACGATGCCGGCCGAACCTCTCTACAAACGTGTGCTGTTGAAGGCCTCGGGCGAAGCGCTGATGGGCAACCAGGGGTTCGGGATTGATGTCGCGGTCGCTGACCGGATTGCCTCCGACATTGCCGAAGCTCGCGCCATGGGCGTCGAAGTCGGGGTCGTCGTCGGCGGCGGGAACATCTTTCGCGGTGTTGCGGTTGCCTCCAAGGGCGGCGATCGGGTGACCGGCGATCACATGGGCATGCTGGCGACCATCATCAACGCGCTGGCGCTGGCGACCTCCCTGCGCAAACTCGACGTCGATACTGTTGTTCTATCGGCTATCGCCATGCCGGAAATCTGTGAAAGCTTCTCGCAGCGCGCCACGCTGTTTCACCTGTCTCAGGGACGTGTGGTGATCTTTGCAGGCGGCACCGGCAATCCCTTCTTCACCACCGATTCGGCAGCCGCACTGCGCGCTGCGGAAATGGGTGCAGAAGCGATCTTCAAGGGCACGCAGGTTGACGGCATTTACACCGCCGATCCGAAGAAGGATCCGACGGCCACCCGCTTCGATCGCCTGACACACAGCGAAGTCCTGCAAAAGGGGCTCGCGGTCATGGACGTTGCAGCCGTGGCGCTGGCGCGCGAAAACAGCATCCCGATCATCGTCTTCTCGATCCACGAGAAGGGCGGGTTTGCGGAAATCTTGACCGGCGGCGGCCGGGCGACCATCGTTACAGACAATTGAGCAGTTAAAGGGCGGTCGTAAGACTGTCGCGATAAAACGGGAGTTTGATCCATGAGTGAAGGTATTGACCTGAGTGACCTGAAGCGCCGCATGGATGGCGCCATCACCGCGTTCAAGAGCGATATCGCATCGCTGCGCACGGGACGCGCATCGGCCAACGTGCTCGATCCGGTCATGGTGGAAGCCTATGGTTCACGCGTGCCGCTGAACCAGGTTGCCAATATTACGGTTCCGGAAGCCCGTATGCTCGGTGTTTCCATCTGGGACAAGTCGATGGTCAATGCTGTCGATCGCGCCATCCGGGAATCGAATCTCGGCCTCAACCCGATCGTTGATGGCCAGAACCTGCGCATTCCGCTGCCGGAACTGAACGAAGAGCGCCGCAAGTCGCTGGTAAAGGTTGCGCATGACTATAGCGAAAAAGCCAAGGTCGCCGTGCGCAACGTGCGCCGCGATGGTATGGATAGTCTGAAAAAAGCCGAAAAGGATGGCGATATCGGTCAGGATGTCAGCCGCAGCCAGTCCGAAAAGGTCCAGAAAATGACAGATGAGATGATTTCCGACATCGACCGCTTGCTCGGCGATAAGGAAAAGGAAATCATGCAGGTCTAGTCTGTCTTTTTCCGAGTCTCTGTTTTTCGGGTCACCGATGTCAAACCCATTGCTTAGAAATGTTCCCACGCACGTTGCCATCATCATGGATGGCAACGGACGCTGGGCCAATTCGCGCGGGCTGCCGCGAACGATGGGGCATCGCAAGGGCGTTGAATCGGTGCGTGAGGCCGTTCGTACTGCGGGCGAGGCCGGCATCCGTTACCTGACGCTCTTTGCTTTTTCATCGGAAAACTGGAGCAGGCCTGAGGCGGAAGTCTCCGATTTGATGGGGCTGCTCAAAGCCTTCATCCGGCGCGACCTGGCGGACCTGCATAAGCAGAATGTTCGCATCCGGGTGATCGGCGACAGGAACAATCTCCGCGGCGATATCCTGCCTCTGCTTCTGGAGGCAGAGGATACGACGCGCAACAATACGGGTATCACACTGGTTATCGCCTTCAACTACGGCTCCCGCGATGAAATGACCCGCGCCGTGCAGGCTTTGGCGGTTGATGTCGCCCAGGGGCGATTGACGGCCGATCAGATCACGCCGGAGCGCATAGCCAGCAAGCTCGATACGGCCGGCATTCCTGACCCTGATCTTGTCCTGCGTACCAGTGGCGAGGAGCGGCTGTCCAATTTCCTGCTCTGGCAGGCCGCCTATTCCGAATTGTTGTTTGTTCCCGAGCTTTGGCCAGACTTCAACCGCGAAGTCTTCCTCAATGCGCTGAAAACCTATGCCGGACGGGAGCGCCGGTTTGGTGGTCTGTCGCAGCCGACGCTTGCGGTTGGTTCCTGATGCAGAGCGAACTGCGACTGCGCATCATCTCCGGTATCATTCTTGCCATAGTCACCCTCGGTGCGACCTGGGCCGGTGGAACCGTGTTCGAGCTTCTCGCCGTGGCGATTGCAGTGCTTGTCTATTATGAATGGTCGACGATCACCCGGCTTGCCGAACGTGATTTCCAGGGCAACGCTTTCGGCTGGTTGTCACAGGCGGTGATTTCCGGGCTCATTCTGTTTGATGGCGCTCATGTCACTCTGCTCGTGCTGGCCGGGTTTGCGGCCGTCGCAGCCCTCTGGGTGTTTTTGCGGGGCGGCACCTGGTGGCTGCCGGGTGGTATCGTCTATGCCGGCCTGACGGGCATTTCGCTCTCGGCCATACGTGGCGAGAGCGATATCGGGCTGATCGCCATGATCTTCATCTTCGCCGTGGTCTGGGCAACCGATATCCTAGCCTATTTCACCGGCAGGGCGATCGGCGGGCCGAAGCTCGCACCGCGCATCTCGCCCGGAAAAACATGGTCTGGCGCAATCGGCGGTACCATCTGTGGGGTAATCGCCGGCGTCGCAGTGTTCATGAGTTATTTTCCACTGAACGATGTGCGTATTCCGCTTCTGGCGCTGGCGCTCTCGGTGTCCAGCCAGATCGGCGATCTGTTCGAATCCTACATCAAGCGCCGGTTCGGAGTGAAGGATTCGAGCAAGCTCATTCCCGGGCATGGCGGCGTTATGGACCGCGTCGATGGACTTGTTTTTGCCTGTTTTGCCGCGCTTTTGATTGCTTTGGTGCAAGTCATGTCCACCGGTGGACAGAATGTGCCCCTGGGGGCAATCCTTTTGGCGCCGTAAAACGCCCGCATAGCTGATCGAGGACCTTATGGCTTACCTGGCCGATACGCTTCAACTGATTGCCGGCTACATCGTGCCGTTCCTGCTGGTGCTGACGCTGCTCGTCTTCGTGCATGAGATGGGACACTATCTCGTCGGCCGCTGGTCCGGCATCCGCATCCTCGCCTTTTCAGTCGGCTTTGGCCCGGAATTGTTCGGTTATACCGACAAGCATGGAACACGCTGGAAGTTCTGCGCCGTCCCGCTCGGTGGCTATGTGAAATTCTTCGGCGACGAGGATGCTGCGAGCGTTCCTGATTACAGCCGGCTTGAACAATATTCGGCCGAGGATCGTGACCGGACCTTCCTGGGCGCAAAGGTCTGGAAGCGGGCGGCCACGGTGGCTGCCGGGCCTATTGCCAATTTCATCCTCGCGATCGCTATCTTCGCCGTGCTGTTTACGGTCTATGGCAAGCCGGTTGCGGATCCGGTCGTTGCCGAGGTCAAGGAAAACAGTGCCGCCGCCAAGGCAGGTGTATTGCCGGGCGATCTGCTTGTGGCCATCGACGGTGCGCACGTCACCACCTTCGATGATGTGCGTCGGTATGTCAGTATCCGTCCGGAAACGCCGATCACCATCCAGATCAAGCGCAAGGGCGAATTGCTGGATCTGCCTATGGTGCCTGAGCGCACCGAAATCACGGATCAGTTCGGCAACAAGATGGAACTCGGCATTATCGGTATCGTGACGAATCAGGAAACCGGCAATTTCCGTCTGGAAACGTTTGGTCCGCTCGAGGCCGTGGGGCAGGGTGCCGTCGAAAGCTGGCATATCGTCACCGGTACGTTCAATTATCTTGCCAATCTCGTGACCGGCCGTATGAAAGCGGATCAGCTGGGTGGTCCGATCCGGGTTGCCCAGGCCTCCGGCCAGATGGCGACGATCGGTATCGCCGCCGTTTTACAGCTGGCGGCGGTTCTGTCAGTTTCCATTGGACTTCTTAACCTAATGCCGGTTCCCGTACTTGATGGCGGGCATCTGATGTTTTATGCGGTTGAGGCCCTTCGGGGCAAACCGGTGGGGCCGCGTACACAGGATGTCGCTTTCCGGATCGGTTTTGCCATGGTGTTGATGCTGATGGTGTTTGCCACATGGAACGACATAAGTTCGCTTTTAGGCTGATATTACAGGCCTGCGGCGGACATGCAGGCGCAGGAGAGTGAACCGGCTTCGTTTAGACTTCAACGGGTTGGTTGAAAGGGTTTGTTTACGATAAAGCAATTGTGTAGTGGCCGTTAGGACACGGTTTCAATTGAAGTAAACAGAAATTAACGAGCTGGCTTGCTTGTATAGGAAAAGCGGTTAAAACGGCAACCTGACCGGAGTCGGTACGAGTTCGCTGCGGGGCATTTGGAAGAAGGTAAGATTTATGAAAGCTGGTTCAAGATTTTTGAACGCGGTGTCGGCGGTTGCGCTGTCTGCAAGTATGGTCGCAACAGGCTCTGGCATCGTAACGCTTGCAAGTGCGACTGTCGCTGAAGCTGCAACGATCAACCGTGTCGAAGTGCGCGGCGCTACCCGCGTCAGCCCTGAGACGGTCCGTGCAAACATCACGATCGTTCCCGGCAAAAGCTTCAGCAATGGCGACATCGATTCTTCCGTAAAGCGTCTTTATTCCACAGGCTATTTCTCTGATGTTAGCATCAATGTCTCCGGTGGCACGCTCGTCGTCACCGTGAGCGAGAACCAGCTGGTCAACCAGGTTGTCTTCAACGGTAACCGCAAGATCAAGGACGACAAGCTGCAGGCGGTCGTTCGCACGCGTTCGCTCGGTCCGTACAGCGAGGCGACTGCCGAATCCGATATTCAGGCCATCAAGGATGCCTATGCTGGAATCGGCCGCGAAGATGTGACTGTGACAACGCAGGTGGTTCCGATCGCGGAAGGCCGCGTCAATCTGGCTTTTGTTATCAATGAAGGCGATCGCACCAAGATCACTGCGATCAATTTTGTCGGCAACAATGCCTATAGCAACGGCCGTCTTGAGGCTGTGATCTCGACGAAGGAATCGGGAATCTTCTCCTTCCTGAACCGCAAGGACGTTTATAACGCCGACAAGCTGCGCGCTGACGAAGAGCTGCTGCGCCAGTTCTATTACAACCGCGGTTATGCCGATTTCCGTGTCGTGTCCTCGGATGCGGTGCTGGATGAAGCCACCAACGAATACACGGTAACGATCACTGTCGAAGAAGGCGAGCGCTACGACTTCGGAACGGTTAATGTTGAATCGACCGTTGAGGGCGTCAATGCCGAAGAACTGAAGGGGCTCGTACGGACCTCGGAAGGGAAAATCTACAAGGCAAAGGACGTTCAGGACAGCATTTCCGCGATTTCCAAGCGCGTTGCATCGCAGGGCTATCCGTTTGCTCGCGTAACGCCACGTGGTAACCGCGATTTTGGCAACCGTACGATCGCTGTTGACTATCTTGTTGACCAGGGCGAGCGCGCCTATATCGAGCGCATCGAAATCCGTGGCAACACGCGCACGCGTGATTACGTTATCCGTCGCGAATTCGACATGAGTGAAGGCGATGCGTTCAACCAGGAAATGATCACGACGGCCAAGCGCCGCCTGGATGCACTTGGTTACTTCTCCACCGTCAATATCTCGACCCAGCCTGGTAGCGCTTCCGATCGCGTCGTCGTCATCGTTGATGTGCAGGACCAGTCGACCGGTTCGTTCGGTATCGGTGCCGGCTATTCGGCCGGTAGCGGCGGCGGCTTCCTGCTGGAAGCTTCGATCGAGGAAAAGAACTTCCTTGGCCGTGGCCAGTACATCCGTCTTGCTGCAGGCCGTGGCGAAGACAGCCGTACCTATAACGTTTCGTTCACCGAGCCCTATTTCCTTGGTTATCGCTTGGCCGCTGGCTTCGATATCTTCAAGAACGAAAACGACTATGATGACGACAACTATAGCTATGAAGACGAGGGCTTCAGCCTGCGTGTAACGGCGCCGATCACCGAGCGTGTATCGACGACATTCCGTTACAACCTGACGCAGATGGACTACAGCGGCGATACAGCCGATCTGTCGAGCCCGTATGACCGTGTGGTCAGAGGCTCGCCTTGGACACGTTCGTCGATCTCGCAGACGCTGACCTATAATTCGCTTGATGACGCGAACTTGCCGCACGAAGGCATTCTCGCTTCGGCAACGCAGGAATATGCCGGTCTTGGTGGTACTTCCGATTTCTACAAGCTGACCGGTAAGGCCAAGTGGTACTATACCGTGAACGACGATGCCGATATCATCGCATCGCTTGCTGGTAGCGCGGGCCACGTGTTCAACACCGGTGGCAAGATGGAAGTCTTCGACCAATTCCAGTTGGGCCAGAACGATATTCGTGGTTTCGAGCGTAACGGCATCGGCCCACGTAGCGGCAAGTACGGCGACTCCATCGGCGGCACGACCTACTTCACAGCTTCTGCCGAAGCCACGTTCCCGCTGCCATTCGTGTCGCGTGATGCCGGTTTCCGCGGCGCAATCTTTGCAGATGCAGGTACACTGTATGGCAACGAAGTCGATACGACGGCTGACGATCAGATCAAGGGTACCAACAGTTCGCTGCGTGCATCTGTCGGTCTGGGTCTGATCTGGGCATCGCCCTTTGGTCCGTTGCGCGTCGACTATGCGTTCCCGATCGCCAAGGAAGATTTCGACCGCGTACAGAACCTCAAGTTCGGTATTTCGTCGTCCTTCTGATCCTTGCAGTCCAGAACTGCCTGCCAAAACTGTTCTGGAGGGTTGGCCATGGAAAACAATTGGTTCTTCCCACCACATGATGGGATCCGCCTGAGCGATCTGGCGGATCAGATCGGTGCGGTGCTACAGTCGCCCGAGTTGGGCGACCGGCTTGTCCGGTCTGTAGCGCCGACCTATCGGGCCGGTGAGTCCGATGTCTGCTACATGCTGCAGCGACGCTTTCGCGACGAGTTTGAAACATCAAAAGCCGGCGCTATCATCTGCGATGCTACGATAGCCGCAATTGTCCCGCCGCATATTCCGGTTCTCCTGACACGACACCCTCACACCGCTTTTGCGGTTGCCGGTGCAATTCTGCATCCGCAGGCCGTGCGGCCTGAACAGAACCTGTTGGGGCTGGGCGGAATATCTCCCGCTGCTTTTGTCGATCCGACTGCGCAGATCGAAGACAATGTCGATATCGAGGCGACCGCCGTCGTTGGCGCTGGTGCGCATATCGGCACAGGCACGCGGATCGCTGCCGGCGCCGTTATCGGACCAGGCGTCCGTATCGGCCGGGACTGCACGATTTCGGCTGGGGCAAGCGTGATGTATTCGCTTGTCGGCAACGAGGTTATCATTCATCCCGGCGCCCGGATCGGCCAGGACGGTTTCGGCAACGCGCCGGGACCAAAGGGGGGCATGATCAAAATCGTCCAGATTGGCCGCGTCATCCTGCAAGACAGGGTTGAGATTGGCGCCAATACGACGATCGACCGTGGCGCGATGGACGATACGGTGGTCGGCGAGGGCACCAAGATCGATAATCTCGTCCAGCTCGGCCACAATGTTCGCGTTGGCCGTCATTGCGGCATCGCCGCACAGGTCGGTATTGCTGGCAGCACGCGCATTGGCGACGGCGTTTTGATCGGCGGCGCTGCCGCGATCAATGGACATATCACCATCGGTGACAGGGCTCAGATCGGCGCCATGAGCGGTGTCGCATCGGATGTCCCGGCCGGAGAGCGCTATGGTGGCATTCCAGCGCGTCCGATGCGTGATTTCCTGCGTGAAATTGCAGAGATAACGGCACGGGCGCACAACAGGCAAAAAAAATCAGGAGGCAAAGATGAGTGAAGCTGCAACCACCGTTCTTGGTACGGCTGACATCAAGGAAATCTTGAAGCTTCTTCCGCACCGTTATCCGTTCCTGCTGGTCGACAAGATCATCGAGATTGATGGCGACAATTCGGCGATCGGCATCAAGAACGTCACCGCAAACGAGCCGCACTTTACCGGGCATTTTCCGGAGCAGCCGATCATGCCGGGCGTTCTGCTGATCGAAGGTATGGCGCAAACTGCCGGCGCGATCTGCGCACGCAAGAATGGCGAGGGCAGCAACCTCGTCTATTTCATGACCATCGACAACGCGCGTTTCCGCAAGCCGGTCATTCCGGGGGACCGCGTCGAGTTCCATGTCGTCAAGCAGAAGCAGCGCGGCAATATCTGGAAATTTCATTGTGATGCAAAAGTTGACGGGCAACTTGTCGCAGAAGCTGATATCGGCGCGATGATTATCAGCAAGGAAGACGCCTGAACATGATTGCCTCCACTGCGAAGATTCATCCGCTCTCGGTCATCGAAGACGGAGCGGTGATCGGTGACAATGTTGTTGTCGGACCGTTCTGTCACGTTGGCCCGAAGGTGACGCTCGCAGAGAATGTCGAACTGATCAGCCACGTCGTCGTTCTCGGGCGCACGACGGTCGGCAAAGGTTCTAAGATTTTCCCGTCGGCGGTGATCGGCGGCGATTCGCAGAGCGTGCATCACAGCGCCGTCGATACGACATTGCTGATTGGTGAGAATTGCACCATTCGCGAAGGCGTGACAATGAACACCGGCACCGTCGAATATGGCGGCGCCACCATCGTTGGCGACAACAATCTGTTCCTTGCCTATTCTCACGTTGCCCACGATTGCCGTCTCGGCAACAACATCATCCTGTCCAACAATGTCATGCTCGCCGGGCACGTCACTGTCGGTGACCGCGCCATTCTCGGCGGCGGCTCGGCGGTGCATCAGTTTACCCGTATCGGCCGCCATGCCTTCATCGGCGGGCTTTCGGCCGTTGCCTACGATGTCATTCCTTATGGCATGCTCAATGGCAATCCCGGCCTGCTTGGCGGTCTGAATGTTGTCGGTATGAGCCGTTCCGGCATCGAGAAGCCGGTCATTCACGCCGTGCGCCGTGCCTACAAGCAGATTTTCGAAGGCCCGGAATCGATTCGCGCCAATGCGGCTGCAATTCGCGCTGACTATGCGGATTGCCCGCCGGCGCTTGAGATTCTCGATTTTATTGCAGCCGAGAGCGATCGGGCGCTGTCGTCTCCGACACGGGGCAGCAAGGGCTGAGGCAAATGAGCATGCACAGCCGGCCAGAGATCAAAGACCGGCTGGCAATCATCGCCGGTAGCGGCTTGCTGCCGCTGCATGTCGCTGAAGCCGCACGGACCCACGGCGAAAACCCTTTCATCATCGCACTTGCCAACGAGTCGGACCGGGACTGGTCGTCCTTCGATCACACGACGCTCGGGATCGGCAATTTCAAGGCTATCAGCGGCACCTTTCGCGATGCCGGCATTGGCCGTGTGGTCATGTCGGGCGCTGTGCACCGCCGGCCGGATTGGCGCGATATCAAGCCGACGCTGAAAAGCCTCGTGAAAATACCGAGTGTTCTGCGCACGCTTTTATCCGGTGGCGACGATGCCGTTTTGAAAATGGCGATCGAACTGATCGAGACCAATGGCGCCCGGGTTATCGGCGTGCAGGAGATTGTGCCGGAACTTCTGGCCGAAGTCGGCACGTTGAGCGCCCGCGCGCCAGGTGTCGAGGATCAGGTGGATATCGAGATTGCGGAAGCCGCAGCCATCGCGCTCGGCCATCTCGACGTCGGGCAGGGCGCTGTTGCCGTTGGCGGGCGCGTCGTGGCGCTTGAGGGGCCGGAGGGCACAGACGCGATGCTGGAACGGGTGGCGCGGTTGAAAGCCGACGGACGCATTTCCAGCCGCCGCCGTGGTGTGCTGGTCAAGCTTTGCAAGCCGCAGCAGGATTTGCGCGCCGACCTTCCCTCTGTCGGGCCATCGACAATCAAGGGCGCACAGGCCGCCGGACTCGCTGGTATTGCCGTCGAAGCGGGCCGGGCGCTGGTCCTTGATCGGGAAGAAATGATTGCGCTTGCCAATGAAACCGGCCTTTTCGTCACTGGTGTGGACCGCGCCCTCTTGCGAGGTGGGCAATGAGCGAAAACAAGCTCAAACTTGCGGTTATTGCTGGAGAAGTGTCCGGCGATCTGCTTGGCGCTGATCTCGTCAAGGCGCTGCGGCCGCTGGTGAAGGGCGAGCTCTCCCTGGTGGGCGTTGGTGGTGAGGGACTTGAGGCAGAGGGATTAAGGTCGCTGTTCGACTATTCCGAGCTGTCGATCATGGGGATTTCCCAGGTTCTCGCCCGGCTGCCGAAACTGATCCTGCGGATTCGCCAGACGGCCAGGGCGATCATTGCCGCCAAACCCGATATTCTCGTCATCATCGATAGCCCGGATTTTACGCATCGTGTCGCGCGGATCGTTCGCAAATCCATGCCCGGTCTGCCTATTGTCAATTATGTTTGCCCAAGTGTCTGGGCGTGGAAGCCGGAGCGGGCTGTCAACATGCGGCCCTATGTCGATCACGTGCTGGCGGTGCTGCCATTCGAACCAGACGTCATGCAGCGCCTTGGCGGACCGCCGACGACCTATGTCGGACACCGGCTGGCTAGCGACGTCAATGTGCTTGCCGTGCGGACGCGGCAGGCGGAGAAGCGTGGCAGCCCGGAGGCAAAGACATGCCTGCTTCTGCCGGGGTCTCGGGGCAGCGAAATCAGCCGCCTCCTGCCGGCGTTTGGCGAGACAGCCGAGGAATTGCGCACCCGGCATCCAGATATGCGGTTCCTGCTCCCCACAGTTCCGCGCCAAGAAAGCCTCGTGCGCCAGATAACGGCGTCCTGGCCGGTCCAGCCGGACATCACGGTCGGAGCCGCCGCCAAATGGCAGGCTTTCGCTGAAGCCGATGCTGCGGTTGCAGCTTCGGGTACGGTGATCCTGGAGCTTGCGCTGGCCGGGATCCCGGTCGTATCGACCTACAAGGCCGACTGGATCATTCGCCTGATGCACAAGCGCATCAAGATCTGGACGGCGGCCATTCCCAATCTGGTGGCAGATTACCCCATCGTGCCGGAATATTTGAACGAAGCCATTCGGGCCGGTGCGCTTTCGCGTTGGATGGAGCGCCTGACAGGCGACACGCCGGAACGCCAAGCCATGCTCGCGGGATACAACACCGTCTGGCAACGCATGGCGACAGAGCAACCGCCTGGCGAGGCAGCCGCTGGTGTCGTTCTCGATGTTCTCAATGCAAAAAAGCCCGGTCATTTCTGACCGGGCTTTTTCAATCGTTATTTCCGCAGCTTAGCGCTTGGAAACCGGGACGTAATCGCGTTCCGGTTCGCCGATGTAGAGCTGGCGCGGACGGCCGATGCGCTGTTCCGGATCCTCGATCATTTCATTCCACTGTGCGATCCAGCCGACCGTACGGGCGAGTGCGAAGAGCACTGTGAACATGGTCGTGGGGAAGCCGAGCGCCTTCAGCGTGATGCCGGAATAGAAGTCGATGTTCGGATAGAGCTTCTTCTCGATGAAGTAGCTGTCGGTCAGCGCGATGCGCTCCAGTTCCATCGCGACTTCGAGCAGCGGATCGTCCTTGTGGCCGAGTTCGGCCAGCACTTCATGCGTCGTCTTCTGCATGATCTTGGCGCGCGGGTCGTAGTTCTTGTAAACGCGGTGGCCAAAGCCCATCAGGCGGAACGGATCGTTCTTGTCCTTGGCGCGGGCGACGAATTCCGGAATGCGATCGACCGAGCCGATTTCCGACAGCATGTTGAGGGCTGCTTCGTTGGCGCCGCCGTGAGCCGGACCCCAAAGGCAGGCAATGCCCGCAGCGATACAGGCGAACGGGTTGGCACCCGACGAGCCGGCGAGGCGAACGGTCGAGGTCGAGGCGTTCTGCTCATGATCTGCATGCAGGATGAAGATGCGGTCCATGGCGCGCGAAAGCACCGGATTGACCGTATATTCCTCGCAAGGAACGGCAAAGCACATGCGCAGGAAGTTCGATGCGTAATCGAGGTCATTCTTCGGATAAACGAAGGGCTGGCCGATATGGTATTTGTAGGCCATGGCTGCGAGCGTCGGCATCTTGGCGATCATGCGCAGGCTTGCAACCATGCGCTGGTGCGGATCGGTGATGTCGGTCGAGTCGTGATAGAAGGCCGACAGTGCGCCGACACAGCCGCACATAACAGCCATCGGGTGGGCATCACGGCGGAAACCGGTGAAGAAGCGCGACATCTGCTCGTGCACCATCGTGTGGTGCGTGACGCGATAGTCGAAGTCCTTTTTCTGCGCTGCCGTCGGCAGTTCGCCGTAGAGCAGCAGGTAGCAGACTTCAAGAAAGTCGCCGTGCTCTGCGAGCTGTTCAATCGGATAACCGCGATGCAAGAGGATACCCTGATCGCCATCGATATAGGTGATCTTGGATTCGCATGATGCGGTCGATGTGAAGCCGGGATCGTAGGTGAACTGGCCGGTCTGCTTGTAGAGCGTACCGATATCGACCACATCCGGACCGATCGACCCTGATCGTACCGGCAATTCCACCGTTTTGTTGTCCACGGTTACGACTGCGCTTTTTCCTGTCATGGGGGATCCTCCGTTTGCAGCAAATTGGCACACAATTATGCCGCAGATATTAACGCCGACCATGTGCTATCCGATTTAATCACGGCTGCCAAGTTGAACGAAAGGCAAATTGTGCGATGCAAAAATAGGCATATGGCGACGCAATAATTACACGTTCGAGCCATATGTCCAATGACATAATTGTCCGCAAACTGACCAAGCTTCCAGGTGCAGAATGGTTTTGCATCTTTTTTGTGCATCAATCTCGTCGGTTGCATTCCGTTCTTTCAGGTTGCAGAATGCAGCCGGGCGTGGACGGTTGGAACAACATCCATGAAAGAGGGGCAGCAGCCAGGAGTGGCGTCACGCGCGCGGTCTGACGATGCGTTTAACCGCGTCCTTGCGAGTGCTCCGCATATCCCCGTCGCTGTGGGGAAAGAACTGGAAAACCGGGCTTGGTCAGGTTACCTTACGGGCCGCTCAGCGGCATTCAAGCGGCTACGAACCATCCGCTGGTATGCCGCTTTCCAAAAGGCTGTGGCAGAGGAACAGGCCTTCGGGCATTCCTTTTTGTTTGTTCCGGTCTTTCTGGGGCTAGGCGCGCTTGTCTGGTTTTGGCTCCCTTATACGCCGGGCCATCTCAAACTTGCACTGCTGATCTGCGTTTTCGGCATGGCGGCTTTCGCACTTCGGTACCGTTCAGGCCTATTGCCCACGGGCATGCTGATTGTCGCTTTATCGACTGCAGGCATGGGGCTTGCTGCGTTGGAGACGGCGCGCCTTGATACGGTGGTGCTTGACACACCAGTCACCACACGGGTTATTGGCACCGTCACAGCGCGGGAAACCACGGATCGGGGCTACTGGCGATATACTGTCGCAGTCAGCCGGACCTCGGAGCCGGAATTGAAGCGCCCGCCAGCCAAGGTCACGCTGTTATCCCGCAGCCGCGAAACGCCTGTGGGGATTGGTGAGGGTATCGAGGGCAGGGCGCGGTTATCGCCGCCATCAGGGGCCGCGCTTCCCGGTCTCAATGATTTTGCCTTCGACAGCTATTTCAGGGGTATCGGTGCTGTCGGCTATTTCTACGGAAAACCGCAGGCGGTATCAGCCGTGGAAGACGTAGCCAGAAGCAGGGTTGCCGCTTGGCGTGCTGAAATGGGGGAAACAATCGCCCGCTGGCGCGAGGCGATTGGCGCGCGTATTCGCGGCACCATCGGAGGCGACGCCGGGGCCATAGCGGCCGCGTTGGTTACCGCCGAAGAACGCGCTATCGGCCGGCCGACGATCGAGGCGCTGCGCGAGGCAGGGCTTGCGCATGTGCTGGCGATCTCCGGCCTGAACATGGTTCTGGCCGCCGGAACCTTCCTGGTCGGTGCACGCACGCTGCTCAGCCTTGTTCCTGGGCTGGCACACCGTTTTCCGATCAAGAAATTCGCCGCTGCCGGCGCACTCATTATGGTATTCGCATACATCCTGATCTCGGGAGGCGCCGTTTCGGCGGTCCGGTCCTGGATCATGATCTCCATCATGCTTATTGCCGTTTTCTTCGACCGGCCGTCGATCAGCCTGCGCAATGTGGCTTTGTCGGCTTTGATTATCCTGATCGTCACACCGTCTGCCGTGACGGGGCCGGGTTTTCAGATGTCCTTTGCTGCAACGCTGGCTCTGGTCGCGGGCTATGCGCATTGGCGGGACCGGCCTAGCCGCGATATTCTTCCAACAAGCCGCGCGATTGGTCCTTTGAAGGCCGCTGGCGGTTTCTTTGCCGGTCTGCTGCTCAGTTCGCTGATCGGCGGCCTGTCGACGATGATTTACTCCGCCGGCCATTTCCACCGGCTGGCCACCTATGGTTTGATCGGCAACATTCTGGCCATGCCGATCATCAGTATTTTCGTCATGCCCTTCGGTCTGTTGGCCATGCTGTTGATGCCCCTTGGTCTCGACCGTTACCCGTTGCTGGTCATGGGGCAGGGGCTCGACTGGATGATCTCCATCGCGCGCATGGTCTCCTCATGGGACGGGGAAGTGACAACGGGCCGCATTCCTGATCACGCCTTCACGCTGATCGCCGCCGGTGGTGTCCTGGCCTGCCTGTTCCGGACATGGCTGGCGGCTTCTGGTCTCGTTGTCATCGCAGCCGGCCTCATGGCGGCATCGATGAGCGCTGTTGCGCGACCGGATATGGTGGTCGCCGAGGATGGCCGTCTGGTTGCCATGATCAAGGAGGCGGAGGCTGCGAGCAACAGGGCAAAGCCGCCCGATTTCGTGTTTTCCCAGTGGCAGCGCGCTTTACGCCTGCAGGAGCATCAAAAGCCACAGCAACGGCCTGAACTGGTGATCAGGGATGCCGTTGAAGCAGGATCAGACGTCGAAGAAGCCCCGGAGGCACGAAAATCAAAGCCGCCCATCGATAAGGACGCGGCGCGTATTGTCATCCGCAGGCTTTTGGCTGAGGCAGCGCCTGACCGTTTCGCTTGCGCCCCAACGCAATGGTGCGCGGCAACGGCGCAGCACGGTTGGCGCATCGTCACTGTCGATGATGCGCGTTTCATCGGTGTCGCCTGCGAAGAGGCCGATATCATTGTGACGCCGGTCATGCTGCGTTTTCGTAACTGCCGGTCGGGTGCGGTGTTGCTCAGCGGCCAGAGTTTGCGCCGCACCGGCGCAGTCGAGATTTATGGCGTCGAGAACCGCACAGTGGACGGCGTGGCCGGCCATGCCGGGATGCGGGTCGTTTTTGCGCAGGAACAATTGCAACGTCCCTGGGCGCAACACCGGACCTATGATTGGCGCACCGGCCTGTTCGATGCGCGGGGGATGAATGACTGACCTGTTCAAATCCGTCCGGCATGCGCGAGAAAAGTGGAATTCTCGAATGATCATTTATTCTTGATCAAAGCACTCCACAAATACTTGTCTTTCCGCCATAGTATGTCATATGAAGCCGCGATTGATGCAGGCGCGTTCGGCGCCGGGCGTCAAATGATGTGTTTACGTGTTCCCGCCGTCTTATCCTCCCAAGGATTGGCGGGCGATGACGAGGTAGGATAGGTCATGCCGAACCGTGCAATGCCGAAATGGATGATGCTGGCGGCCGTGCTGCTGGCGTTCTCGAATGCCGGAGCGCTTCGCGCGCAGGAAACCCCGGCTGCGGCCGTCAATGAAACACAGCAGCCGGCTCAGGTGACGCCGCAAGCTGACGCAGCGCCGGTTACGCCCACGAATGAAGGAACCCCCGCAGCGCCGGTGAACGAGCAGTCGGCTCCAGCCAATGACGCCGCAGCCGTTGACGCGCAGGCAACGTTGCCAAACCCGGTGTTGCCGCACGATCTGTCGCCGTTCGGCATGTTTATGGCCGCCGACATGGTCGTCAAAGCTGTCATGACGGCATTGGCTCTGGCATCGGTCGCAACCTGGGCCATTCTGCTCGTCAAGTCCTTCGAACTTGCTGCCGCCAAGCGGAATGCACGGCGCGCAGTAAGGGCCTTGTCCGATGCCGTTGTGCTGCGGGACATGCGTGAGGCGCTGACGGTGAAAAAAGGGCCGGCTGCGGAGATGATCTCGGCCGCCAATGACGAACTGTCGAAATCAGAGGCGGTACTCGACATTGTCTCGACGCAAGGGGTCAAGGAGCGCGTGGCATCGCAGCTCTCCCGTATCGAGGCGGGTGCCGGCAAGCGGATTGCCAGCGGTACCGGTATTCTCGCGACGATCGGCTCGATCTCGCCGTTCGTCGGTCTTTTCGGGACTGTCTGGGGCATCATGAATTCGTTCATCGGCATCAGCAAGGCGCAGACGACAAACCTTGCGATCGTCGCGCCGGGCATCGCTGAAGCGCTGCTGGCAACGGCTATCGGTCTGGTTGCAGCTATTCCCGCCGTCATGATCTACAATTATTTCGCCCGCTCGATCGGCGGCTACCGCCTGATCCTGGCCGATGCTTCGGCTGCGGTTGAACGCCTCGTCAGCCGCGATCTCGATTTCCGGCAGGCACGCCGCTTGGCGCCGCGCAAGCCCGAAAGCCATGTGCATTCGGAGGCCGCCATAGCGCGGATCGGATAAGATCATGGCCAGCAAAATCAGCGAAGGTGGCGGTGACCTCGAAGAAAACAGCGAAATCAACGTCACGCCCTTCATCGACGTCATGCTCGTTCTCCTGATCATCTTCATGGTGGCGGCACCGCTTGCCACTGTCGACATGAAGGTCGATCTGCCGCAATCGGCGGCAGCGCCGGTAAAGCGTGAAGACAAGCCGGTCTTCGTGACCCTCAAGGCGGACCTCTCGCTGGCCCTTGGGAACAATGAGGTCGGTCGTGACGGTTTTGTTGCCGAACTCAACGGCATGACCGAGGGCAACATGGAGACACGCATTCTTCTGCGTGCCGATAAGGCCGTCGACTACGGCGAGCTGATGACAGTCATGAACCTCATTCAACGGGCCGGTTATACCAAAATCGGATTGGTCGGTCTGGAAGCAGCGCCTGCCGGCTGACGCTGGCAGTCCGCTTAGAACTTGTAGCCGATGGCAAGGCCGGCGTGGCTGAGACCGTCGTTCGGCCCATCGCAGAGATTGGCGTGCGACGAATGGTCGGCTGTCGCAAGCATCTGCCAATTGTCCGTTACGCGATAACCGAGTGCGATCTGTTCGCGAAACAGCAGGCGGCAACCGAGGTCCGGTCCCTTGCCGCCGCCGCCATCCAGTTTACCGTTGTGAACGGTTCCGCCAAGCCCAAGTTCAACGAAGAGGCGGCTTGTGATATCGGCGGTCCAGCTGAAGCCGCCGAAAATCTGATCCACCCCGTCACCCGTGCCCACCGAAGCACCCAGATAAATCCGTGGTTCCAGAATGGTTTGCTGCCACGTTGCCGCCGTGCCGCTCGACAGGGGATCGAAGAAGAGGGTGGCCGATGGAACGATGCCCGACTCGTGTGAATTGCTGCCGCTGATGGATGCGCTGGTGCCGAACCGCAGTTCGTCGAAAATCTGTTCGGCTGCAATCGCGTTGTTCAAGCTTGAGAGGGAAAGAAGCAAACCCGACGATAGAAGGAGGAGCCGGAAAGTTGAGCTGTTTGGCTGTTTGAGACGTACTGCCACTTTCAAAATCTCCAGTCCCGGTGATTCGCTGTATATGCGGTAATGCAAATTTGCCCGGATTTCCTGCTTCCGGAAAGGGTAGAATATGTTGACCGGCTTTTGTGAAGCTTGCTTTTTTGCAAGAACTGCATTCCATAGCTTGAAACGGCAGATGCGCGGATTTATGAGCTTGGCCATGCCCGGCCGGCTGAAGCGCCACCGGTTTGTTTTATCTGCGCAAGCCAAAAGCGCGCACACGCCGGAAGACGATCCGGATTTACGAAGGCAGGCAAGATGAATTTCGAAGCAGCACGCATCAAGATGGTCGACAACCAGATCCGCACGACGGATGTGACGTCGCACGCCGTTCTCGCGGCATTCCTATCGGTCCCGAGGGAAGAATTCGTGCCTGCCGCACTGAAGCCTCTTGCCTATATCGACAGCGATATTGAACTGGCTGCAAGTGCTGAAGGCGAGCGGCGTTACCTGATGGAACCGTCGCCTCTGGCAAAGCTTCTTCAGCTGGCGGCAATTTCCAAGGATGACAAGGTTCTGGAGATTGGCTGCGGCACCGGCTACGCCTCGGCAATTCTGTCGGAGCTTGCGGCCTCGGTCGTAGCACTTGAAAGCGATGCCGCTCTTGCGGCGGAGGCAACCGCAACATTGGGCCGCCTTGGGCACGCGAATGTCTCGGTCATTACTGGGGATCTTGAAAAGGGCCATGCCGCAGGCGCACCGTATGACGTGATCTTTGTTCACGGCGCTGTCGAGACGGTGCCGGATTCGCTGTTGTCCCAGTTGAACGACGGTGGCCGCCTTGTTGCCGTGGTTGGACTTGGCAATGCATCGAGAGCCCAGCTTTTCCTACGTGAAAACGGCAGGACATCGGAGCGCCTGGCGTTCAATACCGCCGTCAAGCCGCTACCGGGCTTCCGCCTGGCGCGCGAATTTGTATTTTAATACGTCTCATTCGACGATTAGGCGCCCGCTTGTTGGCGCGTGAATGGCCGAACTGTAATCTGGCAGAGCGGTATTCACGCGATTGAATATTAGCTTAAAATAATATGTAGGTATTCGCACGCGGCGACATTTTGACCATTTTTCCTCGATATCGGAACGGGACAAGACGTGACAATCACATCCGGCGGCGCCGGAGCGCCACGTTTTCGCAATTTGCGCGCCCTACCGGCCTTTGTTTTGGAGTGAGTTTAGTGTCGTTTCTTCGTAAAACAGCTGCGGCGGCCGCCCTTTCATCCGCCTTGTGGCTTATGCCGCATGCTGTCTTCGCTGAAACTATTTCCGATGCGATGGCAAAGGCTTACCAGAATAATCCGGAACTGAATGCGGCGCGCGCCGGGCTTCGTGCTACCGACGAAGGTGTGCCGATCGCCAAGTCCGGCTACCGGCCGCAGATTTCGGCTACCGTTACCGGTTCAGCGACACGGTTGGGCACGGAGAGCCTGTTTCGGCGAGGTACGCCGATGCTCGCCGAAGATTACACCACCGGATCTGCCGGTATCACCATCACTCAACAAATTTTCGACGGCTTTCAGACCCTGAATAATGTCAGGGCTGCCGAGGCGAACGTATTTTCAAGCCGTGAGACGCTGAAGGCGAATGAAATCTCCATCCTTCTGGCGGCAGCGCAATCCTATGCCAATATCGCCCGTGATCAGCGCGTCGTATCGATCCGCAAGCGGAACCTTGCCTTTCTCAAGGAACAGTTGAGCGCCGCGAAGTCGCGTCTGGATGTCGGCGAGGGGACGCGTACCGACGTCAGTCAGGCCGAGGCGGAACTGGCGGGAGCCCAGGCAATTCTCGTCAATGCCGTTTCGCAACTGAAGCAGAGCGAGGCCGTCTATGTCCAGATCGTCGGCGATGCCCCAAAGGGCATCAAGCAGCCAGCGCCTGCATCCAAAGCACTGCCGAAAAGCCTGGATCAGGCTGTTGCGGCCGGTTTGCGCGATCATCCGACGATCGCCGCTGCGCAGTACAATGTCGATTCTGCCGGCTTCAGGGTCAAATCAGCAGAGGGAACGATGCTACCGGGCGTCGTGATCCAAGGCTCAGCGTCGCGCAACACCACCGACCGCGACCGCAACAGCGACACTGCGAACGCCTCCATTACCGCCCGGCTTGAAGTTCCACTTTATCAGGGTGGCGCCGAATATGGCCAGATTCGCCAGGCCAAGGAACGTCTTGGGCAGCAACGCATCATGGTCGATACCGCTCGTGCCGAAGTTCAGCAGACCATCATCACGGCGCATGCCCAGTTTGAAGCGGCGCTTGCGACAACAGTGGCCAACAAATCCCAGGTGAGCGCCGCAAACCAGGCATTGGCGGGCGTCATCGAGGAGCGCAAGGTTGGTCAGCGCACGACGCTCGACGTACTTGATGCCCAGCAGAGCGTATTGGTCGCTGAAGAAAGCCTCGTGGCATCGCAACGCAACGCCGTCGTTGCCAGCTACTCGTTGCTCGCGGCTATGGGGCGGCTGACAATCCAGAGCCAGGGCCTGCAGGTGGTCGAATACCGTGCCGAGGAACACTATGAGGCCGTCAAGGACAAATGGTTCGGATTGCGGACCGTCGACGGCCGCTGACCGCCAGCGCTCATCCCTATTTTATCGCGTGTTGCCTGGTACCCCCCGCGAGCGCTTCTGCCGTGGGATTGGGGGTAGGTGACGCCGCCAACAAATCTGTGCAAGATTCCCAGTAGATGATTCGCAACGTTTTGTTCGGCGCCGAACTCGCATACAGTCCGCGCCAATGACTGGCGGTAATGTTCCGATCGAGCGCGACCGCAGAAACGGGGATAATAATGGCACAGCCCAATGTAGCGCGTGAACCTTCGATGGACGAAATTCTGGCTTCCATTCGAAAGATCATCGAAAGCAACGAGCCCGGCATTCCCGGCTTTCCCGCCAATGATCTCGGTCCTGCTTCTGACAATGCGTTTCGCGGCTATGACGAGGACGATGCTGGTGAAGACATTCACCTGACGATCGACGATGAGGTTCTTGCAAAGGAATTCGAAGCCGAAGAACAGAAGAATTTCATAGCTGTGGAGCCGCCGGTGCGGGAACCGCAGTTGCGAGATACGGAGAGTGTCAGCGTAAAACCTGCCGTATCGCCGCCGCCGATGTCTCTTGCCGATGTTGCTGCGCGTGTTCGTGCTGCGTCCGAACGGCATTCGGCGCCGTTGCGCGATCCGGAAAATCAGCCTGCCGCCACCCGCACCAAATCCGATAACCCGACAGTCACATCGCGTATGGCGCCATCGCCCTTACCTTTGAATACAGAGATCAAGCAGGACGCAGCAATGGCTGCAGCGATTTCCCTTGTTCCGCCGGTTGTTGCTCCTCAAGTGGTCGAGCCTGCCGCTGCTCCTCTCGAACTGGCGCCTGAACAGCGCCAGCCATTGTCCATCGTGACGGAAAAAGACGTGGCCGCGATTGTTTCGCCTGCCGTCGGCGAACAGGTCGCGCGTTCTTTTGGCGATCTGGCGCTGGCCGTTGATAGTGGCGCGCGGCGTTCCTTTGACGAGATTGCCGAAGATATGCTGCGTCCGATGCTGCAGGAATGGCTGGATGACAATCTGCCAACGCTGGTCGAGCGGCTGGTGCGGGAGGAAATCGAGCGTGTTGCGCGGGGCCCGAGGCGCTAGACCACGCATTTCTTTCTTTCAAAGCCGCCAGCAATCACACTGGCGGCTTTTTTGCTGTTATTGTTGACAGCAATGCCCCGTTCCGATTTACAAACCATCGATATCAATCAGCAAGTTTGGCTCCAAAATGCTTGAAAAAACCTATGATTCCGCCGCTGTCGAACCGCGTATCGCCAAGATTTGGGATGACGAGGACGCCTTCCGTGCAGGTGCAGGGGCAAAATCGGGCGCCGACAGCTTCTGCGTGGTCATCCCGCCACCGAACGTGACGGGTTCGCTCCATATGGGCCATGCACTGAACAATACGTTGCAGGACATCATGATCCGCTTCGAGCGCATGCGCGGCAAGGATGTGCTCTGGCAGCCGGGCATGGACCATGCCGGCATCGCCACGCAGATGGTTGTCGAGCGCAAGTTGATGGAGCGCCAGCAGCATCGCCGCGAAATGGGCCGCGACGCCTTCATCGACAAGGTCTGGGAATGGAAAGCTGAATCCGGCGGGCTGATCTTCAATCAGCTGAAACGTCTCGGCGCCTCCTGCGACTGGTCCCGTGAGCGCTTCACCATGGATGAGGGCCTGTCGAAGGCTGTACTCGAAGTCTTCGTTTCGCTCTACAAAGAGGGCCTGATCTACAAGGACAAGCGTCTGGTCAACTGGGACCCGAAGCTCCTGACTGCGATCTCTGATCTGGAGGTCGAGCAGATTGAGATGACAGGCAGCCTCTGGCATTTGCGCTATCCGCTGGAAGAGGGGGTTACCTACCAGCATCCGATCGCTTTTGACGCTGACGGCAATGCGACGGAATGGGAGACGCGCGACTATCTGGTCGTCGCCACCACGCGGCCGGAAACCATGCTGGGCGACACCGGCATTGCTGTTCATCCGGATGACGAACGCTACAAGGCCATCGTCGGCAAGCATGTCGTGTTGCCGCTGGTTGGCCGCCTCATCCCGATCGTCGCCGACGAGTATCCAGACCCGACGGCTGGTACCGGCGCCGTCAAGATGACGCCTGCCCATGACTTCAACGACTTTGAGGTCGGCAAGCGCCGCCATCTGCGTCAGGTCAACATCCTGACGATTGATGGCCACATCACGCTTGCTGGAAACGAGGAATTCCTGGAAGGCCTGCCGGCGTCCGATGAACTGGAAGCCCTGGTCTCGGCGCTTGATGGCGTCGAGCGGTTTGCTGCGCGCAAGGCGATCGTGACGATGTTCGAGGAGCGTGGTCTGCTCGACAAGATCGAACCCCACAAGCACACCGTTCCGCATGGTGACCGCGGCGGTGTTCCGATCGAACCGCGATTGACGGAACAGTGGTATGTCGACGCCAAGACGCTCGCCAAGCCGGCGATGGCGTCCGTTCGCGAGGGCCGGACCAACTTCGTTCCGAAGAACTGGGAAAAGACCTATTTCGAATGGATGGAAAACATCCAGCCCTGGTGCGTTTCCCGGCAATTGTGGTGGGGTCACCAGATTCCGGCTTGGTATGGACCGGATGGCCAGGTCTTTGTTGAGAAGACGGAAGAGGAGGCGCTGCACGCCGCGATCCAGCACTATCTGTCGCATGAAGGCCCGATGAAGGCCTATGTCGAGGATCTGCTGGAGAATTTCCGGCCAGGTGAAATTCTCGTTCGTGACGAAGACGTGCTCGACACGTGGTTTTCGTCGGCTCTCTGGCCGTTTTCGACGCTTGGCTGGCCAGACAAGACGCCGGAATTGGACAAGTACTATCAGACAGATGTCCTGGTGACTGGCTTTGACATCATCTTCTTCTGGGTTGCCCGGATGATGATGATGGGCCTGCACTTCATGAAGGATAGCGACGGTACGCCTGTCGAGCCGTTCCATACGGTCTATGTTCACGCCCTGGTGCGCGACAAGAACGGCGCCAAGATGTCGAAGTCCAAAGGCAACGTCATCGATCCGCTCGACCTGATCGACGAATACGGCGCCGATTCGTTGCGGTTCACGCTGGCGATCATGGCGGCGCAGGGACGTGACGTGAAGCTCGATCCGGCCCGCATCGCAGGCTATCGCAATTTCGGTACCAAGCTTTGGAACGCGACGCGCTTTGCCGGGATGAACGGCGTTGCCAACGATCCGAAGTTCGTGCCTGAAACCTCTTCGCTGACGATCAACCGCTGGATCCTTACCGAACTGTCGCGCACGATTCGCGACGTTACCGAGGCGATCGAGAACTACCGTTTCAACGAGGCCGCCGGCAGCCTGTACCGGTTTGTCTGGAATCAGGTCTGCGACTGGTATCTGGAACTGCTGAAGCCTGTCTTCGGTGGCGAGGACGAGGCTGCAAAAGCTGAATCGCGGGCTTGCGTTGCCTACATTCTCGACGAGACCTATAAGCTCCTGCATCCCTTCATGCCGTTTATGACGGAAGAGCTCTGGGCGCAGACAGCGGGCGAGGGTACCACACGCGACAGCCTGCTCTGCCACGCCGAGTGGCCGGCCGCCTCCTACGCGGATGATGCCGCCGCCGGTGAGATCAACTGGCTGATCGATCTGGTATCGGGCATCCGTTCGGTCCGTTCGGAAATGAACGTCCCGCCAGCTGCAATCGCGCCTCTGGTCGTCGTTGAAGCCAGCATGCTGACTAAGGAACGTCTGGAGCGTCATGCCGCCGCTATCCGCCGGCTGGCGCGTGTCGATGCGATCGACTTGGCTGCGGCTGCGCCGAAGGGGAGCGCGCAGATCGTGGTTGGCGAGGCAACGGTCTGCCTGCCGCTTGGCAGCCTGATCGATCTTTCGGCTGAAAAGCTGCGGCTGGAAAAGGCGATCGGCAAGGTCGAGCAGGAGCGCGAGCGTATCCTCGGCAAACTGTCGAACGAGAAGTTCGTTGCCAATGCCCGTCCCGATGTGGTCGATGCGGAGCGTGAACGCCTGGCCGAACTGGATGGCCAGAAGGCATCTCTCGCGGTCGCATTGGCCAGGGTCGCCGACGCCGGTTGATGTCGATACAACTGCGAGAGGCATGCCATTCGGGATGCCTCTGCAGCCATAATTTGTATAAAAATGACAAAAAAAGGCGGTTCTGGCCGCCTTTTTTATATTGTTTGATTCTCTTTTTGGGCGCGATGGCCGTTCACACGGAAAAATGCGGCAGCTCTACCTTTTGACGCCAACTTATTTCACTGTCATCGCGGCACATCTTCCAAAAAATGGCATTGTTGTGTCGAGGTTACAGCTATCAATATTTATGGAATATTATTCCTATTTTTACAGAAATTGGATTTTTTGGTGAAATTATTTACCCATTTTTCTCGTTCTAATACGAAATTCGGTTTTCTTACGTAAATTTTTGGTGCGCTGACGTGACCCGTTGCTAAATCTAGGTATTTGCCATCCGCCGTTCCCGGTCGATAGTTCTTTCCAACAGGTTGGCGGTTACGTCGGCCAATGATCTGTATTCAGGGGGAGAAAACGGATGGTTCACACCAAAATCAAGGCGACGATCACCGCGGCGCTTGCTGTGTTGTTGACCAGCACGGCCGCTAGCGCCGGCGGTCTGGAGCGGGGCGGCTACAACATCGATCTGCTGTTTGATCCATCGACCTATGCGGCAGAAGCTGCAGCAACTTACGTCAATCCGCAGCGCGAACTCGACAATGTGGTAGATGTTAATCCGGCAAACGGTATCGGTTCGAACGGCCGCGGAGCCGGCCAAACCAATGGAATCGGCGAAACTGAAGGTTATTGGGTGCCGCGTATCGGCGTCAAAGCCGGCTTTGGCGATAGCGTCGATTGCATGGCCGATTATTCGCAGCCATGGGGTGCGCATACCAAGCCGGGCGCGAGCTGGATGGGTGCCAATGACAATATCGAAACGAAGATTGAAAGCGACAACTACGCTGCCACCTGCTCCTACAAGTGGGATATGGGGAAAGGTCAGTTCCGGATCATCGGTGGCGGCTTCTACCAGGAAGTCGGCGGCTTCAAGGAACGTCTTGTGACCCCAGTCTTCGGTGGGGGTTTTGACGGCGTTGGCCGTCTCGATCTGGATGGCAGCGGTTGGGGGTGGCGCGCTGGCGCTGCATACGAAATTCCGGAATATGCGTTTCGTGCGAGTCTCGTCTACAACAGTGCCGTGGATCTCGACAATCTAGGGGGAACGATCGACCTGACCAAGGTTCTCCTCCCCAACGGCGCTGGTGGTTTTGTTCCGGGCACCCGGTACGATGTCTCCAGCTTTGCGTCCATGCCTGATTCCCTTGAGCTGAAGGTTCAATCCGGTATCGCGCCCGGCTGGCTTGTCTTTGGATCGGTCAAGTGGACAGACTGGAGTCAACTGCAGGTCATTCAAATCACGCCGAACAGCACGCTCGATCCACGCAATCTACCGTCGAGCCTCACCCTTCTCTACCGCGACGGCTGGACCGTGACGGGTGGCGTCGGCCATAAATTCAACGATCAATGGAGCGGCGCGGCCAGCCTGACCTGGGATCGCGGCACGAGCCATGGTTACGGCAACCAGACCGACACCTGGACGCTCGGAACAGGTGTGTCGTATGCGCCGACCGAAAATGTTGAACTGCGGCTCGC
This sequence comes from Rhizobium sp. LjRoot98, assembly GCF_964252935.1. Lineage (NCBI taxonomy): Bacteria > Pseudomonadati > Pseudomonadota > Alphaproteobacteria > Hyphomicrobiales > Rhizobiaceae > Rhizobium > Rhizobium sp. LjRoot98. The sequence goes on from NZ_CAXUPW020000006.1 coordinate 178,657, forward strand.
TGGCGCCGTCGGCGTTCTGACAAGTGGCAGTTCGGTTGGTGAGGAAGTGACGTACGATTTCGGCAACGACATCGTCACCGCCATTTCCACGTCGCTGAAGGTCAAGTTCTGATCATCCAGGACAGTGCAAGAAAAAAGCCCGGTGCTCGCATCGGGCTTTTTTTGCATGCGTTTGTGGCCGTCAGGGAAGGGTGGCTCTGATTTTGCGGCTCCTGCAGCAGGCGTTGAGTATTGCTACGCGACCAATGGCGGGCTCAGGCCGCTTGCCGTAGTTTCGTGATCAAAAAATTCAATGGCGCTCGTTGAAATTTCTATGTTTCCGGCATCACACTTTGTGACGATTCAGCAACACATTCTTTCTATAGTCTGCAACGGCCTGCTGGCTGCCGATTGTGTCTATTTCCCGCCACAAACTGGGAGCACCGATGGACTTGACAAACGTGCCGGTAAGTTTTGAGCATGCGGCGTTTGAGGTAAGATGAGTCATAGCATTTTCGAAAAAATCCATGCCTCCCCTGATGTTACGTGGCTTTGCTGCAGCTTTCGCAAGCTGCTTGAATGGTCGCAGGGGCGTGTGGTGGATGAGGCGGCCGGGGCAGGCCGCACTCTTGCCGGAAACGCTGATTACTGTTTGAAAAATGCCGGTTTGAGCGGCGCTTTCGACAGAGGCTTATCGGGACCTTTTGTGAACCGGCTCTTGGGTTTGAACGGAAGAAATAGACTATCATGCTGATACGCGGTTACCGGTCGTTGACGTTTCTTGTTTTGAGTGTAGCGCTCACGCTGACCGCTGAGAATCGCATGGCTTATGCGTTCGATCCGAATGCCGGCATCACCAAGGAATCGGGCCCTTTCGCCCTCTTCAAGTTTGGATTTTCCGCCTATAAGAATGGCCGCAAGGACGAGGCGGTTGAAGCCTACCGATACGCCGCCGAAAAGGGCCATACGGGCTCGCGCTGGGCGCTCGCCAACATGTATGCCTATGGCGATGGCGTTGCTGAAAACGATCTGGAAGCCTTCAAGATCTATAACGAGATCGCCGAGAAGGGGGTTGAGCCCGGCTCCGAGGATACTGGATATTTCGTCAATGCACTGATTTCATTGGCTGGGTACTACCGCCGCGGCATTCCCGACAGCCCTGTCAAAAGCGACCTCGGTCAAGCTCGCCAACTTTATTTTCAAGCCGCCTCCACCTTCGGTGTTCCCGAGGCGCAGTTTCAGCTTGCCAAAATGCTTCTTTCCGGTGACGGCGGCAGCGTTAATGTCCAGCAGGCGAAGAAATGGCTCAACCGTGCCCGCAAGAACGGTCACGCCGGTGCCATGGGCGTATTTGGCAATGTGATCTTCCAGGAAGGCCAAACGGCGCGTGGGCTGGCCTATATGACCGCAGCGCTTGACCAGTGTACTCCGAAGGAAAGACCCTGGCTGCAATCCCTGCAGGAGCAGGCCTTCTCGATCGCCGGAGAAGATGACCGCCGCAAGGCCGTCGCGATGGCGCATAGCATTCATCTCGACAGCGATAGCGATTGAGCCGTAGGGCTCCTTCATTCAAGCAGCAAAATTGAACTGCGCTGCCACCGGCACGTGATCGGACGGCTTCTCCCAGGCGCGCACGTGCTTCTCGATATCCGTCGAGATCAGCCGGTCGGCCGCCTCCGGCGACAGCATCAGGTGATCAATGCGGATGCCAAAGTTCTTCGGCCAGCAACCGGCCTGATAATCCCAGAATGTGTAGAGTGGCGCCGCATCCGTCGTTGAACGGACGGCGTCGGCAAAGCCCAGGTTTTCGAGCCGGCGGAAGGCCTGACGGGTGCGCGGCTGATATAGCGCGTCGTTCTGCCAGACTTTAACGTCCCAGCAATCATGCGGCTCGGCAATGACATTATAATCGCCGGCAAGAATCAAAGGCTCCTCCAGAGCAAGGCGGCTCTGCGCAAAGGCAGCCAGGCGCTCCATCCAGGATAGCTTGTAAGGATATTTCTCTGTTTCGACCGGATTGCCGTTGGGCAGATAGAGCGAGCAGACACGGATTGCCCCGTCCTTGACCGAAAACACACCCTCGATGAACCGTGACTGCTCATCGGCCGCATCGCCAGGCAGGCCGCGATTGATTTCGTCCGGCTTCAGCTTCGACAGGATGGCGACGCCGTTGAAGCCTTTTTGGCCATGCGTCTCGACATGGTAGCCCAGCGCTTCGATCTCGGCGCGGGGAAAGCCCTCATCCATTGTCTTGATTTCCTGAAGGCAGACGATGTCGGGCTGCGATTCTTTCAGCCAGGCCACGAGAACGTCGATGCGGGCCCGAACGCCATTGATGTTCCAGGTAACGATTTTCATGCGATGGACGTCCTTTTGGCTGGCGGCGCAGAGGCCTGTTCTGCTTTTAGCCGCTGCGCGTGTTTTTCACAAACCCGGTGAGGGTAAAAGACGTGTGGATGGCGGCCGAATTGCTTCCTGGTTCCGGCCCGTTATAGTTCTGCGCATGATCGATCTGCTGATAACCTACTGGCCGCATATTCTGGCGACGCTTTCCATCATCCTTGGCGTTCCTGCCGCCATTCACGCGACGATGACCAAGGACGAGGTTCGCTCGGCCCTTGGTTGGGTTGGCGTGATCCTGTTGTCGCCCATCGTCGGAGCGCTGATCTACGGGATTGCCGGCATCAATCGCATCCGCCGCTCGTCGATCGGGCAGCAGCGATCACTGTTCCGCGAGCGCGGACCGGATGCCATGGGCAAGTTCGATGTTTCCAGCACGGTCATCGCAGAGCGGTTCGGGCAGCGATTCGGTGCAATGAAGTTGCTGGGGGATCGTGTCAGCCGGCATCGCATGTGTGGCGGAAACGGCATCACGATGCTGGAGGGCGGCGATGCTGCCTATGCGATGATGCTGGAGCAGATCGGCGGTGCAACGCGCTCTGTGCTTCTCGAAACCTATATTTTCGATCGCGATCCAATCGGGTTGCGGTTCGCCGACGCCTTGATCGCCGCTGCCAGGCGCGGCGTTGCTGTACGGGTGCTCATCGATGCCGTTGGAGCGCGCTATTCGGTGCCAAGCATCGTTGGTTACCTGCAGCAAGGCGGCGTTACCGCCAAGGTTTTCAATGGCAACATCATCATGGGGCTGCGGCTGCCCTATGCCAACCTGCGCACTCACCGGAAGATTCTCATTGTTGATGGCTCCGTCGCCTTCACCGGCGGCATGAACATCCGCTCTGGTTTTACGGGCGAGTTTGCCGGCGAAGGACAGGCACGTGACACGCATTTTCGCGTCACTGGTCCCGTCGTTGCCGATCTTTTTCAGGTAGCATCCGAAGACTGGCGGTTCTCGAGCCGCGAGGCGCTGGATGGGCCGGCATGGAAAATCTCTGTTGCGCCCTCTCAGCAGAAGCCCACCATGCTGATGCGGGCCGTGCCCTCCGGGCCGGACCGCGCCAACGAATCCAACCACAAGATGATGATGGGGGCCTTTTCCGTCGCCAGACGCAACATCCGCATCATGTCACCCTATTTTCTGCCTGACCGGGAGCTGATCAGCGCATTGGTGACGGCAGCGATGCGTGGGGTTGAGGTCGATATCATCGTGCCTGCCGTCAACAACCTGGTGCTGGTGGATCGGGCGATGACGGCGCAGTTCGACCAGACACTGAAGGGCGGGTGCCGCATCTGGCGCGCCACAGGTGCGTTCAATCACTCCAAGCTGATGACGGTCGACGATCGCTGGGCCTATGCCGGCTCTTCCAATCTCGATCCGCGCTCTCTGCGGCTCAATTTCGAGATCGATCTGGAGGTGCTGGACGCCGGCTTTGCCAGCGCCGTAGGCCACAGACTACAGGGCGTGTTGAGCACCGCCCAGCCCGTGACACTGGCTGATCTGCGCGCCACGCCGTTTACGACGCGCTTGCTCAACAAGATATTCTGGTTGGGATCGCCCTATCTTTAGGGCCGCTGTCAGACCGAGAAACTTGTGCCACATCCGCAGCTTGCGACGGCATTCGGATTCTTGATCTGAAACGACTGGCCGAGCAGATTATCGACGAAATCGATTTCGGACCCGCTCATATAAACCAGTGACAGGCTGTCGATCAGAACTTTGGCCTCGCCTTTTTCCAGAACGAGATCGTCGTCATCGGCATCGCCGACCAGATCGAACTTATAGGAAAAGCCCGAACATCCGCCGCCTTCGACGGAAACGCGCATGGCCTTTTTCTCGGCATCCGATTTCAGGATCACGGCAATGCGTTTTGCCGCCGAGTCCGAGAGAGTTACGGTTTCTATTGTCATATCTACCTCCTGCCGGGGTCAAGAACCGGAGAGATTCGCTGTTTACGTCACCCGTTGCCCAAGTCGTGCCGACGGACGGGAAGGATCAATTCGCGCGGCAAGCCCTTGATTTCGTTCATCGCCAAAAGCGATGTCCACTCGGTGCTTTCCTGCAGCGCCCACTATAGGTATGAAGGCTTTAATACCGCGTCAATGGGATGCTGAACGGGAAATGACATTGGACAGACATGCGCTTGGTTTTGGTGCCGGTGAACGCGCGATTTTCGCCTCGGATCCGTGGGCCAGCCGCGGGAGGCTTTATCCCGAAACAGGCAGCCCGACGCGTTCCGATTTCCAGCGCGACCGCGACCGCATCGTTCACACCACGGCCTTCCGCCGTCTGAAGCACAAGACCCAGGTCTTCATTGCCGCCGATGGCGATCATTATCGCACCCGGCTGACCCACACGATCGAAGTTGCCCAGATCGCCCGGGCGCTGGCGCGGGCGTTGAAACTGGACGAGGATCTGGCCGAGGGCGTGGCGCTCGTCCACGATTTTGGACACACGCCGTTCGGTCATACCGGCGAAGACGCGTTGCACGAGATGCTCGCGCCCTATGGTGGTTTCGATCACAATGCCCAGTCGCTGCGGATCGTCACCAAACTCGAGCGCCGCTATGCCGAGTTCGATGGTCTCAATCTGACATGGGAGAGCCTCGAAGGGCTGGTCAAGCACAATGGGCCACTTGTGGCTGCCAACGGCGAGGGCACGCGCGGTCCGGTGCCTCAGCCCATTCGCGACTATTGCGCGCTGCACGATCTGGAACTGGCAAGTTTTGCAAGCCTCGAAGCGCAGGTGGCGGCGATTGCCGACGATATCGCCTATAACACGCATGATATTGATGACGGGTTGCGCTCCGGCTATCTCAAGTTCGAGATGCTGGAGGAAATACCGTTCCTCGCCGGGTTGATGCGTGAGGTCGGCGATCGCTACCCGGGGCTGGAAGCCAGCCGCTTCACCCATGAAATCATGCGCCGGCAAATCACCGCCATGGTTGAGGACGTGATCACCGTTGCGCAGGATAATCTGAAAGACATCCGGCCGCAGAGTGCTCCTGATGTGCGCAACGCGGGTAGGGTGATTGCGACCTTCTCAAAGGCCATGGCCGAGACGGACAAGCAGATCAAGAAGATGCTGATGACGCGGATCTACCGGCATCCGGACGTGATGCGGGTGCGCAAGGATGCTGCCCTGATCGTCACCGATCTTTACAAGGCCTTCATGGCCGATCCGCGCGAGATGCTGAAACACTACTGGATTGACCAGATCCCCGGCATGGCAGAACCGGCCAAGGCGCGCCATGTCGGCGACTATCTGGCCGGGATGACGGATACCTATGCAATCTCCGTGCACAGGCGTTTGTTTGACCATACCCCTGATTTGCGGTAGTCACCGCGCCGGTTGGCGGCAGCATCGAGCATATCGGGTTGCCGTTGATGTGAACGATAGGAACGCGGCCTCGCGCCTTTGGGCGCAGCTGAGCGGATGGGTGCCATGAATCTTTTCACTGACTTCGGATCAAGAATTAAAAACGTGCTGGAAGCGCTTGATATCGTGCGTGAAAACCGATCAGAGCTTGATTTCAGCCGAATCAGCGTGGAATCGCCGCGTGATGCGAGCCATGGCGATGTCGCGACCAATGCCGCGATGGTGCTGGCCAAGCCGCTCGGTACCAATCCGCGTGCATTGGCAGACCAGATTGTCGCCAAGCTCAAGGAAGACCCGGAAGTTGCTGACGTTTCCGTCGCAGGCCCGGGCTTCATCAACGTCAAGCTTTCGATCGCGTACTGGCAGAAGCTGCTGACCGCAATGATCGGCGAAGGCATCGATTATGGCAGGAGTGCCGTCGGGGCCGGCCGCAAGGTCAATGTCGAATATGTCTCGGCCAACCCCACCGGCCCGATGCATGTCGGCCATTGCCGTGGCGCCGTCGTTGGCGACACGCTTGCCAACCTGCTTGAGTTCGCCGGCTATGAGGTGACCAAGGAATATTACATCAACGACGCGGGCTCGCAGATCGACACGCTCGCGCGCTCGGCTTTCCTGCGCTACCGCGAAGCTCTGGGCGAAAAGATCGGTGAAATCCCGGCAGGGCTCTATCCCGGCGATTATCTTGTGCCGGTCGGCGAGGCACTGGTTGCCGAGTTCGGATCGAGCCTACGGATCATGCCGGAAGACAAATGGATGCCGCTCGTCAAGGAGCGCACCATTGCCGCAATGATGGTGATGATCCGCCAGGATTTGGCAGCACTCAACGTTCATCATGACGTGTTCTTCTCCGAGCGCACGCTGCATGCGGACGGCGCAACACGCATTCGCAACGCCATCAACGATCTGACCTTCAAGGGCCATGTCTACAAGGGCACGTTGCCGCCGCCGAAGGGGCAGTTGCCGGAAGACTGGGAAGATCGCGAGCAGACGCTGTTCCGCTCGACCGAGGTTGGCGACGATATCGACCGGCCACTGATCAAGTCGGATGGGACCTATACTTACTTCGCCGCCGACGTTGCCTATTTCAAGGACAAGTTCGATCGCGGCTTTAACGAGATGATCTATGTTCTCGGTGCCGATCACGGCGGCTACGTCAAGCGGTTGGAAGCCGTGGCGCGGGCGGTGTCCGGCGGCGCGTCGAAGCTGACCGTGTTGCTTTGCCAACTGGTCAAGCTCTATCGCGACGGTGAGCCGGTGAAAATGTCGAAGCGGTCGGGCGATTTCGTCACGCTGCGGGATGTCGTCGAAGAGGTCGGCCGCGATTCGGTGCGGTTCATGATGATCTATCGCAAGAGTTCAGAGCCGCTCGATTTCGACTTTGCCAAGGTCACAGAACAGTCGAAGGATAACCCGGTCTTCTACGTGCAATATGCTCACGCGCGTTGCATGTCGGTTTTCCGTCAGGCGGCAGAGGCGTTTCCGGACGTTGATTTCGCGGCCGCCGATCTCGCCGGCGCTATCAAAGGCAACATCTCTGATTCGAACGAGCTGCAACTGGTTGCCAAGCTGGCAGAATATCCGCGTATTATCGAGGCCGCCGCACTGTCCCAGGAGCCTCATCGGATCGCATTTTACCTCTATGATCTTGCCAGCGCCTTCCACGCGCACTGGAATAAAGGTAAAGAGTCTCCAGAATTACGTTTTGTTAACGATAAAAATGGAGAATTGACCATTGCCAGACTTGGGCTGGTGCGTGCTGTCGCCTCGGTGTTGAAGTCGGGCCTGTCTATTACAGGTACCGCTGCACCAAACGAGATGCGATAGTATTGTCACCATTTACCCACAATGCACTGGCAATGACTGGCTAGTAGTTGTGAGTGGAGCGGATGGCAGAGAAACAATTGGCACGAAGCGGGGCTGCGGATTTCAACGTTTTGGCGGACGATGATCCATTGGCAGAACTCGCCCGCATCGTCGGCTATGACAATCGGCCTGCAGTTCAACAGCTGCAGGAACTCGAGCGGCATCGTGAGATGGTAAATAGGGAATCTGTGCTTCCTGAGCCGGTTCTCGATCTCGAAGACGAACTCCTGCGCGAGTTCGATGTCTATGATGCGCCACAGGCTGCTCCAGTTGTTCATGTTGCCGAGCCGGTTAATATCGAAGAGCCTGTTTCCTTCGCGCCTTTCGATGAAGAGTATCATGCTGCTCTTTCGCAGCCCGTTGAGCAGCCTGCCGTCGAATATCAGGCCGTAGAGGTCGCTGCGCCCGTTGTCGATGTGGTCGCGCCGGCCGAAAGCATCGAGCCGATTGCTGTCGAGCAGCCGGTTTTCGAGCAGGACATTGCCTTCGAGGCGATGGTGCCTGAGCATTCCGTGGCGCAATCCTGGTCACAGGAACCGGAGGCGGTCGCCCCGGAAGCCGACATTGCCCCCGAAATCGATAATGGTTGGGCCGTCGAGCAATGGAGCGAGCCGGCTTTTGACGGTGCGGACCTGGAGCGTGAGCTGGAGCTGTCGATCAGCTACGACGAAGCGCAGCAGGCAGATATCCGTCAGGCGCCTCACTTCGAGCCGGAACAGGACTTTTCCGCAGCGGGTTTCGCAAGTGTTGCCGAGCCAATTGTTGCTGCGCCTGTGTTCGAGAGCCCGGTTGCGTTCGAAGCTGTGGACTATTCCCCACCCGAAGCCGCGCAGCCTGTTGCCGATCCTGAAGCTTTGATGCAGGCCGAGCTGCCGGAATGGCGGGATACACCGGCGCCGACATCCGGCAATATCGTTATTTCGCCTGCGGATACCCACGGCATTGATGCCCTTCTGGCCGACATCGAGCGTTTTCCCGTGCCGCCCAAGGCGGAGGTTGCGTCTCCGGTGGAGGTTGCGCGCAAAGTCAACTACCCGTTTACACCGACGTTCAGCCGTGCGACGCCCGTCGCCACGAACGGCGGCGTGTCGTCCCAGAAAGCCTATGCAACGCCGCTGGCGGCAGCCGTGGTGGCCGCACCAGTGGCCGTCGCTGTCGCTGAGGCTGCCTATCAACCGGCAGAAGCCGCCGCCGAACCGGTGGTGATCGAGGCCGCTGCAGCCCTGAAGCCGGCCGTCAACGCCGAGCCTGATTTCGATCTCGATACGTTCGAGCTGGATCTTTCCGATATCGATATCAATTTGGATGCCGATGCTCCGGCTTTTGAGCCGGCGGCACAGGAGATCCCCTTTACCGCCGCCGAACCTGTTGCAGCCGCACCAGTCGTCGCCGCTTTCACCCCGGTAGCGCCTGCGGCCTACATTCCGGAGGCTGTGGAAGAAGTTCGCGAGGAGCCGGAAAGCGCTTTGGCTTTTGATCCGGCGATGATTTCGGAAACGGAAGAGAGCCTGACGGCGATTGCCGACCTTAACGTTCCCCAATTGCCTGTTGTCGAGCAGGAGCGCCCGGCTGTTCATCACCCGGATTACGATCTTGATATCGATGCTGAAATGGCTCAGCTTTTTGCCGCTCCGGGCCGCACCGCACAGAGTGTCGACCGCAGTGCCAATGCGACGCAAGCTGCAGCACCTGTTCAATCGTCGAATGTTCGCGTCGAAGAGGATTTCGACGAGTTCGAGAAGGCGATGGAAGAGGACTTCCGCCGGTCGCTGAGCCAGCCGCAGGACAATGATCCGTCCTCCGACCGTTTGGCCGTTGGTTCCGGTTATGCCGCCAACAACGATTATGACGACGAGCGCCGCGGTTCGGGCCGCCGCCGTCTGGCGCTGCTGGCCGCAACCGTTGCCGGTCTGGCGATCTTTGGCGGCGTTGGCGTCTATGCCTTCATGGGCGGTACGGGTTCCTCGCTGTCCGGCGGCGAGCCGAAAATCATTCTGGCGGACAAGTCGCCGGTGAAGATGGTGCCGGTGGAGAAGGGCGGCAAGACCGTTCCGAACCAGGACAAGGCCGTTTATGACCGTGTTGCCGGTGCGCAGGACACGACGCCTCAGCAGGGGACCCTGGTTTCCTCCACCGAAGAACCGATTGATGTGGTTCAGCGGACGTTGACACCGGAAAATCTGCCAAATGAAGGCACTGATGATGACCTTCCCGGCGTGATGCCGGTGGACGACGATGGCAGCGCCCGGCTTCTGCCGGATGGACAGACGGCGGACAATGCCACAGCTGACGCAGAACAGTCGCCTGCTGTATCGCCGCGCAAGGTTCGCACGATGATCGTCAAGCCTGACGGGACGTTGGTAGCCCGCGAGGAGCCGGTGGCCGAGCCGCAGACAAATGTTGCTGCCAACAATGGCGAACCGCAGGTCAATGTCGTCAAGACGACAACCTTGACCAAGCCGATCGAGACCGCTTCGACGCCGAAGTCGCAGCCTGTTGTCGAACAGCTTGCCGAGCAGGGACAGAAGAGCGCACTTGCTGAGGCCGCAGACGTAACGGTTAATGAAACCGCGCCGGTCCGCCCCGTCAAGACGACGGATGTAGCCGATGCGAACCCGCTACCGCAGACGCGTCCGGCCGCAGAGCAGAAGGTTGTCGATACCTTCAAGAACGATATCGCTGCAACGCAGCCTGCTGCCGAAGGAAAGCCGGTCGAAACAGCCTCGATTGCGCCTGGTACCTATGTGATCCAGATCGCCTCGCTGCCGTCCGAAGCCGAAGCCCAGACGTCCTACAAGACGCTCTCCGGCAAGTTCGGCAGCGTGATTGGCGGCAAGGGTGTCGATATCAAGAAGGCCGAAATCGCAGGCAAGGGCACCTATTACCGGGTTCGTATTCCGGCAGGCTCCCGCGACGCCGCCAACGCGATGTGCGCACAGTACAAGAGCGCTGGCGGCAGCTGCCTCGTGACACGATAATCTGGTCGAATGACCAGCCCACAAAAGGCGCGGCCACTGGTCGCGCCTTTTTCATGTCCGAGGCTGGCCGCAAGCGTTGCGAATGCTGAGACAAGACGAGAAACCGGCTTTCGTCTTGCCAAGGGCTGCGGCTATCATACGGCATGACCGAATCAAAAGCATTCATTTCGGGCTGCAAAGGCCTGACCATCACCCCGGACGAAAAAGCCTTTTTCGCGGACGAGCGTCCGTGGGGCTTCATTTTGTTTGGACGCAATATTGGCGAAGCCAACCAGATTGCTGATCTGACGGCGTCCTTGCGCGACAGCATCGGCAATCCCGATGCGCCGGTGCTGATCGACCAGGAGGGTGGCCGCGTCCAGCGCATTCGCCCGCCGATCGTGGCGCAGTATCCGAATGGTGCGGCCATCGGCGAAATCTATCGTCGTGATCGTGAACAGGGTCTGCGCGCCGCATGGCTGATGTCGCGGCTGCATGCATTTGACCTGATGCGGTTCGGTATCACCATTGATTGCCTGCCGGTACTGGATGTGCCTATCGAAGGCAGCAGTGACGTCATTGGCAATCGCGCTTACGGCTACGATCCGCGCGCCGTTGCCGAAATCGGCGCCGCTGCGTCGGCTGGCCTCAAGGCCGGCGGCATGCTGCCTGTGATGAAGCATATGCCGGGCCATGGCCGGGCCTTTGTCGATTCGCATCATAAGCTGCCCGTGGTCGACGTTTCCTTCGATGAACTGGCCAACAGCGACTTTCTGCCGTTCGTTGCCATGAAGGACGAACTGATGGGCATGTCGGCCCATATCGTCTTCACTGCCATCGATCCGGATAATCCGGCAACGACCTCGGCGAAGGTGGTGCGGGATGTCATCCGCGGCCATATCGGTTTTGATGGTCTGTTGATGTCGGACGATGTCTCGATGAATGCGTTGGCCGGCGATATCGAGGCGCGGGCGCGCGGGATTATTGCTGCCGGGCTCGATCTGGTGTTGCATTGCCATGGCATCATGGATGAAATGCATCAGGTCGCGCGGGTCGTGCCGGTCATTTCCGGAGACAGGCTGCGCCGTGTGCAGGCTGTCGAGGCTGGCTTTGCTAAGCCCGACGCCTCGGACGAAGCAGCGCTGCGGGAAGAATTTAACGGCATGCTGGCTATAGCGTAGGAGGCATGAGCTGATTTCAGGGGCAGGGCAATCGTGAGTAACGCCGGCGACACGCAGAAGAAACCGGCGACACGGGCGCCGATGGATTCTCTGTGGCAGGATGACCCCTCCGATCGCGGCCTGCACGAGGAAGAGCTGGTCGTCGATATCGCCGGGTTTGAAGGTCCGCTCGATCTTTTGCTGCATCTTGCCCGCAATCAGCGCGTTGATCTCTCGCGTATTTCCGTGTTGGCGCTTGCCGAGCAATATATCGCCTTCATCGAGCGTGCCCGCAGCATCCGGCTTGAACTGGCGGCTGATTACCTGGTGATGGCCGCCTGGCTGGCGTTCCTCAAGTCTCGTCTGTTGATTCCCCAGCAGGCCAAGGACGAAGGCCCATCAGGCGAGGAGATGGCGTCGGCGCTGGCGTTCCGCCTCAAGCGGCTTGAAGCCATGCGCGAGGCAGCCACCCGCCTGATCAACCGCAACCGGCTCGGCCGCGACGTGTTTGCCCGTGGTGCGCCGGAACATATTCCGGTCGAAAAGAAATCGGCGTTCGAGGCTTCGCTTTACGATCTGCTCCATGCCTATGCGTCGCTGCGCCAGCGTGAGGCGGTGATGCAGGTGACGATCGAGAAGCGGCAGGTCTGGTCGCTTGCCGATGCGCGGCTCGTGCTGGCGCGGCTGATTGGCGATATGGTCGACTGGACAGCGTTGGATCATTTTCTGCTGCGCTACATGACGAGCCCGAAGGAACGCGCCACGGCAATTGCCAGTTCTTTTGCCGCCTCGTTGGAAATGGTGCGTGAAGGGCGCCTCGAAATCCGCCAGGATGGTGCCTTTGCGCCGATCTATCTCCGCCAGGGACCAAATCCGCTCACGCCCGAAGGGCTAGCGGCCATGGAGGCGGGGCGTGATTGAGCCGCAAGAGCGTCTGCCGGGGATGATCGAGGAAGAGGACGGCGCAGAGACAACCATTCCCTTGATTGATCCGCGCACTGAGCTGGAAGTCGAGCGCATCGCTGAAGCGCTGGTGTTTGCCTCTGCCCAACCGGTCTCGGAGGGCTATATCGCCGCACGCCTGCCGCAGGGAGCGGACGTTCGGCGCATCATGATGCGGCTGAAATCCATTTATGCCGGCCGTGGCGTCAACCTGTTGCAGGTCGCCGATCACTGGGCGTTCCGCACGGCCGCCGACCTTTCGTTCGTCGTGCAGACCGATGAAAACGAGGTGCGCAAGCTGTCGCGCGCTGCCCTCGAAGTTCTGGCGATCATTGCCTATCATCAGCCAGTGACGCGAGCCGAGATCGAGGATATTCGCGGCGTGCAGACGTCCAAGGGGACGCTGGATGTGCTGATGGAAGCGGGCTGGATCCGCTTTCGCGGCCGCCGCCGCACGCCGGGCAGGCCGGTGACATTCGGCAGTACGCGGGACTTTCTCGATCACTTCGGGCTGGAGGAACTGCGCGATCTCCCAGGCCTTGAGGAGTTGAAGGGGGCAGGGTTGCTGTCCGGACGCATCCCGGCAAATTTCCAGATCCCTGTGCCGCTCGGTGACGATGGGTTTGGCGAGGACGAGGATCCGATCACGCAACTCGATCTCGAAGAACTCGGCCTTCTGCCGCCATCCGGCGGGGATGGCGAGTAGAGCGGCGCTTTCGTCTCGCCCCTTACTGCTTTTCTGGTCACGTCCTCGTGACTTCGTGGCCAGAATACGCTGGAAAGTTCGGCGATTCATACAGTTGGCTGTATCTCCGCCGCAGTCTCGGTGTAAGGATTGCGCGACGGACGCCTTTCCGCTAACCAGCGAAATGGATTGCTGTTTGAAAAAGATGGTTGAGCATCTTAAATCGGGGTTACAGGCTTCAAGGGAGTAAGAATATGGGTTCCTTTAGTATCTGGCATTGGCTGATCGTTCTGGTCGTCGTTCTGCTGCTGTTCGGCCGTGGCAAGATCCCGGAACTGATGGGCGACGTTGCCAAGGGCATCAAGAGCTTCAAGAAGGGCATGACCGACGACGAGACGGCATCGGCCGACAAGACCGTCGATGGCAAGACGGTCGAACACAAATCCGACGAAGTCCGCTAATCATGCATATTGTTCAGGGCCTGACCCGTCCGGGCAGGCCCTGCCGCCTTCGGTTTTGTGGAGTTCCTGAGAATGCTTGATGTCGGCTGGACCGAGCTTGTCGTTATTGCCATCGTTCTGATCATTGTGGTTGGTCCGAAGGATCTGCCGCCGATGCTGCGAACCTTCGGCAAGATGATGACGAAGATGCGCGGCATGGCGAACGATTTCCGCCAACAATTCGACGAAGCGCTGAAGGAAGCCGACCTCGACGACGTGCGAAAGACGCTGAGCGACGCTCAAAAACTCAACCCGGCCAACACCATCCGCGAGGCGATGAACCCGCTCAGGCAGATGGGCAATGATATCAAGGCCGATCTGCAGAAGGCGACGGCGGTTGACCCCGCGCCAAAGGCGGATATCCCGCCACCCGCTTCCGTTTCAGCCGAGGCCGCAGTTCCGCAGGAGCAGCCAAAGGCTGATCCTGTTGCCGCTGCTGCAATCGCATCGGCTGCCAAGCAGATGGATCGTGCCGCCGAGGCTGAAAAGCCCAAGCCGAAACGTGTTGCCAAGCCGAAGACGGTAGCCCCTGAGCCCGCTGTTGTGTCCGCTGTAAAGACACCGGCGAAAAAGGCGAAGGTTGCTGTTTCGGCCGATGTCAAGCCGGCCGCCAGCAAGTCAGCAGCCAAGACGACGAAGAAAAAAGGTGACGCATGAGCGGCGATATCGAAGACAAGCCCCAGCCGCTGATGGCGCACCTGATCGAACTGCGCGCCCGCCTGATGTGGGCCGTCGGTGCGTTCTTCGTGGCCTTCCTCGTCTGCTTCTATTTTGCCAAGGGTATCTTCAACATTCTTGTCCAGCCCTTCAAGTGGGCGGTGGATTGGGCTGGTCTCAATCATGGTTCGGTTGAGCTGATCTACACCGCGCCGCAGGAATTTTTCTTCACCCAGATCAAGGTGGCGATGTTCAGCGCGCTGGTGATCGCGTTTCCGGTGATTGCCTCGCAGGTCTACAAATTCGTCGCGCCCGGGCTTTACAAGAACGAGCGCGCGGCTTTCCTGCCGTTTTTGATTGCATCGCCCATTCTCTTCATTCTCGGTGGTTGCCTCGTTTATTTCTTCTTCACGCCGATGGTCATGTGGTTCTTCCTGGCTATGCAGCAGGATGGCAGCAACGGACAGGTGTCGATCCAGCTTCTGCCAAAGGTGTCTGAATATCTGAGCCTGATCATGTCGCTGATCTTCGCGTTCGGCTTGGTGTTCCAGTTGCCAGTCATCACCACGCTGCTTGCGCGCGTGGGTTTTGTCACGGCGGATGGCCTGAAGGAAAAGCGGAAATATGCGATCGTCATTGCGTTCATCGCCGCCGCCATCCTGACGCCGCCGGATCCGGTGTCCCAGATCGGCCTTGCTCTGCCCGCCATCCTTCTCTACGAGATTTCCATCTACACGGCCCGACTCATCGAACGGCAACGGGCGCGCGACGCAGCTGCGCGCGAGGTTGCCGAGGCGGAGGAAAACGCCGGCTGATACGCTTGTGTATCAGCCAATGCGTTCGGGTCTCAGTTTTTACCAAGACCGATCAGGACCTGAACGACCATGCTTGATATCAAATGGATTAGGGATAATGCCGAAGCCCTGGACGCCGCCCTTGCAAAGCGCGGCGCCGAGCCCCTGTCGGCTGCACTGATTTCGCTCGATGAAAAGCGCCGCTCTCTCGTTCAGTCGCTGCAGGACATGCAGTCGCGCCGCAATGCCGCATCCAAGGAAATCGGCGCCGCGATGGCGCAGAAGAACAGCGAGCTTGCCGATAAGCTGAAGGCGGAAGTGGCCGAGTTGAAGACCACGATGCCGGCGTTGGAAGAGGAAAACCGGCTGACGGACGCCGCCCTCATCGAGGCCTTGTCCAGCATTCCGAATATTCCGCTCGACGATGTTCCGGTCGGGAGCGATGAGCACGGCAATGTGGTCAAGCACAGCCATGGCCAGAAGCCCGGCTGGAATCACCAGCCGAAAGAACATTTCGAAATCGGTGAAGAACTCGGTTGGCTCGATTTCGAAGGCGCTGCCAGGATCGCCGGTTCGCGCTTCACCATCGTCAAGGGCCAGCTGGCGCGCCTTGAGCGGGCGCTTGGCCAGTTCATGCTCGACCTGCATACCGGCGAACACGGCTATCTTGAGGTCCAGCCGCCGCTGATGACCCGCGACGAGGCCATGTATGGAACGGGGCAGCTGCCGAAGTTTTCCGAGGATCTTTTCAAGACCACGGATGGCCGCTGGCTGATCCCGACGGCAGAAGTGCCGTTGACCAATATGGTGCGCGAACAGATCCTTGAGGCCGATGCCCTGCCGCTGCGCTTTACGGCGCTGACGCCGTGCTTCCGTTCCGAGGCAGGTTCCGCTGGCCGCGATACCCGCGGCATGCTGCGCCAGCATCAGTTCAACAAGGTCGAACTCGTGTCGATTACCGATGCCGACAATTCGATTAATGAACATGAGCGCATGACGGGCTGCGCCGAGGAAGTGCTGAAGCGCCTCGGCCTGCACTATCGGGTCATGACGCTGTGCACCGGCGACATGGGCTTTGGTGCCCGCAAGACTTACGATCTGGAAGTGTGGCTGCCGGGGCAGGACGCCTATCGCGAAATCTCGTCCTGCTCGGTCTGCGGCGATTTTCAGGCCCGGCGGATGAACACCCGCTACCGGACGAAGGACGACAAGGCCCTGAGGTTCGTTCACACCCTGAACGGTTCCGGTACCGCTGTCGGCCGCGCTTTGATCGCCGTCATCGAAAACTATCTGAATGAAGACGGATCGGTAACCATCCCGGACGTATTGTTGCCCTACATGGGCGGCCTCACGAAGATCGAAAAGGCCGGTTGAGCCGCGTCTGGCGGCAGGGGTTAAGATGCGAATTCTGCTGACAAATGACGATGGCATCCATGCCGAAGGCCTTGCCGTGCTCGAACGGATCGCCCGGACGCTTTCCGACGATGTCTGGGTGGTGGCGCCGGAAACGGACCAGAGCGGCCTTGCGCATTCTCTGACCTTGTCAGAGCCCCTGCGTCTGCGGCAGATTTCGGAAAAGCATTTCGCGCTGCGCGGGACGCCGACCGATTGCGTCATCATGGGCGTGCGCAAGGTTCTGGACGTCAAGCCGGATCTCATCCTGTCGGGTGTCAATGTCGGCGCCAACATGGCCGACGACGTCACCTATTCCGGCACGATTGCCGGAGCCATCGAAGGAACGCTGCAGGGCATCCGTTCATTTGCCCTCAGCCAGGCCTTTCGCCACGCAGATGGCGGTATCGTTCCCTGGGATGTTGTGGAAACCCACGCGCCCAAGCTTCTGAGGAAGCTGATGAATCTTGATCTGCCGGACGGGACGTTTCTCAACCTGAATTTCCCGAACTGTTCGGCCGATGCGGTGACCGGCACCGAAGTGACCTGTCAGGGCAAGCTTGATTTCGGCCTGTCGATCGATGAGCGCTCCGATGGACGCGGTCATCCTTACTATTGGCTTCGTTTCGGCGAGCGCTTCGGCGACTTCAGGGCAGGTACCGATATCCATGCGATCCGCGAGCACAAGATTTCCGTGACGCCATTGAAGCTCGATCTGACCGACTACGCGGTACAGGACCGGGTCGCCCGCGCGCTTCTTGATGGAGAGGCCGATTGAGCCCGCGCGTTATCGAGCAGGAAGGGTTTGCCGCATTGGTGCTGCGTTTACGGGCCGAAGGCATCTCCAACAAGGAGCTGCTCAACGCCGTCGAGCAGACGCCACGGTCGATCTTTACCCCACCGCAGTATCAGGAGAATGCCTATTCCTCGCGGCTCGTTCCGCTGGATTGCGGCGCCTTCATGGAAGGCTTCGATTTCGCCGTGCGGCTTTTGCACTGCCTGAATGTCAAGGCGGGCCAACGCGTGCTTGAGGTCGGTACCGGCAGCGGGTTTACGGCTGGCGTGATGGGGCGGATGGCCGAGCGGGTGCTGACGATCGAGCGTTACAAGACGCTTGCGACCAGCGCCCAGCGAAATCTTGAAAAGGCCGGTATCCGCAATGTGATCGTCCGCCACGCGGATGGCAGCATCGGACCGACGGGTGAGGGGACCTTTGACCGAATCCTGGTGACGACCGCATTCTCCAGCCTGCCGCGGGTCTTTTCCGATCACCTCGTGTCGGGCGGCGTCCTCATCGTGCCGATCATGATGAGCGAAACCGAATGCCGCATCGTCCGGCTGACGCGCACCGGTAGCCGCTTTGACCGGGAGGATCTGTTCGAGGCGCCCTATCTGCCGTTCGTCCCGCAAGTCGCTTCATTTCTCTGATTGTCCAGGCAGACCTTCAGCCGCGTGTTTGTCCCAAAGACTAAAAGCACCCCTTCCGTGAATTGATTCCCTCGACTGTTGCTGCAGTTCGGCGCATCGTTTTCAGCCTGCTTTCTCTATTCGTATATTCCATGGAAAAACAGGGCGTTAACCTCTCGTTAACGGCGGTCAGTTTCGCGCAAGTTTCGGGGCCTAACCGAATTCTGCGCACAAAAGTCATAGACCTGAGCTGACCCCTGAAGTGATGCGTGTTTGTCAGTTCTATTCCAGGCGTAGAAACGCAAGGAGCGGCAGATGCAGATCGCGAACAGATTGGCCTCGGCGACAGCCGGAGATGGGATGAACAATCTTGCCGGCCGTGCGGCAGCGCAGGGTGCCTCCGGCAATCGGGAGGATTCCGGCACATCCGTGTCGCTGACCGGAGGCTACGACCCTTCCTCGCGTGTTTCGCTGTCTGCGGAGGCGCTGCTGTTTCTGGGCCGTACAAAGCGCGTTCAGGAAAAATACCCGGCGCTGACCAGAGATGAATGGAGCAACAAGCTTTCGCCGCAGCTGGCTGCCCGCGAATACCAGGCATTTGGCAAATATAGCGAGACTGGCGACCACAAGGCCTACTATCGCGCCTTCATCGAGTATTACGACAACCTCCGCCCGGAAGACCAGAACAGCTTGCGCTATTTCGGCACGCGCGATGCGGCCATCGCCGGTGCGCGTTCTGTCGCCTATAGCGACGAGAGCGGTATGGACGGTGGATCGGGGTTTCAGACGCTTGTCAGTGTTCTGCTCGATGCTGACAAGGTGCAGTCGGAATTGACCGCTGCGCAGGATACCGGCGGTATGATCACCGGTGATATGTTCGGCTGGGATACCGGTACGATCAGCTATGAGGACGTGTCACAGACACGCAGCGGCCTCTCCGAGATCGAAAAATTCTACAGGGAAAGTTTTTGAGCTTTCGGCCGTAGTCAATTGAAGCTGCCGGGTAAAAGCCACAAACCGCTGCTCTGATGATCGCCGAGGCGGCCTGCAGGCGTGCCCGTATTTGAAGCGCTTCGCGCCGTCCCGGCGGGTGCCGTTTGCCGGGATACGCTAGGTCAATCGCGGGCACGCGGGACGGCGGTCTGCGATCATGGTTATCAATTCATCAAAAAAAGTGGAAGCTAATATCGGTTTTAACCGTGCGGTAACTCTAATGCGTTTTAATCATTTTACACCGAGTTGTGTTCCAAGTGGGTAAAGTGTCATGCGTATTAGAGTTTCGTCGAGTGTGGGAAAGTCCGCTGTCCGCCTGCTTGCAGCAATATTGCTGGCAAGCGTAGCGACAGGATGTAGCTCCGATGCAAGCCGCTTTGGCGGGCTTTTTTCGAAGTCCGACAATCTAACGACCAACTCAATCTCCAGCAGCAATGTTCCCATTCCGCGCAGCGATGTGCAGAGTGGTAGCCTAGCGGCTGCCCCGGTAGGGCAGGTCAATCGCCAGGAAGCGGTCAGTCAGCCTTTCCCTGATCCGGTTAATACCGCATCGACGCCGATTTCGCGCGCCCGGGAAGCTTCGACGCCGATCAATGTTCAGCGTGTCGCGCTGGCGGACTCGACTACGAAGGTGCGTGATACATCGCTGGCACAGCCCATGCCAGCGGCTCGCAACCTGGCGAAGGCCGAGCAGAAGCTTAATGCCGATCCGATCTCGACGGCGACGACATCCAAGGGCGGCTGGTCAACGGCGAACGCTCCTGCCGTTCTGCTTCGTCAGGGCGATACCGTCGCAACGCTCTCGAAGCGGTTCGGCGTGCCGGAAAAGGAAATTCTCAAGGCGAACGGTCTGACGTCTTCATCGCAGGCGGAGCCGGGTCAGCGCATTCTGATCCCGACCTTCGGTGTAGCCAGCAGCGCTGCCAAGGCATCGGCATCGGACGCCGCGGCGAGCCTTGATGTCGATAAGCAGAAGAATATCCCGATCCAGCCGGACAGCCGCGATGTGGCAATCCTGCCCGGTCAATCGCAGTCCCGCGAAAAGGGTGTCAATCGCACCGATATGGCCGCCGGCAAGCAGCCGGTTTCCGGCGACGGCAACGGTCAGGGCGGCACGTACACTGTCAAGGCGGGTGATTCCATCAACCGGATCGCCAAGGCAAACGGCGTATCGGTCGATGCGCTGCGCAAGGAAAACGGCCTGACCAGTGCTGCAATCCGCATCGGTCAGACGCTGAAGATCCCGGGCGGCAATGCCTCGGCTGCAGATCAAGTCGTCACCGCCTCGGTTCCGAAGAAGGCCGACACCAAGGTTGCCAAGGCCGACAGCACGAAGCCGGCCGAATATACGGCGCCGGTGGCCAAGCAGTCGGTAACGGAAGTCGCTTCGAAAGAGGACACGACCGAGGCCTCGCCGAAGGCAACAGGGATCGCCAAGTACCGCTGGCCGGTTCGTGGCGCAGTCATTGCCGGATATGGCGCCAACGTCGAAGGCAACCGCAACGACGGCATCAACATCTCGGTTCCCGAGGGTACGCCGATCAAGGCCGCAGAAAATGGCGTGGTCATCTATTCCGGCAGCAGCCTGAAGGAGCTTGGCAATGCGGTCCTGGTTCGCCATGACGATGGCACTGTCACGGTCTACGGCAATGCGTCGGAACTGAAGGTTCAGCGCGGCCAGAAGATCCAGCGCGGCCAGACGCTTGCAGCGTCCGGCATGAGCGGCACGGCAACGCAGCCGCAGGTGCACTTCGAGGTTCGCAAGAACGCCAGCGCGGTCAATCCGGCCACTTTCCTGGAATAGTCTGAAGCTGCCGCCAATCATCAAAAGAAAAGCCCCTTCCGGGGCTTTTCTGCGTTTAGACCAGATCGATCTTTTTCTGCGAGCGGCCGGCCAGATCCTGAATGAACTGCCAGGCGACGCGGCCGGAGCGGGCGCCGCGCGTCGTGCTCCATTCCAGTGCATCGGCGTGAAGTTTTGCCGGGTCGGTCTCCAACCCGAAATGCGCGGCATAGCCATCGATCATCGCCAGATAGTCGTCCTGGCTACACTTGTAGAACCCGAGCCAGAGCCCGAAGCGATCAGACAGCGAGACCTTTTCTTCGACTGCCTCGGATGGGTTGATCGCCGTCGATTGCTCATTTTCCATCATATGGCGCGGCAACAGGTGCCGGCGGTTGGATGTCGCATACAGCAGCACGTTTGCAGGCCGGCCTTCGATGCCGCCGTCAAGGACCGCTTTCAGCGACTTGTAGGATGTGTCGTCATGATCGAAGGACAGGTCGTCGCAAAAGACGATGACCGGGACAGGGGCGGTCTTGAGGATTTCCATCAGGGTTGGCAACGTGGCGATATCTTCGCGATGCACCTCGACCAGCTTCAGGCGGATACCTGCATCGGCAGCGACGCTGGCATGCACCGCCTTGACCAATGAGGATTTGCCCATGCCGCGTGCGCCCCAGAGCAATACGTTGTTGGCCGGAAAGCCTTGCGCAAATCTCAGCGTGTTATCGAACAGAATATCGCGGACATGATCGACGCTCTGGATCAGCTTGAGTTCCACCCGGTTTGGCTTGGTCACCGGCTGAAGGTGCAGCCGTTGAGGCGCCCAGACGAAGCATTCCGCAGAATCCCAGTCGTTCACGGCAGGGGCTGGACCGGCGATCCGCTCGATTGCCTCCGATAGCTTGCGCATTTCGGCGATCAGAAGGTCGATTTTTGTGTCCTGCATGAGAGTTTCCCCGATGATGGCTGTGGTTTTGGCTGTGGGGCCAAGCTGTCCGGTAGCATGGCTGATCTAACGGTAAAAGGCGTGAAATCCAGTAGAAAGAGCTTCTCCTTGGGCCGATTTCATGTATGAGGCTGAAGGCAGAAGCCGGTTGGTCTGATGTTGCATTGAAATCAACCTTTCCTATAGTCCGGCGATCCGAAACGCGGGCATCTGTCCGCCAAACCGCATTCAAGGAGTGATTGATGTTCATTACCGAGGCATTCGCCCAGACGGCACCCGGCGCAAGCGCCGGCGGCGCTGATATTCTCATGTCGATCCTGCCGTTCCTGCTGATCTTCGTCGTGATGTACTTCCTGATCATCCGTCCGCAGCGCGCCAACATGAAGCGCCGCGAGGAACTGCTGAAGAACATCCGCCGCGGCGATCAGATTGTTACCGGTGGCGGAATTGTCGGCAAGGTGACGAAGGTCGTTGATGACAACGAACTCGAAGTCGAAATTGCTGACGGTGTGAAGATTCGTGTGGTACGCAGTGGTGTATCCGAAGTCCGTGTGAAGGGCGAACCTGTCAAGGAATAAGCTTGCAGGGAGGCCGGGGCACACTGGCCACCTTGTAACGACGTGTCTTTGAGAGCTTCATGCCGTATTTTTCCCGCTGGAAAACCATCATCGTCTGGCTCGTCGTGCTGTTCAGCATCCTGGTCGCCGTGCCGAACGCGGTTCCGACCGCGACCTTGGCCACACTACCGGACTGGCTTCCCAAGAAGCAGATGATGCTGGGCCTCGATCTCCAGGGTGGATCGCAGATCACTCTGAAGATCGAGCGGGAAGATGTCGTCAAGGCGCGGCTTGAAACTGTTATCAACGATGTCGGCACGCGCCTTCGCGCTGCCGGCATCGGTTATTCCGGACTGTCTGGAACCGGGCAGGCGATCCAGCTTCGTCTTCGCGATGCCGCTCAGGCCGATGTTGCACGGGCGGCATTGAAGCCCCTGACCGATCTGGTCAAAGCCACTGGCCTGACGAAGAAAGATTTCAGCGAAGTCACCGTCGGCAATTCCCCCGATGGCGCCTTGTCTGTCGCTGTCACCGATGACGGCATCAACCACAGGATTTCCGCCACACTCGACAGCGCGATCACTGTTTTACACCGGCGCCTGACAGAACTCGGTTCTCTGCAGCCGAAGATCCGCAAACAGGGTGCGGACAGGATCATCGTCCAGATACCCGGGCGCTATGATCCCGAACAGATTAAATACATCCTTGGTCAGGCCGGAATGTTGTCATTTCGCAGCATCGATATGTCGATGCCGGTTGAAGACGCGGTCAACGGCCAGCCGCCGGTCAATTCGGAAATTCTCTATTCGGCAGACGATCCACCGATCGGTTATCTGCTGCGCCGCCAGCCCATTATCGACAACAGTGACATCATCGATGCTCAATCGGCGGTCAATGCCCAATCCGGTAATCCCGTGGTCAACCTTCGGCTGGGACCGGAAGGAACCGCTCGGTTTGCCCAGGCAACGACGGACAATTCCGGAACGACCGTTGCCATCGTTCTGGACGGGGCGGTGATTGCGACGCCTCTGGTGCGCAAGGCGATTACGGATGGGACCGTGCAGCTTGCCGCGGACATGAGCCCGGAAGGAGCCGGCGATCTGGCGCTGCTGTTGCGCGCCGGAGCCTTGCCGACACCTCTTACAGTCGTTGAGGAACGGTCGATCGGGGCGGGACGCGGCGCCGATTCTATCCATTCTATCATGACCGCCGGTGCAATCGGCGCCGTCCTGGTGATCGCCTTCATGATCGGTTTTTACGGGTTGTTCGGCGCGGTTGCGAGCCTTGCCGTCGCACTCAACGTCGTGATGATCATTGCTGTCCTGACTGCCACCGGGCTGCCTTTGACACTGCCGGGCATTGCCGGGATCGTGTTGACGATCGGCATGGCGGTCGATTCGAACGTGCTGATCTACGAGCGTATCCGCGAAGAAGTGCGGCAGGGCCGCTCGGTGCGGGACGCCCTGCAATATGGTTTCTCGCGGGCGTTTGCTGCCATTGTCGATGCCAACATCACGACATTGATCGCCGCGATCATTCTATTGTTCCTGGGGACGGGTTCCGTCCGCGGATTTGCCGTGACGCTTGCCATCGGTATCGTCACCACGCTTTTCACCGCCTTTACCCTGACACGGGTCATGCTGGAAATCTGGGTCGACCGGCGTAATCCGACGGCATTGCCGGATGGTATCCGCACCGGCATGTTCGATGGTGCCGCTTTGCGTTTCATGGCGATCCGCAATTATGTCTTCTCGCTGACGGCTCTCCTGTCCGTCGTCAGCATGCTTCTGTTTGGTACGCTTGGCATCAATCTCGGCATCGATTTCTCCGGTGGCTCGGTGATCGAGCTGAAAGCCCGGGAGGGTAATGCTGATCTCGAGGACATTCGTGGCCGTCTCTACGAGCTCAATATTGGTGACGTCACGGTAAGTCCGTTCGGTTCGGCGCAGGATGTGGTGGTCCGGGTCCATTCGCGTGATGGCGGCGAAAATGCCGAGCAGACATCGGTGATCATGATCCGGGGCGAGCTTGAGGAGGAATACGAATTCCGCCGCGTCGAAGTCGTCGGGCCGTCTGTTTCGGGCGACCTGACCACGGCTGCCACCATTGGCGTCCTGGCATCACTTCTGGCGATCCTGATCTACATCTGGGTGCGGTTTGAATGGCAGTTTGCCGCAGGCGCCATCGTCGCGACGCTGCATGACGTGCTTTTGACTATTGGACTGTTTGTCGTGACCGGCATGGAGTTCAATCTGACGAGCATCGCGGCCCTGCTGACAATCGTCGGTTACTCGCTCAACGATACGGTTGTCGTCTATGACCGTGTCCGCGAAAACCTCAGGCGATATCCGCGCATGCCCTTGCCGATCCTGATCGATACATCGATCAATCAGACCCTGTCTCGCACCGTGCTCACCGGCGCTACGACGATGCTTGCGCTGGCGGCGCTGTGCGTCTTCGGTGGCGAGGCGATTCAATCCTTTGCGTTCGTGATGCTGTTCGGCGTGGCTGTCGGTACGTTCTCGTCCATCTATGTGGCGGGTCCGGTTCTCATCCTGTTCAAGCTGCGGCATGGGACACCGGGCGACGCGGAAAAAGCCGGTGGCGTTGGTGCCCAGCCGGTCAAGGGAGCGCAGTAGCATGCGAAAACCCATCGAAATCCGTCAGGCTCATTTTCCGGGCCGGGCGCCGATCGACAGTTATGGCAATGGCGGCTTCCGGTTCGCGGAAATGTCGCATCGTGGCTCACTGCTGATGCTGCCCTCGGGCATCTACGGCTGGGACATGGTGGAGGGCGATCCGCTGACGGTGGACTATTTTCAGCGCGTTCTGGAAGAGGCCGCTGACATCGAGGTTCTTCTTGTCGGCACCGGCAAGGATATCAGACCTTTGCCTGCGGCCTTGAGGGCGGTGTTCAAGGAACACGGAATTTCATCCGATCCGATGAGCACCGGTGCTGCCATCCGAACCTACAACATCATGCTTGCCGAAGAACGCGCCGTCGCCGCCGCCTTCATTGTCGTTTGAACGATGACCATGCCAGAAAATACCGCCGTGGCTCTTCAGCCTGCCTACGATTTCAGCCTTGCTGCACTGCGCGACAGCGACCGTGACCGCTATCTTGCCTGCCTGTTGTCACCGCAGGATAAACGCGGCCCGCTCTCAGCACTCTATGCGTTCCATGCCGAGATTGCCCGGGTGCGCGATCTCGTGCGTGAACCCTTGCCCGGTGAAATCCGGCTGCAATGGTGGCGTGATGTGCTCGAGGACCCAACGGGCGTAAGCGGCGAGGGCAATCCGCTGGCCGAGGCGCTGCTGGCCTGCGTGAAAAGCCACAAGCTGCCCGTGCCGGTGCTGCAGAACATGATCGATGCCCGTATCTTCGATCTCTATGACGATCCGATGGAAAGCCGCGCGTCGCTTGAAGGATATGCGGGTGAGACCGCGTCGGCACTCATTCAGCTTGCAAGCCTGATTCTCGATCCCGCAGAGGCGCAGAACTCGGCGTCTGCTGCCGGTCATGCCGGCGTTGCCCAGGCGATCGCCGGGCTGCTGCTGTTGCTGCCGCTGCATCGCCGGCGCGGGCAAGTGTATTTTCCGGCCGAGCTCTTGGCCGCGACCGGGCTTGACCGTGATGGCTTCCTTTCGGGCGAGAACGAACAGTCCGTCAGCTTGGCAATCTGTGCATTTGCTGGCCTTGGCCGCGAGCACCTTGCCAAGGCCCGTGCGGCTGCCGCGAGCATCTCCCCGGCCAACCGCTATGCGTTTACCGCCTTGGCACTGGCAGAACCGGTGTTCGATCGCGCCGAGCGGGCAGGCGCGAAACTCTTTGAGCATTCGATCGTACCGCCGCAGTGGCGTCGGCAGTGGTGGATGTGGCGGGCCGCGCGCAGCGGCAGATGGTAGAACACTGACGGCGCCTTCGTCTGTGCCAATATTGGCGAGTGCGGGCACATTGGCGCAAGGTTCGCCTTTTAGAGTCGCTCCCGTGTTATTATCAGGAACTGTGTAAAAGGGAGTCGGCGCCATGGGTTGGCCGATTGTCATCATCTGCATCTTGATCGCAGGTCTTTTCTACATGCGAATGAAGGCTCGTGCCGACAAGGACAGGCGCGAGCCGGACACCGGGACGGCGATCCTCGATTTTGGCCGCGCTTTTCCCGATGAAGCCATCCGGGCCATTCATGCGACCGCCGATGAAAAAGCCTATTTCGTCCGCCTGCACGATGGCAAGGCCGGTTTTATGGCAGCCCATGGCACGCATTTCGTCTGCCACCTGATCGAAGCCGGCAAGGTGAATGTCGGCAACGCCGGCAGCGGACGTGGCCTGAGGGTCCACTTCACCGATTTCTCATATCTCGACGGCGTCTATGAGTTTGCAAGCCCGGAAATAGCAGCCGAGGTTTCCCTCTGGCTGCTGGGCAGTTTCAAGCCGCAGTCGGAACGTGCTACCCTTCCGGAGAATTAGACCGACTTCAGCCAGGCTGCGCAATCGTCGAGCGCCCGCTGCGCCACCAGTTGCTTTTTCATTACCGTCTTGTCCTTGCCGCGGAAGCGCTTGACGCCCTCGGGCTTGACGATAGCGCCGGGCTCCAGCAGCGGAAACAGGCCGAAATTGATGTTCATCGGCTGAAACGAGCGTTTTCCCGGCTCGTCATCCGAAACGATATGGCCGCCGGTGATATGGTTGAGCAACGAACCGAAGGCCGTTGTTTCGGGCGGTAGCGGCAATGGCTGGCCTTTGCGCTCTGCAGCAGCGAAACGGCCGGCGAGCAGGCCGATACTGGCGCTTTCGACATAGCCTTCGCAGCCGGTGATCTGGCCTGCGAATCGCAGTCCGGGCCGGGACTTCAGCGTCAACGATCCATCCAGCAGGACAGGCGAATTGATGTAGGTATTGCGGTGCAGGCCGCCAAGGCGGGCAAATTCGGCATTTTCCAGTCCGGGAATCATGCGGATCACTTCCGCCTGCGCACCGTATTTCAGCTTGGTCTGGAACCCGACCATGTTGTAGAGCGTGCCAAGCGCATTGTCCTGACGCAATTGCACGACGGCATAGGCCTTGACGGTGGGGTTATGGGCGTTGGTGAGGCCCATCGGCTTCATCGGGCCGTGACGCAGGGTTTCGCGGCCGCGTTCGGCCATGACCTCGATCGGCAGGCAGCCGTCGAAATAGGGCGTGCCTTCCCATTCCTTGAAACCGGTCTTGTCACCGGCGATCAGCGCATCGACGAAACCATTGTACTGCGCCTCGTCCATCGGGCAGTTGATATAGTCCTTGCCTGTGCCGCCCGGACCGACCTTGTCGTAACGCGACTGGAACCAGCAGACATCCATGTCGATACTCTCGGTATGGATGATGGGGGCGATAGCGTCGAAAAAGGCCAGCGCATCGGCGCCGGTTTCCGCCTGGATGGCGCTGGCAAGCGAAGGTGCCGTCAGCGGCCCGGTGGCGATAATGGCGAGGTCCCAATCCTTCGGTGGCAGGCCACTGATTTCTTCGCGCGCGACGGTGATCAGCGGGTGGGCGTCGATCGCCGCAGTCACTGCATCGGAGAAACCATCGCGATCAACCGCCAGCGCTCCACCGGCCGGAACCTGGTTCTTGTCGGCGCAAGCCATGATCAGCGAACCGGCAAGCCGCATCTCGGCGTGCAGGACGCCAACGGCATTGCTGGTAGCGTCATCGGAGCGGAACGAGTTGGAGCAGACCAGCTCGGCAAGGCCGTCGGTCTTGTGGGCATCCGTGCCGCGGACGCCGCGCATCTCGTGAAGAATGACCGGGATGCCTGCCGCGGCGATCTGCCAGGCGGCTTCGGAGCCGGCGAGGCCGCCGCCGATAACGTGAATGGGGGAGTGCGAAGATGTATCTGTCATGGGCCATTTACTAGAGCAACGCGGCCAGGAAAGAAACCGGTTCCGTGCGGTTGATATCAATGCAAGGCCCGGAATCAAAAACGGCACCGTGTGGTGCCGTTTTTAGTTCCTCGACATTCCCGGTCCGGTCAACGGACTGGCCCGATTAACGGAAGGAACGCGAAGCGATGTTGCGGATGTCGAAGCGGGTGATGCCGATGTCCGTCAGGGCGTGGTTGGACAGGTTGCCAAGTTCAGCAACGGTACGGCGGTAGTTGATCCAGCTTTTTGCGATACGAATCGGGTTCATGATCTTTTCCTTGAGACTTACAAATGAGCAGTGCAGTGATTGCCTGCTTCGTTGAGATCCTTGTACGCCTTTCGCGGGAAAAGATGGAGTGCAAAGAAAATGCATCTGCTATGCATTTGTGCAATGCGATGCTGTTTCGCTGAGCATTTTGGGTGCCTGATGAAAAACAAGCCATAGGTTAACGGCATGGTTCGCCAAGCCGGAATCCGTTTAACCGTTTGTTTTTCGGATGTGTTTTGTGTGGCGAAATTGTGTTGCGGAGCGAGTCTCTGCCCTGATTGCCTGCCAAGGCGTGCTGAGTACGATGCTGCAACGAAAATAGGCAGAAGCTGTTATGCTGCACTGCGTCGAAAGCTATGGTTGATTTGTAATCGGAGTGGTCCGTCCATTCAAAGCCTGTAAGCGGCACCTGAACGAAAAAAACGCCCGCCGGTTTGAGCCGGAGGGCGTTTGGTGGCTGCGCATCGGGCTGGAAGAACCAGCCGGTCGCGAGGCTTACTTGACTGCCTGACGGGCAACGTACTGGATGTCGCCACGGCCGATGCCGAGGTCGTTCAGTTCGCGGTCGGTCATGCGGCCGAGTTCGTTGCAGGTCTGACGGTACTTGCGCCAATTGTTGAATGAGCGAGCGATATTCATGATGCTGGTCCTTTCTAGGTTTGCCAGCACTCTTTGCTGGCCCTCATCTGATGGTTGGAATATAGGCCGTTCCGCCCTGAAATTACAGAGACAATGCTGCATCGCACCCATGCGCTTCTTGCAAGTCTCGGTGCGCCCGTTGGTCACGGTTCGGCCAAAGTCGATGCGAGTGCGTGACCGCCGCAATTGAAGTGCCGATTTTTGGAGAGGGTGCCGAATAAAAAACAACGCCCGTCGGGGGAGGAGGTCCGGCGGGCGTTGCTTGTTCTGATCGACAACTGGGAGGAGGAGTGTTACCGATCCCATCAGGGCGCGCTGGGAGGAGGAGTGCGCTGCCCCGAAGTTGTCCTGAATATAAATCCGCCGAGCGCAAATGGGTAGAGCCAATGGCGAATGGCACCTATTCCACTGTTGCATGGCTAGACTCGTCGTTTGCGACACGGATGCCTGAATTTTGATCATCCGCGCAGTTGCGACCGCAGAAATACGATGATGTGTCGGGGGGGCTGAAACGAATAACGCCCGCTGGGGGAGGAGGTCCAGCGGGCGTCATTTACGGTGATGAGCAACTGGGAGGAGGAGTGTTGCCCATCGGATCGGAGCGGCGCTGGGAGGAGGAGTGCGCCACTCCGAATTCTATGAAGCGAACCTTTTAAATTCGCTGGCCTTTTCCGCTTCTTGAGCGAAAGCGGCTGGCCATGCCGCTGACGGTCCCGATCGCTTGCGCTGATCTCGTTCCGTCTTCTTGAGAACAAGATAGGTGACCGATGGCGATTTGTGCAGTGCAATATCATCATGGATGACATGCAAATTCCGCATAAGCCCGGCGATACGCCCTGCAGTTCTCTTCCGATTCCAGATTCGCACGAAACCCTTCATGCTTCGTTAACGATGACCGCGCCGCTGACGCCGCAAAGAGGGAGCGCCGGGCCTGATCGTCATCTAGGAATCAGGAACGCCTATGATATGTGTGGCCCAACACACGCATGCAAGGGGATCGGCCGATGTACCGGGGACGGATCGAAAAAGACTTCAATATCTGGGTTTCCAAGGGCATGCTTGATTCTGGGGCGGCAAAAGCCATGCTGGCGGAGTATGATGGCCGCGAGACCGTCTTCAGCGCCGGCCGGGTTCTTCTCGTGCTGGCGGCGATCCTCGTATCCGCTGCAATCCTCCTTCTCGTTGCCGCCAACTGGGAGGCTATCCCGCGTCTTTTCCGCGTCATCGGGATCGTTGCGCTGATCTGGGCCTTTTATCTGGCCGCTGCCGCCTGCCTTGGTCGTGGGTTCAAGGCAATGGGTGCCGCGCTGCTGGTGCTGGCGACCATGACCTTTGGCGGCGCAATCGCGCTGGTCGGGCAGATGTATCACCTGTCGGGCGATGCGACCGATGCGCTGCTCGTCTGGTTTGCGGCGGCTTGCGTCACCGCGGTGGCCTTTCGCTCAGCCGCGCTTGCAGTGTTTTGCGGTTTCCTGGCCTGGGCCATTTTCGCCGAACTGATGGTCGACAATGATGCCAGTTTCGAGGGGAACGGCTATATCTACCTCGTGCCGCTGCTGATCGTCATCGTGATTGCATTGGTGCGATACACCAATGCGGGCATCGCCCGCCACCTTGCGTATCTTCTTGCCCTGGCCTGGCTCGGCTGGTTTTACGTCGAGCTGCCGGAGGTCTGGGTCGCGAGCCTCCTGTTCGGGGCAGGTGTCGTAGCGTTCCTGGTGACCAGCATTCCCCTGTCGCCGCTCTATCGTTTCGCCCGCGAGGCCGGAGCGGCTCCCGCCTTTTATAGCTTTGCGCTTGCCGTGATGGGGCTGGCGGCCTTGCATGACGAGGTTGATGGCATTGGCCAGGAGATCGCAATCGGAGCAACGACGCTTGCGGTGGCGCTCGGTGGTATTGCCATCGCCGGCCGGCTGAATGGTGCGGTCCGCTTTCTCGGTTACGCGGTTTTCGCGGCCGAAACCCTTTATCTGGCGTCCGAGACACTGGGCAGCATCCTTGGCACATCCGGCTTTTTCCTGATTTCCGGTGTCGTCGTCGCTTTGATCGCCTGGCTGGTCATCCGGCTGGAAAAGCGATTGTCATCTAAAACCGCAGCCGAAGGGAGCGTGGCATGAACCGCAATCCGTTGGTGAGGCCGCTGTTTGCGGCAATTCTGGTGGCGGTGCTGCAGACCGCCTTCCTCGGCTACATGATCGAGAGCCGCGCATCCATCTTGCGCAACGGCGTCGATGTGGTGCTGAAGACCGTTCCCGTCGATCCGCGCGATCTCTTGCGCGGTGACTATGTCATTTTATCCTATGATATCTCGACCATTCCGGCCGACAAGGTCACCGGCGGTTTTCCCGCCGAGGCGACTGATGCGCAGCTCTCCGTGCGGCTTGAAAAACAGCCGGACGGATTCTGGGGTGTTGTGGAAGCCTCGTTCAGTGCTCTTGTACCAAAGGCGGGCAGTGTTATCGCCCGTAGCGCGCCATTCTATTTTTATCCGGCGCCGGATGGCGCGCAGTCTTCGTTGAATGTCGATTACGGCATCGAGCGTTATTATGTGCCGGAAGGCGAGGGCAAGGTTCTCGAGGAGGCGCGCAATGCCAGTGCCTTGTCGGTGACCGCGCGGGTGGATGATGAGGGCCGGATGCAGATCCGTCTGATCGCGATCGACGGCAAGCCGCTCTATGAGGAGCCTCTTTACTGATTGAGAGAGCTGGTACAGGCCGTCACAAGTGATGGGAATACGACAAAAACCGCATTTTTCCTTTGATCCCCATTTTTCCTTTGATCCCTTGGAAACGGGTGATATAGAGACGCCGCGCTCGGGAACGCCCTGAACCCGGTGCAGGTTGGTCACAGGCGTAGCCGCCCAGGACTTTTCTGTGCCGATGCGAGCAGGCGCTGCGGTTTTTCTGAACGCGGGTATGGTGAAATTGGTAGACACGCCAGATTTAGGTTCTGGTGCCGCAAGGCGTGGGAGTTCAAGTCTCTCTACCCGCACCAGAATAAAGGGACGTCCAGGGCTTGCCTTGGCGTCGATCGATAGGACGGCGCCATTTTGCTTGCAAAACGGTGACTGATTTGCGTAAAGCCACTCCCGGCAAATGGATCGGCTCAAGTGCTCGTGTACAAGAACACCGACAGAGCCCTGTCAACGTGAAATGAAGGTTTGAACATGCAGGTTATCGAAACGCTCGCTGAAGGGCTGAAGCGCGAACTCAAGGTCGTTATCCCGGCCAAGGACATGGAAGCTCGTATGAACGAGCGCCTCGCCGAAACCAAGGACAAGGTCCGTATCAACGGTTTCCGTCCGGGCAAGGTGCCTTTCGCACATCTGAAGAAGATGTATGGCAAGTCGATCATGGCTGAGCTCGTCAACGAACTCGTTCGCGAAAAGCCAACCGAAATCCTGTCCGAGCGCGGCGAAAAGTCTGCGACGCAGCCGGAAATCGCGATGACCGAGAACGAAGCCGAAGCCGACAAGATTCTCAGCGCTGAAGCCGATTTCGAATTCACACTGGCCTACGAAATCATTCCGGCGATTGAACTCAAGGACGTCAGCGGCATCAAGGTGACCCGCGAAGTCGTTGATATCGACGAAGCCGAAGTGACCGAGCAGATCCTCAAGATCGCTGAAAATGCCCGCACGTACGAAACCAAGAAGGGCAAGGCCGCCAACGGCGACCGCGTCACCATCGATTACCTCGGCAAGGTCGACGGCGAAGCCTTCGACGGCGGCAAGGACGAAGACGCTGAGCTGGTTCTCGGCTCCAACCGTTTCATCCCGGGCTTCGAAGAACAGCTCGTTGGCCTGAAGGCTGGCGACGAGAAGGTCATCACCGTGACGTTCCCGGCTGAATACCCGGCTGCAAACCTTGCCGGCAAGGAAGCCACCTTCGACATCACCGTCAAGGACGTTGCCGCTGCTGCCGCTGTTGAAATCAACGACGACCTCGCTACCAAGCTCGGCCTCGAATCGGCTGACAAGCTGAAGGAAGTCGTTCGCGGCCAGATCGAAAGCCAGTACGGCTCGATGACCCGCCAGAAGGTCAAGCGTCAGATCCTCGACCAGCTGGACGAACTCTATCAGTTCGACACGCCGCAGCGCCTCGTCGATGCCGAGTTCGACAACATCTGGCGCCAGATCAACACCGATCTGGAACAGGCCGGCAAGACCTTCGCCGACGAAGACACCACGGAAGAAGAAGCTCGCGGCGAATACCGCAAGCTGGCTGAACGCCGCGTCCGTCTCGGCCTGGTTCTCTCCGAAATCGGCGAAAAGGCCGGTGTGACGGTAACCGACGAAGAAATGCAGCGTTCGCTGTTCGAACAGCTGCGCCAGTTCCCGGGCCAGGAAAAGCAGATCATCGACTACTTCCAGAAGACCCCGGGTGCAGCCGCATCGCTGCGCGCGCCGATCTTCGAAGAAAAGGTTGTCGATCACCTGCTCTCCGAAGTGAAGGTTACCGACAAGACCGTCAGCAAGGAAGAACTGCTGGCCGACGACGAGGAAGGCGCTTCGGAAACGAAGAAGGCCCCGAAGAAGAAGGCTGCCAAGGCTGAAGCTGCGGAAGGCGAAGAAGCCGCTCCGAAGAAGAAGGCTCCGGCCAAGAAGAAGGCAGCTGACGACAGCGCCGAATAAGCCCGCGCATCGTCGCATGATTTTTGGAGAAGCCGTCCCGCAAGGGGCGGCTTTTCTGCTTTCGCGGGGCCGCAACATCGGTTTGATGTTTTGGCCCCGCTGGCCGTTGTAGTTCGTTGTTTTGTCCTCGATTGGAACAATCCGAAAAGCGAAAACTTCAAGGATGTCCGTAGATTGACACTTGCCATCGGACAGAGGAAGGTGAGGTTGTTGTTATGGGACGCGATTGAGGGGATATTCAATGGCAGGTTGCGCCTATCGATCATTGGTCACTGCTGCGATATTCATCTCGGCGATTTCAATAGGTACCGGCGCCATGGCTCAGGAGGCTGCCAAACCGGCTGCCGCGCCCTCGGTTTCTGTCACCCGGGTCGTCGAAAAGGATATCAGGCCAGCCATATCCTTCACCGGGCGCGTGGAGGCGGTAGACAAGGTCGATCTGCGGGCGCGTGTCGATGGATTCCTCGAAAAGCGGCTTTTCACCGAAGGCCAGGATGTCAAGCAGGGCGATCTGCTCTTTGTCATGGAAAAGGGGCAATACGAGGCAGCGGTTGTCCAGGCCGAGGGGGCGATCGAGTCGGCTAAAGCCGTACTGGAATTGGCGGATATCGAAGTTCAGCGGCAGACAACTCTTGTCGCGAAAAATGCTGCAGCACAAAATCAGCTTGATTTGGCAATTGCCAGGCAGAATGAGGCCAAGGGTAGCCTCACGCAATTGAACGCTGCGCTGGACAAAGCCAAGCTTGATCTCGGCTACACCGAGATTCGCTCTCCGATCGACGGCCGTATCGGCCGCTCAGTCTATTCCATCGGAAACTTCGTCGGTCCATCAAGCAATGTCCTCGCGACGGTCGTCAGCCAGGATCCGATCTATGTAAGCTTCGCTGTATCCCAGCGTGAAATTTTGGCCATTCGCGAAAAATTGACGAGCAAGGGAACGCTGGGCAGCACCGTGGATGCGGCAGTCGTGTATGTCGATCTTGCCGATGGAACGCGCTATGGCGAGCCCGGCAAGGTCAGTTTTGTCGATGTGACCACCGATCAGGGCACCGACACGTTGCCCGTTCGCGCGACATTTCCCAATCCGCACCGCATCCTCGTCGATGGTCAGCTCGTGACTGTGATTGTTGAAGGAGGGGCTGCAGAAAAGTCGTTGGTCGTGCCACAGGCGGCTATCCAGGTCGACCAATCAGGACCTTTTGCTCTCGTCGTCAACAGCGAAAACAAGATCGAGGTTCGCCGTATCGAGCCGGGCCAGGCCGAAGGCAGCGACTTGTCCGTTCTCAAGGGCCTTACCGTCGGTGACAGGATCGTGACCGAGGGCATACAGCGGGTTCGCCCTGGGCAGGTTGTCGAGCCGCTCGAAGTCAAGTCGGGATCCTAAAACATGCTGTCGGGTATTTTCATCGATCGGCCACGGCTTGCGGTCGTTATATCGCTCGTCATCACCATTGCAGGTCTTGTCGCGCTCAGCGTCATACCGATTGCCCAGTTTCCGGACATCGTGCCGCCGCAGGTGTCCGTAACCGTCAGCTATCCCGGCGCCAGTGCTGAAATCGTTCAGCAATCCGTCGCCCAGCCGATCGAATCCCGGGTCGTTGGCGTCGACAACATGATCTACATGAAGTCGACCAGCGGCAACGATGGCAGCTATACACTGACCGTCAGCTTCGCCGTTGGAACGGACCCCGATATCAACGCGGTCAACGTTCAGAACCGCGTCAACCTTGCCGAGGCGCAACTACCGCAGGAAGCACGGTCCCAGGGGATCAACGTCAAGAAGAAATCCTCCGCGCTGATGCAGATCATCGCCTTGACGTCAAAAGACGGCAAGCAGGACCAGCTTTTCCTCTCCAATTACGCGACAATCAATATCATTGATGGCTTGAAACGGATCAGCGGCGTGGGCGACGTCTCTCTGCTGACGCCGTCCGACTACAGCATGCGCATCTGGGTGACTCCGGAACGGCTGACCAGTTTCGGCATGACGCCGAATGACATTGTCGACGCGCTGAAGCGGCAGAACGTCCAGGCGGCCATCGGCCGTATCGGCGCTCAGCCGGCGCTGCCTGACCAGCAGTTCCAGTTGACCATCCAGACAAAGGGGCGCCTCAGCACGGTCGAGGAATTCGGCAGCATCGTTCTGCGTGCCCAGCCGGACGGCTCTTTTGTCCGCATCCGTGATGTGGCGCGCGTCGAATTGACGTCGAAGACGGCGGAGCAGATCGGCCGGCAGGATGGCACGCCGGCGGCCGTGCTTGGCATCTACCAGTCCCCCGGCGGCAATGCGATTGCGACGGCCGAGGCTATCGGCCAACTGCTCGAAAAGTTGAAGCCATCATTCCCGGAGGGCGTCGATTACAAAGTCACCTACGATACGACGAAATTCGTCGAGGAAAGCATTCACGAGGTCATCAAGACCCTGGTTGAGGCCTTCATTCTCGTCGTCATCGTCGTCTATCTGTTTCTTGGAAGTGTCCGGGCAACGCTCATTCCGTTGATCGCGGTACCGGTTTCGTTGATCGGAACATTTGCCGTGATGATGGCGCTCGGCTTTTCAGCCAACACTGTCTCGCTGCTGGCGCTCGTGCTGGCTATCGGCATCGTCGTCGATGATGCGATCGTCGTGGTCGAGGCGGTCGAGGCCCAATTGGAGAAAGACCCGAGCATCACGCCGGCGCAGGCCGCGCGGCTTGCCATGGGCGAGATCACGGCACCGATTATCGCCATTACGCTGGTGCTGCTGTCGGTGTTCATCCCGGTGGCGTTCATTCCGGGCATTTCCGGTGAGCTTTTCCGCCAGTTCGCGGTTGCCGTTTCGGTCTCGATGGTGATTTCGGCCATCAACGCGTTGTCGCTGTCGCCCGCACTCTGCGCCGTGCTCCTCAAAGCCCATCATGGTCCGAAACGTGGGCCGATCCGCTATGTGTTGAAGGGAATCGATTATGCCCGCGATGGCTATGCCTCGCTGGTGCGGCGGTTCGTCCGTTTCGCTGTTCTCGGGCTGGTGCTTCTTGCCGGCCTCATGGCGGGTACCGGCTGGCTGGTCAAATCGACGCCAACAGGCTTTTTGCCATCAGAGGATCAGGGGGCCATTTTCGGTGAAATCGTCCTGCCGGATGGCGCTTCGGTCAACCGCACCAACGAGGTTGCCAAGCGTGTCGAGGATATGATCCGCAAGACCGATGGCGTCGATGGTGTGATGTCGGTTGTCGGCTATAGTCTGCTCGATGGCCAGGTGAAGTCGAACTCAGGTCTGTTGGTGGTCACGCTGAAGCCCTTTGCGGACCGCACGACGGTGGAATTGTCCGTCAACGGACTGCTTGGCAAGTTGAGCGCTGAACTGCAGGCGATCAAGGATGCCAACGTTATCGTCTATAACCTGCCGCCGATCATCGGATTGGGAACGGGAAGCGGGTTCGAGTACCAGTTGCTCAGCCTGACCGGCGGCAGCGCCAGCGATGTTGCCCAGGCGGCACGCGGCTTGGTGTTTGCCGCCAATCAGGACCCGGCGCTGAGCAAGGTGTTCACCACCTATGCGGCCAATACCCCGCAACTTTATCTCGATATCGATCGCGAGAAAGTCCAGACGCTCGGCATTGAGGTCTCGGATGTCTTCAATGTCCTGCAATCTGTGCTCGGCAGCGCCTATGCCAACGACTTCAACCTGTTTGGCCGGACATGGCAGGTCACGGTGCAGGGCGAGGCTTCGGAGCGATCGAAGGTTGACGATATCTACCGGATCAATGTTCGCAACAACAAGGGCCAGATGGTGCCGATCCGGGCGTTTGCGCAGGCACGCCTGATCCTCGGACCACAGCTGATCGTCCGTTACAACAACTATGCCAGCGCGACGATCAACGGCGGTCCAGCAGAGGGGCGCAGCTCCGGCGAAGCGATTGCGGCGATGGAGGCTGTATCCGCCAAGACGCTTCCTGCCGGCTACAGCTATGAGTGGACCGGAACGGCGCTGCAGGAAATCGAGGCCAGTGGCAAGACGACGATGATCCTCGGGCTTGCCGTGCTCTTTGCTTATCTGTTCCTTGTCGGTCTTTATGAGAGCTGGACGATCCCGATAGCGGTGCTGCTATCGGTGACGGCCGGCATTGCCGGCTCGATGCTGGGCTTGAAGGTGGCGGGTCTCGACAACAACCTTTATGCCCAGATCGGCCTTGTGGTGCTGATCGCGCTTGCGGCAAAGAATGGCATTCTGATCGTCGAGTTTGCCATGGAGCGGCGAAAGCAAGGATTGGGTATTGCGGACGCGGCTGTCGAAGGCGCGCGCGAACGGTTCCGTGCCGTTATGATGACCAGCTTCGCCTTCATTGCCGGTCTGGTGCCGCTGGTCATTGCGGAAGGGGCTGGCATGCTGAGCCGCCGTGGTGTTGGCACAGCCGTCTTCGGCGGCATGCTGGGTGCGGCATTGATTGGTATCTTCCTGATCCCGATGCTTTACGTGAACTTCCAATGGTTGCGCGAAAGGGCCAAGACGATCGGCCGGAAAACGGAAGGTCAGCCGGCAGAATAAACCGCGAAACCTTTGACAAGAAAAGCCGCCCGTTGAGGCGGCTTTTCTCTATCTATGATTCCGATGTGCGGAGGTTGGTTGATGGCCCAAGCGCCGCCGTCCTGACGCCCATTCACACCTTCGGCGTGATCTCGCCCATCCGGTTGCCGGCGTCGAGACCGGCGATCTTGTAGGCTTCGGCCAGCGTCGGGTAATTGAAGGTGTTTTCGACGAAATATTCGACGGTGCCCTTCAGGTTCAAGACCGCCTGGCCGATATGGACCAACTCGGTGGCACCTTCGCCGACGATATGAACGCCAAGCAGGCGGCGGGTTTTGAGCGAGAAGATTAGCTTCAGAAGCCCGGAATCGAGCCCCATAATATGGCCGCGCGATGTTTCGCGGAACCGGGCAATGCCACATTCATAGGGAATGCCGCGCTCCTTGACCTCTTCCTCCGTCAGGCCGCAGGTCGAGATTTCCGGAACGGCGTAGATGCCGTAGGGGAAGAATTTAGGCGGTTCCTTGGCGATTGCCCCAACGGCGACGCGCGCCGCAATGCGGCCCTGTTCCATCGACGTGGAAGCAAGGCTTGGGAAACCGACAACGTCGCCGGCGGCATAAATGTTGGGAACCGACGTCTGGAATGTCTCGGGGTTGACGCTGAGGCGGCCACGGCTGTCAGCCTGAAGACCAGCAGCTTCCAGGTTAAGAGAATCTGTGGCGCCCATGCGGCCAGCAGCAAACAGCACCATTTCGCAGATGATGATGCGGCCGCTGTCGAGCTTGATCGAGCATTTTCCATCCGGCAGCCGCTCCACCTTTTCGGCCTTCTGGCCGAGGTGAAGTTTCATGTTGCGGTCGCGCAACTGATAGGTGAAGTCCTCGACGATTTCCTTGTCGATGAAATCGAGCATTGTGGCCTTCGGATCGATCAGGGTCACCTGCGTATCCAGCGCGCTGAAGATCGTCGCATACTCAATACCGATGACGCCCGCGCCGATGACGGCCATGGACCGCGGCAGATCTTCGATTTCAAGCAATTCGTCGCTATCGAGCACCGTCTTTCCATCGAAGGGAATGTAATCCGGGCGAAACGGCTTCGTGCCGACCGCAAGCAGGATGCTGGTGGCGGAAACCTGGATGGTCTCACCGTCTTCCTTCACGATCTGCATCGTCTGCGAATCGACGAAGCTGGCCTTGCCGCGCATATGCTGCACGCGGTTTCGGGCAAACTGGTGTTCCAGCACCTCGACCTCGTGATCCAGCGTAATTAGCAGACGGCGGCGCAGATCCTCGGCGCTGATCTCTTCCTTGACGCGGTAGGCCCGGCCGTAAAAGCCGCGTTCGCGCCAGCCGGTCAGGTTGAGTGCGGTCTCACGCAGCGTTTTGGAAGGAATTGTGCCGGTATGGACCGAGACGCCACCGACGCGCTTTCCCTGTTCGATGACAAGAACCTTCTTGCCCAGTTTGGCAGCCTGGATGGCGGCTCTGCGTCCTGCAGGTCCGCTTCCGACAACCACGAGATCGTACTGGTTCATGACGCGTTTCCGGTGATGGAGGAGAATCATTGTGCGCTGCGATAAATGTCGCCCGCAAGCGTCTATATCGTCAATCTTACAGTTTAATAAAGCCTTGGGAACATGCCCCAGGCTTACCGATGCTTATTTAACCAAAAGCGATTATATTGGTCGGGAAATCGGCGGTCCGCGGGAAGGTTTATATCCGCTGTCACTGGGCGCTTGAACACTGGGAGGTGTGTCATGGTTTTGCAGGAAGCTGGAAGCCGGCAAGAAAGCGAAACGGCTGCTTCGTCCACCGTCACCGATATGCCACCGGCCAAGCCGCGCAGCCGTCCCGGAGTGGTTGCTGCCGCAGTCTACGAAGATGGCCAGCGCATCCGCGATATCGAAATCCAGGATGCGCACAAGTGGAAAGGCCGCGATAAGGCGGTCGTGTGGATTGGCTTGCATGAGCCGGATGATGAGCTGCTCCGCGAGGTGCAGGTCGAGTTCGGCTTGCATGCATTGGCGATCGAGGACGCCGGTCACGCGCACCAGCGCCCCAAGCTGGAAATCTACGGCGATGCGATTTTCGTCGTCGCGCGCACTGCCCATATGGCGGGCGATGAGATCGTTTTCGGCGAAACGCATCTGTTCGTCGGCCGCGGCTATGTCGTTTCGGTGCGTCACGGGCCGTCGACATCCTACAATTTGGTCAGGCAACGCTGCGAGGCTTCGCCAGCCGCATTGGCGCATGGCGAGAATTACATTCTCTATTCCATCCTCGATTTTATCGTCGACAACTACATGCCGGTCGTTGAGGGCATTCATGCGGAAGTGGAGGAACTGGAAGAACGGGTCTTGCGTGATCGCCTTGACAAAAAGGATATCGAGCGGCTCTATTTCCTGCGCCGCAGCCTGCTTCGCCTGCGCAACGCCGTCGTGCCGCTTGTCGATGTCTGCCGGCGCCACGAGCATCTCGATTTACCCGGTATGGACGCGACGCTGCATGCGCTGTTCCGCGACGTGACCGATCATGTGCGGCGTGTCCAGGAGGATATCGATACGTTGCGCGAGGTGCTTGCCTTCACCTTCGAAGCCAGCCTGATGATCGGCCAGTCGGAACAAACCGAAATTTCGCGGAAGCTCGCCTCATGGGCGGCAATTCTGGCGGTACCAACAGCGATTGCCGGAATTTACGGGATGAATTTCGACGACATGCCCGAACTGAAATTCAAGTATGGTTATTTTGTTATCCTGGGGCTTATCTTTGTCGTATGCAGCATGCTCTACCGCATGTTCCGGCGAGCGAAGTGGCTCTGAAAACTGGTACGATTAGATCAGGCGCAGCCCCTTGAGGCTGGCATGGCCATCCTTGCCGATGATGATGTGATCGTGAACGGTGATCCCGAGTGGCTTTGCTGTATCGACGATCATCTTGGTCATCTCGATATCGGCCCGGGAAGGGGTTGGATCACCGGAGGGATGATTATGCGCGAGAATAAGCGCCGTTGCGGACAGTTCGAGCGCGCGCTTGACCACTTCGCGCGGATAAACCGGCGTATGATCGACGGTGCCGGTTTGTTGCACCTCGTCGGCGATCAGCGCATTCCGCTTGTCGAGGAAAAGGATGCGGAATTGTTCCCGGGTCTCGTGTGGAATCGCCGCATGGCAGTAATCGACTACAGATGACCAGGAGGCCAGCACCTGCTTGCCCTTCAGTTCGCTCTTGAGAGTGCGATGGGCAACAGTCGAAATCAGCTTCAGATCGAGGGCAACGGCCTCGCCAATCCCCTTCACTTCCTGCAGCAAGGCAGGCGAGGCGCCAAAGACGCCGGCCAGCGTACCGAAACGTTCAAGCAGCGCCTTGGCGATCGGTTTGGTATCGCGACGCGGAATCAGCCGGAAGAGTAGCAGCTCAAGGATTTCGTAGTCAGCCAGCGCCGTATCACCGTGATCCCGATAGCGTATCCGCAACCGGTCTCGATGGCCATGGTAATGCGCATCGTCTTGCGACACTGGTGGTAATGCCAAGGCCGGCCGTTTTGCTTGCTGTTCGGCGAAAAAGCCCCTTTCATCAGCCGGTTGCGAATGATCGCCTTCGGAAGAAAATGGGGGCTTTGTCATCGCAAACCTTATGTTGGCAGGCCCGGACGGTCGAGGCCGCCCGGTGACAGGGTGAAAATCTCGCAGCCGGTGGCGGTGACGCCGACAGCATGTTCGTATTGCGCCGAAAGAGAGCGGTCGCGGGTAACGGCAGTCCAGCCATCGGCCAGAACCTTCACATGCGGCCGGCCGAGATTGATCATCGGCTCGATGGTGAAGATCATGCCTTCGCGCATTTCCGGGCCTTCGTTGGCGCGGCCGTAATGCAGGATGTTCGGCGCATCGTGAAACAGGCGCCCGACACCATGACCGCAGAAATCGCGCACCACCGAACAGCGCTCGGCTTCGGCAAAGGTCTGGATGGCTTCACCGATGGCGCCGGTGCGCGCACCGGGCTTGACGGCGGCGATGCCGCGCATCAGGCATTCATGGGTGACTTCGAGAAGACGCTGAGCGGCGCGCTTGATTTCGCCGACCGGATACATCCGGCTGGAATCACCGTGCCAGCCGTCGACGATATAGGTGACATCGATATTGACGACATCGCCTTCGCGCAGCGGCTTTTCATTGGGAATACCATGACAGACGACGTGGTTGATCGAGGTGCAGGACGACTTTGTGTAGCCGCGATAGTTGAGCGTCGCGGGCAGGGCGCCGTGGTCCATGCCGAAATCGAACACGAAACGGTCGATCTCGTCGGTCGTCACACCCGGCTTGACGCGGCTCGCCAGCTCATCGAGACAACGCGCGGTGAGCTGGCAGGCGCGCTTGATGCCGGCAAAATCCTGGGGCGTATAGAGGCGGATGACGCCGGTATTCTTGTAGGGCGCTGACGCTGCCTCGATATAGGTGACCATTACAATACTTTCAGTTGTCTTTCTTAAGTGTCATAGATCAGCACAGGCGGGTTCGTCTATCGGGATCAGCCCATCAGGCGCAATTTGCTGCGGCGAAACCCGGCACTTGATCGCAAAGGCCTCAACCCCGCGCTGTATGGCTCGGCGATAAGCCGCGGCATAAACCGGGTCGAGGTCGTCGCATATCCTGAACGTGGCGCAGTCATCCCGCTGGATCAGGTAGATCATGATGCCGCGATGGCCTTCAGCGACCATATCGCCGAGTTCTTCCAGATGTTTTGCTCCCCGTGCCGTCGGGCTGTCAGGAAATTCACCAAGGCCCGCCGTCCGGCTGAAATGCACGTTCTTGACCTCGACATAGGCGCGTCCGCGCTCGGGATCGGTCAGCAGCATGTCTATGCGGGAATTGCGGCCATATTTCTGTTCACGCTGGAGGGTCGCATAGAGGTGAAGGTCGCCGACCTGTCCGGCCCTGATCGCTTCTTCCGCCAGCCGGTTCGGTAGCCCGGTATTGATGCCGACGACGGTGTCTCCGACTTCGATCATTTCGAACATGTGCCGGTACTTGCGCGTTGGACTGTCGTGCTCGGACAACCAGATCCGCGAGCCCGGCGTGGTCAGCCCGCGCATTGATCCGGTATTGGGGCAGGAGCCGGTGATTTGGCGCCCGTCCTCAAGAACGGCATCGAAGAGAAAGCGTTTGTAGCGCTGAATGAGCACGGCGGGCACCAGCGGCCTGTCGAAAAGCATGGAGTGTCCGTTATCTGATCAGGCGCGGGCGCGGACATAGGAGCCCGGCGCTTCTTCAAGAGAATTGAGGTTTCCGCCCGTCTTTCGCGCCGGAACGCGCTCGCCATCAAGCGTTTCAATCCAGGCTTGCCAGTGCGGCCACCAGGAGCCCGGTGTTTCCTTCGCTGACATCACCCAGTCATCGAAGTCGCCCTTGGCCGCGCCACCGGTCCAGAACTGATACTTGCTCTTGTCCGGCGGATTGACGACGCCCGCGATATGGCCCGAACCGGACATGACGTAGGTGACATCGCCGCCGAAGAACTGGCTGCCGACGAAGACAGACTTTGCCGGAGCGATGTGATCTTCCTTGGTGGCGAGATTGTAGATCGGGATTTTGACGTCACCAAGCGAGACCTTCTTGCCGGCCAGCACCATGTCGCCCTTGGTCAGGTTGTTCTGCAGATAGCAATTGCGCAGATAGAAGGAGTGGTTGGCTGCCGGCATCCGCGTCGAATCGGAATTCCAGTAGAGCAGGTCGAATGCCGAGGGCTCCTGGCCCTTCAGGTAGTTGTTGACGAAATAGGGCCAGATGAGATCCGACGCGCGCAGCATGTTGAAGGCCATGGCCATCTTCGAGCCGTCGAGATAGCCGGTCTCCTTCATCCGCTGTTCTATCTGGGCGATCTGCTCTTCGTCGGCGAAGACCTTGAGGTCGCCGGCATGGGTGAAATCGACTTGCGTGGTGAACAGCGTGGCAGAGCGGATGCGCGTATCGCCTTCCTGCGCATGCAGCGCGAGTGTGGCAGCAAGCAGAGTGCCGCCAACACAATAGCCGATCGCGTTGACATCCTCTTCGCCGGTCGCATGGCGGATGGTGTCGAGCGCAAAGCCGATGCCTTCGCGGGCGTAGGACTCCCAGTCCTTATTGGCATGGCGCTCATCCGGATTGACCCAGGAGATGACGAAGACGGTATGGCCCTGATCGACCGCCCATTTGATAAAGGATTTTTGCGGATTCAGATCGAGAACGTAGAATTTGTTGATCCATGGGGGGCAGATCAACAGCGGCCGCTTCAAGACTGTGTCGGTGGAGGCATCATATTGCAGCACCTGGCAGACATCGCTTTGGGCAATCACCTTGCCGGGGGTGATGGCAATATTCTCGCCGACCGCGAATTTGCTGACATCGGTCTGGCGTAGTTTCAGGTCGCCCTTGCCGGCAACGATGTCCTCGGCCAG
The DNA here is from genome assembly GCF_964252935.1 of Rhizobium sp. LjRoot98. Classification (NCBI taxonomy): domain Bacteria; kingdom Pseudomonadati; phylum Pseudomonadota; class Alphaproteobacteria; order Hyphomicrobiales; family Rhizobiaceae; genus Rhizobium; species Rhizobium sp. LjRoot98. The sequence goes on from NZ_CAXUPW020000006.1 coordinate 223,431, forward strand.
CATCTGCATGCCCTTGACGAGATTGGCGCCGCTGGAGGCGACCGTTTCGCGATAAAGCTGCGGGTTGGTGGTGACGAAATTGGCAGGCGACAGGGCGCTCGAAATCTGCCTGACGTAGAAGGCGGCTTTGTGTTTGGTATGCTCGTCGAGCCCTTCGGCGTCGCGCACCATCCGGTCCGCCCAGCTGGACGTGATGAAATAGGCCTGCCGCAGGAAATCGAAGAACGGATTGGCAACCCAGTCGGCATCCGCAAAACGTTTGTCGTTGCGGGGCACCTCGTCTGGATCGGCGACCGCCTCGCCGTTCATTTTCTGCAGGCTTCGCGTCCACATGGAAAAGAAGCTGCCCATCAAATGGGTCTGGGCTTCCAAGGTCCGCCTCGGATCGGAGAGCCAGTATTCGGATACTTTGGAGAGGGTCTTGACCATATCGACCATCGGGTCGGCGACCATGTCGGTCTTTTCGCCGCTTTCGCGGGGGGCAAGCCAAGCGGATGCGGCCTTGCCAAGCTGCTCGACAGTGCGGGCAAGATTGATCGTAAAGGCTTCCGGGTCCTTGACGATATAGGGTTCGACGGATTTCGGGTCGAAACCGGGAAAACCTTCCGTGCTGGCGCCGGTCTGGCCCTCGGCCTTCCTGTCTTCTGCCACCCAGTTTCCTCCACAGATGTTTGTTTGTTTTGTCTTTTTACATTCTGCCTTAAAATGATTACAAGTGCCAGCGCATGTTGGACTCGGGGCACGTTGGTTGCCCACCGGTTTCGGTCGAGGATTCAACGAAAGGGCCGGGCAGGGGCGAGATGACGAAGTCGGGGAAAGCAGTGATGACGCGGATGGTGACGGCCTTTGGGATGGCAGGTTTGGTGCTTGCGCTTGCCGCCTGCAGTTCGGCAAAAATCGAGGAGCAGCCGTCGATCTATTCGGCCACCATGGCCAAGCCGATCCCTGCTGACGTCTATCCGGTCATCGAAGGAAAATTGCCGGCGGCGAGCGCCCAGATGAGCAATGAAGAGGCTGCAAGCCAGTCGGCGCGGCTGACTGCTCTTGGGGCTGCCCGCTCATCGGGAAAAATCTCCGAAGCCGAATATCAGCGCCGCCTGAAGGAGCTGCAGCTGTTGGCCGCCAATCACGGCGCCGATACGCTGAAAGAGATACAGAAATAGCGCTTGCGTTTCGGCTGATTTGGACGCAAAGCGTTTCATGGCCGCGTGGGCCTGATTGCACCGCGCGCGTCTCCTTGCACGCATGATTCCGGCATGGGGACGGCGCAAGACGAGGTTTAGAGATGGAAGAGTTTCACAAAGTCCGGCGTCTGCCGCCTTACGTTTTCGAACAGGTCAACCGTTTGAAAGCCAGCGCGCGAGCGGGTGGAGCTGACATCATCGATCTCGGCATGGGCAATCCGGACCTTCCGACGCCGCAATCCGTTGTCGACAAGCTGTGCGAGGTCGTTCAGGATCCGCGCACTCACCGCTATTCGTCCTCCAAGGGCATACCGGGTCTTCGCCGTGCGCAGGCCGCCTATTACGCCCGCCGGTTTGGCGTCAAGCTTAATCCGGACACGCAGGTGGTCGCCACCCTCGGCTCCAAGGAAGGTTTTGCCAATATGGCGCAGGCGATCACCGCGCCCGGCGACGTGATCCTGTGCCCGAACCCGACCTATCCGATCCATGCCTTCGGCTTCCTGATGACCGGCGGCGTGATCCGTTCGATCTCGGTCGAGCCGGATGATACGTTCTTCCCGCCGCTGGAGCGGGCGATCCGTCATTCGATCCCCAAACCGATCGCGCTGGTCATCAACTATCCGTCCAACCCGACGGCGCATGTGGCAACGCTTGATTTCTACAAGGAAGTCGTCGCCTTCGCGAAGAAGCACGACATCGTCATCCTGTCGGATCTGGCCTATTCGGAAATCTATTTCGATGGCGTTCTGCCGCCGTCGGTTCTGGAAGTTCCAGGCGCCATGGACAACACGGTCGAGTTCACCTCGATGTCGAAGACATTTTCCATGCCCGGCTGGCGCATGGGTTTTGCTGTCGGCAACGAACGCCTGATTGCGGCTCTGACGCGGGTGAAGTCCTATCTCGATTACGGCGCTTTCACGCCGATCCAGGTGGCTGCAACCCATGCGCTGAACGGCGACGGCTCGGATATCGCGGAAGTGCGCAATATCTACAAGCGCCGCCGCGACGTGCTGGTCGAAAGCTTCGGCAAGGCCGGCTGGGATGTGCCGCCGCCGGCCGCCACCATGTTTGCCTGGGCCAAGATCCCGGAAAAGTTCCGTCATCTCGGTTCGCTGGAGTTCTCCAAGCTCCTGGTCGAAAAGGCCGATATCGCAGTGGCACCCGGCATCGGTTTTGGCGAGCAGGGCGACGACTACATCCGCATCGCGCTGGTTGAAAACGAACACCGCATTCGCCAGGCCGCCCGCAGCCTCAAGAAGTTCCTGTCGACAGCCGACGATACGTTGCACAACGTCATCTCGCTGAACGCTCACCGCTGAGGCATTGGATTTTCCAGTTTCCTCAAAATCTGCTCCGCCGTTTCAGGCGGAGCGCTCTCGATATGTTAATGTTAGGAAACGTGTATGGCAGATGCCCTTAAAATCGGCATTGCGGGCTTGGGAACTGTTGGTGCCTCGCTCGTGCGTATTCTCCAGGAACGCCACGAGGCGCTGGCGACGACATGCGGCCGGGCCATCGAAATCACCGCCGTTACGGCACGTGACAGGAACCGTGATCGCGGCATCGACATTTCCGCCATCGACTGGCACGAAGATGCGCTTTCGCTGGCGAGCACTGCCGATATCGACGTCTTCGTCGAATTGATGGGCGGTGCCGGTGAACCGGCTCTGTCCGCCGTCAAGGCTGCCCTGTCGCGCGGCGTGCACGTCATCACCGCCAACAAGGCGCTGCTGGCAGCCCACGGCATCGCGCTTGCCGGTCTGGCTGAAGAGCATGGCGCGCTTCTGAATTACGAAGCTGCGGTCGCCGGCGGTATTCCGGTGATCAAGGCACTGCGGGAATCGCTGACGGGCAACACGATTTCGCGCGTCTACGGCATCATGAACGGCACCTGCAATTACATCCTGACCAAGATGGAAAAGGAAGGCCTGTCGTTCGAGGCCTGCCTCAAGGAGGCCCAGCGCCTTGGTTATGCTGAAGCCGATCCCGCTTTTGACATCGAGGGCAACGATACCGCCCACAAACTGTCGATCCTCACCAGCCTTGCTTTCGGTACGGCAATTGCTGCCGATGACATTTATCTTGAAGGCATCACCAATATCTCGATCGACGACATCCATGCAGCCGCCGATCTCGGTTACCGTATCAAGCTGCTCGGCGTTGCCCAGCGCACGGAGAGTGGTATCGAGCAGCGCGTGCACCCGACCATGGTACCGCTCGATTCGGTGATTGCGCAGGTTGATGGTGTCACCAACGCCGTGGCAATCGAATCCGATATCCTTGGCGAATTGCTGATGGTCGGCCCGGGTGCTGGTGGCAATGCAACGGCATCCGCCGTACTCGGCGATATCGCCGATCTGGCCAAGAGCCGCCCGGGAGCCCAGCATGTTCCGGCGTTTGGCCGCCCTGTCACGGCGTTGCTGCCGTACAAACAGGCGCAGATCCAGAGCCATGAGGGCGGATACTTCATCCGCCTGAAGGTTCTCGACAAGACCGGCGTGTTTGCAAGCATTGCGACGCGCATGGCAGAGAACCGGATTTCGCTGGAATCGATCGTCCAGCACTCCAAGCAGCCCGTGGATACTGGCGAACCGCAGACGATCATCCTTGTCACCCACGCGACGACCGAGGATTCGGTGCGCAAGGCCGTGGCGTCGATCAAGGCCGAGGGTTATCTGGTCGGCGAACCGCAGGTTATCCGCATCGAGCGGCCGAAGGCAGCCTGATCCCCCTTTGCCATTGAATGTCTTACGGCCCTATCCGGATTGTATCCGGATGGGGCCGTTTTCGTTGCTGTTTGCACAGGATGCAAAACCCGCGTACGAACGGTCAAAAGTCATGGGTGTACGATGATTGAAGTGCCAGATCCCGTCCAGCGGGCGTTTCTCAATGTCGAGCGGTCGGTCAGCGGACAGCGCTGGGTATCGCGGCTCGACCAGGCCGGTCAGAACCGCGCATTGGCCATCAGCCAGGTTCACGGGTTTTCCGATCTCATCGCACGGGTACTTGCGGGCCGCGGCGTGACCATGGACGACGCGGTGGCATTTCTCGATCCGACCATTCGTTCGCTGATGCCCGATCCCGATACGCTGACCGATTGTAGCAAGGCTGCCGCCCGGATCGTCGCCGCGATCACGGCGCGCGAAAAGGTTGCCATTTTCGGAGACTACGATGTCGATGGCGCCGCGTCCTCGGCACTGATGTTCCGCTTCCTGCGCCATTTTGGCGTCGCGGCGGAAATCTATATTCCCGATCGGATTTTTGAAGGCTACGGTCCCAATCCTGCTGCCATCAACCAGCTGATCGATAATGGCGCCCGGTTGATTGTTACCGTCGATTGCGGCTCGACCAGCCACGAATCGCTGGCGGCTGCCGAGGCGCGCGGCATCGATGTCGTTGTGATCGACCATCATCAGGTCGGTGCGGAACTGCCGCCCTGCGTGGCGCTGGTCAATCCAAACCGCGAGGACGATCTGTCGGGGCAGGGGCATCTCTGCGCCGCCGGTGTCGTCTTCCTCGTTCTCGTCAATGCCGTGCGCCAGTTGCGTGAAGCCGGTGACAAGCGTGTCGCCTCGTTCGATCTGCTCGCCTTGCTTGATATTGTCGCGCTGGCGACGGTCTGCGATGTGGTGCCGCTAAAGGGGCTGAACAGGGCCTACGTGGTCAAGGGGCTGGTTGCCGCACGGCATATGCAGAACCCGGGCCTGTCGGCCCTGTTTCGCAAGGCCGGGCTTGGCGGGCCGGTGACGCCCTATCATTTCGGCTTTCTGATCGGCCCGCGCATCAATGCCGGCGGCCGTATCGGCGATGCGGCACTCGGTAGCCGCTTGCTTACGCTGGAGGATGAGGCCGCCGCCGAAGAGATCGCCGCCAAACTCGACGAGCTCAACCGAGAGCGGCAGGTGATGGAGGTGGCGATGCTGGCAGAGGCGGAGGCCGAAGCGCTGGCGGAATACGGCACCGGCGAATCGGCTTCGATCATCGTCACAGCCCGTGAAAACTGGCACCCGGGCATCGTTGGCCTTCTGGCTGCACGCCTGAAGGAAAAGTTTCGCCGTCCGGCCTTTGCGATCTCGTTTGATATCAATGGCAAGGGAACGGGATCGGGCCGCTCGATCAGCGGCTTCGACATCGGCAAAATCGTTCGCGCGGCTGTCGATAATGGCCTGCTGGTCAAAGGCGGTGGCCACGCGATGGCGGCGGGCCTGACCGTCGAGCGCGCCAATCTCGGCAAGCTCAGGCACTTCTTCGACGAGAGGGCGCAGAATACCGTCAAAGACCTCGTCTCGGCCGAGACGCTGAAGATTGACGGCGCCTTGGGCGCCGCCGGCGCCAATCTGGCGCTAATCGATCAATTGGAGCAGGCAGGCCCATACGGGGCAGGGCATCCGCAGCCCGTCTTTGCCTTGCCGGCGCACCGCCTGCGGGATTCGCGCCAGGTCGGCGCCAATCACGTGAAGGTGACGCTGGAAGGCCAGGACGGTTCGAGGGTCGAGGGTATCGCGTTCCGTGCTCTGGAGACACCGCTGGGCGACTTGCTGCTGTCCGAGCGTGGCACTTCGCTACACGTAGCCGCCTCTGTCTCGGCAGACATGTGGCAGGGAACACGCCGCGTGCAACTGCGCATTATCGACGCGGCAAAGGCATTCTGAACCGGAGGCGTGCAACAAGGCTAAAAGCTTTGAAAGCCGGAAAATGCGTCAATGTGGGTGGATGAATGAGAGACCATGGTACGCCCTAGGGGAGTCGAACCCCTCTTCCCAGAATGAAAATCTGGTGTCCTAACCGATAGACGAAGGGCGCATCAGTGGTGTGGGCGTCTTATAGACAGACACGATGAATGCTGCAAGCGCTAAATCGCATTTTTCGAAAGAATTTTTCACAACAAAATCAGCGGTTAAACGGCTTGAGTTTATGTGACGCAAAAACGCCCGCAACGCCTGTTTTAAGCGTCTGCGAGGCATATATTTTCGCTGGAAAGGAGGATCACAATGGTACGCCCTAGGGGAGTCGAACCCCTCTTCCCAGAATGAAAATCTGGTGTCCTAACCGATAGACGAAGGGCGCATCCGTTGTGTGGGCGTCTTATAATCAGGGGTTTTGAATACCGCAAGCGGCAAATTTCATTTTCCTGTAAAAAAGTTCTGATAACGAACGGTTTTTAGCGGTTGGAGGAATTGTCTAATTAAAACAGATTGTTGTCGTTAACCCTTGCGGCGGCGGCAGCGCCAATTCCAATCGCGGGCCTCGCCCGTGTCGATATGGACGGATTCCGTGTGGCAATAGGTTCCAACGCCGCCGCGTCCCGGAATAGTACGCAGATATTCGGCAAGATCCCATTTGCTGACGCCAGGCACCTGGATGTCGGCGGCCTGGCACGTGGTGTGAAGCGAGTGCTTGCGTCCACCGGCACTGGCATTGTGCTTCAGATCGCGCAAGCCGGAGGTCACCATGATCTTTCGGCCGTAATGAGTCTCAATGACCTTCAGAACCTGCAACAAATCGGGTTGGAAACAGCCCGTTTCCACCTTTTCGGTTTGCAGCATCAGCCCGTTCGGCGCGAGGCGAGCGAGGCCCGACAATGACGCCATTTCCACCGCAGGACTATCGTCGTCGTGCCCCGGTTGCGAATCATCGACAGTCGCAAACATCGACGTGGTTCGCACGCCGGGCAGGGCGGTGAACCCGAGCGCGGCAATCTGCTGCGGTTTCAGGTTGCTGGCAACGAGCGTCTTCTTTTCGGAGGTCTTGGCGAAGCGATCATTGTTGAACTGGTTCCGGTTCTTGCGCTTGGCAGCAAACAGGCCGGCAAGCGTCAGGGTTTTTTCCGCCTCATCCGATTTATCCTCGCTGTTCTGCGAATTTCCGGAATCGGAAATCATTGCCGTCGCGCTGTTGACGCCCTCCGCGGATGCGGCTTGCAGGGCTGCTGTTTGCTGTGCATCGGCGTTTCGCATGCCGTCGCCGCTAGACGGGATCGGCACGGCAACGGGGAGCGGCGTGCCGTCAGCACCAATTTCCGCGCTCGCCAACTGTTGTTGAGCGGCTGCCGCACCGTCGGCATTGCTCGCGCCTTCCAGCGGCAGGGGAATCTGGCTTGCTGCCGGCTGGCCACTGTTGAAAAGACTGTTTGTCGCGGGATTAACGCCGGTGGCTTGCGCAGCCGGCAGTGGTGCATTGCCTGTGGCTGTCGTGGCACCCTGAGCCGTCACCGCGTTCGGCGTCTGGACCGCAAAGATGCTGTTCGAGGTGGCATTCAGGCCAGTGTTTTGCATCGTCAGCGATGACGGCTGTCCATTGTTGGGCGCAGGCATCATTGCGGTGGCTTGGGTTGCGGGGTGTTGTTGGCCGTTGGCGCCAACAGCAGAAACCTGCTGATCCTGATAGGAACCGGACGCCGCTTGGGCCGCGTCAGTGGACGCGATTTCCGGCACCACATCTTCTGCTGCTGTCGCGGCTTCGGCCGTTTCCTTTGCGGCGGAAACGCAACCCGACAGCATCATTGTTGAAACGCTCAGCGCAAGTGCACAGCCAAGGCCGCGAATCGCCGCCGCTTTCTGCAAAATATGGCGCAACGTTGGATCCCCACTCAATGCGGGCCGGGCGACATTTGCCGTCATGGCCTTTCATCAGACGTGACAAACCGCACGATCAGCGTGGCCCTGTTTAAAGGATCGCCACACCTCCTCCATTGCGGTTTGACCGGTTCAACCGGGGATAACGTGCCTGCCAGCGTAACGCTGTGTGCACCTTTTATCCCCTTAACGTTTCGTTCAAACATTAGTGAACGTACCGCTATTTGTAAACCTGCGCTGACGCAGGCGATACGTGCAGCCCAGCAACCATCGGTGCTGGAAAGCAGTGGCAGATATCGCCCAGTCGCATTGTGCGGAGCTTACCAGGCGCCGGTATTGCCCATCGAGGCCCAGGGTTCCTGCGACGCAAGGCTCTCACCCTTCTGCAGAATTTCGATGGAAATGCCGTCCGGCGAGCGGACGAAGGCCATGTGGCCATCGCGTGGCGGCCGGTTGATGATGACGCCGCTGTCCATCAGATGCTGGCAGGTCGCGTAGATGTCGTCGACCTCGTAGGCCAGGTGGCCGAAATTGCGGCCGCCGGTGTAATCCTCGGTGTCCCAGTTGTAGGTGAGTTCCAGGCAGGGCGACAATTCTGCCTTGGCGTGATCGAGATCGCCGGGAGCGGCGAGGAAAATCAGGGTGAAGCGGCCCTTTTCATTCTCGTAGCGGCGGATTTCCACAAGGCCAAACAGCTTGACCCAGAAGTGAAGTGAAGCGTCCAGATCTTTGACGCGAACCATCGTGTGCAGATAACGCATTGGTATATCCTTGTTTTGCGGAAGATGGAGTATATTTAGCCGACAACCAGCCAGAGGCAAGGCTCGGCGGCTAATGTGCTTTGACGGCAAATTTCATCCGGGGGCTTGCACATGTGCGGCGGGACGATGTTATTCTGATCGTCAAGAATCAGTTAACCGTAATGATGTGACGCGTAATCGAGGGGCTGGATAGGCAATGGCGGACAGAATTTCAGCAAAGGGCGTCACGCCGGATGACGATTTTGCCAATGACGCTCTCGATCTGGTTGAAATAACCGGCGTCATCAAATGGTTCGACGTTGCCAAGGGATTCGGCTTTATCATTCCCGACAACGGCATGCAGGATGTCCTGGTTCACGTCACATGCCTGCGCCGCGACGGCTACCAGACCGTGCTTGAGGGCGCCCGCGTGGTTGCGCTCATTCAAAGGCGTGACCGCGGCTATCAGGCTTTCCGCATCCTTTCCATGGACCAGTCAACCGCGATCCATCCCTCGCAGCTGCCGCCGGTCAAGACCCACGTTCAGGTGACGCCGACCAGCGGGCTGGAGCGATGCCTGGTCAAGTGGTTCAACCGCACCAAGGGGTTCGGCTTCCTGACGCGCGGCGACGGTACAGAGGATATTTTCATCCATATGGAAACCCTGCGTCGTTTCGGGCTTACCGAACTGCGTCCCGGTCAGACCGTTCTGGTGCGTTTCGGCGATGGGGACAAGGGTCTGATGGCCGCCGAAATTCATCCTGACATACCGGCACCAGTAGGCCGGGCACACTGATGCGCACGTCTTGTCTGCGCCTCGCCGGAAGCGCCCTCGTGGCGCTTTTTTTGTGGCTTGTTCCTTTTTTCGCTGCCGCCGCTGACGTCACCTTCGAAACCGCGCCTTTGCAGATCATCTCCACTGGCGGCAAGGTGCATAAATTCACCGTCGAACTGGCAGTGGACAACGAGCAGCGATCGCAGGGCCTGATGAACCGCCGCCATATGGCGCGCGACCACGGCATGCTGTTTGATTTCGGTGTGACGCGGCAAGTGATGATGTGGATGAAGAACACCTATCTTCCGCTCGACATGCTGTTCATCGCCAAGGACGGCAGGATAGAGACGATTCGTGAGAACGCCGTACCGCTGTCGGAAGCCATCATTGATTCGCGCGTTCCGGTCGCTTTCGTTCTCGAATTGAATGCAGGCACCGTCAATCGCCTAGGTATTGCGACGGGCGATGTTGTCGATAGTCAGCGCATCTCCGATTTGAAGCCCTGACCATCCGGTCAATCCTTTGGCGCATCTGTGGAATTGTGCAATTTAGGTGTTGCAGGGGCAGGGGGAAGCGTGTATCTCCCCGCCATCGACGGGTCACGGAGTGTAGCGCAGCCTGGTAGCGCATCTGGTTTGGGACCAGAGGGTCGGGAGTTCGAATCTCTCCACTCCGACCATTGATTTTCCCAATTTGTTACATCGGTAGCGCAAGAGGCCTTTCCTTGTTCGGCTTCACGCGCCGCTTGTGAAGCGCTCGCTTTTTGCTGCGAAACGGCGCAGATGGCAAAATTGGCGGATATATCTCAGCAAGGTCATTTCGTTTTAATTCGTTCTGCGCTATGGCAATGCGCAGACACCGGCAGCGCATTGCGCCGTCGGCAGCAGTGAACCATGGTGGAGCCGCCAAAAATATGTCCGCGAAAATCTATCGACCCGCAAAAACCGCCATGCAGTCTGGCAAGGCCAAGACGAATTTGTGGGTTCTTGAGTTCGATCAGGAAACGCCGCGCACCATTGACCCGATCATGGGCTATACGAGCTCGGCCGATACGCGTCAGCAGGTCAAGTTGACATTCGAAACAGCCGAACAGGCTGTTGCCTATGCCGAGCGCAACGGCATCGAATACCGTGTCATCGCACCGAAGGAATCGACCCGTAAGAGCGTGTCCTACAGCGATAATTTCCGGTTCAGCCGCACGCAGCCTTGGACCCATTGATCCAGGACCGCCGGTTCGGGAGGGAAACCTCCTCCAAGCGGCCCCTTAGCTCAGCTGGATAGAGCACCTGCCTTCTAAGCAGGTTGTCGCAGGTTCGAGCCCTGCAGGGGTCGCCACTCATTTCAAGCGTTTGCGAGCATTGCCCATCAGGCCGCAGTTTCTGGGCAGCCAACAGGCAACGCGGCATCTGAATGACTATTGGCGGTGGCCAACGAGGCGCTGGTGGCGCTGCTTGTGGGTGGATAGAACGGGATGGCAATCCACCGATCGTTTCTAACGTCTGGCGAGCCGATGTGTCTGGGCGACGTCTGAATTGCTAGCGGAAACTTTCTATCCCTCCAGCGTCGCCAAATGGTGCTCTGCGCCAATCCCGCGCGGCGTATGACTTCGTTTTATCGATGATCGTCATGATCGCTTCCTCCTTCTTCTACAGAGATCGTGAGGGCCGTATGCGAGATCGCGCGCTGTTCGATCTCGCAATCGATAGGAAGCATCGTCACAGGTCAGGAAATTCGCACCCGCCCATGATCATCCAGAAAAACGGGGCCGCACTCCTCAGAGCAAGGTATGTTTGTCCGGAATTCGATCGGGCGGCCTCGCGCCTTCATGTCGGCCGTTCAGATCGACAGCTTCAGTTCTTAGAAGCACTCAGTCTGCTATTCGAGTTGTGGCGTCCGTGGCACGCTCTCCGAGCGAACTGATCGTAATACGCAAGCGGCGGAGATAAAAAAGCTCAAAACAATCCGGTATGTGCATCTGCTACAAATCTCCGGAGATCATCGACAGGCGTATCGGTGGCCATCTTCTTTCCCTCCAGTTCCTTTGGCATTTTCCAGCCGGGGTCGATGCCTTCCATGTTGGGCAGCTCGTGAGCAATACCCTTATGGCAGTCGATGCATGTTGCTTTTCCCGTGAGCAGGTACTGGGTATGGATGTCCGCTGCTCGTTGGGTCTGCTTCTGCAGGTCCATCGCGACGGATGAATGGCAGTTGCGGCATTCGAGGCTGTCGTTGGCCTTCATCCGCGCCCATTCGTTCTGCGCGAGCGCCAGACGGTGTTCGAGAAACTTCGACCGTGTGTTGATCGTGCCGAAAATCTTGCCCCAGACTTCCTTCGACGCCTGCATCTTGCGGGCGATCTTGTCCGTCCAATTGTGTGGCACGTGACAATCCGGACAACTCGCCCGCACGCCAGAACGGTTGGAGAAGTGGACGGTGCGCGTCAGTTCCTCATACACGTTGGTCTTCATTTCATGACAGCCCGTACAGAACTTCTCGGTATTGGTCACTTCAAGAGCGGTGTTAAACGCACCCCAGAACATGACACCGCCAATGAAGCCACCCAAGGTGAGGAACCCAAGACCGAGCGTTCCGGCGGGTGTCGTCATGATACTCAGTGCCCATTGGGCAATTTTCGTGATCCAGGCGATCATTTCTTACTCGCTTCCTGCCGGCTTGAATCCCAACTCGCTCATGTCTTTGAAGGTGTTAGGTACCAGTGGCTGTACGTCCGCCTGCGGGACGTGGCAGGCCGTGCAAAAGTAACGTCTGGGCGAAACGTCGGCGATCATCTGGCCATCCCGCGTCATATAATGCGTCACGCTGATCATCGGCGCGCCGGAGTCCTGAGTGAACTCCCGCTTGTGGCAGGTGAGGCACCGGTTCGCATTGACCGAGAGTTCGTAGCCGTCGATCGAATGGGGGATGACCGGCGGCTGGTCCGGATAGGCGCGCATCTTGCGTTTGTCGTCCGCCACCCACTTGGGCAGGACGGCGACGGCTCCGGACTCCATGGCAGGGGTCTGCCCCTGGAGTTGCGGGACGCTCTTCGTTGCAACCTGTGCAATCGCAGCCGTCGCGATAAACACGAATATCCCGGCTATGACTGCCAACCATTCGGGCCGCATCAGACGACCAGTTGAATCTTGACCGCGCATTTTTTGAAATCCGTCTGTTTGGAGATGGGATCTGTGGCGTCGAGGGTGACTTTGTTGATCAACTGGCTGGCATCGAACCAGGGGACAAAGATAACCCCCGCGGGCATCCTGTTGCGGCCCCGGATGTCGATGCGGGTGCGGATTTCTCCGCGCCTGGAAACGATGCGGACTTCCGCGCCCTGATTTATGCCACGCTTGCGCGCATCGTCGGCATTCATGAAACAGCGCGCGCCTGGAAACGCCTTGTAGAGTTCCGGTACCCGCATGGTCATCGATCCGGAATGCCAGTGTTCCAGCACGCGTCCCGTCACCAGCCAGAAATCGAAATCCTTGTCGGGGGATTCCGCAGGCGGCTCGTACGGTACGGCAAGAATGATCGCTTTGCCGTCCTTTTGACCATAAAAGTTCACGCCTTCGCCAGCTTTCACGTAAGGGTCATACCCTTCGCGGTAGCGCCACTTTGTCTCCTGTCCATTCACAACGGGCCAACGGAGCCCGCGGACCTCGTGATAGGCGTCATAGGGCGCGAGGTCATGACCATGCCCACGCCCGAATGCGGCATATTCCTCAAACAGGCCTTTCTGCACGTAGAAGCCGAACTCTTTTGCCTCGTTATTGTCGTACTCCGCATTGACCTCGCTGAGAGGAAAGCGATCAACTTCACCGTTGCGGAACAAGACATCGAAAAGCGTCTTATCTTTAAAGCCGGGGTTGGTTTCGAGAATCTCGGCTGGCCAGACATCGGCTGTCGTGAACCGCTTGGAGAATTCCATCATCTGCCAGAGGTCGGAACGGGCCTCGCCAGATGCCTGCACAAGTTGATGCCAGACATGTGTCCGCCGTTCGGCGTTGCCGTATGCCCCTTCCTTTTCCACCCACATTGCCGCGGGCAATATGAGATCCGCGCTCATCGCCGTGATTGTCGGATAGGCGTCTGAGACGACAACGAAATTTTCCGGATTGCGATAGCCCTGATAGGTCTCGTTGCTGGTGTTGGGGGCGGCCTGGACGTTATTGTTACATTGCACCCAGTAAAAGTTGAGCTTGCCGTCCTTTAGCATCCGGTCCTGCTGCACAGCGTGATATCCCGGCTTTTCGGGAATGATGCCATGAGGAATCCGCCAAATTTCCTCGGTATGTTTGCGATGCTCAGGATTGGTGACGACCATGTCGGCGGGCAGACGGTGGGCGAAAGTCCCGACTTCGCGTGCCGTGCCGCAAGCGGATGGTTGGCCAGTCAGCGAGAACGGACTGTTGCCGGGTTCAGAAATCTTGCCCGTCAGCAGATGGATATTATAGACCATCTGATTGGCCCACACGCCCCGGACGTGCTGGTTGAAACCCATGGTCCAGAGCGACATGACCTTGGTTTTCGGATCAGCGTAGAGCTCTGCCAATTGTTCGAGGAATTCCGGCTCCACGCCGGTCATCTTGGCGGCTTTCTTCAGCGTGTAATCGGCGACGAATTCCTTGAAGGCCTCGAAATCCATCGGTTCGGTCTTGCCGGGATCGGAGGAATTGGCAGCGTTCACCTCCACCGGATCGTCCGGGCGCAGCCCATAGCCGATGTCGGTTGCGCCACGGGCAAATTTGGTGTGTTGCTGGACGAACGCTTCGTTGACCCGGCCGGTCTGGATAATGTGGTTTGCAATGTAGTTCAGGATGACAAGGTCGGTCCCGGGCGTAAAGACAACCGGGATATCGGCGAGGTCCATGCTGCGGTGAGTAAACGTCGACAGAACCGCGACACGAACATGCGGGTGGCCGAGGCGGCGATCGGCGATGCGGGTCCACAGAATCGGGTGCATCTCGGCCATGTTTGAGCCCCAAAGCACGAATGCGTCTGCGTTTTCGAAGTCGTCATAGCAGCCCATCGGCTCGTCCATGCCAAACGTTCGCATGAATGCGACGGCGGCGGATGCCATACAATGGCGAGCGTTGGGATCAAGATTGTTGGAGCGGAAGCCTGCGCGCATCAGCTTTGTCGCGGCATAGCCTTCGAAAATCGTCCACTGGCCGGAGCCGAACATGCCGACCGCCGTCGGGCCCTTTTCCTTCAAAACGCGCTTGGCCTGCTGGGCCATCACGTCGAAAGCCTCGTCCCAGCTCACCGGCTCGAATTCGCCGTCCTTGGCGTAGACCCCGCCACTCTTGCGAAGCAGGGGTGTCTTCAACCGGTCCTCGCCGTACATGATCTTGGAAAGGAAATAGCCCTTGATGCAGTTCAGTCCACGGTTGACCTCCGCTTGCATGTCTCCGTGGGTGGCGACAACCTGCCCCTCCTTGACGCCGACCATCACGCCGCAGCCGGTTCCACAAAACCGGCAGGGTGCCTTCGACCATTTGATTTCCAAGGCCTCTACCCCTCCGGGCACTTGCTGTGCGGCCGCGGGGAGGGTGATGCCGGCGGTGGCAGCGGCAATGCCGGCCGCATGTGCCTTCAGAATGTGACGACGTGTCAGTCCTTCGGTCATTTGTCCACGCTCTCCATTTCGACATGCTCGAAAACCATATTTGCGGATATGACACCGTCGAGAAGCGATATCCTTGCTAGGCAATCACCCATCATTCCGGTGCTGGTCCCTTCGATCACAAGAATGATCTTTCCGCCTCCGTGCCCGTGAACCTCGACATTCTCCATTCTCGCCAGTTCGGCGATGAGTTGGTCTGTCGCCCTGGGCAAGGTGGCGATCACTGCACTGGATATGTGATAGTTTGAGGGTGCTTCAGGCATTGGCGGAGTCCCGTTCACATGACTTTGTTTCGAATGCTCCCACAGGGCAAACCTGCATGCACGCACCGCAGCCCGTGCAGAGTTCCTCGTTGATCTCAGGTAAAAATGGGCTGCCGAGGCGCGGGCGAAACCGGATGGCACTCTCAGGGCAACTCTCGCCGCAAGACTGGCAAGCGATATCCCGCCTCGCAAGGCAGGCATCGGTGACGGCAGCAATATGGGGAAATCGATGCGGCGGCTCCGCAGCGAAGACCGGTTCAGGACAGACAAGACTGCATTCACCGCAAAACGTACATTCGCCTGACGAGAAGTCGAGCGCTGGCAGGTCATCGATCAACACGATGATCCGCGTGGGACAATGTTCGACACAAAGGCCGCAGCCCGTGCACGCTTCAAGGCTGAGTGGAGATGTTCCTGGAGGACAGATTAAGTTGGTTGTCTTGGCCGATGTGCCAAACAGAAACGAACGTCGTGTAGTCGGCGCCGTTCGCATCGCCTTCAATGCCCAAGGGGGCCGGGTGGGCCGAAGATGATTTGCCATATCCAGACGGCAAATCCGTAACTCGCCACTACACCCACCGCGATGATCGGCCATATGCCGAACGCCAGAATAAAAAACGTCAGAAGTTCACGCCGCCTCGTAGGCGATTTTACTATCGCTGAACTGCTGTGGGACGGCTCCTGCATAATCAGCCCCTGTTCAATTCCTAGCTCATACTACCAACGTATCCGAGTAAATAAAGTACAATAATACTAGGAGTTTACACTCATGTTATTTTCATCGGCGCAGTCGTGAGAATCCGTCTCCAACTTCCGTTTGGGCGGTGAGACAGCAATTGAATATGGTGTTATCCGATGCGCCGATGAATGGGTGACCGCAATTGGCTTATGGTGCGAAGACAAAGGCCCCCGCTCGCTTCGGCACACCAAGGCCGTGATGGTCGCAGGGCGCCGGGCAATCTCCGCGCGATGCGAATCCCTTTGGGCACACCCGGATAGAGAAGATGGCCTAGGAAGTGTGGATCGTTATTTGAGCCATAGGATTGTTACCGCCAGCGCTATCATGGACCGATAGTTTCTCGCCGTTTTCTCGTCGTGTGTGGCGATGCGCCGAAATTGTTTGAGTTTGCAAAAGCAGCACTCGATCACACATGGCAAATCCTCCTGCCACCAGTGAATAAAAAACCTCAAATTGGAAAGACCCTTAATCTATCGGGTCTTCTAAGCAGGTTGTCACACGTTCGAGCCCTGGAGGGGGCGCCAACTCATCTAAACGCCGGGAACCTCGTCATTGGCGACCAGGCCGCCTTGGCTTTCCAGAATGGAAAGACGGCGGGCTTCCGAACGGGTGAATTTGAGCTGGACACCCAAGCCGCGTTCACCTTCCGGTATGAAGATCGCTCCGGCTTTTTCCAGGGTGGTTTGAAGTGTAGCGATCGTTTCCACTGCCGGAGTTTCCAGCTTTCGTTCGAAGCGGGCGATCGTGTCTTCGTCGATGCCGGATAGTGTTGCCAGGAGCTGGCGCGATATTTCAACAAGTGCGCGGGCGGCGCGGCACTGGGATCCTGTAATCATGATCGCCCTCCTTTTGGGTCAAGGATGATCGAAGGGTGTTCACAGGTCAACCCGCTGTCATCCGGTCCGAACTTATGAGGGCTAAAGAACAAAGACGCCGATGATCGCTGCAATCGGGACGGGAACACCGACGAGCCAGATCAGCAATTCCCGCACCATGAAATTGCGGTAACTCGATGTGTCGCGATGTGCCGGCATGGGGAGTTGGACGGGTGGATTGGTCATCATGGTCTCCAGCGTTAAAAATACAGCATCCAGATCAGGATGACGACGACGAGGGGGACCCCCATGAACCAAAGAAGACCAGCGCGCAGCATGTGAATTTCCTCCGTTGAACCGGTGCAGTAACGCGCTATCGCCGGATTCGTTCCTTTCACTGGTATGCTCGATCCAACGCCCGGGACGCGTTCTTACACCGCTTTCGTGCCGGATGGCCTCCGGAACCATGTTTTGCGTCACGCGTTGAGGCCGCATGGACCAGATTTTCGCCGACATGTTTCCTGCCACGCAAATTCCCTATCCGGTAATCGTCGCCCGTTTTTGCGGTGCGATCTTCTTCGGCGGGCTGATCGGTTTTGAGCGCGAGGCGCAGGATAAGGCCGCCGGTTTACGGACTCACATTCTCATCAGCTTGGCATCGGCTGTGTTCGCCATCATTTCAATCGAGAGCGTGCATATGCCCGGTCTTTCAGACGAGCAGGTGCGCATTGATCCGCTGCGCGTGGTCGAGGCCGTCACCGCCGGCGTGGCTTTCCTTGCTGCGGGAACGATCGTCCTTTCCCGCGGCGAGGTGCGGGGCCTGACGACGGGGGCCGGCATGTGGCTTGCCGGTGCGATTGGCCTGGCTCTTGGCTTCGGCCACTGGTTGATCGCGGCCTTTGCGCTTGCTGCCGGACTGACGGTGCTTTTTGCCGTCGGCAAGATTCTGGTCGCGGTCAAGTCGAAGCCGGCCGCCGTGGAACGGGAGAAGGCCACCGAAGGAAACGACGAACCGTGAAATGACGTTAAAAAACGGGTCGAAGGCATCGCTGCCATTCGACCCGTCCGGTAAAGGTCGGTAGGGGGAATTTCCAGGCATCCGCAGCTAGTGTTGCGGACAGGAGGTCTTACATGGGCATCATGCCTGAGTGATGCCAATTCATTTGACATAAAGCGCAGAAAATTTGACATTTTTCGGATGTCTGCACTTGCGACTTCCGATCGACCATCTGCGCATTCCGATCACACTGTGACGGTCGTGATCGTGGTGCTGCCCGAATCATCGATCATGTCGCTGGCCTCTGTGCTGGACCCGATACGCGCCGCCAACCGGGTGGCGGGTAAAACTCTGTTCGACTGGAAAATCCTGTCTCCCGATGGCGAGCCTGTTCTTCTCACCTGCGGCGTCGTCATCGCTGTGGCCGGGGCGTTTTCGGCGCGGGTACAGGGGGACTGCCTTTTGATCATCGGCGGCTTCAATCTGGAGCGCCATGCGCAAAAGCCGTTCATCGCCAGCCTTCAGGCGAGCGCGCGGCATTTTTCGGTCGTCGCCGGCATCGAATCGGGATGCTGGCTCCTGGCGCGCTGCGGGCTGATCAATGGGCGCACCGCGACGGCCCACTGGGAAGAACTGGAGGATTTCGCTCTGACTTTTCCGGATGTTTCCGTCAAGGCCGACCGGTTTGTGACCGACGGAAAATTTTGGACATCCGGCGGTGCATCGCCGACCTTCGATATGATGCTGCACCTGATCCGGCAGCAATTTGGCTCATCGGTCGCGCTCGATGTGGCGAGCATCTTTGTCTACGACGAGACACATGCTGCGACGGATGCGCAGCCGCTGGTGTCGCTTGGTCGCATGGAGGCGCGCGATCCGGACCTTGCCCGGGCAATCCGCCTGATGGAACGGACACTCGACCGGCCCTTGTCGATGTCAGCCCTTGCGCTGCGGGCCGGGCAATCACAGCGCCAGCTGGAAATGCGGTTTGCCAGGGCGCTCGGCATCAGTCCTGGAAGTTACTATCTGCGGCTGAGGCTGCAGACGGCTCACCGGCTGGTCAGCGATACGCAACTCGGTATCCGCGAAGTCGCGCTTCGCTGCGGTTTTGACAGCCTTTCGTCCTTCTCGCGCGCCTTCAAACGTCAATATGGCGGCAGCCCCATGAAATTGCGCCAAGGCCGCCGGTGATGGGACTGTAGTCTGCTTTGGCCATCCACGCGCTTGGCCGTCTTGGGAGGCTGCGCCAATTTTGGGGAATTGCTCAAACAGAAAGGGGGCGATGATCATTGCCTCTTGCTGTGCTCCTGCAGCGGCCATATCTCTCGCGTGAATGGAGAGAGCAACGACAATGAAAACACTGATAGTGGCCACCGCAATCGGCCTTTCAACCCTGATGCTTGCCGGCTGCGTCAGCGAAGGCGTTTCCTACGAAGACAACGGCTACTATTCACGCCCGCGCGATTATTCCGAGCGCTACAACCGCAATGAGCGCTGGCGCGATAGAGCCGACTATTCGGAAGACCGGGAATACCGCCGTAGCGATCGCAGAAATAATGAAGGGCGCGCGGATTGGCGCGACCGCGAGGGCCGGGGGGATGATGACCGCCGCTGCCGCAATGATCCACGCTGCGAAGTTCCGGAATATAACCCGGAACGGCCGGGCTACTACCGCCGCGGCTGACAGGCGAAAGGTTCCCGGACCGGAGTTGTCCCAGTCAAACAGGCCAACGGAAACATGAACGGCGTTACCTTACCGGTGACGCTGTTTTTCTTTCACGGGTCTATAAACGCGACATGGATCGCGTCGTCAGTGATCAAAGCTATATAGCCGGATCCTTTACCAAGAACGCCGGTGGATGGAGGGTTGGATTTCATTCGCCTGTGGGCTCATGGTCGAAATCGCGGTAGCACCAGCCCAACAGTGTCCATGCGGACTGTTCACGCCATGCGCGGCGCCCTTCGAGGCGCCGCTCGCGCAAGCCCAGAAAAAAACGCCGATTTTCTATCAGCAGCGCGCCTCGTAGCGCCGTCCATTGCGGTCACGATAGATGCAATAGCCTTGACGTTCCTGGGAACGGCCAATGAGGTTGCCCACAACGCCACCCGCCACTGCGCCGATAGCCGCGCCGCCCCAGCTATTGCTGACAGCGCCGCCGATGATGGCGCCGGAGCCTGCACCGATCGCGGTTCCCCGCTCCGTCGCCGTGCAGGACGATAGAGCAACAATGATTCCAACCGCAGCGACAAGTTTCTTCATGGCAATTCCTTTTGCTCCAAACTCACAGTTTCACCAGACGGTCTCAGCATCCATGCAATGCGTGCAATTGTCCAGTGCGGGTGCAAGCTGGGGGCGAAGCTTGGTTTTCAGTTTGGGCGAATCCTGAAGGCACCACTTATGGCGTGGGGGCGGTCGGCATGTCGTCACGGCAGCAATCGGCGGGCGCGCCGGTTATGGACCGTCGACCTAGGTTATCCGGAGGGAAAACATCCGAACACCAATACTTATGCTCTTGATAATTTTGGAAAATATGGTGAGAGCGCAGGGATTCGAACCCTGGACCTACTGATTAAAAGTCAGTTGCTCTACCGGCTGAGCTACGCTCTCCCAAGACCGGTCTGTTATGTCCGGCGGAAGTGGGCGGA
Organism: Rhizobium sp. LjRoot98; assembly: GCF_964252935.1. Taxonomy (NCBI): domain Bacteria; kingdom Pseudomonadati; phylum Pseudomonadota; class Alphaproteobacteria; order Hyphomicrobiales; family Rhizobiaceae; genus Rhizobium; species Rhizobium sp. LjRoot98. The sequence goes on from NZ_CAXUPW020000006.1 coordinate 243,791, forward strand.
CATATGCACAGCGGGCTTGTTTTGGTCAACCCAAAAAAACGGGCAAAAGTGCAAAAACGATGTTTTCCAAGGAGATCGCCAAAAGGTGATTGGTTTGACACCTGCTTCGGCGCTAAGACGGCCGGGCTTATTGCAGGCTGGAGTTTTTGACTGGTGTCCATCGCTGATATTTCCATCTGGACCGCCGTTCTGGCGGGCGCGCTGTCCTTTCTGTCGCCATGCGTTCTGCCGCTGGTGCCGCCCTATCTCTGTTATATGGCGGGCATATCGGTCGACCAGTTCCGTGGCGGCGAAACGCAGGTCGCGTCCACGGGCACCCGGCGCGCGGTGTTTGGTGCGGCATTTCTGTTTACGCTCGGGTTTGCCACTGTTTTCGTGGCGCTGGGGGCCGGGGCATCCAGTATCGGCCTGCTACTGCGCCAGCATATCGACATCCTCTCGCGCATTGGCGGTATCGTCATCATCATTATGGGCCTGCATTTCCTCGGTGTGTTCCGGATCGGCATTCTCGGGCGCGAGGCGCGTTTTCAAGGCAACGGCAAGCCGGCCACGCTGTCGGGCGCCTATATCATGGGGCTTGCCTTTGCGTTCGGATGGACGCCGTGCATCGGTCCGGTGCTTGGCACCATTCTTGGCGTTGCTGCTGCGCGCGATACGGTGACCGATGGCGCCATGCTTCTGGCGGTCTATTCACTGGGGCTGGCCATTCCGTTCTGGATCGCCGCCGGGTTTTCCGGCGCCTTCATGAAGTTCCTGTCGCGCTTCCGCCGCCATCTCGGTCTGGTGGAAAAGCTGATGGGTGTGCTGCTGATTCTCGCTGGCCTTGCCTTCGTCTTCGGCTTCATCAGTTCGATGGCGATCTGGTTCCAGGAAACCTTTCCAGTCCTGATGCAAATCGGTTAAGCACGAACCTCAAACAGAGGTCGAGTGTAGAATGGCTGAAATAGCGGGTTTGGTACTGCCGTTCTTCGGCCTGATCTTCGTTGGCTATCTGACTGCGAAGCTGGCTCGCCGTCCGGCGGGCGAGGGCGCTGGCGATGCCATGGGCTGGCTCAATATCTTCATCATCTACGTGTCGCTGCCGGCATTGTTCTTCAAGCTGGTTTCAAAGACGCCGATCGAGCAGTTGACGCGCTTCGATTTCGTCTTCACCTCGATGGGTGTCACCTACACGATTTTTGCGCTTGTCTTCGGCGCAGGCTACCTCATTCGCCGCAATTCGCTGGCGGAATCAACCGTTCAAGGGCTGGCTGGAGCCTATGGCAATATCGGCTACATGGGGCCGGGGCTGACCTTGCTGGCGCTGGGTGAACCGGCTGCAGTGCCGGTTGCGCTGATCTTCTGCTTCGAAAACGTGCTGCATTTCATGGTGGCGCCGGCAATGATGGCGCTCGCTGGCGGCGACAAACGGCCAGCCGGCATGCTGACGCTGGGGATTGCGAAAAAAATCCTGCTGCACCCGTTCATTCTCTCGACAATTGCGGGCGTGATTGCAGCCTATTTTGCGTTTCAGCCGCCGCTGCCCGTTCAACGCCTGATCGATTATCTGGCGCAGGCGGCTGCACCCTGCGCGCTGTTTGCCATGGGCGTGACGCTGGCGCTGCGGCCGCTGAAACGCATCCCTGCCGAGATTGGCTATATCGTTCCCGCAAAGCTGATCCTGCACCCGGTGCTGATGTATCTGGTCATGAGCCTTGCCGGCAATTTCGAGCCGGTCTGGGTGCAGACAGCTGTGCTTCTGGCCGCGTTGCCGACGGCGACCAACGTCTTTGTCATCGGCCAGCAATACGGAGTCTGGCAGGAGCGGGCGTCGGCAACGATCCTGATCACCACCGTCCTTTCGGTGGCGACGGTGACGATGCTGCTCTATCTGATCAGTTCAGGCGCTCTTCCGGCCGATCTTTTCCCGTAACGCACCACGCAGGGATTGCAGCGCACTGCCTGGATTGATCCCCTCGCGCATCATCAGATTGCGCAGCGGCGCTACACTTGCCAAAGCCTGCAGGCCTGCAGCACGCAGCATCTGTACGGGCAGGAAGTCAGACAAGAGGGAGCGATTGAGCAGATCGACGCTGACGGTGCGGCTGAGAATGTCGGCGCGCCGTTTGCGGTCATAACGGCCGCCAAAATCGTCAGGAACAGGTGAGTATCCGAGCAGCGATAGGGCGGCCATGATGTCGCGCAGGCTGAGATTCAGTCCCTGTGCACCAATAGGCGGGAAGGCGTGGGCGGCTTCGCCGATCAGGACCGCCCGGCCCTTGCCGAAGGCGTGGGCAGTCATGCCGGAGAGCGGGAATGACTGGGCCGCACCTTCTATAACCACTTTCCCGAGCATGGATTGCATGCGCTGTTCCACCGCCAATGCCAGAGCGTCAGGCGAAAGGGCCAGCGCCGCTTCGGTGTCTTCCGGTTTCTGAACCCAGACAAGGCTGGATCGCAAACCACCGGGCAATGGAACCTGCGTAAACGGGCCGTGCGGTGTGTGGAATTCCGTCGAGATGTTCTGGTGGGGCACCTGATGGGAGAAATTGAGCACAAGCGCACTTTGCGGATAGGACCAGTTGCGCACCTCGATACCGGCGGCCGCGCGTACGCCGGATTTCCGGCCGTCGGCGCCGATCACAAGGCTGGCCGTGATGGTGCGCCCATCATCGAGCGTCAGCACGGCGCGCTCGGGTTCAAATTCGACCTGCGCCAGGCTCGCAACAAGACGCGTGAACGTCGGCCGTTTGGCTGTTTCCTGTTCCAGGAGGGTAAGGAAGGGAGCGTTGGGAATATTGTATCCGAATGCCTCTAGTCCGACTTCTGCGGCGTGAAAGGTCACTGTCGGCGCGCGCAGCAGCCGGTTTGTTGCGTCGATGATCCGCATGCTGGAAAGAGGGGCTGCCAATGGCGCAACGGCCTGCCAGAGGCCAAGTTTCCGCACGAGCTCAATTGATTGATCCATCAGCGCCGTAGTCCGTCCATCGGCTTTGCCAGCCACCGGCGCAATCAGCGCGATGCTGCGGCCGGTATCGGCAACCGCAAGCGCTGCCAGAGATCCGGCGAGCCCCGCACCGACGACTGCGATTTCAAAGTGCTCCATGGCGTCCGCTTCCCGTGCATGTATCTGTTGAGGGTTCGATCTTAACTGTCGGCGGCTGCGAAGGAAATGGGGTGAAATGGCGCAGATGCACGTCGCATCCACAGCTGATTCTTGTGCTTTTGCGGCGTTAGGTGATTTTTGCTGGCAGCCAAACGCAAACGGTGCATATTACCGCCAACACCCGCGCAACAGTGCGGGTACGGGAGCGTGGGCTAGTGAAACGGCCGGTTCAGCATGCTTCCAAGGAAAGCGCAGAGTAAGGACAGGGTGCGTCTGCCGATGAAGTTTTTTAACTACAAGCGCGTGCCCTACGCGGAAATTCGCGCATTTTCCGTTCATATTCTCACCGCATCCGGATCATTCCTCGCCTTTTTGGGCGTGGTTGCTGCAGCCGAGCACCGATTCGTCGATATGTTCTGGTGGTTGGGTCTGGCTCTTGCCGTCGATGGCATCGACGGGCCGATTGCCCGCAAGGTTCGCGTCAAGGAAGTGCTGCCGAACTGGTCCGGCGATACGCTCGACAATGTCATCGACTATGTCACCTATGTGCTTCTTCCTGCCTTTGCGCTCTATCAGAGCGGCATGATCGGTGAACCATGGTCGTTCTTTGCCGCCGGTGCCATCGTCATGTCGAGTGCGATTTATTATGCCGACATGGGTATGAAGACGGACGAGTATTTCTTCTCCGGCTTCCCGGTCGTCTGGAACATGGTGGTGTTCACGCTGTTCGTCATCGATGCCAGCGAACTGGCGGCCTCGATCGTCGTCGCCGTATCAGTTGTCCTGACCTTCATGCCGATCAGTTTCCTGCACCCGGTGCGCGTCAAGCGCCTGCGGCCGCTCAATCTGGCCGTCTTTGCTGTCTGGTCGGTGCTCAGCGGCTACGCGCTGCTTTTGCATTTCGACACTCCTGCCTGGGTCGTGGCCGGCGTCGTCGGTACCGGCATCTATCTCTATGTCATCGGTTTCGTCTTGCAGATATTTCCCCGGCTTGGACGGGGTTGAGGAGGTTTCATGGCACAGGCCATCATGGTGCGCACACTTGGCGGACCGGAAGTTCTCAAAATTGAAGGTGTAACGCTTTCTGCCCCAGGGCCGGGCGAAGTGCAGATCCGCCAGGTCGCGGTCGGCGTGAATTTCATTGACGTCTATTTTCGTACAGGCCTCTACAAGTCGGCCGAAGGACTTCCCTTCATTCCGGGTAAAGAGGGCGCGGGCATTGTCACGGCGGTCGGCGATAATGTCAGCAGCTTTTCGGTTGGTGACCGGGTAGCCTACGCATCCTCCGATGGAGCCTATGCGAGCGAGCGCAATATCGAGATTTCGCAGCTGGTGAAGGTGCCTGATGGCATCACGCTGGAAACGGCGGCGGCAATGATGCTGAAGGGCATGACGGCGCAGTACCTGCTCAATCAGACCTTCAAGGTCGGGCCGGAAACCACGCTTCTGTTTCACGCGGCCGCGGGCGGTGTCGGCCTGATCGCTGGCCAATGGGCCAAGGCGCTCGGTGCGACGGTCATCGGAACTGCGGGTTCGCAGGACAAGATCGATCTGGCGCTGGCTCATGGATACGACCATGTCATCAACTACCGCACCGACAATTTTGTCAGCGCGGTCAAGGAGATCACCGGCGGCAAGGGTGTCGACGTGGTTTATGATTCTGTCGGCAAGGATACCTATCCGGCCTCGCTCGATTGCATCAAGCCGCGCGGCCTCTGGGTGAGTTTTGGCAATTCTTCAGGCCCGGTGGAGGGCGTCAATATCGGCATCCTGGCGCAAAAGGGCTCGCTGTTTGCAACACGGCCGACCCTGTTCAGCTATGTTTCCACACGGGCGGCGCTGGAGGCATGTGCAAACTCCTTGTTTGATGTTGTGCAAAGCAGCAAAGTGCGTATCAATATCAACCAGACGTATGCGCTTGCCGATGCAAGTCAGGCGCATGCAGATCTGGAAGCAAGAAAAACGAGCGGAACAACATTGCTGATTCCCTGAGACAAGCCGGAGAGGCAGCCAGGGCAGCAGAGAATGAGAAAAGAGGGGCGGCGTGTCGGCTGAGGGACAACCCGCCAACAGTCTATTGCTGGCTGTTGGCCAACTGACAAAACTGTTCGGCACATTCGCGGCCTGTAACGGAATCAATCTCGATATTAGACCGGGCGAAATTCACGCACTTCTCGGCGAGAATGGCGCCGGCAAGTCGACACTGGTCAAGATGCTGTTCGGTGTGCTTGCGCCCACCAGCGGCCAGATCGTCTGGCAGGGGCAGCCGGTGCGCATCACCAGCCCCAGTGCCGCCCGCAAGCTCGGCATCGGCATGGTGTTTCAGCATTTTTCGCTGTTTGAAGCACTGACCGTCGCTGAAAATATTGCCCTGTCGATGGATCCCGGCGTGTCGTTGGCAAAGATCGCCAAGGAAGCGTCCGACCTTTCGCATGCCTATGGACTTCCGCTCGATCCGCATGCGCATGTGGCCGACTTGTCGGTAGGCGAGCGCCAGAGAATCGAAATCGTCCGCGCCTTGCTGCAGAACCCGAAGCTGATCATTCTCGACGAGCCGACTTCGGTGCTGACGCCGCAGGAGGCCGACCGGCTGTTCGAAACATTGAACAAGCTGAAAGCCGAGGGGCGCTCGGTGCTTTATATCAGCCACCGGCTGGAAGAGGTGCAGCGCATCTGCGACCGCGCCACTGTTCTGCGCCATGGCAAGGTGACCGGCGCCTGCGATCCACGCCAGGAAACTCCATCCTCGCTGGCCCGTATGATGGTCGGCAGTGATGTCGCGCATGTCAGTGCCGAAGGCACAAATTCAAAGGGTACCGTCAAGCTTGAGGCTCGCCATCTGTCCGCCGCTGCCAGAACGCCTTTTGCCGTTGCCCTGAAGAACATCTGTCTGAAGGTGCATGCCGGAGAAGTGCTGGCGATTGCCGGTGTTGCGGGCAACGGGCAGGGAGAGCTTTTCGACGCGCTGTCCGGCGAATATCCTGTCGCCAGCGATGATGTCATTCTGATCTCGGACAAACCGGTCGGTACGCGCGGCATCAATGCCCGCCGGCTGATGGGGGCGAGTTTCGTGCCGGAGGAGCGGCATGGACATGCTGCCGTTTCGGCGCTGTCGCTCTCCGACAACCTCATCCTTGCCCGTAGCCAGTCCGACCGGCGCGCCTTTCTCGGCGGCGGTCCGCTCGGGCTGATCCGCCAGGATGCAGTCAAAATGGCGGCGAAGCGTATTTCCTCAGCAATGGATGTGCGCAAGAGCGGCGAAAATCCACCAGCCGGTTCCCTGTCGGGTGGCAATCTGCAGAAATTCATTGTCGGCCGCGAACTCGACCGTCAGCCGACGGTGTTGATCGTCAATCAGCCGACTTGGGGGGTGGATGCAGGTGCGGCCAGCCGTATCCGGCAGGCGCTTGTCGATCTGGCTAAATCCGGTTCCGCAGTCCTTGTTATCAGCCAGGACCTTGATGAAATCTTCGAAGTGGCGACGGAAATTGCGGTGATCAGCGAAGGCAAACTTTCCGATATCTATCCGGCATCGGAACTGTCGCGCGAAAAAATCGGACTGTTGATGGGCGGCATGTATGGCAAGACCGAGACTGCGGAGACGGCGCATGCGCATTGAACTGGAACGGCGCCCTGACGTCTCCAAGCTGTTTTCCATCCTGTCGCCGTTCATCGCGCTCGGGCTGACGCTCATTTTCGGCGGCATCATGTTCATGATGCTCGGCAAGGACCCGATCGCCGCCCTTTACAGCTTCTTCATCGAGCCTCTGACGGAGGTCTGGTCGCTGCACGAACTGGCGATCAAGGCAGCGCCGCTCATACTCATCGCTGTCGGTCTTTCCGTTTGCTATCGTTCGAACAACTGGAATATCGGCGCCGAAGGTCAGTTCATCATGGGGGCGATCGCCGGGTCGATCCTGCCCGTCGTGTTCTATGAATGGCAATCGCCGCTGGTTCTGCCGCTGATGATGCTGCTCGGCATGCTGGGCGGTGCGCTGTTTGCGGGCATTCCGGCTTTCCTCAAGGCACATCTGAACACCAACGAAATCCTCACCAGCCTGATGCTGGTCTACGTCGCGCAGCTGTTTCTCGATTGGCTGGTGCGCGGCCCCTGGCGCAATCCGGGCGGCATGAATTTTCCGGAAACCCGGACCTTCGACGCAACCGCCATCCTGCCTGAAATGATCGCGTCCGGACGGGCGCATTGGGGCTTTGGCTTCGCGATTATCGCGGCGATCCTGGTCTGGTTCATGATGCGCTACACGCTGAAGGGTTTCGAGATCACCGTGCTTGGCCAATCGCAGCGGGCAGGGCGTTTCGCCGGTTTTTCGTCGCGCAAGATGATCTGGTTTTCCATGCTGCTCTCTGGCGCTCTGGCGGGTCTTGCGGGCATTGCTGAGGTCAGCGGCGCGATCCAGCAGCTACGGCCGGTGATTTCACCCGGCTACGGCTTTACTGCGATCATTGTTGCCTTCCTCGGACGCCTCAATCCACTCGGGATTGTGGTTGCCGGGCTTGTGCTGGCGCTGACCTATCTCGGTGGCGAGGCGGTGCAGGTTTCGCTGCAGATTTCCGACAAGCCGATCCGGGTATTCCAGGGGCTCCTGCTGTTCTTCGTGCTCTCCTGCGACACGCTCATCCACTACAAGATCAGGATGATGTGGTACGACCTGAGCGAGACGGCCGGTAAGGGGATACGCTGATGGGAATTTTCGAAGCGATGCTGCTGACCATTATCACGGCGGCGACTCCCTTGGTCCTCGCGGCGATCGGCGAACTGGTCACCGAGCGGTCCGGCGTCCTCAATCTTGGCGTCGAGGGCATGATGGTCATGGGGGCGGCCTGCGGCTTCATCGCCACGCAGGTCACCGGATCTCCCTATATCGGCATTCTCGCCGGTATCGCGGCGGGCGCGCTGTTTTCGCTGCTGTTCGGTTTCCTCACCTTGACGTTGGTTGCCAATCAGGTGGCGACAGGGCTGGCCTTGACCATCCTGGGGCTCGGTGTTTCCAGCATGATCGCCGAACCCTATCTCGGGCAATCCGGGATCAAACTGCCGCAGATCGTCTTTCCGGTCCTCTCGGATATCCCGTTTCTGGGCCCCGTCCTGTTCAAGCAGGATCTGATCTTCTATCTGTCGATAGCGCTGGTCGCCGGCGTCAACTGGTTCCTGTTCAAAAGCCGTGCTGGCCTGAAACTCCGGTCCGTCGGCGATAGCCACGCTTCAGCGCATGCGCTCGGCATCAATGTCATCCGCACGCGCTATCTGGCCGTGATGTTCGGCGGTGCCTGCGCCGGTCTGGCCGGCGCTCAGTTATCGCTGGTCTATACGCCGCAATGGGCGGAAAACATGTCGGCCGGGCGTGGCTGGATCGCGCTGGCGCTAGTGGTATTTGCCTCCTGGCGGCCATGGCGGATCGTGGCCGGCGGTTATCTGTTTGGCGCCGTATCGATCAGTCAGCTCTATGCCCAGGCCTTCGGCATCGGCATTCCCTCGCAGTTTCTTTCCGCTCTTCCCTATCTGGCGACAATTATCGTACTCATTCTCATCTCGCACAATCGACGCATGACATTGATCAATACGCCGGCGTCGCTCGGCAAGTCCTTTGTGCCGGACCGGTAAACAAGAACAACGACGTAAACCAAACCTACAGAGGTCAAAATGAAAAAACTACTTTTCGCACTCGCCACGACAGCAGCGGTCATCGGCTTTTCCGCCGGCGCCTACGCTGCCGACAAGGCAAAGGTCTGCTTCGTCTATGTCGGCTCAAAGACCGACGGCGGCTGGACTCAGGCACACGATATTGGCCGTTTGGAGCTTGAAAAGGCGCTCGGCGACAAGATCGAAACCCAGTTCCTCGAAAGCGTTCCGGAAGGCCCGGATGCCGAGCGCGCCATCGAGCGCCTGGCACGCTCCGGCTGCGGCCTGATCTACACCACGTCGTTCGGCTTCATGGATGCGACCGTCAAGGTTGCCGCAAAATTCCCGGATGTTAAGTTCGAACATGCGACCGGCTACAAGACGGCGCCAAACCTTGCGACCTATAACAGCCGTTTCTACGAGGGCCGTTATATTCAGGGTCAGATCGCCGCAAAGATCTCTCAGAAGGGCGTTGCCGGTTACATCGCTTCCTTCCCGATCCCGGAAGTGGTCATGGGCATCAATGCCTTCGTCACCGGCGCCCGCTCGATTAACCCGGATTTCAAGATCAAGGTCGTATGGGCAAACACCTGGTTCGACCCCGGCAAGGAAGCTGATGCTGCAAAGGCGCTGATCGACCAGGGCGTCGACGTATTGACGCAGCACACCGACACGACCGCACCGATGCAGGTTGCTGCCGAACGCGGCATCAAGGCTTTCGGCCAGGCCTCCGATATGATCAAGGCTGGTCCGGAAACACAGTTGACCGCGATCGTTGATACCTGGGGCGCCTATTACATCAAGCGCACGCAGCTCTTCCTCGACGGTAAGTGGGAAACCCAGTCGAGCTGGGACGGCCTGAAGGACGGCATCCTGAGCATGGCGCCCTATACCAACATGCCGGATGACGTGAAGGCGATGGCGGAAGAGACCCAGAAGAAGATCGAGTCGGGTGAACTGAAGCCTTTCACCGGCCCGCTGAAGAAGCAGGACGGTTCCGAATGGCTGGCCGCCGGCGCATCCTCGGATGACGGCACGCTGCTCGGCATGAACTTTTACGTCGAAGGCGTTGACGACAAACTGCCGCAATAATCCGGCACCCATCGTTGCAATCGGAAAGGGTGGCCGCAAGGCCGCCCTTTTTCGATTCTGGACTATGTGAATTTGCTTAAAGACGCGCAAAAACTGTTTACATAAATAATATAGTATGATTTTTTATTCAAGCTGCTGAGGAGCAGCTTTTTGGGAGGAAATCATGAAAATCAAGACTGCACTTAGCTGTGCCACGGTTCTGGCTGCCTGCATGTTCGGTTCGGCCTCTGCCGCCGACCTGACGATCGGCTTTTCGCAGATCGGCTCCGAATCCGGCTGGCGCGCGGCCGAAACCACCTTGACCAAGCAACAGGCGGAAAAGCGCGGCATCGACCTGAAATTCGCCGATGCGCAACAGAAACAGGAAAACCAGATCAAAGCCTTGCGGTCATTCATCGCACAGGGCGTTGATGCCATATTGATCGCCCCGGTTGTCGCCACCGGTTGGGATGAAGTCCTGACGGAAGCCAAGGATGCCGAAATCCCGGTCATCCTTCTCGATCGCACGGTGGATTCGAAGGACGATCTCTACCTCACGGCCGTCACATCCGATCTTGTTCATGAGGGCAACGTTGCCGGCAAGTTCCTGGTCGACAAGGTCGGCGGCAAGCAATGCAACGTCGTCGAGCTGCAGGGCACCACAGGTTCCTCTCCGGCTATCGACCGCAAGAAGGGCTTCGAAGAGGCGCTGAAAGGCTATGACAACCTCAAGATCGTCCGCAGCCAGACCGGCGACTTTACGCGTACCAAGGGCAAGGAAGTCATGGAAAGCTTCCTGAAGGCGGAAGACGGCGGCAAGAATATCTGCGCGCTCTACGCCCACAATGACGATATGGCCGTCGGCGCCATCCAGGCGATCAAGGAAGCCGGCTTGAAGCCGGGAACGGATATTCTCGTCGTCTCCATCGACGCGGTTCCGGATATCTTCCAGGCGATGGCAGCTGGTGAAGCCAACGCCACAGTTGAGTTGACGCCGAACATGGCCGGTCCGGCATTCGATGCACTCGATGCGTTCCTGAAGGATGGCACCAAGCCGGCCAAGTGGATCCAGACGGAATCGAAGCTCTACACCCAGGCTGACGATCCGCAGAAGGTCTACGAAGAAAAGAAGGGCCTCGGCTACTGATTGATTGCCGGCATTGCACGAGGGGCACATCCGCTGTCTTTGGACGGTTGATGTGGATCGCGAGGCGATGCCGGCACGTCACTGTCAGATGGACTGCTTACGTCCGAATGCCCGGCACCGTGGCAATCCACACCTTATGCGGACGCTGGTGCAACTGGCGCAAATCCGTAAGCTATGGCTGACCTCATTTGTTGAAGAATCCGGTTTCATGCAGAACAGCTCAAACGATATTCTTGTCGCCGCCGGGATCGTGAAAACCTTTCCGGGCGCCATTGCGCTCAATAAGGTCGATTTTTCGCTGCGGCGCGGCGAAGTGCATGCGCTGCTGGGCGAAAACGGCGCCGGAAAATCGACGCTGATCAAATGCATGACGGGCGCCTACCGCCGCGACGCTGGTCAGTTGAGCCTCGATGGCACTGAGATCGACCCACGAGACACGCTCGATGCCCAGAAACTGGGGATCGGCACCGTCTACCAGGAAGTCAATCTCCTTGGAAATCTGAGCGTTGCCGAAAACCTCTTTCTCGGGCGTCAGCCTCGTCGTTTCGGTCTCATTCAGAACGGGGAAATGAAAAGGCGGGCAAACGCTCTGCTTGCGCAATATGGCATCGATATCAACGTCTCCGCGGCGCTTGAGAGTTACTCCGTGGCCATCCAGCAGGTCGTAGCCATCGCCCGTGCTGTCGATCTCTCTGGCAAGGTGCTGATCCTCGACGAGCCGACTGCCAGTCTCGATGCCCAGGAAGTGGAAATGCTGTTTCGCATTGTCCGCGATTTGCGGGCGAGGGGACTTGGTATCGTCTTCATCACCCATTTTCTCGAACAGGTCTACGATCTCTCGGACCGGATCACCGTGCTGCGCAACGGCCAGTTGGTCGGCACCCGCGACATCGCATCCTTGCCGCGCCGCGAACTCGTGACGATGATGCTCGGCCATGAGTTGCAGTTTGTCGAAAAGGCCGTTGGTGCGGTTGAGACGGCAAGCGGCCCTGTTCATTTCCGGTTTTCGAAATACGGCAAGACAGGCAAGATCAACCCATTCGATCTGGATGTCCGCAAGGGCGAGGTCGTCGGTATTGCCGGCCTTCTTGGTTCCGGCCGCACCGAAACCGCAGAATTGATGTTCGGTGTGCACAAGGCCGACAGTGGTAGCGCCGATATCGGCGGCAAGACGGCGAATCTCTCATCACCACGCGCTGCCATTGCCGAAGGCTTCGGGTTTTGCCCCGAGGATCGCAAGCTTGACGGAATCATTGGCGAATTGTCCGTGCGCGAAAACATCGCTCTCGCCTTGCAGGCGCGGCGTGGCTGGGCAAGGCCGCTTGCCGCCTCCGAGCAGAATGCCTTGGCCGACCGCTACATCAAGGCGCTGGACATTCGCACCAGCGACCGGGAGAAGCCGATCCGGTTGCTTTCCGGTGGCAATCAGCAGAAGGCCATTCTGGCGCGCTGGCTGGCCACCAACCCGCAGTTTCTCATTCTCGACGAACCGACACGCGGTATCGATGTTGGAGCCCATGCGGAAATCATCCGGCTGATCGGTGAACTCTGCGCACAAGGCATGTCGCTCATCGTCATTTCGTCCGAGCTTGAGGAACTCGTGGCTTACAGTTCGAGGATTATCGTTCTGCGCGATCGCGCCCATGTGGCGGAGTTGACTGGCAGCGAGATCACCACCGAACATATCGTCAATGCCATTGCTGCGGCAACGGTTGCAGGAGGCGCCCAATGATCGACAACGCAAAACGTCTCGGCCGCCGCCTGTTGCCGCAATTCGTTGCGCTAGCGCTGATTCTGGCGTTGATCCGGTTGGTCTTTCCCGATTTCTTCTCGATCGAAATCCAGAACGGGAGGCTTTATGGCAGCCTGATCGATATTCTCAATCGCGGCGCCCCGGTCGCTCTTCTGGCTGTCGGCATGACTGTGGTGATCGCCACGAAAGGCATCGATCTTTCTGTGGGCGCGGTCATGGCCATTTGCGGCGCCGTGGCCGCCGCATCCAGCGTACGCGGCGATCCATTGCTAGTGACCTTGCTTTTGGCGGTCGGCACAGGCCTGATCTGCGGCGTCTGGAACGGGTTTCTGGTTTCGGTGCTCAATATCCAGCCGATTATCGCCACGCTGGTGCTGATGGTCGCCGGGAGAGGGATCGCCCAATTGGTGACGGAAGGCGCGATCCTGACCTTCAACGATCCCGGGTTGATTTTCATCGGCAGTGGCTCCTTCCTTGGCCTGCCGATGCCGGTCGTCATCTGGCTTGCGTTCGGCATCGCTGTGGCTTTGCTGGTGCGGCGCACCGCGCTTGGCATGCTGATCGAGGCCGTCGGTATCAATCGCCGTGCCAGCACGCTGTCAGGAATACAGACGCCTCTGCTTTTGATGGCGGCTTACATGCTGTCGGGGCTGTGTGCCGCCGTCGCCGGGTTGATCGTCACGGCAGATATCAGGGGCGCCGACGCCAACAATGCGGGTCTCTGGCTTGAACTCGATGCCATTCTCGCCGTCGTCGTCGGCGGCACGTCACTGCTCGGTGGCCGGTTCAGTATCGTTGCCTCGCTGATTGGCGCCATGATCATTCAGGCGGTCAATACCGGCATCCTGTCTTCGGGCTTTCCGCCGGAATTCAACCTGATCATCAAGGCGGCGATCATCGTCATCATCCTCGTCATCCAGTCGCCGCGCGTGCAGGCCGGGTTGACGTTCCTTGGCCGGAAATCCGTCCGTAGAGAGACCGCAGAGCAGTCCGCCCAATGAACCAGAAATATCTCCCGCTCATCGCCACCATCGTCATCTTCGTCGTTTCCTACGCGGCGTGTGCCGCGCAGTATCCGAACATCCTATCGACCCGCGTGATCGGCAACCTTCTGACAGATAACGCTTTTCTTGGGATTGCAGCAGTCGGCATGACCTTCGTGATCCTGTCGGGCGGTATCGACCTGTCGATCGGTTCGGTCATTGCCTTCACGGGTATTTTTCTGGCTGTTCTCTTGCAGAATACCGGCATCCATCCGCTCGCAGCCTTCGCGCTCGTGCTCGTGATCACGACGCTGTTCGGTGCGATCATGGGGGCGATCATCTACTATCTTGAAATGCCGGCCTTCATCGTTACGCTGGCCGGTATGTTCCTGGCCCGTGGTATGGCCTTTGTTCTGTCGGTCGATTCGATCCCGATCAAACATCCGTTCTACGCAACGATGAAGACGTTTTACTACAAGCTGCCGGGCGGTGGCCGCATCACGCTGATCGGCGGACTGATGCTGCTGGTCTTTGCGGCGGGTATCCTCATTGCCCAGCGCACCCGCTTCGGTACCAATGTCTATGCGCTTGGCGGTGGTGCCCAGACGTCGGCCCTGATGGGCGTTCCCGTCGGCCGCACGACCATGATGATCTATGGTCTTTCCGGTTTTCTGGCCGGGCTTTCGGGAATCGTTTATTCCCTATATACATCAGCAGGTTATTCGCTCGCCACCGTGGGTGTCGAGCTGGATGCGATTGCTGCGGTGGTGATTGGAGGAACGCTTCTGACAGGAGGCGCCGGGTTTGTCGGAGGAACACTCGTCGGCGTCTTGATTCAGGGACTGATCCAGACCTACATCACCTTCGACGGTTCGCTGTCGAGTTGGTGGACGAAAATTTTGATCGGTGCCTTGCTGTTTGCTTTCATATTGATGCAAAAGGCCATCCTGTTTTTGTCGCGCCAAAACAGAAGGTATTCCTGAGGGGGGAGTTGCTTGCGTAAAGGTCTGCTCGAAACCGTCCTGACCGGTGCGCGAACGCGCACGAGCCACGCGCAAGTGGTGGATGAACTGGGCAAGGCCATCGTGTCCGGCGAATTTCCTGTGGGCGCCATTTTGCCCGGCGACCCGGAGTTGGCGATACGTTTCAAGGTATCGCGCACGGTTCTGCGCGAGGCAATGAAGACGCTGGCTGCCAAGGGATTAATCGTACCGCGCGCCCGTATCGGCACCCGGGTGACGGCGAAAAATCAATGGAATCTGTTCGACGGCGATGTTCTGACTTGGCATTTCCATCGCGGCGTCGACGAAGAGTTCCTCTATCATCTCAGCGAGATACGCCTCGCCTTCGAACCTCACGCTGCAGCTCTTGCCGCCGTCAACGCCACGGAAGCCGAGATCAGCGGCATGATGCGGCTGGCGGTTGCGATGGGCGATCCCGACCATACCGCTGAAACGCTGGCGATGGCCGATCTGCGCTTTCATCTTGCCGTCGTCGAAGCTTCGGGAAATCCATTCATGCGCACCGTCGGCAGCCTGATCGAGGCGGCACTGGTCGGTATATTCAAGTTAAGCTCGCCCGCATCGGGCCGCGAAGGCATTGACGAGGTGTCGCGTTCGCATATCAAGATCGTCGAGCAGATCAGCCGGCGCGATGAGGCGGGGGCGAGGGCAGCGATGCAGAATGTCATCCGCGTCGGGCGTGAGCGCGTTCGGATCGCCCTCAAGGAACTTGATGACGTCCAGGCTCCATCCCGGTAATTCCGCCGTTCTATCTGGCGCTTTGATCGAAATTTGCGCTGCATCTGGGGCCCGGTAAACCGCGCTCATAGCCAAAACTACCGTAAATCTGCAGTTGCCGCCTTGCTGCAACTGCGTCTTCCGCCTATTTGATAGGGCTGAAACTGACGTGCATCGCTTCCGATGCGCGTATCTCCCATCAACGGTGTCCGAGGGTTATGTCCGAACTGATTGTTATTTTCGTTCTTCTTTTGATCAATGCGTTTTTCGCGCTTTCGGAAATGGCAATTGTATCGGCAAGCCGGCCACTGTTGCGGCAGATGGCAAAACAAGGCAACAGCCGCGCCGAATTGGCGCTACGGTTGGCCGAAGATCCGGGCAAGTTTCTGTCCACTGTACAGGTCGGCATTACTCTCGTGGGTACGCTTGCCGGTGCCTATGGTGGTGCCACCATCGCCGACAAGCTGGCGCCGACGCTCGACACGATCAGCTGGATCAATCCCTATGGCAGCACAGTTGCCGTCGCACTGGTCGTCACTCTGATTACCTACCTGTCCGTTGTGATCGGCGAGCTCATTCCCAAGCAACTGGCGCTGAAAAACTCGGAAGGCGTGGCAATGTTCGTCGCGGGTCCGATGTCGTTTCTGTCGCGCCTTGCCGCGCCGATCGTCTATCTGTTCGAGATGTCGGCATCGCTGTTCATGCGGATCTTTGGTGTTTCCAGCGATAGCGACCATGTCACGGAAGAAGAGGTCCAGGCGATCATGGCCGAGGGCGTCGAAAGTGGCGCGATCGAGAAGTCAGAGCACGAAATGCTGCGGCGAATCATCCGGTTGGGCGACCGCAACGTGAAGTCGATCATGACCCATCGCACCGAAGTCAGCTTCATCGACGTCAACGACACGCTCGAGACCATCCGTGCCAAGGTCGAGCAAACCGCCCATTCCCGCTATCCGGTCATGGATGCGGCGGGTGAAGTGCTCGGCGCGGTACAGGTCAAGGAAATCTTGAACGCGCCGGTGAAGGCTGGCTTTCAGGTCCGCAACTTCGTCAAGGATATCCATACCTTGCCGGAAACGGCTTCCTGCTTGAAGGCGCTTGAAGCCTTCAAGGCATCGCATATCAACATGGCAATGATCGTCGATGAATACGGCAGTATCGAAGGCATCATAACCATCGCTGACATTCTTGAAGCGATCGTTGGCGTTCTGCCGTCGAACTATGACGATATCGAGCATGCTTTGATTCGCCAGCGCGACGATGGATCCTATCTGGTCGACGGCCGCACGCCGATCGATGAAATCCACCTGACGATCGGTATCGACGAAATCGATTCGGATGGTAGCTACGAAACCATCTCCGGCTTCCTTGTGCAGCAATTGCGCAAGAACCCCGAGGAAGGTGACGTTACGGAAGCCTATGGCTATCGTTTCGAAGTCATCGACATGGACGGCCGCCGTATCGACAAAATCCTTGTCTCGCGGGCTTCGCACTGATTCTGAAGATCATCTGAAAAACGAAAAGGCCGGGATTACCCGGCCTGTCGTCCTATGCTTGGCCTGCTAGTACATCCGTAGTCAGGTCAACTGAGGTGAATAATCGGTTGTTTTGGTTAATAAATGGTTAATATGGCGACGGGTGTGAAAGCCACTGCGTTCAACTCAGTTTTCCTCGATCGAAATGCCGCCTTCGCCGATCTTCACCTCAACGCCGTCGGGCTTGGATTCCTTGTCGTAGATATAGATGCCCAATCCAACGACCAGAACGACGAGGCCTCCGATAAGCATGTAGAGCGCATTGCGATTCAATTTCATTCCCTTCCATCAACGGCAGTTTTGCCGAGGGATAGATAGGCGCGAAGTGGTGTTTGGGAAGGGTACCCGGCCGAGTGGTCAGCTGCCTGGGGAGCGGAGAATCATCAGGTCACAAGGGGCGCCAGCCTCTAGCGCCGGCGCATGCGGCGGCCGGATGATCAGGCAGTCGGATTGGGCAAAGACCTGCATCATCGAGGAATCCTGGCGCGAAAAAGTCTCGGCTTGCAACGATCCATCATTGGCGCGCGTCAACCGGGCACGAACATAGTCCTGCCGTTTGTCGTTGGCTACCAGCGCACTCAGCGTTTTTGCCTTGCCGCTGCGATCACGCGGGGGCAGAGAGCCGAGATGGCGCAACAGCGGTTCCAGGAACAACAGCGAGCAGACGAGGCTGGAGACCGGGTTTCCTGGCAAGCCAAGCACTGTCATGCGCTGAAGAGATCCAACCATCAGCGGTTTCCCAGGGCGCATGGCGATCTGCCAGAAATCCAGCACCATGCCGCTTTCGACCAGCGTTGATTGGACGAGGTCGTGATCGCCGACTGAGGCGCCGCCAAGTGTCACCAGCACGTCCGCGCCAGCGGCCTGCGCCCTGGAGACTGCGGCCGCAATAGCCGCCTTGTCATCGCGCACGATCCCCAGATCGATAATTTCGGCACCGTTGTCATGGGCAATTGCCGCAACGCCATAGGTGTTCGAGGCAATAATCTGGTCAGGCCCTGGAACACTGCCGGGAAGCCGCAATTCATCACCGGTTGCCAGGATCGCCACCTTCGGCCGCGCGAGAGTTGGTAGTTGCGGATGGTTCATGCCGGCGGCGACCGTCAAACGCCCGGCATCCAGTACCTGCCCGGCGTGCAAAACGATGTCGCCAAGGGTAAAATCCTGCCCCTTAGGGCGAATATGGCGGCCCTTGGCCAGAGCGAATGTCGTCCGGATACGGCCATCCGGGAGTTTTTCCGCATCTTCCTGAATAAGAACTGTATCCGCGCCCTCAGGGACAGGCGCGCCAGTGAAGATGCGGACAGCCTCGCCGCGGGCAACTTGACCGTCAAAACCACGGCCTGCCGCCGATTCGCCGATAACAACAAGCTCCGTACCAGCTTCGGCAAAATCCTCATGGTGTCCGGCATATCCGTCCATGGCCGAGTTGTCGAAGGCAGGGTGGGTGACGAGGGCAGAGATATCATTTGCCAGAACGCGGCCCATTGCGTCGTGCAGATCAACCATTTCCGAGCGAGCTACCGGTGCAGAGATTTTCAACAGCCTGTCGAGCGCATCTGAAACCGGAAGCAATGCCATCAGCTCTGACTTTCCTTGCGGGCATAGTCGCCGGAACGCCCACCCGATTTTTGAACGAGCCGGATGCCGCCGATCTCCATCTCCCGGTCAGCGGCCTTGGCCATGTCGTAGATCGTCAGGCACGCAACACTGGCAGCGGTAAGCGCTTCCATCTCAACGCCTGTGCGGCCGGTGAGCTTGGCCATTGCCTCGACCCGCAAGCCCGGCAAGGCGGCATCGGCGGAAATATCGACGGAAACCTTCGACAGCATCAGCGGATGGCAAAGCGGTATCAGATTGGCCGTCTGCTTCGCGGCCATGATGCCGGCGAGGCGCGCGGTGGCGAGCACGTCGCCCTTCTTGGCATTACCCTTGAGAATGAGGTCGAGCGTCTCCGGCAGCATCCGCACAAAGCCTTCGGCAACGGCAATGCGCACGGTCTCTGCCTTGTCTCCGACATCGACCATATTGGCCTGACCGTCCGAGCCAACATGGGTGAGGGACGGTGCAGCCATTATTCAGCAGCCAGAATTGCGGCGGATCCGGTCAAAAGGATGCGGGTTGCGGCGGTCACATCGTCCTTGCGCATCAGGCTTTCACCGACGAGGAATGTCGAAATGCCGCTCTTTGCCAGCCGCACGCAGTCGTCATGGCTGAAGATGCCGCTCTCGCCGACCAGTAGCCGGTCGGCCGGGACCATCGGTGCCAGTTTTTCGGACAGGGCGATATCGACTTCGAACGTTTTCAGATTACGGTTGTTGATACCAAGTAGCGGCGAACTCAGTTTCAGCGCCCGCTCGAGTTCTTCCTCGTCATGCACTTCGACCAGGACATCCATGCCGAGCGAAAACGCCTCGTGCTCGAGCCTCTGTGCATCGCTGTCATTCAGCGACGCCATGATCAACAGGATGCAATCGGCACCCCAGGCACGAGCTTCATGGACCTGGTAGGTTTCGAACATGAAATCTTTGCGCAGGGCGGGAAGGGAACAGGCGTTGCGTGCTGCCGTCAGAAATTCTGGCGCGCCTTGAAAACTCGGGCCGTCGGTCAGGACGGACAGGCAGGCCGCGCCGCCGATTTCATAGGCCTTTGCCAGAAGTGGCGGATCGAAATCCGGCCGAATCAATCCTTTGGAAGGGCTGGCCTTCTTAATTTCGGCAATGAGGCCGAAACGGTCTTCCGCCTGCTTGGCTCTCAGGGCGTTCAGAAAGCCACGCGGTGCTTCCTGTCCGGCGGCCTTCGCCTTCAGGTCTGCGAGGCTGACGCGCGATTTTGCAGCGGCGATTTCCTCGCGCTTGTAGATTTCGATCTTCTGCAAAATGTCAGCCATCGATTTTCTCCTTACGCCGCGTTGGAAACGCGGATGAGCCGTTCGAGCGTAGCATTGGCATTGCCACTGGTCAGCGACCGGCGGGCAAGCTCCATGCCCTCGCGAAGATCACCGGCGCGTCCCGCGATCAGCAACGAGGCCGCGGCATTGGCAAGCGAAATGTCGCGGTAGGGCGTCGCATCACCCTGCAGAACGCCCTTCAGCGCCACGGCATTGTGCGCGCCATCGCCGCCCTTGAGATCGGCAAGCAGAACGGTTTCCAAACCAAAATCGGATGGCGTCAGTTCGAATGTTCTGATCTGGCCATTTTCAAGCGCCGCCACCTGCGTGACGCCGGTCGTGGTGATTTCGTCCAGTCCTTCGCCATGCACGACCCAGACGCTCTTCGAGCCGAGATCGCGTAGCACTTCGGCGACCGGCAACAGCCAATGCGGCGAATAAACACCGACAAGCTGCTGGGTCACGCCGGCCGGGTTCGACAGGGGGCCGAGCAGATTGAAGATCGTCCGCGTCCCCAGCTCGACGCGGGTTGGACCGACATGGCGCATGGCGGAATGGTGCTGCTGGGCGAACATGAAGCCGAGTCCGGCTTCTGAAATGCAGCGTGCAATGGCATCCGGCCCGATATCGAGCTTGACGCCGAGGCAGGAGAGCGCGTCGGCCGTTCCCGACTTAGAGCTGAGCGCGCGATTGCCATGCTTGGCGACCGGTACACCGGCACCGGCGACGATCAGTGCTGCGAGCGTCGAGATATTGTAGGTCCCGGCGCCATCACCGCCGGTTCCGACGATGTCGATGGCGTCAGCCGGTGCCTCGACCGTCAGCATGCGTGCCCGCATGGCCCCGACGGCCCCGACGATCTCATCCACCGTTTCGCCGCGCACGCGCAACGCCATCAGAAAGCCGCCGATCTGCGAGGGGGTCGCTTCGCCGGACATGATGATTTCGAAGGCTGCGCGGGCGTCATCGCGGTTGAGCGCTTCACCTGTTGCGGCCTTAGCGACGAAAGGCTTCAAGTCCGGCATGCTGATCCCTTTTGCGTTACCGCTGCTGCGACAGAGCAAGCTCGGCGAGCTGCTGGTTGATCGTAACACCGTAGCCCTTCTGCAACTCGCTGACCATCTGATCGAGTATGTCGTCGCCGCTGGCCTGGGCGATGGCATTGATCTGACGATCGTCATTGTCAAGCGCATCGCCTGGGTTGTCGTTATCGACTTCGGTAACCTTCAGAAGGATCTGGCCTTCGCCGCCGATCCCCGGTGCATTCGCAACCAATCCATTTGCGCCGCCAAAGGCAGCTGCGACCGCCGCGGGGCTAAGCGCTGCATCTTCTGCAGAGCGGCGAAGTCCCGATTTGGTTTCGACGGCGATACCGAGTTCTGCCGCAATGTCCGCGAGTGTTTCGCCCTTTTCGACCCGGCCCTTCAGCTCGACAGCCTTTGCAGCCAACTCGTTGCGCTGCTGTTCCGCTGTCCAGTCTGCGACGACCTTTTCGCGGGCTTCGTCCAGCGTGCGATCGCGTGCCGGTGTGACTTCGTCGACATCGAACCAGACATAACCGTCGCGACCAAGGTTGACTGGCAAGGTTTCTCCGCCGACTTCAGCCTTGAAGGCTTCTTCAAGCAGGGTCTTTGCCTCGGAGATACCGGTGATTTCATCGCCATTCGTGTCATTGCCGCGTGCATCGACCGCGTTGAGGACCACAAGCTTCAGGTTGGTCTGTTCGGCCGCTTCCTTCATCGGGGCGCCAGAGACGCGGGCATCCTCGAATTTGTCGTGGATCCCCATGATCTCGTTGGCGGCATTGCTCAGCGCCAGTTCCTGGCGCAGTTCGTCCTTAACCTCGTCATAGGCCCGAACCGTTTGTGGCTTGATATTGGTGACACGCAGGATAACGGCACCGAAGGCGCCATCGATGACCGGCGTCGTCTGCCCATCGGCGACAAGCGCAAAGGCAGCGTCGCCCAGCTTGGCATCAGGCATGCGGTCGCGGGTGAAATCGCCGAGCAGCACGTCGCTTGCCGTCTTGCCGGAAGCGGTGACCAGAGCGTCGAACGTCGTGCCGGTGGACAGTTTGACTGCCGCCGCGTCAGCTTCTTCACGCGAAGGGAAGGAGAGCTGTTCGACGGTGCGGGTTTCCGGCGTGCTGAAGCTGTTCTTGCGCTTTTCGTAGTCGGCCCGCACTTCGTCTTCCGTGACCGACGCAGGATCGGCGATGTCGGTGGGTTCCAGCTTCACATAGCTGATCTTGCGGAATTCCGGCGCGCGGTATTCGGCCTTGTGTGTTTCGAACCAGGGCTTGAGCACCTCATCCGAGGGGGCCTTGACCGGATCGACATTGGCATTCGACAAAAGCAGATAGTCGATGGAACGCGTTTCGTTGCGATACTGGCGCAGGGCGTCGCCCAGAACCTTTGGCGGCGTGTAGCCATCCGACAGGGCTTCGACGACTTGCGAGCGTACGGCAACCTGGCTGCGGTTGTTGATGTAATCCTGTTCGCGCAAGCCCGCATTGCGCAGCACGCTCGAGAAAGTTCCCCGGTCGAACTGACCGTTGACACCCTTGAATGCCGGGTCTTCACTGATCAGCGAGGCGAGGCGGTCCTGCGACAGGCCGAGGTTCATGTTTTCCGACAGCTGATCAAGCGTCGCACCAGCGACGAGCTGGGAATAGACCTGCGCTTCGACACCGAAGGCCTTGGCCTGTTCACGGCTCAGCCGCGTACCGAACTGCCGGGAAAGCTGGGCGAGCTGGCGCTCATAGGCAAGACGGAAATCGCTCGGAGATACTTTTACGTCCCCGACCGTCACAACGGCGTCGGCCGTTCCCGTTACCAGCGACGTGGACACACCCCAGACACCGAAGGAAAGAACAAGAAGGACCATCAGTCCTTTGACAACCCAGGTCCGGGAGCCTCTTCTCAGGAATTCAAGCATGGGTCTGCATACCTCGTCGCAATTTCGTGGTCGCCGGATGGCAACCGGTGTCGTTCCTTAGAGCAATCCGCGGCGGAATTGAAGGGTTCAAACACGCAAAAAGTCGAGGAAATCAGCGGGACGACGGCACCGGCGCGCACCGGGCGGTCATTTGTTCGTGATGCCGTGCCGCTTGGTGCAGGAGGGGAACGCGCGCAGTTCTGACGGGTGCCGTTCGAAGGCTGAAACATGTCGGAAATGTTAGCCGGCAATCAAAAAATATCTGTCACTATCGATGTGACGCGGGTCATTTCGCCCATGGAAATGCTAGCATCGATCCGCCAGAACATGCCGACTCGCTTGATCAGCAGCAATCTTGGCGGGAAAGCCGGAGTGCAGACATGGAATCCATCATCGTCATGGTCAATCTGTTCGGAGCCGTCGCGTTGCTGCTCTTTGGCCTGTCGCAGGTCAAGGACGGTGCGACGCGCGCTTTCGGGATCAGGCTGCGAACCGGATTGGCGCAAGGGACCCGTGGGCCGGTGCGCTCGTTCGTGGGTGGGTTCGTCGCAACCGTCGCGCTTCAAAGCTCGACTGCGACTGCACTGATGATCGCGTCGTTTGTTGAAAAGGGGCTGGTTCGTGCCCGCATGGCCCAGATCGTCCTGCTCGGGGCAAATGTCGGAACAGCCGTGACGGCCTGGATCGTCGCGACCGGTGTCGACTGGCTGTCGCCACTGCTCATTCTCGCTGGCGTGATGCTTAACCGGGCAGGGCGGTCAAGCGCCAAGCAGGGCGCGGGCACAGCCCTGGTCGGGATCGGCTTGATGTTGTTGTCGCTCCACTTGCTCGGGCTCGCGACCGAGCCGATGCGCGAATCGCCTGCACTTGCAAGTTTTCTCACCATGCTCGACAGTGCCTGGCCTGTCGCGATGATCTTCGCCTCGGTGCTCGCCTTCGTCTCATCCTCCAGCCTTGCCGTGGTCGTTCTCATCCTGTCGCTGGCAGCGGCTGGTATTCTTTCGCCCGGCCTGACGATCGCGCTCGTGCTGGGCGCTAACCTGGGTGGGGCCGTGCCGCCGGTCATGGCGACATTGTCGGCTTCCGCCTCTGCCAAGCGGGTCACTGCGGGCAATCTGGTTGTTCGCGCCATCGGCTGTCTGCTGGCGCTGTCGGTGGCAGCGCCAGTTGCAGCTTTTCTCCAGACACTGCCGCTTTCACCGGCAAAGCTTCCAGTCGATATCCACCTGATCTTCAATGTTGTGCTTGCCATTTTGGCGTGGCCGTTCTCCTCGCTGCTCTCAACGGCCATGTTGCGGCTTATTCCGGATGAGCCAAAGGCCGAGACGGGGCCGCTCTATCTCGACGACCGGGCGCTGACGACACCGGTCATCGCTCTGTCCGGCGCGACCCGGGAAGTGCTGCGCGTCGGTGATCTGATCGAGAAAATGCTGATCGCGACGATGACTGCGTTCAACAGCAATGATCGTCTCCAGCTTCAGGATATCGGAAAACTGGAAAAGCAGGTGGATCTGCTGCAGCAGGAAGTCAAACTCTACTTGTCACGGCTTGGGCGCAGCGGTCTCAGCGACGACAATGGCCGCCGTTCTATCGTGATCATCGACTATGCCATCAACCTCGAACATATCGGTGACATCATTGAAAAGGGCCTGACAGAAGAGATCAAGAAGAAGATCGACAACGGACTCAAATTCTCCGAGGACGGCTACCAGGAGCTGACAACACTGTTTAATCTGACCATCGACAATCTGCGCATCGCGCAGACCATTTTTGTCACCCGCGACGCCGAGCTTGCCCGCCATCTGATGGAGGTAAAGGTTGATGTCCGCCATATGGAGAAACGCTCGTCCGAGCGTCATCTGGAGCGTCTACGCGACGGCCGCACCGATAGCCTGCAGACGAGTTCCCTGCATTTGGACATCTTGCGCGATCTGAAGCGGATCAACGCCCATATCGTTTCCGTCGCGCATCCGATTCTCGATGAGAGTGGCCTTCTGACGGAAAGCCGGCTGCGGATGCCGCACTGACGCCTAAGGTGCAGTGGCAATACCGTTGCGTACGAAGGCATCGTAGCATGGTGTCAACGTGATGCGGTGATGGCCGGGTGCAAGTGCCGGCTGGTAGAGACCGAGAAGCTTCAGCCGCGCGGTGGTCGGCGGGCATGTCGGATAAAGCGCCAGATCGACGGCAGCTACGGCCTCGTTGACGCGTGGCCCCGGCTGCGGCACGGCCCGGTATGGATCGGCACCGATTGCGATATATTTTGGCGCGTGACGATCCATCAGCCAGGGAAAGGGATTGGTGAAATCGATCGTCATGATCGTCTCGAACCGTACTTTGTTGGCGCTTTCGAACGCCCGGATTGCTGAGACCGCATCATCGGCACTCTGCAGCCATAGCGACTGAAACTCGAAGTCGCTGTAAAGCAGGAAAGATGGCAATTCACCGGCTTCAGCTAAGGCATCATAGGCTGGACGGTAAGCTACGTAGTTGGTCTGCAGGCGCTGTGCCCGCTGGCTCAGGATGTCGCGGATGCTGACAGCGCCCATGCTCTTCAGGTTGTCGTGTTCGAGTGGCCTGTTGTTGACGCTGCCGATCCAGGCGCGCGCTGCCTTTTGCGTGACTGTGGCGACGGGAGGAATGGCGGCGCTGAAAGCAAGAAACGCAACGATGGCAAATGATGCCGACGATCCCTTGTGGCGATAGGTTTCGATGAGAATGGCAAGTAGCAGCGGCCACAGAAAGATGAACGCCTGGCTACCGGTGTTCTGGCTTTCAAACAGCAGGCCGGCTGCAATGAAGCTCCCCATCCACAGAAAGGACTGATCGGCAATCCGGCCGATAGCCCGAAAGCTGGGCTTGGCGACAAAGGCGCGGGTTGCCGCTGAAAATGCGGGAAATTCACTGCCGAGCAGGACAAGGCCGAGCAGGCCGCCGGCCAGGACTACGCTGAAATTGATCGATGCGGCTTGCAGAAGGCGGGGCAACAGGCTGGTGTCGTTGATCACAACCAGCGACAGAATATCGGTGGCGTAGGCTGAAACCGTGCCGGATGTGAGTTCAATAAATCCGATAGCGGCAAAGAAAACGCCGCCGCCAACAAGGGCCGCACGAAGCGGCAGGCGTCCAGTCAGAAAGGCCATCAGGCACAAGACGAGGCCCGCAACCACCCCGGTGACCTTGATGAACAGCAGCGCAAGCATGGCGAACGCCGTCACCGCGGCCAGTGTTTTCCATCCGCGCACGAAGACCAGCGCGGCAGCCAGTACATACAGCAGCTGGCAGATCTGGCGGTTGTAGATGCCGAAACCATCGGAACCCGGATAGGGGTAGAAGTCGCCGGTGTTGAACGGCAGCAGAGAAAAGAACAGGAACGGCAGCAACAAGCCATACGCGATGGCCGGGGAGCGTTTCTGTACGTCCAGGACGACCAGCGCTATCAGGGGCGCCGTTACTGTCATTAACGACCAGCTGGAAAGCAGCAGCGGGTGGCCATTGGGGAAAAGATAAAGCCATCCGGCAAAGAGATAGTAACCGAGGCCACCCACGGGCGCAAAGAAATCGACGGAAGGGATCTGGCCGTCGAAGATACGATTTGCTGCGTCAAGGTAGATGTAATGATCCCAATACATCGGGCCGATCGGCATGGTCACGGTCACCAATAGTGCCAGCGGTAAACAGGCGACAGTCAATGCCAGGACGATTAGGGGCTTCCGTGCGAGTATCGCTCCGATACCGCTTCGCCTGCCCAAAGGCACTGTCTCGCTCAAACCCTGCATTGTCGGTATCATTCCCCGGCCGTCGGAGCCATCAAACGCGGTCATTTCCCGCTTATGACAGGATCGGGTTTTATCGGGGTTAACATGGCGGCTCGCGCAAGAATTATGTTCTGTGCAATATCTTCGCTCTCTTCAACGTTAACACAGGTAAAACTTCGATCGGTGTGCGTACTGCTACGGACGCGGTGACGACTGCAGGAGATCTGTATGTGGGCGATGGCGGCAATCCGTTGGCCCTGGGGCGGGTAGGTTCCATCAATGCGGTAACTGGCAACCCCGGCCTGGATTTGCAGGTTTCGGGCGCATCGAAGATGTTTCTCAGTACGGATGGCCTCAACTACGGTCAGGTAATGACCTCTGGGGCCTATGACCTCCTCCTGGGGACGAACGCTGCCGAGAAGTTTCGCATCAAAAATGCGCCGGGCAATGGCCTCGGTCTGAAGATGGGCGTGCCAGCAAACTCCTACGCAAATGATGCAGCAGCGGCAGCAGCCAGCGTTGCTGTGGGTGAATTCTATCGAAATGGATCAGCAATCCAGCAAAGAGTGGCATAAGGAGCCAATATGAAAACCATCTCTTTCCCCTCGGACAAATCCGACGAATTTAAGGGGATGCTAAAATCACTAGTTGTCGCTTCTCCTGACCACGGTTATTCGATCGATCAGGTCAGAACCGGTATCAAGGTGTTGGATGTGATCGAGGCGGCAGATCACGCTCTTACATTAGAGGACGCTGAATGCGGCTTTGTCACTTGGCGCGTTGGCGAGGTGAAGTGGCGACTTATTTCGAATGAAATCATTGCCTTCGTGGATGCAGTCAACAACCCTACCTAGCCATTCCCTGCGGGCCAGAGAGGGCGGCGGCGAAGAAATTTCCTCGAAGAAGGGTTAGGTAAGAATAAAACCTCTATCAGGAGCTTGACCGATATTTACACTACATGCGAGGGTTATCCAAGTTTGCAACTTATGGGGGGGATTCAACTTGCAGCCGTGTTTTTCGTGGGAAGGGGAGGACATTGTTGCCAATAAAATCCTCATGGACACATTCGGGATCGAAACCGGATATTACCTTGACGTCGGGGCTCATCACCCTTTCAACCTTTCAAATACAGCATACTTTTACCGGAAGGGCTGGCGCGGCCTGAACGTTGATGCGATGCCGGGTGCGATGGACGAATTCCATGCACTTCGCCCCGAGGATACGAATATCGAAGCTGGCGTTTCCGACGAGCCGGGAAGCCTGCTGTTCTCGATCTTCACTGACCCGGGCCTGAATGGTTTCCTCAGTGAAAAGGATGTGCAGCACCACCTCAACAATGGACAAGTGCTCGTAGAGCAAAAGACGATTGAGTGTCGCACCGTCAATGACATCATCGAGACCCATGCCAAGCAGCCGATTGATCTGATGAGCATCGACGTGGAAGGTCTGGATTATCGGATCATCCGAAGCATGGCGGAGAAACATCGGCCGAAAATGATCATCACAGAAACGCTCGGCTATCCCGATGTCGTGAGTGTTCTTTCCAGTCCAATCTATGGATTGATGACAGCGAGGGACTACGCGTTCGTGTCCCGGTTGGACTTCTCTTGCATCTTTATCGATAGGCGCGCGCTCCGCCGGTAACGGGGAGCATTTCGCTTTACGCGGCCCGCACTTGACGCAACCCGAAAGGCTCTAGGCTTCAGCATCGACCATGCTGGAGCTTTTTTATGTCCGACCGCTTTGAAATCTGCCAGTCCATCACCGGCGCCTGGGAGGGCGGATGGAGCAATCACAAGGCCGACCCGGGCGGCAAGACGATGTACGGCGTCACAGAAACCCGCTGGCACGAGTACCAGGACAAGATGGGGTGGAAACGTACCCCTGTCCGTCTGATCACGCGCGACCAGGCGCTGAAATTTTACCGCTCCGAATTCTAGGACAAGATCAACGGCGATCAGCTTTTTCCCGGTGTGGATCTCTCCACTCATGATGCGTCGGTGAATTCCGGCGTTTCGCGCGGTCTCAAATGGCTGAAGGCCGCGTCTGGCAGTAACGATCATTCTGTCACAGTGAAAAAGATCTGCCGGGCGCGTCTCTCGTTCATGCAGTCTTTGAAGATCTGGAAAACCTTCGGCAAAGGCTGGGGCCGCCGCGTGGCGGATATTGAGGTTCGGGGCGTTGCCATGGCGCTTGCGGCGATGGGTGCCACACCCGGCCGGATCCAGGCTGATGCGAGGAGCGAAGCGGCAGCGGCGAAGACAGCGGCGGGATCGGCCGACAGGGCCGCAAAGACGACTGCGACAGGTGCCGCAGGATCCGCCGGCGCGCCCGTCATCGATCCCTCGGCTGTCGATGCCTCGGCGCTCTGGGTCCTCGGCGGCCTGGCGGTGGTGCTGGCGATCGCCGCCGTGTTGCTCGTCATTCGCCAAAGGGCTGCGACGGCCCGGGCCGAAGCATACGCGGGAGTGGCCGCATGAGCGCGATCCTCACATCCATTCTGATCGACGTTGCCGCAAAAGTCGGCGCACCGCTCGTTAAGCGGATTCTGCAGGAGAAAGTCGGCGGCGTTGCCGGCGATCTCGGCGGAACGGTGATCGACGCGATCGCGACAAGGGCGGGCGTTCCTCCGGAGGAATTGCCAAGTTTGCCTGCTCCGCGGATTGAGGCGGCCGTGGCGGCCGTGGAGGCGGAGACGCCGGAGCTGGTCCTGGCCTATAACGACCGGCAGCGGATGGCCAACGAGCTGATGCTTGCCGAAATGAACAAGGAGACCGGCTTTGGCTGGCTTTCCCGCTCGCGAACCTCTCCGTTGCGATCGGTGTGCATTTGCAGATGGCTTTCGCGCCATTTGTTTTCGTCGGCGAGCAGATCAGCGAGCGCCTTGGTCACCGATACCGAAAGAGCGGTGATCGCCTGGGCATTGCCCTCGATGCCGCGATCGGTGGCCTCCATGTAGCCGCCGCCTTTCCAGATCAAGCCTAGCGCACCAGCCACCAGCAGGCAGGTGTTGATCAGCGAACCGAACTCCTTCACGTATCCCAAAGCACGATTAGGCTCAGCCATCTTTTTTCACCGCCCGGATAACCGTGTTGCCGCCCATATAGAGGCCGGAATAGGTCATGAAGATCGTGAGGAAGGTAGGCATATCGATCCCCAGATCAACGGGCACCCGGCTACCCAGGGCCGCTAGCGTCGCGTTCACCAGCGGCCGCAAGACGACGTACCAGGCTACACAGGCAAGCATCAACCACATGCCGGCCGGACGCCAAGGGGCCATTAACGCCCGCCTGGTGGCGATCGAGCAAAATGCAGAGGCGGACGGCCGTAAGGTCGATAACGCGATCTACCGCGTCCAGGTGCTCGAACAGGGGCGTGTCGGCGACAGTGCGGCGATCCGCGAAGTCCAGAAGTCGGTCACCGATCTTGCTGGCGACATGAAGGTGGTGCGGGAATTGCTGCAGCGCCAGTCCAACAACGCGACAAGGGAGACACGTTGATGCCCGTCAAGTCATTTACTGCTGATGCCGAATGGAATGTTGGATTGCAAGGGCAGACGGATGCGGGGTACCGCACGTTGTCCTACTCTGGCAGCCTTGGCGGCGGAACGCTGCAGATCCTTTCGCAAGTTTCCGACGGAGATAAAACCGCTCTTCCGGACACGAAATTGACTGTCGCCAAGGTCGATAGCAATGGCGATATTATTCGCCAACTCGTGTTCAGGACATCGGGTAATATCTTCGTCACGCTCACTGGATCGACAGCGCCGACAGCCAAAGTCAGCGTACAGTGACAGGCACCGCTCGCCAACGCAGGTAGGCGCCAACGCAAGTCATGACATTTTGCTAACTATTTGTTTTTACTTGTTTTGGTAAGAACTTCCTGTTATGTAGCGGGCGGAATCGTGCCGGTTTCGAAACTGGCAGCCACCAAAGCGGGAGAACGTGAATGAAGCGCACATGCCTGGCGATTGTCTTGGCGGCGGGAGAAAGCACCCGGATGAAGTCGTCCATGTCGAAGGTGCTGCACCCGGTCGCCGGCCGGCCGATGATTGCGCATGTGGTGGAATCTCTGGTCAACGCTTCGATTTCCTCCGTGGCGCTTGTCCTTGGCCGTGATGCCGAAGCGGTTCAAGCCGCTGCCGCCCGCAACGATATCGACACGGCAGCATTTCTCCAGACCGAACGCCTCGGGACGGGCCATGCCGTTCTTGCGGCAAAGGAAGCCATCGCGAAGGGCTATGACGATATTCTCGTCGTGTTCGGCGATACCCCTCTGATCACGGCGGCGCCGCTTCTGGCCGCACGTCAGGGGCTGGCCGACGGCAACGATGTTGTCGTAATAGGCTTTCAGACCGCTGATCCCACCGGTTACGGCAGGCTCATCGTCGAGGATGGCGCGCTTGTGGCGATCCGCGAGCAGAAGGATGCGAGCGAGGACGAACGAAAGATCACCTATTGCAACGGTGGCCTGATGGCGATCAACGGTGCCAAGGCGCTGGAATTGCTTGGTAAGATCGGCAATGCCAATGCCAAGGGCGAATACTACCTCACCGATATCGTCGAAATCGTTCGCGCCAAAGGCGGCAAGGCAATCGCCGTTGAGGCACCGGAGACGGAACTGACCGGCTGTAACAACCGGGCGGAACTGGCCGCGATCGAGGCTATCTGGCAGAAACGCCGCCGTCACGAGATGATGGTCTCCGGTGTTTCGATGATCGCGCCGGAAACCGTTTTCCTGGCCTTTGATACGCAAATTGCACAGGATGTCCTGATCGAGCCGAACGTCGTCTTCGGTCCGGGCGTCACCATTGAAAGTGGCGCTGTGATCCATGCTTTCTCGCATCTCGAAGGTGCGCATGTCGGAGCAGAGGCAGCCGTCGGTCCCTACGCGCGGCTGCGCCCGGGCGCCAATCTCGGCCCGGATTCGAAGGTCGGCAATTTCTGCGAGGTGAAGAAGGCCGAGATCGGCGCCGGGGCCAAGGTCAATCATCTGACTTATATCGGCGACGCATTCGTCGGCGAGAAAACCAATATCGGCGCAGGCACGATCACCTGCAACTATGATGGCGTCAACAAGCACATCACCCGCATCGGTGCGAACGCCTTTATCGGCTCGAATTCGTCGCTGGTGGCGCCGGTATCGGTGGGGGATGGCGCACTTGTTGCTTCTGGCAGCGTCATTACCGAAGATGTACCCTCGGACGCGGTCGCTTTCGGGCGCGCGCGCCAGGAGATCAAGCCTGGGCGGGCGAAAATCCTGCGTGAGCGCTATCAGGCGGAAAAGGCTGCCAAAAAGAAGTAGCCTGCCGTCGCGCCACGGTTAAAGCCTGAAACCGAAAGTGAGGTTCGGGCCGATTGCGCATTTTTGGAAATTCGATACCAAGGCGGCATCTGAAGAATGAATTTGGATCGGCGTCACGCCTGTCCCGGTCTCACGAAAAAATTGCGGAGAAGAGATATATGTGCGGCATCGTCGGTATCGTTGGAAACCAGCCCGTCTCCGAGCGTCTTGTCGATGCGCTGAAGCGGCTCGAATATCGCGGTTATGATTCCGCCGGCGTCGCGACGATCCATGACGGTGTGCTCGAGCGCCGCCGTGCCGAAGGCAAGCTGGTCAACCTTGAAACCAGGCTGCGCGGCGAGCCGCTGGCCGGCCAGACCGGCATTGCCCACACACGATGGGCAACGCATGGCGCCCCCACAGAAAACAATGCCCATCCGCATTTCACTGACGGCGTGGCTGTCGTCCATAATGGCATCATCGAGAATTTTTCCGAATTGAAGGACGAGCTTGCCGCTGCCGGCGCGACCTTCAAGACGCAAACCGACACCGAGGTCGTCGCACAATTGCTGGCGAAGCTGATCCGCGACGGCATGAGCCACAGGGACGCCATGCAGGCGATGCTGCGACGTGTGACTGGCGCCTATGCTCTGGCCGTCATCTTTCAGGATGCGCCGGACACGATTATGGCCGCCCGCAGCGGCCCGCCGCTTGCTGTCGGTTTCGGCAAGGGTGAAATGTTCCTCGGTTCCGACGCCATAGCGCTGTCGCCGTTCACCAACGAAATCACCTATCTGATCGATGGCGATTGGGCCGTCCTGACAGCTACCAGTATCGAAATCCTTGATCACAGCGGTAATCCGGTGTCGCGTCCGCGTCAGGTGTCGGTTGCCGCGGCCTATATGGTCGACAAGGGCAATCACCGGCATTTCATGGAAAAAGAAATCTACGAGCAGCCCGAGGTGATTTCGCACGCGCTCGGTCACTACGTCGATTTCATTGAGAACAAGGTCAATCCGATCGCCGCCGCGATCGATTTTGCCAAGGTGCCGAGCCTTGCCATCTCGGCTTGCGGCACCGCCTATCTCGCCGGCCTGGTCGGCAAATACTGGTTCGAACGTTATGCCCGCCTGCCGGTCGAAATCGACGTGGCTTCGGAATTCCGTTACCGCGATATCCCGCTGTCGCCGCAATCGGCGGCACTCTTCATCTCCCAGTCCGGCGAAACTGCCGACACGCTGGCTTCGCTGCGCTATTGCAAGGAAAACGGCCTGAAGATCGGCGCCGTCGTCAACGTCAAGGAATCGACCATCGCGCGGGAATCCGACGCGATCTTCCCGATCATGGCCGGCCCGGAAATCGGTGTTGCCTCGACCAAAGCCTTTACCTGCCAGCTGTCCGTGCTCGCAGCTCTTGCCATCGGCGCCGGTCGGGCGCGCGGAACGGTCTCTGAGGCCGAGGAAAAGGTCCTCGTCCGCAGCCTGGCCGAAATGCCGCGCATCATGGGCAAGGTGCTTAACAGCATCCAGCCGACGATCGAAAGCCTGTCGCGCGAATTGTCGAAGTGCAAGGACGTGCTCTATCTCGGCCGCGGCACCAGCTATCCGCTGGCGATGGAAGGCGCGCTGAAGCTCAAGGAAATTTCCTACATTCACGCCGAGGGCTATGCGGCAGGTGAGTTGAAACATGGCCCGATCGCGCTGATCGATGAGAATATGCCGGTTATCGTCATCGCGCCGCATGACCGCTTCTTCGAAAAGACGGTGTCGAACATGCAGGAAGTCGCCGCACGCGGCGGCCGCATCATCTTCATCACCGACGAGAAGGGCGCCGCCGCCTCCAAGCTCGAGACGATGAGCACGATCGTGCTGCCGAATGTCGATGAAATCATCGCACCAATGATCTTCTCGCTGCCGATCCAGCTGCTAGCCTATCATACGGCCGTCTTCATGGGCACCGACGTCGATCAGCCGCGCAATCTGGCCAAATCGGTCACGGTGGAATGATCATACGGCCAGAAAGTCCGACTGATATCCCAGCCATCCGTGATGTTACGATCGCGGCCTTCAGGGATCATCCGCACAGCGACCAGACAGAACACCTGATCGTTGATCGCTTGCGCCAGGCGGGTGCTTTGAGCATTTCGCTGGTGGCAGTGGTGGATGACGAAATTGTCGGCCATATCGCCTTTTCGCCGGTCGAACTGTCCGATGGTTCGAAG
The DNA here is from genome assembly GCF_964252935.1 of Rhizobium sp. LjRoot98. Lineage (NCBI taxonomy): Bacteria > Pseudomonadati > Pseudomonadota > Alphaproteobacteria > Hyphomicrobiales > Rhizobiaceae > Rhizobium > Rhizobium sp. LjRoot98. The sequence goes on from NZ_CAXUPW020000006.1 coordinate 277,834, forward strand.
GGCTGGTTCGGGCTCGGTCCGGTATCGGTCGTGCCTCAATACCAGGGGCGGGGCATCGGAGGCGCCCTGATCCGCCAAGGGCTGGACATGTTGCGAGATCAGGGAGCGGCCGGCTGCGTCGTCATGGGCGATCCGGATTTATACCGGAAATTTGAGTTCCGTAACGATCCTCGGTTTGTCCTCAAGGATTGTGCGCCGCAATATTTCTTGGTGCAGCCCTTGTCCTCACGTCAGGCGTCCGGCACAGTAAACTATAACGCGGCATTTTACGCTGGCGGCGATGGGCAAGACGGAGTGGCATGACAGACAAACCGGCACGTGGGTTTTTCGCCACGCGGTTGAGGAATTATTTCCTGACCGGTCTGATCATCTGTGCGCCGCTCGCGATTACTGCCTGGATCACCTGGTCGTTCATTCTCTGGGCCGATAGCTGGGTCAAACCCTACCTGCCATTCGATTATAACCCGGACAATTTTCTGCCGTATCCGGTGCCCGGCTTTGGCTTGCTGACAGCATTGATGCTGATAACGCTGGTCGGCTTCTTCACCGCCAACCTCATTGGCCGCAGCGTCGTTGGTTTCGGTGAATCACTGCTTGTCCGCACGCCGCTGGTCCGCTCGATCTACAAGGGCCTGAAGCAGATTTTCCAGACGGTGCTGCAGGATCAGTCGAATTCCTTCAAGAAGGCAGGGCTGATCGAATATCCAAGCCCTGGTCTCTGGGCGCTGGTGTTCATTGCGACGGATGCCAAGGGCGAGATAGCGGTGAAATTTACCGAACGCGGCCTCGACATGGTTGCCGTCTTCCTGCCACCGACGCCGGTACCAACCGCCGGATTCCTGATTTTCGTACCGCGTGAAAAAATTGTGCCGCTCGATATGAGCCCGGAAGATGCTGCCAAGCTGCTTCTGTCGGGTGGGTTGGTCTCGCCCGAATATCTGCCGAAAACTCTGGCAGTCCCGCAGCAGGAAACACCCGCAAAACGCGGCAAGACGCTTAGCCGGCCCTGAGAAAACGGATCGCTTCGTCGCGGCGATGCAGATAGAGCAGAGTTCGCAATGCTTCACCCCGTTCAGTCGTCAGGTCGGGATCCCGCTCGATGACATACGCGGCATCCTTGCGGGCAATTTCCAACAGATCGCCATGCGCTTCCAGGCTGGCGATGCGGAAACCCGGTGTTCCGGACTGCCGCGTGCCAAGCAATTCACCTTCGCCGCGCAGTTTCAGATCCTCTTCGGCGATCAGGAAACCGTCTTCTGTTTCCCGTAGAATCGACAGGCGTGCGCGGCCGTTCTCACTGAGTGGTCCCTTGTAGAGCAGGATGCAGGTCGAGGCTTCATCACCGCGTCCGACACGGCCGCGCAGCTGATGCAACTGAGCCAGCCCGAACCGTTCCGCATGCTCGATCACCATGATCGTTGCGTCCGGCACATCGACCCCGACCTCGACGACAGTGGTGGCAACAAGAAGCCGGATCTCGCCATTCTTGAAGGCGAGCATCACCGCATCCTTTTCCGCGCCGTTCATGCGTCCATGCACGAGGCCGACATTCGGGCCGAACTGCTTGTCGAGGCTCTGGAAGCGCTCATCGGCAGACATCAGGTCGGAAGCTTCCGATTCCTCGACCAGCGGGCATATCCAGTAGGCTTTCTTGCCTTCGGCCAGCGCGGTGCGCAACCGGTCGACGATTTCACCGGTGCGTTCGGTCGATACCGTCACGGTCTGGATCGGCTTTCGCCCCGCCGGCTTTTCGGTAAGTTTCGAGACGTTCATGTCGCCGAATGCGGCGAGAACCAGCGTGCGTGGGATGGGAGTTGCTGTCATGACCAGCATATGCGGGGAAATGCCCTTGGCCGTCAGCCGCAGGCGCTGGTGCACACCGAAGCGGTGTTGTTCATCGACGACCGCAAGCAGAAGATTGTTATAGACGACGGTGTCCTGGAACAGCGCATGCGTGCCGATGACAATCTGCGTTTCGCCGGATGCGATGCGTTCCAGAATGGCGTCGCGCTCGCGGCCCTTGGTGCGGCCGGTCAGGACGTCGATGGTTACACCGGCAGGTGCCGCCATCTTCGACAGTGTTGCAAAATGCTGGCGTGCGAGAATTTCGGTCGGTGCCATCAGCACGGCCTGACCGCCAGCCTCGACGGCAGCTAGCATCGACATCAGCGCCACCGCGGTTTTTCCAGAGCCGACGTCGCCTTGCAGCAGCCGCAGCATGCGTTCTGTGCCCGCTATGTCCTTCAGCACTTCGCCGATTGCTGTCTCCTGGCTGCCGGTCAGCGAAAACGGCAGGGCTGCAAGCACCGGCTTGCTGAGTTTTCCCGTTGCGTGAACCGGTATTCCGGCAACCTTGCGCAGCCGCTGACGCACCAGCGACAGCGAGAGCTGTCCGGCGAGGAATTCGTCATAGGCAAGCCGCCGGCGGGCGGGCGCCTGTGGATCGAGATCGGTGCCATCGCGCGGATCGTGCAAGGCGAGGAAACAATCACGCGCAGACTGAAAGCCCTGTTTCTGCATCAGGGCTTCTTCAATCCATTCTGGAAAGTCCGGAATGCGAGGCAGGGCCGCCTCGATCGCCTTGCGCAGAATACGGGCAGATAAGCCTGCGGTCATCGGATAGACGGGCTCGACCAGCGGCAGGTTTTCAGCCTCCGTTGCCCGCACCATGTAATCCGGATGAACCATCGATGGACGACCATTGAACCAATCGACCTTGCCACTGACGGTGATGGTCTCGTCCACCGGCAGCGCCTTTTCCAGCCAGTTTCCCTTGACCCGGAAGAAGGTCAGCGCCAGTTCGCCGGTATCATCATGAAGGAAGACGCGGTAGGGCTGGCTGGTGCGCGGCGGTGGTGGCTGATGCCGATCAACCCGGCCGGTAATGGTGACGATGACGCCTTGGGGGGCGCGCGCAATACCGGGCTGATGACGCCGGTCGATCAATGAATGCGGGGCGTGAAAGACAAGGTCGATCACCCGGCAATCGTCAATACTTTCTCGGCCAAGCAGCCGCGCATAGAGTTCGCCGGCTTTCGGGCCGATGCCGGGAAGCGAGTTGAGCGGAGCAAAAAGCGGATCGAGAAGGGCAGGGCGCATGCGGGGCAGACTGAAACTAGGATTAGGTCTTTGGCAAGGCTGACATTTATCTTTTCAGCGTTTATAGAGCCATAGCGAAACGCCGCCTTTCGCGAAGCGGTGGCAGGAAGGACTTTTCATGACCGGCATCACACGCACCAGCGCCGATCTCGATCCGCGCCGCAAACGGATTCTTTTCCGCGCCTGGCACCGGGGAGTGCGCGAGATGGATCTGGTTTTCGGACAGTTCGCCGATAATGAGCTTGCTGATCTGGCAGAGACCGAGCTCGACGAGCTCGAAACGATCATGGGCGAAGAGGACACCGACTTGCTCAAGTGGGTGCTTGGATCGCAGCCGGTACCGGAGCGCTATCGCACGCCATTGTTCAATCGGATCGTGTCCTATCGCCCCGATTTTGATGTGCTGCTTGCCGACAAGGACAAAAACGCCTGATGATCGCCGGTTTTGACCCCAAGAAAGTTGCCCGCGCCACCCGCGAGCTGACCATCGGCCCGGTTCCGGCCGGGGTGGAACCGCTGATCCTTGCCGAGCTTGCCCGCGCCAATGGCCCGGTCGCCTATATTCTGTCTGACGGTCAGCGCATCGCCGATGTCGAGCAGATGCTGGGTTTCGCCGCCCCTGATATTCCCGTCTTGACCCTGCCGGGTTGGGACTGCCTGCCCTATGACCGCGTGTCCCCCAGTGCCGACACGTCAGCGCGGCGCCTGGCAACGCTGAGCGGCCTGATCGCGCACGCGAAAAAACCGCATCCGGCCATCGTGCTCGTCACTGTCAATGCTGCCCTGCAGAAGATGGCGCCGCAGGATATCATCGAAAATCTCGCCTTTTCGGCGCGCCCGGGTGCGATTATCCGCATGGACGATATCGCCGCCCGGCTTGGCCGCAATGGCTTCGAGCGCGTCGCCACGGTTCGCGAGGTCGGCGAATATGCGGTGCGCGGCGGCATTCTCGATGTCTTCGTCCCCGGCAATGATGAGCCGGTGCGGTTGGATTTCTTTGGCGATACCCTGGAAAGCATCCGCTCGTTCGATCCGGCCAGCCAGCGCACCACCGGCAAGGCGCGTTCGCTCGATCTCAACCCGATGAGCGAGGTATCGCTGACGCCGGAAACGATCAGCCATTTCCGCACGCAGTACCTGTCGATGTTCGGCGCGGCCACCCGCGATGACGCGCTTTATCTGGCGGTTTCCGAAGGCCGCCGTTATGCCGGCATGGAACATTGGTTGCCATTGTTCTACGACACGCTCGATACCGTGTTCGATTATCTCGCTGGCTTCCATATCGTCACCGATCATGTTGTTCGCGAAGCCGCTGCCGAGCGGTCCAAGCTGGTTCAGGATTATTACGAGGCCCGCCAGTCGTCGGCCTCGCCGGGAAAATCGCAGATTTCGCAGGGCACGCCCTACAAGCCGGTGCCGCCGGAGATGCTGTATCTCAGTGCCGAGGCGTTCAATGCCGCCTTGGTGTCGCGCAATGCGGTGCGTCTGTCGCCGTTCAGCGAACACGAAGGCGAAGCGCGCCAGGTGATCACCGTCGACGCACGTCTCGGCGTCCGCTGGGCGAAAAACGCCACGGAATCGACCAGCGACGCCGAGCGCGTCAACGTCTTCGATCAGGCCGTCAAATATATCGCCGACCGTCGCGCCAAGGGCGCCAGGGTGCTGATATCAGCGTGGTCGGAGGGATCGCTTGACCGTCTGTTGCAGGTGCTGGCCGAACACGGTCTTGCCAATATCAAGCCGGTCAAGGCGCTGTCCGAAGTCAACAGCCTGAAACCCGGAGAAGCCGCATCCGCTGTCCTCAGTCTCGAAAGCGGCTTTGAAACGGGCAATCTGGTTGTCATCGGCGAGCAGGATATCCTCGGCGACCGCATGGTGCGCCGCTCGAAGCGCCGCAAGCGCGGTGCCGATTTCATCGCGGAAGTGGCTGGTCTGGATGAGGGCAGCATTGTCGTGCACGCCGAACATGGCATCGGCCGGTTTATCGGCCTGCGCACCATTGAGGCCGCCGGTGCCCCGCATGCCTGTCTTGAGCTGGTCTATGCCGATGAAGCAAAACTGTTCCTACCGGTCGAAAACATCGAGCTTCTGTCGCGCTATGGCTCGGAAGGCAGCGATGCTGTCCTCGACAAGCTCGGCGGTGTCGCCTGGCAGGCGCGCAAGGCCAAGCTGAAAAAACGCCTGCTCGACATGGCCGGCGGTCTGATCCGCATTGCTGCCGAACGTCTGACACGGCATGCGCCGGTACTGACGACGCCGGAAGGGCTGTACGACGAGTTCGCGGCACGCTTCCCGTATGATGAAACCGAAGACCAGATGACGTCGATCGAATCCGTTCGCGACGATCTTGGTGCTGGCCGTCCAATGGACCGGCTCGTTTGCGGCGACGTCGGCTTCGGCAAGACCGAGGTGGCACTGCGAGCCGCCTTCATCGCCGCCATGAACGGCGTCCAGGTGGCCGTTGTCGTGCCGACGACGTTACTTGCCCGCCAGCATTTCAAGTCGTTTACCGAGCGTTTTCGCGGACTGCCGGTGCGCATTGCTCAGGCCTCGCGCCTTGTCGGCTCCAAGGAACTGGCGCTGACCAAGAAGGAAGTGGCAGACGGCAAGACCGATATTGTCGTCGGCACGCATGCGCTGCTCGGCGCTTCGATCAACTTTGCCAATCTCGGCCTGTTGATCATCGACGAGGAGCAGCATTTTGGCGTCAAGCACAAGGAACGGCTGAAAGAGCTGAAATCCGACGTGCACGTGCTGACGCTGTCGGCAACGCCGATCCCGCGCACGCTGCAACTGGCACTGACGGGCGTTCGTGAACTGTCGCTGATCACCACGGCGCCGGTCGACCGCATGGCGGTTCGCACGTTCATCTCGCCGTTCGATGCCCTGGTGATCCGCGAAACTCTGATGCGCGAGCACTATCGCGGCGGCCAGAGTTTTTATGTCTGCCCAAGATTGGCCGATCTGTCGGAAATTCACGACTTCCTCAAGTCGGATGTGCCGGAACTGAAGGTCGCCGTCGCCCATGGCCAGATGCCTGCGACCGAACTCGAGGACATCATGAACGCCTTCTATGAAGGCCGCTACGATGTTCTCCTGTCGACGACAATCGTCGAATCCGGCCTTGACGTGCCGACGGCCAATACGCTGATCGTGCACCGCGCTGATATGTTCGGCCTGGCGCAGCTCTATCAGCTCCGCGGCCGCGTTGGCCGTTCCAAGGTCCGTGCCTTTGCGCTGTTCACGTTGCCGGTCAACCGGACGCTGACCGGCATGGCGGAGCGCCGCCTCAAGGTGTTGCAGTCTCTAGATACGCTGGGGGCAGGTTTCCAGCTGGCAAGCCACGACCTCGATATCCGCGGTGCAGGAAATCTGTTGGGTGACGAGCAGTCGGGCCATATCAAGGAGGTCGGCTTCGAGCTTTACCAGCAGATGCTGGAAGAGGCGGTGGCCGAGCTGAAGGGTGACGAAGAGATCGCCGATAGCGGCTGGTCGCCGCAGATTTCCGTTGGCACGCCGGTAATGATCCCCGACGAGTATGTGCCGGACCTGCATCTGCGCCTTGGCCTTTACCGCCGCCTCGGCGAAATTACCGAGCTTTCCGATATTGATGCGTTTGGCGCGGAATTGATTGACCGGTTCGGTCCGCTGCCGCTGGAAGTCCAGCATCTGTTGAAGATCGTCTATATCAAGTCGCTCTGCCGCACCGCCAATGTCGAAAAACTCGATGCCGGCCCGAAGGGGGTCGTCGTGCAGTTCCGCAATCGCGAATTCCCCAATCCGGGCGCGTTGGTGGGCTACATTGCCAAGCAGGGCATCATGGCCAAGATCCGCCCGGATCACAGCATCTTCTTCCAGCGTGATTTCCCAACGCCGGAAAAGCGGCTGGCAGGCTCAGCGGTCGTGATGACGCAGCTGGCCGGTCTGGCAAAAAGCTGATCGCAAACAAAAAGCCGCGCAAAACTCTGCGCGGCTTTTTGCTGTGCGGATTATCCTTCAATTGATCTGCGACGTGTCCTTCATCTTGGCGACGTCACGCAGTGCATCCTCCAGAACTTCGACCGACTGTGCGCCCATGACGGCATATTTACTGTCGATGATGAAACAGGGAACGCCGGTGACGCCCATGCCGCGGGCCATATCGATTTCCTCGGAAACCGCGTCCTTGTCCGCATCCGACGCAAGCAGTGCGGCAATCACTGTGCGGTCGAGGCCGGCCTCGGTTGCAATGTCCAGCAATACCGCGTGATCGCCGATGTTGCGGCCCTCTTCGAAATTCGCCTTGAACAATAAGGTGGCAACTTCGCTCTGGGTGTCGCCGCCTTCGGTCAGTGCCCATCGGATCAGGCGGTGGGCATCAAGCGTATTGGGGCTGATCTTCACGGCATCAAAATTGAAGGCGATTCCGTCCTGTTCACCAAGGCCGGCCAGCATTTCATGGGCGCGATCCACCGCTGCCTGCCCGCCAAGCTTTTCGGCAAGATGGATCTTGTGATCGACGCCTTCCTGCGGCAGATCCGGATTGAGCTGGTACGGCCGCCAGTTAACCGTGACGAGGACATCGCCGGCGACATTCGCGATCGCCTGATCGAGCCGCGCCTTGCCAAGATAGCACCAGGGGCAGACGACGTCCGAGACGACGTCGATATTGACATGGTTCATGCACTTGCTCCTTGCGCGGAATATCGTTGAACAGCGACATAGGCGCAGCGTTTTGCGCTTTCAATGCGTTACCAAAAGTATACCGCCGCCAATTCCACGTTATTGCACAGTTTCGTCAAACCATGCCGGCAACTGGTAGCCATAGAGTGGTACGATACTCGGACGGCCAATCCGCTTTTCACGCGCCACCCATTGCGAGCCGACATGGTAGAGCGGCACCAGATAGAAGTTGGAAACCAACAGGCGATCATGTGCTCGCACGGCTGCCGTAAAATCTTCGACGCTGACGGCGCGCAGGATATGGTCGACCAGCGTATCGACATCCTTATCGGCGACACCGGCAAAATTCGAGCTGCCCTGCTGGTCGCGTGACTGCGATCCCCAATAGGTGACCTGCTCGATGCCCGGAGAGAGCGATGAGGGGAACGATTTCATGATGATATCGTAGTCGAAGGACTGGGTGCGCTGCTGATACTGCGAATCATCGACCGTACGCACGGATGCGGCAATCCCAAGTGCTGCGAGCGAGCGCTGATAGGTCAGCGCCAGTTTTTCCTGGCCCTCGTTCTGGGTCATGATCTCGAAGGCGAGCGGTATGCCCTGCGCGCTGAGCATCTTGCCATCCTTGATACCGTAGCCTGCTTCACGCAGCAGCGTCACGGCTTCACGCAACACATTGCGGTCGCGGCCCGAGGCATCGGTCACGGGCAGGCGGTATGTACCATCAAGGACCGATGGGTTGATGCGGTTTCGGATGTCGCCCAAAAGGCCCAGTTCACGGCTATCGGCAGCAACACCGAGATAGGAAAGTCCCGAGTTCTGCCAGAAGCTTTGCGTGCGGGTATAGGCTCCGTCAAAGAGGTTCTTGTTTGCCCATTCGAAATCAAAGACCAATGCCAGGCCCTGACGCAGTTTCGGGTTTTCGAACATCGGCCGGCGTGTGTTGAAGACGAAACCGAGCATGCCAGACGGGGTCTTCGGCGTGAACGTGTCCTTGATGACCTTGCCGGATTGGACGGCCGGGAAATTGTAGCTGCGCGCCCATTTTGTCGGGCTGCCTTCCGGATAAATGTCGATCTCACCCTTTTTGAAGGCCTCGAATAGCGAATTATCCTGCAGGAAATATTCGACGGAAATCTCGTCGTAATTATCGAAACCGATCTTTGCCGGCAGATCCTTTGCCCAATAATCAGGATTGCGCTTGTAGACGATCCGCTCTCCGGGTTTCACCTCGGCTACACGATAGGGGCCGGAGCCGAGTGGGAACTTGAGCGAGGTCTGATCAAATGTCGCAACGTCAATCGCATGTTTTGGCAGGATCGGTGTCATGGCGATCAAAAGCGGGAATTCGCGGTCGGCTTTGTCGTTGAATGTAAAGCGGACGCTGCGCTCGCCGATTTTCTCGACCTTGTCGACCTTTGCAAGCCGCGTGCTGAACGGGACGCGCCCCTTGTCGCGAAACAGTTCGAACGTGAAGATGACATCCTCTGGCGTCACCGGCTGTCCATCGGCCCATTTCGCCTTCGGATTGAGATTGAACTGGATAAATGTGCGGTCGTCATCCCACTCCACTGTCTCGGCCAGCAGCCCGTAGAGCGAAAAGGCTTCGTCTCGCGAGCGTTGCATCAGCGAATCATAGACGAGGTTACCGTATTCCGGGTCGAGCATGCCGCGCGCTGTGGTGCGCATGCTCTTCAGAATGAACGGGTTGAGACTGTCGAACGTACCAACCACGCCGTAGGAGACGCGGCCACCCTTCTTGACGTCCGGCTTGACATAAGGGAAGTTCTTGAAATCGGCGGGCAGGGCGGGTTGGCCGTGCATGGCGATGCCGTGAACCGGCTCTGCCTGTGCAGCTACAACGGTGCCAAGCGTGGCTAGCACCGAAATCAAACCCAAAAATAATGCGCGCAAAGCCCGCCTCCTGCTGTCGTCATCTCGTGAATCACGGCAAATTAACACGTTGATCAGCATTTCCAACCAACCGATACTTTAAAAGCCGATACCGGCCCAAGGACGGAATGCAAAAAAATGGCGGAGAGGCTGGATATCCGTCGCCGCTCGCTGTAACAGGTGTTCCCGGAGACGAGGGTCATGCAATTGCCTCATTTGCCCAACAGGAGAGCGGGCAGCTGACCATTGATCACGAGCGTCTTTAAGACTGCTCAGACACCGGAATTCAGGAGACGGGTATCATTATGATCTTCAAGTCGAACTTCACCAAAAAGGCTGCTTTGTCGGCATTTGCCGGCGCAGTTGCTGTTGCCGCGATGCCGGCCGCGTCTTTTGCACAGCAGGCTGCTGCCGGCGCCGCCCGCCCGCCGCAGGGCTGGTTCAAGGTCTGCACCAAGCAGGAAGACAATGATGTCTGCATCGTGCAGAATCTGTTGACGGCCAGCAATGGTCAGCTGATTACTGCCGTCGGCCTGATCAGCGTTCAGGGCAAGGTCAACCGCAAGGTTCTGCAGGTGTCGGTTCCATCCGCACGCCTGATCCCGCCGGGCATCCAGATGCAGATCGACGGTGGCAAGGGCGCCAAGCTCGACTACGCTATCTGCATGCCTGACAAGTGCGTTGCCGAAGTGCCCCTCAGCGACGCCGTTCTGGCCAGCCTGAAGAAGGGCGGCGAAGTCGTGTTCACGTCGGTTAACTTCCAGCGTGCGCCGAATCCGATCAAGATTTCGCTCGGTGGCTTCACCGGCGTTTTCGACGGCGAGCCGATCGAACAGTCCAAGCTCGAAGAGCGCCAGCGCCTGCTGCAGGAAGAAATGCAGAAGAAGGCTGAAGACGCCCGCAAGAAGTTGGAAGACGCCCAGAAGGCTGCCACCGCAAACTGATTGCCTGTACCATCAAACAAAAAGCCGCCGCGACAATCTCGCGGCGGCTTTTTGTTTTTCAGGCAAAGCCGTACCGGATGGCTTACCTCAGTGCTGGACAACCGCTTTCGGCTTGTATTGGCCGACAGTCTCCGGATCGAAAAATGCGTTCACTTGGGAATGACGCAAGGGCTGTCCGCTCTCGTCCGAAATGAGGTTCTGTTCGGAGACATAGGCAACGTATTCCGTTTCCTCATTCTCGGCGAGCAGGTGGTAAAACGGCTGATCCCTGGTCGGGCGGACTTCAGCGGGAATTGAATTCCACCATTCCTCGGTGTTGGCATATTCCGGATCGACATCGAAAATGACGCCGCGGAATGGAAACACGCGATGGCGAACAACCTGTCCAATCTGAAATTTTGCGTCTCTTTGTTTCATCATGTTAGGTTCCTTTCGCTGTAGTATGTGGTGGTTTTTCCTCAAACATCAAGTGTTACGCTCAGACGTGGCGCGGGCCCTAAACGTCATGGATAGACACAAGGCAGCGTTGCCGCGCGCCATTGCTTGCCTCTCCTGGAAAATCATCGTACCTCAAACAAGAGGAGTTCTTCGATGGCGGATAAAGCATGAGCAATCAGTGGGGTAGGGACCAACAGGTGACACGCGGCCGCGGCTCGTTCGGTCTCGTTTTGCCGGCTGTACTCTGCATGGCGCTGATTGCTGCCGGTGGCTATTTCTGGTTCGCACGGCAGGCGATGCAAACCGAAATTGCGGCGCTGAAGACCAGTACGGCCTCACTCACTGTCGAACTCGCCGAAGCCACGGCACAGCGAGACAAGGCGAACGGTGATCTCGTCAATTTCAAGAAGAATTCCGGCAACTGGGCCGAGGAGCTGGAAAAGGACTATGCCGAGCTGAAACTCAATGAGGTTCCGAAGCTCACCCGGCTGCTGGACAAGCGCGATGCGGATATTTCGGCGCTTGAAAAACTGCTGTTAACCGAGAAAGCGAGTGCGAAATCTGCCTCCGATGATTTTACGGCGACGATTGCCGGGCTGAACGCGCAGTTGAGCGCAGCCAGGGATGATCTTACCGACGCCAGAACGCAGGCGCAAAATCTTGGCGCCGACAAACTTGCCCTGAACAATCAGATAAACGGTTTGAAGGCGGGTCTCGAAAAGGCAACGGCCGATGCGATTGCGGCGCAAAAAGCGCTGGAGCAGAAGGTATCGGAAGCCGGGAAACAACCTTCGACATTCGAGTCGCCGCTTGATCTTGCCCGTGACGCGCAGATCAAGACGCTGGAACAGAGCCTTGGCGAAGAACGCCGCAAAGTGGAGACGCTGCAAAAGCAGCTCGAAGCCGCAGCCAGAATGACTGCCGAAACGCCATCCAATGGGCCTGTGATCGGCAAGCCTGTACCGGAGACTGGTCAGCCGGCCCCAAGCGTCGAATTGGTGCCGCGTGACCGGTTGATGGTGGACAACATCATTGGCACGACGCGCGGCATCGGTTTCCTGGATGACGAGAAGAAGCAGCGGCTGAAAAACCAGCTGGTATCAGGGGCTTGTGTTACGGATGCGCTGGAGAGCGTCTTTGACAAAGTGCCGCTGGTCCTGATGCGCAACCTGATGCGTGATTTCAAGAGTGATTGCTGACAACCGGTGTCTGCCAGCTTGGCGGTTCGCCTTACGGGGAGAAACATGATGTTCCGACAGGCTTTTGTAGCCGCGACGATGCTGACAGCGCTCGCGCTTACTCCGGTATCGGCAGCCGAGTTCGAAAAGAACATCATGACCGGCGGGCCGCAGGGTACCTATATCCAGATCGGGCGCGATATTGCAGCCCTCGGCAAGACATGTAGCTTAACACTCAACGTCAAGGAATCGGCTGGCTCGCTTGAGAACTTTGTCGGCGTGCGCAACAGCAGGAATACCCAGTTCGGCATCGTCCAGAGCGATGTACTTGAATATCTGAAAACATTCGAGGCCGATGACCTGGAAGTGCAGCAAGCCGTGCGTGGCGTCCGCATCATGTATCCGCTCTACAATGAGGAAATCCATGTTCTCGCCCGCACAGATGTCAAGGACATGGGCGATCTGGCGGGCAAGAAAGTGGCCGTCGGCGTCAAGGATAGCGGCACATTTCTGACGTCCTCGCTGGTCCTAGATATCCTGCAGGTCAAGACCGGAGAGCGGGTGCCGCTCAATCCGGACGCAGCCCTGCCAAAACTTCTCGCTGGTGAGATCGATGCCTTCTTCTACGTCGCCGGCGCACCGGCAGCGCTGTTCAAGAACAATCCGATCGACGGCGCGAAATTCCATCTCGTGCCGATTACCGAAGCGCCGCTTCTGGCGACCTACACACCGTCGCGGATCGACGGTGGAACCTATGCTTTCCAGAAGGAACCGGTCGAGCTGATCGCGGTCAAGGCTGTGATGATGACCTATGATTACGACGTCAAGCGCAACGCCTATCAGCGTGAAAGCTGTAAGGCGGTCTCGGAGTTCTCCAACCTCATCCTCAACAATCTCGACAAGCTGCAGGCGAGCGGCCATCCGAAATGGAAGGATGTCGATCTGACGGCCTTGCCGCCCGGCTGGCAGGTCGGCGTCTGCGTCAAGGCCGGCATGGCGCTCGACTACAAGCCTGCATGCAAGGCGCCAGCGGCAGCAGACCAAGGGCAGGACGGCAACGAGGAATATCTCAACCTGCTGAAACAGCGGCTGAAAAAACAATAACCTGGTCAAAAGTCCAAGAACAAAAAAAGCCGGATTTTCGCGAATCCGGCCTTTTGCATTGATCGTCCGGACCCACCAAACGCGGGACCGTAATCCGGCTGTTAGGCCGAGTAGTACATGTCGAATTCGACCGGGTGCGGGGTCATTTCGTAGCGCATGACTTCGACCATCTTCAGTTCGATGTAGGAATCGATCTGGTCATCATCGAAGACGCCACCGGCGGTCAGGTACTTGCGATCCTTGTCCAGGCTTTCCAGTGCCTCGCGCAACGAAGCGCAGACGGTCGGGATCTTCTTCAGTTCCTTCGGCGGCAGGTCGTAGAGATCTTTGTCCATGGCCTTGCCAGGATGGATCTTGTTCTTGATGCCATCGAGACCGGCCATCAACATGGCGGCGAACCCGAGATAGGGGTTGCCCAGCGGATCGGGGAAGCGGATTTCGACGCGCTTGGACTTCGGACCCGTGCCGAATGGAATGCGGCAGGAAGCCGAGCGGTTGCGGGCCGAGTAGGCCAGCAGAACCGGGGCCTCATAACCAGGCACGAGACGCTTGTAGGAGTTGGTCGTCGGGTTAGTGAAGGCGTTGATCGACTTGGCATGCTTGATGATGCCGCCGATGAAGAACAGGCAGCTCTCCGACAGGCCGGCATATTCATCGCCGGCGAACTGCGGCTTTGAGTCCTTCCAGATCGACAGGTGGACGTGCATGCCCGAACCGTTATCGCCGAAGATGGGCTTGGGCATGAAGGTTGCCGTCTTACCATAGGCATTGGCGACCTGGTGGACGACGTACTTGTAGATCTGCACCTTGTCGGCGCTGCGAACGAGCGTGTCGAACTTCACGCCGAGTTCATGCTGGGCGGCCGCTACTTCGTGATGCTGCTTTTCGACGGTGACGCCCATCTCGGTGAGCACCGTCAGCATTTCGGAGCGCATGTCCTGGCACGAATCGACCGGCGGAACCGGGAAGTAGCCGCCCTTGACGCGCGGACGATGACCGAGGTTACCGGTCTCGTAATCGGTATCGTCGTTCGACGGCAGCTCGGATGAGTCGAGCTTGAAGCCGGTATTGTACGGATCGGCCTTGTATTTGACGTCGTCGAAGACGAAGAATTCGGGTTCAGGGCCTGCATAGACGGTGTCGCCGATGCCGGATGCCTTCAGGTAAGCTTCGGCCTTCTTGGCAATGCCGCGCGGATCGCGGTTATAGGCTTCGCCGGAGACCGGGTCGAGAATGTCGCAGACGATAACCATCGTCGATTGCGCAAAGAAGGGATCCATGTGGACGGTCGCCGGATCCGGCATCAGCACCATGTCGGACTCGTTGATGGCCTTCCAGCCGCCGATCGACGAGCCGTCGAACATGACGCCATCGGCGAACATGTCTTCGTCGACACAGCCGATGTCCATGGTCAGATGATGCAGCTTGCCCTTCGGATCGGTGAAGCGCAGATCAACGAACTTGACGTCGTTTTCCTTGATTTGCTTGAGGATATCACTTGCAGTCGTCATGTTTTGAAAGTCCCTCTTTTGAGATGACGAGGTAGGCCTAAACCGAACCGGTTAGGCGGATTAGATGGCGTCGATGCCGGTTTCGCCGGTACGGATGCGGATGACCTCTTCGATATTGGAGACGAAGATTTTTCCGTCGCCAATACGTCCGGTCTGCGCGGCATTCCGTATGGCCTCGATCACGGCCTCCGCATTTTCGTCAGCCAATACGACTTCAACTTTCACCTTCGGGAGAAAATCAACAACGTATTCTGCCCCACGATAAAGCTCCGTGTGACCCTTCTGGCGCCCAAAGCCTTTGGCTTCGGTGACGGTGATCCCTTGCAGGCCAACTTCCTGAAGGGCTTCCTTCACTTCGTCCAGCTTGAAAGGCTTTATGATCGCTTCGATCTTTTTCATGAGAAAATATCTCTCCGCTTCTCCCGTTATGGCAGGCTTATGCCCGCTCGCCCTCAATATGCATTTTATATGCCAGATATGGCAAATGCGATGCTGTTTCGGGTTAAAACACCCTCAGCTGCGATGATCATATCTCTTTCTCCGGAATAAACAGCGTCATTTGCCTATTTTTTATGAATTTTTCTGCCTGAACGCGCTTTGTCCTCAGGGTGCATTGGCTGTTGCTGCGGAAGCCAGCACAGGTCAGTGCGGATTCTGTGCAAATGCCTAAAAAGTAAACAAAGTAAGATCGCGTTTTAAGCTTGTCGGCTCTTCTGCTTGCGGGCATTTTGAGGCATGTCCTTCGACCGCACAGTATCCATTATCACTCCTACGGAAATGTCCGCGATCGACAGCGATGCGGCAGTATCCGGGATCGACAGTTTTGGATTGATGACATCGGCGGGGCTGGCCGTTTCCGCAGCTGCCCTGCGGCTTTATCCACAGGCGCTGCGGTTTGTCGTTCTCTGCGGGCCTGGCAATAATGGCGGCGATGGTTATATCGCCGCTGCCGCGTTGCAGCGAAGCGGCGCGGAGGTCGCCGTTCACGCATTGGGCTGCAGCGCCCGCCTTACGGGCGATGCAGCCCGCGCCCATGCGCAGTGGGCAAAAAGTGTTGAAACACTTGCGGCCTACCAGCCCGAACCTGGAGATGTTGTCATTGACGCCTTGTTTGGCGCCGGCTTGTCCCGTGCCGTTCCGGATGACGCAGCTTTGGTGATGCAGGCCGTGGGTCGGGCCGGAATTCCCGTTATCGCTGTTGACCTGCCGTCCGGTCTTGATGGCCTCACCGGGCAGGTGCTCGGCGAGAGCTTTCGAGCCGGGCATACCGTCACATTCATGGCGCGAAAGCCGGGGCATCTGCTGTTGCCGGGACGCACATTGTGCGGCAGTCTTGA
Source organism: Rhizobium sp. LjRoot98 (assembly GCF_964252935.1). NCBI lineage: Bacteria > Pseudomonadati > Pseudomonadota > Alphaproteobacteria > Hyphomicrobiales > Rhizobiaceae > Rhizobium > Rhizobium sp. LjRoot98. The sequence goes on from NZ_CAXUPW020000006.1 coordinate 294,000, forward strand.
GGTGTTCGATATCGGCATACCCGAACGTATTCTGCTCAACCATACAAGCGGGCTTTGCGAAAATGGCCCGCATCTCTGGGCCGGACTGGCCCATATCCTTGATCCCTCGGCCCATAAATTCAAGCGTGGCCATCTCGCAATCTTTTCAGGCGGGTCGCTTTCGACCGGGGCGGCACGGCTTTCGGCTGCGGCTGGGTTGAAGGCGGGCGCCGGATTGGTGACGGTGGCGTCCGCCTCTGCAGCGCTCACCGCCAATGCAGTTCATCTGACCGCCGTCATGCTGAAGCAGATCGAGGATGCCGCCGCTCTGTCCGACTGGCTTGCCGACAGGCGTATCAGCGCCTTCGTGCTTGGCCCGGGATTTGGCGATCTGGAGAAGGCGCGGCAATATACTCTAATGCTCTGCGACAGGGCGCTGGTGCTTGATGCCGACGGGATTACCGCGTTCAAGGATGATCCAGCCCCACTTTTCAACGCCTTTTCCGGTGGCGAACCCCGGCTGGTGATGACCCCGCACGAGGGCGAGTTCGCCCGGCTGTTTGCCGATATCGACGCCGACCAGACGCTCTCGAAGATTGATCGTGCCCTCGCGGCTGCGAAACGCAGCCATGCCGTGATTGTCTACAAAGGCGCCGATACGGTCATTGCGGCACCAGACGGCCGCGCCGCAATCAACGCCAATGCGCCTCCGTGGCTGGCGACGGCGGGATCGGGCGATACGCTCGCTGGCATCATCGGCGCACACCTGGCGCAGGGCATGCCGGCCTTTGAAGCGGCCGCCGCTGGCGTCTGGAGACACGGCCAGGCAGGCGCTAAGGCAGGCGAGGGCTTGACTGCAGACGATCTCGCCGCAGCGATCGGGCCGTTGCCGCCAGTCCGCTGATCAGTTCACCCGCTTCTGCAGCGCCTGCGCGCCGTTCGGGGCATTGACCTTGCCCTCGGTGATGAAGAAGGCAAACACGTCGCGCGGCTTCTTTTCCGGCTTGTGGCCGGGATCGGCATGCGCGAGATCACTGACATCGCCGCCTGCTGCCCAGATCTTCAGCCGTTCAGCCCAGAGATCGAGGCGTTTTTCATCATAGCAGGTTTTGACGTCATCGCTGCCGGTCTGAAGACGTGTATAGACGAAATCACTAGTGACGTCGGCGATCATCGGATAGTCGAAATGGTCTGCGCAGACGACAGCAACCTTATGCTTGGCAAGCAAGGCGGTGAATTCCGGCGTGCAGAAAGAATCATGCCGTACTTCCACGACATGTTGCAGCGTCAGGCCGTCCTGCTTCTCCGGTAGCAGCGCTAGAAACGCACCAAAATCATCGGCATCGAATTTCTTGGTTGGCATGAACTGCCAGAGGATCGGTCCGAGATGCGGTCCGAGTTCCGTCAGTCCCTGGCCGAGAAATTTGCCGATCGATTCACCGGCTTCCGCCAGCACCTTCTTGTTGGTGGCAAAGCGGCTGGCTTTCAGCGAGAAGACAAAGTCGTCCGGCACTTCCGACGCCCATTTGGCGAATGTTTCCGGCTTTTGAGAGCCGTAATAGGTGCCGTTGACTTCGATGGCTTTCAGCTGGCTGCTGGCATATTCCAGCTGCCGCTTCTTCGCCAGCGTCTCCGGATAAAACGTTCCTTCCCAAGGATCGAAGGTCCAGCCGCCAATGCCGCAGCGGATTGTGCCTGATGTCGACATGCGCTTTCCTCTCCCCGTATCCCTTATTCCGCCGCCGCCATCTTGCGGATCGGCCGCCGCTCCAGAAGTTCCTTGAGGAAGGCGCCGGTATGGGAGCGCTTCTCCTTGACGATATCTTCTGGCGTACCCGCGGCGATCACTTCGCCGCCACCATCACCGCCTTCCGGACCGAAATCGATCACCCAGTCGGCTGTCTTGATGACTTCGAGATTGTGCTCGATGACAACGACCGAATTGCCCTGGTTGACCAGTTCGTGCAGCACTTCCAGAAGCTTGGCGACGTCATGGAAATGCAGGCCGGTGGTCGGTTCGTCGAGAATGTAGAGCGTGCGGCCCGTCGAACGCTTAGACAGTTCCTTGGCTAGCTTGACGCGCTGTGCCTCGCCGCCCGACAGGGTGTTGGCCTGCTGCCCGACCTTGATATAGCCGAGGCCAACGCCTTGCAGCGCCTGCAGCTTGTCGCGCACGGCGGGAACGGCGGCGAAGAACTCGACGCCCTCCTCGACGGTCATATCGAGCACGTCGGCGATCGACTTGCCCTTGAAATGCACGTCGAGCGTTTCGCGGTTGTAGCGCTTGCCGTGGCAGACGTCGCAGGTGACATAGACATCCGGCAGGAAGTGCATCTCGATCTTGATGACGCCATCGCCCTGACAGGCTTCGCAACGGCCGCCCTTGACGTTGAAGGAGAAGCGGCCCGGCTGATAGCCGCGGGTCTTGGCTTCCGGCAGGCCGGCGAACCAGTCGCGGATTGGCGTGAACGCGCCGGTATAGGTGGCCGGGTTGGAGCGCGGCGTGCGGCCGATCGGCGACTGGTCGATGTCGATGACCTTGTCGATGTGCTCGAACCCGTCGATCCGGTCATGCTCGGCCGGATTTTCGCGTGCACCCATGATGCGGCGGGCGGCTGCCTTGTAGAGCGTTTCGATCAGGAAGGTTGATTTGCCGCCGCCCGACACGCCGGTGACAGCCGTGAACACGCCGAGCGGGATCGACGCCGTGACGTTCTTCAGGTTGTTGGCGCGGGCGCCGACAACAGTGATTTCCTTTTTCTTTTTCAGCTTGCGCCGCTCTGCCGGAACGGCGACCGATAGTTCGCCGGAGAGATATTTTCCGGTCAGCGAATTCGGATTGGCAAGAACTTCCGGCGGCGTGCCTTGTGCCACCACTTCGCCGCCATGAATACCGGCAGCCGGACCGATATCGACGACATAATCGGCCGTCATGATCGCATCCTCGTCATGCTCGACGACGATCACCGTATTGCCGATATCGCGCAGATGCCGCAGCGTATCGAGCAGGCGGGCGTTGTCGCGCTGATGCAGGCCGATGGAGGGCTCATCGAGAACGTAGAGTACACCGGTAAGGCCCGAGCCGATCTGCGAGGCCAGCCGGATGCGCTGGCTCTCCCCGCCCGACAGGGTGCCGGAATTGCGTGAGAGGCTGAGATACTCAAGCCCGACATCATTGAGGAAGCGCAGCCGTTCGCGGATTTCCTTGAGGATGCGCACGGCGATCTCGTTCTGCTTGGCGTTCATATGCTCGGGCAGAACGTCGAACCAGTCACGCGCAACACGGATCGACATCTGCGTGACTTCGCCGATATGCAACTTGTTGATCTTGACTGCGAGTGCTTCGGGCTTCAGGCGGAAACCGTTACAGGACGGGCATGGCGCGGCCGACATGTAGCGCTCGATTTCCTCACGTGCCCAGGCGCTGTCGGTCTCCTTCCAGCGCCGCTCCAGATTGGGCACGATGCCTTCGAAATTCTTGGTCGTGTTGTAGGAGCGGGCGCCGTCCTCGTAGTGAAAGCTGATCTTTTCCTCGGTGCCCTGCAGGATGGCGTGCTTGGCTTCGTCGGAAAGATCGGTCCATTTGCTCGACAGCTTGAAGCCGAAGGCTTTGCCGAGCGCTTCCAGCGTCTGATTATAATAAGGTGACGACGATTTCGCCCAGGGCGCGATGGCGCCGCTCTTCAGCGTCTTATCGGGCTCGGGGATGATCAGTGCTTCGTCGATTTTCTGCTGGCTACCAAGTCCATCGCAGGTCGGGCAGGCGCCGAACGGATTGTTGAACGAGAACAGCCGCGGCTCGATCTCCGAAATGGTGAAGCCGGATACGGGGCAGGCGAATTTTTCGGAAAACAGCACACGCTCATGCGTTTCGTTGAGTGACTTGTTGGCCGCGCCACCAGCTGCGGTTTCCTCAGGCGGCAGCGGCTTGTCGGCAAATTCGGCAATCGCCAGGCCGTCGGCCAGCGTCAGGCAGGTTTCCAGGCTGTCAGCGAGGCGCGTCGTCAGGTCGGGGCGCACGACGACACGGTCGACGACAACGTCGATGTCATGCTTGTATTTCTTGTCGAGCGCTGGTGCCTCGGCGATCTCGTAAAACTGCCCGTCAATCTTGACGCGCTGAAACCCCTTCTTCATCAACTCGGCAAGTTCTTTCTTGTATTCGCCCTTGCGGCCACGCACGATCGGCGCGAGAATATAAAGACGGGTGCCTTCGCCGAAATCGACGACGCGATCGACCATCTGGCTGACTGTCTGGCTTTCGATCGGCAAACCGGTGGCGGGCGAATAGGGTACGCCGACGCGGGCGAAGAGAAGGCGCATGTAGTCGTAGATTTCGGTGACAGTGCCCACCGTCGAGCGCGGATTGCGCGAGGTGGTTTTCTGCTCGATCGAGATGGCCGGAGACAGACCGTCGATCTGGTCGACATCCGGCTTCTGCATCATTTCGAGGAACTGACGGGCATAGGCCGACAGGCTCTCGACATAACGGCGCTGTCCTTCCGCATAGATCGTATCGAAGGCAAGCGAGGATTTTCCCGAGCCCGACAGGCCGGTCATGACGATCAGCTTGTTGCGCGGCAGATCAAGGTCGATGCCCTTGAGATTGTGTTCGCGCGCGCCGCGGATGGAAATGGTCTCGAGTTTGCTCATCGTGCCCAGCTTTGTACAGGTATTGGAAAGCTCCTATTTAAGTACGCCAGCGCCCATGTCGAGGCGCAAGCAGAAAAACAGCAGGCTTTCCGAGTCGGTTGACAGGTTATTGCAAATTTAATAGAACAAATAAAGAACATAATTTAAAATCTGTTGTGGATGACACAATGCACAGGGGCGTATGCTTGGCCGTCAGCCGCTAAGATGCGCGCTCTGAATTTGGTAGCCGGGCTGAAAGGCCGGGCAGGACAGCGGGAAAAGCAAGATGGCAGGCAGTGTCAACAAGGTGATTTTGATCGGCAACCTCGGGGCAGACCCGGAAATCCGGCGCACGCAAGACGGCAAGCCGATCGCCAACCTCAACATTGCGACTTCGGAAAGCTGGCGCGACCGCAATTCCGGCGAGCGCAAGGAAAAGACCGAATGGCATCGCGTGGTGATCTTCAACGAAGGCCTCTGCAAGGTTGCCGAGCAGTATCTGAAGAAGGGCTCGACCGTCTATGTCGAAGGCCAGCTGCAGACCCGCAAATGGCAGGACAAGGACGGCCAGGACCGATACTCGACGGAAATCGTGCTGCAGGGCTTCAACTCCACACTGACCATGCTTGGTGGCCGTGGTGACGGGCAGGGTGCTGGCGGTGGCCGCGGCGGCTCCGAATATGGCGGCGGCAATGCCGGCGGCGGTTCCAGCAACTATGGCGGCGATTACGATCGTCCATCCTCGGCGCCGGCGGGGCGCAGCGGCGGCGGCAACAGCGGCGGGAATTTTTCGCGCGATATGGACGACGATATTCCCTTTTGATCCAAGTGATCTACAGTCAAAAAGGCCCGGGAAACCGGGCCTTTTTCGTCAATGGGACCTGCCACAATTGAGCGTGATCACAACCCCATGGTCGATTTGACGCCATCGACGACGAACTGCACCGCCAAGGCCGCGAGGATGACGCCGAGCAGGCGTGTCAGGATGGCGCGGCCGGTGACACCTAAAAACCGGTCGATGCGTTCGGCAATGACGAGTGAGGCAAACAGGACGGCCAGGCAGAAGGCGATGACCAGGATCAGCTGCACACGGTCGATGGTTGCCGAAAACGAACCGGACAACAGGATCGTCGCCGAGATGGCGCCGGGGCCGGCAATCAGCGGCAGTGCCAAGGGGAAAACCGCGATATTGTGAATGTGATCGCGGGTGATGGCCGTTTCGCCGGTCTTTTCCTTGCGCTCGTTGCGCTTCTCGAAGATCATTTCGAAGGCGATCCAGAACAGCAGCAGGCCGCCGGCAATCCGGAAGGCGCCGATGGAGATGCCGAGCAGGCCAAGTATACTGCTTCCGAACAAAGCGAACGCCGACAGGATGAAAAAAGCGATCAGCGTGCCACGCCGAGCCACCAGAAAGCGCTCCTGACGGCTCATGCCGACAGTCAAGCTCAGGAAGATCGGCGCAAGGCCGGGCGGATCGATGGTGACCAGGATCGTGGTCAGCGCATTGATCAAAAGGTCGATATGAGACATCCCATTCCCCTCGCGGCCTTGTTTATGATGACCGTCTGATGAATTGTTAGGCGAGGGGATCGCTGAATGAAAGACCTGTCCTTCACTGTTTAGCCGCTTTTGCCTTGCAAATGCCTGCAAGAGCGACGATGAGCCTAAAAGGCTGTTCACAACCCGGCCCCGAAATTGGCGCTCGCCAACGCATTCGGCTATAAAAATCTGTCTGATTCTGAACAAAGATCGTGATCGAAATTGACTGAACAAAGCACACCAGGCGGCGGCAAGAACCCACCAGGCATCGAGCCCATTTCCATCATGGAGGAAATGCAGCGCTCGTATCTCGATTACGCCATGAGCGTTATCGTCAGCCGTGCTCTTCCCGATGTCCGCGATGGTCTGAAGCCCGTGCACCGGCGCATCCTGTTCGGGATGAGCGAACTGGGCATCGACTGGAACAAGAAATACGTCAAATGCGCCCGCGTCACCGGGGACGTGATGGGTAAATTCCATCCGCACGGCAACTCGGCGATCTATGATGCGCTCGCCCGTATGGCGCAGCCCTGGTCGCTGCGGCTGCCGCTGATCGATGGTCAGGGCAATTTCGGCTCGATCGACGGCGATCCGCCGGCGGCCGAACGTTATACCGAGTGCCGGCTTGAAAAGGCCGCCCATGCGCTGCTCGACGATCTCGACAAGGAAACGGTCGATTTTCGCGACAACTATGATGGCACGCTGAGCGAGCCGTCCGTCGTGCCTGCGAAGTTCCCGAACCTTCTGGTCAACGGGGCAGGCGGCATCGCCGTCGGCATGGCGACCAATATCCCGCCACACAATCTGATCGAAGTGATCAACGGCTGTATCGCGCTGATTGATGAACCTGGCCTTGAACTGCCGCAGCTGATGGAGATCATTCCGGGGCCGGACTTCCCGACCGGCGCTTTCATCCTTGGCCGGTCCGGCATCCGTTCGGCTTATGAGACGGGCCGCGGCTCGGTCATCATGCGCGGCCGCGCCACCATCGAGCCGATGCGCGGCGACCGCGAACAGATCATCATCACCGAAGTTCCCTATCAGGTGAACAAGGCGACGATGATCGAGAAGATGGCCGAACTGGTCAAGGACAAGCGCATCGAGGGTATTTCCGACCTTCGCGACGAATCCGACCGCCAAGGTTACCGTGTCGTCGTCGAACTGAAGCGCGACGCCAATGCCGAGGTCATCCTCAACCAGCTCTATCGCTACACACCACTGCAGACCTCGTTTGGCTGCAACATGGTGGCGCTGAACGGCGGCAAGCCGGAGCAGATGACGCTGCTCGACATGCTGCGCGCCTTCGTTGCCTTCCGCGAGGAAGTCATCAGCCGCCGTACCAAGTACCTGCTGCGAAAGGCGCGCGAACGCGCGCATGTGTTGGTCGGTCTTGCCATCGCCGTTGCCAATATCGACGAGATCATCAAGCTGATCCGCGAAGCGCCGGATCCGGCCACGGCCCGCGAACAATTGATGACACGCCGTTGGCCGGCATCGGATGTCGAAAGCCTGATCCGTCTGATCGACGATCCGCGCCACCGTATCAACGAGGACCTCACCTATAACCTGTCCGAAGAGCAGGCCCGGGCGATTCTCGAATTGCGTCTGGCCCGCCTGACGGCCCTTGGCCGCGATGAAATCGGCGACGAACTGAACAAGATTGGCGCCGAGATCAGCGACTATCTCGATATCCTGTCGTCGCGCATTCGCATCATGACCATCGTCAAGGACGAACTGATTGCCGTTCGCGACGAGTTCGGCACGCCGCGCCGCACCGAGATCGTCGAAGGCGGTCTCGATATGGACGACGAAGACCTGATTGCCCAGGAAGACATGGTCATCACCGTGTCTCACCTTGGGTATATCAAGCGCGTGCCGCTGGCGACCTACCGGGCCCAGCGCCGTGGCGGCAAGGGCCGCTCTGGCATGGCGACGCGCGACGAGGATTTCGTCACGCGCCTGTTCGTTGCCAACACACACACGCCAATGCTGTTCTTCTCCTCGCGCGGCATCGTCTACAAGGAAAAGGTTTGGCGCCTGCCGGTCGGTACGCCGCAATCACGCGGCAAAGCGCTGATCAACATGCTGCCGCTGGAGCCCGGCGAACGCATCACCACGATCATGCCGCTGCCCGAGGACGAAACGACGTGGGAAAACCTCGACGTGATGTTCTCGACAACACGTGGAACGGTCCGCCGCAACAAGCTGTCGGATTTCGTCCAGGTCAATCGCAACGGCAAGATTGCCATGAAGCTGGATGAAGAGGGTGACGAGATCCTCTCCGTCGAAACCTGTACCGAACATGACGATGTGCTGATGACGACGGCGCTCGGCCAGTGCATCCGCTTCTCGGTTGATGACGTCCGTGTCTTTGCCGGCCGCAACTCGATCGGTGTTCGCGGCATCACGCTCGGCGAAGGCGACCGGATCATCTCGATGACCATCGTCGGCCATGTCGATGCCGAGCCGTGGGAACGGGCAGCCTATCTCAAGCGCGCCGCCGCCGAAAGGCGGGCGGCAACCGGCGAAGACGAGGAAATCGCGCTCGTCGGCGAGGAAGTTACCGAAGAAGGTCAGCTCGACGACGCCCGTTATGAGGAACTCAAAGCACGCGAACAGTTCGTGCTGACGGTCTCCGTCAAGGGTTTTGGCAAGCGCTCCTCCACCTACGACTTCCGCACCTCCGGCCGTGGCGGCAAGGGTATCCGCGCGACGGATACCTCGAAGACCGGCGAAATCGGCGAACTGGTCGCGGCCTTCCCGGTCGAAGACAATGACCAGATCATGCTCGTTTCCGATGGCGGCCAGTTGATCCGCGTTCCGGTTGGCGGCATTCGGCTTGCAAGCCGTGCCACCAAGGGTGTGACGATCTTCTCCACCGCCAAGGACGAAAAGGTCGTTTCGGTCGAGCGCATCAGCGAGCCTGAAGCAGAAGAGGACGAGGACGCCGCAGGCCAGACGGAGATGCCGGATGACGATGCTCCGGCCATCGATCCGCCGGCTGCAACCGAAGAGTAAAGTCTTTCGTCTCATGATTGAAAAGCCGGGTGATCACTTCGCCCGGCTTTTTCTTTGGCCCGATTTTGCGGGGCAGTGATGCAAAACTGCTGCCGCAGGGCTGATTAAGGCAAAGAAAAACCGGACTGGCAGGGGAACCGTCCGGCTTTTACGATAGCGGACACTGGAGGTTGCCGCTGGGGAACTTTGAAAATGTCAGACGCTGAAACCGCCGGCGTCGCGGCTCATTGCTTTCATTGCGCTTCTGTCGCGCTGAAGTTCGAAAATTGTTTTGGCGAAATCGACCAGGAACACGATACTAATCACTGCCGATATGATCATCATTGTGATGGCCATTGCAGTTCATCCTCTACTTTAACACACGCGTACGATTAAGATCAGACCCGTCATTGCGCGCTTCGTTTCTGATTGCGTTTGCCGTTGCAAAAAGCATGACAAAGAACATGGTCATAGACAGAAGAATAAGTGCCATAGCGGTGATCCTTTCAGCCAGTAAACGGCCTTGACTGGAAAAAGTTCCGTTCTCTACTTGACGATGTACAAGCCCGTCCTTGAAACAACCTTGAACACACCCTTCATTTAGCGTTCATGTCATCGGGCTGCTGTTCCAAAGGGAACACGTGGAGCGGCAAGCGTGCTCCCTTGCGATTGCCCGCAGTCCGTGACACAAGGCTTCGAAATGGAAACAGGCGCGATGACCACTGCTTTTTATCCCGGCTCCTTCGACCCGATGACGAACGGCCACCTCGACGTGCTGGTGCAGGCGCTGAATGTTGCGTCGGCGGTTATCGTTGCGATCGGTGTTCATCCCGGCAAGACTCCACTGTTTTCCTTTGAGGAGCGCGCCGCCCTCATTGCGCAGTCGCTCAAGGAATTCCTTCCTGAAAGGGCCGCCGATATCTCGGTCGTTTCCTTTGATAATCTCGTTGTCGATGCCGCGCGAAAACATGGCGCTTCGCTTCTGGTCCGCGGCCTTCGGGACGGCACGGACCTTGATTATGAGATGCAGATGGCGGGCATGAACCGGCAAATGGCGCCGGATATCCAGACCCTGTTTCTTCCGGCCGGTACGGCCTCGCGGCCCATTACCGCCACATTGGTTCGCCAGATCGCTGCCATGGGCGGTGATGTCAGCGCCTTCGTACCCAAGGCCGTTCATTCGGCCCTGAACGCAAAACGCAAATCCTGACGTTTTCTTTTATTTCCATGGGAGCTCATATGAAAATTCTCCAACTCGCTTTCGCAGGCGCCGTTGTCCTCGCATCCCTGACCAGCAATGCCTTCGCCCAGGCCAAGGAATACATCACCATCACGCTGAAGGACGGCCCGGTTGTCATCGAGCTGATGCCGGATGTTGCGCCCAAGCATGTCGCGCGCATCAAGGAACTGACCGAGGCAGGCGATTACAACAATGTCGCCTTCCACCGCGTCATCCCGGGCTTCATGGCTCAGACCGGCGATGTCCAGTACGGCAATATGGAAAAGGATTTCAAGCCGGAGATGGCCGGCATGGGCGGCTCGTCCAAGCCGAACGTCGAGGCTGAATTTTCCAAGGTTCCGTTTGCGCGCGGCACAGTTGGCATGGCGCGCAGCCAGGATCCGAACTCCGCCAATTCGCAGTTCTTCATCATGTTCGCCCCCGGCGATTTCCTCAACGGCCAGTACACGGTTGTCGGCAAGGTTATCGAAGGCATGGACAATGTCGACAAGATCAAGAAGGGGGACGAAGCCAACAATGGTTCCGTTACCGATCCAGACCGCATGATCAGCGTCAAGGTCGGCAAGTAATCCCCGTTTTAAACGCCCGCTTTAACAAGAAGGAGAAGGCCATGACAGAGATCAAGGATCCTGAAAACACCATCATCATGGAAACCACCAAGGGGCAGGTTGTCATCCAGCTTCTGCCGGACCTGGCACCGGGCCACGTTGCCCGCATCAAGGAACTGTGTGCCGAAGGCGCCTATGACGGCGTCGTCTTCCACCGCGTCATCGACGACTTCATGGCGCAGACCGGCGACGTGCAGTTCGGCAAGACGGGTGGCAAGGACTTCAATCCGGCCCGCGCCGGCATGGGCGGCTCGTCCAAGCCGGACCTCAAGGCTGAATTCTCCAACATGAGCCACGTGCGCGGCACGTGCTCGATGGCTCGCAGCCAGATGCCGAATTCTGCCAATTCGCAGTTCTTCATCTGCTTCACCGACAGCCCGTGGCTGAACAAGCAGTATTCGGTCTGGGGTCAGGTTATCTCGGGCATGGAAAATGTCGACAAGATCAAGAAGGGCGAGCCTGTCAAGGATCCCGACAGCATCGTGTCGATGAAACTTGCCGCCAACGCCTAATTCAGGCTATTGCCAAAACCCGTCCCGGATCGCCTTGCAAAGGCGCCGGGGCGGGTTTGCCGTTTAAAGAAGAGTTTTGATGCGCGTCGATCTGTTCGATTTCGATCTCCCCGAGGATAATATTGCGCTGAGGCCTGTCAGCCCGCGCGACAGCGCCCGGCTGCTTGTCGTGCAGCCGGAGGCAAGCGTCGAACTGACCGATCATAGCGTTCTGGACTTGCCTTCGTTCCTGCGCCCCGGTGACGCTCTCGTCTTCAATGATACCAAGGTCATTCCCGCCCAGCTGGAAGGCTTGCGCCGGCGCGGCGAGGACGTGGTGACCCAGGTTTCGCTGACGCTGCACATGCGCATTGCCGCCGACCGCTGGAAGGCTTTTGCCCGTCCTGCCAAACGTTTGAAGGTTGGGGATCGCATCGAGTTCGGCCACGGCTCCAATACCTGCCTGATGGGCGCTCTGGACGCGACCGTCGAGGAGAAAGGCGAAGCCGGCGAAGTGACCCTGCAGTTCGATCTTTCCGGCCCGGCGCTGGATGAGGCAATCCTTGCCGTCGGCCATATTCCGCTGCCACCCTATATTGCCTCCAAGCGCCCCGAAGACGAGCAGGATCATACCGACTACCAGACGGTTTATGCGCGCGAGCATGGGGCCGTTGCAGCGCCTACCGCCGGCCTGCATTTCACCGATCGCCTATTTGAATCATTGGATGCACTCGGCATCGAACGTCATTTCGTCACCCTGCATGTCGGCGCTGGCACCTTCCTGCCGATGAAGGTCGATGACACCGACGATCATGTCATGCACCAGGAGATCGGTCATGTCAGCGCTGACGTTGCCGAACGCCTGAACGCAGTCCGGGCGAGGGGCGGGCGCGTCGTCTGCGTCGGCACCACGTCGCTGCGGCTGATCGAAAGTGCAGCTGAAGAGAATGGCAATATTCGCCCATGGTCCGGCCCGACCGGTATTTTCATCACGCCCGGTTATCGTTTCCGCGCCGTCGACATGCTGATGACCAATTTCCATCTGCCGAAGTCGACGCTGTTCATGCTCGTTTCGGCCTTCAGTGGCATGGACACCATGCGGCGCGCTTACGAGCACGCCATCGAAACCGGCTACCGATTCTATTCCTACGGCGATTCCAGCCTGCTTTTCCGGGATGCAACATGACCGAAACTTTTCAGTTCAACATCAAGGCAACCGATGGCAAGGCCCGTCGCGGCACGGTATCGATGCCGCGCGGGGAAATCCGCACGCCGGCCTTCATGCCGGTCGGAACCGTCGGCACGGTCAAGGCGATGTATCTCGATCAGGTCCGCGATCTCGGCGCCGATATCATTCTCGGCAACACCTATCACCTGATGCTGCGTCCAGGCCCCGAGCGGGTGGCGCGTCTGGGCGGCCTGCATGAGCTGATCCGCTGGCCCTATCCGATCCTGACCGATAGCGGCGGCTTTCAGGTCATGTCGCTCGCTGGCCTGCGCAAGCTTGACGAGAAGGGCGTAACGTTCAAGAGCCATGTCGATGGCGCCTTGCATCACATGTCGCCGGAGCGCTCGATCGAAATCCAGGGTTTGCTCGACAGCGATATCCAGATGCAGCTCGACGAATGCGTGAGACTTCCGGCAGAACCCTCTGATATTGAACGCGCAATGGAAATGTCGCTGCGCTGGGCCGACCGCTGCAAGACTGCTTTTGGCGATCAGCCGGGCAAGGCGATGTTCGGTATCGTTCAGGGCGGCGATGTGCCGGCGCTGCGTGTCCGTTCGGCACAGGCGCTGTCTGGGCTTGATCTCAAGGGTTATGCGATCGGCGGCCTTGCTGTCGGCGAACCGCAGGCCGTCATGCTCGACATGCTTGACATCACGTGCCCGGAACTGCCAGTCGAAAAGCCGCGCTACCTGATGGGTGTCGGTACCCCTGACGATATCCTGAAATCCGTGGCCCGTGGCATCGACATGTTCGACTGCGTCATGCCGACACGCGCTGGCCGTCACGGCTTGGCGTTTACCCGGCGCGGGCGCGTCAACCTGCGCAACGCCCGTCATGCGGAGGATACCCGACCGCTCGACGATCAGTCGGCCTGCCCGGCGTCACGCGACTATTCGCGCGCCTACCTGCATCATCTCGTGCGTGCCGACGAGAGCCTGGGTGGCATGCTGCTGACTTGGAACAACCTGGCCTATTACCAGGAATTGATGGCAGGTATCCGCACGGCAATCGAGGAGGGCCGCTATGCCGCCTTCATGGAAGAGACGCAGGAAGAATGGCGCCAAGGAGACCTGGCGCCACTCTGAGAGGCTGAGTTCAGGCTAATTTCGCCTTGACGATGATGCGGCTGAGGTCGCCTGCCGCATTTGACAGCTTGATGGAGTACAGACGATCGCGTTTCGTCTCGAAGCGGAAAGTGCTGTCATTCGCGGTCAGCTTGCCTGTCTGCAACGTTTCCCAGGTCACGCTCCCGGAAATCGGGCGATGCTTGACGGTCCATTTCAGCTTGTCAGGACCGCCCTTCGGAATGATGACGTCGATCAGCGCAGCGCCGTTGCCAAAGACTTGAGGCTGGATGCTCAGGCCGCCTTTTTCCGCTGTTGTCTGAAGATATTGGAACTCCGACCAGAGATCGCGCAGATAGCCGTCTGCCTGGCTCGTAAGGCGCTTGCGCGATTCCTCAAGTCCACGCACCTCGGGTCGCACCTTCGCGCGGCTGGCGTCCTTTGTCAGTACCATCACATTCGCCGCCAGAAGAATCCCGCGGCGGAAGGAGACGATCGGCTTGGAGAACTTCCTGCCAGGATCGAACCCGTAATCCTGGAGACGTTCGGGATGAGGGCGGTTGAAGATGTGATCGCGCACGAAGCAATCGAAAACCGGTTCCGCATGCAGCGGCGATGCATGGATCAGGTCAATCAGATGATTGGGATCGAAATAGTAGTTGTGTGGAATAGGCTCCGTGACGCCGCCAAACGTAATGGCGGTGGTGAAGGCGTAGACGCCCCCCGGTTTCAGCACACGTTCGACTTCGCTAAAGTGGCGGAGGAAATCTTCGTCGCGTCCGATGTGCTCGAAGGAACCCGTCGACCAGCAGAAATCGAAGCTCTCGTCAGGAAAGTCGAGTTTACGCATATCCATGGCCATGGCATCGACCTTCTGCGCGTCAATCGGCCAAGGTGCCTTCTGCAGGATAAGATCGCGCGGATTATCCGTGCGCACGCCGACCCAGCCGCTGTTCGGCAGGTAGAGATCGGTAACCATCGTCTTCGCGACGCGTGGAACAATCGCATAAATTAGCTTTTCTGTCCCGGCACCCATCGCAAGGCCCTGGGCCACAGGGGTCAACTTACCCTTTTGGGCCAAGGCCCGGAAGATCATTGCGAACTCCCATGCACGCCGCGAACCGAAGGGAATGGATTTCAGATCGTCCCGAAGGATACTATCGATCTCCGGATCGAAGAGATCATAAATGTCGCAAACTTTCTGCAGTGGCAAATTCACGCTTAATTCTCCCGGCTTAATTAGGCTGTTATGTCTAAGGGAGCGTGCGCGTTAACGTCAATGCACCACAGTGCAGAGTTGCGTTATTTCGGTTGTTTAAATTTCGGGGCCTGGCGTTTGCCGAAGCAGCTGTACGCCGTTGATTTTGTAGGTGCCATCGGGTTGCCTGACGAGAAAATACAATGCCGTCCAATCCTTGCCGTCTGGCCCGGATATCAGCACTTCCTGCACCACCGTACCGCTCTCGATCTTGTTGCGCCCAAAGGCGAAATTGCCGGGGCGGTAGACCGGCGCATAGCTACGTTTGACCATATCGAAGAAGACGCTTTTGTCTGGAAACTTTTGCCTGATCTGCGGGGAGGCAAAAGAATAGGCCGTCTCGGCATCATCGTGGAGAAAGGCTTCGATCTGGTTCTGGATGATCGACTGGGCCGTATCGACAGGCTCCGCCGCCTGGGATAGCGGCGCCGTAGCCAAGAGAATGGCAATGCATGCGCAGGCTTTGAATGTCCGGATCATTTGCCATCTCCTTGCTGACCATCGCGATAGACAGGATACGTATGTCGAGAGAAAATGGTTTTTCACTGGAGTTAGGTTTTTCGTATTTTACAAATACACACTAATATCAATTGGTTGTTTTTATTTATTGAATTAAATTCTTGAGGTTTGCCAATGGCGTGAGAGCTTCTTCGGTAGATTGGGTGTAACACCAGTCGATCCCTCATCCTGTCCCAGATCATAGGAGAATGCCGGTCGATCAACCAGAGGGAGTTGCATGGAAAGAAAGCAGAATTTGCTCCCGTGCTTTCGGGGAAGCCGCTACGATGATCAATGCAACCTGTTGCCGAACATCGCAACTTCGTGCATATGTGAGTATTGATGAATATAAAGAATTGGTTTCATCCAATTTCAGAGGGAGCCGAAACCTATCCGGGTGAAACAGGGCGGCTGGATTCGCCGCCAAACGAAAGCATGCCGTTTTAAACGTGGCGTGACCTAACTGGCTCAGTTTGATTGCGCGGGTCGAGCGTTCTATCGCCACGTTTTCTGCCAGAGATGAAGTTTTCTTAATGTCGATCGCGATCGCGGACATGTCTAATTGCCGCAGCAGCTTGGCAAGCCACAAGGAGATCATGATGGCCAAGGAACCGGATTCGGGAAAAGCGCTGAAGACGAACGCATTGGTGTCGCGCCTGCTGGAGGCGGGCAGCGAAAATGCCGTTGCATTCACCGGATTTGTTGCGCCGTCTCGCCGCGAGGGGCACATAAAGCTGATTTTCCGGCTCAATGACCTATCTGGTGGTATCGAGATCGCCGAAAGCGACATCGTCGCAACTGCCGACTTGCCTAAATCCAGTCTCGGAGCGGTCGCCGTCTGGGTCCGGCGAGACGCGGTAATCAGCCAGACGAACTCCACGAGCGCACAAGGTGCGGCGTTCCCGAGACAGAACGGCGCCTTGGCGGATGTACGGCGGGCAGGGCTTCGCATGAAAGTAAGGTCACAGGCTCGCGATACCTGCACCTGTTTCATTATCTGCGATGGAACGCAATGCGTGCCCTGCACCTGCCAATGCCTGGCGCAAGTTCAATGACCATGGCCGTGCAGAATGCATCAGGTGCTGCGGACGTTCATGCCGAAGCTTTGGCGTTCGAGGCCCCCTATCTTTCCGAGAAACTGCTGAAAGACGACGTCGTCCGTTCCCGCGAAGAGGCTGAAGCCCTCTTTCGCGAGGTAAAGCGCTACCTCGTTTTGACAGCGTCCAGCCCCGCAGTCGCATGGGGTATGTATTCGCTGAGAATCGATCAGATCTGGCACCAGTTCATTCTATTCACACGTCAGTATATCGAATACTGCCGCGCAAATTTCGGAAAGTACATTCAGCATGCGCCCAGTACCGCGCCGACGGTAGAAGGCTTGCCTAAAATGACGCCCTCCACGCTGGCTATGTTCGCGCAGCGGTACGAAGAGTTGTTCGGCGAGCCGCTGCCTGACCTGTGGTACGACGAGAAAAATGTCACGCTGGATCGGCGCATCGTCAATTCTCGCCGCCACGCCTTCTACCTGCAGGATGATGACGACATGGTCGAACTTTTGAGCAATGAGGGGGAAGCCGTGTTCGCTGTTGACCAGACGGCCCGTGCAGCTCTGGAGTTCATTACATACAATGGCAGCTTTTTCGTGCGCGAATTGCCAGGCGAAATCAGCGATGAGCAGAGGGTCGCGCTCGTTTCGACGTTGATCGAATGCAAGCTCCTTAATTTGGCGAGTTGATCGAAGGTCGGGCTTGGTTCCAGAGCACCGCAGCATGACTGCATGGGCGCATTGCCGCCGTGAGCGTCTGGCTCGAAATTATTTCTGATTTCTTGCTCTCCAAAAAGCGACCGGTAATTGTTTTCGACAATCGCTCATCAACGCAAACTTCTGCAATTTTTAACGAGGTTGCGGAAAGGTTCTGGCGGAAGAGGTGAGAGCTATGGGGTGAATTTCGTCGTTGTTTTCGTTGCTTAATTTGCATTAGTCGTCCAGCGTAAATGCAGCAATCGATGCATCAGGAATGTAGCAGCCAGTGGGCACAAAAAAGCCGCCTCAGTTGGCAGCTTGTCGTTCTGATTTCAGCGACTTCGCCAATCATCTTTTCGATGAAATGACGTGCTATCCGGGTTCAGAGGAAGAAATCGTCGGCATACATCTTGATCTTGCCGTCCAGAATTATCTCAAAATCAGCTTTCTTATCGCCGTTCAGATCGCCGTAGACGTGAGTGTCGCCGTCCTTTTCATATTTGTAGTTCAACTGGCCCTTTTTGCCACTGAAGTCTTTCGCACCGAGCCATTTGAAAGGCTGGTTACCCGAATAGTCGGAGCGAGCATCAATGGCACGTAGGTCGATGACATCACGGGTTCCACCACCGGCAACATGCTGCCAATCGTAGATGATGTCGGGGTTTTTCAGCGTGCTTTCGTTAATGGCTTTGTAGAGGAAGGTATCAGCGTCTTCACCGCCCCATAGCTTATCGCCCCCGGTACCGCCGTACAGCACATCATTGCCAGCAGAGCCACGGATTTGGTCATTACCCGATCCGGTGATGATATAGTCCATGCTATTGGTGCCAAAGATTTTGTCAGCTTGACCAGTTCCACGGACTTCCTCAATAACGTCCGTAACTTGAAGCCCTGCGATTGCTCTCCCGGTTGTGCCATCGGAGAAAGTAGCGTCTACGGTAAAATTAGCCTTATAAGCGTGGAAGCTGTCAGGATATTTCTCGTAGTCGAGTGCGGATTTTAGGACGATCTTCGCCCCAATGATCTCGAATAAGTCGGATGGATAATTTTCCGTTTCAAGCATGCCGCCATAATTGACACGCTCATATGACGAGATCGCCGCTGAAGTAATCGAGACTCCCAACCCTTCAGGGGAGATGGTGGCAATCTCGGTTCCCAACGGCGTATTTTCAGGCAAATCGTTCAAGAGCATCGTGATAATGAGGTTCGTGGGCATTTAAATTCCTCCATAACTTCAAATAAGATGTGCTTTAAAACGAGCGACACAACGTTTAGCTTGATGAAAATCAAAGATATCCTGTTTGTGGGCGTGCCCTCGGTAGCAGAACCCGTCTCACGTTATTATCTGCGACAGTATATGTTCTCTGGCAAGTTTCAAAGAAAATCGGGACATTAGATTTCTAAGATCCGTTCGAATCCCTGCTCTTCCATAAACTGTTGATTTTTCTTGATTATTTTTCTGAATTTGGGCCGTTTTTTTGGCGGAAGAGGTGGGATTCGAACCCACGGTACGGTCTCCCGCACGCCGGTTTTCAAGACCGGTTCCTTAAACCACTCGGACACTCTTCCTGATAACGGGCATGAATGTGATGCCGTTTTGGCCGGGCGGTGGTTTTCCCGAGCAAACTTTTGACATCAGCCTGTCACGGCTCGCTTTATAGCTTGCCGATTGCGAACGTCAACCGGTCCTGTGGCAGGCCGTAGCTGGTGGCGGTGCAATTGATAGGTGTCGCTGACGCGCGTTGCGGCTGTGCAACAAAACAACCGCTGTCCGGTTCGTCACACCGTGTTTAGATTGTGTGGACATGCGATGTTGATGAGCCGTGATAGGATGCACCGGGTTTTCTCGGCCGTGTCAGAAGCCCATGCCGCCCGCGATACGCCCGATACCTCCACGCAGGACGTGGCCGCAATTTACCGTCAGCCTCAGTATTTTCCACATTTATTCGCAACGCCGGCAGCGCCATAATCGATATTCGTTATCATAATATCGAATATGTCTGCTAGGAGAACGTATTCGTCTGATTTTACTCTCCTATCACCTGTGCTTTCGGTCGCCTTTCGACAGATCTCGATAATATCTGGGCTGGACCTCCATTAACTATTCATAAACCATAAATTCAATTGTTTCATTCCGGCACGGTTAACCGTTCGCATTTTCGCCACGTTGTTGTCATGATTAATCGACTGTTACATTTCGTGACGCCGGTATTTTCGCGGGGGCAAGCGCGGGAAAATGCTGCGTACGAGTTTTGCGAATGGCGATGTGGGGCACATGACTTCCAATCTGACTGCGGCTTTTTTCTTCAAGGGATTGCGGGTTGCCGCCATTCCCATGCTTTGCGTCGGGTTGACCGCGTGCGGATCGACCGGAGGCATCAAAAAAGACAAGCCGCGCAGCAAGGAATATTTTGCCGAGTCGATCTATGGCGTGAAGGCCAGTCCGCGCGTTGTTGGCGAGGGGAAGGCTGTTCCCAAGGGCGGCGGCCGCTACCAGGTCGGTAAGGCCTATCAGGTCAAGGGTAAATGGTACCAGCCGAAAGAGGATTTCGGTTACAATAAGACCGGTATGTCTTCGTGGTACGGGTCCGCCTTTCACGGCCGCTTGACCGCGAACGGCGAGGTTTACGACAAGTATCACCTGTCGGCTGCGCATCCGACATTCCCGCTGCCGAGCTATGCCCGCGTTACCAATCTCGAAAACGGCACGTCTGTCGTGGTCCGGGTCAATGATCGCGGTCCTTATGAATACGGGCGCATCATCGACGTTTCGTCAAAAACCGCCGACTTCCTCGACATGAAGCGCAAGGGTAGCGCCCAGGTTCGCGTCCAGTATATCGGCAAGGCGCCGCTCGAAGGCAACGATATGCCCTATCTGATGGCTTCCTACGTCAAGAAGGGCGATCGCACTCCGAACGCATTCCCAGAAGGCCAGATCGCCACGGGCGTGATGGTCGCTTCGAATGAGCCGCTGCGCAAACAGGCCGGCAATCTCGGAACCCTGACCATTCCGGCCAAATCGAACCTGGAGATGGGAGTGCCGGTGACCGCGCTTGCCGAAACCGCAATTCCGCGCCCATCGCCGGCCGGGCTCGACGCATTCGCGATGCTGCCGGAGATCGGCCCGATCCCGCGCGAGCGCCCAGACTATATTCCGATGCCCGCTGGCAACATGGCCTATGCGGCGGCCTACGTCGAAGCGCGTGTCAGCGATTCCGAAACGGCTTTCGATGCCATTCTCGTTGACCAAAACCCGCTGACGCCGAATTCGATTGTCGAATATGCCAAGCGCAAGAGTGTCACGCGCTAATCCCGATCCTTCGTGATTGATCACCGGTGGACCGGCTGCTATTGCCGGAGAAGGCGCCGGAGTTTGGAATGCATACACGACTGGTCTCGGTTCTCTTTTCTCTTGTCTTGATTGTCTGCGCTCCGTCGGTGGCGCAGGCGCAGGCTTTCGAAACCAAGGCGAAGCAGGTCTACCTGATCGATGCCGAAACAGGCACGGTTCTGTTCGCCAAGGATGAAAACGCCGTCGTCCCACCGGCATCACTTGCCAAGCTGATGACCATGGAAGTCGTCTTCGACGCAATCCGAAAGAACGAGCTGACGCTCGATACCGAATTCCCCGTTTCCGAGCATGCCTGGCGAACCGGCGGCGCGCCGTCGGGAACGTCGACTATGTTTGCCGCGCTGAAATCACGTGTTCGTGTTGTCGACCTGATCCAGGGTGTGACCGTCCAGCTCGCCAACGACGCCTGCATCATTCTCGCCGAAGGCATGACCGGCAGCGAGGAAGCCTTTGCCAAGCGCATGACAGACCGCGCCCGGGAACTCGGGCTGACCGGTTCGGTCTTCCGCAACGCCACCGGTCTGCCGGATCCTCAGAACAAGACAACGATGCGCGACATGGCGCTGCTGGCGCAGCACATTCAGGCCAATTATCCCGACTTGTTCAAATATTACTCCCAAACGGAATTCCAGTGGAACAAGATCCTTCAGCGTAACCGCACGCCGCTGATCTCGGCCAATATCGGTGTCGACGGATTTGTCACCGGATTTGCCGAAGGGTTCGGCTTTGGCATGGTCGCCACGATGCAGAAGGACACAAGACGCGTGTTTCTGGCGCTGGGTGGCCTTGCGACCGACAAGGAGCGCGTCGAGGAAACGCGTAAGATCCTCGACTGGTCGATGACGGCATTTGAAAGAAAGAGGCTGTTCGAGGCCGGAGATAGCGTCGGTGAGGCGAGCGTCTATGGCGGTGCGGTGTCGCATGTTCAACTCGTCACGGCCACGGCTGTCGATGTGCTTGTGCCAGTCAATAATCCGGAGCGGCTTTCGGCTAAGGTGATCTACCGCTGGCCGCTGGCGATGCCGGTCGAGGCTGGCAAGCAGGCAGGTACGCTGAGAATCTGGAGCGGTGAACGGCTCCTGCGTGAGGTGCCGGTCGAGACCAATGCTGCGGTAGGGCAGGGATCGCTCTCCACTAGGGCCTTGGATGCACTACAGGAGCTGTTGTTCTTCTGGCTCTGATGAAATGACGCCGCAAGCGGTTTCGCGGCCGGGCACAATCAGTTAAACAGGCCCTGTGCCCGGCACAGATAGGACGCCCGCGCTGTGCGGGCGTTCCATTGAAAATAATATACGGGATCGAGCAGTGTCAGTCGGAACAGGCGTGTTTGTTACATTCGAAGGCGGCGAGGGCGCTGGAAAATCCACCCAGATTCGCCTGCTTGCCGATTCCTTGCGCGAGCGTGGCTATAGTGTCCTGACGACGCGCGAGCCTGGCGGTTCGCCGGGGGCGGAAGCCGTTCGGCACGTGCTTTTATCCGGTGCAGCCCAGGAGTTCGGCGTGCGCATGGAGGCAATCCTGTTTGCCGCTGCGCGCAGCGATCACGTCGAAGAAGTGATCCGGCCGGCACTGTTGAAAGGCACGGTCGTCATCTGCGACCGGTTCATGGATTCTTCGCGCGTCTACCAGGGCGTCACCGGCAATCTGGAGCCTGGCTTTATCGAAGCTCTGGAGCGCGTGGCAATCAATGGCGTGGTGCCCGATTGCACGATCGTTTTCGACCTGCCGGCCGCCCTTGGTCTTGAGCGGGTGCGCCGGAGGGCCGGGGCCGCGGAGGTCCTGACGGGCCAGGAAGTCGAACTCGACCGCTTCGAGAAAGAAGAACTCGAGACCCATGAAAAGCGCCGTGAGGCCTTTCTCGATATCGCCAGTGCCGACCCCAGGCGTTGCCACGTGGTCGATGCCTCTGCCTCGGCCAGCGACATTGCAGCCCATGTGCTTTCGATCATCGAGCCGATGTTGCCTGGATCGGGTAATGGACCGGATACGGAAGCGGCCCAATGAGCACAGACAGGTTCGACGTTCTCGACGGCGCCATCTCCCCGGCTGAAAACACGCGGCTTTTCGGCCATCGGGAGGCCGGGCATTTTCTGGCACAAAGCTACCGGTCGGGGAAAGGGCATCACGCCATCCTGATCGAAGGGCCTGAAGGCATCGGCAAGGCGACGCTTGCCTTCCGCTTCGCCAATCACGTGCTCACCCATCCCGATCCGGCGCAAGCTCCAGCGGAGCTTGCCGATCCTGATCCGGACTCGATCGCCAGCCGACAGATCGCCTCCGGTGCGTCGCACAACCTTCTGCACCTGACGCGGCCCGTTGACGAGAAAACCGGCAAGGTCAAGAGCGCTATTACGGTGGATGAGGTGCGCCGGGCTGGTAAATTCTTCTCGCAGACGTCGGGTACGGGCAACTGGCGGATCGTCATCGTCGATCCGGCCGATGACCTCAATCGTAACGCCGCTAACGCGATCCTGAAAATCCTCGAGGAACCGCCGAAGCGCTCGTTGTTCCTGGTCTTGACCCATGCACCGGGTAAGCTTTTGCCGACAATCCGGTCGCGTTGCCTACCGTTGCAGCTAAAGCCGCTGGCGCCAGAGGCCATGCGCAACGCGATGAACAATCTCGGCTTCGATCTTTCCGGGCCGGATGGACAAAAGGTGCTGGCATCGGCCGACGGCAGCGTTTCAGAAGCGCTGAAGCTGATCAACTATGGCGGCCTCGACATCATGGCGACGTTCGAGGCGATCATCGCGGGCCAGGAGCCGGGTATCCGCAAGGATATGCACAAACTTGCCGACGTGCTGGCTGGAAAGGACAGTGAAACAATTTTCGCGTTCTTCCTGGCGCTGGTGACAGGGCACTTGATGGGGGAGGCACGCCGCGCCGCGCTCTCTGGCGATCTCGACAGGGCGGACCGGTTTGCACGTTTGTCGAGCAGCATTAACGAGCGGATTGCCGTGGCGCAGGCTTACAATCTCGATCGCAAGCAAACGGTTTTATCGATTCTGGACGACGTGAAAGCAGCATCGCGCACGATGGCCTGAGTTTCCATTGTATTTCGTTGCGGCATCACATTGCTGCTTTTCTAGGCGTGCACTGTTTCATCCCGCCATTGGATGCGCTAATAGCCAGACACCCAAGATCAGACACAGGCCGAAACCCGATCATGACCGACACGTCCCCATTCTACATCACCACCGCGATCTCCTATCCGAACGGCAAGCCGCATATCGGCCATGCCTATGAGTTGATCGCGACCGATGCGGTGGCCCGCTACCAGCGGCTGGACGGGCGCGACGTCTTCTTCCTGACGGGAACCGACGAACACGGCCAGAAGATGCAGCAGACGGCCCGCAAGGAAGGCATCACCCCGCAGGAACTGGCCGACCGCAACTCGGCCGAATTCCAGAACATGGCCGTTCTGCTGAATGCCTCCAACGACGATTTCATCCGCACGACCGAACCGCGTCATCACGAGGCTGTCCAGAATATCTGGAACCGCATGGGCGAGGCGGGCGATCTCTACAAGGACAGCTATTCCGGCTGGTATTCGGTGCGTGACGAGGCCTATTACCAGGAGGGTGAAACCGAAGTGCGCGCCGATGGCGTACGCTACGGGCCACAGGGAACGCCGGTGGAGTGGGTGGAGGAGGCCAGCTATTTCTTCAAGCTCTCTGCCTATCAGGACAGGCTGTTAAAGCACTACGAAGAAAATCCGGACTTCATCGGCCCGGCCGAGCGCCGCAACGAGGTGATTTCCTTCGTCAAGTCCGGCCTGCGTGATCTGTCCATGTCGCGCACGACCTTCGATTGGGGTATTCCGGTTCCCAACGACCCGAGCCATGTCATGTATGTCTGGGTCGATGCCCTGACCAACTATATTACCGCGACCGGATATCTCACCGATCCGCAAGACCCGCGCGCCAAATACTGGCCGGCCAACATCCACATGATCGGCAAGGACATCATCCGCTTCCACGCCGTCTACTGGCCCGCCTTCCTGATGTCGGCCGGCCTGCCTTTGCCGAAGAAGGTCTTTGCCCACGGCTTCCTGCTCAACAAGGGCGAGAAGATGTCGAAGTCGCTCGGCAACGTCGTCGATCCGGTCAATCTGGTGGAGCATTTTGGTCTCGACCCGATCCGCTATTTCTTCCTGCGCGAAGTCTCCTTCGGCCAGGACGGCAGCTATAGCGAGGAGGGGATTGCCACCCGCATTAACTCCGACCTCGCCAACGGTATCGGCAACCTCGCCAGCCGGTCGCTGTCGATGATCGTCAAGAATTGCGACGGGCAGATCCCTGTGTGCGGGCCGCTCACCGATGAAGACAAGGCGATGCTGGCGGCGGCCGATGCGCTGCATGCCTCGACCCGCGACGACATGAATGCGCTGATGATCCACCGGGCACTGGCCTCGATCATCGCCGTCGTCTCCGAGGCCGATCGTTACTTTGCCGGTCAGGAGCCGTGGGCACTGAAAAAAACCGATCCGGCCCGCATGGGAACCGTGCTTTACGTGACTGCGGAAGTCGTGCGCCAGATCGCCATCCTTCTGCAGCCGATCATGCCGGAATCGGCCGGAAAGTTGCTCGATCTCGTGGCTGTGCCTGCGGATAACCGCAGTTTCGCCTCGCTCGGCCAAGCCGGACGCCTCACCGCCGGAACGGTGCTGGAAGCACCGAAGCCTGTGTTCCCGCGCTATGTTCCGCCGGAAGTTTGAGGACATCCAGCGATGCTGATCGATACCCATTGTCACCTGGATTTTCCGGACTTTGACGCCGAGCGTGACGCGATCATCGAGCGGGCGCGTGCGGTCGGCGTTGAGCAGATGATCACCATCTCGACGCGCGTGAAGAAGTTTGATACGATCTTGGCCATTGCCGAAAACTATGCCAACGTCTTCTGTTCCGTCGGTACGCATCCGCACAATGCCGATGAGGAACTGGATATAGAGACAGACGATCTGGTGCGGTTGTCGGCGCATCCGAAGGTCGTGGCGATCGGCGAAGCCGGGCTCGATTATTTCTACGATAATGCGCCGCGCGACGCCCAGGCGATCGGCCTGAGGCGCCATATCGCTGCCGCCCGGGAGACGCAGCTGCCGCTGGTCATCCATAGCCGTTCGGCTGACGATGACATGGCGGCGATCCTGACCGAGGAAACAGGGAAGGGGGCCTTCCCTTTTCTTCTCCATTGTTTCTCCTCCGGTCCTGAACTGGCCAAGGTCGGCGTCGATCTGGGCGGCTACATCTCCTTTTCGGGTATCCTGACGTTTCCGAAATCGGAAGAGCTGCGCGAAATTGCCAAGACTGTGCCGCATGACCGGATGATCGTCGAAACCGATGCGCCATATCTGGCGCCAAAACCGTTCCGGGGCAAGCGCAACGAGCCGGCCTATGTGGCGCATACCGCGCAGGTTCTGGCCGAGACGATCGGCGTTTCGACGCAAGAGATTGCCGCGATCACCACCGACAACGCGTTCCGCGTCTTTTCTAAAATGCCGAGACTGTGAGATGGCGGTGAGGCGGGTCTTCACCATTCTTGGCTGTGGTTCGTCTCCGGGCGTGCCGCGCATCAACGGCGATTGGGGTGCTTGTGACCCCGCCAATCCGAAAAACCGCCGCACCCGCGCCGCCTTGCTGATCGAACAGATAGGTGACGACGGCGGCACCACCACGGTCGTTATTGATACCGGCCCCGATTTTCGCGAGCAGATGATTGCGGCAAAGGTCAAGAATATCGACGCCGTCTTCTATTCACATCCGCATGCCGACCACATCCACGGCATCGACGATCTGCGCGGCTATGTCCAGTACACCGGCAGACGCATGCCGATCTGGGCCGATGCGCTGACCATGGAACGCATTCGCGAAGGGTTTCGCTACTGCCTGGAGACGCCGCAAGGCAGCGGCTATCCGCCGATCGTCGAACCAAAAATCATCGATCCATCGCTGGCGCCTGTGGCCATCAGCGGCGCAGGCGGCACGATCCTGTTCCAGCCGGTCCTTCAAAACCACGGCAGCATCATGTCGATGGGCTTTCGCATCGGCGATTTTGCCTATTGCAGCGATGTCAGCGATTTTCCGCCGGAGACCATCGGCAAGCTTGCCGGACTGGACACTCTGGTGATCGACACGCTGCAATACAAGTCCCATCCGAGCCATCTGTCGCTCGAGCAATCGCTCGGATGGATCGCGCGCTTTGCCCCCAGGCGTGCCGTGCTTACTCATATGCACACACCGCTCGACTACGAAACGGTGATGCGCGAGACGCCTGATCATATCGAGCCGGCCTATGACGGTATGCAAATTGCGTTCGATATCAGCGGCGAGGCCGGCGTCGCTTGCTAACCGGGATCGATCAGCTGAAATAAGGCTGCAGATTCTTCCGGATTCGATCGAGAACGGTGGCGCCGGATAGGTCGGCGATGAAACGCTTACCAGTGATCGTCTCATAGGCCTCGATATAGACTTTCGAGGTCTGCTCGACGAGATCGGCTGGAATTTCCGGGATCGGATCCTTGTAGGGATCGCAGCGTTCGGTCACCCAGGCGCGGACGAAATCCTTGTCAAAGCTCTTTGGCCGCGCGCCTGAAGCAAAGCTCTGCTGGTAACTCTCGGCAATCCAGTACCGGCTGCTGTCCGGCGTGTGGATCTCGTCGGCGAGAACGATACGGCCATCCTTGTCGGTGCCGAACTCGTACTTGGTATCGACGAGGATGAGGCCACGCTCGGCAGCACGTTCCTGGCCGCGGGCGAACAGCGCCAGCGCGTATCGCGAGACGGTTTCCCATTGTTCGGCCGTCAGCAGCTTTTGCGCGATGATTTCATCGGCAGAAAGCGGCTCGTCATGACCGCCGTCAAAGGCCTTGCTGGTTGGCGTGATGATCGGCTGCGGCAGTTTCTCGTTGTCCTTCAGGCCGTCTGGCAAACGGATACCGTACATCTCGCGCTCGCCGTTCCTGTATTTGGTGAGGATCGATGTGCTGGTCGTGCCAGCGAGATAGCCGCGCACGACGATCTCGACCGGCAGGATGTCGAGCCTCGTGCCGATGACGACATTCTGATCCGGATAGGACACCACATGGTTCGGACAAATGTCGGCGGTTTCCTCAAACCAGTACCGCGCTGTCTGGGTCAAGACCTGGCCCTTGAACGGAATTGCGGTGAGGATGACATCGAAAGCGCTCAGCCGGTCGGTGGCGATGATGATGCGATTACCATCAGGCAGATCGTAATTTTCGCGCACCTTGCCATTGTAGCGTCCTGGCAATTCAGGAATGAAAGCATCTGAAAGAATGCGCAAATCGCTCATCGGGCGGGGTCTTTCGCTAGCGGTGGAGACCGGTATCGCTTAAGCCTTGGGACCCGGTAAGGTCAAGGCAGCATAAGCCTGAAATACGAACATTGAGATCGCTCTTCATGCATATTAGTTCCATAATCTATC
>NZ_CAXUPW020000007.1:0-304645 GCF_964252935.1 Rhizobium sp. LjRoot98
TGTAAGTTATGGAACATCGAAGAAACTTTCGCCTCGAGGGCGACGAGCGGCCTGATCCTCGTGAGCTCCTCATTTTCGCCCGTGGTGAGTTGGACAGATCGACGCCGTCATCGGCAAGCTTGACCGGCGCGGCCAGCGCCAGGCCGAGCGTTCCGCCCGGAAACTTGCCGGCGAGGTCGATATCCACTCCGCTTTGATTTATTGCGATCCACCGAGACGCGATGACCAGTCTTCTACGTTGCCGGATGAACGCCTGCGTAAAGTGTGATCGCGCCAGCCTTGGGCCAGTGTCTCCAACGTGGCGATGGCCTCAAGTTCGGCCGCGGTTCATGGTGTCGACGTAGAAGGTCTTCCAAATCCTCAGCACCGACCACTCCGAGGATTGGCGGCCTTCGACATCCGGCAGGCAGTTGGCGGCTGGCGGCTGGCGGCTGATGCCATAGCGTTGCAGGCAGCGATGCAAGGAAGACCGGGTCAGGTACGGTATAGTCGGCCTCAGCGCACAAAAGGCAGTCGTCCAGTAGCAGCAAGGTATAGCGGCGGAGAGCAACGATCACTGCCTCTTCTTCTACCGAAAGGAATGTCGATTTCGCCTCCTTTGGAACAGTCGGAAGTTCGGCCGTCGAAGCGCGCTTACGCCACTTGGCCACGGTCTTCTGATTGATCCCGTAGCGCTTGGAGAGTGCCCTCAAGCTCTCTTGACTATTTTGTACCGTTCGACGGATTGCCTCTGTCGTCGTGGCGTTGCCGTGTAGAACCTGTCCCATAGCGAATCCCTCCAAACCTGCGAGAAGACTGCATCATCAAAGTCTGGAATCAAACATTTAGGTTGTCGACGCTGATATCTCCGCGCCCTTTACCCCAGAAGTCGAAAAGATCACATAAAATCAACGCGAGATGCATCCCGTACACAGGTCTCTTAGAAATCTTGCGCGTCAACAAAATCCCTGTGCTTCAGGCCGAGCCCCAGCGTCACGGCGCGGGCAAGCATCAGGACCATCATCGCGATCCACAGCCCATGATTGCTCCAGATTTGTTGCAGCACATAGGCTGTCACAAGAAAGATGACGGTCGAGATGAACATGCTGTTGCGCAATTCCCTTGTGCGCATTGCACCGATGAAGACGCCGTCGAGCATGTAGCTTGTCACCGAGACGACCGGCAATACGACCAGATAAGGAAGGAACGTGACGGCGGCCGTGCGCACATCCTCCTGGTTGGTCAGAAGTGCTATGATCGACGGACCCGCGAACGCGTAACAAAGCGAAAATAACAGCGCGACCAGACCCGACCAAAGGAGGGCGGCCTTGATTACGCGGGCAAGGGCGTCTCTGCGCCGTGCGCCAATGACGGAACCGACGAGGGTTTCGGTGGCATGGGCAAACCCGTCCAGCCCGTACGAAGTGATGCCATGGAGATTGAGAAGGACGGCGTTGGCGGCCAGAATGGCATCACCTTCTGCGGCACCGCTG
This sequence comes from Rhizobium sp. LjRoot98, assembly GCF_964252935.1. Lineage (NCBI taxonomy): Bacteria > Pseudomonadati > Pseudomonadota > Alphaproteobacteria > Hyphomicrobiales > Rhizobiaceae > Rhizobium > Rhizobium sp. LjRoot98. The sequence continues at coordinate 1,473 of NZ_CAXUPW020000007.1, forward strand.
CGAGCAAACCAGCCGAAGCAGATCAGCAAGAACAGACTGCGCAGGAATATGTCACGGTTGACTGCGATCAATCGTTGAAATGCAAGCCTATCCAGCAAATCCCGCAACCCCACCGCCGGGCGCGCGCCAAAAGGCTTGACGATTACAAGCCCCGCGATGAAAGCAGCCCATTCCGCCAGCGCCGTACCTGCGCCAATGCCGGCGACCCCCCACTCGAAAACGAAGACCAGCGTCAGTGTCGCGGCGAGATTGATCACATTCAGCGCGATCTGCAAGCCGAGTGAAACCATCACCCGCTGGCGGCCGAGGAGATAGCCGAGCAGAACAAAATTACCAAGGGTGGCGGGGGCCGACCAGATTCGGGCGAAGGCGTAAGCCGAAGCGCTTTCATAGACGGCCGCGCTGCCGCCGAGGAATCCCAAACCAATCTCGATGATCGGCTTTTGCAGGATAATGATCCCTGCACCGCCGGCGGCGGCAATGAGAAGCGCTCTGAGCAGATGCAGGCGCATGAGAGCGCTATCGTTGGCACCCCAGGCCTGCGAAACCAGACCGGTAGTCGCCATCCGCAGGAAGCTGAAACTCCAGAACAGGAAATTGAACAGCACACCGGCGAGCGCGACGCCGCCGAGATAGGACGAACCCGGCAGATGCCCTGCCACCATCGTATCGACCAATGACAGGATCGGTTGAGCCAGGTTGGCAAGAAAGATGGGAAACGCCAAGGTTAACATCCGGCGGTTCCAGTTTTCCTGCGGGTTTGCAGATTGCGCGATGTTCATCATTCAAAGCACCTCGGCGGGGAAGACTTCTCGCAAGAGTGAGTTGGCATTCCGATCTCCCCGCCGCCTGGCCGTTCCCAATTAACCTTGTCCGTATGCCCTCACCCGCCCTACCAATCCATGACAACCTTTCCTGAGTTTCCGGAGCGCATCGCCTCGAAACCCTCACGGAAATCGTCGATGCCGATGCGGTGGGTGATGATCGGCGACAGGTCGAGGCCGCCTTGCACGAAGGCAATCATCTTGTACCAGGTCTCGAACATTTCGCGGCCGTAGATGCCCTTGAGATTGAGCATCTTGAAGATCACCTTGTTCCAGTCGATCTCAAAGCCGGTCGGCGCAATGCCGAGAATGGCAATCTTGCCGCCATTGTTCATCTTGTCGATCATGTCGCGGAAGGCAGGGGCAGCACCCGACATTTCTAGCCCGACATCGAACCCCTCAGTCATGCCGATCCGCTTCATCACATCGGCGAGGTTTTCCTTCGACGCATCGACGACATAATCGATGCCCATCTTTTCGGCCAGCGCCAGCCGCACTGGATTGATATCGGTGATCACGACCTTGCGCGCGCCGGAGCGCTTGGCAACCATCGCGCCCATGATGCCGATCGGGCCGGCGCCAGTGACAAGCACATCCTCGCCCACCAGATCGAAGGAGAGTGCGGTATGCACGGCATTGCCGAACGGGTCGAAGATCGCCGCCACCTCGTCCGGCACATCGTCGGGAATGGCGACAACGTTATATTCCGGAATGCAGACATATTCGCCGAAAGAACCCGGGCGATGCACCCCGACGCCCAGCGTGTTGCGGCACAGATGCCCGCGGCCCGCCCGGCAGTTGCGGCATTTGCCGCAGACGATATGCCCCTCGCCCGATACCCGCTCGCCGACATGGTATTTGGTGACGGCCGATCCGATCTGCGCAATCACGCCGACGAACTCGTGACCGACGACCATCGGCACGGGAATGGTCTTCTGGGCCCACTGGTCCCAGTTCCAGATATGCACGTCCGTGCCGCAGATCGCCGATTTCTTTACCTTGATCAGAACATCGTTGGGACCGGGTTCCGGCACCGGCACATGCTCCATCCACAGGCCGGTTTCAGCTTTGGATTTGACGAGCGCCTTCATCATGTTTGTCATGTTTCATGTCCTCAAATAATTAAAGCGCTACACGCCGCCCCTCACCCTAGCCCTCTCCCCGCAAGCAGGGAGAGGGGACGACGGAGGCTGCCGCCTCTCCCTTCTCCCCGTTTGCGGGGAGAAGGTGCCCGACAGGGCGGATGAGGGGCAGCCCTGCAATCATCAAATCACGCCCAGCTCGCGACCGACCTCTTCGAACACCGCGATCGCGCGACGCACATCCGCCTCGCTATGCGCCGCCGACATCTGGGTGCGGATGCGGGCCTGGCCTTTCGGCACGACGGGGAAGGAAAAGCCGACGACATAGACGCCCTTTTCCAGCATCTTGGCAGCAAAAGCCTGTGCCAGCGACGCATCGCCGAGCATCACCGGGATGATTGGATGACCCTCACCGGCGAGCGTGAAGCCCAGCTTGCCCATTTCGCTGCGGAACAGCGTCGCATTGGCTTCAAGCCGCGACCGCAGCGCCTCGCCATTGTCGATCAGGTCGAACACTTTTAGCGAGGCAGCCGCAATCACCGGGGCGAGCGTATTGGAAAACAGATAGGGCCGTGAGCGCTGGCGCAGCCAGTCGACCACTTCCTTCTTCGCCGACGTATAACCGCCAGAGGCGCCGCCAAGCGCCTTGCCGAGCGTGCCGGTGATGATATCCACCCTGCCCTCGACGCCGCAATATTCGGCCGAACCACGGCCATGCTTGCCGACGAAACCGACGGCATGGCTGTCATCGACCATCACCATGGCGCCATACTTGTCGGCGAGATCGCAGACCCCTTGCAGATTGGCGATGATGCCATCCATCGAGAAGACGCCGTCGGTGGCGATCAGCCTGAAACGCACGCCCTCGGCTTTCTTCAGCTCTTCTTCGAGCGCCGCCATATCGTTGTTGGCGTAACGAAAGCGTTTGGCCTTCGACAACCGCACGCCATCGATAATCGAGGCGTGGTTGAGCGCATCGGAAATGATCGCGTCCTCTTCGCCAAGCAGCGTCTCGAACAGACCGCCATTGGCATCGAAGCAGGAGGAATAGAGGATCGTGTCCTCCAGTCCGAGGAACGACGAAATCCGCGCCTCAAGCTGCTTGTGCTCTTCCTGGGTGCCGCAGATGAAACGGACCGAGGCCATGCCGTAACCGTAACGATCGAGCGCCTGCTTGCCAGCCGCAATCAGCTCGGCATTGTCGGCAAGCCCGAGATAATTGTTGGCGCAAAAGTTCAAAACCTTCGCACCGGACGCAACCTCAATCTCGCCAGCCTGCTTGGACACGATCACACGCTCCGACTTGTAAAGCCCCAATGACTTCAAACCGGAAAGCTCCGTGGAGAGATGGGACAAAAATGCGCTTGTCATTGCAAATGCAACCTCGCTTGAGCCGGTGACGCTTTTCGCGCAACAGCATTTTGGAAACCTTGTTGGAGAACGATGAGGAGGGCTTGATACCGCCCTCCTCTCCTTCGGATTGGTCAGCGTCCGGCAGTCCACCTGACGCAAGAGCAAAGGAACCGATAACGATCAGGCCGCAGCAGCGGCAAACCCGTTATGGCAGAGGTTCTTCAGTTCCTCCAACGACATCGCATCCAGCTCCAGAGCGGAGAGAAGGTCGTTCTCGGCGGTGAAGTCGCGGCCATACATGGCTGAGAAAATCCGTACGCCGGCTTCATGTAGCTCCGCAGGGTAACCGGCGAGGCGGCCGATCTTCGCCGTCATCACCAGTCCGAACGGGACATCTTCGGTCACATATCGGCTGTCGGCCGTGGTCGGGCCGCTGCCGCCATTGCCCGCTTCGTGCATCTCCTGGTTCATCTGGGAGATCGAGCTGATCGGCACATGGAATGAAAGATGGAAATGCTGGAAGATATTGCGCACGTCAAGACCAAGCTTGGTGGCAATGGCGATCCGTTCCTGATCAAGATCCTCCAGAAGACGTCCGACATTCGGCGTGACGTTCTGACCCTGGCTCCAGCTTTCCCCCCGCTCCATGCGAGTCATGTTGCCGAGCGCGATGCCCATGTGATTTTGCGGATTGAGGTTGGAGAGCGCGATCGCCATCAGGCTGCCGCGATCAAGGAAGCGGTCGCCAAACAGGTCCTTGCAGACGGCGAGACCGGTGGCGCTGCGCGAGGCAGGCACGGTTGCAAGGTCAACCTGTTTGCGGACTGTGTTCACATTGACCGATGTCGGGCCTTGCTGTCTTCCGGTCACAGCGGTGGTGCCCCAGGCGACAATCGTGGCGATGACGCCACGCTCGGCGAGCAGGCGTGAAAGATACAGCGCACCAAACGAAGCATGAGAACTGAAGACAACGGTCTGCTGTGACGTAACATACGGTGCGATCGCGTCGAGAACGGTCTTGTGGCCATAGGCAGGAAGCGCAACGACGAGCACGTCTGCGCCAGCGACGAGTTCTGCAGCGCTCGCTGCAACGGCCGGATGGAACGTGCCCTTGATTGCCCCATCGGCAACGAGTGCTTCGCCAGCGGCCAACGCCTTGGTGCGTTCGCCGGATGGCGACCACAAGGTCACCTTGTGCCCTTGCTGCTCAACAAGAGCAGCGGTTCCATAAGCGATCGAACCCGCACCAACAATACCTACCCGCATTACAATTTCCTTTTCTCGTCAATCTATTGAACCGGCACAACCCGGCCATCATTTTGGACGTATCGACGTCCGTTGTGCGCCCGGCACGACATCGCCGGATGCAACCACCAGGAATGCTCCGGCCCCGACCGGGCCGACGCTCTTCAGCGAATGGGGCACGTCGGCGGCATAGCGTGCCGTCTCGCCCGCCCGCACCGTCATTGTGCTGCCGGCGCTTCTGACCAGGATCTCGCCTTTGGTGCAGTGCAAATGCTCGATGGTACCTGCTCCGTGCGGGTCACTTGCCAGCTCCCCTTCTGGTTCAAAGCTCAGGAGATACCATTCGATCAGCGAAACCATATTGGCTGGTGACAGGATCTGCAGCGTGCAGCTGCCGTCGGCGCTGCGAATGGTCGGCGTCAGGTTCCCCGGTTGCAGGTCGATAATCGAGCCGCCGCCCCGCTCCTCGCTGGCGCCGCCGATCAAACTGTTGAGATCGATCTTCAGCGCGCGCGTCAGGTGCCAGAGGGTTCCATAGGTCGGATTGGCATTGCCCCGTTCTATTTCCGACAGCATCGAACGCGACACACCGGACATTGCGGCAAGTTCCGCGAGCGTCAGATTGAGTTCTTTTCGATAGGCCTGCAAGCGTGGCCCGATTTCGGGCGGATTGATCGAAAGCATGTTTTGTCCCCCTTCTCCGAGCCCGTAAGCGTTGCGGCCAATCACTCTGTGATCGGCTCGCCAAGTGTGTGCATGAGCCGGTTTGCCCAGCCGAATAGCGATGTGGACAGAATGAGATCGAGGATCTCGTCCTTGCCCAGACCGGCCTCCACGAGTGCTGCCATATCGGCAGTGTTTGCATCGGAAGGGCATTTGGAAAGCTTGACCGCGAATGTCAGGATCGCCTTCAGGCGTGGATCGATCTCTGCATCGACGCCATCGGAAAAGATCGCCGCGATGACGTCCTCATCCTTGGTCAGCTGGTTGTAGCGGCTGGCATGAACGGCGGCACAGTAGATGCAGCGGTTGACAATGGACGCACCGACCGCTCCGATTTCACGCTCGGCGCGCGACAGGCCACCGCGGTTGTACATCACCGCGTTGAACAGCGGCGATCTGTGTTTCAAGGTTTCGACGTCATGCGCAAGCACAAGAACATAGTCCGAAACCTTGGTATTTGACGGCGTGATCTTCAGCGCCTCAAGTTGCTCGGCACTCGCTTCGGCAAGATCAAGCGGTGCCACATAGGGCTTCCAGACCGGGATGTCGGTGGTAAAATCGTGGACAATGTTGCTCATGCAAGTTCCCGCATCAATTGCAGACCGGCGGCGACCCTGATCTGATAACTGACGAACGCAACAAGTTCCGATAGTCGCACGATGTCTGCGTCGGCAATCCCGGCTTCCTGCAGCAACTCGATGTCACGGCGCGTCGCCTCCTTGGGCGCGTGTGCGACCAGATCGACATGCCGGATAAGCGCCTTCGTTCGAAGGTCGCTGCCACCGTCGAACCAGATGTCGGCGAGGCGGGCGGCATTGTCCGGCGCGCCGGCCTTCTCCAGCATCGCTTCGAAATGGTCTTCGAAAGCCTTGTGATCGTTGATCTTTGCTATGCGCCAGGCGAGTGCCGCGCGCTCTGCATGCGATAGGCCGCCAGGATTTTCCGGTGTCAGAGCGCCGTCGTGGGTTTGCTGGGTCAGCGCCATGATGTCGGCCCTTCCCGCCACCACTTCGGCGAACGCGCTGCCGGGTTCAATGCCGGCGATCGCGGCAATCACGTCCTCGTTTTCAGCCATGCCGTCGTCCTCCTATGCCTGCTTGCGGGCGGTGTTCTGCGTGCTGCCGGGCAAGGGTGATGCCGTCCACTCGTCGCCGCGCAGTTCGGGGGTGTCGTAGTCGAGCAGCCGCTGCCAATACTGGTCAAAATTCTCGGTATAGAGTTTCGCGGCAATCTCCTGTGCCAGCCATGCCGCGCCTTCGCTGATGCCAGGAATGTCGCCACTGACCTTTCCAAGGCTTGCCGTGGCGCCCGAATTGAAGCTGTGAATATTGGCAAGCCACGGCGCCTGCCCCGGCTCGCGCTCAAGGAAGGTGAAGTCATTGGCGAGATAGGGAAACCTACCCAGATCAGCATTCTCCTGGCCGACCGGTGGCGTGAAGCGGTCCTGCCACAACAGGATCTTGTCGGCGTAACCGTCGAGTTCCTTGCGCGCCAGTGGATCGACGCCGAAACCGGTGCCAAGGATGAGGAAGTCGGCGCGCACCGGCTTGCCCTGCGATGTCTGAATAACGATCTCATCGCCGTCGATTTTCGTCGTTTCGACCGCCGCATCAAAATGGAAATAGGCGTTCGGATGACGGCTGACGCGCATCGTCGAGCCACGGGGTGCGGGCGTCTGCGTACGCAGTGAATAGTTCATGATCTGCCAGCGCCTAGCGTCGCCAAGCTGGGGAAAGGCCGCGGTAAATCCGAACGAGCCGATGCCCATCAGCTTGTTGACGCAGGGCATTTCCTTGCGGCGGATCAGATGGCGAACTTCTGCTGCCCCTGCCTCCAGGGCCTCGGCGGCATTGTCGACTGCCGACGCGCCGACGCCGACAACCGCGATCCGCTTGCCGCGCAGGGCGGCAAAATCGATCTCATGCGACGAGTGCGCCCAATATTTCTGCGGCAGTCCTTCGACGAATCCGGGAATACTGGGGTGGCCCATTCCGTCGCGGCCGGTTGCCATGACCACCTTGCGGGCGAGCACCGATTTTTCACGAGCGCCCTCGCCCGCCAGCGTCAACCGCATCAACGGCCCTTCGGGCAGGATCGTCTTGACTTCGACGCCGTTCTCGACCGGCAGGTCGAGCACCTTGCGGTACCAGCATAGATATTCCATCCACATCGGCCGCGGGATTTTGTCGAGCGTTGCCCATGTGTCGTTGCCAAACTGGGCAACGTACCAGGCGCGGAAGGTCAGCGACGCCATGCCATAGGCCGGACCGGTCAGTTGCTTGGGCGAACGTAAGGTTTCCATGCGGGCATAGGTCAGCCACGGCCCCTCGCGGCCTTGTGGATTGCGGTCGAAGATACGGATGTTCTGAATACCGGCACCGATCAGTGCAAAGCTGGTGACCAGACCGCACATGCCGCCGCCGATAACGACGACATCGTGCACCTTCTCCCTGCCGTCAGCCACCGTCGGGACCACCCAGTTTGCCGGCGGATAGCACAGGCAGGCAAGATCGTCGCGCACGCGCTGTTCCAGCTCCGGCAGGCTCGCCGCCGCGGATTGGAGCGGTGTCTGTACGTTATAGGCCATGGTTCATCTCCGCCGGTCGATGGAACGTGTGGTTCGCATTGACTGCCCTGCTGGTCTCTGCCCCACATTCCAATGGATGCGGGGCGCGGTTTTTTATCAATTGTGGGCATGCCGGTCTGGAATGACCGTCGTGGTTTCGGGCTTCCAGCCGAGCCAGATGTCTTCGCCGCCCAGCTGGGCAACGTCGCTCGGGTGCACGAGCGTGTTGAGCATCGCGCCGCCTCCGACTTCGACCATCAGCGAGGTATGGTTGCCCTTGAAGACGCGCTGGCGAATCTTGCCCTTGACGCGGTTCCCGCTGACTGGCTCCGCAGCCGAGCAATGGATCGCCTCGGGTCGCAGAACGACGTAGAGGTGTTCGCCATGCCGGGGCGCGAGCCCGCCGGGATTTGCGGTAATGGTGATGCCGTTCCAATTCAAAGCGGCAACATCACCCTCCGAGCTGATCACCGTGCTGCGCAGCAGGTTGGTTTCGCCGATGAAATTGGCAACGAAGACGGAGCCGGGCCGCCCGTAGAGCGTGTTAGGGTCGCCCATCTGCTCGATACGGCCCTTGTTCATCACCACGATCGTATCGGACATGGTCAGTGCTTCTTCCTGGTCGTGGGTCACGAACATGAAGGTCTTGCCGGTTTTCTCCTGGATCGCCTTGAGTTCGATCTGCATCTGCTGGCGCAGCTTGGCATCGAGCGCGGAAAGTGGCTCGTCAAGCAGAAGCACGTCCGGATCCGGCGCCAGCGCACGCATCAACGCTACGCGCTGGCGCTGGCCGCCGGACAGTTCGGCCGGCAGACGCGCGGCATAATCCTGAAGCTGCACGAGTTCCAGCAGCTCCGACACCCGGCGATGAATGCGCTGGTTGTCGAAGCCTTTCAGCTCAAGTCCAAAGGCAATGTTCTTGGCGATGCTCATATGGGGAAACAGCGCGTAGTCCTGGAAAACGATGTTGACGTTGCGCTTGTTGGGCGGAACCCGCGTCACGTCCTTGCCGCTCAGCATGATGCGGCCGGACGTTGGCGTCTCGAATCCGCCAAGCATGCGAAGGGAGGTGGATTTTCCGCAACCGGACGGCCCGAGCAGTGTGACGAACTTGCCGGCCTCGATGCTCAGGTTCAGGTTATCGACGGCGACATGCTTGCCGTAGCTCTTGTTGACATTGTCGAATTGGACGACGGGTTCCATCAGCGAGTCCTCGCACGGCGGGTGATAAATTCGGCGTACAATCCGACAGCGGCCGTAACCACCAGGACAATCGTCGCCATTGCGTTGATTTCAGGAGACATGCCGCCTTGCACCTTGGCAAAGATCAGCATGGGCAGCGTCGGGCGGTATCCGCCCAGGAAGAAGGTGCGGACAAAATCGTCGATCGACAGCAGGACACAGAAGATCATGCCGCCAAACAGCGCGGGTCCCAGATAGGGAAGCGTGACGCGGAAGAAGGCAACGACACCGTCAGCACCGAGATCGCGCGCCGCATCGACGAGGTTGCGTGGCATGGAGCGAAGGCGTGTCAGCGCCATCACCACCACGAACGGTACCGCGTGGACGGTGTGGCCCAGGATGATGGCTGCCGTTCCCGTCGGCATGTCGATGGTCGAGATGAAGATGCGCAGAGAAATCGCTGAAATCATCCCCGGCACGACGGCAGGAAGGCAGGCAAGCGCGAAGATGATCGTCCGGCCGCGTATGCCATCCGCGACGATCAGCATGGCGATCCAGGTGCCGAGCGTGGTCGCGGCCAGCGTAGAGGCGGCAGCGATCATGATCGAATAGAGGCATGCTTCCAGGAACTGCTTGTCCTGCATGACCTTGGCGTACCAGTCGAACGTCCAGTCACCTATCGGGAATGCGACGAAATTGGCGTCCTTGAAGCTCATCGCCATCATCAGCGTGAGCGGCAGCAGCAGATAGAGGATAAAGGCCCAGTAGAACGCAGTCAGCGTTGTGCGCGGAGCGTCGGAAACCATGTTGCGCATCAGAAGGCACTCCCTTTCTTACCGCCGACGAGGCGCATGAAGATGCCGGCGGCGATCAAAGCTGTTACCAGCATGATCAAAGCAAAGGCTGCACCCACCGGCCATTTGTCGCTGGCGCCATGGAAGAAGCCGCTGATCGTTTCGGGGAACAGCACGGTGTTGGGGCCGCCGAGCAGCATGGGGGTCGCAAAGACGCCGATGCAGGTCAAAAACACCAGAGAACACCCGGACACGATACCATCCTTGGACAGCGGCAGGATGATTCTGCGGAAGCGCGTGAACGGTCCAGCACCGAGGTCGGCAGCGGCATCGAGATACTGGCCCGGGATCTTCTCGATCGCCGAATAAAGCGGCAGAAGCATATACAGGCAGATAAGGTAGACCAGTCCGAAGCCGAGAGAGAATGATGTGTAGAGCATCGGAATTGGCCGGTCGATCAGTCCGATTTCGCGCAACAGCACGTTGACGGCACCGCGATTGGCCAGAAGCATGATCACCGAAAATGTGCGGATCAACTCTCCAGCCCAGAAGGGCACCAAGAGCAGCAGCAGCGCTTTGGAACGGCCTTCCGGCTTGACGATCTTGGCGACATAGTAGGCGACCGGATAGACCACGACCAAAGTGGCGGCGGTTGCTGCCGTTGCAAAGATGAAGCTCTTGATCAGGGGCGTGAAGTAGAGCGACTCCCGGAAAAAGATCGCATAGTTGTCGAAGGTGAAATGCGATTCCACGCCCGGCTGGACCGGATAGTGGGACAGAAGACTGATCTTCAGCATCTGATAAATCGGGCCGATATGCAGCATGACCAGCCAGATCAGCGGCACGCCGGCCAAAAGGATGACGCGGCCGATCGGCGACTCGACTGCGGCTCCCAGCGTGTGCCGGTAGATTGCGGAATTGACGATCCGCGCTATGCCGGTCGAGTATTTGGGTATGGACGCACTGCGCCCTGCCGCGTCCCCGGCTATCGTGTTGCTATTCACCATCAAAAAATCTCGGTTGGCGCAGCCCAACTGGTGCCGCCTTATAACCGGCGGTCAGTCATTGCGCGTTGTTAGGCTTGCAGGCCCTTGGCCGCCACCTGCCCGGAGATCATCGAATGCTCCGGAGCAGGTGAAGGCTTATGCAGGCTTGGCCTCGTTAGGCCGCCTTGACCTCTGCAGTCGCGCGGTCGATCATCTCGTTCTTCATGTCGCGGTTGATCGACGAGAAGAAGATGATGCGGTCGACTTCTTCCTGAGGCAGCGTCGAAGCGAGCTTTTCACGGTCGTTGAGCAAGTCAGCAACGCCGTTCATCGTCGAGCTGTAGCCCGACTGGCGGGTCATGGCTGCACCGACTTCCGGGCTGGCCAGGATTGCGTCGAGCAGTTTGTAGGCGTTCTCAGCATTTGGCGCGTTGTTGACGACGTTGAGCGTGTAGCAGAAGCCGAACGTACCTTCCTTCGGCACCGACAACTGAATCGGATGGCCGTCCATGATGAGCTTGGCAGCCGGGCCCGACCAGGAGTGCGCGAGATAGATGTCCTCGTTGATAAACATCTGCTGCACTTCGGAACCGGCATCATAGTACTTACGGACCATATCCTTGTGCTTGATCAGCAGGTCGCGTGCTTCGTTGGTAGCCTTTTGGGCGATTTCCGGCTTGTCGGCATAGGTGACGAAGTCGCCGTCATGGCCGAGATATTGCATGGCAATCGTCATGAAATCGCTGACGATATAGGAGGTCTGGCCCTTGTACTGCGGATCAAACATGATCTCCCAGCTCGGCGCTTCCTTGACATAGTCGACATTACGGGCAAGGCCCTCATAACCAGCCAAGATGGGCAAGCCCCAGAGATTACCGTCGATGCGCGCCCAGGGAGCATCCTGATAAGCGGTGTTGAGATTTTTCCAGTTCGCAATCTTGCCGGTGTCGAGCGGCTGGAGCAGCTTCGAACTGATGAACTGAGAATAGCGGTGACCGGCGACCGTCACCATGTCGGTTGAAGGGTTAGCACCTTCGGCCGTTAGCAGATTATACTGCTTTCCCTGGTCGTCGGTCAGACGGATTCTGACTTCGATCCCGGTGTCCTTCTGGAACTTTTCAAGGAATTCCTGGGGCAAGAACTTGTCGTAAGTTGTGACGTTGAGGACACCGTTTTCAGCCCACGCTGGGCGCGGGCGAATAATCGAAGGCAATGCAAGAACGGCCGCGCCTGTGCCGAACAGTTTCAGCGCGGTTCTGCGGGTCGTCGTCAACTTGTCACTCATTTAAGTTCCCCTTTTTGATTTGAACTTCTATCGAGCCGATGGTCCTGATTACCTATGTGAGTTCACAACACACGGCTCCGCCTGAGCCACTGGTGCCCAAAGCAAAAATAAAACTGTTAAGGTAGGCCTCCCAGCCAATAGTCCGGTATGTCGTACATCGCATCCGGTAAACAGGAATTGATCGCTATATTGGACGGTTGTCAAGCGGTTTTCGAGAAAACCTTTCTGGACTTTGGCTCCACGGCAATCTGGCTTGATGTGGCTCTCTGTCAATCGGCTCGGAATGTTGCCCCCTTACTGGCGTCCAATATTCCACGCCGAAACACCACTTAAGGCCCTCGGCGTCGCGTTAGGGCTTGAAGCGCTGCTGGGCCTACGTGGCGACGCACCTGTTCCAGGCCTCTATCTCCCTGAATCCCTGATCGACCCAACCTACTTGGTCGATGAGATGAAGGCCATCGGTACCCGTTTTGATTTTACCCACTGAGGAAACGTTCACATGACCGCGACAAAAAATCAGTCCGTCCTGATCCTGGGCGCAACCGGGAGCCTGGGCTCACGTACAACACGGATGCTGCGCAGACTCCATCCGGAGCTCCTCATCACTATCGGCGCACGCGACATGGAAAAAGCAGCAGCGCTCGCAGCCGAGGTCGGCCTTGCCACGATCGGCAAAGTCGACATTCGCTCGGGCGATCTTGGCATAGATAAAACCGCGCGGCACAACATCGTGGTGACGGCACTCCGTGATCATTCACTAAAACACTTTGCGCTATGCGCAGATGCTTGGCGCGCCCTACATTGCCCTTTCAGACGGCGTATTCGAGCTCGCCCCGATTGTTGCACATTATGCCCATCACCCGCACGCTTCGCCCATTCTGCTGCTGGGCCATAGTAATGGCGGCTCACCTACCCTCGCTGCACTGCACTTCGCACAGGAGTTCGAAAACGTCGCGTGGCGTAGAGCAGCCTAATCAATCTCATCTTTCCTGCTGGCCGCGAACGTGGTCTCACCTTCGATGACGTACAGATAGGCCAAATCGAAAGCGTCGAGCTCCGAGACCACTTACATGAAGAGCGCGGTTGGATCGCTGTCAGCCATGCCGTTGATAGCGCCGGATGGAGATATGCGCGGATAGCGTCGGAACGATTACCTCAAGCCAGACATTCAGTTCTCCAGGTCTTGTCGCTACGTCTTCAGGGCGACTTCAGACATCGACCCCGAAGTGTAGGCTATGGACTGGTCAACGGTTGGCCCGCCCCTCACCCCGAGACCAGCTCAGCACCTTTCACGGCCACGCCGTCAATACCGGCCCGTCGTGGAAAAGACAGCCGCCTGGTCAGCATGAACCGCGTTTCTGCGCCCCTACCTTCAACGCTTGCGCACGAACTCAGTGCGCAGAACCAGCCCTTTGATTGCGTCATGGCGGCAATCAATTTCTTCCGGATTTTCGGTGAGCCGGATTGATTTGACGATGGTGCCTTGCTTCAATGTCTGGCCAGCGCCCTTGACCTTTAAATCCTTGATCAACACAACGGAATCACCGTCGGCGAGAAGATTACCGGAAGCATCGCGGACTTCGGCGGCTTTGGCTTTATCTGCTGCAATTTCGGAAGCAGGGCGCCATTCACCTGTTACGTCATCATAGACGTAGTCGTCGCCGTTCTGGTTACTCATTTTCTGTTCCTTGTGCCGTGCCACTCCAGGAAGCCGTTACAGCAGTTTCCAAATCAAAATGCATTTATCCCGGAAAGCCATCGAGATCAAATCACCAGCGTCTTTTTGCAACCCACAGGCCGAAGACAGCCGGGACTGGTGCCGGCCGACCCGTGCATAAAGCGCCTCCAAGCGAGGCTGAGCGACCCAAGGACCTCGTCCGTCAGTACCCGGATTGCCCGCAGAGGATGATCCGCCGGAACACGTCCTCCAGCCGCACGAAACTGAAAAGCTCATCACCATGACCCGGTCGGCCGCGCATCGATCCACTCCCCCACATCAATGAAACCAGTGAATCACAAACCCATCCGCGTGACGAGGAGTTTTGCAGCAGCCGGCGAGATCCGCCCGGTGGGCGGTTATTTGTGGATACGGTAGCGACGCCCATCGACGTTCCAGATGAGCATCGCTCAACTATCCAACCACGTGGCGAGGCCGTCCAGCGTCTGCAACCCATACTCCACCGCGCCGAATCCGATGACCGCCTGGCGTCTTTGGCGGCTCGGATGGAGCTGGCGCATGGTCAGCACAGTCTTGCCGTCGGTCTGCTCATCGAAGGTCATCGTCATGTAGAATCGGTCCGGGTCATCGGAGTCTGGGGTACCATAGTCCACCACGATCAGCTCATCCGGAACGATTTTCAAGAAGCGCATGAGATTGGGGAAGCGCTGCTCTTGGCCCTCGAATATGCCCACCATGTCGAAGCGCCATTGCCCACCCTCGCGGATATCGGCTTCGTGGCTCTCAATGTTGAGGCCGGCCGGGCCATACCATTGCGCCAGAGCGGCCGGGTCCAGCCAAGCAGCGAAGACTTTATGCCGCGGGTGCTTCAGCACCTTCACCAGCACGATCTCGCGCTCGATCGACCAAGTGTCAAACAGCTTTTCCATCGTTGTGCCCTCCAGTCTTGTTCAGGTAGGCTTCGAGACGATCGAGCCGCTCGGCCCCACGCCGGCGCTCGATTTCCATCCAGTCCGCCGCCTCGTCGAAGCGAGATGGGACCAGGCGGCACCAGCGGCTTCGTCCGCGCTTCTCGCTGGTGATCAATCCGCAATCCTCCAGCACCTTGAGATGCTGGGCAAAGGACGGCAACGCCATGTCGAAGGGCTCGGCCAGTGCAGTGACCGGCAATTCGCCCTCCGCCAGTCGCGACACGACCGCGCGACGGGTCGGGTCACTTAGGGCGTGAAATGCGAGGTCCAGCGGGTTCGAGTGGTAGGGCATACCAACTCGGTAAGCCTATCGCGTACGCCGGTCAAGAATAAAAAGGCACTTGCCTTAGTGTTTGGCTGATAATATAAAGGTGATTACCTTAGTATTTGGGAGTGCGCCAATGACAGTTCGTGCCGACCTTGTTATCTCGCTCGACGGCTTTGCAACAACGACGGACCAGACGCCAGACAATCCGTTCGGCCAGGACTGGTCGCGCCTAGTCGGCGCATATGTCGCGACGAGGACGTTCCGGGAGCGTGTGTTCAAGGACACCAGCGGCAAAGGCACCACCGGCATGGACGATGCGTATGCAAGGGATTACTTCGACAACATCGGCGCGGAAATCATGGGCGCTGGCAAGTTCGGGCTGCACAACTTTCCTGATGATCCAAACTGGAAAGGGTGGTGGGGCGATGAGCCGCCTTTCAAATGCCCGGTCTTCGTCCTGACGCACACACCGCGCGCCGCGATCGAAATGGCTGGAGGTACCACGTTCCACTTCCTCGCCGCTAACCCGGTTGATGCACTGCAACAGGCCTTAAAGGCCGCAAACGGCAAGGATGTACGAATAGGTGGCGGACCAACGATGGTTCGCGATTATCTAAAGGCCGGGCTTGTGGACCGCTTGCATGTCGCCATTGTTCCCATTCTGCTAGGACGTGGCATACGCCTATGGGACGATTTGAGCGGCTTGGAGGCCGGCTACACGGTCAAGTCAGAAACGGCCGAAAGCGGCACGATCCACGTCACTTTTCATCGTGAGGTCCTGACTTGAGGCGGTCGTGCACCGTCTAAGGTTTCGCGTTCGCTACAGGATTTGTTGCCATCATCCTTCGCTTTGATGACATCTGGAGAGGCAGCGCCGGTAATCCGGCACACATCACAATTCATGAAGTGAGCCACGGCCGCAGCCCTGCCCCCTTCCCTGATGGCACGCCCGTTGAGTAGATCGCGTATCACTTGAAGCTAAGTCGGCGGGGCTTCCCGTTCGCTCAGGTCACCGTGCTCCACAAATCTCGTCATTCAATTCTGGGGTTCATCATCTCGCCCAAAACCTGTTATTCCGGAAACGACCTCACTGCTGCCATTCGTAATACGGCCACGCCTCCCCTGGGCAAACGACTTGCCAGCGGAAGGGACTGACGGAAGGAAGTTCAGATGAAGCCAATGTTAGCTCCTTGCCGGTGCACGGCCTAGCCAAAACTGAGAACGTGATGCCGTCACGGGTAACTCAGGTCCAAACCAAGCATCCTGCTAAGGACGAACGCCAACAGCACTACTGCCGAAACCGCTAAAAGGAAGGCTGCAGCAATCATGCCGCTCGTGCGTAATGCAACTCGCCTTTCCTCCTTCCCCCCTTGGTCGTAGTGCCACTTGATCGCGAAGAACATGCCCGCGCCTAATCCGAGGGCTTTGAACGTGCCGAAGGCAATAGGTACCCAATCCATAATGAAGACTCTCAAGTGAATCAGCTACGCGCGTTATGATTTCAACTCAGGCAAACGTAGCAATTTTTAGATGTAACGGCAGGTGGCTACTTGTGGGTTCGAATGGCGAGTTACCTGTTCACCCCAACAGTTTGTTTAAACTTAGCAACTGCCGGCATGAACTGCATGGGGTGACGACCGGGCTGTGTAACCGAAACCCTCCGGCTCCGGGCGTCAAAGCGTTCTCAATTCGGAACTCGTGTGCGATTGCAGATGTTAATGTTAATGTTAACCGCGTGCGGTGTGCCCTTGCGAGGCTTCGATTGAGCGTAGTCGCGGTCGATTTTTCGCTCTTCCGCCTCAAAGTAGAACCGGCTCTTTATAGGCCAGCCTTTCAACAATCGAATGGGCAGAAGACAAGCCAGAAGCACGGGTGGGAGGGCGATGAAGAGATGCGCCCAAATAGAGGGCGAATAAGCAACTTGGATTCGGCACACCAGCGCCACGCCTGTAAAGCAAATGAAGCAGATTAAAAAGAACGCCAGACGATCAGCTGGCTTGGCGGAGGAGTTTTCGAGACCTTGTCCCAACCCGCTGTTGCTCGGCGACAGCGGAGGCGATTTGTCAGTCATTGTTCCGGTTTCCTAGGATTAATTGCATGCAATTATACATACATTATCCTATCAATATCACCTACAATTCAAATTGTCGCAGGTTGGTGGTTACCGTCGGCTGATGCAGGGTACGGCCCACGCATTCGAGCGACCGCTTGCCGGTTCTCATTGGTGCTCAGCTCGATCGAACTGGCGACTGCAAACTATTCACGAGGCGTAGGGCGTCAGTTCACGTGCCAGCGGACTCCAGAAGCGGCCAATGCCGAACCCCAGAGGTACGCATCGGACGGACGGCGGTACCATGGCTTAACGCTCCCGGTCGCTTGTTCCGCTTCCCTGCCGACGGAACTCCCAGTCGATTTTTCCTTCCTCGGCTTTGTAGAAATACTGGCTGTTGACCAACCAGCCTTTGAGCGGGCGCAGAGGAAGAAGACAGGCGGCCAAGACCAAAGGTAGCGATGTCAGAAGATGGACCCAGATGGGAGGCGTGTAGGCCACCTCGATATAGCAGGCGACTGCGACAGCAGGAATGCATGTAAAACATATAACGAAGAAGGCAGGCCCATCGGCAGGATCGGCAAAGGAATAATCCAAGCCACAGACATCACATCTGGGCTTCAGAGAAAGAAAACCATCAAAGATATGACCCTGCCCACACCGTGGGCAAAGACCTTTAATGCCAGTCCGAATTGGGGGCAGCGGAGGCCATTCACTTGCCATCACCTTTCCTTTCAATTTTAGATTATATGCGCTATCAATGCATACATTAATGCAATCAATCCGGAAACATTACAAAATGCCGCACATACAACCTCTATGGGCTGAACCCTTGCTGCGGCCGCGAGCTCCCTGCCATTTAAAAAGCTTGGCCAGCCTGCCCGCCCAGAAGGTCCCCACGGCAAGCGCCAAGTCGTGAAGCTAGTAGATCAGGGAAATCAGGGCGGTAAGGTGTCACGGCTTAACGGATGTTATGTCTGGCTTGACAACAACTGCGAGACGCTTCCAGATAACGTCCATACAATCAGCAAATCGAATACAATAGGACTTCCAATGGTTGCGACATCATGGACGCCAAGACTCGACACGAAGGATAGCCCCATCTACCTGGCAATCGCTGACGCACTTGCGACGGATATTGCAAGCGGGCGGCTTGCGGAGGGCGCCCGGCTTCCGACGCAGCGCAGGCTAGCTGACGATCTTGACATTGACTTCACCACAGTGAGCCGCGCCTATGCCGAAGCCCGAAGCCGAGGGCTAGTAGAAGGAAAGGTTGGCCAAGGCACATATGTCAGAACGCGACCGAGCCGATTGTCCAGCCTACAGCCCTCCGGCTTGGTCGACATGAGCATGAACCTGCCGCCGCGTTTCGATAACGCAGCACTCACGCGCCGAATCTGGGACGCGACGAAGGACCTTGAAGCCGAAGGGCTTGATCTTTTGATGCGGTATCAGGAGCCTGGCGGAATCATGCGGGACCGAATGACTGCAACATCGTGGCTTATGAAACGTCTCCCCGACGTTTCTGCAGACCGAATCCTGATTACGGCAGGCGCTCAGGGCGGCCTGCACGCCATATTGAGCGTTCTCGCGGAACCGGGAGATACGGTTTGTGCCGAAGAACTGACTTATCCCGGCTTCCGCTCGGTAGCCTCGCATTTGAAGCTCAAGTTGCTGCCGCTGGAAATGGACGAACAGGGCTTGCTTCCAGAGGCATTCGCAAAGGCCTGCCAAAAAACAAAGCCAAAAGCTCTCTATTGCATGCCGACGCTCCATAACCCTACCTCCCGCACGATGCCGCACGGTCGCCGCCTTGAGCTGGTGGAGTTGGCGCGCACGTACAACGTTCCTATTATCGAAGACGATGCCTACGGTGCCTTAGTTTCTGGTGCGCCTGCGCCACTCGCTGTACTCGCGCCAGAGATTGTCTATCATGTGGCCAGTTTGTCCAAGTGTTTATCTCCAGCCTTGCGGGTCGCCTACGTCGCGGTGCCCAACGGGCGCAGTCCAAGGGTCGCTAGCGCCATCCGTGCGTCCGCCTCTCTGGTTTCACCTCTTACCAGTGCGACTGCATCACGTTGGATCGAGAGTGGGGTAGCAGATGCGGTCTGCCGCGCAATCATTCAGGAAACCGCAGCCAGAGTTCAGACCATGAAGGCGATGTTGCCTTACGAGGTTGAAGTTTCCCCTGGTGGGTTCCACGTCTGGCTTGCTGTACCGAAACCATGGTCGAGAGCCGAATTGGTTTCGGCGCTTCGCTCTGTGGGAGTCGGTATCGTTTCAAGTGACGCTTTTGCGCTGTCACGACCTCCGGAGGCTGTAAGACTTGGACTAGGGGCTCCAGCAACGATGAAAGAATTGACGCATAGCCTTTCGCTTCTGGTCGATCTTCTTGCGCAGGAGCCCGCCCTTTCAACGACAATAATTTGAATTCCCCGCATCGCCATGCCGATGATATCTCACGGGTGAAGTACCGATAGCTTTATGGACTTTCTACGTCTCCCACCCCCTTTGGAGCGCAAAGAGGAACTGCTGGCCAGGGTATAAATGCATGATTGGGCCCGCTCTGGCCGACGATGTACTCAGCTTGTAGAGCAACACCCTGAGGAGGCATCTGTGCGGCCGTCGGGTCAGAACTTGTCGATGACGATCCGGATGCCGGGGAGATAATGAAGGCCGGCGGAATCCAAGGCCAGTGAGACATACTTTTGCCAATGACGAAACACCGGGCGGCATGTGGGCGACCAATTCGTAATGAGCATTTGGGTGAACCGAGTATAGCGGCGACGTCAAATCACGCGGCCGTCGTTGTCTTTGATACCGGCATGAAAGCCATCGTCTTGGCAGCGTTTCAGGATTTCTTTTTACAAATCCGACTTTGTGCGCCGACACGCAAATTTTGATTTCGTATCCAAGCGACCATTCGGCCGCTCGTACCGCCATCGCTGCGCCCCCCTCCGACCCTTGCCCGGGGGAACGTCATAAGTCGCATGGGCATCATACGGCAGCATGAACACCATATCCGTGGTCCAAGGAGCATTCATAAATCCACGGTTATCAGTTCAACATTTAACTTCAAAATATGAAATCAAGCTTTTATGAACGCGACAAGCAGGAGAACCAGCCGATGCGCCAAACGATATTCAGCTTGAGTGCCTTGGCATTGATTGCGGGGACAATAGTTATGACCGAACCGACGGTGCCCGGCCACCACGCCGCTGCCCATGTCCAAACTTCCCTTCTTCAGGCTGCAAGAGCCGGCGATCTGACAGCAGTCAATGCCTCGATCAAAGCCGGAGCCGATCTCGAAGCGCCCGGCAGGAACGGTGAGACGGCACTTCTCGCAGCAACCCATGCCAACAGGATCGATATCGCGCGCGCACTCATCGATGCGGGGGCCAATGTCAATGCCAAGGATGCCATCAAGGACAGCCCTTATCTTTATGCGGGCGCACGCGGACACCTTGAAATCCTCAAGATGACGCTTGCACATGGCGCAGACCTGAAGAGCACCAATCGCTATGGCGGAACAGCACTCATTCCCGCCTCCGAAC
Source organism: Rhizobium sp. LjRoot98 (assembly GCF_964252935.1). NCBI lineage: Bacteria > Pseudomonadati > Pseudomonadota > Alphaproteobacteria > Hyphomicrobiales > Rhizobiaceae > Rhizobium > Rhizobium sp. LjRoot98. The sequence goes on from NZ_CAXUPW020000007.1 coordinate 22,034, forward strand.
GCGGTCACGTCGAAACGGTGCGCACGCTGATCGAGGCAGGTATCAACGTCGATCACGTCAACAATCTTGGTTGGACCGCGCTCCTCGAGGCCATCATGCTGGGCGATGGTGGCCAGCGCCATGTGGATATCGTGAAGCTTCTCATCGACGCCGGCGCCAACGTCAATCTGGCAGACAATGACGGCGTCACGCCGCTTCAGCATGCCCGCAGCCGCGGCTATGCGCCCATGGTGACCCTGCTGGAAAAGGCCGGCGCAAGATGAGCGGCGCCATCACGTTTCTCCATCAGGCCATAAGACGCACCTTCGATGATGTCGAACAAGGCGGGCGCCCGTCCGGCGCCGTGGCCGTCAAGAATGGCAAAGTCATCGCCACGGGCGTTAATCGCATGCAGGTCGTTGCGATCCGACCGTCCATACCGAACTGATATCACCCCGTGCGACAGGCAAAATGTTGCAAACGCCACGCCTCGATGGCTGCGAAGTCTATGCGAGCGGCCAACGCTGTCCCATGTGCCTTCCCGCAATGCGGATAGCCGGCGTTGAAAAGATCCGCTACGCCTATTTCCAATCTACAGGCCGAGCCTTTCGGCCTTTCAAGCGCGAAAATCGCCGCTGATCTCGCCAAGCCTGTCAGCGCACAAACCGGCGTGAGTTTTGAGCATTTCTCACCGGAAAATGATTCGAAACTCTATCGGGCCTAGCAGAACAAGAACAACGTCGGCGCCTGAAAAATGCAAACCAATATGCGGTAGCTTGATGTCGCTCCCTGTCGATTCCGTGGACGGCTTCCACTCAGGCGGGTGCCGTTTTGTTGGCTTGACGAAGCTCGCGGTTCTCACGCTCCAGAGCCTTCATCTTCTCGGCGACGTCACTCGGCAGGCCTGCTCGTTTGCCGCTATCGACCTCGGTCTTCTTCACCCACTCATACAGCGTGGCTGCCGAGCAGCCTATCTTGGCCGCGATAGATGAAACGGCAGCCCACCGTGACGGATGTTCTGCTTCGTGATCCAGAACCATCCGGATCGCACGCTCACGGACTTCAGGTGAAAACTTGTTCGTTGTCTTGCTCCTATCAGCTCCACTCTCTCAGAAGTTGGAGCCTCCGGCAAACCCGGTGCGGTTCAACCATTGTCGGTCTGTTGCCGCCGGAGATGAGGAAGCTGAAGCAGCTCGAGGACGAGAATGCGCGATTGAAGAGGATCGTCGTGGGCAATCACTTCACCCGGAATCCAGTGGCGGCGATAACGAGGATCTCGAACGGCTTGTGCCATCCTGCAAGATCGCACTAAACGATCGCCGGCCGGTTAACTTTACGGTGCCTATGGCAGATGGTAACATTGATGCTGCACACGCTGAACGCACGATAGCTTACGGCTTCATCCGAAGAATGATGGTAAAACGGTGCAACATTTGGAGAGGGCATCCGCATGCCTCAAGCCCCCGGGAAATCTAAGAAAGTTCCAACGAAGCCGGCAGCCGGCGCAGCGAAGACCAAAACCCCGAAGAAGAATGTATTTCCCCTCCCGCCAAGTGGGACGGTGGGCTCATGGGAGGATGATCCTGAATCAGCCGTCAGCCTGACGGTGCCCATACCGGACCTTTCCAAGCCCCCGCTCGCGTTCTCGTTCCCGGCTGGGGGGCCGCCCCCTGCCACCTACGCGCACGGGACATCTGAGTTCCGCTACTGGGCCACGGCGGCTGCGTTGAGGCGTGCCGCCGACTATTGGGCGAAGCGGGTGCCGCTGACACAATGGTACGGTGGGCCGAGTCTCAACGTCGTGCTCGACAAGGGTTTCGACCTCGACGCCAACTACGACCGAGCCGCGTTGAACTTCTTCCACGGTCCGGGCGTGACAGGAACAGTATTCACCTGCGAGAGTGCTGACGTAAGCTGTCACGAGATGGGGCACGCCGTGCTTGACGCCTTCAAGCCGGGGCTTTGGGGCGTCGCCAACCAGGAGGCCGCAGCCTTTCACGAGTCCTTCGGCGACATCAGTGCCTTGATGTCGGCCATCCAGATTCCGTCGTTGCGCACCGCGATTCTGACAGTGAATGGCGGAAACATATACACGAAATCGCGTCTCTCGAGGCTCGCGGAGCAGCTCGGCAGTGCTCTGCGTGCGCAGGATCCCGATCTAGCCGAGGCGGACTGCCTGCGCAGTGCAGTCAACTCGTTCAACTACCAGGACCCGACGACGCTCCCGAGCAATGCAGCGATGTCGTGTCTCTCATCGGAGCCGCACTCCTTCTCGCGTATTTTCACAGGAGCATTCTTCGAGATCCTCGGGGTTTCTCTCGCGGCTAAGGCGGCTACACCGGGGACACCGACCGAGGCCGAGTTGCTTACCGTCTCCGACGACCTTGCCGGATTTCTTGTTCAAGGTATCAAATGTTCACCGATCGTTACCAACTGGTACGCCCACGTCGCTGCTAACATGGTGATTGCGGCCCAGTCGGACCCGATCTATGCGTCAATCGCCAAAGGCGTGTTCGTGGGGAGAAGTATCCTTTCCCTAGAAACCGCGTCCTCGCTCCCGATGACATCCCAGATCAAGCCCCTAGACGCGGCGGCGAAGCCGGATACGGCCGCGCGAGAGCCCCTCCCGATGGTCGGACTGTCTGCGTCCCAGTATGGCATCGACGGTCTGCTCTTCGTAGATGCGGCGGCCGAGCCGTGCAGGTTTATCGTGATGGCAGCTGGCTTCGATGGTGAGCCGATCACTGCCTTGAGCGCAACTGCGGCAGCTAAGGCCTTCGTTGATGACCTCTTCCTGCGGGGCCGCGTCGACTACGGCGCCGTCGTAGACCGGGAGCACCGGCTGTTACGGGACCACAAAACGAAGACCCACGCGCTCGTCAACGTCGACGGCAGCGCGCGCTTACAGCGCCGAATTTTCAACTGCGGTCTTTGCGCATGCGGCGTCAGTCACTAGAAAGTAAACGGCCAGGTGGCGCAGAAGGACTTCTCCGGGCCACGACGTCGTGGTCCCACTGACGAGCCATTCATGGCGTCCGTCAGGCGGCTCGTCGAGCACGGAGAAGCTGCGCCCGCTCCCGTCGGCAATCTTCCGTCGCGCGCCACCCACATCATCGTCGGCAAGACCATCTCGCCTGGAAATTGCTCCAGGGTGGTCGGCCACTAACGTGCGGGGCCACGCCGTCCGCCGAACTTACTGCCGCTATCTCTGCCGGAGATCAGAAGAAAGCAAATATAGTGATTGCTTTGCTCTTTCTTCCCATGCCTTGGCCCCCTGATCGCGTGCGAAAGAGATCGCCTCTTGAAACGACCTCCTGGCCTGAGCGGCCCGGCCCGTCTGCCGTAGCAGTTCGCCTCTTAAACGAAGCAGCTCAGGCATGTAGTAGTGCTCGCCGGTACGCCTCGCGAGCCTCAGACCTTGGTCAACTGCCGCTGTCGCCTCGTCAATTCGTCCCATTCGAAGGTAGCTATCGGTAAGCACGCCTAGATAGCATGTCTTATCGACCTCCTGATCACCCATATTGTCGCAGATGTGCTTCATCTGCGTGAGGCCGGAGGCGTCTTGGCGACCTGCGGCCTTGGCCCACCCAGAAAAAAACGACGCGAAGTTGAGCCAAAGCTGAAATCCGTTACGTGCCGCGAGCGGCACGAGTTCATCGACCAGCCTCTCGAGCGTCTCTACATCCTGGCGAAAAGACATCAGGATGCAGCCGTTGCCCAGATACGCAGCGAGGTGGTAGTCTGCCTGTCCGCGGGTCTCCATTTCAGCCACGCGGAACAATTCCATAGCCGCGTCGGCCTCCCCAAGTATTTGCAGCGTCCACGAGAGATACAGCATCGACATGCTTGGAAAGTCACTTCCGACCTCATGGGAATGCTCGCGGTGCTCCAGGGCCTTTAGCAACGCCTCTCGCGCCTCCGAAAACCTGCCGCGCGCGAAAGCGCACATCCCTCCGAACTGCAATCCGAGCACAAGGGCCTTGGTGTTGCCGTCCGTGCGGCCAATCTGCTTGAGTTGGTTGCTAGCCCATTCTGCGTCAGAGAAACGTGCGGAGTTGAATGAAGTTCCGAACAGGCCATCCAAGGCTCGGATCGGCGCCTCCGAATTTCCGGTAGCCTCGCTAAGCCGCATGACGTTCCGGTACGCGTCGCTGCCCTCGCCAGTCATGTATCCATATGCCGCATAGAGGACGTCGCCCCTTTCGAGTTCAAGGGTCAGCTCTATGCTGTCACGCACCATCGACAGCGGCATTTTACCCACGCATTCTATCCCTTTCGAGAACATGTTCGCAGCCTCGACTTTTGCCCACGTCGCCCCAAGCTTCCGGCCCGCTCTGAGCCAGTAGTCGGCAGCGCGCTCGAACTGCGTTGCATCGTGGTAGTGCTGGGCCAGAATCTCCGGATGCTCCACGACCGTCCTCGGTTCGACAACCTCGATCGCCCTGGCAACGAGGGCATGAAGCTCCCGCCGCCTGCCCCGAAGCAGCGCCCCCTGGGCGGCCTCCTGCAACAAACTGTGAGAGAAGGAGTAGCGGGGCCAATCGCCGACATGCTGCGGCGCGATGAGTCCGACGGCGACAAGACGTTCGAGCTGCGGCCGCAGTAACTCGCTCGAAAGGCCGACGACATGGGCGAGTGTCTTCAGGTCGAATTCCCGGCCAATCACGGCTGCAGTCTGCGCGACCGTCTTGACCACGCCGAGCTTGTCCAGCCGGGACATGAGCGCCGCCTGGAGTGAGTTGGGGATGGCTACGTCGCTCTCGTCCTTCGCCCCGGACAGGTCGGACGAATCGGCAGCAAGCATGAGGGCTGACCTGGCGAGTTCCTCAAGAAAGAGGGGAACACCTTCGGCTTTGCTGAGAAGCTTCGAAACGACACCGGAAGACAGATGCCCCCCTTCGACGACATTCCGGACGAACTCGCCAGCCTCTCCAAGGGAGAACCGTTCGAGTGCAAGATGCACCGTGACGGCTTCGTCGAACTCAGCCTTCGTCCAAGTCTCCCGCGAGGTAACCACGAGGAGCACCGGAAACTGCTCGACGCAGCAAGCGAGTGTCTGAAGAAGCTTGCCGGAGGATGGATCGATCCATTGCTCGTCTTCTACGAAAAACATCAGGGGGCCAGCGCTCGCCAATTGCCGGAGCCAGTCCGAAAATACTTGGCTGATCGCCGCCTCCTGTTCGGACGAGGCAAGCCTGGATGGTTCGCATTCCGGTTCAAGCGCCAGAAGCCGTGTGAAGATCGGATACGAAACCGACAAGGGGACGCTGCTGGCCGACAGAGCGGCCCGCAGCCTTTCAGACGGAAACGGCGCATCGTCTGTAATGCAGGCCTCCTGCTTAAGCAGTCTCAAGAACGGAAAAAGTGCACTGTTGGTGAAGGCAGGGGCGCACTGAGCAACGAGCGCCTTCGATCCGAAAAAATTTCTGCCAATCTCGTAGAGCAGGCGCGATTTACCTATCCCCGGCTCGCCGCTTATCAATGCGACGCGCCCGTGGCGGTCAGCTCGCACGGCGTCCCAGAGGGCCTCGACGGCCTTCAGTTCACTCTTCCTTCCTACCAGCGGCGTCGATCGGAGTTTCCCCGCAAAGCGGTATTGCCTCGCAATCGGTTTGAGAGCGCGCCGGATGTGGATGGGATCGCTAAAGCCTTTCAGAGTCTTCCCGCCGACATCGGCGTATTCGAAGGCACCCGACGTTGTTTGGTAGGTGTTCTCATCAACGTAGATGCCGTTCGGTTCGGCTATCGCCTGAAGTCGGTGCGCGAGATTCGGGACATACCCGAACGCTACCGTCGAAATCCCAGCAGGTGCCCCCTCAATATCGCCGACGACGACCAGACCGCTTGCGACCCCGATCCTCACGCCAAGACGCGAACTGTCCGGCGTCTCTATCTGTGGGACGGCCGCCACGATGTCGAGCGCTAAGTGCATCGCACGTTCGGCATCATTCTCCTCCGCCGTCGGAAAGCCGAACAGGACCTGCAGCGCGTCACCGACGTAGTTGGCGACGAACCCCCCGTGCAACCTTGCAAGACCGCTGCATCTCGACAGGAACGTCTGTGTGAGCTGGCTGAAGTCCTCAGGGTCGAGTCTGGAGGCATATTCTGTCGAACCGACCATGTCGCCGACCAGGATCGTTAACTGTCGACGTTCGACTGGAGTCCGATCACTCCCAGGCTGCCGCACCGAACTGCCGAGCACAGCGATCGCTGCAAGCAGCTTGCGGCGGGGGCCCATGGGCACACCCAGTTCGCGCAGATCTCGATCCGAAAGCAGAGCAAGCGTGTCAAAATCGATTTGCGCGTCGACGAATTTGTCCGCCAAATGTCGCAACCCGATCTCGGCCAGCCATGCGGTGACGTCGTTCATCGCCGATTCCACTCAGTTGAAATAGAGCAGCGCTCAACTTGCGCATTTTATTAGTTCAAGCTACTATTCTCAATAAGGTCATTCAACAACTTGAGTTTGTTCTATACGCGATCACATGGTGACCGCGTTTACTGGTAATGCTGCGAGAACGTTTGGTGCTGTCCGTTGATAGCGTATGACATGGCGCAGGGGACGGGACGGACCTCGGCAGCCAGCACGGAGGGGACCAACGTGAAAGCATGTAAGCTTTTCGGGACTGTAGCCCTTTTCTCGTTGTTTGCGGCCGCACCCGCATTCGCGATCAACGAATGCCCCGGGTCAAGCGAGATGCCCTGGAGGGACTACCGTAACGGGTCATTAACTGCGCCCTCGCCAGAGGAACGGCGCGACGTGATAGACCTGCTCTCCCAATATGCATGGAGGATGGACAATCGTGATTTTATCGGGCTGGCCGCATTGTTCGAGGACACGGGGCAGTACTTCCACTGCGACCCAGGCAACGTGAATGCCGTGCTTTCCATTTCGGCAGGATCGCTGGCCAAGCAATTCGAGACGCTGTTCGCGAACCTCGCCGCTACCAACTCCAGCGCCACCCGGGTTCTTAGCAGCATTCTTATTGGGAAGAGGGAAGACGGCACCTTCGAGGTTGCTTTGACGGTCCAGGTAAGCATTCAGACGATCGGCGTCAGCGCGGTACAACCGGACTACACGGCCAAGTTATACGGAACGATCAAAAAGAATGGCAAAACGATGAACTTCAATGTCCTAAAGCTCGCCCCCTTCCAGTCCGGGATCCAGGCCAGCGCGCGTTGATCATCCGCACAAGCAGTAAATGAGGGAAGGAAACTTGGGGGGCCTCGTCCAACTCATCGCCGCGTTTGCGGTTGCGCTTTATCTACTGATTGGCTTGGAGTTCCCCGTTCTGCGAGAGTTGCATGCCGGGCACCTCGAGGAAGTGGGACCCTTCTTAGCTTCTGACCCAAAAGCCGCAACAGCCGACACCCCAACCGTGTCGCCATACGACCTTCTTCTTCAGTGGAATGGCGAGGTGCTGTGGGCTCCGGCGACGGCAAGCACCGATCCGGTGACGAAATTCGGCGACGAGGCTAGGTCGGTATTCGGCCCCATACCGGACGGGGTCTGCACGGGTCTGAACTCGAGACCGGTCGGTCTCGAGGTTGACGGAAACGCCGTAAGGCTGGAACCAAATCCTTCCAAGGTAGACGCTCCGCTCGAATTTGCGCACCGTAACGTCGAAGGCCGACTGGTGAAGTGGACAACCGCCGTTGACCGCTGCGACAAGCCCTCGCTCGCGGGGGATGTGACCTTCTGCGCACTGAACTCGAGGGTCGGCCGGGTCACGCGTGACCATATACAGTGGCTGTTCCTCTGCCGGAAGTCGTCCGAGAATCTCGAAATTGAGGCGGATTCCTACTGGACTGAGACAGATCCGCGGTTCTCCCGGTACAGCGCGATCGGTTTCAACGACGTCACGGGCGAAATCGCGTTCCTTGACGGCCGGAAGGACCGCTCCGTCTTCGACTGGAGGGAGCGGTTCCCCCCGCCCGGTGGAGCGACATACGGTGATTTAGCCGGACGGCGCGTCGCGGAGAACCTATACGACGGGAGCGCCAGGGTTGATTGCGTACTCTGTCATGACAACAAGAAGCCAACGGTTGTCGATCCGCACATGCAACAGGCAAGAGTCGGCTACTTTAAGAGCAGACACGATCCGCGCGCCGTGTTCAGCATGGGCAACTTTCTTCCGGCCCGCGTCGCGAAGCAAGAACTGCCGTTCCGCGTGATCGGTTCGGGATATTCGGCTGTCCATGCTGGCACGCTGCTTGACGCTAAGTCCGTCTTGATCGACGGCCATCCGTGTTCGGGCTGTCACAGCCTTACGACGCTGGAGTCGGGACGCCGCTTCGCCGCCGACGCCGCTGGGAAGACCCCTGTCATCCCGAACGCGACGATGATGCAGAACGCAGCCCTCTTCGCGCAAAAGGTAGCCCTCACGCTCGTGCAGAACCACAGGACCGAATGGGCCTCCGCCTCCGGAGAGGGCAGGATCAGCCCGTGGATGATACCCGAGCACGGTGGCAACCTATGGAAAGGTGTGAGTGGACTCAATGACGAGGATTGGTTGCGTCTCAGCCAATGTGCGTGGGGCGTCGGTGGAAGCGAATGTGGGTACAAGGCGCTGTTCACGCCATGCCCGCCCCCGGGCGGCGGCGGTGACACCTTCGTGCCAGCGGACTTTTCCACCAATTTGCGCTTTCGCCCCGCTACCACGGGCGGCGCGCAAAGGGTCCTGAGCCTTTCTTGGAAATACCTGAACGGCTACGGTTACGTGCCTGCCCGCGACGATGTACGCTTCAACGTGGCATTCGAGACGATGGACGTGCCGATGGTCCACCGGCCACCGGCTAAGCAGGAATATCCAACGATTGATGAAGCGAAGGGAACGGGTTTTGCCGCAGCGGCAGGAGGTGTCGGCAGCTCAGGATCGGCGACGCTCCTGCAAGACATTTCCTTCGCCGGACATAAAAAGTGGACAGATCCCGCGCCGTCCAACATAGCGCGATTGTATTCGGTCGATGTCCCGGCGGCATGCGGGAAGCGGTATCTTTTTCGGGTCGTGCCTAAGCGCTTCTGCTTCGATAATTCGGGCGTCCGGTTCAGCGAAACAGAATATCTACTCTACAAGGACGTAGATTGCGGCATATAGATCGAACGAAGTCGATACCGAGTATCGACTCTTTCTTCCGCATCGAGATGGCATTCTCAAGATGCTGATGTGAAAGCGGCGGCGTGCAACTTCGACGCCGTCACCCACGCCCTCGGCCAATTCTGCAATCTCTTCTCCCTCACAGGATACAGAAACCACTTCAAAGCCGCAGGATATGAGTGCGATTAAATGCGACACGCTTTAAATGCAGCGCCTCGCTGGGACTTCTCAAGCACCATCGATCGCTTTGCTGGAGAAACTCGCATCGAGTTACAGCCAGCCGCGGCCTCGACTTAGCGGTTGGGCGGAGCGGCAACCACTCCATCTATTCAATCCTTCGGTTCGCGGATGGTTGCTTTCGTGTGCGTCACCTCGTTGACGACGAGGATTTCGTCGGGAATGACTTTTTTGGCAGGCCGTCCACCGATTGAATTTCCGATTCGGCAATTTTCAGAAGCCACAATCCCGTAACAGAGAAATTTTTGAGAATTCTGGTCCTATCTGGCTGAAATTTTCTTGACATAATTCCGTTTCGGAAATTTACTGATCCTAACGAAGCCGATAGGGAACCGGCAATGACGCAGCGCTACCTGCTTGACGATCTGGATCGCGAGATCATCGGCTATCTCTCCGAAGACGGGCGCCTTTCGGCCGCCGAAATCGCTGGCCGGATCGGCAGCGTATCGGAGCGCACGATCCGCAACCGTATTGCCGGACTGTTGCAGGCCAAGATGATTGTCATCGGCGCCATTCCCGATCCAGTGGCCCTCGGCCGTGATGTTCAGGTCGAACTGCTGATCGAGGTCGAGCAGGGCAAGCTGGAGGAAGTGGCCATCCTGCTCGCCGAATATGACGAGATCGGCTATCTCGCCGCGACCAGCGGTACGGCCAACCTCAGCGCCTCGCTCTTTGTGTCCGATCATTCAGCACTTCTCGATTTCATCGACCAGGAGCTGGGCAAGCTGCCTGGCGTCAAGCGCGTGACGAGTTCGGTCGTGCTGCGACTCTACAAGGTATTCGGCACGAGGACGACGGCGATCAGCCGCGGAACGGACCTCGGCGGTAAGAAGAAAGGGTAACCCATGCTGCGCATTGGGGTGGATGTAGGCGGAACCAATACGGATGCGGCGCTGCTGCGCGGTACCGAGGTTCTGGCGACGGTAAAATCCTCGACCACCGCGGACGTGACCTCGGGCGTCAGCGCGGCAATCCGCACGGTTCTTGCAGAAGCCGGCGTCGCCGCAACCTCCGTAAACGGAGTGATGATCGGCACGACGCATTTCCTCAACGCCGTCGTGGAAGGTCGGCATTTGGAGAAGGTCGGAATCCTTCGGCTCTGTGGGGCAGCAACACGCTCGCTTCCACCGATGATCGATTGGCCTGACACTCTGCGCCCGATCGTCGATGGTGGTGCGGCGATGGTGGGCGGCGGCGTGAACTATGACGGCTCTGAAATCGCGCCGATCGATATCGACGCCGTTCGAGCAGCCTGCCGCGGCTGGCGCGCCCGTGGTATCTCGGCGATTGCGATCTGCTCCGTCTTCGCGCTGGTCGATCCGCGCATGGAAAACGAGGCCGCGGAAATCGTTGCTGAGGAAATTCCGGGCGCAGCAATCAGTCTGTCGCACCGCGTCGGCCGCACCGGTCTCCTGCCGCGCGAGAGCGCGACGATCCTCAACGCAAGCCTCCACACGCTCGGCCGTGAAACCGTCGGCGCCTTCCGTTCGGCCTTCGCCGCACTCGGCCTCGCCTGCCCGCTCTACCTGACGCAGAACGACGGCACGCTGATGGCGGCGGACTTTGCCGAGCGTTATCCCGTCTTCACCATTGCCTCCGGCCCGACCAACTCGATGCGCGGCGCCGCGTTCCTGACCGGTCTGAGTGACGCTGCCGTCATCGATATCGGCGGCACCACCACCGATATCGGCATGCTCGTCGCCGGCTTCCCGCGCACCCGCAGCGAAGGCGCAATGATCGGCGGCGTGCCGACCAACTTCCGCGTGCCGGACGTCTATTCTTTCGGTCTTGGCGGCGGTAGCATCGTGCGCCCCAGCGAAGCTGCAACCATCGGGCCGGATTCGGTCGGTTTCCGCCTGCCGGAAAAGGCGCTCTGCTTCGGCGGCGATACACTGACGGCGACCGACATCGCCGTCGCAGTCGGCCTTGTCGATCTCGGGGATCGCAGCCGTCTCAGCCACATCACGCCGGAATTCGCCCGTCAGATGCTGGCGCAGATGAAGGCCAGCATCGAGACGGTGCTGGACCGGATGAAGCCGAGTGCCGACCCAATCCCCGCCATCCTCGTCGGCGGCGGGTCCGTACTGATCGAGGGGCTGCTGAACGGCACGTCCGTCTCGCTCAAGCCGGATCACTTCGGTTCGGCCAATGCAATCGGTGCGGCGATCGCGCAAGTCTCCGGCGAGGTGGACAGCGTGGTTTCGCTCGAAGGCACCACGCGCGAGATAGCTCTGGAATCCATCGTTGCCGAGGCGCGCGCCCGCGCCGTCGAGGCCGGCGCAGATGCCGAGACGACGACGCTCGCCGAAATCGAGGAAACGCCGCTGGCCTATCTGCCCGGCAATGCCGTTCGCGTCGCTGCGAAAGTGATTGGAGACCTCAGGGCATGAAGTACTGGACACTCACTGAAGCGGATATCGACCGCATCGCCATCGGCTGCGGCATCCTGGGCACCGGCGGCGGCGGCAGCACGTATCATGCGTCGCTGCGCGCCAAGGCGCTGCTGCGTGAGGGCAAGCGCATCCGCATGGTGCGCCCGGCCGACATGGATCCCGATGCGCAGATCATCGGCATCGGCGGCATCGGCGCTCCGACCGTCGGCATCGAGAAGATTGCCGAGGGTGCGGAAGGCGTGCGGCTTCTCCGCGCGCTTGAGCACCATATGGGCCGCAAAATCGATGCGTTGCTCGGCGACGAAGTGGGCGGCGGCAACGGCCTTTCGCCGATGCTGACCGCCGCGATGGTCGACCTGCCGGTGGTGGATGCCGACGGCATGGGCCGCGCCTTCCCGGAAGTGCAGATGACCACCTTCTTCATCCATGGTCAGCCGGTGCAACCGGCAGCGCTGGCCGACGCTGACGGCAATGTCCTGATCGTCACCGAGGCCACCACGCCGAAGATGCTGGAAAAGCTGCTGCGCGCCAGCACGATCGCCATGGGCTGCACCGCATTGATGACGACGGCGCCGATGTCGGGAGAGTTCGTGCGTCGCTTCGGTGTGCCGCACACCACCAGCCAGGCCTGGAACCTCGGCGATGCGGTTCTGAACGCGCGCATCGCCAAGGAGGATCCGGTGGAGGCGATCCTGAAGCAATCGGACGGCGTGCGTCTGATGCGCGGCAAGGTCACGGATATCAGCCGGCGCATCGCGGCCGGCTTCAATCGCGGCACGCTCACCGTTGCCGGGCTCGACCAGGACAACGGGCGGGCGATCGCGATCGAGATCCAGAACGAATACCTGATCGCCCGCGAAGGCGAGAACATCATCACCATGGTACCGGACCTGATCTGTATCGTGGATTCGGAGACCGGTCGTGCCATCGGTACCGAAGAACTCCGCTACGGCCTACGTATCGATGTACTCTCCATGCCCGCGCCGGTTCTGCTACGCAGCGAGATCGCGCTCGCCTCCGTCGGCCCGCGCGCCTTCGGTTATGATTTCGACTTTGCTCCGATGGGCGTATCCGCCGATGCGCTTGCCGTGCCGCGATATGAAGAAGAAGAAGAAGACGCCTGATCGTCCGCCCTCAAGACCAATCCACTGGGAGCCCGACATGAACCGCCGTAATTTTCTGAAAACCGCCGCGCTTGCGGCACTTGCCACCGCTGCCACCTCGCGCTTTAACTTTGCGATGGCGCAAGGCACCGGCAGCATCTTCACGCTCGCCTATCCGACCAGCTTTCCCGACCTCGACCCCGCAACCTCGTTCTCGAACGACGGCGCGGTACTCGCCAATGTCTATGAAGGCCTGACGCGCTACATCCCGGCGACCGATGCCGCCGAGGCGAAGATCGAGCCGCTGCTTGCCACCGCCTGGGAGGTCAGCGCCGACGGTAAGACCTGGGCCTTCACCCTGCGCGACGGCGTCAAATTCCACGACGGCACGCCACTCACCGCGGAGGCCGTGAAAGCCTCCATCGAGCGCACCAAAAAGATCGGTGGCGGTGCCTCCTTCATCTGGGGACCGGTCACCTCTATCGAAACGCCGGAGCCGCTGAAGGTGGTCTTCGTGCTCTCCGAGCCACAACCGCTCGATCTCATCGCGTCGGCCGGCTTCGCCGCCTGGATCTATGCCCCTTCCTCGCGCGACAAGGACGCCGCATGGTTCAACGCCGGCAACGATGCCGGTACCGGCGCGTTCAAGATTTCGCGCTATGAGCCTGGCCAGCGCGCGGTTCTCGACCGGGCGGAAGGCTATTGGGGCAAGGTGCCGGACGGCGCCTTCCAGACGGTGTCCTTCGAAATCACCGAGGACACGACGCTCGCCCAGAATATGATCGAAAGCGGCCAGGCCGACTGGACCTACAGCCTTCCCTATGAAAACCTCGAAGCGCTGAAGTCCAATCCCGACCTCAATGTGGTGGTCAACCCGTCCTTTGAAACCCTGTTCGGCCTCTACAACGTCAAGCGCGCGCCGCTCGACAAGATCAAAGTGCGTCAGGCCCTGTCGCTCGCCTTCCCCTATGACGACGTGATCGCCGCCGGAACCAGCGGCTTCGCGACCCGCGCCAAGGGCGTGGTGCCCGCCGGTATCTGGGGCCATGACGCCAACGCGCCGATCCCGAAAACCGATCTCGAAGCGGCCAAGGCACTTCTTGCCGAGGAAGGCATCGAACCGGGGCTCGAACTGGTGATGACCTATTCGACATCCCAGGCGATCGAGGCAGTTGCCGGCGAACTCTGGAAGGCCAATCTGGAAATGCTCGGCATCAACCTGACGCTTCAACCAATGGCCTGGGAAGCCCAGTGGCAGCTCGGCAAGTCGAACCCGGAAGCAGCCCAGGATATTTTCGTCATGTTCTGGTGGCCGACATTCGTCACCCCCTATGACTACCTCTTCAACCTGTTCCACACCGAAGAGAAGCCGAACTTCAACCTCGGCTACTACTCCAATCCGGAAGTGGACGCTAAGATCAACGAAGCGGCGAAGCTTTCGGGCACGGACCGTCCACGCGCCGAAGCCCTGTTCATTGAGGCGCAGCGCAAGATAATCGACGATGCGGCGGCCGTCTTCATGCTGGACCAGCCCAACGTTCACATTATCCGCTCCGACATCAAGGGCTACGCCGACAATCCAGCCTACGGACACGTGGCCCTTGTCAACGAACTGAGCCGGTAAGAGGCGCGTGGCGGTCTGATGGAACTCCTCCGCTACATCCTTCGCCGCACGCTCCTCTCTGCCTTCGTGGTGGTGGGCGTGACCTTTCTGGTCTTCGTGGTCGCACAGGTCGTTCCGTCGGACCCCGCGGCACTCTATGCCGGCCCGCGGCCCACCGCCGAGCAGATTGAAAAGGCGCGTCAGGAGCTAAATCTCGACGCGCCTCTGCCCGCCCGCTTCGCCACATTCGCGGCGGCCATGGCGACGGGCGATTTCGGTATTTCATACAAGTCGCGCCGACTGATTGCTCAGGACCTGCGGGCCTATCTTCCCGCCACGCTGGAGCTTGCGGTCTTTTCCACGGGTCTGGCACTGATCATTGGGATTCCGCTCGGGGTGCTGGCCGCGGCGCGACAGGGCCGGTGGCCGGATAAGCTCGGCAGTTTCGGCTCCATCGCGGCCGTCGCCATGCCGACCTTCTTTCTCGCCATGATCCTGCAGCTCGTCTTTTCGCAATGGCTTGGCATTCTGCCGCTCTCCGGCCGTCTGGCGCGCGAAATCTCCATCTCGGCCCCCCTGCCGATGGTGACGGGATTCAACATGATCGATGCGCTTCTCGCCGGCCGCCTCGATGCTTTCCAAGGCCGACCAGCAGCCAGGTCAAAGCGAGCCCGGTATGGGCGCTCCAAAACCGCAGGTTCGAGCTCTTTTCCAAGCTTGGTGTATGATGAGATAAATCCGGCGCCGCGGTTTCTGCCACGGGGCTGGTCATGTCGTTTGGCGCCATGCGGGAGAAGACTGGAACGTACCGGCCCCGTGGAAGATCAACGCGGATGCCGGTGTCGCTTCCGTGAACCTCATAATATTGCGTCAGCGCGGCGCGCAGCCGGGTCGCTTCGATGCGCACGATTGGATCAACCGACGCATCGAAATTGGCTGGACGACCGAACACATCGACGGCGATCGTGTACGCCTTGATCGCCTCGGCCCTGCCTTCGAAATACTCCGATGCAATGAAGCGCAGAAAATTTCGGTTGCGTTCCGGAGATTGAAAGCGGGAATCCGCGAGCAGCCGGTCAATTTCGGCCTGCGCCTCCGCCAAGTCGATATGTTCGCAGAATGATCGATCGATTTTACGCTCGCCGCTCATGCCTGCCCCCAAGTTTTCAACCTGAGGTCACAGTACCGCACAAAATCCGCATGCCAGTCAACCGCCCTTTGCTGAAGTACCGCGCCCAAAAACGCTAAAAATTCCGTTGACTGTTTCAAAAGTGATAATTTGGCACAGAAGCGTCCTGCTTTGGAGCAGGCTCAAAAATACAGGCTAAACAAAAGGATATGGCGGTATATTAGCGTGGTTTTGTCTGTTCGCTCAGACAGATCTCGATCACTTCGCTCTCGATTTCGCTGCACAGTATCTCATACTCGCGAATGATCGCACTGTCCGCGTTCGGATACTTTCTCAAGGAATCGAGAGTGGAGCTTGCATCCTGGAAAGCGTCACAAAGGCCCAGCAAACTCGTATTCCGCACACTGAGAATCTGAAGCTGCCCGCGCAGCGCGGGTAACCTCAACATCAGCTTCCACAAACCCTTCTGCGCCGTGTCTGTCGACATCGATCTGGTACCTGGTTTGGCCGAGGATGCATGCCTGTCAGTTTACCGCTCCGTTTAAGGCAGGCCTCAAACGGTTACCCAGATACCTATGCGCTTTTTCCGGTCGGACGGGAGTACGTTACGGTTACAATTGCCTTGCAGGCGACATCACGCACGTGAAAGTGTGCCGCTTGCGCCCGGTGAGCCAGCTGCCGAAGGGAAACCGTCTAGAAATCCCAGTCGTCATCCTCCGTCGCAACGGCCTTGCCGATGACATAGGACGAGCCGGAGCCGGAGAAGAAGTCGTGGTTCTCGTCAGCATTTGGAGATAGTGCCGAAAGGATCGCCGGATTGACCTTGCAGGCTTCGGCCGGAAACAGCGCCTCGTAGCCGAGGTTCATCAGCGCCTTGTTGGCGTTGTAATGCAGGAACTTCTTGACGTCCTCAGTCAGCCCTACACCGTCATAGAGCGTTTCGGTATATTTGGCCTCATTATCATAAAGCTCGAACAGAAGTTCGTAGGCAAAATCCTTGATCTCCTGCTGCCTTTCAGCACTCAGCCGCTCCAACCCCTTCTGAAACTTGTAGCCGATGTAATAGCCGTGCACGGCTTCGTCGCGGATGATCAGGCGGATCATGTCGGCGGTGTTCGTCAGCTTGGCCCGGCTCGACCAGAACATCGGTAAATAAAAGCCGGAATAGAACAGGAAACTTTCGAGGAAGACGCTGGCGACCTTGCGCTTCAGCGGATCGAGATTGCGATAATGTTCAAGGATCAGCGCCGCCTTTTTCTGCAGATGCTCGTTTTCCTCCGACCAGCGATAGGCATCGTCGACATCCGGTGTCGAGCAGAGCGTCGAAAAGATCGAGGAATAAGAGCGCGCATGCACCGCTTCCATGAAGGAAATGTTGGAATAAACAGCCTCCTCATGCGGCGTGATCGCATCCTCCATCAGCTTTGGCGCACCAATGCTGGTCTGGATGGTGTCGAGCAGGGTCAGACCGGTGAAGACGCGGATTGTCAGTTGCTGTTCCTCCGGCCGCAAGGTCGCCCAGGACGGGATGTCGTTGGAGAGCGGGACCTTTTCCGGCAGCCAGAAATTTCCGGTCAGCCGGTTCCAGACTTCAAGATCCTTGTCGTCCTCGATGCGGTTCCAGTTGATGGCGCGCACGCGCGAGACGGGCTTGATGGCGATGTTCATGGGATGTCTTTCCTCGATAAAATCTTACGGAGCGCCCGGCCCCTCACCCTGCCCTCTCCCGAGGGGAGAGGAGAACCTGGCGCCAGCCGCGTGTCTCTTCTCCCCATCGGGGAGAAGGTGCCGGCAGGCGGATGAGGGGGCTCCGGGCTCAAGCGTGGCTGAGACGCCTCAAATCAAAGCGTGCACGACACGCAGCCCTGCACCTCGGTGCCGGAGAGCGCCATCTGGCGAAGGCGGATGTAGTAGATCGTCTTGATCCCCTTCTTCCAGGCATAGATCTGCGCCTTGTTGATATCGCGCGTCGTTGCCGTGTCGCGGAAGAACAGGGTCAGCGACAGGCCCTGATCGACATGCTGCGTTGCCGCCGCATAGGTATCGATGATCTTCTCAGGCCCGATCTCGTAGGCATCCTGATAGTAGTCGAGATTGTCGTTGGTCAGATACGGCGCCGGATAATAGACGCGGCCGATCTTGCCTTCCTTGCGGATCTCGATCTTCGAGACGATCGGGTGGATCGAGGAGGTCGAGTGGTTGATATAGGAGATCGATCCCGTCGGCGGCACTGCTTGGAGGTTCTGGTTATAGAGCCCCGTCGCCATGACGGCCGCTTTCAGCGCCAGCCAGTCTTCCTGTGTCGGAATATGGATCCCGGCAGCTTCGAAGACCTCCTTCACCCTCTCCGTCGCCGGCTCCCAGGTTTTCTCGGTATATTTGTCGAAATATTCGCCGGACGCATATTTCGAATTTTCGAATCCCTTGAAGCTTGATCCACGCTCGACGGCGATCCGGTTCGATGCCCGGATGGCATGATAGGTCACCGTGTAGAAATACATGTTGGTGAAATCGACACCTTCGTCCGAGCCATAATAGATGCGCTCGCGGGCGAGATAGCCGTGCAGGTTCATCTGGCCAAGACCGATGGCGTGGCTATCGTCATTGCCCTTCTCGATCGATGGAACCGAGGAGATGTGGCTCATGTCGGAGACGGCGGTCAGCGCCCGGATCGAGGTCTCGATGGTCCTGCCGAAATCGGAGCTATCCATTGCAGCTGCAATGTTCAGTGAACCGAGATTGCAGGAAATATCCTTGCCCATGGTCTTGTAGGACAGGTCATCATTGTATTCGCTGGCTTCGCTCACCTGCAGGATTTCCGAGCAGAGATTGCTCATTGTGATGCGGCCGGCGATCGGGTTCGCCTTGTTTACCGTGTCTTCGAACATGATGTAGGGGTAGCCGCTCTCGAACTGGATTTCCGCCAGCACCTGGAAGAACTCACGCGCCTTGATCTTCTTCTTGGAGATGCGGGCGTCATCCGCCATCTCGCGGTACTTTTCCGTCACCGAAATTTCGGTGAACGGCACACCATAGACGCGCTCCACGTCGTAGGGCGAGAACAGATACATATCCTCGTTGTTCTTCGCCAGTTCGAAGGTGATATCCGGCACGACAACGCCGAGCGACAGCGTCTTGATGCGGATCTTCTCGTCGGCATTTTCGCGCTTGGTATCGAGGAAGCGCATGATGTCGGGATGATGGGCGTTCAGATAGACCGCCCCTGCCCCCTGGCGCGCGCCGAGCTGGTTGGCATAGGAAAAACTGTCTTCCAACAGCTTCATCACCGGAATGATGCCGGACGACTGGTTTTCGATCTGCTTGATCGGGGCGCCCGCCTCGCGGATGTTGGTGAGCGACAGGGCCACGCCGCCACCGCGCTTCGACAGCTGCAGCGCCGAATTGATGCCGCGGGCGATGCTCTCCATGTTGTCCTCGACCCGCAGCAGGAAACACGAGACAAGCTCGCCGCGCTGTTTCTTGCCGGCATTGAGGAACGTCGGCGTTGCCGGTTGGAACCTTCCGGAAATGATCTCGTCGACCATGTCACGGGCGATCGCTTCATTGCCCTGCGCCAGCGTCAGCGCCACCATGCAGATGCGGTCTTCATAACGCTCAAGATAGCGTTTTCCGTCAAAGGTTTTCAGGGTGTAGCTGGTGTAATACTTGAAGGCTCCGAGGAAGGTCGGAAAGCGGAACTTCTTCGCATAGGCGTGATCGTAGAGGTCGCGCACGAAGTTGAACGAATACTGGTCGAGAACCTCGCGCTCGTAATAGCCTTCGGTCACCAGATAATCGAGCTTCTCCCGCAGATTATGGAAGAACACGGTGTTCTGGTTGACGTGCTGGAGGAAATACTGCTTCGCGGCCAGCCGGTCCTTGTCGAGCTGAATCTTCCCCTCGTCGTCATAGAGGTTCAGCATCGCGTTCAGCGCGTGATAGTCAATCGCCGTTTCCGTCGCCTTCAAAGGGCGTTCGGCAGCGGAATGAGGAAAACTGTTGAGCGGTTTTGCGCCCGCATTCCGCGTCAAAGTCTCTGAGACGTCCAAAATCGTTCCAATCCGTTTCTAACGTTGGCGACGTCCTCATCGGTGCCCAGAAGCTCGAACCTGTAGAGATACGGCACTTCGCATTTGCGTGAGATCACGTCACCCGCGAGACCGAACGTCTCGCCGAAATTGCTGTTACCGGCAGCGATCACGCCCCGGATGAAGGATCGGTTGACCGCATCGTTGAGGAAGCGGATCACCTGTTTGGGAACGGCGCCCCGGCCATCATCGCCGCAATAGGTCGGCAGGATGAGGACGAAAGGCTCGCGCACATCGGGCGTTTTCGCGCCACTGCTGACGGGAATACGGGCCGATTTCAAACCGAGCTTGGCGACGAAACGATGGGTGTTTTCCGACAGACTGGAATAATAGACGATCAGCCCCATCGCTCGTCAGACCGTACTCAAGAAAGCGCGCTGATCTTGTCCGGCCGGAATCCGGCCCAATGGTCTTGGCCGGCAATCACGACCGGAACCTGCTGGTATCCGAGACCGATCACCTTTGCGAAGGCGTCCTCGTCCTTGGAGATATCGATGACCTGATAGTCGATACCTTCACGATCGAGCGCGCGATAGGTCGCGGTGCACTGGACGCAGGAAGGCTTGCTGTAGACGGTGATGTTCATGATGGTCCTCGTGGTCTGTGATGTTGCGGGCGCACGAAAGGGTTCCGAGCCGCTGCACGCGGATCCGATCGTGTGGTTTTCATTGCGAGCTGGCGAGCAGGCTAGGCGTGTACCGCCGATCGCGATCCCGCATCTCGTGGTCTGCGAATTCGATTGACTGACATGCCTTCACCCCGAAGCCTTTTTTGGCGGACATCGGAAGAACGCAACACAAAGCGGAGTCATTCCGCTGCACATCACGCGACCTTCCGGACACCCCGCCCGTGGACGTTTTGTTTAAGGCAGGTCTCCTGGCTTGCGGGTCGTGGCGCCTGCTCCGTCTTCCCGAAGACCGATGCCTTCAGTGACTTGAAATGAAACAGGCACTTGCCGCTTACAGTTGCGGGGGCAGCTCCGGATTTGCCCCGCCAAAATGGCTGAACGCACCGCATTCCCTCTTAGCCTCCGAATCTTGCGAGTCAGAGGAACCTTGAACACTAGATATAGTATACGACGTGAAAACAACGTCAATGTGTAGGCTTCGGAAACATGCCTCCTGGCACATAATTTTTCCGGCATTGTGGATAATGGGGCGTTAATACCGGGTCACAGGAATTGCAAAAGGCCCGGAGCATCGCCCCGGGCCTTCGATATTCCAGGATATTGCGAATGCCGATTTACTCGGCAGCGGCAACCGCGCGGCGGCGGCCGATCGTGGCCTGGGTGAGCAACAGCGCGCCAACGGCGCAAAGCGCGATGCCCATGGCCATTGGGACGGCGGTACCGTCGAAGAACACCGATGCGATCACCATGGCGACGGCGGCCGTGACGAAATGCAGCGTGCCCATCAGCGACGATGCCGTGCCGGCAATCTCGCCGTGATCCTCCAGTGCCAGCACCGCGCTGGTCGGAATGACCAGGCCGAGGAAGCCGTAGCCGACGAACAGGAACGCGGCCATGACCGGAAGCTGGTTGAAACCAAGGCTCATGACGATGGCCATCGCAGCCATGGTCAGTGCAAAGGCCGTTACGGCAATCCGCATGACGCGAACAAGCCCAAAACGCTCGCCGAACCAGCCGGTCGCCTGCGATACCGCGAAAAAAGACACGGCATTGACGGAGAAGGCGAAGCTGTATTGCGTCGGCGTCAGCCCATAATAATCGATCAGCACGAAGGGCGAGTTGGCGAGATAGACGAGGAAGCTGGAAATACCGAGCCCGCCGATGAAGGTCAGCGTCAGGAAATTCTTGTCCCTGAGCAGCAGGCCATATGCCGCCATGGCGCTGCGCAAACCGCTTTCGGCACGATGTTCCCTAAGGCGGGTTTCCTGCAATTGCGTCGCCAGCAGGATGAGGCCGATGAAGGCGGCGATCATCACGGCCCAGAACACGCCACGCCAGCCGTAGAATTCGATGACGGCACTGCCGGTCAGCGGCGCCAGGATTGGCGAGATGCTGAAAACCAGCATCAACAGCGACATCAGCCGGGCGGCCTGCACGCCGGTATGCATGTCGCGGACGATGGCACGCGGGATGACCATGCCGGCGGCCCCGCCGATGCCCTGCAGGAAACGGAAGGCGATCAGCGTTTCGATATCGCTCGCCAGCGCGCAGCCGATGCTGGCGAGCGCAAAAATGCCGATGCCGATGTAGAGCGGCGCCTTGCGGCCCCACATGTCGGACAGGGGACCATAGACCAGCTGCGACAGCGCAAAGGAAATGAAGAAGGCGAGCAGGCTGAGCTGCACGACGTGGTTTTCCGCGCCAAAATCCTGTCCGATCGACGGCAGCGCCGGCAGGTACATGTCGATGGCGAAAGGACCGATGGCTGACAAGAGGCCAAGGATGAGGGCAGTCCGGAAGAAGGAGGACGTCATGGGATCATCTTTCAGAAAACAGCGGTACGGAACCTGACCGGTTTCGCGCCGCGTTGCCTCACGGGATTCAATGGAAACGTTTCAAGCCCGCACGCAATGCTTGGGAGGACATCCGCGCGCTTGGCAATTTATGTCAATATAATTGGACACACGTGTAAAATTAGACACCATTGTCTAAAACGTCAAGAGGCATTATCTTGGGCTGATGAAAGCTTCGAATGACCCCATTCCCAAGATGTCCGTCCACAGCCAGCGCGGACAATGCGCCAAGCGCCTGTCGATACTGGAAGCCGCCGCCGAGGTGTTTTGCCGCCAGGGATTTGCCGGTGCGAGCATCGATGAGATTGCATCAGCAGCCTGCGTGTCGCGCCAGACGGTCTACAATCACTATCGGGAGAAGGATAATCTGTTCACCGCGGTGGTCGAGGACGTGATGGACCGGGCAAACGCCATGCTGTTCACCATCCTGTCGACCTTCCCAGAAAAGCCGGACAATCTTGAAGATGACCTCGTCGGCTTTGCCGTGCGCCTCAGCCGCAGCTGCATCTGCAATCAAGACGGAAAATTCCTGCGCAAGCTCGTCCAGTCGGAGGGCGAGCGTTATCCGCATCTGTTTGAAAGTTGGCGCCAGCACGGCCCTGGCAAGATCGGCACGGCGCTGGCGGCGCTTTTCGCCAGACTGTCGCACAAGGGGCTGCTGGAGATCGACGATTTCGACGTCGCGGCTCGTCAGTTCCTGGCGCTGGTCAACGCAGACCTGCAGATGGGCACCTTGTTCGGGGTCACGCCAACCGACGAGGAACTGGACAGTGCGGCCCGCAATGCCGTGCGCACATTCCTGCGGGCCTACGCGCCAGCGCAGGCAAACACCCCGGCGGTCAAGACGGCATGAATTCCGGCGTCAGTTGACGCCGGTGATCATCGAGACAATTTCGTTCTTGTTGGTCTCCGACGTCCTGCGGATGCCGATCTGCTTGCCGCGGCGGAGCACGCAAATACGGTCCGAAAGCTTGAAGACCTGATCGAGGCTATGGCTGATGATCAAGACGCCGATATTGCGCGATTTCAACGACTGCACGATCTCCTCAACCTTGGCGGTTTCAGCAACGCCGAGCGCTGCCGTCGGCTCATCAAGCAGGATCAGTTTTTTGGCCCAGCGAGTGGCCCGCGCAATCGCCACCCCCTGCCGCTGGCCGCCGGAGAGATCGCGGATTGTCGCATGGGCTGATGGAATGCGCACATCGAGTTCCTTCACCAGCTTTTCCGTCTCGGAAATCATGGTCTTGCGGTCGAGCAGGCCGATGCCGTTGGTCAGTTCGCGGCCGAGAAACATGTTCATGTAGACCGTCTGCTGATCGGCCAGCGCCAGATCCTGATAGACCACCTCGATCCCGTGTGACCGGGCCATGGTGGCGCTGGACATGGCGACGGTCTCGCCCTCGATGGTGATCGTACCGGATGACGGGCCGTAGACGCCGGAAACGATTTTGATCAGCGTCGATTTGCCAGCGCCGTTATCGCCGACCAACGCGACGATCTCGCCGGGATAGATATCGAGCGAAAAGTTCTCGATGGCGACAACCGCGTCGAAATTCTTGCGGATGTCCTTGAGCTGCAGCACAGGGGCCTGAGTGTTCATGGTCATTCTCCTATACCGGCCAGGATTGGGGTTCGCCGAAGCCGTTCTCGATGCTCTCGACTTTCGGCATACCTGTGGAAATGCCCGAGACGCCAACGACATAGGCGCGGGTGACAAAGGCCTGACCGCGAAAACCGAAGACCGCGGTATCGCCGGGTTTTGGCGCGTTTGGCCCCGTCGCATCGATCATCGCGTAATAGTCGATCGCCGAAGGCGGCGGCACCTCGACGCTGCGCAGGGACGACGCAGCCACGGTCGGCTCGCCGGAAACGATCGCCTTGACGTCATAGTCAGGAAAGATCGGGTCGATGTAGAAACCACCGCCGAAACAATAGGCCTTGCCGCCGGAAAGGTGCGAGACCTCGGTGAGATAGCAGACGGCCGGAAGCTCCGGCAAATCTTCGACCACATGCAGCGCCGTCGTGCCATGCAGACCGTTGCCGGGCTCGCATTGCGTCGCGCCGGCATCGGCGAGCGCCTGCAGCAGAACCGAAGACGTCGTACCCGGCGCATTGACCTCGATGCCGGTGCGTCCGGCCTTTGCCAGCGCCTCGGCCGCCTTGGTCAGCGTCGCCAGATTGTGCGTCGGCAAGACCTTACCGCTCTTGTGATCGAAGAGCAGCGCCGGAAACGTGGTGATCCCGGCAAAGCGTCCGCCTTCCAGCGCATCGAAAGCGTCGGCGACGGCAGCGACATCAGCGGCGGCAAAACCACCCTCATGGCCGCGGTAGAACGTATCCCCTTCCGCCTTGATGCGGGCAAGCAGGTTCTGCACATAGCCGGCTGCGCTGGCGCCGTCAGCCGCTTCACCCGCTTTGTCATCATTGAAGACAGTCCAGTAATCCGGCCGGAAGGCTGCTGCCGCGGCTTTGGCCTCGTGGCGGGCCACCTGTTGCAGATGGCCGAGATGGCCGACGCGAAGACCTGCCCGGTGGGTGGCACGGGCGCAGGCCATGTCGACCGCCACGGACCGGTCGATGCCGCCCCGCTGCACGGCGGCGCAGAAGGAGCTGGCGCGGCCGACCTGCTTGGTCATGGCGAAGATCTTCAAACCGAGCCGGTCGGCCTCCGTCTTCAAGACCCGGGCATTGGCCTCGACGGCATCGAGATCGAGCACATAGGCATTGGCCGGAATCTTGCCCTGCCGGTGCAACGCGATGGCGGCTTCGAGGAATTTCGGATTGCGGCGGCGCAGAACGTCGAGAAACATGAGATATCCTTTCTTCAGCGCAGCTTTTCGCGCAGCGACACGGCGACGGCAGCAAGAATGATGAGACCGCGGACAATCATCTGGTCGGAGACGGAAAGCCCCATCAGGATCAGACCGTTGTTGAGCATGCCCATCATCAGCGAACCCACCAGCGCACCGATGATTGAACCCTTGCCGCCGTTGAGCAACGTGCCACCGACGATGACGGCGGCGATCACTGTCATCAGGTCCGTTTCGCCCAGCGTATATTTTGCCGCCTGCAGACGGCCGGCATAAAGCAGACCGGCAAGGCCGGCGAGCGCGCCGCTGATGACCAGCACCGCAAGCCGGATGCGCGGCACGGGAATGCCGGAGACGCTGGCGGCGCGGGCATTATCGCCGGTTGCCAGAACATGCGCGCCGAACTTGGTTTCGCGGAAGATCAGGTGCCCGGCGATGATGGCGATCACGGTCCACCAGATCAGCGACGGGATGCCGAGCAGCGAGCCGGAACCGAAGAAGCCGGTAAACGTGCTGTCGGTGACGGGAATGGAGCGCAGGTTGGTGAGAGACCGGGCGACACCGGCAAACAGCCCCAGCGTTGCCAGCGTCACCAGGAATGATGGCAAGCGTACATAGGCGACCAGCAGACCGTTGGCGAGACCGATGGCGACCCCTGCCCCGATCCCGGCCGCAATACCGGCGATCATGCCATAGGCATTCATCGTCACGGCGGCAGAGAGAGCGGCGACCGCCACGGTCGAGCCGATCGACAGATCGATCTCACCGGCCGAAAGCACGAAGACCATGCCGATCGCCATGATCGTGATCGGCGCGGTCTGCAGCACGATGTTGGACAGGTTGCGCACAGTCAGGAACCCGCTGTCTTTCAGCACGATGGCGAAAAACAGGAAGATCGCCAGAAAACCGACATAGACGACATATTGCTGGATATTGATGCGGCTGATCATGCTCATCGCCGGGTTGGCGGCATTGCTTGGGGCGCTGGACATAGCGGCTCCTCCGAAGAGCTGGGGTATGGGCGGGAACCTGTGGCTCCCGCCGGGCACTGGCATGCATTCTCGGCGGCCGGTGCGACGACTTCAATCTGCGCCTGGGCGCTGGTCTTACTTGATGGCTTCGGCGACGGTGGCCGGAACATCCTTGTTGAGCGACGTCTTCCAGCCGTCCCTGACCGTGTCCTTGGTGACCGCAAGCGAATCCACCACCAGGAACGGTTCGGCCTGCTTGCCAACAAGCGATCCGGCCGCAGCACGTGCGGCTGTGACGCCGATATTGTAGGCCTCGTCGGCAACGAGCGCTGCAACTGCGCCGCCCTTGACCATATCAAGCGCCGCCGGTTCGTTGAGATCGAGCGTGACGATCTTGGTATGAGTGTTTCCGGCTGCGCGCAAAGTGGAAAGCACGCTCAATGCCGGTTCCGCCCAGGTCACGTAGATGCCGTCTAGATCAGGGTTCTGGGTGACCATCGCCTGGGCGATTTCCTCCGCACGGGCCGGATCGGCCATTCCAGCCTCTGCCGTGATCGTCATATCGGGATAATCCTGCTCGATCGTCGACTTGAAGGCCTGGTCGCGCTGGTTGGTCACGTAGAAATCAGCATCGTGGAAGATATAGCCGACCTTGCCCTTTTTCCCGAGCGCCTCGGCCATGGCGACGCCTGCCTTGTGACCCATCTGGAACAGGTCGTCGGAGACGATCGTGACGTAGTCCTTGCCCTGCACATAACCCTGCGGCGAGTTGTCGACGAAGGCAAGCTTGATGCCAGCCTTCAGCGCCGGATCGTAGATCGGCCCGGCCGTTGCGGGATCGACCGGCAGCGACAGGATGA
This sequence comes from Rhizobium sp. LjRoot98, assembly GCF_964252935.1. Taxonomy (NCBI): domain Bacteria; kingdom Pseudomonadati; phylum Pseudomonadota; class Alphaproteobacteria; order Hyphomicrobiales; family Rhizobiaceae; genus Rhizobium; species Rhizobium sp. LjRoot98. The sequence goes on from NZ_CAXUPW020000007.1 coordinate 48,786, forward strand.
TCGATGGCTTCTTGGCAAGCACCGTCTCGACATCGGCCTTCTGGCGCGCGGCATCGAAGCCCGCATCCGTTTGGGCGACAACCTCGACGCCGAGACGCTTGAATTCATCCTGCGCGCCGCTGTTGACCGCGTTGGTATATTCGCTCATCTCGTGCCAGACGAGGGCGGCGGTGAACTTGCCGTCCTTGATCTTCGTCTCTTCATCCGGCGTCAACGTGAAGCTGGAGGCCGGTGTCGGCTTTTCGCCGTGCGGACCGGTGGTCGCGCCATCAGCGGCCAAAGCGTGGGCAGACAGAAGCGCGGCAACCAGCCCCGCCGGGATCATCGACAGCTTGTTCATCATTATTCCTCCAGAATCTCGGTTTGATGCGCCGGGCGGTGGTTCGTACCGCCCGGCACAGCACATCACTTCGCGGCGTCGAGAACCGACTGCGGCGCATCGCGATTGAGCGACTGCTTCCAGCCTTCGGAAACGTCAGCCTTGGTCACGGTCAGCGCCGGGGCGACGATGAAGGCCGGGGTCTCCTGACCCAACAGGGCCTTCAGGCCAGTGGCGGCCATGGTCTGGCCAAGCTCGTAGGCCTTGTCGGCAACCAGCGCGACGACGTTACCACCCTTGACCATGTCGAGTGCTGCCGGCTCTGACAGATCGAGCGTCACAATCTTCGTCTTGGTATTGCCTGCGCCACGCAGGGCAGAAAGCACGCCTTCGGCCGGTTCGGCCCAGGTCACGTAGATGCCGTCGAGATCCGGGTTCTGCAAAAGCATGGCATTGGCCAGCTCCTCGGCGCGGGCCGGATCGGAAATGCCCTGTTCGGCAACGATCTTGATATCCGGATAGTCCTTCTCGATCGTCGTCTTGAAGGCCTGGTCGCGCTGGTTGGTGACGTAGTAGCTGGCATCGTGGAAGATGTAGCCAACCTTGCCCTTGCCGCCGATCGATTTCGCCAGCGCATCGGCTGCCTGCTTGCCCATTTGGAACAGATCGTCCGTGACGATCGCGGCATAATCCGTGCCGTGCTTGTAACCGGCGGGAAGATTGGAGAGGAACACCAGCTTGGTGCCATCGGTGACGGCCTGCTTGAAGGCTTCGGCGGAGGTCGTCGGGTCAAGCGGCAGAGCCAGAATGACATTCGGCTTGGCGGCCAGCGCCGTCTCGATATCGCTGCGCTGGCGGGCAGCATCAAAGCCTGCATCCGTCGTCACGACAACGTCGACACCCGCCTTGGCAAACTCATCCTTGGCGCCGGCTGAAACGGCGTTGATGAAGTCCGACGACGTGTGCCAGAGCAGCGCCGCCTTGTAGCCCTTGCCCTTCAGGCTGGCGATATCGCTATCCGACAGCTTGATTTCGGCGCTCGGCGTCGCGGTTTCGCCCGCCGGACCGACGGTCTGGGCATGGGCTGCGGTGATCATCGCACCGCTCAGAAGCGCGGCATTCAACAAATTCCTGATAAGCATCTTTCTGTTCCCTTTTTTCAGATTATGGCTGTTTCAGTTGTTCATTCCGCGATGCCGCAATAGCGCGCCATGAAGGTGGCGAATGCCACGATCCCGGCGAGATATTCCTCGACATCGACATGCTCCTCGAATGTATGGCAGTTGCGGATATCGCCCGGCGCGCAATAGACGGCGGGCACGCCGAGCCGGTTGACGAAGAACGGCGATTCCGACCAGAACGGCGCGCCCTGTATCGTGCCCCGCCCGGCCATCGCCTCGCTGACAGCGGCGCAAAGCATCGATACCTCCGGCAGATGCTGATCGATCTCCGCCGCCGAGCCACCGAGCGCATGATCGCGGCCAGCGGGATAGGAGATTTCGATTTTGATCTGCGGATCGGAGACCGCGCCACGGATAACGTTTTCCAGCTTAGCAGCTGCGGTGTCGAGAGATTCACCCGGCAAAAGCTTGCGGATCAGCGACAGCGAGCATTCTTCCGGCACGGCGATGAACCCACCGCCGGAAACGCCGGTGATCAGCAGGAATCCGCGCCCGATCAGCGGATGCACGGCCCGCGCGGAGATATCATCGGAATGTTTCCACAGAGCCGACATGACCGCATGGCTTGCCTTCAGCGCGTCGCGGCCCAACTCCGGCACGCCGAAATAGGCAGATTTGCCGGTGATCTTGATATCGGTGATGAAGAAGCCGATCTGCGCCGGATAGACTGCCAGCTGCGTTGGCTCGACATAGACGGTGAAATCCGGCTTTGCCACCGCGCCCGTTTCGATGCTGGCGGTGTAATCCTTGATCCCGGCGGACACGCCGGTTCCCGGCTGGCCGCTTTCCTCGTCGCCGACAAAGGCAAAGGCAACGTCTCCCTTGAGCTTGATTCCTGCTTTATCGAGCAGGCTCAGCGCCGCCAGCGAACTGCAGATACCCGCCTTCAGGTCTCCGGCACCTCGGCCCCAGATCTGCCCGTCGATGATCGGCGCGCCAAACGGGTCCTCGCGTTCGGTGCCCGCCCAATGTTCGCGCCAACCATCAACATGGACTGTGTCCGTGTGGCCAATGAACAGCAGCCGCTTGCCGGTGCCATCGCCCTTGAGCTCACCGCGAATGTTCGGCCGTCCCGGCAGGAAGTCCGAAACTGCGATGCCATCGATCTTGCGAGCCCGCATCTGGCGTTCGAGGAAACCCACAAAATTCGCTTCATTGCCGGTAATGCTTTCGGCGCCGATCGCGCCGCGCAGCAGGGCAATCGCGTCGTCGCGGTCGAGGGCAGCGTGCAGTTTTTCCGTCAGAGTGTCGGACATGCTCATCGCAGCGCCTCCTTGAAGGTGACCGTCTCCGCCGGCGGCAGCGACAGGCGGCTGTCGGGAGCATCGGCGCCGAACAGCGCGTTGTGCAGGTGGCTGAGCCCGATCGCCGCCGCACCGACAATCGCCGCGCGCGGACCGAGCTGGCTCGCCTCGATATCAACAGGATAGGGGAAGCAGGTTGGCAGGAATTTGCGGATGCGTTCGATCAGCTCCAGGCGCAGACCGATCGAGCCGCCCATAATGACCTTTTCGGGATTGGCGATCGCCGCAATCGCGCTGATGCCGCGCGCCAGATATTTTGCCGTCTCGTCCAAGGTCGCCGCGGCATGCACATCACCATTCGCTGCCCGCTCGAAGATAGCGGGCACCGTCGCTGTTTCGCCGGACGCCGCCGCATAATGCTCCATGATGCCGATCGAGGCGGTGACGCGCTCGAAAGCGCCGGTGCGCAATGATTCCGGATCGAAGGGATCGGCGCCAAACGGCAGGAAGCCCAACTCACCGGCAGCGTTCATCGCGCCGCGCACCAGCTGGCCGCCGACCATCAGGCCACCACCGATGCCGGTACCGACCGCGATGAAGGCGAGATTGTCGATGCCCTGCCCTTGCCCCAGCCAGTTTTCGCCCAACACCGCCAGATTGACGTCGTTCTCCAGGATGACATCGACGCCGAGCGCCTTTTCGAAGGCAGCCGCCACGTTCATCGTATCGAAGTCCGAGATGTTTGGGGCAAGCAAGATGCGGCCGGTCTTGGCATCCGGCGCACCGGGCGCACCGATCACGGCCATGCGGATGCGCTCACGGGGAATGCTCAGATGTTCCGCCGCCTGCGCACAAAGCTCGGCGATTTGATTGACCACGAACTGGCCGCCGCGCCGGTCGGTCGCGGCAACTTCCTCGGCAAAGACCTGGCAGGCAAGGTCCGCGATCGCCAGCCTGATCTTGGTGCCGCCGAGATCGACGGCCGCGATATAGGCCGCATCCGGCACAAGCTCATAAGTGACGGCGGTGCGTCCGACATGACCGCTGGTGCGCCCTGTCTCGCGCACCCAGTCATCCAGCTCCAGCTGGCGAACTATTTCCGAAATGGTCTGCTTTGACAGCCCCGTCTGCTTGGCAATCGAGGCGCGGGAGATCGGTCCGTTCTGGATGATCGCCTCCATCACGGCCCTTTGAGAAAACTTCCGGGAGATGCGCAGGGTTTCGCTCACAATCGCCTCAATTAATTCGTTCTATCACCGAACTATTGATTCAGACACCAGATGAGTCAACAGGAAAATACATAAACAACCCGAGCCGATGGATTTTCCTCTTGTTTTACAACCTCATGCCGTCATGACTTCGCAGCCACAACCGTCACGACCAGCCCCTTGGAAATATGGAGAGAGCACCTGCGCGCTCTGTAACGCGATGACCAGAAGCGTCTAAACTCAAGCGATTACCGGATATCCCACCCGTTGCGCCTGCCGCTCGAGCTCGGCCAGCGGCTCATAGTCGGCGTCGGAAAGAACGGCAAAATCCTTGAGGCAAAGCACATTCCGCACGGGCTCCAGCGACGGCTCGGCGATGGCCAGCCGCAAGGCTTGCCTCATCGCATCCACATCCGCATCCGAGGCATCGCCGCGCGTGATCAACGGCAGTCCCGGACCACTGACGGTTTGCGTGAGAATCCTGACTCCGCCCAGACTTTCGGGGTCAAACCGCAGCACGTTGCCATAGGTAATGCAGTCGATTGCCGCCACATCCGCCTTGCCCGCGGTGATCGCCGCAATACTGTTGCGATGGCTGCAGGTTTCGATCACTGAGTCGAAGAACCGGCCACACCGTGACAGCGGCGCAATGGCGGCGCGAAACAGGTTGTAGCCGGAATTGCTGTCCGGCTGGTTGATCGCCGCCCATGTACCACGGAGGTCATCCAGGGATTGAGCAGCACTGTTTTTCGCCACAACAATGAAGCTGCGCATCAATGGTCCATCGCAGCCCGGATGACCATAGACCGGCGTCGCCACCAGCTTCACCTTGCCGCGCAGATGCTTGACGTAAGGAAAGCCGCAGGTCTGGGCGAGCAGCAGATCCGGCCGCGTCCAGGCCTGATGATAGTCCTCGGCATCGTCCAGCCTGGCCGGCATCTCATCCAACCCTGCCCGCTTCAATGCTTCGCTGAGAAAATCCCACAGTTTTGCCGTGGCCTCCGCAAGCGGCGACGGACTGGCATACATGGCAAGGCTGGCAAGACGCATTCAGAGGCTTTCACAAAGGATAAACGCACTAAAGTAACGCGCTTCATTCATGATGCGCAAATATCACTGCAGCACCTTACGTTTATTGCACAATCGGCCCGCGCCGTATCACCAGATTTTGACGCGGCGGCACGTTCATCCGGAATGGTTCGGATGGGTGATCTCGTCATGCGGCTTCAGGAAAAATCGCCGGGCAACGTCCCAGTAGCTGTTATAGACCAGCCCGCCATTGGTATCGATAAGGGCCTCCCGGTTGCGGCGGTAGACCGAGGGCAGCCGGTACCAGGAAATGCCGGGCTTCAGATGATGCAGCACATGCAGGTTGTTATAGAGAAACAGCAGCCCGAACAGGTGGCTGTTCTCGACGATCGCCGTGCGCTCCTCGTGCCGTTCGGCATAGCGGTGCTCGGCATAGGAGCGCAGCCGCGTCAGCGCCCCGCCAAAATAGACGAAGCCGAAGAAATAGAGCCAGAACGGCATGCCGCAGATCACCGTGACCCACAACAGCACCGCTGCGACACAGAGCATATGCACCGCCCAGACATGCGCCCGGCCGGGTTCGCCGGCCCTCAGCAGCCGCGCCTCCCGCGCCAGGAAACTCGCCAGCATGACAGCGGGTCCGATGGTCAGCCGCCCGAGTAGCGTCGTGTTCCAGCGGGCGAGTTGCTTGCCCGCCCGCCCCAGCCGCTCCCAGGCGGCAACGGTGAAATAGGAGGATTCCGGATCCTCGATCGGATCGGTCAGATGTTCGTCGCGATGATGCTCCAGGTGGCTTTCACGATAGATCGGATAGGGCAGCCAGAGCGACAGCGGGATCGAACCGATGGCATCGTTGACGCGCTGATTTTCTGTCGGGTGCCCATGGATGACCTCGTGCTGCAGCGATCCCTGCCAGGCAATCAACCAGCCGCCCACCAGCGCAACGACAACAACAGGCAGCGATTGCCACCAGAATGTCAGCGCCAGAAATCCGCCGTAGATCGCGATAGCAAGAATGATGGTCGGCCATTCCATGCGGCGGCGCGGAATTTTGATTGTATAGGATGGCGTCTTCGACATGCGCGGCTGTTCCCCCCAAAGGCAGAGAGAAGTTACAGCGTCACGCGCGACTTAGATAATTATGTTTATTTATTTTGTAGACTATTTTGGGGAAATCGTTCGTTCCCAGCTGCATCGGCTGTGGCTTTCATCCTTAATCTGCCCTAGATAACGACATCCGCATCACACCCACGACGCCGGCGTCTTCGGCAAGCGGCCATCCGGATCAACGACATCGAGCCGCGGCGCGCCCTTGGCATTCCACCGCCACAACGCCACGCAGGTTCCGCCCGGCGACATGAAGGAGGGATAGACGACACCGTCGAAACCCTCGGCCAGCAGCCGCTGGCGCAATAGGTGCGTCTGCGGCACCTTGCCTTCGTCCAGCAGCATCCGCCATTCGCACTGGTGGATGTCCTCCGGAACGGCAAGGCCGGACAAAACGTCCAAATCCGTCAGGTCGGCCAGTGCGGCATCCTTGAGATCCAGCTGCGCGATCAGCGCCGGGTGCTGGACAAAACCCTGATTGTATTCTGCCCAGGCGGTTGAAAGTTCACGTGCCGCATAGACCGTCGCCGCTCCCACCGGGTTCCAACGGCCGCCGAAGCGCGCCGCCCCCTCGCCGGACAGCGGCGCAAAAGCCCATTGCGGCACGAAGGCGCGCCACAGCGTCAGCGTGTTTCTGGTTCTGTCAGGCATAGACGCCGGATCGGACCGCCTCGAGATAAGCCAGCACCTTGTCCGACTTGCCCTCGCTCACCAGATCATAGGCGGTCTTGCCCGCCCATCCAGGAATCGGCTGATGCTTGAACCAGATGGTGGCGCGGTTTTCGTCACCAGCCATTTCGCTCGCCATGGCAAGGATGCGCACGACATGGCTCAAGGCATGATCCACCTTGCGTGCGCCGGATTTCGCCGTCAGCGTATTGCGGGCAACACCAATCAGCCGGGCAAGCTCGGACAGGGTTACACCGAGCTGCTTGGAGACCCGCTCAGCCGAAAGGAACGGTGATTGACCGTCGCCGAACCGGCTTGCCGTCATATCGAAGCTCAGAGCTGTCATGACACTTTCCTAACACATATTGATAACTACAAGATCAAAATATGCTCAAACCATGCGCATTTCAAGCGCAACCGTCAATCAGGACTGCTAGACCGGTTTCCGCCACCATGGCTCGCGCTTTTCCAGAAAGGCCGAAATCCCTTCCCGCGCCTCGTCCGTTTCCCAGACATCGGCCAGCCGCTCGATGGTCGCTTCGATGACCGCTTCATTAATCGGCATGCCCAACGACCGCGCCAGCGCCTTGGATTGGCCAACTGCGCCGGGCGCAACCTGCAGATAGGGCACCACTTCCGCTTCGATCGCCGCATCGAGATCACTTGGCGGCACCACGCGCGTCAAAAGGCCTGCGGGTTGCGCTTCCTGAGCGTCAAAAATCCTGCCGGACATGAATAAGGGCCGCGCCCGCCCCTCGCCGATCCGCGCCACCACATAGGGACTGATCGTTGCCGGGATCAGCCCCAGCCGGGTTTCCGTCAATCCGAACTTGGCCGTCTCGGCCGCAACAGCCACGTCCGCAATACACAACAAGCCGATGCCGCCGCCAAACGCATTGCCCTGCACGCGAGCAATGAGCGGTTTCTCCAGATCGTTCAGCGCTTTGAACATCAAGGCCAGCCGCGTGGCCTCCTTGATGCGCGCCGCCCGGTCCGCCTCGATCTGCGCCTTCATCCAGCCGAGATCGCCACCGGCGCAAAAGCTTGCGCCGTCCGCCGACAATACAATGGCCCGAACGGCAGCATCTGAGCCCAGCAATCTTGCCACAGTGGTCAATTCGCCGATCATAGTACCGGACAAAGCATTGTGTTTGTCGGGACGCGCAAGCGCCAACCGCGCCACACCCCGGCCGTCAACCTCGATGCGGATGGTCTCATAGGTCATGCCGCACTCCTCAAACTGCGCGCGAAGAGAGACGCGGCCTCAAGCGCGTCTTCATCAAGTCCGGTGACAAATCCGCGGCTCTTCACATAGCGGTCCACCAGCAGCGTATCGACATTGCCCTTGGCGCCCGGCGCATAGGGACAGCCGCCGAGCCCGCCAACGGACGCATCGAACACCCTGAGACCGCGATCCAGCGCCACGCCGATGTTGTCGAGCGCCCGGCCCGACGTGTCGTGAAAATGTCCGGCGAGTTTTTGGGCGGGAATACCCTCAAGCACGACAGCCAGCATGCGGTCCACCGCCTCCGGCGTGCCACGGCCGATCGTATCGCCAAGGCTGATTTCATAGCAGCCAAGCCCCAGCAGCTGCGCCGCGACACCAGCAGCGCTTTCGGGCGCCACAACGCCATCATAGGGGCATTCGACCACGCAGCTGACATAACCGCGCACTGCAATTCCCTCTTTGCGGGCCGCCTCCGCCACCGGACGAAACCGCTCGATACTTTCGGCAATCGAGCAATTGATATTGTGCTGCGAAAATCCTTCGGAGGCCGAGGCGAAGATCGCCACCTCGTCCGCACCTGCCGCAAGCGCAGCCTCGAAACCCTTCATATTGGGCGTCAGCACGGCGTACCGCACGCCCGGCGGCCGGGCGATCCCCGCCATGACCTCGGCGGCATCGGCCAGTTGCGGCACCCATTTCGAGCTGACGAAACTCGTCACCTCGATCCGCTCGAAACCACAACCCGACAGCATGTCGGTGAGCCTGATCTTGTCCCTGGTTTCGATCAGCACCTTCTCGTTCTGCAGGCCGTCACGCGGTGCCATCTCGACGATGGACACGCGGCTTGCGGCGGCATCCGGATCCAAGAAAGACATCACGCCTCCTGCGGCTTCAGCGTAAGCAGAACCGCTCCATCGACAGTCTGGTCACCCTCGGCAACAAACAGGTTTTCAATGACGCCGTCCCGGCTGGCCGAAAGCGTCAGCTCCATTTTCATCGCTTCCATGACAACAAGCGGACCGCCTTTCGACACCGTATCGCCTTCCTTCACCCGCACCAGCTTGATCAGCCCCGGCATCGGCGCCGTCAAACGGTCGCTACCTTCAGCGCTTTCCGCCTCGCCATCCAGCGGATCGGGAACGTGGAAATCAAAGGCACGGCCATCGACGAGAAGCGTAAACCCTTTTGCGATTTCAAGCCGCTGCAAACGGCTCTGGCGCCCATCAGCCTCGACAAGGCAACCGCCGTCGAACCGGCCGGAAATCCGGACGGGAATGACCCGGCTGTTGCCATGCACGGCAAACAGGTCGAGACCACGCGCCGCCACGCGCAGCATATGCCGCTCGCCGGCATGATCCAGCGTCACCGTGCGCGTCGCCTGCCCCCAGACCTGCCAGTGGCCGAGCGACCGCCAGGGATCATCGGCCGACGGCAGCTGCAGCGTGCCGAGCGACAAAACTGCTGCGAGCGCCAGCGCCGTTTCATCCGGCGCTTCGGTCACCGTCAATGCAGCAACTTCCCGGTCGATCAGGCCCGTGTCGGGATGCCCGGCGGCAAAATCCGGCTGCTGGCTCAAGCGCGTCAGAAATTCAAGATTGTTGGCGACGCCGCCGATATGGCTCGCCGCCAAAGCCCCGGTAAGCCTGGCCAACGCCGCAGCCCGCGTCGATCCGTGGACGATCAGCTTGGCAATCATCGGATCGTAGAATGGGCTGATCCGGTCACCTTGGCGCACCCCGGCATCGACCCGCACACCATCAGCCGGAAACCCGACATGCGATAGCGTGCCGGTCGATGGCAAAAAACCGCGCGCGGGATCTTCCGCATAGACTCGCGCCTCGAAGGCCCAGCCGTCGATCGACAGTTCCGATTGCTTCAACGGCAAGGGCTCGCCATTGGCCACCCGCAATTGCCACTCGACCAGATCGATACCGGTGATTGCCTCCGTCACCGGATGCTCGACCTGCAGCCGCGTGTTCATTTCCATGAAGAAGAACCGGTCGGGCCAGAGCCCGTCGGAAACATCGGCGATGAACTCGACCGTGCCGGCGCCGCAATAATCGATGGCGCGCGCCGCCCGTACGGCCGCCTCGCCCATCGCCCGGCGCATTTCCGCCGTCATGCCCGGCGCCGGTGCTTCCTCGATGACCTTCTGGTGTCGCCGCTGCAACGAGCAATCGCGCTCGAAAAGATGCACCGCATTGCCATGCCGGTCGCCGAAGACCTGAATCTCGATATGGCGTGGTTTCATCAGGTATTTTTCGATCAGCACGGCGCCGTCGCCGAAGGCCGCCTCCGCCTCCCGCCGCGCTGCTTCGAGCGAAGCACCGAAATCCTCGGCCCGGTCGACGCGGCGCATGCCCTTGCCGCCACCGCCCGCCCGTGCCTTGATCAGCACCGGAAAGCCGATATCGATCGCCTGTTCGGCAAGAAATGCGGCATCCTGATTGTCGCCGTGATAGCCCGGAACCACCGGCACGCCGGATTGCTCCATCAGCGCCTTTGCCGCATCCTTCAGGCCCATGGCGCGAATGGCTGCGGCCGAGGGTCCGATAAAGGCCATGCCCGCCGCCTCGACAGCCTCGGCAAACTCGGCATTCTCCGACAGGAACCCGTAACCGGGGTGGATCGCCTGCGCGCCCGCGCGCTCGGCAGCCGCAATGATCCGTCCGGCGTTCAGGTAGCTTTCGCTCGCCGCCGCAGCGCCGATGCGAAAGGCTTCGTCCGCCAGTTCGACATGCAGCGCACCGGCATCCGCATCGGAAAATACCGCGACCGTCCGAATACCGAGCCGCCGCGCCGTGCGAATAATCCGGCAGGCGATTTCACCACGATTGGCAACGAGTATCTTGGAAAACATTACTCTATCCCGGTCTATTGCGCGGCGATGACTTCGACCTCGAGAAGCCAGGCCCCGTCAAAAATACCGGCGATTACCACTGTCATCGCCGGCGTCAGGCTGCCCAGATATTCGCTGCGGATTTCACGATTGGCCATGGTGTGATGCCGGTCAGCGAGATAGGCCGTCACCTTGACGATATCCGCCTTGCTCATCCCGGCGGCCTTCAATTGCGCATCGACATTCAGCCAGACCTGCCGCGCCTGGGCTTCAAACCCTGAAGGTACGTTGTCGTCTGAATCCGTCGGGATCTGGCCGCTGACGAAGAGCAGGCGCTGAAAATCCTCAAGCCGGACAGCCTGTGAATAACCACCGCGTGGCTGAGGGGCGTTCTTGGCATTGAAAGCATCACGTTTCATGGTCTTTCTCCTCACATCCTGAACAGGCCAAAACAGGTATCGTCGATCGGCGCATTGAGTGCCGCCGACAGGGAAAGCGCCAGCACATCGCGGCTTTTGCGCGGGTCGATGATGCCGTCGTCCCACAGCCGCGCCGAGGCATAAAGCGGGTGGCTCTGGGTCTCGAACAGGTTCAGCACCGGCTGCTTGAACTTCGCCTCGTCTTCCTCGGTCCAGGGCGTGCCCGCACGTTTCAGCGCGTCGCCGCGTACCGTTGCCAGCACCCCTGCCGCCTGCTCACCGCCCATGACGGAAATCCGGCTGTTCGGCCAGGTCCACAGGAAGCGCGGTGAAAATGCCCGGCCGCCCATGCCATAATTGCCGGCACCAAACGAGCCGCCGACCAGCATGGTGATCTTCGGCACCCTGGTCGTCGCCACCGCCGTCACCAACTTGGCACCGTGCTTGGCAATGCCCTCCGTCTCGTATTTGCGCCCGACCATGAAGCCGGTAATGTTCTGCAGGAAGATCAAAGGGATCTTCCGCTGCGAGCACAGCTCGACGAAATGCGTGCCCTTCAGTGCCGATTCCGAAAACAGCACGCCATTGTTGGCGATGATGCCGACCGGAATTCCGTGAATATGGGCAAAACCGCAGACCAGCGTCGTTCCGTAGCGCGCCTTGAACTCGTCCAGCCGCGAGCCATCGACGATCCGGGCGATCACTTCGCGGATGTCATAGGGCGTGCGCAGGTCGGCGGGAACGACACCGGAGATATCGCCGGGATCGTAGACCGGTTCTTCCGGCGCCTGCCGCTCGACGGTGGTTATGGAGGTGCGGTTGAGGTTGGCAACCGCCCGGCGCGCCAGCGCCAGCGCATGCGCATCGTCGCGGGCCAGATGATCGGCAACGCCGGAAAGCCGCGTATGCACATCGCCGCCCCCGAGATCCTCCGACGTCACCACCTCGCCCGTCGCAGCCCGCACCAGCGGCGGCCCGGCGAGAAAGATCGTCCCCTGCCCCTCGACGATGATTGCCTCGTCCGACATCGCCGGGACATAGGCGCCACCCGCCGTGCAGGAGCCCATGACGACGGCGATCTGCGGAATGCCCGCGGCCGACATATTGGCCTGATTATAGAAGATGCGGCCGAAATGATCGCGATCCGGAAACACTTCATCCTGGTTCGGCAGGTTGGCGCCGCCGGAATCGACCAGATAGATGCAGGGCAGGTTATTCTCCGCCGCGATCTCCTGTGCCCGCAAATGCTTCTTCACCGTCATCGGATAATAGGTGCCGCCTTTGACCGTCGCATCGTTGCAGACGATCATGCAGTCATGGCCGGACACACGGCCGATACCGGTGACCAGCCCCGCCCCCGGCGCCTCGCCCTTGTAGAGCCCGTGCGCCGCCGTCAAGCCCACTTCCAGAAAGGGCGTCGCCGGGTCGATCAGTTGCGCCACCCGTTCACGCGGCAGCATCTTGCCACGGCTGACATGACGCTCGCGCGCCACCTCGCCGCCACCGCCGGCAGCCAGCGCCGCCGCTTCCTCAACGACACGCATCGCCTCCGCCATCGCAGCGCTGTTGGCGCGGAAGGTTTCCGAGGACGTGGTAATTTGCGATTTCAGAACGGCCATTCATTCCCCCGACCAAACATCCTGCAGAGTGTCACGTTCAAGCCGTCTCGCAGAAAAGCTCCCTGCCGATCAGCATACGCCGTATTTCCGAGGTTCCAGCACCGATCTCGTACAGTTTCGCGTCCCTCAGCAGCCGCCCGGCCGGATAGTCGTTGGTGTAGCCATTGCCACCCAGCACCTGGATCGTCTCCAGCGCCAGGGCGGTTGCCCGTTCCGCCGCGTAGAGAATGCACCCGGCCGCATCCTTGCGTGTCGTCTCGCCCCTGTCGCAGGCGGCGGCGACGGCATAGACATAGGCGCGTGCTGCGTTCAGCGTCACATACATGTCGGCGATCTTGCCCTGCATCAGCTGAAATTCGCCGATCGGCTGGCCGAACTGCTTTCGCTCATGCAAATAGGGGACCGCGACGTCGAGGCAAGCCGCCATGATGCCGAGCGGCCCGGCCGACAAGACGACACGCTCGTAATCGAGGCCCGACATCAAAATCCGCACACCCCCGCCAACGCTGCCGAGCACATTTTCCTCCGGCACCTCGCAATCGCTGAAGATCAGCTCGCAGGTATTGGAGCCGCGCATTCCCAGCTTGTCGAGCTTCTGGCCGGTCGAAAATCCGGCAAACCCCTTTTCGACCAGAAACGCGGTAATGCCGCGCGGCCCGGCATCCGGATCGGTCTTGGCGTAGACCACCAGAACGTCCGCATCAGGACCATTGGTGATCCACATCTTGTTGCCGTTGAGCACGTAGCGGTCGCCGCGCTTGTCGGCGCGCAGCTTCATCGACACCACATCGGAGCCTGCCCCCGGCTCGGACATTGCCAGCGCGCCAACATGTTCGCCGGAAATCAGCTTCGGAAGGTACCGGGCTTTCTGCGCGTCTGAGCTGTTGCGGTTGATCTGGTTGACGCAGAGATTGGAATGGGCACCATAACTCAAGGCCACCGAGGCCGAGGCCCGGCTGATTTCCTCCATCGCCACGCAATGGGCGAGATAGCCAAGGCCGATGCCGCCATAATCCTCGCCCGCCGTGATCCCGAGCAGGCCGAGATCGCCCAGCTCACGCCAGAGCGGCATCGGAAAACTGTTGCTCCGGTCGATATCCGCCGCCTGCGGCGCAATACGCTCGCTGGCAAACCGCTGCACGGTGTCGCGCAGAGCCTCGATCTCGTCGCCCAAGGCAAAATTCAAGCCGCCAGAATACATCAAGCCTCCTCCCAGCCGGATCGCGCTGCCTGAACGGAAAGAAGACGACGATATGAGACCGGCCTCAAAAAAGGCGGGCAAGGATATCGGCATTCCTCCCGGTACAGCAGCCGCTGCAAGACGCCGGTGCTGCAGACTCCTCTCCACCGCACCGGTACCAGTTTTCGAGACTAACACAGCCGCAAAACAATTTCCGAACCAAGACAGCGGCTTGCGCGCATGATTTGTAAAAAAATACGATCGAACCGGATCGTCTGCGATGGCAGTTGCGGCGATGAGCGGATAACTGCGTGTCTTCAGAATACGGAATGATCACGTTTATCCTTGCGCATGAAGCCTGTAGTCTCCAAGACGGGCTTGGAACAACGGCAGCGGACGCATCTAATGACGGCAAAACAGATCGCGATCATCGGCGGCGGCCCCGCGGGCCTGATGGCGGCGGAGGTGTTGTCGTCGTCCGGCCATGCCGTAACGGTCTATGATGGCATGCCGACATTCGGCCGCAAGTTCCTGCTTGCCGGAAAATCAGGTCTCAACATCACCCATTCCGAAGACTATCAGCGTTTCGCCACCCGTTTCGGCGCCGCATCGGATCGCCTGCGTACTGCGCTGGATGCTTTCACCCCCGCCGACGTACAGGCATGGGCGGCGGGCCTCGGCACGGAAACCTTTACCGGCACTTCCGGCCGCGTCTTTCCAACCGTCATGAAGGCCTCGCCGCTGTTGCGGGCCTGGCTGAAGCGGCTGGAGACACAGGGCGTCAAGCTGATGACCCGCCACCGCTGGACAGGTTTCACCGATGACGGCCTCACCTTCGAAACCCCGAATGACCTCAAAACCATCCACAGCGACGCGACGCTGCTTGCGCTCGGTGGCGCCAGCTGGCCGCGCCTCGGCGCCGATGGCAGCTGGTTTCCGTTGCTGAGAGACAAAGGCGTCGGCATCACCGACCTGCAGCCCGCCAATTGCGGCTTCGATGTCAATTGGAGCGATGTCTTCAAGGACCGCTTTGCCGGCGCGCCGCTGAAATCCGTCACGACCACATCGGATGCAGGCACCTTCCCCGGCGAATTCGTCATCTCCCGCCATGGCATCGAAGGCAGCCTCGTCTATGCCCATTCGGCGGCGTTGCGGGAGCGGCTGATACGGCAGAGCAAGGCAACCCTGCTGGTCGATCTTGCCCCCGGCCGCAGTGTCGAACGACTGGAAAGGGACCTGGCAAGGCAGGACGGAAAAATCAGCCTTTCCAACCGCCTGCGCAAGGGCGCTGGCCTGGAAGGCGTCAAGGCCGCACTCGTGCGCGAACTCGGCACCCAATCGCTCGGCGATCCCGCCCAGCTCGCGCTGCTGATCAAGGCCCTGTCCATTCCCGTCACGCGGCCCCGTCCCATCGCCGAAGCCATTTCCTCGGCAGGCGGCATCCGTTTCGATGCTGTCGATGAGCGCTATATGCTGAAAGCCTTGCCTGGCGTCTTCGCCGCCGGAGAAATGCTGGATTGGGAAGCCCCAACAGGCGGTTACCTGCTCACCGCCTGTTTCGCCACCGGCCGGGCGGCGGCGGCGGGGATCAATCAATGGCTGAAAAGCCAAGTTTAAGCATCGCCGATTTCAGTTGGAGCGTTTGGTCTGCGTTGCCGGCAACTGATCGATCAACGCAAACAGCACCGCTGCCGGCACCACCTCGTCGGTGCGGAACGTCACCGCACCATCCTTGCTGACCAGCATCATTGCAAAGAAGCCGTTCGTGACGTCCAGATCGGAGCGGATGGCGTAGCAATTGAGGTCGTATTCCGGTCCGAACAACGCCTTGACGTCATTGCGACCGACCTCCAGCACGATGATATCTCTTTCGCGCAGCCCCTCGGCCTGGGCAAGCAGCTGGTTTGCCTGCCGCGCCGCATCGATATGACTGTCATCCGGGAAAATGATCACCACGCGGTAGCGCCATTCGAAATCGGCCAGACTCATTCCGCCCTGCTGCGGATCGATTTCGATACCGGAGATTGCGGGAGACAATGATTTCAGCATTGCCGTCATCCTCCTGCGTTGAACCATGAGGAAATTAACTGCCGATCAAGGCATTTGGTTCCGAATCCTTCGCGGAGTCGATGCGTGGCGGCAGAGCCATTCATCCCCCCGTCATCAAGTCAGTTGCGCAAGCAGACGATGCAGGCCTACTGCACCAGAATCGCCCGAAAATCATTGACGTTGGTCCCTGTCGGTCCCGGCTTGAAAATGTCACCGACCGCATCGAATGCGGTCCAGGCGTCGTTGCGGTCGAGTAAAGCCGCTCCGTCGACACCGGCCCTTGCAAGCCGCGACACACTCGTGTCGTCCGCAAACGCCCCGGCATTGTCCTCCGACCCATCGATACCATCGGTATCGGCGGCTAGCGCCGAAATACCATCGGCACCATCGATCCCGAGTGCCGCCGACAGAAGAAATTCGCTGTTGCGCCCACCCTTGCCCTTGCCCCGGATCGTCACTGTCGTCTCGCCGCCGGAGAGAATGACCACCGGCTTTTGAAAAGGCCGGTTTCGAACGGCAACCTCGCGGGCAATCGCCGCATGCACGCGCCCGACCTCCCGTGCCTCGCCTTCGATGGCATCGGACAGGATCACGGCCTCGACACCCGCCGCCCGTGCCGTTTCGGCCGCAGCCTCCAGCGAAACCGCAGCCGAAGCGACAAGCCGGACCGCGTTGCGGCGAAACGTTTGGTCGGCCGGGTTGGGAGCTTCAGACGCATCGCTGCGGATATACGCCATCACCTTTTCCGGCAATTCCAGGCGATAGCGTTCGATAAGGCGCAAGGCATCGTCGCGCGTGCTTTTGTCCGGGATGGTCGGCCCCGAAGCGACCAGCGCCGGATCGTCGCCGGGAATGTCCGAGACCACCAGCGACACGACCTTCGCAGGCCAGGCCGCAGCAGCCAGCCGTCCGCCCTTGATGCCGGAAACATGCTTGCGGATCGCATTCATCGCGCTGATCGGCGCGCCGGATGCCAGAAGCGCCCGGTTGACGGCGATCTCGTCGTCCAGCGTCAGATCACCAGCCGGTAACGGCAATAGCGCCGAGCCGCCACCGCAGATCAGCGCCACAACGAGGTCGTCGTCGGTGAGGCCACTGACCTCCTCCAGCAACCGGCGCGATGCCTTCAGCCCGTTCCCGTCCGGCAGCGGATGCGATGCCTCCAACACCTCGATCCGCTCGCAGCGCGCACCATAGCCGTAGCGCGTCACGACAGCACCGGTGAGCGGTCCATCCCACAGCCGCTCGAACACCTGCGCCATCTGGGCAGCCCCCTTGCCGGCGCCAATCACCACCGTGCGGCCCTTGGGTTTTTCCGGCAGATTGGCGGCGAGCACCTTTTCCGGGTCGGCGGCAGCGACCGCCGTATGAAACAGCGTTTCCAGAAAGGCTTTCGGGTCGGCGATCACGGCCATGTCTTTTATCCTCATTCATGAAAAGACCGGGCAGCCCTCCTCCTGGCTGCCCGGTCCTTGTCGTCAGGCGACCGCGTGGTTGGCCATGCGTTCAAGCGCCGTGACGAGACCCGAGTGATCGAGCCCGGCATCGCCGTGGGCCGCGCAGCTGTTGAACAGCTCCTGCGTCGCCGCCGTGTTCGGCAGAGAAACACCGATGGCCTTTGCGCCCTGAAGGGCGAGGTTCAGATCCTTCTGGTGCAGCGAGATGCGGAAACCCGGATCAAAAGTGCGCTTGACCATGCGGTCGCCATGCACTTCCAGAATGCGCGACGAAGCAAAGCCGCCCATCAGGGCTTCGCGGACCCGTGCCGGATCGGCACCGGCCTTGGAGGCGAAAACCAGCGCTTCCGCGACAGCTTCGATGGTGAGTGCAACGATGATCTGGTTGGCAACCTTGGTCACCTGGCCGTCGCCGCAGTCGCCGACCAGCGTGATGTTCTTGCCCATCAGCTTGAGCAGCGGCAGCGCCCGGTCAAAACTTGCCTGCGCACCACCGGCCATGATCGACAGCGACGCGTTCTTGGCGCCGACCTCGCCGCCGGACACCGGGGCATCGATATATTCGGCACCCGTTTCGCGGACCTTCTTGGCAAATTCCTTCGTCTCGATCGGCGAGATCGAGCTCATGTCGATCACCAGCTTGCCCGCCGACAGGCCAAAGAAAACGCCGTTTTCGCCGAACAGAACGTCCTTGACTTCCGGCGTGTCCGGCAGCATCAAGATGGTGATGTCGACCTTCTCGGCCAGCGCCTTCGGTGTTTCGACGAACTTCAGGCCGTTGTCGATCAATTCCGGCTTCGGCGGGATATGGAATGTCGAGGTAACGACGGTGTGGCCGGCATCCTGCAGGTGGCGCGCCATCGGCGTGCCCATGATACCCAGTCCGATAAAGCCGATTGTGGCCATGATGCTTAACTCCTGATCTTGATGATGTCTGCGCCATGTGACTGGCGGTTCGTCTCGGTAAACCAGCCGAGCCCTTCGGATGTCGTGGTGCGCGGCTTGTATTCGCAGCCGATGCAGCCGTCATAGCCAGCCGTATCCAGCGCCTCGAAGACGAAGGGATAGTTGATCTCGCCGGTGCCCGGTTCGTTACGGCCGGGATTGTCGGCCAGCTGGATATGGGCGATCTGCGCCTGGTATTTCTTGAACGTACCGATCAGCTCGCCCTCGGTGCGCTGCTGATGGTAGAGGTCGTACTGGATGAACAGGTTGTCGCTGCCGACTTCCTTGATGATCGAGGCTGCCTGCTCCACGGTGTTGAGGTAGAAGCCCGGAATATCGAACCGGTTGATCGGCTCGATCAACAGCCGGATGCCGTGCTTCTTCAGTTCGCCAGCAGCCAGCCGCAGGTTGGCGACGAAGGTCGCCCGGAGCACGTCGTCCGATACGCCGACCGGCGCAATGCCGGAGAGGCAGTTGATCTGGGTGCACCCGAGCGCGGTTGCATAGTCGATCGCCGAAGCCACGCCGCGGCGGAATTCATCGACCCGGTCAGGCAGCACGGCGATGCCGCGCTCGCCACCGGCCCAGTTTCCGGCCGGCAGGTTATGCAGCACCTGGGTCAGGCCGTTGACCTCCAGCGCCGCTTTCAGCGCCTTGGCGTCGAAATCGTAGGGGAAGAGATATTCCACAGCGTCGAACCCGGCCTTGGCAGCCAGCGCGAACCGGTCGAGGAACGGTACCTCGTTGAAAAGCATTGTCAGGTTTGCCGCAAATTTTGGCATGAGAAAATCCTCCGTTCTCTGATCAGTCGAGCAGCGCCATGATCGCCGTCGGGGCGTCCTCGCCGCGTTCGGCCAGTTCCTCGAATTCAACGACAGCGTTGATGTCGGCGCCCATCGAGATATTGGTGACGCGCTCGAGAATGAACTCGACGACAACAGGCACCTGATGTTCGTCCATCAGCGCCTGTGCCTTGGCAAAAGCCTCCTGGAACTCGTTCGGGCTGCGGACCCGGATCCCTTTGCAGCCGAGGCCTTCGGCCACCGCCACGTGATCGACGCCGTAGCCCTTCTCGGCATCGCCGGAATGGTTGATGTTGTCGAAGGCGAGACTGACCTCGAAATCCATGTTCAGCCCGCGCTGCGCCTGGCGGATCAGGCCGAGATAGGAGTTGTTCACCACCACGTGCAGGTAAGGCAGCTTGTGCTGGGCGCCGACAGCCAGTTCCTCGATCATGAACTGGAAATCGTAGTCACCCGAAAGCGCCACGATCTTCCGCTCCGGATCGGCGGCACGCACGCCGAGCGCTGCCGGCAACGTCCAGCCGAGCGGGCCTGCCTGGCCGCAATTGATCCAGTTGCGTGGGCGATAGACATGCAGGAACTGCGCACCGGCGATCTGGCTGAGACCGATGGTCGAGACGTAGCAGGTGTCGCGGCCGAATGCCTTGTTCATCTCCTCGTAGACGCGCTGCGGCTTCAGCGGCGTCTGGTCGAAATGCGTCTTGCGCAGCATCGTCCGCTTGCGCTCGCGGCATTCTTCGGCCCAGCCCGACCAGTCCTTCAGCTTGCCCGCCGTCTTCCATTCGGTCGCAACATCGAGGAACAGTTTTAGGGCTGCGCCCGCATCCGAAACGATGCCGAAGTCCGGTGCGAAAACGCGGCCGATCTGGGTCGGCTCGATATCGACATGGACGAACTTGCGCCCTTCGGTATAGGTCGGCACATTGCCGGTGTGGCGATTGGCCCAGCGGTTGCCGACACCGAGCACGAAGTCGGAGGCGAGCAGATTGGCATTGCCATAGCGATGCGATGTCTGCAGCCCGCACATGCCAGCCATCAGCGGATGATCGTCAGGGATCGTGCCCCAACCCATCAGCGTCGGGATGACCGGAATGCCGGTAATCTCGGCGAATTCGGTGAGCAGGTCGGACGCGTCGGCATTGATGATGCCGCCACCGGCGACGATCAGCGGCCGCTCTGCTTCGTTCAGCATCGCGATCGCCTTTTCGGCCTGCGCCCGTGTCGCGGATGGCTTGTAGGTTTCAAGCGGCGCGTAGGTGTCGATGTCGAACTCGATTTCGGCCAGCTGCACATCGACCGGCAGGTCGATGAGGACCGGACCGGGACGGCCGGAGCGCATCAGGTGGAACGCCTTCTGGAAGACGAACGGCACCAGCGCCGGCTCCATGACGGTGACAGCCCATTTGGTCAGCGGACCGGCGATCTTGGCGATATCGACCGCCTGGAAATCTTCCTTGTCGAGCCGGGCGCGTGGCGCCTGACCGGTAATGCAGAGAATCGGGATCGAGTCCGCCGACGCCGAATAGAGGCCGGTGATCATGTCGGTACCGGCCGGACCGGACGTACCGATGCAGACGCCGATATTGCCATGCTTGGCGCGGGTATATCCTTCCGCCATATGCGAGGCGCCCTCGACATGCCGCGCCAGGATATGGCGCACCGAACCGCGGGCCTTCAGCGCCGAGTAAAAGGGATTGATTGCAGCACCCGGAACCCCGAAGGCGCAATCGACGCCTTCCTTCTCCAGAACCAGAACCGCCGCATCGACTGCGCGCATTTTCGCCATGAGTTTATCCTCCATCGTGTGAGGATCAGGGTAGTCCAATTTTTTCGACGGACAATCACAAAATGGAAATCATTCCCACCATACGGAAATAAACATCTTCAACGATTCCGATATGAATGGCGGCGTTCTGGAGCATGATAAATGGCTACGGAATTCATGCACGGCAGCCAATCCCTCTTCTCCCCAGCGGGGAGAAGGTGGCGCAAAGCGCCGGATGAGGGGGGCGAAGCCATTGGTTCAGGAACTTGCCGAACTGCCCCCTCATCGCCTCGCATGCGCTGGGCACTTCTCCCCGTGGGGGAGAAGAAGAAGATACGGAAGCACCCGTTCCGCTTTCGGCAACGATGCACTATGTCATGGACGACCAGACAAACCGGAGCCGACATGGCCGACAAGCAACCCAACCAGGATCAACTGCGCGCCAAACCCGGCCGCAAGGCCAGCGAAAATGCCGTTCCCTCCTCCGTGCAGGTGCTCGACCGCAGTTTGAAACTGCTCGATCTCGTCGCCAGCGCCGATGGCGCGGCACTGACGGAGCTGTCCGATCAGTCCGGCATGGCGCCCTCGACCGTTCATCGTCTGCTCACCTCGCTTGCCAATCACGGCATGGTCACCCACGATGCCGAGACCGGCGCCTGGACGATCGGGCTGAAAGCCTTCGAGATCGGCAACGCCTTCATGCGTTTCCGCAAGCTCGGCACGATCAGCCGTCCTTTCTTGAAAAACCTGATGGAGCTTTCGGGGGAAACCGCCAATATCGGCATCGAGGACGGCGGCGATGTCGTCTTCATCTCGCAGGTCGAAAGCCACGCGCCGATGCGCGCCTTCTTCCGCCCCGGCCGCCGTGGCCCCATTCATGCGTCCGGCATCGGCAAGGCCATCCTCTCGACCTGGCCAAACGCCGACATCGAGCGCCTCATCTCGCCGCGCCCGCTGACGCGGTTTACCGGAAAGACCCGCGACACCCTGCCGAAGCTTCTCACCGATATCGAAACCATCCGCGCGCGCGGCTGGTCAATCGACGACGAGGAACACACGCTCGGCATGCGCTGCCTCGCCGCTCCGATCTTCAACGAATATGGCGAGGCGATCGCCGGCATCTCGGTGTCAGGCCCGGCCGTCAGGCTGCCGGACGAGACGCTGGCAGCACTTGGCCCGGTGGTCACGGCCGCAGCCAACGGCGTGACGCAGGCGATGGGCGGGCGGCGCGACGGACGCTGAAAGGATAAGCAAACGCCGGCGCAACACCCCGTTTATAGGGCCTTGCACCGGCGCTGCGATATCCGGCCGCCTTTAAAGCGGATCGGCGCTGCCCTCCGCAGCCGGTTCGGCAAACTCTGCGGCCTGCTCCGTCGCCGTCATGTAGATGACGATGGCCACAATCGCGCCGAGGAACAGCAGGCTGGTATAGATCGTGCCAAAACCGAGCCCGCCATATTCCACCGGCTGTGACAGCAGGTCGCCCAACGATGCGCCGAGCGGCCGGGTGAAGATATAGGCAAGCCAGAAGGCGAGGATGCCGTTCATTCTGCCCGTGAAATAAGCGGCGGAGATGATACCGATGACGCCTGCAAACAGCAGCGCCGTGATAAAATATCCGAAGGCCAGCACTTCCGCGATCAGATCGCCCGCTGCCGTGCCGAGGGCGAAGGTGAACAGAATGGCGAACCAGTAAAAGATCTCCCGGCGGTCGGTGGAGATCGTGTGGATCGATAGCGTATGCTCGCTAAGCTGCCAAAGCGCGAACACAGCGATCAGCGCAATGGTGAAGATCACCGTCGTGACTTCGAGCGGTACGCCGAAATTGTCGACGAGATTGTCCGTCACCAGCGTCCCGACGACGCTGATCAGCACGACGGCCGTCCAGTAGACCCAGGGCACGTAGCGCTTCCTGGAAAACTGGAGGCCAATGGCGACAGCAAGGATTGCGGTCATGATCACCGAGGTGACGGTAAGCCCAAGCCCGAGGTTCACGGCAAGATAGTCGGCCGCCGTCTCGCCCATGGTCACGGCCATCAGCTTGATCAGCCAGAATTCGATGGTCACCCGTGGAACGCGGTTGACGCGTTCGCTGGGGGACAAGGTTGGGTGGGTCATGGCAACTCCAATCCGGTTTTCACTTGCCCATTATCTTCATGGCGTCGGTGAGGAAGGCATCCGAGCGCGTGTCATCGTCTGCATTGCAGCGCTCCACCGCCTTGGCTTCCAGCGCATCGACCTTTTTCATGTCGGCATCGGCAAGTTTCGCCGTCGCCTTGGTCGCGCGCATGTCCTTGAGCATATCTTCGCAAGGGACTGCCGCATGGGCGGGTATTGTCGCGGAGACAGTTCCAAGCACTGCAGAGGTGGTGAGAAAAAGTGCAGCGGCAAGAGTTTTCATCGGGATGTCCTTTGTTTGGCGGTAGGGTTGCTGGCAGCCTTGGTGCCATGGCCGGAACACTAGCGACGGGCTCATACCACGGTCTTGCCGAAACAATACGCTTTCGTAAGGTTGGGCCACCGCGATGGAATTCTTCGAAAAATCAGGTACCTTTGCTGCATGCCGGCCTTTGGAATGGAGCTTCGGCCTTCCACGCTAACGAGCCTTGGTCATCACGCGGAGCAGACGGACCCTATGCGCATACTGCTGGTCGAGGACGACAGACGGACCGCGGACTATGTCGCAAAGGGTTTTGCCGAGGCAGGCCATCTGTGCGACGTGGTGCATGATGGCCGTGACGGCCTGTTCCAGGCAACGCGCGAATCCTATGACGTGGCGGTCATCGACCGGATGCTGCCGGGACTTGATGGTCTCTCCCTGGTCAAGGCGCTCCGCGCAGCGCGCGTCAGCACACCGGCCCTGTTTCTCACCGCGATCGGCGGCGTTGACGACCGGGTCGATGGGCTGGAGGCCGGCGGCGACGACTATCTGGTGAAGCCGTTTGCCTTTTCCGAGTTGCTTGCCAGAGCCAATGCGCTAGCCCGGCGGCCGCCCGTTCAGGAACAGAAGACCGTGTTGCAGGTTGCCGATCTGGAGCTGGATCTCATCCGCCGGCAAACCACGCGAGCCGGGGTAGCGATCGACTTGCAGCCGCGTGAATTCACCCTGCTCGAAGTCCTGATGCGGGCAGAGGGCCGCGTTCTGACCCGAACCATGCTGCTCGAACGGGTCTGGGATTTTCATTTCGACCCGAAAACAAGTGTGGTGGAAACCCATATCAGCCGGCTGCGCGGCAAGATCGACAAACCCTTTACCGTCCAGCTCCTGCATACCGTGCGTAACACCGGTTACAGCTTGCATGCATCGCGCTAGTCTCCTCCGCAGCACGCCGTTCCGCCTCGCGCTGACATTCGGCTTTCTCTTCATCATCGCCTTCCTGATAGCGGGAATGACCACGTATCAATTGCTGGACAGGGCGCTCGCGCGGCAGCTCGACGAATCCGTCAAGGAGGCTTATTCCGTCGTCGCCTCGACCTATGCGCAAAACGACGTCGAGGATCTGATCGCAGCGATCAATACCTATTCCAGCCTGCGCTCCACCGAACATCGCGTCTTCTCGCTCGAAGGCGCTGATGGCAAGCGCCTCGCCGGCAATTTCGCCGCGCCCGCGCTGCCGCTTGGATTATTGAGCGTGCAGGCCGCCACGCTCGGCCTGCCGAACTTTGATTTGTATCGTGTTCAGGTGGGCATCGTCGGCGAAAATCGGCTCGTGGTCGGCCAGAGCTTTGCGGAGACGGAACGCCTGGCGCAAATCCTTCTGATCAGCCTTGGCTGGGTGTCAGGGCTCGTCATCCTCATCGCCATCGGCGGCGGCGCTTTTCTTGCGGTGCGGGCGCAACGGCGGCTGGATGCAGTTGCCCGCACGATGATGCATGTTTCCGAGGGGCAGCTTGCCTCCCGCATACCCTTGAAGGGAAACGGAGACGACATCGATCGCGTCTCCACCCAGATCAATCATGCGCTTGACCGGCTCTCTAGCCTGGTGGAAGGGGTGCGCCAGGTGAGCGCGGATATTGCCCATGAGCTCAAGACCCCGCTCAACCGGCTTGCCATGATTCTGGAAGAGGCGGCCGGCAAGGACGGCAAGAGGGTCCAGACCCTCATCGCCGATGCGCGGACCGAAAGCGGCCAGATCAATGCGACGTTCGAAGCGCTGCTGCGAATTTCACAGATTGAGGCAGGCGCCCGCAGAACCCGCTTTCAACCGGTGAACCTTGCCGGCCTGCTTGCCTCGCTCGCCGAGATCTATACGGGCGTCGCCGAGGACAACGGTCATGTCCTTCAGGTTTCGGTCCTGCAGGATGCACCCGGCATTGTCGCCGGTGACCGCGAATTGCTGACCCAGATGTTCGTCAACCTGATTGAAAATTCCATTACTCATTGCCCAAAAGGCTCGGAGATCCAGGTCTCGCTGGTTGTCGAAGCCGCTTGCATAACGGTGATCATCGCCGATAACGGCCCCGGAATTCCTGCCGCAGAACGCGAAAAGGTCTTCCGGCGCCTTTATCGTCTGGACAAGAGCCGTACCACCAAAGGAAGCGGGCTCGGCCTCAGCCTTGTGCGCGCCATTGCCGATCTGCATTCGGGCATATTGACGTTGGACGACAACGCCCCCGGTGTCCGGGTGTCCGTTTCTCTGCCGACGCTCGGTAGCAGCATGGAGGTATGAACGGACAGAAATGCGCCCCGGCATCAATGTCCGGGATGCAAGGCGTCGTTCAGATACATACAGGTCAGCATCGTAAACACATAGGCCTGGATGACCGACATCAGCATTTCCAGCGCCGTCAGGGCAACGGTCATTATCAGCGGCAGCACGGCGCCGATAATCCCAAGCGTTCCCAGTTCGGTCATCGAGGCCACGAAACCCGCAAACACCTTCAGGGTGATATGTCCGGCCAGCATCACCGCAAACAGGCGCACGGAATGGCTGATCGGCCGCGACATGTAGGAAATCACCTCGATGGGGATGATGATCGGCGCCAGTACCATCGGAATCCCGGCCGGCATGAACAGCCGGAAAAAGCCGAATCCGTGTTTCACCAGGCCGTAGATGGTCACCGTGCCAAACACGATCATCGCCAGCGCGAAGGTGACGATGATGTGGCTGGTGACCGTGAAGGCGAAGGGAAACATGCCGATCAGGTTGGCGAAAAGAATGAACATGAACAGCGAAAACACCAGCGGGAAGAACCGCATGCCGTCTTTCCCGGCATTCTCGCGCAGGGTTTTACCGACGAATTCGTACAGCAGTTCCGACACCGATTGCCAGCGGCCGGGCACGAGGCTGCGCCTTGCCGTGCCGATCAGAAGCAGGCCGGAGGCAAGCACGACCGTCAGGACCATGTAGGCGGAGGAATTGGTGAAGCTGAGATCGATATCGCCCGCGGTCAGTTCCAGAAGCGGCTTGATTTCGAATTGTTCAATAGGACCGGCCATCGATTATCCTTGAAAAGAGGTCGCGGCCACGCGCAGGTCCGCACGCCGGCGAACAGGCGCAAGGACACGCGCGATGGGATCGCGGGACTGAATGATGAAAGCGAAGGAAAGGATTTTCACGGGCGGCTCCTGCTCTCACGAATGAGATGCGGGGCCGTCCCCGGAATGGTCGAGGCGCAGGTCGTCCTGCGCAGGGGTCTGATAGACATATCCCGCGGTGATTGCAACCCGCCGCAGGCCATCGGATATCAACTGGTGAACAGCATCAGGGTAAATACCGCGAACACCATCAGATGCAGCAGCCCTTGCGTGATCGAGGTCCGGCGTCCGAGATAGGTCATGGCCGTCAAGCCCACAGTCAATGCGAACAGCACCGTTTCCGTCGGAGAGATCCCGAAGACCACCGTTTTTCCGGTCACCAGCCCCACTGTGAGCACAGCCGGAACAGTAAGACCGACCGTCGAAACGAAAGCCCCGAGGCATAGATTGATCGCCCGCTGCGTTTCGTTGTTGAGCGCCGCTTTCACGGCGGTGATCGATTCGGGCGTGAAGACGATGATCGCGATCAGCACGCCGCCGACAGCCACCGGCGCACCGGCGGTGGCGACGCCATAGTCGATAACGACGGCAAGATCGTGCGCCAGAAGGACGATCGGGATCATCAGAGCGATCAGAATAACGGTGTGCCCCAGCAGCTTGCGCCCGTTCGAGCCGGACTGCGCGGTTGCCGCCGCGCCAGGCGCCTTCACCGTTTCCCGGCGGATGGACATCTCGCCCGCAGGCGGCTGCATGAAATGGATCTTGTACCGCCCCATCTGCAGAGCCAGGAACGCAGCATAGAGCGCTGCGGTCAGCAACGCGATCGCAATCGCCTGCGCGGGCCAGAACGTGCCGTTGCCGGTCGTCAGCGTGTTGGGCAGAATGAGCGCCACACCCGCAAGCACCAGCGTCATCGACATGAAGGCCAAGGCACCCTGCGCGTTATATTCCTGCTCGCCATGACGCCATGCACCGGCAATCAGGCAGAGGCCGGTGACCAGGTTCATGATGATCATCATCACGGCGAAGATCGAATCCCGCGCGATGGTCGGCGCTTCGCTCGGGCCAAGCATGACGGCGGCGATGAGAATGACCTCGATCGACACGATCGAAAGCGTCAGGATCAGCGTTCCATAGGGCTCACCCAGTTGATGCGCCAGATGGTCGGCCTCGCGCACGACACCGAACGAGCCGAGCAGGATCGTTCCGAACAGAGCGGCGAAACAGGCAATCGCCGTTGAAACCGTCATCGGCTGGGAAAGCCAGGAGGAGCCCTTCCAGAGAAACAGGATGACAACCAGCCAGGCGATGGCCAGTTTCAGATAAGGGCTGTGGATCAGGCTAGGGGAAGATTTCGGCAACAAGACTTGTGAACCTCACAAGGGGCCGTCCCCAACTATAGGATCGCGGCAGGGTCGTCCGTGCCAGGCTTCTGCGAAGCATATGGGTTGTTTCTAACAATCGAACGCGCTGGAGTCCAGCCACCGGAACTGGCCTTGATGCCACGATGTTGACCGGGGCTGCCGATGGCCCGTTGCGATCCGCAGCCCGGCCACCGGCACCAGGTCAGTTCCGCGCCACCCAATCATGCCAATCGGCTTCGCTGCCACGGAATACGTTGAGATCGATCCGGCCCTCGACGCCGTGCGAAAGGCCCGAACCCGAATACTGCCAGAACACCCATTTGCGGCCCGGATAGACCTGCGATGGATGTGCCGCCACCGAGCGCAGCCAGAACGGATAGTTCTTGAATTCGCCCGCCAGGTTGTCACGGTAGAAATCAGGGGCAGTGTAGATGACCGGGCGCTTGCCGTAATGGCGCTCAAGCTTGTCCATGAACACCTGCATCTTCTCAAGCGTCTTGGCCCGCGACAGGCGGAATTTGCAGCTCGATTCGCCGTTATATTCGACATCGATGACCGGCGGCAGCGCGTCGGGATCGCGCGGCACGTTGCGGATGAACCAGTCGGCCTGTTCGCCGGCCGTCCGGCACCAGTAGAAGAAGTGATACGCGCCGCGCTTCAGCCCGGCATCCTTCGCCCGCTTCCAGTTCGTCTTGAACATCGGGTCAAGGTGATCGCCGCCATCGGTGGCCTTGATATAAGCGAAGTTGGCGCCTTGCGTGCGTAGTTTCGCCCAGTCCATGTTTGCTTGCCAGCGCGATACATCGACGCCGTGTACGGCGAGCTTGCGCGGCGAAGCCTTGCCGAAATTGATCGGATGCGCGTCGCGGAACTGATGGCTGTAGATTTGCCCGCGGCGGGTCCGCTTGGTGCTGGTCACCGGATCATCCGGCATGATCATCGCCACCGGCCGCTCAGCCGGAACCGCCATGCCTTGGGTCGACATAGATTCAAACGCCTGCGACTGCGGCACCTGCCCTGCCCAGGCCAGTTGCTCGGGATGGCTTTCAGCCTGCGCAATCACAGCGCCGACATCGGCCGCAGGCACGGGCGCCGCAACGACGGAACTGGTCGTCTCCTTCGACGGCAGTCCGCTCACCAGGCTTTCCGGCCCGGAACTCGATGTGCAGCCCGCCACAAGAAGGCCGGCAAGAAGGATCGCTGGAACAGCCGAAAAACGCATGAGACCCCGTACGCAAAACAAGAAACAGGCGGCACCCGCCCCACTGAATTCAATTCCTAACGGAAAATTACCAACAAAGATTGAATCCGATCTTTCTTACGTACGATGGACGCAAATTTGGAAAGGAGCGGCGATTTTATCACTGATAACGGGGACGTCCCGATGCGATGGCCCCGGCTTTTCCGGCCGTTGATAGAAAAATCATCCCCGCAAATCCCCGGGGCTGCGTGAAAGGTGGTTCTCCTCCGGTTCGCAAATGAACCGGGCGTGCCGGATGGTCACACCGTCTTGGACGGTCCAGGGCCAAACCCCGCCGGATCGGAAGGCTTGGCGGATAAGCGGCCGGGCTGGGGCATTGGAGGCTTTCCAGTCAGAGAGGAAAGCGCAGAAGAACCTGAGAAGCGCGGCAAAAGACATCGAACGGGGCGCCGGAAGGCGTCATATGAACTTAATTACCCTGCGGCACTTTCCAGCGTCCCGGCCAAGTAAGCATCAGACAAAACCACGGCGGATTCTTCCGGGCGTGGCTATAGGGCATGGAAGTTACCGCGCACTCCCTCTTCTCCCCAGCGGGGAGAAGGTGGCCCGCAGGGCCGGATGAGGGGCCGCGAACTCCGTGTTGGCCGAAACGCCCCCTCATCGTCTCGCATCCGCTCGACACTTCTCCCCGCTGGGGAGAAGAGAGAACGCCCCTCCCCCTCAAGGCGGGAGTAACCGCCTTACGCCGTCTCCAGCGTCCGCACCGAAGCACCAGTCTTACGCTTCTTCATCGCCTTGCCCGCCACATAGACTTCGGCGACACAGCGGTCATCACCCATCGTCTGCAGGATGAACAATTCGTCGGTCAGCGATTTTGCCGTGCGCATGCGCAGGTCCATTGCCGATTTGCCGCTCGAGTCCAGCACGACGATATCGGCGTCGGCGCCCACATGCAGCGAGCCGATGCGGTCCTGAAGTCCGAGCGCCCGGGCATTGCCGAGCGTCATGCGGTAGAAGGAATTGAGCGGCGACAGGCGCTGGCCCTGCAGATGCAAGACCTTATAAGCCTCATCCATCGTCTCCAGCATCGAGAAGCTGGTGCCGGCGCCGACATCGGTCGCAACCGACCATCGCGCACCCAGTCTGTCGAACCGGTCGCGGTCGAACAGGCCGGAACCGAGGAAGAGGTTCGAGGTCGGGCAGAACACGCCGACCGCGCCGGTTTCCGCCAGAACCGAAATCTCCCGGTCGCTGAGATAGATGCAATGCCCCAGCAGCGTCTTGTCCGTCAGAAGATCGTAGCGGGCATAGATGTCGGTATAATCCTTGGCATCAGGATAGAGCGAGGTGGCAAAGGCGATCTCGTCCCGGTTTTCCGACAGATGCGTCTGCACGTAGCAATCGCGGTGTTCGGCCACCAGCGCCTGGCTCATTTCCATCTGCTCCGGTGTCGAGGTGATGGCAAAGCGCGGGCTGATCGCATAATGCGCCCGTCCACGGCCATGCCATTTGCCGATCAGCCCCTTGGTCTCGTCATAGCCTTTTTGCGGCGTATCGCGCAATGCATCCGGCGCATTGCGGTCCATCATCACCTTGCCGCCGACCATCAGCATGCCGCGCTGTTCGGCCGCCGTGAAATAGGCGTCCACACTCTGCGGATGCACCGAGCAGTAGGCAGCCGCCGTTGTCGTACCGTTCGACAGCAGTTCGTCCATGAAACGCCCGGCGATAAAGGCCGCGTGCTCCAGTTCGGCGAATTTCTGTTCCTCGACGAAAATATAGGTGTTCAACCATTCCAGCAGCTGGGCGCCATAAGACGCGATCGCCTGGGTCTGGGGGAAATGCAGATGCGTGTCGATCAGCCCGGGCAGGATCAGGTGCGGCCGGTGATCGGCCACCGCGACGCCGGGACCGGCAGTCTTGCTGATGTCGGCATAATCGCCGATGGCGGCGATCTTTCCGTTGCGCACCAGCACCGCGCCATCGTCCACGGTCAGATAGGATGCCGTATCATCGATCCCCTGGGGCTCGTCGATAAAAGTCAGCACCCGTCCACGGATCAGGAGTTCGCTCATTGGGTTTTTCCTCCGTTCACAACTGTCTCGTACCAGGCGACCAGAAGCTTGCGCTCGTCGTCGGTCACGGCCGTCACATTGGCGGGCGGCATCGCGTGGCTGCGACCGGCCTGCAGGTAGATTTCCCGCGCATGGGCGGCGATCTCGGCATCGGTTTCCAGCACCACGCCCTTGGGCGGCTTGATCATGCCTTCCCAGCCTGGTTCCTGCGCGTGGCACATGGCGCAGCGCCCGAGGATCGTATCGCGCACCTTCGGAAAGCCTTGCGCCGTCACGAATGGCTGCTGCGCGGCCGAGACCTGCTCCGGCGCGCCGGTCAGGATCTTTGGCACAGTCGAAAGCCACATGATGACGATGAAGAGCAGCACGGTGGCAAGCCATGTCCAAGTCGGGTTGCCGGTGTTGGCGTGGCGGGTATTGAAATAGTGCCGGATGGTGACACCCATCAGGAACACCAGCGAGGCGATGATCCAGTTGAACTGCGTGCCGAAGGCCAGCGGATAGTGGTTCGACAGCATCAGGAACAGGACAGGCAGCGTCAGATAGTTGTTGTGCGTCGAGCGCTGCTTGGCGATCCGGCCGTATTTCGCATCCGGCGTGCGACCGGCGATGAGGTCGGCGACGACGATGCGCTGGTTCGGCATGATGATGAAGAACACGTTGGCCGACATGATCGTCGCCGTGAAGGCACCGAGATGCAGGAAAGCGGCGCGGCCAGTAAACAGCTGCGTATACCCCCAGGCAACGGCGACCAGGATGAAGTAGAGCGCCACCATCAGCCGGGTGTTGTCCTTGCCGAAGGGCGACTTGCAGAGCAGGTCGTAGATGATCCAGCCGAAGGCAAGCGAGGCGAGCGAGATACCGATGGCGACGGGCTTGGAAACATCCAGCACGTTCGGATCGATCAGGTAGAGATCCGCACCGGCATAATAAACCAGACACAGCATGCCGAAGCCGGAAAGCCAGGTGACATAGCTCTCCCATTTGAACCAGATCAGGTGTTCCGGCATGTTGGCAGGCGCCACGAGATATTTCTGGATATGGTAGAAGCCGCCGCCATGCACCTGCCACTCCTCGCCATAGGCGCCTGCCGGAAGGTCCGGACGCTTGCGCAGGCCAAGGTCGAGCGCGACGAAATAGAACGACGAGCCGATCCAGGCGATGGCGGTGATGACGTGGAGCCAGCGGACGGCGAAGGTCAGCCAGTCCCAGGCGATGGCGTATTCATACATATGGGCCTCCCTATTTGGGAGCTTTCTGCCATCGCGCGATCTTCGCTGAAATGCCGGTTAATCCCCAACACTTTCAAAAAAAACTATAAGATCGCCCCCGATGCCGTTCGATTTTCAATGTGGTAGAAGAAATCCATGTCCTATCTCGATAACGTGCGCGTCTTTGTCCGGGTCGTTGAACTCGGTACCCTCTCCTCCGCCGGCCGCGACCAGCGGGTGACCCCTGCCGTCGCCAGCAATCGCATCAAGGAGCTGGAACGGCACCTTGGCGTGCGCCTGTGCAACCGCACCACGCGCAAGCTCTCACCGACGGAACATGGCCGGGTGTTCTATCAGGGCGCGGTCAAGATCATCGAGGCGGTCAACGAAGCCGAAAGCGCTATCGCCGATCTCTCGCACAACCCGAAGGGGTCGCTCCGGATCACAGCCCCACTCGGCATTGGCCGGCGCCTGATCGCGTCGGGCATTCCGGAATTCCATGACAAGTATCCGGATATCGAGGTGCGTTTGCGTCTCTCCGACCACAATGTCGATATCTTGAGCGAAGGCGTCGATGTCGCCTTCAAGCTCGGCGTGCTGGAGGATTCCAACCTGCGCATGCGCGGCATCCTCAACTGTCAGCGCGTGGTCTGCGCTGCCCCCGGATACCTTGCAAAACGCGGCACGCCGGAAACGCCGGATGCACTGATCGACGACAAGCACGACTGTCTGCTTTTACGCTATCCGGGCTCGAAGGAATATTACTGGACGCTGCAGACGCCGGACGGCACCCGCAAACTGGAAATCGGCGGCCCCTACGATTCCGACGACGGCGATGTCCTGACCCAGTGGGCGCTTGAAGGCCGCGGCATCATCAACAAGCCGCTGTTCGAGGTAAAGAGCTATCTCAACGAAGGCTCGCTGGTGGAGATCCTCAAAGATACCCCACCCGCCAGCGTCCAGCTCGCCGCGATCTATCCACACAAGCGCTTCCAGGACCCAAAGGTTCGCCTGATGATCGATTTCATGGCCGAACGCTGTCAGCGGATGATCGGCAAGATGCTGGAATAGACGGCGAGAGGCGGTCCAGATTGAATCTGCCGGAGAAAATAGTATATATTGTTATAAATATACTAGATGGAGGTGTCGATGTCCTATGCCCTCATGACCAGTGCAGACTTCAACCAGAACCCCAGCAAGGCAAAAAAAGCCGCCAACGAAGGCCCGCTTGTCATCACCGAGCATGGCGAAGCGAGCTATGTGCTTGTTAATTATGACGACTTTCAGCGAAGCTGGAAAAAACCGATGAGCTTACTCGAAGCTCTGGCCGATCCCTCACCCGGCTCAGACAAGGATTTTGAGCCGGAGCGCGTCGACTTCTCCGGACGTGACGTCACCTTCTGATGCCTCTACTCCTTGACACAAATGTGGTTTCGGCCGCACGGCGGCCGGAGCGTCAGACGGAAGAATTCCGCGTATTCTTTGCCGATTTCGATGCCAGCACAGCATTTCTCCCGGCAATAACGATCATGGAAATCGAGTTTGGCATCTCGCGAGAGCAAAATCGCGACACAGTCTTTGCGGCAGAACTCGACCAATGGTTCAGGGCCATCGTGCTTCCTCGCTTCCATGGCCGGATATTGCCCTTCGATGCCGATGCAGCCTCGATTGCCGGCAAGCTCCCGACCGCCGACAAACGTCCGTCTCCAGACGCGATGATCGCAGCGATCGCGCTTCTCCATGGTCTGGATGTCGTTACCCGCAATACGGCACATTTCGAACCGCTGGGCGTGCGGTGCCACAATCCGTGGATATGAGCGGTCAGCGCAACGCGCTTCTCGCTGGCGCGCCAATGTCCCGCCGCAGGTGAGCAGTGCCGACCCGATCGTAATTTAAAGCAACTGTCATGATCTCCGCTGCCGCCAACGCAGCGATCACCGCCGGTCGCTTGTCTTTCACCGCCGTGCCGCCGATCGGGCAGATCAGGCGGTCGAACAGTTCCGGCCGCCCAACCTCGCGGGAGAGCCAGTTCTTGAAGGTCGCGCGCTTGGTCTTCGAACCGATCATGCCGACATAGGCCGCATCACTGCGGCGCAAAGCTTCCGCGGTGATCAGGAAATCCAATGCATGGTCATGGGTGAGGATAACAAAAGAGCTTCCGGCCGGAGCGTCGCGCACCACCGCCTCCGGCATCGCCGTCAGGCAGGTTTCGATACCGGGAACCGTCGAAGCAGCCAGTTCGTCCTCGCGGGTATCGACAAGCACGATACGCAAGGGCACCAGCGACAAGGCCATCGCCAGTGCATCGCCGACATGACCGGCGCCAAACACATAGACGTGAGGCCGGGCGGCCATCTCGCGATCGCTGCGCGCAATGAGGAATGTGGAAAGTTCGGGGCTCATCTGCGTGAAGGAAAGCCCGACACGGCCGCCGCAGCACTGGCCGATTTCCGGGCCGAGCGGAACGTTCATCTCTTCGGCAGGCACGCCCTGCCGCAGGCTGCGGCGCGCATGGTCAATGGCCATATATTCCAACTGACCGCCGCCAATGGTCCCGAACAGGCCTTCGGCCGCCACCAGCATCCAGGCATCGGTATCACGCGGCGTCGAACCGGCGGCACCCGTCACTTCGACGAACACGCAGCCCGGCTCGCGGCGCAGGAAATCCCTGATGTCTTCGCGCTTGGCGGCCATGTCCAATCACCCGTTTCTTGCCGCGCGGCGCAGCCGCTCGATGCC
This sequence comes from Rhizobium sp. LjRoot98, assembly GCF_964252935.1. Taxonomy (NCBI): domain Bacteria; kingdom Pseudomonadati; phylum Pseudomonadota; class Alphaproteobacteria; order Hyphomicrobiales; family Rhizobiaceae; genus Rhizobium; species Rhizobium sp. LjRoot98. The sequence goes on from NZ_CAXUPW020000007.1 coordinate 83,916, forward strand.
GAGCAAAACCCGCTCCGGCGTCGCCGGCGCATCGATGCGCGGTGAAATACGATACTCCGCAACGCTCGCCGCCGCCATCGAGATTGCCTCCAAAACCGAGATCGGCAGCATGAACGGTGGTTCGCCGACCGCCTTGGAACGGCGGATCGTCTCTTCGCGGTTGACGGACCATTCGGCGAGCTTGACGTTGAAGATCCGTGGCCGGTCGGAGGCGAGCGGGATCTTGTAGGTAGATGGTGCATGGGTTCTGAGCCGCCCCTTGCCATCCCACCACAGTTCCTCGGTCGTCAGCCAGCCCATGCCCTGCACGAAGGCACCCTCGACCTGGCCGATATCGAGGATCGGATTGAGCGACTTGCCGGCATCGTGCAGCACATCGACACGGTCGACCTGATATTCGCCGGTCAGCGTATCGACGCTGACCTCGGAGCAGGAGGCACCATAGGCATAGTAGAAGAACGGACGCCCCCGGCCTTCGGAGCGGTTCCAGTGAATTTTCGGCGTCTTGTAAAAGCCCGCCGCCGAAAGCTGGATACGGGATCCATAGGCGATCTTGATGAACTCTGAAAAGGCAATACGCTCGGCGCCAACGCGGACCGTGTTCGGCTCGAACGCGACATCGTTTTCGCTGACATTCCAGCGCTCGGCCGCAAAGGTGACCAGCCGCGCCTTGATCTGCTGGGCGGCATTGGCGGCGGCCATGCCGTTGAGGTCGGATCCGGAGGACGCGGCCGTCGCCGAGGTGTTCGGCACCTTGCCGGTCGTCGTTGCCGTTACCTTGATCCGGTCCAGATCGACCTGGAATTCGTCGGCCACCACCTGCGCCACCTTGGTATAGAGCCCCTGCCCCATCTCCGTGCCGCCGTGGTTGAGATGGATCGACCCATCGGCATAGACATGCACCAGCGCGCCGGCCTGGTTATACTCCGTCTTGGTGAAAGAGATGCCGAACTTGACCGGCGTCAGCGCGATACCGCGCTTGATGATGCTGCTCTTGCGGTTGAAAGCCAGAACCGCCTCGCGCCGTGCCGCGTAATCGCAGGAGGTTTCGAGTTCCTCGATGATACGGCCGATGATGTTGTCTTCGACGGTCTGGTGATAGGGCGTCAGGTTGCGCCCCTCGCCGCCGTAGAAATTCAGTTTGCGGATTTCAAGCGGGTCCTTGCCCAGCGCATAGGCGACATCCTCGATCATCCGCTCGCCACCGACCATGCCCTGCGGGCCACCGAAACCGCGAAACGCGGTGTTCGAAACGGTATTGGTCTTCAACGGCCGCGACCGCAGCCGGACATTTGGATAGAAATAGCAGTTATCGGCGTGAAACAGCGCGCGGTCGGTAACCGGGCCGGAGAGATCGGCCGAGAAGCCACAACGGGCCGAGAAGGTCGCATCGACCGCTTCGATGCGGCCGTCGTCGTCGTAACCGACCTTGTAGCCGACATGAAAATCATGGCGCTTGCCGGTCGCGCTCATGTCGTCATCGCGGTCCGGGCGGATTTTGACGGCGCAGCGGTACTTCTTCGCCGCGAGCGCTGCGACCGCCGCAAACAGGTTTGCCTGTGTTTCCTTGCCGCCGAAAGCGCCGCCCATGCGCCGCACATTGATGGTCACGGCATTGGACGCGACGCCCAGCACCTGGCCGACCATGTGCTGAGTTTCACTCGGATGCTGGGTCGAGGAATAGAGCAAAATTTCGTCGTCTTCGCCGGGGATGGCGAAGGAGATATGGCCTTCGAGATAGAAATGATCCTGCCCGCCGATGCGCATCTCGCCTTCGAGAATGTTCTTTGCCTTGGCAAATCCGGCGGAGATATCGCCGCGCTCCAGCTTCAGGGGATCGATGACCAGCGGATAATTGGCAGCGGCCGCTTCGAGCACGTCGGTGACATGCGGCAGGTCCTGATACTCGATCTTGACCTTGGCGGCAGCGCGGCGGGCAGCATCGCGGGTTTCGGCGATCACGGCAAAGATCGGCTGGCCGTGGAATTCGACCTTGCCGGTCGCAAAGACCGGGTCATCATGCTTGTGTGCCGGGCTGACGTCGTTCTCGCCGGGAATATCGTCTGCCGTCAGCACACCGATCACGCCGGGCGCGGATTTGACGGCATCAAAATCGATCGACAGGATCTGCGCATGGGCGCGCTGCGACAGGCCGAGATAGGCGTGCAGGGTGCCCGCGGGTTCGGGAATATCGTCGATATATTCAGCGGTTCCCGTCACATGCTTGTGGCCGGATTCGTGGCGTTCGTTTTCGTGGACACCGCCGCGGATGCGATTGATGGGCTGCATGACGTTCATGGTCTTCTCCTCACACAGCCTGCTTGCGGTCAAGCCGCACCGGCTCATCGCCCTGCGTTTCCAGATAGAAGCGGCGCAAGAGGTTCTGTGCCACCAGCAGCCGGTAATCAGCAGATGCCCGCCAGTCGGTGAGCGGCGTGTAATCCTTGCCGAGTGCCGCCATGGCGGCCTCGACGGTGGCTTCCGTCCAATCCGCTCCGGTCAACACCGCCTCGGCATTGTCAGCCCGCTTCGGTGTTCCGGCTATGCCGCCATAGGCGATCACCGCGCTGGCAATCTTGTCGCCCGCATCAAGGGTGATGCGGAAGGCGCCACAGACGGCGGAAATATCCTCGTCCAGCCGCTTGGTGATCTTGTAGACAGCGTAAAGGGCGTTTTCGTTCAGGAATGGAATGCGCACGGCCTCAACAAATTCACCAGGTTGGCGGTCCTGCTTGCCATATTCGATGAAGAAGCTTTCGAGCGGCACAGTACGGCTGACCTTGCCCTTGCGCAGCACGACGGACGCACCGAGCGCAATCAGCGCCGGCGGCGTGTCGCCGATCGGCGAGCCGTTGGCGATGTTGCCGCCGATCGTACCCATGTTGCGCACCTGCTGGCCGCCGATTCGGTTCCACAACTCGATGAGCTGAGGGAAATGTTTTGCGATCAGCGGAAAGGATTCGGTGTAGCTGACACCGGCGCCAAAGGTGATGCCGGCCTCATCGACGGCAATGCGGCGTAACTCGTCAAGATGACTGAGATGCACGACCGGCGCGATATCGCGCATGAACTTCGTCACCCACAGGCCGACATCGGTGGAACCGGCGACGATGCGGGCTTTCGGCTCCGCCTCATAGATTTCGGCGAGATCATCGACCGAAGCCGGCAGCAGGAAACGCTCGGAGCCTTCGCCGATCTCGACGCGCTTGCCGTCCTTCAGCGCTTCCAACTTCTCGACAATCTTAGCGCGTTCCGCAACCAGCGGATCACGGTCGAGGTCACCGATCACCGAGACCGCCTCGGCGGCACGCAGGATGGCGGCATAGCCGGTGCAGCGACAGAGATTGCCCTGCAGCGCCTTTTCGATCTCCGCCACCGACGGCTTCGGGTTTTCCATCCAGAGCCCATAGAGCGACATCACGAAACCTGGCGTGCAGAAACCGCATTGCGAGGCATGGGTATCGACCATCGCCTGCTGCACCGGATGCAGCGGACCGCCCGGCACGGCGAGCGAATCCACCGTCACGATATGGCAGCCATCAAGCGAGCCGACGAAACGGATGCAGGCATTGACGCTTTCGTATTTCAGCTGGCCATCCAGCAGGCGTCCGACCAGCACGGTGCAGGCGCCGCAATCGCCTTCGGCGCAGCCTTCCTTGGTGCCGCGCAGATTGCGGTCAAGCCGCAGAAAATCGAGCAATGTCTGAACCGCCGAGACGGCAGAGAGTTCGACCTGGCGATGGTTGAGCAGGAAACGGATGGAGCTGCGGATCTGGACGGTCATTACTCAGCTCCCGCGATAGGTCGAATAGCTGTAGGGCGACAGCAGCAATGGCACGTGGTAATGCGCCGTCTCGTCTGCGATGCCGAAGCGGATGGGGATGATATCGAGGAACGCCACTTCGCCATCCGTCTGGCCGAGATAATCGCCGGCGTGGAAGCGCAGCTCATAGGTCCCGGACTTCATGGCATCGCCGCTCAAAATCGGCACATCGCAGCGGCCGTCATCATTGGTGCGGGTCGAGCCGATCTCAACGGCACGCTCGCCTTCGATGCGGAAGAGATCGATGCGCAGGTTCTCGGCGGGCTTGCCAAGCGCCGTGTCGAGCACGTGGGTCGTCAGCCGGCCGGCTGTTCCAGATTGCATGCGTTTCACCTCCCGAAGACTGCATTCATCCGGCCACTATCCGCCACCTCACTTCCCTGCGGTAGCAGGCTGATCGTTCGAGACTTTCAAAATTTTGAGGGGGAATGACGCGCGCGATTTGCGGTTAGAAATCGGCCAATCGAACGTTTTGGGAGGAATGATTTCATGCGATATCCACGCGATCTCCAGGGCTACGGCGCCACCGCACCGAACGCCGCCTGGCCGGATGAGGCCCGCATCGCCGTCCAGTTTGTCGTCAATTATGAAGAGGGCGGCGAAAACTGCGTGTTGCATGGCGACATCGCCTCGGAGGCCTTCCTGTCGGAAATCGTCGGTGCCAGCGCATGGATGGGACAGCGCCACTGGAACATGGAATCGATCTATGAATACGGTGCCCGCGCCGGTTTTTGGCGGCTGCACCGGCTTTTGACCGAGCGTGATGTCCCCGTCACCGTCTATGGTGTCGCAACCGCCCTGAGGCGCTCCCCGGAACAGGTGGCGGCCATGCAGAGCGCCGGTTGGGAAATCGCCTCGCACGGACTGAAATGGGTCGAGCACAAGGACATGGACCCGGCCGAGGAACGCAAGCAGATCGCCGAGGCAATCCGCTTGCACACGCTGGTGACCGGTGAGCGGCCACGCGGCTGGTATACCGGCCGCTGTTCGGAAAACACCGTCGATCTCGTCAGTGAGGAAGGTGGCTTTGCCTATGTCTCCGATAGCTATGCCGACGACCTGCCCTACTGGCATGAGTATGGCGGCAAGCCCCAGCTGGTCATTCCCTACACGCTCGATACCAACGACATGCGCTTTGCCACCCCCCAAGGGTTCAACAGCGGCGACCAGTTCTTCAGCTATCTGAAGGACACGTTCGACGTGCTCTATGCAGAGGGTGCTGAAGGGGCGCCAAAGATGATGAATATCGGCCTGCATTGCCGCCTTGTTGGGCGGCCGGGACGCGCAGCAGCCCTTGCCCGGTTCATCGACTATGTGAAGAGCCATGACAAGGTCTGGATCGCCCGGCGCATCGATATCGCCGACCATTGGGCTAAGACCTTTCCCTTCAAGGCGAATGACAGCCGCCCGTCGCGTCTTTCGGAAGAGGCTTTCGTTGCCCGCTTCGGTGGCGTCTTCGAACATTCGGACTGGATCGCCCGGCGCGCCTTTGCGGGCGAGTTGGGAGCCGCCAACGATACGGCCATCGGTCTGCATGCCGCATTGGCGGCAGTCTTCCGTGGTGCCAGCGAAACGGAGCGGTTGGCGGTGCTCAACGCTCACCCCGATCTTGCCGGCAAGCTGGCGCGGGCCAAGCGCCTGACCGAAAGCTCGACCAGCGAACAGGCATCCGCTGGCCTCGATGCTCTGACAGACGCTGAGCGCGAACAGTTCAACACGCTCAATGGCCGTTATGTCAAAACCTTCGGCTTTCCCTTCATCATCGCCGTGCGCGGCCTCGACAAGAGCGACATCCTGGCGGCCTTCCAACGCCGCATCGGCAATGACTGGAAGACGGAGTTTCAAACGGCCTGCCGTCAGGTCGAGCGGATCGCGCTGCTGCGTCTGACCGACATGTTGCCGAACTGAGGGGGAGATGATGAAGACGATCCATATCCGGCCATTGACCCGCGAGGCCTTCGCCCCCTTCGGCGAGGTTCTGGAAACCGAGGGCGCCCACAATTTCCCGATCAACGCAGGCAAATGTGTGCGTTATCATGATCTCGCCAAGATCGAGACGACCGGCGAAAAGGCCCGCCCGATGATCAGCCTGTTGCGCGGCGAGCCTTATCCGCTGCCGCTTGAACTCGGCATGGTGGAGCGGCACCCCTTCGGCAGTCAGGCGTTCATTCCACTCAGCGAACATCCTTTTCTTGTGGTTGTTGCCGAAGAGACCCCGGATGGCCCGGGCGAGCCGATCGCCTTCAAGACGGCACCCGGACAGGGCGTCAATATCGGCCGCAACGTCTGGCACGGTATCCTGACACCGCTCGATGGGGTTTCCGACTTCGCCGTCGTCGACCGTGCCGGCGATGGTATCAATCTGGAGGAGCATTTTTACGAGGCACCGTTTTTGGTCTGCTAAGCGCTTCCCAGCACTGTTAGAAAAGACCAAACACGATCACTTTCGACCGGCAAGAAATTCTGCGGGACGATGTCGATTTCCGAAAAGCCCGTTCGTCGTTAGGATGACCGGCCATTGAGGCCGGCTCTAACAAGGAGATAGAGGATGCGTGTGATGGTGCTCGTGAAAGCGACCGAAGACAGCGAAAAGGGTTTTTTCCCAACAGCCGAGACGAATGCGATGATGGAGGCGATGGGCAAGTTCAATGACGAACTGCGCGATGCCGGCATCCTGCGCGACGCCGACGGTCTCAAACCTTCCTCGGCGGGCAAGCGCGTTGCCTTCGATGGATCCCGCCGCACGGTCATTGACGGACCGTTCGCTGAAGCCCGCGAACTGGTGGCCGGCTTCTGGCTCTGGGACGTCAAGGACATGGACGAGGCCGTTGCCTGGGTCAAGCGCTGCCCCAATCCGATGCCGGGGCCGAGTGAGATCGAAATCCGGCCGTTGTACGAAATGACTGACTGGCAATGAGGCACTGACGCGCAGGTCACGAAATCGGTGGGTGCGTAGCCCGGCGGCCGGGAACCGGCGCCGGGCCTCTGGAATTTTTTTATGGTTCTGGCGGCCATCGCAGATGACTGAACGCTGTAACGCACGCGCCATTTCCGCTCATACTAACGCACGACGCGATATGCCATGCCGAGAGATCTTGGAGCAGTTTCCTTGAAGCCGAACTTTCCATAGAGCGAATTTGCCGGCACATCCGCGATCAGACTGACATAGGCGGAAACAGGAAGCTCGTTTTCGATATACCCCATAATGGCTTTCATGATCATCTTTCCAAGCCCGCGCCCCTGATGTTCGGGATGAACGGCAATGTCCACGACCTGGAAGAAACAACCGCCATCCCCGATCAGTCGTCCCATCCCAATCGTTGAGCCTTCGAACAAAACCAATGCGGAAAAAACGGTGCCCGCCACCCCCTTGCCAGCTGCCTCTTGCGAGAACGGGCTCAGCCCCGCCACGGAACGCAGATGCAGATAGTCTTCTATAGAGGGCGTTTGAGCCACGATTGAATAAGCACGCTGGTCCATCCCAAATCTCCCGATCGCATCACCCTTGCGATTTCGTTTATCATCCTGTCCGCCCGGAAGCACTCCTGGCGGGGACCTGCCGGGCGCTATCCACAATCCGGGCGAACCTCTCTTGCACGTCACGGCCCAAATAGGATCGGTTAATGAAAGCGCCCCTGAACCACCGGCGGCAGAGCAAACTTGCCATATAAAACGGGCCGCGATGGATGCGGCCCGCACTATATTCAGATCGCTTGAAACGAGGCGGCTGTTCGCGCCTCGTTGTGGCACTCACTCCGCGAAGAACGCGAAGCGGATGACGAACAGAGCGGCGACGATGAAAGTGGCCGGGTGGATGGCGCGCCATTTTCCGGTGAAGGCTTTCAGGACGACATAGCTGATGAAGCCGAAGGCAAGGCCGTTGGCGATCGAGTAGGTGAAGGGCATGGCAAGAGCTGTCAGCGCTGCCGGTGCGGCTTCGGTCAGGTCTTCCCAATCGACTTCAGTCAGTTCGCGCATCATCAGGCCGGCGACATAGAGCAGAGCCGGGGCTGTTGCATACGTGGGCACCGATGCAGCCAGCGGCGAGATGAACAGCGATGCGAGGAACAGCACGGCGATGACCAGGGCCGTCAGGCCTGTGCGGCCGCCGGCCTGAACGCCGGATGCGCTTTCGACATAGGCCGTGGTGCTGCTGGTACCCATCAGCGAACCGGCAACGATGGCGGTGCTGTCTGCCAGAAGCGCACGGCCGAGGCGGCTCGGCTTGCCTTCCTGGATCAGGTTGGCGCGCTTGGCGACGCCGATCAGCGTGCCGGTGGCGTCGAACACTTCAACCAGAACGAAGACGAGGATGACGTGGACCAGGCCACCATGCAGTGCACCGACGATATCGAGCTGCAGGAAGGTCGGCGCCATGCTGGGCGGCATCGAAACGACGCCCTGGAATTGGCTGACGCCGGTGATCCAGGACAGCACGGTGACGGCAAGAATACCGATCAGGATCGCACCGCGAACTTTCAGGGCGTCGAGCACTGCAATGACGAAGAAGCCGAAGATCGCCAGCAGCGGACCGGTGGCCTTGAGGCTGCCGAGGCCAACAAGCGTTGCCGGATTATCGACGACGATACCGGCATTCTTCAGGGCGATGATGCCGAGGAAAAGGCCGATACCGGTGGCGATCGCACTGCGCAGCGAATGCGGAATGCCCTGAATCAGCCAACTGCGGATCCCCGTCACCGTCAGGAAGAGGAAGATCAGGCCCGAGATGAAGACGGCGCCGAGCGCCTGCTGCCAGGTGAAGCCGAGGGCGGCGACGACCGTGAAGGCGAAGAAGGCATTGAGGCCCATGCCAGGCGCCATGCCGATCGGCCAGTTGGCGACCAGCGCCATGATGATCGAACCGAGTGCTGCGGCGAGACAGGTCGCGACGAAGATCGCGTCGCGGTCCATGCCGGTGGTCGATAGAATATCCGGATTGACGAAGATGATGTACGACATTGTGAGAAATGTCGTGACGCCCGCAACCAGTTCGGTGCGGATCGTCGTATTGTGCTCACTCAGCTTGAAGAGCCGTTCAAACATATTTCCTCCCTTGGCCGAAAAAATCCATTCCCGGCGCATGCCACTGACTGGCCGCCTTCTCCTCTGGCAACCAACCACACTGTACCGATCTTCAAGCCATCATGACTTGTCAGGGCCCCTGCCCGATCAGTATCCGGCTGCCATGGCGGCAGGCCGGATGTCTCATTCACGGTTTGGTGATTGTGCGTTTTCGCGCGGCGGATCGCTAGCCGTCCATTTCGACGGGCTCAACGAAAGACTTTCAAATTTTTCGGGGAACAGTTTTGGAGTGAAACAGGGTTGGCCCAGCGGCAAGCGCCTCTTCTCTTGCATCAATCAGGGCAAGAGAAGGCAGCAAACGCTGTATTTTCCTCGACTTCATTGTGTGAGCATCCGCAGCAAAGTCAAGCGCGGCTCAGCTGCGTTCGATGTCGCGGCGCAGCACAATCGATGTCGTCAGGTCATCGACGTTCTCCATCGTCGCTACTTCATTCCTGAGTTCGTTCAGCGCATTGATCGATCCGACCTGGACTTCAACGACAAGATCAAGCTGGCCGCTGACAGACGATACCTTGCGCACGGAGGAGAAGCCAGCCAGCCGGTCGAGCACGCCGATCGACGGCGTCTTCTTCAGCGTCAGCAGCAGGAAGGCGTACACCTGATCCTCGTCGAGCTGGCCGATATCGGCCCGGTAGCCGCGAATGATCCCGGCCTTTTCCAGCCGGGTGACGCGTTCGGTGGTGGCGCTTCTGGAAAGCCCGATGCGGCCCGCGAGCGACTTCATCGGGATCCGGGCTTCCCGCGACAGGATGCTCAGGATCGTCCGGTCGATCGCGTCTGTATCCTGCATGAGTGCGCGCCTTTCAAAGTGCCGACAAGATGACGGTTATTATAAACATAATGCCGGTGCAACCGGCATATTGCCGGGTGCATGGCTTCTCCGCCCGTGCAAATCTGCGGGGCAGATAAGGAACCGCCATGACCGACATGCTGAAGACCACCCCGGATTTTTCCATTGAAGACGCACAGCGCCTGCTGGCCGAGCACTATGGCCTCGACGGAACGCTGTCGCCGCTCGACAGCGAGCGCGACCAGAATTTCAAGGTGACGGCCAGCACCGGCGGGATCTACATCCTCAAGATCGTCAATGCCGCCGAGCCACAGGTCGAAAGCGATTTCCAGACGGCGCTGCTGACCCATGTCAGCGACCATGCGCCGGATCTGCCGATCCCGCATATCCGCCCGACAGTTTCCGGCGCGAGCCTTGGCGAAACGACCAGCGTCCACGGCGTGCGCCATCTGCTGCGCCTCGTCGGCTGGGTGCCGGGCACGCCGCTGGCGCAGTCCGCCCGCAGTGAAGAAGCGCTCACCTCGCTCGGCCGTCTGCTTGGCCGCTTCGATACCGCGCTGCAGGGCTTCATGCATCCCGGCGCGCTGCGCGATCTCGACTGGAACATCCGCAATGCCGGCCGTTCCGCCGGCCGGTTGCCGCACATTGCCGATGCGGACGACCGCGCATTGCTGGAGCGGTTCCTTGCCCATTTCGAAACAACGGTCGAACCGAAACTGCCGAAGCTACGCTCGACGGTCATTCACAACGATGCCAATGACTGGAACGTGCTCGTCGCGGAAGACGACCATGACCGGATCGCCGGCCTGATCGATCTTGGCGACGCGCTCTATGCGCCCGTCATCGCCGAAGTGGCGATCGCCGCCGCCTATGCGGGGCTCGACCATGCCGATCCGATCGGCGCTGCCGGCGCCATTGCCCGGGGCTTCCATGCCGAATATCCGCTGCTCGAAGAGGAAGTCGATCTTCTCTTCGACCTCATCGCCATGCGGCTCGTTACCTCCGTGACCATCTCGGCCTCGCGCCATGCCCATACCGGCGGCAATCCCTATCTCGCCATCAGTGAAAAGCCGGCCTGGACGCTGCTGCGCAAGCTCGATGCGATGAACCCGCGTTTTGCCACCGCGATCCTGCGGCATGCCTGCGGTTTCGAGGCGACACCCGGCACGCGCGCCGTCACCGCCTGGATTGAAGCCAACCGGAAGACGCTTCATCCACTGCTCGACCGCCCGGCCGCGACCTATCCGGCAGCGCTTGTTCCCTATGGCGATCCGCAGCATCCGATGACGGTCAAGTCGGCCGGCGAACAGCCGGACGAGGCGCAGGCAATCTGGGAAGCCTATTGCGCCGACCGCGGCGTCGACCTCGGCATCGGCCCTTGGGGCGAGAAGCGCACGGTCTATTCCGGCGACATGTTCGTCTCGCGGCTGATCGAAAAGACCCGCCGCATCCGTCATCTCGGCCTAGACCTGTTCATGGCTGCAGGCACCAAGCTCTACACGCCGATCGCTGCCACGGTCGTCAGTGTCGAGATCGAGCCGGATCCGCTTGGTTACGGCTGCCTGATTGCGCTTCGCCATGAACCTGAGGACTGCCCGGCCTTTATCAGCCTGTGGGGCCATCTTGCTCATGAAGCGCTCGGACGCTTGAAGGCGGGCGACCGTCTGAACGCCGGTGCGCTGGTTGGACAGATGGGCGCTCCTGCGGAAAACGGAGGCTGGGCGCCCCACCTGCATCTGCAACTGTCCGTCGACACCCGGCTTTCCGCCACCGAAATCCTTGGCGTCGGCGAAGAGCGCTATCTCGACGTCTGGGCCGAGTTGTTTCCCGATGCCAATGCCTTTGCCGGTATTGCCCCGGAATTTTACGAAAAGACCGGGCGTTCGCATGAGGAGATCGTCACGCTGCGCAAGGAACTTCTGGTTCCCAACCTGTCGATTTCCTATGACAAGCCGATCAAGTTCGTGCGCGGCGACGGTGTCTGGCTGATCGATGACAGCGGCCGCGCCTATCTCGATTGCTTCAACAATGTCTGCCATATCGGCCATGCACACCCGGCCGTGGTCGAAGCGATGGCGCGGCAGGCGGCGACGCTGAACACCAACACACGTTACCTGCATGACAATATCGTTGCCTATGCCGAACGGCTGACCGCGACACTGCCGAGGGAACTGACGGTCGCCGGATTCGTCAACAGCGGCTCGGAAGCCAACAGCCTGGCGCTGCGGATGATGCGTGCCCATACCGGCCGCGAAAACGCCATCGTGCTCGACTGGGCCTATCACGGCACGACGCAGGAACTGATCGAGATCAGCCCCTACAAGTTCCGCCGCAAGGGCGGCAAGGAGAAGAAGCCGCATGTGCATGTGGCCGCCGTTCCCGACAGCTACCGCGCTCCTGCCGATTGGGCGATCGAAGAACACGGCAAGCGCTATGCCGAAAGCGTTGCCGGACTGATCGCTGAGATGCAGGCAAAGGGCGAAGGTCCGGGCTTCTTCATCGCCGAATCCATCCCGAGCGTTGCCGGGCAGGTGTTCCTGCCGCAGGGTTACCTGAAGGAAGTCTACCGGATGGTGCGGGATGCCGGCGGTGTCTGCATTGCCGACGAGGTTCAGGTCGGCTTCGGCCGGGTGGGCAGCCACTGGTGGGCGTTCGAGGAACAGGGTGTCGTGCCCGACATCGTCACCATGGGCAAACCGATCGGTGACGGCCATCCGCTGGCGGCTGTCGTGACCACCCGCGAGATTGCCGATAGCTTCAACAACGGCATGGAATATTTCAACACGTTCGGCGGCAACCCGGTTTCCTGCGCTGTTGGTCTCGCCGTGCTCGACGTGATCGAGGGCCAGGACCTGCGCGGCAATGCGCTGGAGATCGGCAACTACCTGATGGCCGGTTTCCAGGCGATGCAGGACCGTTACGAGGTGATCGGCGATGTGCGCGGCCTGGGTCTTTTCCTTGGTATCGAACTGGTGACCGACCGCAAGACCAAGGCGCCGGCGACCGATTTTGCCCGCGCGGTCTCGAACGGCGCGCGGCAGCGCGGCGTGCTGATGGGCACCGAAGGGCCGCATGACAACGTGCTGAAGATGCGCCCGCCGATGATCTTCTCGAAGCGCGATGCGGACCATCTGCTTTCCATACTCGAGGAAACATTCGAGGCGGTCACAGCCCGGGGCTGATAGGCCCGGTCAATACCAGAAACGAACAGGAAAGAAGCTTGGCAGCGCTTAGCGCTGCCCGGACGGGATACGTGTGACTAAAAACCGGAGGAGGACAAAATCATGAAATCAGCAATTCTTGCATTGTTTGCCGCAGCGACGCTGGCAGGCACGGGAGCACAGGCGGGCACGCTGGACATTTCTCGCGAACGCGGCGCGCTGCGCTGCGGCGTCAGCCAGGGTGTTCTCGGCTTTTCGAGCCCGAACGACAAGGGCGAATGGGCAGGCTTCGACGTTGATTTCTGCCGCGCCGTGGCGGCAGCGACACTCGGCGATTCCAGCAAGGTGCAATATGTGCCGCTTTCCACCAAGGAACGCTTTGCCGCCCTGCAATCCGGTGAAGTCGACCTTCTGTCGCGCCAGACCACCTGGACCCTGTCGCGCGATACCGATCTTGGCATGAGCTTTGTCGGCGCCAACTATTATGACGGCCAGGCCTTCATGATCCGCAAGGATCTGGGCGTAAAGAGCGCCAAGGAACTGTCGGGCGCTTCGGTCTGCACCGAAACCGGTACCACGACCGAACAGAACATGGCCGATTACTTCAGCGCCAACGGCATCCAGTACAACGTAATTGCCTTTGAAAAGCCCGACCAGACCGTGCAGGCCTTCGGCACCGGCCGCTGCGACGTCTATTCGACGGATGCCTCCGCGCTCTACGCCCAGCGCCTGACGCTGACCGATCCCGACAATTACATGGTCCTGCCCGAGGTCATCTCCAAGGAGCCGCTCGGACCGGCCGTTCGCCAGGGCGACGAGCAATGGTTCAAGATCGTTCGCTGGACCCTGTTCGCGCTGATCGAGGCGGAAGAACTGGGCATCACCAAGGAAAATGCCGCCAAAACGGCGGAAGACGGCACCGTGGCGCAGAAGCGCTTCCTGGGTGCAGACGGCGCGATCTCCAAGAACTTCGGCCTCGATCCGAAATGGGCTTTTCAGGCCATCTCGGCCGTCGGCAATTATGGCGAAGTGTTCGAGCGCCATCTTGGCAAGGACAGCCCGCTGAAGATCGAGCGCGGCCTGAACAATCTCTGGAACAATGGCGGTCTGGTCTACGCCCCGCCGCTGCGCTGATCAAAGCGCATAAACGTCCTGGGCCGTCGCGAGGTCATACTTCGCGGCGGTTTTTTTTGTGTTTGCATGTAGACGAGGGAAAACAGGCCTAGAATCGAAAAAGCCTGCCGCGGGAGGAGGTGCGGCAGGCTTTCGAATAGAACCGAATGGCAACTGGGAGGAGGAGTGTTGCCATTCCGCAAGCGCCCTCTGGGAGGAGGAGTGAGGCCGCTTGCATATCGAAGCTCTGCGGGAGGAGGTGCATTGCTTCGATGGTTTTAATATACATTGATTCAGCTTAAATTGTAGGCAGAGTTTTGCAGGGCAGCCATGCGCTATGCGCGTACCAGATGGCTCGCTGTACTCTAAATCGTTTCAATGCGCCTCCCCTGCCCTCGGCCTGCATTGCAGGTTGCGGCGCACGCAACACCAGCCGCCGGCATTCTTCACACTGGGGAAGATTATTCCGCTGCGATCGCGGCCGGATATCCTCCAGTCTCCTCCGCTTCATTGTCTGCTGGCTCCGGCTCAGAAACCTTGCTCTTCGGCTGCTTGCCAAAGAATAGCGCATAGCCGGCCGGAAGGACGAGGATGGTCAACACGGTCGCAACCAGGATACCGCCCATCATCGCATAGGCGAGCGGCCCCCAGAATACGCCGCGTGAGATCGGGATCAGCGCCAGCACCGCCGTCATCGCCGTCAGCACGATCGGCCGGAAACGGCGCACGGCCGAACCAACGATTGCTTCCGTCCGTTCCATGCCTGAAGCAATATCCTGATCGATCTGATCGACAAGGATGATCGAGTTGCGCATGATGATGCCGAGCAGCGCGATGACGCCGAGGATGGCGACGAAACCGAACGGGGCGCCGCTAATGAGGAGTGCGGCGGCCGCACCGATGATGCCGAGCGGGCCGGTTGCCAGAACCAGCATCGCCTTGCCGAAATGCTGAAGCTGGATCATCAAGAGCACGACGATGACGGCGAGCATGACCGGCGCTTTGTCGGCGATCGACTGCTGGCTCTCGGCCGCATCCTCTGCACCGCCTTGGATCTCGACGGAATAACCGGGCGCAAGACTGTCACGCAGCGGCTTCAAGTCGGCATACATCTTCATGGCGACATCGTTTGGCTGCACGCCATCGGGAAGCGTGCCGCGCACGGTAATCGTCGGCAGGCGGTTGCGACGCCACTCGACGCCCTGTTCGAGAACAGGCGCGACCTTGGCGACCTGCGACAGCGGCACGTAACTGCCGAAATCGGTCGGGACATAGATCGAGTGCACGGCCGTCAGCAGATGGCGGCTGCTTTCCTGCTCCCGCGCAACAATAGAGACCGTTTCCTCGCCGTCCCGGAAATCGTCGAGCGGCGCGCCGCTCATCGTCGCCTGCAGCATCTGGCGGATGCGCTGCGATGAGACGCCGAGCGCGCGAGCGCGGTCCTGATCGATCACCAGCTTCATCGCCGGAACCGGCTCCAGCCAATCGTCGTGGATGGCGCCAAGCTCAGGGTTTTCGGCAAACTTCGCCTTCACCTGGTCGGCGATCCGGCGAACCTCGGCGCGATCGTGCCCGGTGACACGAATCTGGACCGGCCAGCCGGTCGGCGGGCCAAGGAACAGGCGGTCGACCTTGCCGCGGATCGTCGGAAAATCCTCGGCCAGAATGGTGCGCAGCTTGACGATCAGCCGTTCGCGGGCCGGCTCGTCCTTGGCCATGACGAGCAACTGGGCGAAATTCGGATTGCGCAGCTGCTGATCGAGCGGCAGGAAGAAGCGCGGCGCGCCCTCGCCGATATAGGTGGCGATGAATTTCTTGTCGGTATCGTCAATGATCCTGGCCTCCAGAGCCTTGGCCTGGGTTTCGACTTCCTTGATGCTGGTGCCTTCCGGCAGCCAGAGATCGACGAGGATTTCCGGACGCGACGACTGCGGGAAGAAGTTTTTCGGGATGAACTGGAACGCCCAGAGGCTGGTCATGAAGGTGACGAGCGTCAGGGAAAGAACAATGATGCGGTGGCGCACCGCCCAGCCGACGGTTGCACGCAGGCGGCGATAAAAGCGCGTATCGAAGACATCGTGATGTTCTCCGGCATGGGCGCGCTGCTTGAGGATCATATAGCCAAGCCAGGGCGTGAAATAGACCGCCACGAACCAGGAAACGACCAGCGCAATGCCGACAACATAAAACAGCGAGCGGACATATTCACCCGCTGTTGATGCGGCAAAGCCGACGGGAATGAAGCCTGCCGTGGTGATCAGCGTGCCGGTCAGCATCGGAAATGCGGTCGAGGAATAGGCAAAGCTGGCGGCATCGAGCTTGTCGAGCCCCTCTTCCAGTTTGCGCTCCATCAGCTCGACGACGATCATCGCATCATCGACCAGAAGCCCGAGCGCAATGATCAGCGCGCCCAGCGAAATACGCTGCAGGTCGATGCCGAGCTCATACATGATGGCGAAGGTGGCGGCGAGAACGAGCGGAATGGCAATGGCGATCACTAGGCCTGAGCGCCAGCCGATCGACAGGAAGGAGACGACCAGCACGATCACCAGCGCTTCGCCGAGCGCCTTCATGAATTCGCCGACTGCCTCGGTGACCACTTCCGGCTGGTCGGCAATCTGGTCGACCTTCACACCATAGGGAAGTGCTGTTTCAAACTGCTTGTAGGTTTCCTCGACGGCTGCGCCGACATCGGTCACCTTGTAGCCCTTGGCCATGACCACGCCGATCTGGACGCTGTCTTCGCCGTTGAAACGGTATTTGCGCTGATAAGGGTCTTCCAGACCTGAGGAGACCGTGGCGATATCGCCGAGCCGCGTAACCTCATTGCCGGAGCGCAGCCGCAGTTCGCGGATATCGGACGGCTGGGTTACCCCACCCTCGACCGAGATCCGCACGGAGCGCGTGCCGGTATCGACGGAGCCTGCCGGATCGACATTGTTCTGACCCTTGATGGCGTTCTGCACATCGGCCAGCGTCAGCCCGCGCGATGCCAGCACGGCAGACGAGATGTCGATGTAGATCTTCTGCGGCTGATCGCCGATGATCACGGCCTTTTCGACGCCCGGGGTCGTCAGCAGCATGTCGCGCGCCTGGATGGCGAACTTCTTCAGCTCCGGATAGCTGTAGCCCTCGCCGCTCAGCGAATGCAGGGTGACGAAGGTGTCGCCGAACTCGTCGTTGAAATAGGGGCCGAGCAGGCCCTGCGGCAATTCATTGGCGATATCGCCGACCTTTTTTCGTACCTGATAGAAAGCATCGGCCACCTCAGCTGCATTGGTATCCCCCTTAACCTGCAGGGTGATGATGGCACTGCCGGCGCGGGTATAAGAGCGGACGAAATCGAGATGCGGGGTTTCCTGCAGCCTGCGCTCGATCTTGTTGACGACCTGATCCTCCATGTCCTGGATCGACGCGCCCGGCCAGATGGCCTGCACGACCATGACGCGGAAGGTGAAATCTGGATCTTCCTTTTGGCCCATGCGCATCAGGCCAAGAACGCCTGTGATCAGGATGAGGCCGAAAAGGAAGCGGGCGATGCTCGGATGGCCGATTGCCCAGCGCGACAGGTTGAAGGACTGCTTGTGGTCGGAGGAGGAGGAGGTCATCGGCGTTATTCCGCTTTCGATGGATCTGGGTCAGCGCACGAGTTGCGTGTGTTCTGTGGCAGCCAATTGCTGTGCGACGTCGTCGCCGACCTTCACTTTCAGGCCTTCGGTCATGAACTGCGTGCCGGCGGCGACCACGACATCGCCGGGCTTCAATCCCTCGGCAATCCGCACACCGTCACCAGTAAAATCAGCAACCTCGACCGGGCGGGAATGCACGGTCTCGGCGGTGCGATCGACGGTCCAGACGATCGGTTCGCCCCCCTTCCTGGCAAGCGCGCTTAGAGGGATGGTGACGAACTGCTGGACGTCGGAAGCGGCGGCAATGATGCCGGCGGTCATGCCGAGAAGCACGTTTTGATCATTCGGCAGGCTGATACGCACCGCAAATGTCCGCGACTGTGGCTCAGCGCTGCCGGCCACCTCCCGCACCTTGCCCTGCAGCATCAGGGAGGCATCCGACCAGAAGCCGACCGTGACCACCTTGCCGGGCTTGAACTGGGCGATATCCGTCTCAGGTATGGCGACCAGCACTTCCTTTTCGCCATCAACGGCGACACTGACAACAGGCGTTCCCGAGCCGACGACCTGGCCGATATCGGCACTCACCGCAGTAACAATGCCGTTCTGGTCGGACTTCAGGTTGGTATAGCTGACCTGGTTTTTCGCTTGGTCGAGCGCCGAGCGGGCCGAGTCACGCGTGGCGACGGCCTGATTGTAGCTGAGCGTTGTCTGTTCGAGCTGCGATTTCGGCGAAACATTCTTGGCAAACAGCTGTTCGGCACGCACTCGCGCCAGTTCCGCCGTCTCGACCTGCCGCTCAGTGGCATCAAGGCTTGCTTTCGCACTGGTCAGAGCAAGCTCGTAGTCGGACGGGTCAATACGGGCGAGCAGATCGCCCGATTTGACCCGCTGGCCGATATCGACGAGGCGTTCAGTGATCTTGCCGTTGACGCGGAAGCCGAGGTTCATTTCGGTGCGGGCGCGCACCGTGCCGGAATAGCTGAGCGTGCGCGACGTATCGATGGCGGCGATCTCGACCACTTTCACCGGGCGCACGATCTGCCTGGTCTCGGCTTTTTCTTCGGAGCAGCCGGACAGAGCCAGCACTGCGGCGGAAAAGATCGAAATGGCAGACAGGCGAATATAGGTATTGCTCGGCGAAAGCATGTTCGCACTCCTGATCAAAAATGAAGCGTGGGAGCGGGCCTTGGCGGCCGCGTTCATCTCAAGGCATTAATTGCAAATTCGGTAATTTCGTCGGGCGTCGCCCGGTTTGGCTTGGAGAGACATTGCGCCACCATTTGCGGATGGCACATGACCACCGTGGCGGCCCCGAAGGACCGGGCGGCAACCGCAGGATCCTGTTCGGCAAATTCGCCGGCGGCGATACCCTGGCGGATGATCTCTTCCAGCAGTTCGTGCATACGGTCGATGTGTTTTTCGATCACGTGCCAGTCTCGCTCAATGGCGACGACGACCATCTCGTGCACCTTTTCATGATCAAGCATTGCGGTGACGATCAGCTGATACTCGGCATA
Source organism: Rhizobium sp. LjRoot98 (assembly GCF_964252935.1). NCBI lineage: Bacteria > Pseudomonadati > Pseudomonadota > Alphaproteobacteria > Hyphomicrobiales > Rhizobiaceae > Rhizobium > Rhizobium sp. LjRoot98. Next base: position 103,034 of record NZ_CAXUPW020000007.1, read on the forward strand.
CAGGTAGCGACGCAGACGGTCCGCCGCGCTGATCGGCAATTGCGAGATTTCATAGGCTTGCTGATAACTACCAGCGAGCATGCGGCCGCAGATCGCCTGATGGATTTCGGTTTTCGAGGCAAAGAAGCGATAGATGTTGGCCGGCGACATGCCGAGATCGCGCGCAATATCGGCGACGTTGGTCTTGGCGTAGCCATAGTGCCTAAACAGCCGTTCCGCCGCTTCCAGGATCCGCGTTATATTTTCCTGCCGCGCAATATCCGGACTATCCGTGTTGCCGTCCATAATGAGACACTTTCGAATTACGACTGACGAATTTAGATTTTCGTCAGTCGTAATTCGAAATATGGCCACTGTCAACTGCAGCGCTTTAACTCTCCATCAAAGACGCCGCCGCTTGCAGGTTCCGATTATCCCGTAATTGCGCGACCAGAAAGTCCACGAACGCCCGCGTCTTGGCCGAGATGTGGCGCCCCTCAGCGTGCATGACATGGATGGGAATGGGCGGCTCCTCATAGCCGGCCAGCACGATATCGAGCGTCCCGTCCCGCACCGCCGATGCCACCTGATAGGACAGCGCGCTGGTCAGGCCCCAGCCGCTGAGCGCGGCAGAGATCGAGGCATCCACGGTATTGCAGAACAATCGCGGACGCAGCGTCACATGGCTCTTTTCCCCGTCCACGAAACGCCAGTCCTGCGGCGCGGACGAACCGGTATTGGCGATAATGGTGTGCCCCGCGAGGTCAGCGGGAACCTGTGGCACCGGGTGATCCTTAAAATAAGACGGAGCGCCGCAGACGACCCGCCGCACGCTGCCGACCTTGATGGCGTGATATCCTGAATCCGGCAATTGCCCGATGCGTAATGCAACATCGATGCCCTCTTCCAACAGGTTGACAACGCGGTCGAGCAGAAGGGCGCGTCCGTTGACGGCCGGATGCAGGGTCAGAAACGATGTCATGACTGGCATCACATAGATTTGGCCGAAGAGGACAGGTGCCGTGACCGTCAGCAGGCCGGAGGGCGTCGCATGCGAGCCGCCAGCCGAAGCTTCGGCCTCATCGATATCGGCAAGGATACGGCGGCAATCCTCGACATAGCGGCTGCCGGGCGCGGTCAGCTTCACCGATCGCGTTGAGCGCAGAAAGAGCCGCGCACCCGTCAGGACTTCGAGACAGGCAATGGCCCGGGTGACGGCCGGAGGACTCATGTTGAGCACACGCGCAGCCTGCGCGAAGCTGCCCGTATCGGCAACCTTTACCAGAACCCGCATGGATTGAAGTCTGTCCACTGCCGCCTCCGTATGATTATTCCAAAAATTGGAATGATATCTTGTCTTTTATCGCACTTCTGTTGGTGTGAGGAAATAACCATCTTGCTCCGGGGCGATCAACGCCACTTGGAGAGCAACGATGAAACTTTACTATCACCCTTTGTCCGGCCACGCGCATCGCGCCCGGCTGTTCGTCTCGCTGCTTGGGCTCGATGTGGAGCTGGTCGAAGTCGATCTTGCTGCCCGTGCCCACAAGGCTCCGGACTTCCTCAAACTCAATCCGTTCGGACAACTGCCGGTGCTGGACGATGAAGGTACGATCATCCCCGATTCCAATGCCATCCTTGTCTATCTCGCCAAGAAGAACGGAGCGAAGAACTGGTTGCCGGAAGATCCGGCAAGGGCTGCCTCCGTGCAACGCTGGCTGTCGGTAGCCGCCGGGGAAATTGCCTATGGCCCCGGTGCCGCACGGCTTGTCACCGTCTTCGGTGCGCCTTTCAATGCGGACGAGGTCATTGCACGCGCCCACGTCATCCTGCAGCGCATCGAGGCCGCTCTTGAGGGCCGCCAATGGATTGCTGCCGGTCATCCGACTATCGCCGATGTCGCGCTTTACAGCTACATCGACCGCGCGCCGGAGGGCAATGTCGATCGGAGCGCTTACGCCAACGTCAATGCTTGGCTAAGGCGCATAGAAGCGCTTCCTGGCTTTGTTGCCTTCCAGAAGACCGCAATCGGTATTCCGGAGGCTGCCTGAGCAGGCCTCCGGATTTCCCGGCGGTTTACCGGCCAGATATCAAAGGATCAACAGATGTTCGCTCTTCACACGACAGATCAGCCGTCGCCCTGGCATGCGGGCGAACGGCTGCTGCAAGATCAGGCCGGTGTTGGCGAGCGTATGGAAGAGCTCGGCCGACGGGTGCTGCGCGATCATCTGATCGACCAGCACCGCGCCTTCTATCCGCAACTGCCGTTCATCGTGCTCGGCACGGTGGACGATCAGGGCGATGCGTGGGCGACAATACGAGCGGCGAATCCGGGCTTTCTACAAAGCTCCGACCCGTACACACTGAACGTCCGCCTGGACCGTGAGCACGACGATCCGGCGGACGGTGGAATGAATGACGGGGCAGCGATCGGCATGCTCGGCATCGAACTGCACACCCGGCGCCGCAACCGGCTGAACGGAACCATCCACCGGTCCGGGCCGCTTGGGTTCGATGTGGACGTCGGCCAGTCCTATGGCAACTGTCCGAAATACATTCAGCTGCGTGACTACCGCTTCGTTCGCGATCCTGCGCAAAGCTCTGCCGTCAAGCCGACAGTCCTGAATGCGCTCGACGCCGGCGCCCGGCAGATGATTGCGGCAGCCGACACGTTCTTCGTCGCGACCTATGCGGCGTTTGAAAACGGTGAGCGGCAGGCGGATGTCTCGCACCGTGGCGGAAAGCCCGGCTTCGTCCGGGTTGGCAGCGACGGCGTACTGACCATCCCGGATTTTGCCGGCAACCTGTTCTTCAACACACTCGGCAATATCCTGGCCAATGGAAAGGCTGGTCTGGTTTTCGCTGATTTCGAGACCGGCGATTTGTTGCAGTTGTCCGGCGATGCTCATGTCATTGTGGATTCGCCCGAAATTGCGGCATTCGAGGGTGCCGAGCGCCTATGGCGCTTTACGCCGCGCCGCATCATCCGGCGGCCGGACGCGCTGCCGCTGCGCTGGGCCTCCCATGACGAAAGCCAATCACCGAGCTTGCGGATGACCGGCAACTGGGAGGACGCTGAAAGCCGTTTGAGCAATTCGGCAGTGTGACGCACCGGCGCGGAACACCGTTTCCCGGGCGAATCCCCTGATTTTCGCTGGCGTGTGCAACCCGGCAGGAACTTCCGTTGCTGCCGGGACTTTAGGACGTGGCGCGACCTTAGGGAGGAAACCATGTCTGAAAAACCCAGTCTCTTTTCAAGATTTTCCGGCGGGGTCGCACAACTGACCGGCAAGCCCGCAACCTTCGTGATTGCCGTGGCGGGTATCGTTATCTGGGCGGTCACCGGCCCGCTGTTCGGCTTCTCGGAAACCTGGCAGCTGGTGGTCAACACGGGCACGACGATCATCACCTTCCTAATGGTTTTTGTGCTGCAAAATTCGCAGAACCGCGACGGCAAGGCCGTTCAGGCAAAGCTCGACGAACTGATTCTCACCAGCGAAGCCGAGAACCGTTTCATGGGCATCGAACATCTCGACGAGAAAGAACTCAGGCGTTTGACCGAGCTTTTAAGGCAAGCGGCCGAAAATGATCCGGACCATGCGCTTGCCGGAAAGGTCGACCATATTATCCGGGACCGGCATACGAAGCTGAAGAAGAAAGTGTGATCGGTTTGCCTTTTCGAATGCGCACCCGACAGTTGGGGCATAAATGAGCGCGAAAAGCGTGGTATATGTTGGTATGGAGGAGATACCGATGAGCCGCGCATTCACCAAGGAAATCGACGACGCCCCGCCGCCGCCCGTTCCAGAACGACCCATCAGCACGGCTCGCAACCTCGTCACGCCCAACGGTGCCCGGCAGATCGAACAGATGGTTGCAGCGCTAATGCAGCAGACTGCGGCAACCAGCGACAGCGAGTTACGTGCCGCCCTCAAGCGCGATCTGCGCTATTGGGAGGCGCGCCGGGCCAGCATGGAGGTCATGGAGCCCCTCTCCGAGCCGGGAACGGTTAAATTTGGAACGCATGTCTCCATCAGGCGCGGTGGGGCGGTCAAAGATATCCGCATTGTCGGAGAGGACGAGGCGGATCCATCAGCCGGGGCAATCGCATGGACATCGCCACTTGCCCGCGCACTCGAAGATGCCGCACCGGGCGACACGGTGGAGTTCGCAGTGGCGGACCGCGAAGAGGAGATCGTCGTTCTTTCCGTTGCCGGAATGAACTAGACCCGGCAGCGCCAGCCCTGCACATGACCATCATTTCATTGATCTCGCCGACAAATCACGGCAAGACCGTGCAGACGATGATGTGAGGACATGATTTGGAGACCGCGCTCTATCTGCCGATCAAGGGCTTTCTCGAAGCCGCCGGCTACAGCGTCAAGGGCGAGATCGCCGGGTGTGACCTGGTAGGACTGAGCCCGGACGAGCCGCCGGTGGTGGTCATCTGCGAACTCAAGCTGAGCTTCAATCTGGAACTGATCCTGCAGGCCGTAGACAGGGCTGCGGCCAGTGATGAAGTGTGGATCGCAGCGCGTGTTTCGGCCAAGGGCAAGGGCCGCGAAAGCGATGGCCGCTACCGCAATCTCTGCCGGAGACTCGGATTCGGCATGCTCAGCGTTGCCGACAACGGCACTGTCGATGTGATTGTCAGCCCGCAAGCGCTGATGCCGCGCAAGAATCCTCGCAAACGGTCCCGTCTCGTCACTGAACACAAAAAGCGCAAGGGCGATCCGGCCATTGGCGGCAGCACCCGCTCGCCGATCATGACGGCCTACCGGCAACAGGCGCTGGCCTGCGCCGCAGCGCTCCAAGCCGGCCCTTTGCGGTCAAGGGACCTGAAGGCAATCACCCCCTCGGCAGCAACGATCCTGCGCGGCAATGTCTATGGCTGGTTCGAGCGCATTGACCATGGTGTCTATGGCCTGACGGCCACCGGTGTCGAGGCGCTGATCCGTTGGCCGGTTGCGGCTGCTAACGAAGACGCCGCAACCGCAGCCCTTTAGAGCGCCGCGCGGGAAACCGTGCGCAGCATCGAAACGATGGCCTGGTCCAGTTCAGCGTCGACAGGCAATGTCTGCGACGACAATTTGACGACCACCGTCGCGGTTGCCGGATCGACCCAGATCCACTGGCCGTGAATGCCGATGGCGGCAAGCTCGCCCTGTCCGGTCTCGTACCAATAGTTGCGGTAACTGCCGCCCGGAAACAGGCTTGCCTGATCGCCTTTCTTCCACGCATCCCGACTGCCACCGGTCCATAGATCGTCAACGAATGCCGCCGGGAGCAGGCCAGCACCTTTCTGGCGGACAAGTTCGCCGGTCAAGGCGAGATCCCGCGCCGTTGCCGACATGCCGCCCGCGGCGCGCGCCGTGCCGGCGCGATCGACCGTGATCATCGCATTCGAGCCGGCACCCATCGGCTGCCACAGGTGCTCGCTCAGCAGGTCCGCCAGCCGGCCATTGGCGGCCCGTTCCAGCACGATGCCCGCAAGATCGGTATCCGGAGAGCGATAGGCATGCTTTTCGCCGTGCTGCCAGCCGCCCTTGCCGATGCTGCAGATGAAACCCAGCAAATCAAGTGCGGGACTCTCCGGACGGTCGGGGTTCCAACCGGTCGCCCGCCGGTAACGGTCGAACCCGCCGGATGTATCGAGATAGTCCTCGACGAAATCGACGCTGATCTCCATGTCGAACAACTGCTGCACCGTCGCATCCGCATAGGCTGACCCGGCGACCTCGGGGACATAGTCGATCACCAGCTTGCCGAAGGAGAGCAACCCCTTGTCCGCCAGAATCCCGGCAAGCAGCGCCGTCAGGGATTTCGACACGGAAAAGATGATGTGCGGGCGCGAGGGGCTGGAATGATCCGCCGACCATTCGGCAATGATACGCCCGTCCCGCATCACCAGAAATTCGTCGGTCTCGCTTGCGGTCAAAAACGCCTTGAGCGATTGCGATGTACCATCAACTCCCGCTACTTGCAGATCTCCGAGACCGGCAAGATCAAGATAAGCCCCGTGTTCGTCCGCGCCTTTGGCCCTGATGACGGCGGAGGGAACGATCTCGCTGACATTCTGGAAGGCCCATTTTGAAAAGGGGACTGTCCGCCAGTTGCTAAGCCTGACGTCCGAGCGTCTGAACTCCGTCATGTCCTGTCTCCTCCATCGGCGGTCGCCAGCACGCCGTAAAGTTCCGGGCGGCGATCACGGAAAATACCCCAGGCTGCGCGATTATCGGCAAGCTGCTGCCGGTCGAAACGGGCAATCAGCACCTCTTCACCATCACGCCCGGCGCTCGCAGTAATCTGGCCATCGGCACCGGCGATGAATGATGAGCCGTAATAGGATTGCGACTGGCCGCCGATCGTTTCCGCGCCGATACGGTTGGCTGCGGCGACCGGCATCATGTTGGCGGCTGCATGGCCGCGCATCACCATACGCCAATGTTCCATGGTATCGAGATCGGGGCGTTTGGGCTCCGAGCCGATGGCGGTCGGGTAAAGGATGAGTTCGGCCCCCATCAGCGCCATTGCACGGGCGGCTTCCGGAAACCACTGATCCCAGCAGATGCCGACGCCGATCACACCGAAACGGGTCGGCCACACCTTGAAGCCGGTATCGCCCGGGCGGAAATAGAATTTTTCGCTATAGCCCGGACCGTCGGGGATATGAGATTTCCGGTAGATGCCGAGGATGTCTCCGGTGGCATCGATCATAGCGACGCTGTTGTAAAAGGCCTGGTTCTTCTTCTCAAAGAAGGACACAGGCAGGACAATCCCGAGTTCACCCGCCAGCGCCTGAAGCGGCGCGATCACCGGATGTTTGGCAAGCGTATGCGCCCTGGCGAAATGAACCGGATCCTGCGTCTGGCAGAAATACAGGCCTTCGAACAGTTCCTGCACCAGCACGATATTGGCGCCGGCATTTGCCGCCTGCCGGATCAGCCGGATGGCGGTGGCGAGATTTTCCGCAAGATCATCCGTGCAGGCGAACTGGACGACGCCCAGGGTCACGACCGGATTTGATGTCACGATCAATTGCCCTCGAAGCCGGTCAGCACGCTGACGGCGTTGACGCCGATTTCGGCGACGGCGTAGCCGCCTTCCATGACGAACAATGTCGGCAGGTTCAGCCGGGCGATCCGCTCGCCGATCTTCGGGAAATCCTCGGTCTTCAGCTTGAACTTGCTGATCGGATCCTTCTCGAACGTATCGACGCCGAGCGAGATCACCACCACGTCCGGATTGTAGGCGACCAGCTTGCCGCAGGCGTCTTCCAGCGCCTCGCACCAGCGTTGCCAATCCGTGCCGAAACGCATGGGATAATTGAGGTTATAGCCCTCCCCCTCGCCTGCGCCGCGCTCATCGGCATGGCCGAGGAAATAGGGGTATTCCTGCATCGGATCGGCATGCAGATTGATCACCTGCACGTCGGAGCGGGAATAGAAGATCTCCTGCGTGCCGTTGCCATGGTGATAATCGACATCAAGGATCGAGACGCGCTTGGCGCCGTTGTCGCGGAACCATTGCGCCGCCACAGCGGCATTGTTGATATAGCAATAACCGCCCATGAAACCGGCACCGGCGTGATGACCGGGCGGGCGGCAGAGCGCGAAAGCGGAGCGTTCACCGTCCTGAACAAGGCCCGCTGCCGTCAGCGCCACGTCATGCGAGGATTTGATCGCGTCCCACGAGCCTTCGACGATGCCGCAGCCGGCGTCGAAGGAATAATAACCCAAGAGCCCATCGATGAATTCCGGCGGCACGTCGCCGCGCAGGCCGCGTGTCGGCCAGGTGAAGGGAAGCGCGGTACCGGTGCGTCCCTCCGCCGTCCAGCGGTCCCAGATCGTCGGCAGGAAATCGAGATAATCCTTGCGATGGATGCGCGCGGCCGTCGTCAGGTCATGCTCCTGCGGCGGCAGGATCGGTCCGAGCCCGACCGTCTTGATCCGCCCCGAGACATACTCGGCGCGCGAGGTCAGTTCGAAGCCGGGAACGATGGCGCCAGCCACCAGTTCAAGCTGGTTGGCATGGCCGAGATGGCGGGGCGAGAAGACGGTTTTCATGGAAACATCCAGCGTCAGGAAATGAAAACGCACCCCACTGCGACCAGCGGGGTGCGATTGGAACGGGTTACTTCTGCAGCTCGGTCCAGATCTTGGTGTAGAGTTCCTGAACTTCCGGCGGGCAGGTCTGCGAAGGGACGCCGACCGAAGCAAACTCGGCCGGGATGTCGATTTCAGGTGCGCCCTTCATGTCAGCTGGCATGAATTCGCCCGAACCGGCGATACCATTGGCGTAGCGGTGGAAACCGGAATTCATGCCAGCATTGGCCGGATCCATCATGAAGTTCTGGAAGAGCTTGGCATTCTCGACATTCTTGGCATCCTTGAGCACAGCAAGATTGTCGCTCCAGTTGACATAGCCTTCCTTCGGATAGCCGAATTTGATCGCAGGGTTCGCCAGACGCTGACGGAAGGCAGAGCCGTTCCAGTCGCTGGAGGCGGCAAAATCGCCCGATCCCATCTTCTGGATCGTGCCGTATTCCATGGCTACCCAGTTCGGCTTGGCGGCGACAAGCGTGTCACGAACCTTCTTGAGGATGGCGAGATCGCCCGTGCACTTCTTGCCGCCGTTATAGAGCACGGCCGCGTCGATGACGTCGGTCATTTCCGGAACGACGTTGACCTTGCCCTTCAGCTCGTCCGGCGTGTTGAAGATGATGCCCCAGGTGTTGATGTCACCCTTGTAGACGTCGGTGTTGACGACGGTACCGACGATGCCCATCGCCCATGGAACGGTATATTTGCGGCCCGGATCGAACTCGGGGTTCTGCCATTCCTTGGCGACGTGGCTGAAATTCTCCATTTTGCCCGGGTCGGTCTCGAGGAAAAGACCCTCCGAGATCCAGATCGGAATGTAGTTCTGCGACGGCACGACCATGTCGAAGCCGGAGCCACCCTGGCGGACCTTGGCGAGCGCCGTGTCGTTGGAATCATAGTCGGTGATCGTTACCTTGACCTTGTACTGGTCTTCGAACTTCTTGATCATCTCGGGGCTGGTATAGTTGCCCCAGTTGTAGATGTTGAGTTCACCTTCCGCCCGCGCAAGGCCGGTCGTCGCGAGAAGCGCGGCCGTTGCGGCCATGATCGTGGTGATCCGTTTCATGATGCTGTTCCCTTTTCCCTCTTGTTAGACACGTTTTCTATTGACGATGAAGAAGACGGTGACGACACCGATCGACAGGAGCAGGAACAGCGTCGAGATCGCGTTCATTTCCGGCGTAATCGAGCGGCGGATCTGGCCGAGCATGTAGGTCGGAAGCGTATCCTGGCCGGCCGACTTGACGAATTCGGTGATAACGACGTCATCCAGAGAAATCACGAAGGCCAGCATGAAGCCGGCGAGAATTCCGGGCCAGAGCAGCGGCAGGGTAACGTAGCGGAAGGCGTTCCATGGCGTTGCATAGAGATCGGCCGCGGCCTTCTCCAGCGTCAGATCCATATTCTCCAGCCGCGCCCGGATCGGCAGATAGGCAAACGGAATGCAGAACGCCGTATGGGCGGCGATCAGGTAGCCGAGGCCGGAATAGCCGGTCCAGATCTTGATGCGGGCAAAGAAGATCAGAAGCGCAACCGCCGTGACGATTTCAGGGATCATCAGCGGCTGGTTGATGAAGGCGTATTTCAGGGTCAGGCCGCGATAGGGCTCCGTCCGCGTCGTCGCCAGCGCCGCCATGGTGGCCGCGATCGTTGCAACGACCGCCGCAACCGAGGCGATCTGTAGCGACCGGATGGACGCGTCGATCACCTGCTGGTTCTGGAACGCCTTGGCGAACCAGCGCAGCGAAATCCCATCGAAGGAGGCAAGGGATTCGCCCGCGTTGAACGAATAGAAAACCAGAACGCCGATCGGCAGATAGAGTGCAAAGAAGCAGGCCACGGCTATGGCGGTAAAACCGCGCTGACGGCGGATGGAGAATGCCCTAGCCATGACGGCTCCCTTGCGATCCGGCATTGCGGACATAGACCAGCAGCGCCACCATGACGATCAGCATCAGCGTGATCGACAGCGCCGATCCGAGCGGCCAGTTGCGGCCCTGGCCGAACTGCAGCTCGATCAGGTTTCCGAGCATCATGTTCTTGCCGCCGCCCAGAATGCTGGGCGTGACATAGGCACCGAGGGCGGGGATGAAGACCAGGATGGAGCCGGCGATGATGCCGGGCTTGACCAGCGGGATGATGATTTTCCGCAGCACGCGGAACGGGGTCGCATAGAGATCATAGCCTGCCTCGACCAGGCGGAAATCCAGTTTTTCCATGCTGGCATAGAGTGGCAGCACCATCAGAGGCAAATAGACATAGACCATACCGGTCAGGATCGCGCCGTCGGTGAACAGCATCTGGATCGGCTTTGCAATCAGGCCGGTTTTTATCAGCAGGCCGTTGATCAGTCCCTCGTTGCGGATGACTTCGAGGATGGCGAAGGTACGAATGAGAAGATTGGTCCAGAACGGGATGGTGATCAGGAAGAGCCACAGTTCGCGGGTCTTTTCGGGGCGCGTGGCAATGAAATAGGCCGTCGGAAAACCGACCAGCAAGGTCAGGATGGTGGTGACGAGCGACAAGCCAACGGAGCGCATGAAGATTGAGATATGGGCGCTCGCAAGCGACAACGTCTCGTCGAAGATGTCCTTCTCGAGGAAGACGCCGATCCAGCCTTCGAGCGACGGGGCCCATTGCACGTCGCCATAGGGGCCGGGTGCCAGGAACGAATAAAGGAGAACGATCAGCAGCGGGCCGGTTGCTGCCAGCAGGATGATCAGGAGGGCGGGAAGTGAAAGCAGCCACCGCTTGCGGATGTCCTTGCTTTGCTCTGCCTCGATCGTCCCCGCTGCGTCTGTCATCTCAGTTCCTCAAGACCCTGGCAGCGTTGGCTTCAAGCGCGATGCCAACCCTGTCACCTGCGGAAAACCGGGCGGCCTGCAGGGGCTTGTTCTGCTCTCGCAACGTAAACACCGTCTCGCCGTCGGATAGGCGGACGTGGTAGTGCGTATCCGTGCCGAAATAGACGACATTTTCAAGCGTGCCGTTCATCTGGCACGCGGCCGGCTGATCGGGCGGGCAGAGCGTTGCATGCTCCGGCCGTAGAACCACGGTCACTTCGCCCTCGGCATGGAAATCCTGTGGCACCGTTGCCGAAATGCGGCCAGCGACCGAAGTGTCGACATCCGCAACGCCGTTCACGACCGAGCCAATCCGGCCTTTCAAAAAATTGGTCTCGCCGATGAAGTCGGCAACGAAGCGATCCGCCGGCGCATCATAAATCTCTCTCGGATTGCCGACCTGCAGGATCTTGCCCGACGACATCACGGCGATGCGATCCGACATGGTCAGCGCTTCTTCCTGGTCATGGGTGACGAAAATGAAGGTGATGCCGGTTTCTGCCTGCAGCCGCTTCAACTCGATCTGCATGTCCTTGCGCAGCTTGTAATCGAGCGCCGACAGCGGTTCGTCGAGAAGCAGTACCTTCGGCTGGGGCGCAAGGGCACGCGCCAGCGCGACACGCTGCTGTTGGCCGCCGGAAATCTGGCTCGTACGCCGTCCGGCAAGCGCTTCCATGCGCACCAGCTTCAGCATGGCATCGACGCGGCTCTTGATTTCCTGCTTCGGCTTGCCGAGCATGGTGAGGCCGAAGCCGATATTTTCCGCCACCGTCATATGCGGAAACAGGGCATAGCTTTGGAAAACCGTATTGATCGGCCGCTTGAAAGGAGGCATGGCGGCGATGTTCTCGCCGTTCAACAGGATTTCGCCGGATGTCGGATATTCGAACCCGGCAATCAGCCGCAGCAGCGTGGTCTTGCCGCAACCGGAGGGTCCCAGAAGCGTGAAGAACTCGTTCTGGCGGATCGATACCGATGTGTTGTCGACGGCGGCGAACGCAAACTCGCCAAAGCCGAATATCTTAGAAACCTGGCGGATTTCGACCGCGTTCAATTCCGCCATATGCGGCCCACTACCCGTTGCATGAAGCTGTTCCCGCCTTTTCGGCTTTGCGCTAGGTGACCACAGCGGCTTCGCGTTGACAACTGGATTCTTAATATTTTGATCAAAATATTACCGGGTCGAGAAACTGATCCGTCCGCCACAAATTGTGGTGGTGGGCTTAATCATCTGCAACTCGCTGGGAGCCACATCCTCGATATCGCCGTTCAACACGACGATATCGGCAAGATACCCTTCCTTAATCCTGCCCTTGCGATCTTCTTTGAACTCCGCGTAGGCGCCTTCGACACAATAGGCATTGAGCGCTTCCATCAGCGAGAAGGATTGATCCGGATCACTCTCTGCCCAGCGTTCCCGCGTGACGGCCGCCTCGATCCCGATGATCGGATCGATCGGCGATACCGGCCAGTCGGAGGCAAAGCAGATATGCGCACCGGCATCCTTGAGCGTACGCCAGGCATAGCTGAGCGGCCAGCGATCCCGGCCGATGCGCGATACGGTCGGCTCTAGCGGCACACCGGCGCAACCCGGCGGATGTGGCGGCTGCATCGAGGCGATGACACCGAGTTCGGCAAACCGGGCGATGTCATCGGGATGCACCACCTCGATATGCTCGATGCGGTGGCGGCTGTCTCGAGTGCCATTCTGCGCGCGCGCGGCCGCATAGCCGTCGAGCACCGCCCGCACCGCGCCATCGCCAATCGCATGAACAGCAATCTGCAAGCCGCGCCGGTCCGCTTCAACGGCAACCTCCCGGAACGTTTCAGGCGTGAAGAGCCCCTCGCCGCAATCGCCGGGTTTGTCGGCGTAAGGCTCGACCATCACCGCAGTCCAGCTGTCGAGTACGCCGTCGTAGAACACCTTGACGACGCCGGATGAGAGCCAGTCGCTATCGTACCGCTGGGCCAGTTCGGACGCTTTTTCGAGCATGTCGATCGACATGAAATTCTTGAAATGGAAGGGGATGATCACCCGGCACGGCAGGCTGCCGTCCTGCTTCTCGATCGCCGCCAGCAGCTGCAGCTGGTAGAGATTGCCGTCCATGTTCTGGATGGTGGTAATACCGTGCCGGGAGCAATAGTCGAGGCCGCGCCGCATCACGGCGATATCCTGCGCCCATTCCGCCTCGTTCGGATAGGGATCGGGCTCGCCGCCGGTCGACAGGCCGAGGCGATAGCGGTCAAATCCGCCGACCGCCTGCAAGGGGCTGAACGCTTCCATCTCGCGCAATTCCCCGGTCGCCAGGCCATCCGCGCCGACGACCACCTCGTTGCCCGGCCCCAGTTCGGCACCATGCAGCATGCCGACCAGTTCAAGCGCCCTGGTATTGGCCCAAGCGGTGTGATGATCGGGCGCAAACAGAACCAACGGCTGGTGCGCAAGGATCGCATCGAGATGATGGCGCGTCAGCCGTTCGGTGTCGCCAAGGATTGTGTAGTCGGTGCCTTGGGCGAACAACACCTTTTCTGCAGTGCGCGTCGCAGCATAGGCCCGCACGGCTTCGCTCAGCGCCGCCAGTCCGCTGACGCCGGCCAGCTGGAGATGATCGAGCTCGGCAGCGCCTGAAAACAGGTGCATGTGATTTTCGGAGAAACCCGGTAGCACCGTGCCGCCTGCGGCATCGATCACCTGTGTGGCAGCGCCTCGAAACGGCTCCATCTGCGCTTCTGTGCCAACGGCCAGGATATGGCCGGCGGCCAACGCCACCGCTTCGGCGCGCGGCCTATCCTCATCCAGCGTCAGAACACGAGCATTGAGGATGATGATATCGGCGGTCTGCGTCATGATGCTACTCACTGCTTGCCACAAAGAATGTGCCGCGAGCTAAGCCGATCCGGCCACGCAATTCAACAGGGGTAGGAATATTTCCTCACCATCCGTCCGACAGCACACGCTCCAGCATGTCGGCGAAGAAATCGGCACTCGCGCGCGACAGGCAAAGCGGCGGCTTGATCTTCAAGACGTTGAGATGATCGCCGGTCGGCTGCATGATGACGCCGAGTTGCAGCAGCCGGTCGCAGATCGCGGCTGTTTCGCCGGTCGCGGGCGACAGCGTCTCGCGGTCGCGCACGAACTCCAACCCGAGATAGAGGCCCATCCCGTGCACGGCGCCGACAATCGGGAACCGCTGGCCCAGTGCCTCCAGACGCCGCTTCAAGTGATCGCCAACACGACGGGCGTTCTCCTGCAGCTTCTCGTCGCGCATGATGTCGAGCACTGTCATGCCGACGACCGAACTCACCGGGCTACCGCCTGCAGACGAGAAGAAATAACCCTCCTTCTCCAGCGCATCGGCGATCGCCTTGGTGGTGATCACGGCGCCGAGCGGGTGGCCGTTGCCCATGCCCTTGGCGACGGTGATGATATCGGGGATCACGCCCTGCTCTTCAAAACCCCAGAAGTGATGACCGAGACGGCCGTAACCGACCTGGACTTCATCGGCGATACAGACACCGCCGCGCGCCCGGACCATCGCGTAGATCTCCGTGAGATAACCTGGAGGGAGGGGAATGCCGCCGGCATTGCCATAGACGCATTCGCAGATGAACCCGGCCAGCCCCTTGCTGTCCCGGTCCAGTTTTTCCAGCGCCGGCATGACGGCGTCGATATAGGCGGCGGTCGATCCGTCCCCGCGAAACGGGCCGCGATAGGTATTGGGCGACATCACCGGGTGCACCCAGTCCGGCCGGGTGGTCAGCGCCTGCGGATTGTCCGCAATCGAGGTGGAGACCGCATCGCTGGCAACCGACCAACCGTGATAGCCTTCCAGCAGGCACAGCATATTGCGCGCGCCGCTGGCTGCCCAGGCGAGCCGGAGCGCCAGATCGTTGGCTTCCGAGCCGCTATTGACCAGAAACACCGTATCCAATCCCTCCGGCGCAAGATCGGCCAGCCGTTCGGAAAATTCCGCGACGGCTGCATAGTGGAAACGGGAATTAGTGTTCAGCCGCTGCCACTGCCGGTGCACGGCATCGGCGAGACGCGGGTGACCGTGGCCAAGGATCGTGACGTTGTTGACCATGTCGAGATAGGCGCGGCCTTCGACATCGACCATATGTTCGCGCAAGCCGCGTTCGATCTGCGGTGGGGCCTCGTAATAATTCTTCTGCGGCCTGGCAAAATGGCTCTGGCGGCGGGTTAGAAGCGATGCACTCTGGGGCGCTGGCGCGTCGCAGTCGAATCCGAGGAGCTTTGCCGGTGATGGGCATAAAACCGTCCATGCTGCAGCCTGACCGGGCGAAACGAACGGCGGTGGCACGATATCCTTTTCGCTGCAGAGCTGGACGCGCAGCACTCCGTTTTCACCGGATGTTCCGGCGACAAGGCCAAGCGGCTGACCTGGATGGATGAAATCGTCCGGGCCTGGCACGGCTTTGACGCCGGAAAGATGCAGCGCTGCATCCCGCCCCAGCAATATCAGGCCATCATCGATGGATTTCAGAATGCCGCCGAAAGGCGCAGACATGCTGGTGCCTGCGGGCAAAAGCAGATCGACATGCAAAGCATATGTTTGCCCAGGCTGCGGTGAACGCAGCACGGTCTGGGTCAGACGGTATTCGCCGTAACGGGTCGAGACAAAAGCATTGTCCCGACACGCTGCCGAAAGCAGCTGGTTCTTGAGCCCGGACTGCGGCCACGCAACGCCATCGAGCAGATCGCTTTGCGTATCCAGTGCGATCACTGTGATTTTAGATAAGTCGAGCTCCGGCAATAGCCGCTCGCCGCCGATTGCAGCGCCCGGATCGCCCATTTGGCCGACAGCTTGCAGGATGGCGATTTCCATGAGGGCTGAAGGCACAGAGACAGCGACCTCGAATATCTGACGTTCATGGTCGATATTGCCGCTGACATAGCCATTGTCCGGGTCGAGCGCGAGTTGCTGCTCGCTGCTTGCCACCAGAACGGCGGCGCGTGCGACGATCAAGGGCCAAAGCGCGCGCAGTTCCGCTTGATTGAGCGGAAAGACCTCGTGGAACGCCTTGACCGCAGGCAGGATCATGAAAGGGTCACCATCGGCATGATGCAAAAGTGAGGCACAAGTGACCGCGAGATCTGCGGCAATCCAGCCATTGATGACATCGCCGAAGTCGATCACGCCATCCGGCATCAACTGGCCACTATCATTGGGCAGGCAGACGACATTATCGTCAGTGACGTCATGGTGGATCGCCTGCTGCCTCAATTCAGACTTCAGGCCGTCAAGCCGGCGCATGGCTGCATCCATCGCCCGGCTGATACGCTGCCTGCGATCCGCATCCTTCACCGCTGACAGGAGATGGTTGACGGCGGGTTCGGCGTTTCGCAGATCCCACTGCAAATCCCGCGACAGGCCCGGATGCGTAAAATCTGCAAGTGCCAGCGCCAACCTGCCGCCCAGGGCGCCGAGTGCCGCAACCGTCACCTCCGGCAGATGTTTGCGCCGCGTCAGGGGTTGGCCCTCGATATAGTCAAGCAGGCGGATCTGATAATCCTCACCGCGCACCGTGACGAACACGATGTCGGCGCCATTGCCGCCAGCAAACACTTTCGGCACGCGGGGTGCGGCGGCCTTGCCGGCGATATGGCGCAATGCGGCGTTCTGCGCTTCAAGCTCGATAGTCGCATAGTCGGCACGGCAGATTTTCAGGACGAAACGGCCGTTTGCCGCGTCAATGCGATAATTGCGGTCCTGCTGGCTGCCGAGTTCGGCGATCGGCCCCGACAGACCATAGTGCACGGCAAAAAGGCTCGCGGCATCCTCGGCATTCACATCGGGCCGCGACAATGCCGCCCGCCGCAAGAAAGCATGTTCCAATCTCTTGCCCCCCGGAATCAGATTGCAGGCAGATTGGCACAACCATGTGTGAACGCGAATGACAAATCGGAGCGCCGTTTGTCAACTTTCAGATGAGCGCGGCCCACCGTCCCTTCGTCGATAACGCGAAACGCAAAAACGCCCGCTGCAAGGCAACGGGCGTTTCTGTAAGCTTCGCTGGAGGCGGTATGTCAGGTATTAACGAGCAACTGAGGCGCGGGCGATGCTTTCGATGTCGGCACGGTCAATGCCAAGATCGCGCAGTTCGCGGGAGGTCATACGGCCCAGTTCGGTGACCGTCTGACGGTACTTGCGCCAATTGTTGAAAGAGCGTGCTACGTTCATGATGATCCCCTTTCTAGGGCTTTCCGGGCCCGGCAGCCATTCAGCGGCGCCGTTGTCGTTTTGATGAGCTGTATATAAGCCTCCCGATTATGGAGGAACAGCGCCAAATCTTCAGGCCACCCATGCACTGGCCGCATAGTCCAGATCCGCGTTAAGCGGCAGGCCGCTTGCAGGAAATTGCACATGCCCACTTCGAAGAACGCGGGAAAAGGCGTAAGATTGTTTTTTGCATTCCTGGCAGGAACTTTTCTCACCGTGCAGCATTGCAATCGCTGAGCAAACAGGAGTTTCTAACATGCTCGCAAAATTTTCCTATCTCGCGTTTGGGTTCGTTTTGGGCGCCGCTCTGCTATTGACCCTGACAATGGTCAACAACAGCAGCATGGCATTATCGAAAACCAGCCGTCTGAACCCGACGGCCACGCCTGCCTATAACGTTGCCCCCGCGGATTTCGCCATGGAGCGGTTTGGCTAGGCGCAGTTGCAGGAATTCACTGAAATCATCGCGGTCATGCGTGATCGCGAGAGTGAATACCGCGGATTAATTCAGACTTAGCTCGTATTCGGGATGGCTTTACGGTGACAGCCCGTTGCATCGATAGCAAAAGCCCCTTCAGCTCCGGCTCGCGAACACGCCGGGCCGCCTCGACGCAGGACACCCATTCGCTGAGCCGCTGACCCTTCTCGCGAAACACATCACAGCTTTCGCTGACATCGAGCAGATGGACCTGAACACAGCAGGGCGCGCGTTGGCCATTGTCGAACATTTTCAGATAGGTGAAATATCCGAACGGCTTTTTCTTCGCCTTGCCGCGCACGCCGGCCTCTTCGAAGGCTTCGATCGCAGCAACCTCATGTGGCTTCTTGCCAGCCATCGGCCAGCCCTTCGGAATAATCCAGCGGCCGCTTTCGCGGCTGGTAACCAACAGCACCTCGAACATGCCGCCGTCTCCGCCGATACGGTAGCAAAGGGCGGCAAACTGCTCGCGCATTCTCTCCTTGAACAGCGTGCCGGTAAAAGGTGCCAGTTCAGATAGAAATGTCGCCGATTTTTTCGATGTTTTTTTCAGCGCACTGCCCATGGGACTCAACCGCCCCGGATGGAGGTTCGCCACACCAGATCGGCATGCAGGCGCACCGTATGGTTCTCGGATTCCGCCGTCTCCGATACCAGCCAGGACACGGCCTCGCGCGCCGTCATATCCACTGGCTGCGCGAATGTGGTCAGCCCATAGGATGACCAGGACGCCTGTTCGATATCATCAAAACCCGCCACGCAGATCTGATCCGGCACAGACATTGAAAACTGGTGCCGTGCGGCATCCATAAAGCCGCAGGCGAGCAGATCCGTGGCACAGAACACCGCGTCAGGGCGCTCCTTGCGGGTCAGAAGCTGCTGGGCGACAGCCCGGCCGCTTTCGTACCCGGTATGGCCAAACCGCTCGACCATCACATCGAGACCCATAGCCTTGGCAGCGGCAACGAAGCCGTGCTCACGGGCCATCAGGCTCGGGGTGCCCGCCTGCGAATTGGCAAAGGCCAGCTTGCGGCAGCCGGCTCGCACGAATGCCGTGGCGATACGCGCCGCCGCGTCCGCATCGTCGAGATTGATCTTCAGCGGACCTTCCCTGTCGTCATCGCGATTGATCAGCACCAGCCGCTGGCCATTCTTCAGACAGAGATCGGTGATCGACTTGTCCGGCAAGCCGGACAGGATGATTGAGGCATCGGCGCGGTAGCGAATAGCTTGCCGGAGCGCCAGGTCGGCGCTGCCATCCGAGCGGTCGGTGTTGATCAGCATCGCGACCTTGCCGGAATTCTGCAACTGCTGCGTCAGGGAGCGCAACAGGGCCGAGCGGTAGGGCGTGCCGATCTCCGAAACGATCAGGCAGACGATTCCGCTTTCGTTGCGCATCAGGCCGCGGGCGAGATGGTTGACATGGTAGCCGAGCGCGTCAGCGGCATCGAGGACCTTTTGCCGCGTTTTCGGCGAAACGCTGGCGCCGGACGTAAACGTGCGGGAAACCGCAGAGCGCGAAACGCCTGCTTTTTCCGCCACTTCCTGAGCACTGACGAACAATTTCTGCGACACCGGCGCACTCCACCCTTGATGGATAATCTGCACAATTTTGCAATTGCGTGCAAGCATTCGATTGATCGAAATGTGACAGTTTTATGAAGATTTTGTTTGACAGCCGTTTTCATCTCATGCAGCATTTGCACACGCTTGCAAAAGCGATCGGCGTGGAGGCGCTGTTTCAACAGGAGGAAGTTTCATGGGTTCACGATATATTGCCGTCGCTGCATTTGCCGCCGGAACGACACTGTCCGCCTTTTCGGCCCAGGCCGCCGGCGATCTCAACCTGATCTGCTCGGCTGACGTGGTCATCTGCGAGCAGATGAAGGGCGACTTCGAGAAGGCGCATGGTGACATCAAGGTCAACATGGTGCGCCTGTCATCCGGCGAGACCTATGCCAAGATCCGTGCCGAAGCGCGCAACCCGAAGACCGATATCTGGTGGGCCGGCACAGGCGATCCGCACCTGCAGGCAGCATCTGAAAACCTGACGCAGGAATACAAGTCGCCGATGCTCGACCAGTTGCAGGATTGGGCCAAGAAACAGGCGGAAAGCTCCGGCTACAAGACGGTCGGCGTCTATGCTGGTGCGCTCGGCTGGGGCTATAATACCGAGATTTTCAAGACCAAGGGCTTCAAGGAACCGAAGTGCTGGGCCGACCTTCTCGATCCTGCCTTCAAGGGTGAAATCCAGATCGCCAACCCCAACTCGTCCGGCACCGCCTATACGGCGCTTGCCTCGCTCGTCCAGATCATGGGCGAAGACCAGGCCTACGACTACCTGAAGAAGCTCAACGCCAACATCTCGCAATACACCAAATCCGGCTCTGCCCCGGTAAAGGCTGCAGCGCGCGGCGAAACAGCGATCGGCATCGTCTTCATGCACGATGCGGTTGCCCAGACGGCCGAAGGTTTTCCGGTCAAGTCGGTCGCTCCGTGCGAAGGCACCGGTTACGAGATCGGCTCGATGTCGATCGTCAAGGGCGCGAAAAACCTCGACAATGCCAAGACATGGTACGATTGGGCGCTCCAGCCGGATGTGCAGTCGCGCATGAAGGATGCGAAGTCCTTCCAGCTGCCGTCCAACAAGACGGCCGAAATCCCGAAGGAAGCGCCACGCTTCGAGGACATCAAGCTGATCGACTACGACTTCAAGACCTATGGCGATCCTGCCAAGCGCAAGGAACTGCTTGAGCGCTGGGATCGCGAGATCAGCGCCAACGCCAACT
The DNA here is from genome assembly GCF_964252935.1 of Rhizobium sp. LjRoot98. Taxonomy (NCBI): domain Bacteria; kingdom Pseudomonadati; phylum Pseudomonadota; class Alphaproteobacteria; order Hyphomicrobiales; family Rhizobiaceae; genus Rhizobium; species Rhizobium sp. LjRoot98. The sequence continues at coordinate 123,467 of NZ_CAXUPW020000007.1, forward strand.
AAGAGAGAACCGGCCGGGCCGTGGCTGTTGCTGCGGCCTGACCCAAGGTTTCTCCAGGTCCGGGGACCGCACTGACCCTCCACAGATTGCGGTGCGGTCTCCGGCCACTCATCACTCCACATTTGACATCATGAAAAGGCGCGGGGATCGTCATGGACCATCGCAACCGCAGACTGGATATCGTCCTCGCATTGGGGATCGCCGCGTTCATTCTCGTTCCATGGTACAGGATCGAGGGCGGCTTTCTCGGATTTGGCTGGTTCTCCGGTTTCCCGTCCGAGGCCTCCGTCGCACCCGGCATCCTGCAGATTCTTGAGTACGGCCGCTGGTGGCTGACCATTCCGGCACTGATCATGGCCACTGCCGTCGCCGCGCGGTTCCTGCGCGATCCGATGCAGCGAGGCGCGGTCCTTGCTGCAGCCGGTGCCGCCGGCGTTCTTTTCCTGACGCTTCAGGGGCTGGCGATCGGCTTTTCCGGCTGGACCTGGACGATCACCGAAACGTTGTTCGGCGCGCTTGCCGACGGACAGCCTTCGATGGGAGCCGGCGCCGTACTCTCGGCCGTCGCCTTCGTGCTCATTTTCTCCTTCGGCCTTGCAGAACGCGGCGTCATGAAGGGCGATGCCTTCGTTGTCGCCTCCATCGCCATGCTGGTTTTCCTCGTTGCGATCTTCGTGTTCTACCCCGTCGGAAGCATGCTGGTCGGCGCCTTCCAGGATATCGACGGTTCGTTCAATCCGGACGGCTTTACCCGCAACATTCAGGACAATTCGATCTGGAGCCTCGGCTGCGTGGTCGGTGGCGAACGCTGCGGCGTCGCGTGGCGTACTCTGTGGCTGGCCCTGATGACAGCCGGCGGCTCGACCATCATGGGTCTTGCCTTTGCGCTGGTCGCCACCCGCACGCGCTTTCCCTTCAAGAAGGGCCTGCGGCTCCTGACGGTCCTGCCGATCATCACCCCGCCCTTCGTCATCGGTCTTGCGCTGACGCTGCTGTTCGGCCGCGCCGGTGTCATCACCGAGTGGATGTCCAGCCTGTTCGGCATCGAGCCCGGCCGCTGGCTCTATGGCCTCACCGGTATCTGGATCGCCCAGGTCCTGTCGTTTACGCCCATTTCCTTCCTCGTGCTCATCGGCGTCGTCGAAGGCGTCAGCCCGTCAATGGAAGAAGCATCGCAAACGCTTCGCGCCGACCGCTGGCGTACATTCTGGCGCGTGTCGCTGCCCTTGATGAAACCGGGCATCGCCAACGCCTTCCTGATCGGCTTCATCGAGAGCATGGCCGATTTCGGCAATCCGCTGGTGCTCGGCGGCAGCCATGGCGTACTGTCGACCGAAATCTTCTTTGCCGTTGTCGGCTCGCAAAACGATCCGTCACGCGCCGCCGTGCTTGCCATCATCCTGCTCTGCTTCACGCTGACGGCGTTTCTTGCGCAGCGCTATTGGCTGTCGGGCAAGAACTTTGCCACCGTTACCGGCAAGGGCGACAGCGGTGCTCACATCGCCCTTCCACGCCCGGTTTCCATTGCCGTGCATGCCATGGTCATTCCGTGGATGATCTTCACCATCGTGATCTATGGCATGATCCTGTTCGGCGGCTTCGTGAAGACCTGGGGTCTGGACAACTCGCTGACGCTTGACCACTACGCCCGCGCCTTCTCCGTCGAAATGCGCGATGGCGCGTTGGCCTGGACCGGCGTGGCCTGGAACTCGTTCTGGACGACGATCGAGATCGCGCTGATTTCGGCACCTCTGACCGCCGCTGTCGGCCTGCTGACGGCCTACCTTATCGTCCGCCAGAAGTTCGCCGGCCGTAACGTCTTCGAATTCGCCCTGATGATGAGCTTTGCCATCCCCGGCACGGTCATCGGCATCAGCTACATCATGGCCTTCAACCTGCCGCCGCTGGAAATGACCGGCACGGCACTGATCCTGATTGCCTGCTTCGTCTTCCGCAACATGCCGGTCGGCGTGCGCGGCGGCGTGGCGGCGATGAGCCAGCTCGACAAAAGCCTCGACGAGGCGTCGCTGACCCTGCGCGCCACCAGCTTCCGGACGATCCGCAAGGTCATCCTGCCGCTGCTGCGCCCGGCGATCACCGCAGCGCTGGTCTATTCCTTCGTGCGAGCCATCACCTCGATCAGCGCCGTCATCTTCCTCGTCAGCGCCGAATACAACATGGCGACCTCCTATATCGTCGGCCTCGTCGAAAACGGCGAGTATGGCGTGGCGATCGCCTATTCCTCGATGCTGATCGTCGTGATGATCGTCGTCATCGCCGGCTTCCAGCTTCTCGTCGGTGAACGCCGGTTGCGGCGCGAAAATCGCGTCGCCGGCGTTACCGCATCCCCTTCCCTCACCCTCGGTCAGGAGAAAACCGCATGATCACTCCCCGCTCCGGCTCGGTCGTCTTTCAGAACATCAAGAAGCAGTTTGGCGCCTTTACCGCGATCCACGACCTGTCCCTGACCATCGAGCCCGGCCAGTTGGTGACGCTGCTTGGCCCGTCGGGCTGCGGCAAGACCACGACGCTGCGCATGCTGGCGGGGCTTGAACATCCGAGCTCCGGCAAGATCTTGATCGGCGGCAAGGACGTGACCATGCTGCCAGCCAATGAGCGCGATGTCTCGATGGTGTTCCAGTCATATGCGCTGTTTCCGCATATGAGTTCGCTCGACAATGTCGCCTATGGCCTGGAGTCCTCCGGGCTGAAGAAGAAAGAAGCGCGCGAGAAAGCAGAAGAAGGCCTGAAGCTCGTCGGCCTCGCCGGCATGGGCGGGCGGCTTCCGGCCGAACTGTCCGGCGGCCAGCAACAGCGCGTCGCCGTTGCCCGCGCGCTTGTGCTGGAACCGCAGGTGCTTTTGCTCGACGAACCGTTGTCCAATCTCGACGCCCGGCTACGCCGTCAGGTGCGCACCGAAATTCGCGAATTGCAGCAGCGCCTCGGCTTTACCGCAGTATACGTCACCCATGACCAGGACGAGGCGCTGGCCGTCTCCGACCGCATCGTCATCATGAAGGACGGCGTGATTGCACAGGAAGGTTCGCCTCGCGATCTCTACGAGGCACCGGCTTCGGCCTTCATTGCCGACTTCATGGGCGAGGCCAATGTGGTTGCCTGCGACGTCATCAGTGTGGATGGCGCTGACGCGACGATCCGCATCGCCGGACTGGAACATCGGGTTCCGAGCCGCAACGCGAAACCGGGACCGGCAAAGCTTGCCGTGCGGCCGAATTCAATCACCCTGGAGCCGGCATCCGGGGCCGCCTATCCGGGCCAGATCACCCATGCTGCCTATCTTGGCGACCATGTCGAATACGAGGTAGAGACGAGCACAGGCAGACTTTTCGTTGTCGATCCGGCCGTCGAGCGCGCACTTGCGCCGGCAACCGAGGTCGCCATCGGTTTCAAGGGACGCGGCATCGCCATCATCAACGGCTGAGCCGCAAGCATATCGCAAAAGGACCAACTTCATGACATCGCAGATCTCCGGGCTGGACGTCCGTTTTGCCCTGGCACAGGCCATCGCCAGGGAAGCGGGCGCCGTCGCGCTCGACTATTACAACAGACGCGAAACGCTGGTGATTGAAACCAAGCGCGACCCGCAGGACGTCGTCTCCATTGCCGACCGCGAGGTGGAGAACCTCATTCGCGCTCGCGTCGCGGAAGTCCATGCGAACGACGGATTTCTGGGTGAGGAATATGGTCTTGCCCGTGGCGATTCCGGCTATACCTGGGTGGTCGATCCGATCGACGGCACCAGCCCTTTCGTCAACGGCATGCCGAACTGGTGCGTCTCGATCGCCGTTTTGCATAACAACGAACCGGTGATCGGCGTCATCTACGCGCCCTGCCACGATGAACTCTATGCCGGGGCCGCCGGCAAGGGCGCGACGCTCAATGGACGGGTGCTGACCCTTGACCCGTCCCGAACCATCCGCAACGCCGTCACCGGCATCGGCGCCAACAACTACGTGACACCGGCCTTTGTCGCCAAAATGGTCGAGGATCTTCTGACGGCCGGCGGCAACTTCATCCGCAACGGTTCTGGTGCGCTGATGCTCGCCTATGTCGCGGCTGGGCGGCTGGTTGGATACTACGAGCCCTACATGCATGCCTGGGATTGCCTGGCCGGCTATTGCCTCGTCAAGGAAGCCGGCGGTTGGTATCATCCCTTCCCTGTTGAAGGAGAACAGCTGACCAAGGGTTCGCCCGTACTGGCGACGGCTCCCGGCGCACGCGAAGATCTAATGAAAATCGCCGGTCTTTGAAAACGGACCTAAGGGCTGGCATCACCCGGCGCCGCCCTTGCGATCAGAGCCAGACCTCAAATCGTGGCGCGGCTGGCCGGTAAGGCGCGTGCTGCCGCGCTCAAAAGATCGGTCTGGGAGATCAGGCCGACAATGCGCTGCTCGCTGTCGATCACGATGACGGCGTGAGCATGCCCGTCGGTCAGGACCGGCAACAATGAAAATGCCAGATCACTTTCCGATGCGGTCGCAGCTTTCGACAGGATATTGCCGACGTGATCATCTCCTCTTGAGAGTTCACGCAAACCAACGGTCCCGGCCAGACGGCCGTTCTCGTCCTTCACCGGCAACGTCCGGATATTGTGCTTCAAGAGAAGCTCGCGCGCCTCGGCTGGGTTGGCCTGTGCGCCAATCGAAATGACGTCGCGCGACATGATATCCGCACAACTGATATCACCATGCGCGCGGATGGTTGCCTGAAGTTCGACCTGCTGCAGCAGGCGGCTGAGATCACCCCGGTCGATGTCAAAGGTTTCGTCGAACGCGGCAAGGGCTGCGTCGAGATCTTCCTCGCGGAAGCCGACACGCAGCGACGCGGGCAAATCTGCAGTCTGGTGCGTGTTGACTGCAGCGATGGCAGCAACATGCGGGTAGTTGCGCCGGCCGAGCTTATGAAACAGCAAGCCCAGCGCCACAAGAATGCAGGAATTGAGGCCGACCGGCACGAACGGAAACAACAGCCCCCAACCGGCAACGACCGGCCCGCCGAGCACGGCGGTCAGCGCTGCCGCGCCACCAGGCGGATGAAGGCAGCGTGTCAATGACATCGCAGCGATGGCGAGCGATACGCCTACACCGGAAGCAATCACCGGATCATGAATCACGGAGGCAGTCAGGATACCCACCAGCGCCGAAATCGTATTGCCGCCGATGATCGACCATGGCTGCGCCAAGGGGCTTGCCGGTACAGCAAACAACAGAACGGCCGAAGCGCCCATCGGCGCCACGATCAACGGCAGATGCGGCCCCTGCCCGAGCAGATAACTGCTGATCAGGCCGGTCAAACCGATACCGATCAGCGCACCGATGCAGGCGATAAGCCGCTCGCGCAACGTGGCGCCGGCCAGGATGGGTGCGAAGATGCGAAAACGGCCGTCCGGCACTGGCTTTTGAGGATGGGACATCGGGGAACCGGACACGCGGACAGATCGGATCGGGATAGGCGCGCACCATCCCGCTCCCCGGCTATAGAAAAATCACACGCAAAGCGCAACGGCCAAAACGGCGGCAGCCCTTCCCGTATCGTGCGGGCAGCCGGTTTCCCGGCTGCCCACACCCACCTAGTTCTGCTTGGCCGCTTCGGCGAAGAAGCCTTCCGGACTGTCGACCTCGATCAGCTTCTTCTTGTCGATCAGCCAGAACCGGTTACCGACCGCGCGAACAAAGCTGCGGTCGTGCGAGACGAACAGGCAGCTCGCCTGATGCGCCATCAGTTCCCCTTCCAGCGCTTCCTGACCGTCGATATCCAGATGGTTGGTCGGTTCGTCGAGCAGGTAGAAATTGGGATTGGTCAGCCGCAGGATCAGCATGCCGAGCCGTGCCTTCTGGCCACCGGACAGCTGGCTTATTGGCCGGCCCTGAAGCTCGACGGACATGCCGGCTCCGGCCAAAAGCGCCCGCGCCCGCTGGTCGCCGATATCAAAACGGCGGATGACCGTTCCCATCGGCGTGTCGCTGTCGCGCAGGTCGGCCAGCGCCTGATCGCCATAGCCGAGCACCAGCGACGGCGTCGCCTTGATGCCCTCCTGCGCCACATCAGGCTGTTCGATTGCCTTGCGCAACATCGAAACAAGGCGGGTCTTTCCGGCGCCGTTGGCGCCGAGCAGAACGATCCGGTCGCCCTGGCAGACGAACTGCTTGCCGGTCCTGAACAGCACGGTGCCATCCGGCGTCTGAACCGGCGCATCCTCCAGCGTGATCAGCACCTTGGCATGCGTGCCGCGATTGGCGAGCCTGATCGCCCCGGCTGAGCGCTCCAGATGCGCGGGCTTGGCGGCATCCTCGAGCTTGTCCGCCCGCTGCTTGAGCTGCTTGGTCTTGACCACCAGCAGATCGCTGCCGGAATTGATGCCGATATTGTTGAGTTTGGCCGCCTGCTTGCGCAATTGATCGGCGACCTTGATATCGCGTTGATAGCGGCGCGCATCGGCAGCGTCAGCCTCGTCCAGCGCAACCCGCGCCCGTGTGTAGGGCAGCGGAAAGATCTGCGATTGCTCGGCGCGAAGAAAGAGCGTCCGGTTCGTCACAGTGTCGAGGAAGGCCCTGTCATGACTGGCGATGATGACCGGCACGTCGCGCGGCAGCGCATTCAGCCAGGCTTCGAGCATGGCGATCTTGCCGAGGTCGAGATGGTTGGTCGGCTCGTCGAGCATTAGGACATCAGGCTCGGCCACCCAGACGCGGGCGAGCATGGCAATACGCTGCCATCCGCCACTCAACTGGTTCAAAGGCCTCTGCCGAAGGGCCTCCGGCACATCGAGTTCCTCCAGCACCACATCGACACGCCAGCTCTCGCTTTCCTGCTGATCAGCCGATAGCGCGTCCAGAACGGCCGCATAGAAGGGCAGATCGAACAGGCGAGACGGGACGTTCTGTTCAACATAGCCGACCGTCAGGCCGCGCGATTTGGTGATCTCTCCCTCGTTGGCCTCGAGCATGCCGGAAATGCAGCGAAACAGTGTCGACTTTCCGCGGCCATTAGCGGCAACGAGGCCGATGCGGTCGCCAGCATTGACGACGAGGTTGAGTTTGCAAAACAGCGGGTTGCCCAGCACGATGCCGAGATTGCGGATATTGATAAGGGTCATGATCAGTCTCTGGTCTTGCCGCACAGACATCCATCGAGGGCTCTCAAGCCATCATCGATGCGATGCGCGCGGCGGGTAGAAAAACGCAGGCGCTCGAACCATAGGCTCGGCGCTACAGGGCCACGAAGGGCAGACCAGAAGGCGGTTTTTAAGAGAAACGGACTTTGGTCAGCCCTGCAAACGCATTTGCAGGGCGTTGACGGGGCCACGCTGGCGATGGTGCCGGAAAAATGTAATCATTGCGCAGCCCTCCTTTCTCGATAGGCGTCTCTCATAACACCCGATTCTAGAATTCGCAATCGTCCCGCGATGCAGGCGTTGAAAATTGAACCGGTCAGAGGATGGAGTGATCGACGATGACGACGGGCTTGCCGTGAGAGCACGTCTCGACCCGCGCCTCGACCCGGTAGATATCGCGCAACATCGTTCCGGTGATGACATCGCCGGTGGGGCCGCTCGCCACCATCGCACCGTTGGCGATGACGATAGTATTGTCGCAATAGCGCAGCGCATGATTGAGATCGTGCAGGGCGATCAGCACCGACATGCCGGATTTTGCCGCCAGCGATCGCATGAACCCCAGCACTTCGATCTGCCGGAAAAGATCCAGCGCCGAGGTCGGTTCATCCATCAGGAGGATTTCCGGCTTGCGGACAAGAGCCTGCGCGATGGAAACGAGTTGCCGCTGGCCGCCGGACAGTTCGCCGAGACCGCGAAACGCAAGGTCGTCGATCCGCAGGGCCTGCAGGATACGGTCGATTTCCAGAAGTTCGCTATCGCGCACCTTCCAGCTCGAACCTTGCTTGCTAGCCAAAAGTACGGATTCGTAGACCGTCAGAACGGCATTGGCGCCGGTATCCTGCGGCATGTAGCAGATGGTTTCCGGGCCTTTCAGCGTATCGGACAGGACCACTGTCCCCGGACCAGAAGCGAGTCCAGCGATACGCTTGAACAAGGTGGATTTGCCCGCTGCATTCGGGCCGATCACGGCGGTCATGACACCGCCGTTGAGGACATCGGTATCGACGTTCGATAGCACGACGTGCTTGCCGTATTTGGCGCCGACGCCCTTGAGTGCCAGACCTACCATGCCCGCCTCCGATTGGTGAAGATCAGGATGAAGAAGAACGGTACGCCGACCAGCGCGGTAATGACCCCGATCGGCAGGATGGCACCGGGAATGAGCGTCTTCGACACGACGGACGTTGCCGACAGAAGCAACGCCCCGCAAAGCACGGACGCGGGCAGGAAGAACCGCTGGTCTTCGCCGACCAGCATGCGGGCGATATGCGGGCCGACCAGGCCGACGAACCCGATGGTGCCGACGAAGGAAACCGGGATGGCAGCCAGCAGGCTGACCGTCATCATCGTCTGCAGCCGCAGACCGCGCACATTGATGCCAAGGCTTGCGGCCTTGTCTTCGCCGAGCCGCAAAGCGGTCAACGCCCAGGCCTGGCGGGCAAACAGCGGCAACGCGAACAGGAGCACCGCACCGGTGATCCAGACCTTCGGCCACGTCGCTTTGGTGAGGCTGCCCATGGTCCAGAAGACGACGGCGGCCAGCGCCTGTTCAGACGCCAGATATTCAAGCAGCGACAGCAGCGCATTGAAGGTAAAGACCAGCGCAATGCCGAGCAGCACGATGGTTTCGACAGTCACGCCGCGCATGGTGGAAGCGAAGTGGATGAACAGCGCCGCGGCCATCGCCATCAGGAAGGCATTGATCGGGATCATGAACTGCACGGCGGCCGGAAACAGCGCCACGCCGCCGACGAGGCCAAGTGCTGCGCCAAATCCGGCGGCAGCGGAAATCCCGAGGGTAAAGGGGCTCGCCAGTGGATTGGCGAGAATAGTTTGCATCTGCGCGCCCGCGACGGAGAGCGATGCGCCGACGGTGACCGCCATCAGCGCGATGGGCATGCGGATATCCCAGATGACGACACGCAACTGATCGCTGACCGAGTCAGCATAAAACAACGACGTCAGCACCTCTTTCAGGGTGTAATTGGCCGGCCCCAGCGCCATGTCGATCGACATGCTGAGGAAGAGAGCTGCGACCATGCCGCAGATCAGCACGATCCGGCGCAAAGCCAGGGCGCGGTATTGCGCGCGCCCTGTTGTCGTTTCGAGCTGTTCGGCAGCGACGGCCATCGGTTATTCGTCCTTCAGGGAGACGAAATAGCCGGGCTTGTAGTCCAGCGGCAGGAAGCGTGCATGCAGTTCCTTGAATGTGGCTTCCGGATCGAGGTCCTTGAACAGTTCCGGATGCAGCCACTTGGCAATCTCCTGGATCGCTACGAACTGGTACGGGTTGTTGTAGAACTGGTGCCAGATGGCGTGCACATTGCCGTCCTTGACCGCTTTGATACCGGTGAATGCCGGACGCTTGGTCAGGTTCTCGAGCTTGCGATGCGCCTCGCTCAGATCGGCACCATAGCCGACGCCGACCCAGTTGCCACCGGGAACATAACCCTGCCAATTGCCGCCGGTGATGATGACCTGATCGGGATTGGAGGCGATGATCTGTTCCGGATTGACCGCGCCGAACGTGCCCGGGATAATGTCCTTGGCCATATTCGTGCCGCCGGCGATTTCGACCATCTTGCCGAAATTCTCGTTGCCGAACGACATGCAGCAATCGTCGGAATAGCCGCCGGCGCGCTCGACGAAGACGACCGGGCGGACCAGGTCGGTCTTGGCCAGCACGTCGGTTACCTTGGCGATGCTGTCGGCGCGGAACTTGATGAAGTCCTCGGCCTTCGTTTCCTGGCCGAGCAGCTTGCCCATGATCCGCATGCTGGCTTCGGTGTTTTCCATCGGCTTTTCGCGGAAGTCGATATAGACGAGCGGGATGCCGACCTTGCCCAGCTTTTCGATATAGCCGGCCTCTTCGGTCGAGGTTTTCGCATCGAGGTTCATGATGATGACATCGGGCTTCAGTGAAACAGCCTGCTCGATATCGAACGTGCCATCCTTCATGCCGCCGAATGTCGGCAGCTTTGCCATTTCAGGGTATTTGGCGAGGTAGGCATCATAGCTTTCCGGGTCAGCCTTGGACAGGTCGTCCCGCCAGCCGACGACGCGCTTGAACGGCGCTTCCCGATCCAGAGCGGCGACGAAATAGATCTGGCGGCCTTCACCGAGAATGACATTCTCGACGGGGACGCTGACCTCGACATCACGGCCGGTTATGTCCTTGATGACAACCTTTTCACCGGCCAGCACCGTGCTGGAAAAAAGCGCGCAGAAACCCACGGCGACCAAGGCCGCCTTGCCAAACATACCCATCGTTATCTACTCCATCGGGGAACTGCGCGTTTCGTAGTTATCATGATATTGACAGTCAAGTTTTATCTTTTAGAAGCTTTCCAGAAAGCATTCGCTCATACTTCATCCAAGGTAGGCCAATATGACCGACACGCCCCGTCTCTCGAACTATGACCTGCGCGACGAGATCAAGGCCTATTGGTCGGTGCGCGCCGAAACCTTCGATCAATCGCCGGGACACGAGATTTTTTCCGAGGAAGAACGTGCCGCCTGGCATCGGCTGATCGTAAAACACCTTGGCGAGGGCAAAGGCCGCGCCGCCCTGGATCTTGCCAGCGGCACGGGCGTCGTTTCGCACCTGATGGACGATCTCGGCTTCAAGGTGACCGGCCTCGATTGGGCCGAACCGATGCTGGAGCGCGCCCGCAACAAGGCGAAAATCCGCTCCCGCAACATTACTTTCCGCATCGGCGACGCGGAGAACACCATGGAGCCGGACGATCACTTTGACGCGATCATCAACCGGCATCTGGTCTGGACGCTGGTCGATCCGGCCAACGCCTTTACCGAATGGTTGCGGGTGCTAAAACCCGGCGGGACATTGCTGGTGATCGACGGCGATTTCGTCAACACGACCCTGTTCGAACGGATGCTGATGAAAGCCGCCGGCTGGGGGCAGCGCTGCGGTCTTCTGAAGAGTGATCCACTGCATGCTCCGCCCGGCATGATGGAGACCCATCGCAGCATCATTTCCAGGGTCTATTTCTCGCAAGGCGCACGGGCCGAAGCCGTGGCCGCCATGCTGGCCAGAGCCGGGTTTGAAAACATCGTCATCGATACCAACCTGGGCGAGATCCACCGCACCCAGGCAAAGCACTGGAACATCCTCAAAGGGCTCGCCCGCGGGACGCAACATCGTTATGCGATCCGGGCTACAAAGCCCACGTGAGGTGATGTAGACAAATTTTCTATTATGTACTTTATAGTCCATGTTCTTCGTGATACACAGCTGTAAAGCCATCACGGAGAAGCCCAGTCATGCAGATCGAGGAATTCACGCTCGAACGGATCCAGTCGCTCTACGAGAATCTGGTCGGCGTCCATCCCTATTCGCTGAAGGAACTGCTAACGCCAGACCAGCTGCTCGGCCTGCATGAGGTCGAACTCGGCTACGGCTGGACCAATGGCGGCGTCGAATTGCGCGACACCATCGCCCGGCTCTACAAGGGTCGCGACCGCGACAACGTCATGGTCACCAATGGCTCGGCGGAAGCGAATTTCATTCTGGTCATGACCCTTTTGGAGCCCGGCGACGAGCTGGTGCTGTTCGTGCCGAACTATCTGCAGATCCGCGGCTGGGCCAAGGCACTCGGTGTCACCGTCAAGGAAATCGTCCTGCGCGAGGAGCTGGGATGGTTGCCGGATCTCGACGAGGTCCGCGCCGCCGTGACATCGAAAACCAGGATGATCAGCCTGTGCAATCCCAACAACCCGACCGGCAGCCTGTTGCCGCGCCAGACGATGGACGCGCTTGTCGATATCGCCCGCGAACACGGCGTCTACCTGCATGCCGACGAGATCTACAAGGGCTCGGAACTCGACACCGAAGAAACCGTCAGCTTCGCCGACCTCTACGAGAAGGCTGTGGTCACCGCCGGCCTATCCAAGGCAATGGCGCTTCCGGGCTTGCGGCTTGGCTGGCTGACCGGTCCGGCCAAGGAAATCTACGGCACCTGGCAGCGCAAGGACTACACCTCGATCACCACCGGGGCGCTCAGCGAACATATCGCCAATATCGTGCTGCAGCCCGCCAAGCGCGCCGAAATTCTGGCCCGCAGCCGCCATCTGCTGCGGGAGAACCGGGCGCTGCTCACCTCCTGGATCGAAGCGCACAACAACCTGTTTTCCTACCTGCCCCCACGCGCCGGCGGCATGGCATTTGTCCGCTACAACAGGGACATCAACTCCTCGGTGCTGGTCGATCGGGTGCGGGAGCAGAAGAGCGTCATGCTGGTGCCCGGCGACGTCTACGGCCTCGACGGCTATGTCCGCATCGGTATCGGCGCGCAGAAACATCATCTGGAGGCAGGCCTCGAGCGCCTTGCGGACTTCATGCGGGGCTGATGGGATGAAGCCCGAACTCGCCTCTTACGCGGCCGTCTGCGATGGTGTAGCCCAGCTGTTCCAGCCGTTTGTCGAGGTCGTGCTGCACGATCTCGAAACCGAGACGGCGGTGCATATTGCTGGCAATTTCTCAAAGCGCGAAATCGGCGAGCCTTCGTTGCTGCACGAGATCGATTTCCGTCCAACCGAGCGTCTTCTCGGCCCCTATGAAAAGGTCAACTGGGACGGTCGCCGGATCAAGTCGATCAGCATCATCCTGCGCGATAGCAGCGAGCGGCCGATAGCCGTGATGTGCATCAATGCCGACGTCTCGCATTTTCATGCGGTGATGCAGACATTGAGCGCCTTTGCCTCGATCCCCGTCGATCATGCCAAGCCGGCCAGCCTGTTCAAGGAGGACTGGCATGAGCGCATCAACGAATACATCCAGAACTGGACAGGATCACGCGGCCTGATCATCGCCGATCTCACCCGCGAGCAGAAACAGCAGGTGGTGAAGGACCTTTCTGCCGACGGCGCGTTCGGCGGCAAAAACTCAGCCGCCTACATCTCCCGCATCCTCGGCATGGGCCGCGCAACGGTCTACAAGTATCTCAGTCAGGAACGGTCGGCGGACGAATGATCATTCTCTCCCGCCCGGAAATCGAAGCCTTGATCGATCTCGACCATGCGCTTGCCGCCGTCGAAGCAGGTTATATAGCCGCGTCCGAGGGCCGGGCCGTGATGCCGCCGGTCGGCTATCTCGCATTTCCCGACAAGGATGGCGATTGCCATATCAAATATGGACATATCGCCAGCGATCCGTCCTTCGTCGTCAAGGTCGCGGCCGGGTTCTACGGCAATCCGGCCATCGGCCTGCCGACGTCGAATGGGGTGATGCTGGTCCTGTCCGCCGAAACCGGCGTTCTCGAAGCGATCCTGCTCGATGAAGGTTTTCTGACCGACCTGCGCACCGGCCTTGGCGGCGCCATCGCCACCCGGGCGCTGTGCCGTCCGGATGCGCGGCGGGTGGCAATCGTCGGAACCGGCATTCAGGCCCGCTGGCAGGCCCGCTGCCTGCAGCGGGCAATGCCGGGAACGCCGTTTTCCTTCACGATCTGGGGACGCTCGGAAGACAAGGCGCGGGCAACGGCGAATGCTCTCAAGGCCGAGGGTATTGATGTGCTCGTCTCTTCCGACCTGGAACGCCTTTGCCGTGGCGCCGAGATCATCATCACGACCACGCCCTCACGCGAGCCGTTGATCCGCAACGCCTGGATACAGCCCGGCACCCACATTACCGCAATCGGCGCTGATGCGCCCGGCAAGCAGGAACTGGAGACAGATCTGGTGGCCCGGGCCAGCCGCCGCATCTGCGACAGCGCTGCGCAATCTCTCGACCATGGCGAATTTTCCACCGCGTTCCGGGCTGGAGACATTTCCGCCGACACCTGCGCCGAACTTGGAGCTGTTCTGGGTGGCAGGGCCGCGGGGCGGATCCATCCCGGTGATATCACCATTGCCGATCTCACCGGCGTCGCGGTTCAGGATATCGCCATCGCAAACTCGGTCCTTGATACCTACAGGCGTTCGCGAGACCGTTGACGATCCCATCACTCCAGGTCGAAGGCCGTGATGATCGGGCATGGGCCTTTTGACGTGGAGCCGCAAGCATCGGCAAGGCGGAGCAGCGACGCACGGGCAGCACTCAGCTCGGCAATCTTCTCGTCGAGTGCAACGATACGCTCGCGCGCCAATGTATGAGCACGATGCCGGTCCTCGCCGGCATCCAGCGCCAGCAGCTCGCCGATCTCGTCGAGCGTAAAACCAGCCGTTTGCGCAGTCCGGATGAATCGCAGACGGCGGATATCGTCTTCGCCGTAGCGCCGGATGCCGCCGCCCAGACCGGTGCCACCGGTGCGTTGCGGCGTGCCGAGCAGACCGCGCCGCTGATAGTAGCGCACCGTTTCGACGCCAACGCCGCCCTCACGCGCCAGCCCTGCAATCGTCGTCTCTTTCATCGCTTGACTCCGTACCATGGTACGGATGTTATAGTCCTTGCAATCGATCAAACCAAGCGAAATGAAAGATTGCGATATGACCGGCAAGACATCGAAAACCGCCACTCTCTACCGGATGGTGATGGACAAGCACACCTGCCCTTACGGCCTGAAGGCCAAGGATCTTCTGGAACAGGAGGGCTATACGGTTGATGATCGCTGGCTGACGACGCGGGAACAGACCGACGCGTTCAAGGTGCAGCATGGTGTTCAGACGACACCGCAAACCTTTATCGACGGAGCCCGTATCGGTGGCTATGACGACCTGCGCCGGTATTTCGGCAAGACGATCCGCGATCCGAAGGCAGTGACCTACCGGCCCGTGATCGCCGTGTTTGCCGTCACCGCGCTGATGGCGCTGGCAACCAGTTATGCCGCCTATGGCAGCATTTTCACCGTGCGCTCGGCTGAATGGTTCATCGCCTTCACCATGGCGGTGCTGGCGATCCTGAAACTGCAGAACATCGAGAGTTTCTCAACGATGTTCCTCAACTATGACCTGCTTGCCAAGCGCTGGGTCCGCTACAGCTATATCTACCCTTTCGCAGAAGCGGGCGCCGGTATCCTGATGATTGCCGGGGCGCTCAACTGGATCTCGATCCCCGTGGCACTGTTCATCGGCACGATCGGGGCCGTCTCGGTGTTCAAGGCCGTCTATATCGACAAGCGCGAACTGAAATGCGCCTGTGTCGGTGGCGACAGCAACGTGCCGCTCGGCTTCGTCTCGCTGACGGAAAACGTGATGATGGTCGCCATGGCGGTCTGGATGCTGGTGATGATCCTGACCGGAAGCGGCATTGGCCACACCATGTAAGTCTTAGTGGCGGGCCTGCCCCATCCGCGATAGCAGGATGACCGGCAATATTCCGATGACGACGATGGCCAGAGCCGCGATGGACGCCTCCTCATAGGTGCCCCTCGCGGCCTCGCCATACAGATGTGTCGCGAATGTCTCGACATTGAGCGGCCGCAGCAACAGCGTGGCGGGCAGTTCCTTGACGCAATCGACGAACACCAGCAGACCAGCCGCCGTGATCGCCGCCTTCGACAGCGGCAGATGCACATGGCGGAAGGTGCCGGCTGCCGATTGGCCAAGGACGCGGGACGCGTGATCGAAGGACACCGGGATGCGCGCCAGCCCAGCATCAATGCCGCCGGCGGAGATGGCCAGGAACCGGACGGAATAGGCGTAAAGCAGCGCGGCGCCCGAACCGATGAACAGCAAGCCTGTCGATACGCCGAACCAGGCGGTGGCCGTGCGATCGATGAAACCGTCGAGCGTGGCAAGCACGATCAAGACGCCGATGGCGACAACCGTGCCGGGCGCTGCGTAACCGAGCGTCGAAAGCCGCTGCAGCCACGCCGTCGCGGCACCGGGCCGCAAGCGGCTGGCATAGGCGACGAGCAGACCGAACAGAACCGTGAAGATCGTGGCTGCCGATGCCAGGACGATGGTGTTGAAAGCCTCGTCGAGGAACCGCGAGGAAAGCCCGGCAAACTCGATGCGCTTCCACGCCTCGTTCACAAGGTAGATCGCGGGCGCGCCAAAACCGATGAGGATCGGCAAGAGCCCGGCGGAAAAAAGCGCCAGCCCCTTTGCCGTTGAGACGCGGCGCGGTTCGAAGGCGCGGCTGCGCTGCGCGCCGGTCGAGTAACGCTGTTTGCCCCTTGCCCATTTTTCAAAAGCCACCAGCGCCACCACGACCATCAGCAATGACAGCGCGATCTGGGAAGCCCCCGGCAGATCGGTGCGGGTAATCCAGGTGGTGTAGATCGAGACGGTCAGCGTCCGCACGCCGAGAAATTCGGATGCGCCGACATCGTTGAGCGTTTCCATCAGGGCGAGACTGACCCCGACGGCGACTGCCGGGCGCGCCAGCGGCAGCGCGACATGCCAGAAGACGGCGCGGCGCGAAATGCCGAGCGTGCGCGAGGCGTCAATCAGATTGGCCGATTGGGTCAGAAACATCGCCCGTGTCGGGATATAGACATAGGGATAGAGCACGAACCCCAGAAGCAGGATGCAGCCCGTCATCGAGCGCACATCCGGCAGGCGGAATTCCCGCGGGCTGGAATAGCCAAGCAGCCAGCGGATCGCCCCCTGCATCGAGCCGATCGGGTGCAGAATATCGAGATAGGCATAGGCGATGATGTAGGTGGGAACCGCTAGCGGCAAAAGCAGCGCCCATTCGAGGACGCGGCGGCCGGGAAAGGCATAGGCCGTGACCAGCCAGGCCGTGGATGTCCCGAGAATGGCAGTGATCAGGCCGACGCCGCAGAGAAGAATGATGGTGTCCGTCAACGCCACGGGCAAGACGGTGGCGGCAAGATGCGACCACAACCCCGCCGACCCCTGGAGCGCCTGCAGCAACAGGGCGAAAATCGGCAGCATGACCAGACAGGCGACAGCACCTGCGCCAAGCAACCAGCGGGCTCCGGTGCGGCCTCCGGGCCAGCTTCGGGCGGCGCTGATCATCGGCTGAAATCCATCTTTTGGTCAGAAGAAAAGGCGCCCGCGATACCGCAGGCGCCTGCCGTTCTTTAGTTGTCGAAGCCGACCTTGTCGACCAACTCGCTCGCCTGCTTGCGATGGCTGACGATTTCCGTCAGCGGCTTCGGATCGATCTTCAGTTCACCGAACGAGGCGATAATCGGATCGACCGTTGCACCGGCCTTGACCGGATATTCGAAATTGGCTTCCGCGTAGATCTTCTGGGCTTCGTCGGAGACGAGATATTCCAGAAGCTTGACGGCCTCGGCCTTGTTCGGCGCATTCTTCGCAACCGCCGCGCCGCTGATGTTGACCTGCGTACCGCCGTCCTTGAACGTCGGCAGAACAACCTTGATGGCATTGGCCCAGGTGGCCTGCTCTTCGCCGCCCTTGCCGGAGCGCATCAAGCCAACATAGTAGGAATTGGCAATGGCGATATCGCAAACGCCGCCGAGAATGTCCTTGGCGCCGTCGCGGTCACCACCAGCTGCCTTGCGGGCCAGATTGTCCTTCAGGCCCGTCAGCCACTTTTCAGTGGCTTCGGCGCCGTAATGGGCGATGTGATCGGCAAACAGGGCCGTGTTGTACGGGTGCTGGCCGGAGCGAATGCAAATCTTGCCCTTCCACTTCGGATCCGCCAGGTCTTCATAGGTGACGGATGCGAGATCGAGGTCCTTCGCCGCATAGATAACGCGGGCGCGCATCGATAGTGCGAACCAGTGGCCGCTGGCGTCACGCAGCTGCGCGGGAATCGATTCTGTCAGAACGGTGGATTCGACCGGCTGGGTGATGCCCTTTTCGACGAGATCGATCAGGTTACCGGCATCGACGGTCATCAGAATGTCGGCCGGCGAGCTTGCGCCTTCGGTGGCGACGCGCTCAGCCAAGCCGTCCTTCATGAAGACCGTGTTGACCTTGGTGCCTGTCGCGGCCGTGAAAGAATCGAGCAGCGGCTGGATGAGGCCCGGCTCGCGGGTCGTGTAGATGTTGAGTTCAGCAGCCGAGACAGCGCTCGTGCTGAGGAGCAATGACGCCGTAAACAGGGTGGATTTTGCGATGCTTGACGTGTTCATTAAATCTCTCCAGGTGAACAATGCCAGCTGTCGAGCATTAATTGATGAAAGCAGTCAAGTTTACGCAGGCAAATTTACCGTAAACAGGCATGCCGATAAAGCACCCGCCTCTACGCTGCGGGGAAAACCAGCCAGCTGTCTGGCAGAACGGTCAGGCCGACCGTCTCTATTCCGGACGGCAAGCGATGCATTGTGCGGACTTGCAACGGCTGTTCCAGCCCCTTGACGGCAATGGCAAGCTGTTCGACCTCGCCAAGGAACATCCGATTTTTCACTTCCCCGGAAAAATCTCCTGGACCGCGCGAGACCGTAATTCCCTGCGGGCGGATATAGAGCATCGACGGCGTCCCGTCGCGTGCGTCAAGCACCTGCGCAAACCGGCCAATCGCGGTTTCAACATGTCCGTTACGATAAACGCCGGAAATCCGATTGAAAGCGCAGAAGAACTCGGCGGCATAAGGAGAAACCGGCCGATCATGCAGGTCGTAACCCGATCCGGCCTGAACGATCTTGCCAGCCTTCATCAACACAACCCGGTCGCCCGCCGAGAGCGCTTCTTCAGGGTCATGCGTGACCATAATGACCGTGGTTCCAAGGCCTCTCAGAAGCGACAGCGTTTCATCGCGGACCTTTTCCCTCAACCCCCGGTCAAGGTTGGAAAACGGTTCATCCATCAGCAGGATGTCCGGCTGCGGAGCCAGAGCGCGGGCAAGCGCTACACGCTGCTGCTCTCCACCCGACAGCATATGCGGATATCGCCCCTTCAGATGCGCGATGCCAATATGCGCGATAACATCGGCCGTTCTGGCAGCAGCCTCCTGTTTCGAGCGGCGCTTCAGGCCGAACTGGATATTCTGTTCGACCGTCAGATGCGGAAAGAGTGCATAGTCCTGGAACACGAAACCAATCTTGCGGTCTTCCGGTTCGACGAAATGTGCCGGACCAGAAATCTCCTGATCGTTGAGCAGGATACGGCCGCCATCAACAGTGTCCACCCCAGCGATCATACGCAGCAATGTCGATTTTCCGCAGCCGGATTGACCGACGAGGCAGATGATTTCACCGGACGCAATTGTCAGCGACACGTCGTCAAGCGCGACTGTTGCGCCGAAACTGCGGCTTACATTGTGGAGCTCAAGCGTCCGGTCCTTGGCGTTCGGCGTCAAAATCCTATCCAGTTCCTCTTTACGCGGCAAAGAACCATCCGACAGGCGGCAGGACGACTCAGCGTTTGAGCCCGTTATCAGTATATTTTCTGGAAAAGACAATCAGCCCGCTGACCAACACGGTTAAATCACGGCCGCCCGAGGCAGGGACCGTGGGGAGAACAAGCCTGCGATGCCGGCGTCTGCAGATGAATGGCTGACGCCCCTCCGGCGCTTGGCGGCAAGCAACCGGTCGATGCATATTCGGAGTAGTGACGGAGTTTCGGGTTTCTGCTCGGCCGCACCGGGGGAGGCGGTTGCTGAAGCGCAACACACCCGGAACGGTTTCAAAAGCACATCCGGCCGCAGGCTAACCGCAAGGCGGCGGAGAGCGCAACCGGTTTAGACTTCGGTTTCCAACAAGGCAGATAGGGAGACCTGGAGTGCGGCGGCAATTCTTCTCAACTTGGCCGGATCGGCATCGTTGCCATCTTCAATCGCTGTAATCTCGGAATTCGCCAGCCCGCAGGTCACGGCGAGATCCTCAACGCTGTACCCGGCGGATTCGCGATAGGCTTTGACGCGTGAGGCAACTGTTCCGCCGGCAATTGCGCCGAGGCCAAGGGTGTCGAAGTTGTTGACTGCAATGGACATGGAAGTCTCCTGTTGTTCATGAATTGAAGGTCTGCGTGTATGGTTCCCCGTTTATGACTGACCGCAAAAATACGACTTCCTTTTATTGCTGCATTGCGCCATCGACAAGTAAATATTGCTGCACCTGCTAGATGACTCGGCCCAACGGCTTTGAAAGCAAATCGGATAAATTTCTGTAAATTTACATAAAAACAATGGCTTGACGGATTTTCCTCGCGCCGTTTTGGCCGATTATTTCGTGATGCGAAACCCTACCGGTTCCTCGTCAAGCGACGTCATCTCCGACCGGACATCGGTAACGGATGCACCGGAAGGGCCGGTCCAGCAGCGCTCCAGCATGGCGGCAACGGCTGCGGCTGGACCGCAGATCAAGGCCGCCACGGTGCCATCGGTTTCGTTGCGGACCCAACCCGACAGACCGAGCCTTTGCGCCTGCCCCCGCGTCCAGAACCGGAAGCCGACACCCTGAACATGCCCGGTTATGCGGACCAATACCGCTTTTGCTTCCTCCGTCATGACCGCCTCCATCAATTCCAGTCACAACAATCTGGAGCGGACATCGAAGATTACAAGCGTCTTTCCCAACGCTGCTCTCCCCTGCTATGGGAAGATGGGTCAGGCTGAAACGCTAGGCTCCCGGCACGATGGCAGGAATGGAAATCGATATGGAAACCGTGGAAATCAATGGCAGAAGCGATTTTGCGCTTTGGGCAATTCAGCGCGCGCAAGAGATCGTCATGGCTGAAGGTGCGGCGCTAGCACTGGCTGCCCGCGACATGAACGAGGAAGCCCTGCAGGAAAATGGCGCCGCACTCGGCAAGGCCATCGCGGAGGCAATGCTGGAGGTTTTCGACGGTTTGATGGCCGAGTAGCAGAAACAGGTGCGGCGGGCATCATTGCTCGCCGGACCGGTTTCGATATTGCACGGCTCTCCGGGGCTGAGCTTGCTGTGAGCTTTGAAGAAGTTTGCCATTCAAAGCGGATTTAGGAGATTGGAATTACCAAACCTCAGTTTCCAAGATCGCTACGCGGATGGGCCGAACCGAGGGCGCACACGGCATTCGGTTGTTTTTGACGCTCAGTAGGCTGGCTTTGTCCATATCGCCTTCTACTTCCCCTGGAATTGCGCTGGCCGTTTTTCAATGAAAGCCGCCATGCCTTCCTTCTGGTCCTGTGTGGCGAACAGCGCGTGAAAAATGCGGCGTTCGAACAGGATGCCTTCGCGCAAGCCGCCTTCGAGCGCGCGGTCGACGGCTTCTCGCGCCGCCATCGTGGCGGCCTTGCCGTATCCCGCAATCGTTTGAGCGGCCTTCAGCGTTTCCTCCAGCAGTTTTTCCGCCGGGAGCACGCGTGCGACGAGGCCGCAGCGTTCGGCCTCGGTCGCATCCATCATCCGGCCGGTGAGGACCATGTCCATGGCCTTCGCCTTGCCGACCAGCTTCGTCAACCGCTGCGAGCCACCCATGCCGGGGATGACGCCCAGCTTGATTTCCGGCTGGCCGAACATCGCCGTGTCGGCGGCGAAGATCATGTCGCACATCATTGCCAGCTCACAACCGCCACCGAGTGCATAACCGGAAACCGCGGCAATCTTTGGCGTGCGGAACGACGCGAACTTGTCCCAGGCGGCAAAGAAATCCTCACCGAACATGTCGGGGAACGACTTGTCCGCCATCTCCTTGATATCGGCGCCGGCCGCAAAGGCCTTGTCGGAACCCTTCAGCACAAAGCAGCCGACACCGGGATCGCGGTCAAGCGGTGCGAGGTCGCTCGCCAGCGCGTTCATGATCTCGGAATTGAGCGCGTTGCGGGCGGCAGGCCGGTTCAGCGTGACGATCACGACCCGGTCTTGCTGCTCAATGATGATCGGTTTTTCCATGGGCGTGATCCTCTTGCGGACGTTTCGGGCTTGGTCAGGCAGTGTCGCCGGATTGTTGCCGTAACATGTTGATGATGCCGGAGAAATCCTTGCCGTCATTGCCAAGCTCGTTGAACAGCGCGTAAAGCTCTGCCGCCTTGGCGCCAAGCGGCGTGACTGCGCCGGCAGATTGCGCCGCCGCCTGAGAAAGCTTCAGGTCCTTCAGCATCAGGGCACCGGCAAAGCCAGGCTTATAATCGTTGTTGGCAGGCGATGTAGGGACAGGTCCAGGAACTGGGCAATAGGTGGTCAGTGACCAGCATTGGCCTGACGATACCGAGGCGACATCAAACAGCGCCTGATGCGAGAGGCCGAGTTTTTCGCCAAGCACGAAAGCTTCGCCGACCGCAATCATGCTGATGCCGAGGATCATGTTGTTGCAGATCTTCGCGGCCTGCCCCGCAGCCATGCCACCGCAATGGATAATCTTTTTGCCCATCGCTTCGAATATTGGCTGGGACTTCGCGAAAACATCCCGTTCGCCGCCGATCATGAAGGTCAGCGTGCCCGCCGTGGCGCCACCGGTTCCGCCGGATACGGGCGCATCGAGCGAGGGGCAGCCTTTTGCGGCCGCCATGTCATGCGCCCCACGGGCGCTGTCGATGTCGATGGTCGAGCAATCGATCAAAAGTGTGCCGGATGGCACCAAGGCCAGCAGTTCCTGCCAGACCGACAGGACGTGTTTGCCGGCAGGAAGCATGGTGATGACGGTATCGGCCCCAGCGACCGCTTCGGCAAGCGACGCGCAGGCGGTGATGCCCTTACTACGCGCTTCGTCCATTAGAGGCTGCGCGAGGTCGAATCCCCTGACCACATGGCGTGCCTTGACGAGATTGGCAGCCATCGGGCCGCCCATATGACCGAGGCCGATAAAACCGATCGTCATGTTCGTGATCCTTCCTTGATCTTCGCCGCAAAGAGCGGATGGGCGGATGGCTGGAAATAGGCATCGACGTCGGTTGCGGTGACATTCGCAAGCCGCGCTGGCCGCCATTGCGGATTGCGGTCCTTGTCGATCACGGCGGCACGGACGCCCTCGTAAAAATCGTGGCTGGTCAAAACCGCTGCCGTCGCTGCAAATTCCCGTTCGAGGCAATCTTCCAGACGTTCGGCATGTTTGCCAAGCCGCAACAACCGCAACGTGACATTGAGACTGAGCGGCGATTTTGTCGAGAGAACGGATGAAATCCTTTCAGCAAAAGGACTGTTGTCCCGGCGCAGCGCCTCCAGAATGCCTTCGATGGTGTCAAACGCAAAGAGGCTATCGATGGTCTGTTGTTGCGGTTCCAGAACGCCGGCTGGCAGTGTCTCCGAAAAGCCTGCGATGGTGGCTGAAACGGCTTCGTGCGGGCTGTCAGCAGGCAATGATGCCAAAGCCTCGATCAACTCTGGAAGCCGCTCGGAGCGGATAAAAATATCAGCAAGGCCTGCGAGGATCGCGTCGGCAGCCCCCAGCGGTTCGCCGGTCAAGCCGACATAGGTGCCGAGTTCGCCGGCCTGACGCGTCAGGAACCATGATCCACCCACATCCGGAAAAAACCCGATGCCGGTTTCCGGCATGGCAAACCGGGTCCGTTCGGTGACGATCCGATGGCTGCCATAAACGGAGATGCCGACACCGCCGCCCATGACAATGCCGTCCATGACGACGATATAAGGCTTGGGATAATGACCGATACGCGCGTTGAGCTTGTACTCCTCCCGCCAGAATGTCGTTGGCGCGTTCGATCCGGCTTTGCCGCCGTCATAGATCGCGCGGATATCACCGCCGGCGCACAGGCCCCGCTCCCCCTCGCCCGTGACAAGCACCGCAGCGACGTCAGAAGCACGTTCGAAACCGTCGAGCGCTGCCTCCATGTCACGCACCATCTGCAGCGTCAGGCTGTTGAGCGCCTTTGGACGATTGAGCCGGATGCGCCCGAGCGCACCATGACGCTCGATCAGCGTTTCGGCTTCTGTCGCACGAGTTTCAGATATGGAGGGCATGGCCAAGCGCTTTCAAGGCGGCTTCCTGGAAGCCTTCGCTGCGGGTCGGGTGGGCGTGGATCGTCGCGGCGATATCTTCCAGGCGGGCACCCATTTCAATCGCCAGCGCAAACGCGCTCGACAGTTCGGAAACGCCAGAGCCGACAGCCTGAATACCGAGGACGAGGTTGCTGTCGGCGCGAGCGACGATGCGAACGAAGCCTTCTTCCGAGAGCATGGTCATGGCGCGGCCATTAGCATTAAACGGGAATTGGCCGACGCGGATTTCGTAGCCCTGCGCCCGCGCCTCATCCGGTGAGAGACCGGCAGTGACGATTTCCGGGTCGGTGAAGCAAACGGCTGGAATGCAGCGTTTGTCCCATATGCGCTTTTTGCCGGCGACGATTTCGGCAACCATCTCGCCCTGCGCCATGGCGCGGTGGGCCAGCATCGGCTCGCCGGTGATATCGCCGATCGCATGGACACCACGCATCGAGGTGCGGCAGCGGTCGTCGATGCGCAGGAATTTTCCGGTGCGATCAAGGTCGAGTTCATCCAGCCCCCAGCCTTCCGTCCTGGGCTTGCGGCCGACGGTGACGAGGATCTTGTCGGCGGCAAGCTGCTCTTCCGCGCCTTCGGCGGTCTCGATCAGCAGCGCACTGCCGGAAAGCCCCTTAGCCTTGGCGCCTGTCAGAACACGGATGCCGAGATCGGCCAACCGCTTGGCCACGGGCTTCACCAGTTCGGCATCATATTGCGGCAGGATTTGTGATGTCGCTTCAACGACGGTGACTTTGGACCCTATTTTGGCGAAGGCGGTGCCCAGCTCAAGGCCGATATAGCCGCCACCGACCACTACCAGCTTTTGCGGCACGGTTTTCAGGGACAGCGCTTCCGTCGAAGAAATGACCGGCCCGCCGAAGGGCAGGAATGGCAGTTCCACCGGCTCCGAACCAGTGGCGATGACGATCGTTTCGGCGCGGATGACCTGCACGCCCGTTTCCGTCTCGACCTCGACGGTCTTGCCGTCACGGAATTTTGCCCGGCCGTGGACGATCTTGACCCGGGCCTTGCGCAGGAGCCCCAGCACGCCACTGTTCAGGCGTCCAACGATGCCGTCCTTCCAGGCGATGGTCTTGGCAAGATCGAGTTTGGGCGCCTCGACGGAAATTCCGAGCGGGCTTTTGGCGCTCGCCATGTGGCTGACTTTTTCGAATTCCTCGGCCGCATGGATCAGCGCCTTGGAGGGGATGCAGCCGATATTGAGACAGGTGCCACCGGCCTTGACGGCTTCGACGATGACGGTATCGACTCCGAGCTGCCCGGCCCGGATGGCGCAAATATAGCCCCCCGGACCGGCGCCGATGACGAGAAGTTTGCAGACGATCTCTTTCATGGGCTCAGCTTTCAATGAAAATCAGCGCGGGAGTTTCGAGCAACGCCTTGATCCGCTGGACGAAGGTCGCCGCATCCCAGCCGTCCACCACACGGTGGTCGAAGCTGGACGACAGGTTCATCATCTTGCGCGGGATGAACTGGCTGCCGTCCCAGACCGGCCGGGTCATGATCTTGTTGACACCGACGATCGCCACCTCCGGGTGGTTGATGATCGGCGTGGTGGCGATGCCTCCCATGGCGCCGAGCGAAGTAATGGTGATGGTCGAGCCGGAGAGTTCTTCACGCAGCGCCGAGCCTGTACGGGCGGCGTCGGCCAACCGCACTACTTCGGCTGCGCAGTCCCAGATACCGCGCGCTTCCGTATGGCGCACCACGGGAACGGTCAGGCCCGCCGGTGTCTGCGTGGCGATACCGATATGGACAGCGGCGTGACGGCTGATGATGCCCGCGTCGTCGTCGAAGGTGGCGTTGACAACGGGCTGCTCGTCAATGGTCTTCACCATCGCGCGCATCAGGAAGGGCAGGATCGTCAACTTCGTCTGGTCGGGCTTGCGGGTGGCGTTCATCGTCGCCCGCAAATCTTCCAGATCGGTGACGTCGATTTCCTCAACATAAGTGATATGGGGAATGCGCGACGTCGCCAGCACCATCTTTTCGGAAATACGGCGGCGCAGGCCGGTGACCTTGATCTCCTCGACGGCGGTCTTTTTGGCAAGACCGGTCGGTGCTGGTTGCGGTTGCGCACCACGGGCAAGGAATTGGTCGAGGTCGTCGTGGGTGATGCGTCCGGCCGGACCAGTGCCGATCACCTGCCTGAGGTCGATGCCGCAGTCCTGTGCCCGCAGACGCACGGCGGGCGAAGCCAGCGGTTTGGCTAGCGTATCGGGGACAGTGCGGCTTGCCTTCTCACCAGCGGGGAGAAGGTGGCGCGCAGGGCCGGATGAGGGGGCTGGCTGGCGAATTGAGGGCGAAGAGGCCCCCTCATCCGCCCTTCGGGCACCGTCTCCCCGCTGGGGAGAAGACGGGGCGATCGGCACCGTTTCCGCCATCGGAACGGCTTCCAACTCGCCGCCCTCGCCCGCGACCTGAATGCGGACCAGCGGCGCCTTGACGGCAACGGTATCGCCGATCTCGGCACCCAGCCAGAGAACAGTACCGGTAACCGGCGACGGGATTTCGACCGTCGCCTTGTCGGTCATGACGGCGGCCAGGATCATGTCCTCGCGGATGGGATCGCCAACCTCGCAATGCCATTCGACAAGCTCAGCCTCCGCCACGCCTTCGCCGACATCCGGCATCTTGATGATGAATTCACCCATGATTATGCCTCCATCACTTCGGCAAGCGCGCGCCCGACGCGGCCGGGTCCGGGGAAATAATCCCATTCCTGCGCATGCGGATAGGGCGTGTCCCAGCCCGTGACGCGCACGACCGGGGCGTCCAGATGGTAGAAGCAATGTTCCTGCACGAGGGCTGTGAGTTCGGCGCCGTAGCCCGATGTCAGCGTCGCCTCATGGACGACGACGCAGCGGCCGGTCTTGGTGACCGATTGCACGATCGTATCGAGATCAAGCGGCAACAGGCTGCGAAGGTCGATCACTTCGGCATCGATGCCCATTTCCTCGACGGCCGCCAGCGCCACATGCACCATTGTGCCATAGGCGATCACGGTGACCGCAGAACCCTGCCTGCGTATTTCGGCCTTGCCGATCGGGATGCTGTAATGTCCCTCCGGCACCTCGCCGAGTTCGTGTTTGGACCATGGTGTGACCGGCCTGTCGTGATGACCGTCGAAAGGACCGTTGTAGAGGCGCTTCGGTTCAAGGAACATCACCGGGTCGGGGTCTTCGATCGAGGCGATCAGCAGGCCCTTGGCGTCGTATGGGTTGGAAGGCACAACGACTTTCAAGCCGCAGACGTGGGTAAACAGCGCCTCCGGGCTCTGGCTGTGCGTCTGTCCGCCAAAGATACCACCGCCCGTCGGCATGCGCAAAACGATCGGGCAGGTGAAGTCGCCGTTCGAGCGGTAACGGATACGGGCGGCTTCCTGGGTGATCTGGTCGTAGGCCGGGTACATGTAATCGGCGAACTGGATTTCGACGCAGGGTTTGAGGCCATAGGCGGCCATGCCGATCGCGGTGCCGACGATGCCGCTTTCGCTGATAGGCGCGTCGAAGCAGCGGGTCTTGCCGTATTTCGCCTGAAGCCCCTGGGTGCACCGGAAGACGCCACCGAAATAGCCGACATCCTCGCCAAACACCACCACATCGTCATCACGTTCCATCGAGACGTCCATGGCGCTGCGCACGGCCTCGATCATCGTCATTCTGGCCATGTCAGTATCCTGCCTTCTGCCGCTGGCGGCGAATATGGGGCGGCATCTCGGCATAGACGCCTTCGAAGATATCGCGCACAGACGGTTTTCCACCCGCATGCAGGGTACCGTGGGTTTCGGCTTCCTTCTGCGCCTGAATGACCTCGTCGAGGATTTCGGCCTCTGCCTGCACATGCCGCTCGTCGGACCAGACACCGCGCATGATCAGGTGTTTCTTCAGCCTGAGGACGGGATCGCCGAGCGGCCACGCCTCGGATTCTGTTTTCGGGCGGTATGCGCTCGGATCGTCGGAGGTGGAATGCGCGCCGACTCGGTAGGTGACATATTCGATCAGAGTGGGGCCGAGATTACGCCGGGCGCGCTCCGCGGCCCAAAGGGACACGGCATAGACGGCAAGATAATCGTTTCCATCGACACGCAGCGCCGGAATACCGAAGCCGAGGCCACGCGCTGCAAACGTGCCGGAGCCGCCGCGGGCGATGCCCTGAAAAGTGGAAATGGCCCACTGGTTGTTGACGATATTGAGGATAACAGGCGCCTTGTAGGTCGAGGCGAAGACCAGCGCCGAATGGAAATCCGATTCCGCCGTCGAGCCATCGCCGATCCAGGCAGCCGCGATCTTGGTGTCGTTCTTGATGGCAGACGCCATCGCCCATCCGACCGCCTGGACATATTGTGTGGCGAGATTGCCGGAAATGGTGAAGAAGCCGTGCTCCTTGGAGGAATACATGATCGGCAGTTGGCGCCCGCGCAACGGATCCTTCTCGTTGGAGAAGATCTGGTTCATCATCTCGACCATCGGATAATCGTCGGCAATCAGCAGACCCGCCTGACGATAGGTCGGGAAGTTCATGTCGCCTTTGCGCAGAGCCTTGCGGAAAGCACAGCTGACGGCTTCCTCACCCAGATGCTGCATGTAGAAGGAGGTCTTGCCTTGGCGTTGTGCCATCAGCATCCGCGCATCGAAGGCCCTCAGCTTCATCATGTGCCTGAGGCCGGTCAGCAATTCCTCATCCGACAGTAACCCAGCCCAGGGGCCGACCGCTTCGCCCTCGCGGTTCAGCACGCGAATGATCGAATAGGCGAGATCGCGGATATCTTCGGATGCGGCATCGACTGCAGGGCGCGGCACTGAGCCGGCCTTGGCAATATCAACATTGGAAAAATCCGGCATGCCACCGGGCCGGACGGCCGGTTCAGGAACATGCAGACTCAACTGTGGGAACTCGGTCATGCCGTGCTCTTCCTCCCATTTTTGCCCTTACCTTCCAGTCTCCTCCCGGAAGCGGGCGCATTGTTTTATAGACTACGTGCAATGACGATGCGTTGCACGTCGCTTGTTCCTTCATAGATCTGGCAGATGCGGACATCGCGGTAGATACGCTCGACCGGGTAATCCGACATGTAACCGTAGCCGCCATGGATCTGGATCGCATCCGAGCAGACTTTTTCGGCCATTTCCGAGGCAAACAGTTTTGCCATCGACGCCTCCGTCAGGCAGGGCTCCCCGGCTTCCTTCAACTCGGCCGCATGCAGCACCATCTGCCGGGCTGCGGCAATCTGCGTCGCCATGTCGGAAAGGCGGAAAGCCACGGCCTGATGCTCGATGATCGGCTTGCCGAAGGCGATGCGCTCGCGGGCATAGTCGCGGGCGGCCTCGAAGGCCGCACGCGCCATGCCGACCGATTGCGAGGCGATGCCGATGCGGCCACCTTCGAGATTGGCGAGCGCGATCTTGTACCCCTCACCTTCCGCGCCCAGCCGCAATTCGGCGGGGATACGCATGTTGCTGAAGGCAATCTGGCAGGTGTCCGAAGAATGCAGGCCGAGCTTGTGTTCGACGCGAACGACCTCATAACCGGGCGTGTCTGTCGGCACGATGAAGGCCGTGATGCCTTTCTTGCCGGCATCCGGATCGGTAACGGCGAAGACGATGATGACATTGCCGTTCTTGCCGGATGTGATGAACTGCTTGGCGCCGTCGAGCACATAGTCGTCGCCATCGCGGCGGGCGCGGGTGCGCAGGTTGGAGGCGTCGGACCCTGCCTGTGGTTCCGTCAGAGCAAAGCCGCCGATCCATTCACCGGAAGCAAGTTTCGGCAGGAAACGCTGCTTCTGCTCTTCTGTGCCGAATTTCAGGATCGGCACACAACCCACCGAACTGTGCACGCTCATGATCGTCGAGCAAGGACCATCACCGGCCGCAATTTCCTCGAGCGCGACCGCATAGGCCACGGTTCCGGTTTCCGAGCCGCCATAGGCTTCCGGCACCAGCATGCCGAGGAAGCCGAGTTCGCCCATCTCCTTCAGCTCAGCCTTTGGAAAAGCATGCGACACGTCGCGCTCTGCGGCACCCGGTGCCAGCCGCTCGCAGGCAAAATCGCGGGCCACGTCGCGAATCTGGATCTGTTGTTCAGACAGGATCATGTGTTCTCTCCTCCCCGTCCCGCTCAATGCCGCTCGACCGCGATCGCCGTCGCCTCGCCGCCGCCGATGCAGAGCGAGGCCATGCCGCACTTCAGATCGTAGCGCTCAAGAGCCGCCAGCAATGTGACGATGACGCGGGCGCCGGATGCGCCGATGGGATGGCCGAGCGCGCAAGCGCCGCCATGCACATTGACCTTGTCATGCGGCAGATCGAGATCGCGCATCGCAGCCATCGCGACCACGGCGAAGGCCTCATTTATCTCGAACAGATCGACATCCTTCAAGGCCCATCCGGTGCGCTCGCTGAGCTTCTTCAGCGCGCCGATCGGTGCGGTGGCAAACAGATTGGGTGCCTGCGCATGGGTGGAATGGCCGGTGATGGTGGCAAGAGGCGTCAAGCCCCTACGCTCCGCTTCGGAGCGGCGCATCAGCACCAGTGCTGCAGCGCCATCGGAAATCGAGCTGGCATTGGCCGCCGTCACCGTGCCATTTTCGCGGAAGGCAGGCTTCAGCGTCGGAATTTTTTCAAGTTTCGCCTTGCCCGGTTGCTCATCGCGGCTGACGACCTGTTCCGTCTTTCCAGTCTTCAGGGTGACCGGCGTGATCTCGCTATCGAACGATCCATCCTCGATGGCCTTTTTGGCCCGTGTGAGCGAGGTCACGGCAAAGTCGTCCTGGGCTGGCCGCGTGAATTGATAGGCCTCGGCACAATCTTCGGCAAACGTGCCCATCAGCCGTCCCTTGTCATAGGCATCCTCCAGCCCGTCGAGGAACATGTGGTCGATGACGCGGCCATGACCGAGCCGGTAACCGCCGCGGGCCCGATCCAGCAGATAGGGCGCATTGCTCATGCTTTCCATGCCGCCGGCGATAGCAATGTTGGCGCTGCCGGCCAGGATAAGATCATGCGCCAGCATCGCCGCTTTCATGCCAGAGCCGCACATCTTGTTGACGGTGCTGGCGCCGGTTGCAAATGGAAGACCCGCGCCGATGGCCGCCTGACGGGCTGGTGCTTGCCCCTGCCCGGCCGGAAGCACACAGCCGAACACGACTTCATCCACCAGCTCCGATGCCAGGCCGCTACGCTCCAATGCGGCGCGAATGGCCGCAGCCCCGAGGTCCGGCGCGGTGGCGCCCTGCAGATCACCCTGAAATCCGCCCATGGCGGTACGGGCGGCGCCGACAATGACGATGGGATCATGTGCTGTCATTTCAAACCTCCCAAGCCGCTCAGCGCGGGCCCATGCGCAGCGCGCCATCCAGACGGATGACCTCGCCATTCAGCATGGTGTTCTCACAGATGTGGCGCACCAAAGCAGCAAATTCAGCCGGACGGCCAAGACGTGGCGGAAACGGTACGCTCTTTCCAAGCGCTTCCTGCGTCTCGGGCGGCATGCCGGCCATCATCGGCGTCTCGAAAATGCCAGGCGCGATGGTGACGACGCGGATGCCGTAGCGGGCGAGTTCGCGCGCAATCGGCAGGGTCATGCCGACGACGCCGCCCTTGGAGGCGGAATAGGCAGCCTGACCGATCTGGCCGTCGAACGCGGCAACGGAGGCTGTATTGACGATGACGCCGCGCTCGCCTTCGCTGTCCGGTTCCTGTGTCTGGATGGCGGCAGCGGCAAGCCGGATCATGTTGAATGTGCCGACCAGATTGATACCGATCGCCTGCGCAAAACTCTCAAGACGATGCGGGCCGTCGCGGCCGAGAACTTTTTCACCCGGAGCAACGCCGGCACAATTCACCAGGCCATGGAGATGGCCGAATGTTTCAAGCGCAGTGTTGATGGCGGCCTGAGCGTCCGGCTCGCTGGTGACATCGGTGCGGACAAACCGGGCGCTTGCCCCGAGACTTGCAGCGGTCTGCGCACCTGCGTCCTGGTTGATGTCGGCGATAACGATGCGGGCGCCAGCCTCAGCCAGCATGCGCGCGACAGCCGCGCCAAGACCGGAACCACCGCCGGTGACCACAAAAACCTTGCCGGAAATATTCATAGCGCTGCCTTTCTCATGTGAAGGCGCGCAACAGTCAGCCCCTGATCCGTCATGCAGCCTCCCCGCCGCGTTCCGTCCATCATGCCTGATTTTGATCATAGCATCTTGCCGGACTCTACGCTCGCGCGATATTGCAAGCGATGACAGAACTGCGCCTCATTTTTCGGCCGGTTTTGCCATATGGGAGGAAAATCGATGATGGACGCGGACCGGCGGATGATTTCGCCCTCGTTTGTCGAGGAGGCGCTTGACTGCCTGCGCCGGGCCGGAAAGCCGACGGCGCCGCTTTTGGCTTCACTGGGTTTACCGCTCGTGGTCGAAAAACCGATTTCTGCCGAAAGTTACGGTGCTCTGTGGCTGGCGGTTGCAGCGGAAGTGGATGATGAATTCTTCGGGATGGGCGAGCGGCCGATGCGGCGCGGCAGCTTTACGCTTCTCTGTCATTGCGTGCTGCATGCCAAGACGCTTGATCAGGCCCTTCGCCGGGCGCTTCGTTTTCTCGGCGTGGTACTGGAAGATCCAAGCGGCGAACTGGTGATCCGCGATGGGCTCGCCGAGATCGTACTGACGGACAAGGGAGAGGCCAGGTCGGCCTTTGCCTATCGGACCTACTGGATACTGCTACACGGCATCACCTGCTGGCTGGTCGGCCGCCGCATCCCGATTCGCCGGGTGGACTTTCGCTGCGCCGAACCGCTGGAGGGCGCCGATTACCGCCTTTTCTTCGGCGCGCCCGTACAGTTTTCACAGCCCGTCAGCCGCCTGGCCTTCGATCGTGCAGTCTTGAAGCTGCCGATCGTGCGGACCGAACAGGCCCTGAAACAGTTTCTTCGGGGAGCGCCTGCCAACATTCTCGTGCGTTACCGGTATGATGCGGGGCTGGCGGCCGCCGTTCGCAAGCGGCTTCGCCAACAGGCGCCAGCGGCGTGGTCCGGGTTTGACGACCTCGCCGCGCAGATGCACATGTCGCCTTCGACATTGCGCCATCGGCTGCAGGCCGAAGGCCAAAGTTATGCCGGTATCAAGGACGAAATCCGCCGCGACCGCGCCGTCGAGATGCTGCAAAGCAGTGACGCAAGCGTTGGAGACATCGCCGCGCAGCTCGGTTACTCCGAACCAAGCGCGTTCCACCGCGCTTTCCGCAAATGGACCACGAAGAGCCCCGCGGCCTTCCGGCGGCAGGCAGCTGCATCAGCAGTCAAATAGATTCGCACGTGCTGTCGGGATTTGATGAGGAGAATCCGGGCGGATCAGAGTGATGCCCGCACCCTGTCCCACGCATTGAACAAGTGCCGGCCGAGGACTTCGGACAGGCGGGTCTTGTCGCGGGCTTCCAGCGCCGAGATCATTTCCTCGTGTTCGGAAACGGCGGCAGCCCATTTTTCAGGACCTTCATGGCCGATGAAGCGGATGCGCTTCAGCCGGGTCTGCAGGATGGCATGAATATCGATCAGCGAGCTGTTCTGCGCCAGCCGGACGATCGCGGTGTGGATGTCCTGGTTGAGCTTGTAATATTGCAGACGGTCAGCGGCCTTGTAGCGGTCGATCATCTCGTCGTGCAGCGCCCGCACCTCGGCGATTTCCGCATCGGTTGCGGCTTCACAGGCGAGACGGCCTGCGAGTTCTTCGAGCGTTCGCAGCACCGTCAGCATGTCATGGACGTCTTTCGGGCTGAAGCGTTTGACCACCGCGCCCCGGCTCGGCACCAGTTCGACCAGACCCTCGCTGGCCAGATATTTGATTGCCTCGCGCAACGGCGTGCGGGACACCCCGAGCTGTTCTCCCAGCTGGCCTTCATGCAGACGCGTGCCCGGCTCAAGGTCCCCCTCAATGATCATGTCGCGCAGGTGGTTGACCAGCGTGTCGTGCAGGGCCGTGCGCCGGATCGGACCGGCGCTGCCATCAGCACGGCGTTGCAGTGAGGAGATCTCGTCCATGTCTTTCGTGCCCGTTCCGCTCTGGCGCGTTGTGTTTCTGAAGCGCATTGCGAACATGAAGATTGCCTGATCCAACGTCAACAAAAAATGCTGCATACAGAATACAAAAGACTTGATGCAGAATTATGAATGCCGTATGACGGCTGCAACAGCATGAAGCGGAGGACTTTCATCATGACCCTGAGCGCCAACGATGCGCGTCCTGTTATTGCGCTCGCCATGGGCGATCCGGCAGGCATCAGCCCAGAACTGACCGCCAAGCTCCTGTCGATGGACGATATTCGCGAAGCGGCACATCTGGTTGTGATCGGCGATCGCCGTATTCTCGATGAAGGTGCCGAATGCGCCGGGCTCGC
The DNA here is from genome assembly GCF_964252935.1 of Rhizobium sp. LjRoot98. Taxonomy (NCBI): domain Bacteria; kingdom Pseudomonadati; phylum Pseudomonadota; class Alphaproteobacteria; order Hyphomicrobiales; family Rhizobiaceae; genus Rhizobium; species Rhizobium sp. LjRoot98. The sequence continues at coordinate 157,711 of NZ_CAXUPW020000007.1, forward strand.
GCTCGATCTCGCTTCCGCATCGCTGGAGAATTTCGAGGGCGCCGGCACTGACAAGCACGTATTCATCGATCTTGCCCATCTCGATCCGGCCGATGTCGATCGCGGCGAGGCAACGCTTGCCGGCGGCACATTCGCCACCACCAACTTCCGCACTGCGCTGCAGCTGGCTGACAAGGGCCGTGCACAGGCCGTCTGCTTCACCCCCTTCAACAAGAAGGCGATGCGCTTTGCTTATCCGGGCTATGACGATGAAATCCGTTTCGTCGCCGATGTCATCGGCTTCACCGGCAAGGTGCGCGAATTCAATGTTCTGGAGAAGGTCTGGAATGCGCGCGTCACCTCGCACATTCCGTTGTCCGAAGTTTCGGCCAACCTGTCGGTCGACGGCATCCTTGCTGAAATCGAGCTGACGCGGGGGTGCCTGAAGGCAGCTGGTTATGACAATCCGCGCATTGCGGTCGCAGGCCTCAACCCGCACGCCGGCGACGGCGGCAGCTTCGGCATGGAAGAAATCGACATCATCGAGCCGGCTGTGCAGTTTGCCCGCCAACGCGGATGGGATGTCGAAGGCCCCTTCCCGGCCGACACCGTCTTCCTGCGGGCGCTGAAGGAAGGTTTCCAGGCGGTTTTGACCATGTATCACGACCAGGGTCAGATCGCGATGAAGATGATGGGCTTCGACAAGGGCGTGACGATGATGGGCGGACTGCCATTCGCTCTGTGCACGCCCGCTCACGGCACTGCATACGACATCGCCGGCAAGGGTATTGCCGATGTTGGCGCAAGCCGTGAGGCCATTCTTCTGGCGGCGCGCATGGCGAAAAGAAGTGCGGCCCAGGCCGCTGCTGCCTGAATTCGACCTGTTTTGGTTTCTACCGGCGTGGAGGAGGTCCACGCCGTTCATTCAACGGAGGAGTTTTAGATGAAAACATCAGTCTCAATCGCATGCATCATGGTTGCCGCATTCGGCGTTGCCGCACCGGCAATGGCTTTCGAGCCGAACCGCCCGGTCGAGTTCGTCGTTACCGCCGGCCCCGGCGGCGGCACGGATATCTTCGCGCGCACGATCCAGTCAATCATCTCCAAGTACGAGTTGATGAAGGCGCCAGTCGTCGTCACCAACAAGGGCAGCGCCGGTGGTGCTGAAGGCTTCGTCTATGCGGCGGGCTACAAGGGCGACGCCTACAAGCTCGCTTTCGGCACCAACAATGCCTACCTGCTGCCGGTTCGTGCCAAGGTTCCCTACAAGTCGGAAGACCTGACGCCGGTGGCCGCACTCGCCTCCGATGAATTCGTGCTCTGGGTCAACGGCAAGTCTGACATCAAGACGGCCGCCGATTTCGTCGCCAAGGCCAAGGAAGCCGGCGATTACAAAGTTGGTGGAAGCCAGTCGAAGGACGTCGACCAGATCCTCACCTCGATGATCAACGATGCAAGCGGTGCCAAGCTCGGCTATATCCCATTCAAGAGCGGCGGCGAAGCGGCCGTCCAACTGGCTGGCGAACACATTGCCGCCAACGTCAACAACCCGAGCGAAAACCTCGGCCAGTGGCAGGCAGGCATGGTCAAGCCGGTCTGCGTGTTCAAGTCGGAAAAGCTGAAGAGCGACGGCAAGGTTGCCGGCGAACAGGGCTGGGGGGATATCCCGACCTGCAAGGAAAGCGGCATCGCGATCGACAACTACTCCATGCCGCGTACCGTCTGGTTGCCGGCTGGCGTCGAACAGGACGTTGTTGATTTTTACGCCGGTGTCCTGAAGAAGGTGTCTGAGACACCGGAATGGGCCAAGTATCTTGCTGATACCTCGCAGTCGGCCGACTATATGAGCGGCACGCAGCTTGCCGATTTCATCAAGGGCAACGAGGCTTCGGTGACGGAAGTGCTGAAGCGCGAAGGTTGGCTCGCCAACTGAACCCATTAAGGTTCCCTGCGGACGCTTCAGGGCGTCCGCACCCACCGGAAAGGTTTGAACGATGAGCGAGAACAGCGCCAAGGGATTGTCCCGTTTCGCGATGGAAATCGGCGTCGCCCTCTTGACTGGCGCCTTCGGTGCCGCAGTCTGCTACGGGTCGGTCGAAGCCGGCACGGGCTGGACCGACATGGGGCCGGATGCAGGCTATTTCCCCTTCTATATCGGCCTTCTGATCATGTTCGGTAGCGCCGCCAATCTGGTCGCCGCTCTGTTCAAGCACCGCAGCAGCGGCGAAATCTTCTTTGAAGCTTCGCGATTCAAGGTCGTCTTGTCGTTTCTGTTGCCGCTTGTTGCCTTCGCAGCAGTCTCCACCTTTCTCGGTCTCTATGTCGGAACGGCGCTCTATATCGCCGGCGCCATGACTTTCCAGGGCCGCTACAAGTGGTGGATCGGCCTGCCATCGGGCATCGCAGTCTCGCTTCTCTTCTTCGTCATCTTCGAAATCGGCTTCAAGGTTCCGCTCCTGAAAGGCCCGGTCGAGGCGTGGTTCGGGATCTATTGATCCTGCCGCCTTGTTGTCTTTAGGAGGAAAGACATGGAAAATATCGGTCTCCTGATCGACGGCTTCGGCCATATCCTGAGCTTCAATCATATTCTGCTGATGATGCTCGGCGTGACGCTTGGCATCCTCGTCGGCGTGCTCCCCGGGTTGGGGGCTCCCAACGGCGTGTCGCTGCTTTTGCCGCTGACATTCTCGATGGACCCGATTTCGGCGATCATCCTCTTGTCCTGCATGTATTGGGGAGCGCTTTTCGGCGGATCGACGACGTCCATCCTGTTCAACATCCCCGGCGAACCCTCCTCTGTCGCGACGACCTTCGACGGCTATCCGATGGCAAAGACCGGCCAGGCGAGCCGTGCGCTGACACTGGCATTTGTGTCCGCCGGTATCGGCGCATTGTCGGGTGTCGTGATGATCACGCTCCTGTCCGGCTGGGTCGCCAATTTCGCACTGAAATTCTCGTCGCCTGAATATTTCGCCGTCTATTTCCTCGCCTTCGCCAGCTTTATCTCGATGGGCGCGCAATCGCCGTTCAAGACCCTGGTTTCGATGATGCTTGGCTTCGCGCTGGCCTCGGTCGGCATGGACACGATCTCCGGCAACCTGCGCCTCACTTTCGATATTCCTGAACTGATCAAGGGCGTTTCCTTCCTCATCGCCGTCATGGGCCTGTTCGGTATCGGCGAACTGCTCCTGACCACGGAAGAAGGCCTGCGTTTCGAAGGCATCAAGGCACGCGTGAAAATGGCGGAAATCGGCCGCACGCTGATCGAGATGCCGCGTTACTGGTTCACCATTCTGCGCTCCACCATCATCGGCATCTGGATGGGTATCACACCCGCCGGCCCAACCGCTGCTTCCTTCATGAGCTACGGTGTTGCCCGCCGCTCGGCGCGCGACAAGTCGATGTTCGGCAAGGGTGATCCGCGCGGTATCGTTGCGCCGGAAACGGCCGACCATTCGGCCGGAACCTCCGCCTTGCTGCCCATGCTGGCGCTCGGTGTTCCGGGTTCTGCTACGGCTGCCGTCATGATGGGCGGATTGATGATCTGGGGCCTGACACCTGGCCCGACACTGTTTACCGACCGTCCAGATTTCGTCTGGGGGCTGATCGCCTCGATGTATCTCGGCAATATCGTTGCCGTGATCCTGGTGCTTGCCACCGTACCGCTCTATGCGTCGATCCTGCGGGTGCCGTTTGCCATTATCGGCCCGATCATCGTTGCCGTCATCTTCTCCGGCGCCTATCAGGTCGCCAATTCGGTGATGGATATCTGGCTGGTTATCGCGTTTGGCCTGCTCGGCTATATCTTCAAGAAGCTCGACTATCCGCTGGCGCCGCTGGTTCTGGCCATGGTTCTTGGCGACAAGGCTGAAGACGCCTTCCGCCAGTCGATGCTGATGTCGAATGGCGATCTCTCGATCTTCTGGTCGAATAGCCTCGTCTCCGGCCTGATGGCATTGGGCTTGGCGCTGCTCCTCTCGCCGCTGGTGTTCTGGCTGATCGGTCTTGTCCGTGGCGGCAAGAAGGAAACCCCGGCATCCGCCAATGATGGAAAGACGGCGGCCTGACCGGCCGCCACATGTCCCTGAAATTTGAAGGATAAAGCCATGACCGCCAAACCGCGCCAATGGAATAGAGAGACCTGGCCGATCGCAGCCGCGATGATCCAGTATCCGAACACCCTGCCCGATGGGCGCTCCGTTCAGGATCAGTCGGTTGAGGAATGGGCGGAGACGCTTGCCGATGTGGTCGATGCCGGTTTCACCGAGCTTGACCCGACTGACAGCTGGATCCGGCTCGCCGATCTTTCACTCGCACGGCTTGACGCTTTCGTGGCGCTGACCCAGTCACTGGGATTGACGATGCCAGCGATTTCGACGGCACGGCGTAGCGTTATCGACGCGCAGCACGGCGACGAGTATCTTGCCTATGGACATCGGGTTATCGATACCGCCAAGGCCATCGGCGCAGGCTCCGTATCTTTCGGCCTGTTCGAGGCACTGACCGATGCCCAGAAGAAAGCGCTATGGTTCTGGACCGTCGATGGCGCGAAGAACCCGGACGATGCGGCAGTGTGGAACAAGGCTGTTACACGCATTCGCGAACTCGGACGCCATGCCGAAGAGCTCGGCATCGAACTGGCGCTGGAAATGTACGAGGACACCTATCTCGGCACGGCGGAAAGCTCCGTCCGGCTGGTCGAGGACATTGGCCTTGCCAATGTCGGCATCAACGCGGATCTCGGCAACTTGATCCGCCTGCACCGGCCGGTCGAGCACTGGCAGGAGATGATGGCCAAGGTTGCGCCTTATGCGAAATATTGGCACGTGAAGAACTACACCCGCACCGAAGATCCTGCATCCGGCGTCATCGTCACGCATCCGGCGCCGCTGGAGTCTGGCATAATCAATTATCGCGCCGCCATTCGCATGGCGCTGGCACATGGCTTTTCGAGCCCCTTCCTTTGTGAACATTATGGCGGTGACGGGCTTTCCGTCAGCGCAGCCAATCGCGATTATCTGAGGCGTATCCTGCCTCGCGACCAAGGACAGACGTCATGACCACCATTTTCGATGAGCCCGAGGAATTCGCAACGACCGCGCTCGCCGGCTTTGCCGCGATCTACAGCCGGTATGTCCGCCATGTGAAGGGCGGCGTTGTGCGCTCGACCAAAGTGCCGAAGGGCAAGGTCTCGGTGGTGATCGGCGGCGGATCCGGACACTATCCGGCCTTCGCCGGTTATGTCGGCCCCGGCCTTGCCGATGCGGCCGTCGCCGGTGACGTGTTCGCCTCCCCTTCCACGGCTGCCGTGGCACGCGTTTGCCGCCATGCGGACCAGGGCGGCGGCATCCTGCTCGGTTTCGGCAACTATGCCGGTGACGTTCTGAACTTCGGGGTTGCGGCGGAACGCCTGCGCGCCGAGGGCATCGATGTTCGCATCGTGCCGGTGACTGATGATGTGGCCAGTGCGCCAGCAGATGCGGCCGCAAAACGCCGTGGTATTGCGGGCGATCTCGTCGTCTTCAAGATCGCCGGGGCTGCCGCCGAAGCCGGCATGAACCTCGACGAAGTCGAGCGCGTCACCCGCCTTGCCAATGACCGCACCGTCTCTTTCGGCGTTGCCTTCAAGGGCTGCACCTTGCCAGGGGCTGCTGGACCGCTGTTCACTGTACCGCATGGCCAGATGGCGCTCGGTCTCGGTATCCATGGCGAGCCGGGCATCAAGGACGAAGCGATCCTTCCTGCGAAGGACTTGGCAAAGCTCCTGACCGAAAAGCTGCTGGCGGAACGTCCATCCGGAACAGCCAAGGTTGGCGTTATCCTCAACGGATTGGGGGCGACGAAATATGAAGAGCTGTTCGTACTCTGGACGTCCGTTTCGACGCTTCTGAAGGATGCCGGACTGGATGTCGTAGCTCCGGAAGCCGGCGAATTCGTAACCAGCCTCGACATGCAGGGCTGCTCGCTGACGTTGCTCTGGCTCGACGACGAACTGGAAACACTGTGGTCGGCCGCCTGCGATACGCCTGTGCTGCGCCGCGGCGCGACGTTTTCGACGGAGCAAGCAAATGACGCGCTTGAGGACGTCGAAGGAAAATTGACGTTCGCGCCTTCCTCCGAAGCGTCGAAGGAAGCGGGCAAATGCGTCGCCGGTCTGCTCACCGGCATCGCCGCAGCATTGAAAGATGCGGAAGAAGAACTCGGCCGGATCGATGCCCATGCGGGCGATGGTGATCATGGCCAGGGCATGCGCCGTGGTTCGGCTGCGGCACTCGATGCTGCCAACGCGGCTGTCGCAGCGGGTGCGGGAGCCGCAAGCGTGCTGGCCATTGCCGGTGATGCCTGGGCTGACCGGGCTGGCGGAACCTCGGGTGCGATCTGGGGCCTTTTGCTGCGCTCGTGGAGCAATGCACTGAGCGACAATGACGCAATCGAGAAGGATGCGGCCGTCAAGGGCGCCCGGCTTGCGCTGGATGGCGTTACCCGGCTTGGCCGCGCGCGGCTTGGCGACAAGACCTTGGTCGATGCACTCATCCCGTTTGTCGAGACGCTGGAGAGCGAGTCCGCTTCCGGAAAATCGCTACCAGAAGCGTGGTCTCTGGCGGCAGATGCTGCGAAGTCTGCCGCCGACGCGACCTCGGCGCTCACCCCGAAACTCGGCCGCGCCCGGCCGCTCGCCGAAAAGAGCATCGGTCATCCCGATGCCGGTGCAGTGTCACTGGCGCTCGTCGCGCGGGTGGCGGCAGATTATATTTCCAAGTCTGGCGGCAAGTAAGCCGCACTGTATCCACTTCGACCGGCTATGATTAGATGCATGGCCGGTCGTTGCATTTTAAAGCTCCGGCATTTCAGGCCCTCTGCGCCAGTTCCCTATCGATCGCGGAAACGAGGCGGCCGTCCTCTGCGGTGACATCGGGTGAAAAGCGCGTGGCGACCTTGCCGTCGCGGCCGATCAGGAACTTTTCGAAGTTCCAGAGCACGTCGGCCTTGTTTTCCGGCTCGACGCCGTATCCCTTCAACCGTTCCCGCATCGGGCCTTCACCGGTAGCGTCGGGCGCAATTGCCGTCAGGCTGCGATAGAGCGGATGAGCCGCTTGCCCTTTGACGGAAATCTTTGAGAAAATGGGAAACTGTACATCGTAAGTGCTGGTGCAGAATTCGACGATCTCGGCCTCGGTTCCCGGCTCCTGCCCCATGAAATCATTGGCCGGGAAGGCAAGGATGACAAACCCTGCGTCGCGCTTGGCTTCATACAGCTTTTCGAGACCTTCATACTGGACCGTCAGGCCGCATTTCGACGCGACGTTGACGACCAGCATGACGCGGCCGCGAAATTCGGCAAGCGTCGTCTGGCGCCCGTCGGCTGTCTTGACCGGGATATCCAAAGGGGAAGTTGTCACGTTGTCCACTCCGCTCCCGATGGCCAAACCGGAAAGCCGGGGGGAGCCTTGCGTCCCGGTCAATCCTTGTCGTTGAATATCTGGTAGAGAATGCCAAGTCCACGCTGACCATCGCGATTGCCGATGGCAGCCAGCGCTTCGAACACCCGCCGAGCGTCGGCGTAACGCTTCAGCCTCAGGTAGGCATAGCCCCGAAGCGACAGGAGGTCGGTTCTTTCTGGCCCGATCTGCCTCAGTTGATCGAGGATAAGGATCGCTTCCCGCGAGCGGCCGGCATCAAACGCTGCCACCGCCTTGTCGGCGAGGATCGCCTGTTGCAGTTCGAAAGCGCGTTGGCGGTTTTGTGGCGCCTTGATCGCGGAGACCGCAGCCTTGGCTGAGAGACCGGCGCGCAAGTAGGCGAGGCTTTGGCCATAGGCTGCATCCTCGCGGGTTTTTGCCGATGAACCAAGCATGCCAACCTCGAAAGCCGCCGCGGCTTCCATTGGCCTGTTGCGCTCCATCAGGCACCAACCGCGCGTCAGAGCGGCTTCAGGCGCCAGCGTTTGCGGATTGATCGTGGACTTGCAGCCCCGATCGGCCGAAACGGTTCTGCGTGGACGTGTGACAGCCACTTGCTCCTGCTGGTCGTATTCCACATCCTGCGACGTCACGACCTTGCGCGGCTGCCGTCTGACGGCAACCGTTTCATTCGCTACCGGTAGCTGCCTGTTTGCCGTTTCCGGCTTTTCGACTTCGCCGACCTTGGCAATACGCTCCGAGCGTCCCGCCCACAGGCGCTGGATTTCTGAGAGCCCCTTCAAATCGTCCAGCTGCTGATAGGTCACCGCCAGTCCGTAAGCCGACGGTTCGTCGTCAAGCTTCAAACCGAGTGCGGCCCGGAACCATTGCAGGGCCGTTTGCGGCTGGTTCAGTGCGCGGGCGTACCAGCCGAACTGCTGGGCGGTTGATGCATCACGCGACTTTATCACTTCGGCGGCAATGCGCTTCAGCACCTCACCGGAAATCGCGACGGGCGGCTCGAGCGCCAGCAGATTGGCGGTGGCCGCAAGATAAACTGCTTTTGCGTCCTTGGAATCGTCGCGCCAGCGATACATCGTGTCTTCGGCAGCAAGCTGATCGTTGCGGTCGATCAAGGTGAGCGCCAGCCCTTGCGAAGCGGACGCCGTATCCTCCTTGTCACGCGCTTTGCGGAACCATTTTTCCGCCGCTTCCATGTCGCCCCGCGGCAGATGATACCAGCCAAGCAAGAGGGCATCGGAGGCAAGACCGCCCGTCTCGGCCAGATGTTCCACACGCGCCAGATATTGCGGCGGAACGACAAGCTTTCCGTCGGCATTGGCTTCAGCAACAAACCGGCGCGCGAGATCGTCGCGGATACTGTCGAATTCCATCGTGCCGTCAGGAGCCGTTTTCTCCTTAGCGAGCAAATCCTCGACACTCTTGGCGGGAAGAATGGCGGCTGCTTTCTGGACCGTCGCCAGCCGCTCGGCGGCATTCTGGCAATTGTTCAGGATATAGGAATAGGCGTCCGTCGCCCGCTGTGCCTTGTCTGTGCGGAAGAAGGCCTCGGCCACGCGCCAAAGCACATCGACTTCACTGCAGGTGAGCAGGCTCGGCGTTTCCGAGCCGATCCGTACGACGGTGTCGTATTGCTTCAGGTCCGAGGCGTTGATCAGCCGCGTACGGGCTTCGGCAACGGTCAAACGGTCGATCAGGTCCGCCGGCGGTTTCCACGCGGGTTCCGCGATCTGACGTTCCGCAATGGCCTTGCGGACTTCGGCGTAACGGCCTTGTGCATAGAGATCCCACATCGTCTCCAGCTGCTTGTCCTCATTTTGAGGAACAGCCAACGGATCCTTCGGCGGCACCCAATCCGGATAGAGAGCCTTCAATCGGGAGATTTCTGCCTGAAGCCGCGCCGTATCGCCACGGCTGGCAAAATAACGCAACGCGCTTTCATCGACGGTTGCCGCCGTTGCAGCAGTCACCACCGTGTCGAGTACCGGCCGCGCTGAACGTTTGATCTCGCGGAATACGGGCGCGTTTACGCCAGTGACGCCCGAGTCTGACTGCTGAACCAGACGCGGCGACAGCGCAACAGGCTCTTCCGCATCGGCCAGCGAAAGGGATTGCATCGCATGCTTGATGTAATCAGGCTTATTCATCCCGAAGACACTGATGGCGACGATCGCTGCTGACAATGCGATGAAGGTTGACTTCATGAGCACTCCCGCTGCTGAGCAGCTATAAATGATAGCCCCAGCAAATGGAGCGTAGAAGGATAATAGCGGGTCGGCGCGAATTGCTTCAAATCTTCCGGCACGGCTGTCTTGTTCACCACACAGGCCAGAATATGGTTAATTATTTGATAACCCGGATCAGAGAGGTTGTCCTTCGGCAGACCAGAAGAAATATCTATGGTTGCGTATTCTCCATTTGCACCGGATGTCCCCCGCATCAATCTCGTCAGCAAGTCTCGATCGGTTATCCCGCCACGCACGAGGTAAAGTGGGATGCGCAAGGCATTGTAGCCAAATTCCGCAGGGAACCCGGTTGCGGGGGCTAACGGCGATGTCAGCGATACCCAATCCGTGGGTAATTGTTTTGGACCAAAGCGAAGCTCACCGAGAATAGCAATGCCATCGGTACCCAGCTTTTCCCAGACCGGAGAAGGTGCCAATTGATCGAGCACCGGAAAGGCCTCGAAAATCCAGTAGGAAGGGTTGATGACGGGGCCATCATCGCGGTCTTTGGCGGAAAAGCCTGTGGCGGCCGGCAAGAGCAGCGTCCGCCCCGAATTTTGAATAACGGTCTTATCAAGAATGGCGCGGGCGATGCTCGCGCCATTCTTGATGTAGTCCGGCCGGTTCCATTGTTTCCCCGCCAGCCCCAGCGCGTAGGCAATCAGGATGTCTCCATCCGTCGCATTGTTGATGTCGGTGACATGCGGCTTGCTGGCAGGGTTCCATTTCCAGGCCGCTAGGCCATCGCTCCGCAACAGAAGTTCAGTGCGGGTAAAAGACCAGATGAGTTCGAAATCCGCAGGATTGCCTGCAAGCACGGACAGCAGCAATCCATAGCCCTGGCCTTCACTATGGCTGATATTGCCGTTAGCATCGTCAATGATGCGGCCACCGGGGTCGAGAAATTTCGCTTTGTAAGCCTGCCATGCATCGGCGGCGATCAAGGGTTGCTGTGCAGCCGCCGGAGTACTCGCCAGACAGAAGCTGAAAAGTCCCGCAAGGAAGGCCGCCAGCAGTTTTCCTCTCATTGCCGCCGCCCGAGATTGCTGAGCATCGTTGCAGTCGCCAATCCGAGTATGACGGCAAGCACCGCAAGCAACACCGCATAGGACAGGATGTTCGTCGACAACCAGTTGGCCGCGATGAGCCGGTAATTGGAAAACGAACCGGGCTGTGTCGGTAGGAACTTGAAGCTGTTCACCGGTACAGTCTGCACTGTCTTGGTGCCGGCCTCATATGTCGAGATACGCCCGGCAAGCTGCGCCCACGGCGTGTGTCCGCTCAGGGCCTGCATGCTGTCGCGCAGTTCCTTGCCGGTCGGTGCGGCGACAACCGTCCATGTTCCCGTCCCATCGGGGCTGGATGCCTGCGCCAGGAGCAACGATGCGGCGTTTGATGGCATGAAGCTGCTTTCCGATCTGGGCGCAAACCGCAGGGATGTCAGCGTGATGTCAAAATTCTGCTTCAGCCACCCCTCAAGCGCGCTGATCTGGCGGCTGAACAAGCCACCCTTCAACTTATCACGCCACTCATCATAGGCGGCCTGCGTATTGACACCTTGCGCCTGAGCGCCTGTATCAGGTCCCCACGTGTTGCGGCTCGCCTCCGAAATGTTCATCTGAGTGAAGACCATCTGCGGCATCTGCGACAGGGAGCCGATGAAGATTGCGCTTCTGTTGCCGATCAATGCCGGGGAGGCCACTGTTTCGACAGCGACAGGATGCCCAGCCCCCGTAGCCAGCCGTCCCAGGAATGTCGCCGCCGCCGAAAGCGTGTTCGCATCGATGCGATCCATGAACAGTGGAACAGGATCAACGCTTCTGTTGTAAGGCGCTCCCGTTCCTGATGTCGCCGCGAGGTTGGGCAGTTGGCCCACGCGGGCGAAGTCCGGCATGTGAAATTCTGAGGTATCGAACAGTGCAAAACGCGGGGCATCCGCACCGGTCGCTCCAGGCGCGCAAACCTTATCGCTTTCGGTTTCCAGAATGGCTTCGATTGCAATCGTATTCACGCCCGGACGAAGATGCCGCATGGTTACATTGATCGGCAGATGACGAAGGAGCCCGCCGCCCGATGAGGTGATGGGAACCGTGGAGGCAATACTGTCATTGACGTAAATATCGATGTGGCTTCCGGGCATGACCGCCGACGAATAGGCCGCGTCGAGCAGGATCACCGCTTCGCCATAGGAGGAGGCGTAGAAGTCCGATGGAATACCGATGGTAAAGTCCGTGCGGAAGCGCCTGCCGGAAAATTCTTCGGTCTTCAGCCCCAGTTGCGAAAAGGGAAGCCGGGTGTTGGAAAACAGGAATGGCGCGTCCGGAGCGCGCCAGCGTTGGGTGGTAATCACGTCGCGGCGGACCGGTGCTGTAATATCGGTCGGGGCGACAATGCTTTCGATCGCACTGCGGATCGCCTGCCATGTCGGCCCGGTGATCACGAGGACCGGCATTCCGGTTTTTGCGTCCTGAACAAAACCGGCAACCGGCCCGGAGGCGGCGCCAACAGGCAAGGACGCAAACAGCGGCGACAGTTCCGTGGGCGTGCCGACGAGGACGGTCATTTCGCCAGGACCTGATGGCGTCACTTTGTTGGTTTCAAACGAGAACGACTGGTTTGGCATATCGGCCAGAACCGCAAGGCCCTGCGAAAGGCGCATCAAAGGGGCGGTCGAGCCGGGCTGTTCCAGCGCCGGAACCACAAAATTAAACCGGGTGAGACCGCTTTCATCGACGCCGATGGCTTTGATGTCATCGAGGCTCTGCATGGTCAGGGGCTCGTTGCCGGCAAAACTGAGATAGGTTTTCTCTGCGTCGATGTTCGACCAGAGTTCGTAGGTCGATTGAACGGAGCAATCGGTGCGATGACGCTGACTGGAGCGCAGACGGATCAGGTTCGATCCCGGCTTCAACAGGTCCTTCGGAAGGTTGAGGCCAAGATCGGATATGGATTCCGGTGAACGGATCGCTTCATCGGCGATCTTCGTATTGTTCACCTCGACGGTCAGGCGCGATGTTTCCGGGGCAACGAAAATCGAATTCTGATAGCCAAGATTGAGCTTCGCCCCTGTGGCGGCCTGCTGGGGGGTGAGATAGACCGACCAGAGCCGGTCTTCGAATTCCCCCGTCAACCCGAGGCTGCCTTCCGGAAGAACATACCGCCGGAGGGGTTCGGTTATGACCGTCTCGGCAACCGGTGCGACGGTCACCGGCTGGGAACCGGGTGGATTCTTGCCCTGATCTTCCGGCGGCACTGTGACGGCAGGACTATCCGAGGCGGGGCGCTCCGGCGTCATGTCGAAAGGAAGCGTCTGGGCGCGCAGCGGGACGGCCGGCAAAGCAAGCAACGTCAGGGCGAGGATGACGGCCTTTGTCATTTTCGTACTCCCGCCGAAACCCGGGGCTTGCCGCTTGCTCCCCGATTGCTGAAGAAATAGGCGAGCCCCCGGCTAGTCTGATAGAAGGCCAACCCAAAAAACCAGAGCGTGCCACGGAAAAGGCCGGGATTGCCGCGGCGCGACAGCTGGAACTCTGTCCATTGCTGCGAATTCGCGAAAATCAGATCGGCGACGAGACTGTGATCGCGCGCCGCTTCCGGCAGGTATTGGCAACCCATCGTGACGATATCGCCATCCACCTGCGTATTGCGGACGGCGACCGGAAGAATTTCTGCGGTCTCGCGGCCATGGGGCGTGAAACGGATCAGGCCGCGTGTATCAACAGCGGGCGAGCCGATCGTCTTGGCATAGACATTGATGCGGGCACCATAGACCGAAACGTCATCGATCGTTGCCGGATACCAATGTTCCCCGAGGCCAAATTCACACTGGCGCGTCACTTTAACCCGGCGTGTTGCCGACAATTCACCGCGCTCGGAAACGACGCCAAGTGCGCATCCCGCAAGAAGGAGGTTGAGCAGGTTCCAGCCGCCGACCACCAGCGTGACGTCTGCCTTGTAGGGTTCGGTGTAGACACGATAGATCGTCACCAAAAGGGCAAGCAGCAGAATGCCGAAAATGATGAAGAACGGTCTGCTGATTTCCGAAAGACGGCTGACCAGAACGGATTCGTCCTTTGCCGTCACCTTGAAGCTGGGCTTTCTCGGGTTGACGATTGCCGAGACAACCGCAGGCAGGAGATGAACCGTCTGGACGTATTCATAGAGTTCGGAAATCCATGGCCAGCGGAAAGAGCCGTACAGATAGTTCTGCATCATCAGGTTCACGAGCATGTAGGCAAGGGTATAGCCCAGGAACTCGCCGCCGGATGCCGTGAAGATTTCCAGATCGAAGAACAGGTAGCAGAGCGGCGCGAACAGGAAGATCGTCCGGGGAAAAGGAAAGAGCCAGAACAATGTCGACGACATGTAGCAGAGGCGCTGCGGGATCGACAGGCCGCGCTTCAGCGGCGGGAACTTGAAGCGCAGGATTTGCATCATGCCCTGCGCCCAGCGGCTGCGCTGACCGATGAAGCTGGCAAAAGTTGCGGGCTGCAGGCCGGCGATCAGCGGTCGGTCGACATAAACGCTGTTCCAGCCGCTAGCATGAAGATCAATCGCGGTTTCGCAGTCTTCCGTGATGCTGACGCCGCTGAAGCCGCCGGTCTGGTCGAGCGCCTGCCGGCGCAACACCGCCGCCGAACCGCAGAAGAAAGAGGCATTCCACTTGTCGAGGCCGCGCTGGATGATGCCGTAGAACATCTCGTTCTCGCTCGGCATCTTTTCAAATGTTCGCAGGTTGCGTTCGACCGGATCGGGGTTGAGAAAGAAATGCGGTGTCTGAACGAGAAACAGTCTCGGATCGTCTTCGAAATAACCGACCGTTTCCAAAAGGAAGTCCCGCGCAGGCGCATGGTCCGCGTCGAAGACGGCAATCAGCTCGCCTTGCGAATGCTGCATGCCGTTATTGAGATTGCCGGCCTTGGCATGCTCGTTGCGTTCGCGCGTCAGGTAGCGGACATCAAGATCGGCGCAGAGGACCTGCAGTTCCTCATGCCGGGACTTGGCCATCTGGCTTTCGAGCAGGTTTGCCGAGTTCCGCTTCTGGAGCGTGCCGCCATCGTCAAGCAGCCACACTGTCAGCTTGTCGGCGGGATAGTCCATGGCTTTTGCGGCAGCCAGCGTGTTGGCAAGCAGATGCGAGTCTTCGTTGTAGGTTGGCACATAGACATCGACACTTGGATACTGCCCTTTCGTTGCAGCGCGTGACGGGCGCGATGGCAGCGGCATGGCAACGACGAACAGGCTCAGCGCCAGCATCATCACGCTGTACATTTCAGCCAGGTAGAGCAGGAAGGCCGGAATGAAGTTTTCAAGCTGATTGACCGGCGGCAGCGTGCTGGTCGTGCGCCAGTAGACGTAACGCATGACGATTGCCGTGCCGAACGCAAGTGCTGTGAGACGCCAGGTTCCCTCTGCTCTCAGGATCTTCAGAGCAGCCATGAACGTGACGACGGCGATGCTGGCAATCAGCTGGGTCTGCAGGTTGATCGGCAGGGTAACCAGCGCAATCACGCAAAGGGAAGCGATTCCCCAGAAAAGAACGATGCTCGCTTTGCGCATGGTTGGTACCCTTCAGGAGGCCTGCCGGTGGCACTCAAATGCCGGCGGAAGCCCTCAAAACGCCATGGTCAACCCAAACTGCATCCGGCAATTCGGATCATGCCGAAGTTACTTGCATCGTCCGGCATCCGCTGACTGGTTCACACAATCGGGCGAAGGCACAACGATCCCCCTGATATCCCCCGTTGTTGGTAAAGGAATGGTTTCTTCCGCTGCCGGTTGTTTGACTGGCTCGATCTTTTCGCTGGCAACAACGACTTGCCGGGACCGCACGGCGGGGCGTGGGCGCTCGACCTCGACGACCGGCATCACATTGTCATGCACGTCTTGCGTCTTGGGATAGATCGGATGTCCGCTCCGGCCCAATGTCGGGTCAACGCTGGGCGGCTCCCCGTAAGGGTTCCAGCCCGCTGCATTGAAGGCGCCGCGGATCGTATAGCCGTACATGTTGCTCACCAGCTTCTCTTCGCTGGCATTCTCTTCGCAGAGCCGCAGGCGAACCTGGATCGTGCCGCGATTCTGGAAAGCCGTTCGCGCATCCTCCGGCGAACGGATCTGCTGCCAGCCATAAAGGCAGGCATCGTTGCCGCGGCCACGGCCATAGGCATAGCTGAAGGGGCCGTAATTGTTCTGCAGGTAGATCGGCGACTGCTTGAGCGCGATTCCGGGAAGGGCGCTGCGCATTTCCCTGGCGATTTCGCTCGCCCGCACGGATGAGTAGCCAAGAGACCGCGTTCCTTCGAACTTCGATCCGACGGGTCCGAACAGTTGCACGCGCATGACATTCTGGCCGGGCGTGGATGCCGATGTGAACAGGAGGATGTCCTGCTGGGTCGCATTTCTGAACGTGCGCTCGACGATGTTGACGATGGCCGGTCCGCCAGGGCCTGGCAGGGCAAATGCGGTCTCATTGGGCACTGTGGTTACGGTATCGGACAGCCTCACGCCTTCACGGGCACCACAGCCTGCAAGACCGAGCGTCACGACGATGCCGGCAAGCGTATATCGAATGGCTGGGGTTCGTGGAAAGGACAATATGCCTCCGTCAATTTCTTCGCGGATGGATCACTGCCAAGCGCGATTTCGAATCAGATCGGATCGAATCTTCTCTTACTGATAGATCATGAGGCCAGATTCGGGAATCCCCATTGATGACAGGGACTATTCGGAGTTGCCAACTCCTTGGCTGATGACGGCTACAGGTCTGAAATCGGGGATGATTCTAGTTGAGAAAAACCCGCACGCTTGCCGCGCGCCCGGCTGCGTCGATTACGGTCAACGTGGAATAACCGGCGCCATCCGGTATCCATTGATTGACGCGGCGCCTTGATGTTTCGGGCAGCGGCTTGCCATTGGCAAGCCAGCGGAAGGGCGCCCTCCCGCCCTGAAGCTTGAGGACAAGCGGCATGGACATCCCATCGGTGTCGACGCCCAATTCGACGCGGGCGCCCTCTGGAGGGTAGACGATCTGCGGTGCTGCCTCGCGGACCGTTGCCGACACGAGACCGTTGGCGGTCAGGGAAAATCGCCGCTGACTGATCGGTAATTCGGCCTGGGCAATGCGCACCGCACCGGCCGGAGCGCGCGGCAGCGGCGTCATGGCGACGCCGGATTTGGCAAAACCTTCGAACAGGATCGGGGCTGCGGTGCCGTAGCCGGTGAGGCCCGGAACCGCTCCATTGTCCGGGCGACCGACCCAGACGCCGAGAACGTAACGGCCGTCAAATCCGACCGACCAGGCATCGCGGTAACCGTAGCTTGTTCCGGTTTTGTAGGCGATGCCGCGCTGGACGGCTCCAGCCGGGGGCAGCACGCCGGAGAGGATATCGGCAACCTGCCATGTGGCAACGGGATCGAGAAGCGGTTCGTTCTCGAGCGCACCCGGTTGTTCGCGGATGCCATCGCCGAGCCGGACCGGCTTGCCGCGATTGGCCAGGGCGGCATAGAGCTGCACGAGATCCTTCAGATTGATGCCCAAGCCGCCAAGGCCGATGGCCAGACCGGGCGCCTCATTCGGCGGCAGGACAGGCCGCACTTCTGCACGACGGAACCGTACCATCAACCGTGTCGGACCGACGGAATCGAGCAGCCGCACGGCGGGAACGTTGAGAGACAGCTGCAGTGCCTGGCGGATGCTGACATCGCCCTGATAGGTCATGTCGAAATTGCGTGGCCGGTAGCCGAAGAAATCGGCTGGCCTGTCCTCGATGATGGTTTCCTGGGAAACGAGGCCCTCCTCGAAGGCGAGGCCGTAGATAAACGGTTTAAGGGTCGAGCCCGGCGAGCGCGAGATGCGCGTCATGTCGATCCAGCCGGAGCGGCTGGCGTCGAAGTAATCGGCCGAACCAAGTTCGCCGACGATCTCGCCGGTGCGCGCATCCGCCATGACCATGGCGATCGAGACTTTCGGGCCGAGGCGTACGGCGGCTTCTTTGGCAACTGTTTCCAGACCCTTCTGGATCGTGCGGCGCAGCGTCGTCTGATGCTGGATGACCTTCGGCTCTTTGCGCCGCGCGGCCTCGGCCACATGGGCGGCGAAGGCCGGCAATTGCAGGCGTCGGGCTGGCACGCCGACCAAGGTGGCGCGCTCCGCCTCCCCTTCTCCGATGACGGCAGAAACTGCCATGCGCTCCAGAACCCGTTGCCGGGCCGTCTCTGCCGCCTTTAAATGGCGGTCGGGACGACGTTTCTCCGGCAACTGTGGAAGTGCCACCAACAGCGCCGCTTCCGATACCGTGAGGCGGCGCGGTTCCTTGCCGAAATAGGCAAGACTGGCGGCGCGGATCCCTTCGAGATTGCCGCCATAGGGCGCGTGGGTGAGGTAGAGATCAAGGATTTCGGCCTTGCTCAGGCGGCGTTCGATCTGTACGGCGCGGGCAAGCTGGCGGAATTTTGCAGTGAAGGACCGTCCTTCGCGTGGTTCGATCAGTCGCGCCACCTGCATCGAGAGCGTCGAGGCGCCGGAGACGATCCGCCCATGGGTCGCAAACTGCCAGGCGGCGCGCATCAAAGCGAAGGGATCGACGCCGTTGTGCTCCCAGAAACGTTGGTCCTCATAGGCAATCAGCATGCGGACGAATTGCGGGTCGACATCCTTTGCCGTCGTCTGCAACCGCCAGCGGCCTTCCGGTGCCGCAAATGCGCGCAATAGCTGTCCATCGGCATCCAGCACTTCGGCCGATACCGTGCGGGCCTGTTCCAGCGGCGGCGGATAAGCGCGATCCGCCACGTCCAGGCCGAACATGATGGCGACGCACACAAGTGCGGAGCCCACCAATGCAGCGCAGGTTTTCGCCCAGAAAGACATTATTGGACCGCCTGAACCTCCATGCGTCCCATCGCGGAACGCGCGGAGAATTGCGGCCGGTACATGTCTTCGATGCTGGCCGCCGGATGATCGTAGGTGCCGGGTGTGACGGCACGGACGACATAGGCAACGGTGATCGTGCGGTTGTCGCCGGCCGTGCGATCGAAGGCGGCAACGAAACGGTCGCTGCGGAACTCCGTATGGGCGGCCTCGACTTCGCCGATCCATTCGAAGTTCGACAGCTTGGCACTATCGACCAGCGTCGGATTGTCGATCTCGAAACCGGCCGGCAAGAGGTCGGTGATCAGCACGCGTGACGGCCAGGCGTTGCTTTCCGTGGCGTTGATAACAACGACATAACGCTCGTTCTGCCTAGCCTGCGTGACATTGGCCGCATCGCCGTCAAGTGTGTAGTAGGTGCGCTCGATGCTGAAACCGTTGCCGCCGGCAGGCAGGGGGAACGCGGGCGCGGCGACCGTTGTCACGACGGCAGCGACTGGCTCGCTCGACCGGTTGGTGATCGTCACCGGCTGATCGAGGACTTCGTCACCGGTCAAACGTGCCGCATAACCGCCGGTATGCGGCGTGCCATTGATGTCGAGATTGAGGTCACTGTCGCCACCCTGGATAGCGCGGGCCGCCATCAGCGTCCACATCTGCTCTTGCGTGCTCGTATAGGATTTCTGCTCCCATTCGCGGGCAACGATCTTGGCGAGTTGCGGGATAATCGTCGGCACGGGCCGCGCTTCCGCGGCCAATGTCAGAACAGCAGCATCATCACGCAGAGCCGAGCCATAATCGGAGCGATCAAGGCTGGCATTGCTTGCCGTTGCAGTCGACATCTGCAGCGCATCTTCGAAAATGCTCTGCGAGCGCTGCGCGTCGCCATAAAGGGCGAGAGCCGCGGCCAGATGCCCCTTCGACAGCGGCGTCGGGAATTCGGCGAGCTTGGTGTCGGCGTAGTACCGCAGATCGCTGATCGCCGCCTTGCGGTTACGGGCGAGCACGTAGAGAGAATAGGCAATTTCATTGCCCTGGCTCTTCATGTCGACATCGTAGCTCATCGCGTTCTGCAGATTGTCAAGCGCTTGTATCATCGCCTGGTCCGGCACCTGGTATTTCTGTTCGCGTGCCCGCGTCAGGAAGTCCGTGACATAGGCGTCGAGCCAGAGATCGCCGGAACCGGGGCTCCAGAGGCCGAAGCTGCCGGTGGAGGACTGATAGGACAGAACCCGATAGATTGCTTCTTGGACGCGCTTCTGGACATCGCCATCCTCCGGCAGGCCGGACTGTTTGGCCAGTTCGCTGAGATAAAGCAGAGGCAGAGCCCGGCTCGTCGTCTGCTCGGCGCAGCCATAGGGGTAGCGGTCGAGCGATGTCAGCAGGGCTGGAATATCAAAGGCAGCGGAGCGGGTGACGCTGATGCTGACGGCCGATCCCTGCAGCATGCTTTCAGCCAACAGATCGCCATCAATTTTCAAGCTAGCATTCGGCTCGATGGTCAGCGGATGCCGGGTCGTCAACGGCAGGGCGGCAGGCCGCACCGGAACGGAAACCGATTGTTGCAGCGACAGGCCGTCGGCGCTGGTCAGTTCGATGTTGATCGCCCCATCTCCCGGGTGGACGCCGGAGAGCGGCAATGTCAGGTCGAATTTACTGCCCGGCTTGACGCTGAACGTCTGCTGCGCTTGCGCCGCATCGATCACAACGGAGGAACTGCTTGTCACATTGAGTTTCAGGTCGCCGGCCGGGCCGTCGGTATTGGCGATATCGAGCCGAAGCTCCGCCTTGTCGCCGGGGGCCAGGAATTGCGGCATGCTCGCCGTGACCACGACGGGATCACGGATGACGACATCGGTCGAAGCGTGGCCGACGCCGGCCTTCGACCAGGCGACAGCCATGACACGGGCCGTGCCGTTGAACTGCGGAATGTCGAAGCTGATGATCGCCTTGCCGTTTGCATCGAGCTGGACGGGGCCGGAGAAGAACGCCACCAGCTTCTCGGTCGGCGGTTTGCCCTGCAGCGCCATCTGGCCGCCATCGCCGCCGGTGCGCAGGCGCCCGGTCGCTCCGAGCGAGCCATCGATCAGCCGTCCATAGAGGTCGCGGATTTCAAGGCCGAGCTGCCGTTGGCCAAAATACCAGCCAGCCGGATCGGGCGCCTCGTAACGCGTCAGGTTGAGAATGCCGACATCGACGGCGGCAACCGTGACATAGGCTTCGTCACCTACCCCTGCCCCGGTGACCTCGACCGGGATATTCAATGTCTGGCGTGGCAGCGTCTTTTCCCGAAGACCGAGCTTGACGGATAGCTTGCGCTCGGCTGGATCGACGGCCAGCCACTTGATGCCGATGGACCGCATCGGCATGCGGCTTTCCTGCGCATCGCCTGGGCGATAGAGCGTTGCGGTCACATATGCGCCAGCGCCGAAATCCGCGGTAATCGGAATATCGACTTCGCCACCCTCAGCGGCAATAGTCGCGGTTTGCGTGGCGATCAGCTTTTCCGAACCGATCGTAACCAAAACTTCGCCAGCAAAGCGCGGCGAGATGCGCAGCTTGGCGGTGTCGCCGATTGCGTAGTTCTGTTTGTCGAGCGCGATTTCCAGCCCGTCCGGCGTTTCGGTCGAGGTTGCCGTGACGTACCAGCCTGAATCAAATTCGACGCTTGAGGTGGGACCATCGATGTCGGCCGTCTCCACTTCCAGTCGGTAGCGGCCCCATCCAGCTGAGATGGCGATCTCGCCGCCATCCGTGGTGACATCCAACTTGCCGGTCGAAACCTGCTTGGTCGAGGTCACAGGCTCGTATTTCCAGGCGGTACCATCGCGGTACCATTGATAGTCCTGCTCGACGCGCAGCAGTTTCCAGGAAAGACCGGTCTTTGCCTGTTTGGTGCCGCTTTCATCGATCGCAATGACGTGGAATTTACCGACGGCGTTTTCTGCGAGATCACCTGAGAATTCCGGCTTGATGCCGATCATCGCGCCCGCCGGTTTGACCGGCAGCGTCAGGGAGCGCTCGACCGCCCGGCCGCCGGCTTCCTGAACGCGAACGGTAATATTGGCGTTCAGCAGCTGGGTGGTCGAGGGAACGTCGGTCAACGTGACGTCGAAAGTCGCCTTGCCATCTTCGTCGAGCGGCTCCAGCCCTTCGAGCGTCGTGCGGCTGTCTTCGGTGGCTTCCTCATCGGCAAGGCCAAAGAAGTAGCCCTTGAAATCGGCGCTTTCGCGGGTCGGCTTCAGGCCGACTTCACCCTCGAGTTCCAGTCCCGCGGCCGGTGCGCCATAGAGGAAGCGGCCGTCGATGGTGATCGGCGCTGGCGTATCGATCTCGATCTGCTTGACTGTGCTTGCCATGTCGAACTCGACCCGGTCAGGGACGAAGTCATCGACCTGGAATTGCTTCTCGCTGATCGCCGTCCCCTTCGGGTCGGTGAAAATCTGGACCGTCCAGGTGCCGCGCATCGCATTCGGTTGTAGTGGGAGATCCAGCGCATAGCCACCTGCCAGCCCACCATCGCTGACGACACGGCGATCCTCGACGCCATCCGGGCGCATGAAGATGAAGGTCAGCGGCAGTTTCTCGATCGCTACCGAGGCGCTGTCACGGGCGAGTGCCGAGACATGCACGGTCTCGCCGGCGCGGTAGATGCCGCGTTCGGTCCAGGTCAGCACGTCGATGGCGCCCGGAGCGGCGCGTCCAGTGACGCCGCGATCCGACAGGTCAAAGCCGGCCCGGGTAAGGTCGAGGAAAACGAAATCGTCCTCGCCGCTCTTTGCGGTGATAACGGCCGGGGTCATGGCGGCCGTGCCGCGCAGCAGGCCGGCGTCAAAGGTCGCGCGGCCATCGGCGTCGGTCGTGGCGGTGCCGAGGATTTCATTGTTCTTGGCAAGCAGCGTCAATTCGATGCCGGTGACCTGCTTGGCCGATGCCAGCGACCGGGCAAACACCGAAAGTCCGTCGGTGCCGGAGTAAGTGGACAGGCCGATATCCGAGATGACGAACCATTGTGTCGCCTGGCTGTCCCACTCGTTGGAAGCGCCCGTCGCCGAGACGGCGGTCAGGACATAGACACCTGGCTTGCGCTGCGGCAGCGCTTCATCGACGGGAAAGCTGGTAACGACTTCCTTGTTCAGGTCGGTCGCAATATCGATCGATCCCTGCCAAACCATTTCGCCGTTTTCATCCTGGATCCGCTGGGCGCTGTAGCCGTCGAGCTGGGTGAGAAACTGCGAGGCGGTCAGCAACGAGGCGATGTTGCGGTCACCGATGCGGTAAAGCTTCAGATTGGCGCTGGCAGTGTTGACCGAAACGATCGGAATGCCGCGGCGGGCTGTTCCGGGCAGCACGAAACTGTCGCCGGTAAAGCGCACCATCGCTGCACGGTCGGGAATATAGACGTCGAGATTGACATTGGCTTCCAGTGGCTCATCGACGGATGACGGCAGGCCGGAGCGCAAGGCCACCTTGTATCTCTGCCCGTGGGTAAGGCCTTCGACGCAGATTTCGCTGCCCTTGGCTTCGACAGCCTTGGGGGTCGCGCCATCCAGAAGAACGAATGGCGTGTAATCGACACCGGCCTTGACCAGCGGTTCGGAAAACTGGACGCAGACGCGCGGTGTCGCGCTGTCGGAGTCGATCGTATGTTCGGTAACGCGGAACCCCTGGCGGGTGCGTAGGTCGGTATAATCGGCGCGAACGGATTTGGCTTCGACCAGTTCGAGGCTCGCCTTGTAGGCGCTGAGTGCGGCCCGGAAATTCTCGACGTTTTTCAAAGCCGTTGCCAGAACGGCCAAGGCCTCCGCCCGCGTCTGCGTTGTGCGCGACAGTTGATAGGCGTTAAGAGCCGCAAGCGATGCCTGCGTGGCGAAATCGGAATTGCCGTAAACGCGGTTTGCCGCCCGCGCAGCTTCGATCCACAGCGCGCCATCATCCGGCGTAATGGATAGCGCGCCCTGAAAAGCCTTCAGCGCCGGACCGACATTGCCGGCCGTCAGTTCGCGATAAGCTTCAGCCTTGCGGCCATTCAGACCGAGGGCATCCTGGTCCGCCAGCACCGAGAGATTTTCCTTGGTGGCGCGGGCGTCAGTCAGAAGTTGTTCCGTGACGAATGGCAGGGCGGGCGGCGCGCCGATATCCGGTTCGGCGGCAGCGGCATCGACGACCTTGCCGGCGACGGCACCGGTAAACGTGTTCAGCGTGTTATAGTCGGATTTGAGAAAGCACCATTTCACCTTGGGATTATAGGTGAAGGCGCGGCAGGACGAGTCTGCGACGCAGACTTTCTCGCAATCGGCAAGCGAGACGTTCTGTTCCGTGCGCAGGTCGAAGCCGAAATAATCGCCGTCCTGCGTGGTGACGATATGCCTGCCCGTTTCCGCCGCCTGAACCAGGGGTGAAAACGCAAGAACGCTGAGAGCAATCGCTGAAAACCGGATAAACGCGCGCATAGACAAAAGTCCTCCCCAACGCTGCCGTTTTGACCGGTTTACTCTTTAGGCTCGCCTTGAGCTTGTCAACCGGACACGGACAGCGGCTGTTCCGTAGCCACTGCCCTGGTTAACGGTTGAACGTTACCATTTAATCGCGGTGTCACGAATAAAAACGCCAATCCTGACTATATCTTATCAGGACTGCGACACCTTGAGCGGCGGACGGTGGTCGCCGGCGATTGTCTCACCGAAGGGACCGGTATTGGCGCTTGCCTTGTGGGTCTTGACCGGGTGGTTGAGCGGCAGGTTCGGCAATACGAGTTCGCCGAACCTGTAGGCCTCTTCCAGATGCGGATAGCCGGAGAAAATAAAGGTATCGATGCCGATCTGGCGGTACTCATCGATCCGCGCCTTGACCTGATCGGGATCGCCGACCAGCGCAGTTCCGGCGCCGCCGCGCACGAGGCCGACACCGGCCCACAGGTTCGGGGCAATTTCCAGCTTGTCCTTGCGGCCGCCATGCAGCTTGCTCATCCGGCTCTGGCCGACGGAATCCATCCTCTCGAAAACCTTCTGGGCTGCGGCGATCGTGTTGTCATCGACATATTTGATCAGCTCGTCGGCCGCGGTCCAGGCCTCCTTGGCGGTTTCGCGGACGATGACATGAAGGCGAATACCGAAGGTGACCTCCCTGCCCTCTGCCGCGGCGAGCGCCCGCACTTCCGCCACCTTCTTCTCGACATCCTCGGGTGGCTCGCCCCAGGTCAGATATTTGTCGATCGTGCGGGCCGCAACCTGTTGGCCGACCCCGGACGAGCCGCCAAAATAGAGCGGCGGATGCGGCTCCTGAACCGGCTTGAATAGAAGTTTGGCATCCTCGATGTCGAAATGCTTGGTCTTGGCGGTGACGTCTTCACCGCGCAGAACCGCCTTGTAGATGTTGATGAACTCTTCGGTGACCTCGTAGCGTTCCTCATGCGAGTAGTGGATGCCGTCGCCCTTGTTCTCGATCGGGTCACCGCCGGTGACGACGTTGATCAAAAGTCTGCCATTCGAGATCCGGTCAAGCGTCGCGGTCATGCGCGCTGCCAGCGTCGGGCTGAGCAGGCCTGGGCGCACGGCGACGAGATAGCGCAGCTTCTCCGTCAGCGGCGCCAATGCCGAAGCAACGATCCAGCTGTCCTCGCAACTGCGGCCGGTCGGGATCAGCACGCCGAAATAGCCGAGCGTGTCGGCCGCCTGCGCCACCTGCTTCAGATAGTTGAGATCAACATTGCGGCCGCCGATGGACGTGCCGAGATAACGGCTATCACCGTGGGTCGGCAGAAACCAGAGAACGTCGATCTTTTCCGGAACGGGGCTCATGTGCGATTGTCTCCAGCGTCTGCAGAATGGGTCTTCCTAGTTTTTCCGGGAACGGCGCCGACCGCAAAATTATAATATCTATAAATTTTATCGGGTATGGAAAATCCGTTCGCGTTTGCCACCTTTTTGAGGCGTTACGCCCCGTGAAAGGACTGCTTGCAGCTCAGGTCTGGGAAAAAGGATGAAGCGCAGCTGCGGCCCATCAAGGCAATTCGGCGGGGTGATAGAGCCGTTGGCTGAGGCCTATCAGCTTGCCTGCAACTGCGGCAGCGACCGCGCGCCGATCAGCGTTGCTGCGGCATAGGTCTGGGTGACAATCTCTGGAACCAGATCGATATCCGGAAGTGAACCGAGACCAAGCGGACCAACGGCGAAAAGCCCGGCTGGCCGGCCCTTCGGCGTCAACAGCTCCCCGGCCGGATTGACGGCGAGACCGAGGTCGAGCTCGTCCGTCGCGGCAAGGCCAGCCTCGAGGAGGTCGGCTACGACAGGATCTTTGAGGTCCGGCGACAGGCAGCGGCAGTCGATCACTTCATCGGCGGCGAAATGGCTTTCCGCCGACTGGCCCGCCCACCGGACGATAAGACCATCTGCTGTACGCTTGAGCGTGGTTCCGCGCTTCAATTCGGTGAGGCCGCTGGCAAATTCGCGTTCCAGTCTGGCATGCACATCGGCCGGAAGCCGGTTACGGTGGCTGTCGTAGATGGCGCGCAGATGCCGGTTAAACTGGCGTTTTTCGCTGGGCGGGAGCGATGCCCAAAGGGTGCGGGCGCGTTTGCGCAGGCCGTTCATCGCAGCCTGCCAGCTCCAGCCGTTTTCTTCGGCTTCAGCGCAGGCATCACGGACGAAACGAACGATATTGCGCAGCTGTGACGGCATGGGCTGTGTCGGGAAAACCGCGTCAGCCGGCATGCGGGTGTGCGGTTGTGGCAGGAAACCACGGCGTGACAGGATGGTGATATGACCGGTGAAACCGCCGTCGCGTAATTGCAGAACCTGATCGACGGCGCGCAGGCCATTGCCCATAACGACGACATGCCGGCGTGTGTCAGGACGTTCAAGCAGAAGCGAGTCCATATCCTGTTCAGTCGTTTCCAGCGGCGGCTTCAAACCGTAGCCGGTCGCCAGCACAACCGTGCCGTAGACTGCGTCTCCGCCGTCGGCGAGGCTGAGCGTGAACATGCCGTCGTCGTTACGGCGGATATGGGCGATGCCGTCGTTGGACATTTGCACGGTCACGTCCGTACGCTGAGCCAGCGCTTCGGAAAACCGCTGATAGACGTAGTCGCTGAAAGTGGCCTTCGGCACGAAAATCTGACCAAATCCGGGGATTGCCGCTGTCACGGCTTCACGAAACGGGGCGTTTGCCTGCAGCCAGCGGGTAAAATCTTTGGGTTCGCCGGTCGAAACCGAGAGGTCGCGAGCGCGGCTGTTCAAAATTTCGGTGGAACGCGCCGTGGCCAGCGCCTGGCCGCCGCTGACGATCGGGCGGGGGTCGAACATGCGCAACCGGAATGGCTGCTTGACCGTCTTCAACAGGGCGATGGCCATCATCAGACCGGAAAAGCCGCGCCCGACGATGGCTATCTGCAAAGGCTGATCGCTCAGCGAACTGAAGGGCGACGAAAGACCGTGAACCGTCATATCATTTCCTCCCCGCATCATGCGGCTGGATGGTTGAACCTCGGCACCCCTACTCAAACGCCAGTTCATCAATATGCGGCATACTCTATGTAATTTGTCATTTTAAACACGGAGAACCCGTCCTATCAAGCCGTTTTCACAACCTGTTAAAACGCGATACGTTTCCGTTACTTAACCGGCATATGCGTGAAACGCGCTGCTTCCGGCGGAGCCAGAAGCAGCCTCACAACGCAAAAGCGTCATGGATCGGAACGGCCGGAACGCAGCTTCTCAAAACGGCGGATGAAGGCGCCGATATCGCTGCCGTTGCGCTGCAACTCCCTCTTGCGCACCATCACGCACATGACCCGGGCAGCGGTCGAAAACGTCATTTCGTCCAGCGGGCTATTGCTGCTCCAAGGCTTGGTCAGCCTTTCGGTAATGGCGCTGACCATGTTATTGGGCAGGATGTCGGTACAACCACGCATATGATCGAATACCGACCCGATCGGCACTGGCATGCCAAGATGGTAAACCACCGGAACGTCCGCCCCTTCTGCCCAGTCGTCATAGGCTTCCAGTGCATCGCGAAACAGCAGATGCAGCGTGATCGGGGCGTGACCCTCATGCAGTTCGGGTAAAAGGTTGTTCATCTGCACATCCTCATCGTTGTGAACGGTGGTTGGTGCCGACAGAAATCGACCTGACGCACAAATGCGCGAGAAAACGGATTGTTCCCTCCGGTTCAAAATAAATTTGCAGGAGATGTCTGGAGGTCCTCCATGCGCCTGATACAACTATGAAGCTCCCTGTTTTTTGTCAGTGCAGACCGCCGACACCCAGCAGCCGGTCTACCGCGTCATGATCGGCAGCCAGCGCCTGCGGCGTGCCGTTCCACGCCACCCTGCCCCGTTCAAGCACGATCACCTGGTCGGCGAAATCAAGGGCGCTCTGGATGCGCTGCTCGACGAGAATGATGGTCATGTTACCGGTACTCGCAAGCTCGGAAAACGCCTTCATCAGCTCCTCGCAGATGACTGGCGCCAGCCCCTCCAGCGGCTCATCGAGCAGCAGCACCGAAGGACGGCCGAGAATGGTCCGGGCCGTCGATAGCATTTGCTGCTCACCGCCGGAAAGTTGGGACCCGAGATTGCCCTTGCGCTCAAAAAGCCGGGGGAACATCGCGTAGGCGTCCTGAAGATCGCTTTTCGGCCGGTCCTTGAGGCCGACGAACAGGTTTTCCTCGACGGTCAGCGTCGGAAAGATGCAGCGTGTCTGCGGGACGTAGCCTAGTCCGGTGCGGGCGCGCAGCGCACTGGAAATGCCGGTGACGTCGGTTGCGCCGATGCAGATGCGTCCGTCATAGCGTTTCGTCTGCCCGGCCAGCGTGGCAAGCAGCGTCGTCTTGCCCATGCCGTTGCGCCCGAGCACGGCGAGACGCTGTCCGGCGGGAACCGAGAAGGAGACGTTTTCCAGAACCCGTGTCGGGTCATAGCCGGCCGACAGGTTTTCGACCTCAAGCGGCGTGGCTGGCATTGGCGTAGCTCCCGAGATAGGCTTCACGCACGGCGGCATCCTTGGTGACGTCGGCAGGCGAGCCGTCGAAGATGATGGTGCCGGCGGCCAGCACGATGACCCGCTTGGCGAAGCGAAAAACCAGTTCCATGTCATGCTCGATCATCAGCACGGCAAGATCGGCCGGCAGGTCGGCAAGGGCCTGCTCGATCCGCCCCGTATCGCACTGCGGTACCCCTGCGGCCGGTTCGTCGAGCAGCAGCACTTTCGGCTTGAGGGCCAGCGCCACGGCGATTTCGAGCAGGCGCTGCTGCCCATAGGCGATCTCGCTCACCTTGCGGTGCATCAGGTCAGCCAGGCCGAGCTTGGAGAGGAGGATGCCCGCCTCGTCCATGACGTCGGGCATTGACAGAAAATTGCCGAACATCTTTCCGGCGCGACCGTCCCGCTGCAGGATGGCGAGCGCAACATGTTCGGCGGGCGTCATCTCCTGAAACAGCCGCGTTACCTGAAACGAGCGGACCAACCCGCGCCTGACGCGGCCGATTGCATCGATTTTCGTGACGGTTTCGCCGTTGAGCCGAACTTCGCCTGAATCCGGCCGCAGATTTCCGGTGACGAGATTGACGAAGGTGGTCTTTCCCGCGCCGTTCGGGCCGATCAACGCCACCCGGTCTCCCGGCGCCATCGACAGGGAAACGTCATTGGTGACGGCCAGGCCGCTGAAGGCCTTTTTCAGATTGAGAACGTCAAAAATCGCGCTCACGAGCGTTTGTCCATACGGCGGGCGATGAAACCGGCGGCCGTGCCGTAAAGGCCTTTCGGCGCAAACAGGACGACGGCGATCAGCAGAACACCCACCATGGTCAGCCAATGAAAAGGATTGGCGGCAGAGACATAATCCTCGAACAGCATGAAGACGACCGTGCCCATCAGCGCACCGAACAGTGAGCCGGTGCCACCCAGAACCAGCATGACCAGCGCTTCGGCCGATTGCGTAAAGGAGAGGCTGTCGAGACCGACGACCTGCGTCGAGATCGCATTCAACGCACCGCCAACGCCCGCGACCGCACCGGAAATGATGTACATCTTGATCAGTGCGATCTTCGGCGAGGCGCCCATGGCCATGATGCGCAAAGGATCTTCCTTGATGCCCCGGCAAAGCATCCCGAATGGTGAGCGGACGAGAAAGCGCAGCAGGATGAAGACAACGAGCAGCAGAGCGACACCGAAGATATAAGCCGTCTGACCCCAGAGGTCGAACTCGTAGACGCCAAACAGCGGGTCGGGTGAAATTCCAGACAAGCCATCGCTACCGCCCGTCCATGATGATGCCTTATTGGCGAATTCGTGGAACAGATAGATCAGCGAAATAGACAGGACGAGTTGCGGCAATCCATGTGCCCGCAGGATGATCACGCCACAGATAATGCCAGCAATCGCTCCACCAAGAATACCGGCAAGCATCATCAGCATGGGGCTGGTGATACCGTAATGCGCTGCCGCAATGCCTGCGGCATAGGCGCCGGAGCCGAACAGGGCGGCATGACCAAGGGTCGCCACGCCGCAATAGCCGGTGACGAGATCGAGCGACAGCACCAGCAGCGCAATGGCGATGATCCGGGTCAGGAGCGCGAGATTGTCCGGAAACAGCAGGTAGCCAAGCACAGCGACAGCAGTGATGGCGCCGATGCCGATCAGGTCGCGGCCGATAGTACGGTTGTGCCGGGACTTTGTTACGACCGTTTCAGTGTTCATAATGAGCGTCATCCTAGCGTGCCCGCCCGGCAAGGCCACGCGGGAAAACACAGATGATGGCGATGACCGCGAGGTAGAAGAAGAATTCGCCAAATTCCGGCATGAGGTAGCGGCCGGTCGTATCGATGCCGCCCAGCAGGAGACAGGCGAGAAGCGCGCCGGGAATGGAGCCGGCGCCGCCGACGGAAACGACGACCAGGAAGGTCACCATGTAACGCAGCGCATAATAGGGCTCGACGGGTAGAAGCTCTGCACCCAGTACGCCGCCGAAGGCGGCAAGACCCACCGCAACAGCAAAACTCACCGCATAGATGATTTCCGTGCGCACGCCGAGGGCAGCGGCCATGGAGGCATTATCGACGGAGGCGCGCAGTTTGACGCCGAACGCCGTTTTTTCGATGGCATACCAAAGGCCGCCCGCGACAACCAGACCACAGACGATAGCAAACAGGCGGTGCACAGCGATCGAGCGGAAACCGAGGTCAGCGGAACCTTGCAACTCCGGAGGTAATGGTATCGTCTTCAGCGTCGGGCCAAAGACATAATTGGCAATGCCGATGATGCAGAAAGTGATGCCGATGGTCATCAAGACCTGCGTCAACTCCGGTGCGCCGTAAATTCGCCGGTAGAGCAGCCGTTCGATCGGAATGGCTATGATCACCGTGCCGACAACGGCAAGGAGAACGGCCACCGCATAACCCAGGCCGAGATTCTGTGCCGCATAGGAGGCGATGTAACCGCCGATCATGGCAAAGGCGCCATGGGCCAGATTGACGACGCGCATCAGGCCCATGGTGACGGAAAGGCCGATTGAAATGACGAAGAGCACCATGCCATAGGCAAATGCGTCGATGGCTATGCTGAAGACTGTCTGCATCGCGCGATGTCCATCCGGTTGTATGCGGGAGATGGGAGTATCCTCCCTTCCCCCGCTATCGCAAGAAAATGGTGCAAGGTACAGGCGGTGCGGTCTGCCTCGTTACGCACCGATACGATGTGCTTTAGCGGTCTACTTGATGGCCGCAAGCCCGGGATCGCCCTGCTTTTCGAACGTCTGGATTTCCTTGTTATAATAGGTACCGTCATCTGCCTTCGTGACTTCGCGCAGATAGATGTTTTGCGTGATGTGGCGCGATTCCGGATCAATTGAAACCGGGCCGCGCGGGCTGACCCAGGAGAGGCCCTTGACCGCATCGACCGCTTTTTGCGCATCCTGCTCGCCGCCGGTCGCTTCGATCATCTTGTAGATGACGTTCATGCCGTCGAAGGCACCAACCGAGGGGAACGAAAGCTCGGCCGGATTGCCGATTGCCTTGGAAGCCGCTTCGACAAAGGCCTTGTTTTCCGGAGAATCGTGGGAAACCGCATAGTGGAACGTGGTCTGGATACCGAGGGCGGCATCACCAAGAGCCGGCAGGTCGGATTCCTGCGTCAAGTCGCCGGGCGCGAAAAACTTGATGCCCGCAGCCTTGAGACCGTTTTCATTGTAGGCCTTGACGAAGCCAAGCGTCGTTGGGCCAGACGGCAGGAAGGCGAAAACGCCCTGTGCCCCGGAATCCTTGATGCGTTGCATGATCGGGCTGAAGTCATTGGTGGACAGCGGCATGCGGATCGCCTCGATGACAGCCCCGCCCTCTTTCTCGAAGCCGGCTTTGAATGCGTTTTCGGCGTCAATGCCCGGGCCATAGTCGCTGACGATGGAGATAACCTTGGCAACGCCTGCGTCATGCGCGACCTTGGCGATCGGCGTGGAAGTCTGCCAGGTGGTGAAGGAGGTGCGCACGACCAGCGGGCTTTTGGTGACGATTGCCGACGTCGCAGCATTCATGACGACCAGTGGCACGTTTGCCTGCTTGAGGATCGGCGTGACGGCCATGGCATCCGGCGTGAAGTAGAAGCCTGCGAGATATTGCACCTTTTCCTTGACCACCAGTTCCTGCGCCAGCGCCTTGGATTGCGCAGGGTCGGCTGCCGGGAGGTCGCGGTAGATGATCTCGATTGTGTCGTCGCCGATCGTTGTCCCGTTCATCGCCATATAGGCGTCGATGCCGGCTTTAAAGTTCTTGCCCTGTAACGCAAATGGCCCGGAGAAGGGGCCGACAACGCCGATCTTGATCGTGTCGGCATAGGCACCGCTGCCCATGATGATGGCCGCGAACGCGGCGATGATGGCCCGTTTCATAACTCTCCTCCCTGAATGACCGGCATGCTCCCAAAGAACCGGCACATGATGACTGACACAACAGCTGGTCTCAGTTTGTCATGCCAAATGGTAATGTAAAATGAAATATCAAACGGGATTTCATATGCATATGATTATGGATCGAGACGGTTTGGGACTTTTAGCCGCGTTTCTCGACATCTCGCTCGAGGAGCACTGTTAAATCTGCCGATCACCGAATTTAAGCCTGAAAGGGCAGATTGGCAGAGTTTTTTCTTTTACCCCCTGCGAAAAAAGGGAGCACGCCGAACGGAAGAGACCCAAAAGGTCTCGATTCGGCGTGCATGATAGCACTGCGGATTTCTGATCAGGGCGCTGCCAAGCCCCGGCGCGCCGGGTTAGATCGCAAGCGAGAAGTGGTTTTCGGCCGCCTTGACGATTGTGCTCTGTTCCTTTGCCGCCATGCGGCGAACGGCCTCCACCGCGCCTGGATCGATCCGCGAGGCGGCGTCGGAGAAGCGGCGCTCGGGGTCGGGCACGGCCGAAAGCAGGAGCTTCGTATAGGGATGCTGCGGATTGTCGATCACCGCGCTGCAAGCGCCCCATTCGACAATCTGGCCGCTATACATGACCGCGATGTCTTCTGCCACGTAGCGGGCGGTGGCGATGTCGTGGGTGATGTAGAGCAGGCCGAGATTGCGCTTCGTCTTCATCTCGTTCAGCAGGTTCAAGACGCCGAGGCGCACCGATACGTCCAGCATCGAGGTCGGCTCGTCGGCGACGAGGATCTGCGGCCGGGCCGAAAGCGCACGGGCGATATTGACGCGCTGGCGCTGACCGCCGGAAAGCTCATGCGGATATTTCGGCGCGACGAGCGCCGGGTCGAGCTTGACGCCGGCAAGTTGTAATTCGACCGCCGCATCCAGATCCGCCGAGCGGATATCCGGGCGATGCAGGGGCAGGGTACGCTTCAGGTGATAGGCGATGGTGTGCGCGGGATTGAGCGAGGCGAAGGGATCCTGGAAAATCATCTGCACGGCCTGCCGGTAGGCGGCAAGATCGCGGCCGCGCCGCGCCGCCGTCGGCTCGCCCTTGAACAGGACTTGGCCGCCCGACGGCAAGTATTCGAGCATGGCCATGCGGGCGCATGTCGTCTTGCCGCTGCCCGATTCCCCGACGAGGGCAAGCGCTCGCCCGCTATGGAGCGAGAAATTGACGGCGCGCGCGGCGTGCACCCCGCCTGCCGGACTGCCGAAGATCTTGCTGACATTGTCAAAGCGCAGAAGCGGGGCGTTCATCCGAGCACACCTCCCTTGAGTGAGGGGAACGAGGCCCAGAGCCTCTTCGTATAATCGTGTTGCGGCGCACGGAAGATCGCTTCCGATGGGCCTTGCTCCACCA
Organism: Rhizobium sp. LjRoot98; assembly: GCF_964252935.1. Lineage (NCBI taxonomy): Bacteria > Pseudomonadati > Pseudomonadota > Alphaproteobacteria > Hyphomicrobiales > Rhizobiaceae > Rhizobium > Rhizobium sp. LjRoot98. Next base: position 191,460 of record NZ_CAXUPW020000007.1, read on the forward strand.
TCTTGCCCGACAACATCACACCGATGCGATCACAGAACTGCACCATCAGGCCAAGGTCGTGGGTGATGAAGAGAACCGAGAAACCGCGCTGACGGCGCAATTCGTCGATGCGCTGGAGGATCTCGCGCTGAACGACGACGTCCAGCGCTGTCGTCGGCTCGTCCATGACGACAAGCTTGGGATCAAGTGCCAGGCAGATAGCGATGACGATGCGCTGCCGCATACCACCCGAGAACTGGTGCGGATAGTCGCGCATGCGCTCCGGTTTGATGTCGACAAGCTTCAGCATCTCAGCGGTGCGGTCGCGCGCCGCGTTGCGCGTGCAGCCCGTATGGGTGCGCAGCACGTCATAGAACTGCTCTTCAATCCGCAGCACCGGGTTCAGTGAGTTCATGGCGCTCTGGAACACCATCGCCACCTCCCGCCAGCGGAAATCGGCAAGGTCCTTGCGGTTAAGGCCGAGCACGTCGCGGCCAGCAAGGCGGATCTGGCTGCCCTTGCGGATCAGTGCCGGTGGGGCATGCAGCCGGCTGACGGCAAAGGCGATCGTGCTCTTGCCGCAGCCCGATTCGCCCGCGAGCCCGAAAACCTCGCCCGGCGCGACGTCGAACGAGACATCGTCCACCGCGCGGAAATCCGTCTCTGCGCCAATATAGTCGATCGTCAGATTGCTGACGGAAAGCAGAGTATCACTCACAGGCGTCCTTCCCCGGATTTGACGAGGCTTGTCCAGCGGGCGAGACGCCCGCCGGTGCGCAGCCGCGGATTGGCGATCTCGTCCACCGCGAAGTTGAGAAGTGATAGGCCGATGCCGAGCAGCGCCAGCGCCAGGCATGGCGCGAGGATATCCCACCAGGCGCCGACCGATAGCGCCGAGGCCTTCTGGGCGTTGTAGAGCATGGTGCCCCAGGAGATCACGTTGGGATCACCGAGCCCGAGGAATTCCAGCGTTGCCTCAGTGATGACCGCGAAGATGACGCTGCCGATGAAATTGATGCCGACGATGGAAAAGACATTCGGAAGGATTTCGAACGCCATGATGCGCCATTGCGGCTCGCCCATCATCTCGGCGGCTTTCACAAAATCGCGCTGCTTGACGGAGAGCGTTTCGGCCCGCGTGACACGCGCTCCCCAGGCCCAGGAGGTCAGACCGAGGATGAGCGCGATGACCATCGGCCCCGCCTGTCCGACGAAGGAGGCGATGACGAGCAGCAATGGCAGGTTCGGCACGACCAGCACCATGTTGGTGAAGAAGCTGATCACCTCGTCCGTCTTGCCGCCGCGATAGCCAGCGACGATGCCGAGTGTCGTACCGACAACCGTGATGAGAAGCCCTGCGGCAAAGCCCACGGCAAGCGAGGTCTGCGCGCCGTAGATCAGACGCGCCCAGACGTCCTGCCCGAGGCGCGTCGTGCCGAGAATGTGCTCGGCCGAGGGTGGCTGGTGCGGGCGGCCCGTGCGGGCGGCCGGATTATACTCTGTCAAGAGCGGCGCGGCGAGCGCGACCAGCACGATGAAGAGCACGATGGCAAGGCCGATAAATGCCTTGCGATTGCGGCGAAGGCCGATCCAGAGCTGGCCCATCTCAGCCACTCCCCTTTAGACGCGGGTCAAGCAGCACATAGCTGACATCGACGATGAAATTGGAGACCAGCATGGCGGCGGTCATGACGAGGAGCTGGCCTTGGATGACCGGATAGTCGCGGGCAAGGATCGCCTGGTAGAGCGTGTTGCCGAGGCCGGGATAGTTGAACACCACCTCCGTCACCAGCGAGCCGCCGAGCACGGTGCCAAGCGCAATGGCTAGGCTCGAGACCGTCGGCAGCAGCGCGTTGCGTGCCGCATACCAAACCATGACGCGCCGGTCGGAAAGCCCCTTGGCGCGGGCCATCACCACATAATCCTGCCCAAGCAGATTGATCATGTTGTTGCGAATGGTCACGGTGAAACCACCGGTCAAAACGAAGCAGAGCGTGATGAGCGGCAGGATGGCGTGGTGGGCAACGCTGGCGAGGAAGGCGAAGCTGAAGGACGGGTCGAGCGCCGGGTCATGCGCATAACCGGTGGGGAACCATCCGAGCGTGAAGCCGAAGACGAACAGCGCGACGAGCGACGTGACGACCGCTGGAATGGACGTGGCAAAAATCGCCGAAACCGAGAGCACCACGTCGAGACGGCTGCCGCGGCGCCAGGCCGCCACCATGCCGAGGAAGCTGCCGAGCACGAAACTGACAAGCGTCGCCGTGCCGACCAGGCCGACAGTCCACAGCAGCGCCCGCCCGAGCAGATCCGTTACCGGCAGCGGGAAATATTTCACCGAGACGCCGAGGTCGCCCGTGAAAATGGATGAAAGATAGGTGAGGTACTGCTTCCAGAGCGGCCCATCGACGAAACCGAACGTAAGCTTCAGGGCTTCCAGGCTTTCCGGCGGCAATTCCGAGGCAGCCGAGGAAAACATCAGCGCCACCGGATCGCCGGGCATCAGGCGGGGAAGGAAGAAATTGATCGTTGCCGCAGCAACGAAGGCAGCCAGATAGAACAGGATGCGGCGGAGCAGAAAGGGCATTGTTTGGAACTGGCGGGGCCTGTTACGGTCCCCGCCTCCTCTATAAACGGATCACTGGACCGGCTGAAGAGCCAGAAGGTTCAGCAGACGCGCACGGTTATTCTTGGTGATCGACGGGTTGGCGAAAGGATTTTCCTTCGTCGACCAGCCTGTGAACCGGGCGGTGTTGTACTGGTACCAGTTCGGATTGTTGAACACCGGCATCAGCGGCAGGTTCTCCGCAACGATGCGCTGCGCCGAATTCATGATTTCCTTCTGCTTTCCGGCATCGGCCGTATGGGTGAACTCACCGATCAGCTTTTCAACATCCGCATTGAACCAACGCTGCGAGGTGAAGCGCGTCTTGCCTTTGTCGGCCTCGGTGAAGGCGCGCTTGTAAGCATAGTAGGGTGAGGCGGAGGCCGGAAGGCTGTTGATGGCGGCATCAAACTTGCCGGAAATCAGGTTCTGGCTCCAGACGGCTTCTTCCGGCGTCTCGATCTTTGCGTCGATGCCGACCGCCTTCATGTTGTCGATCGCAATGTTGACTGTGTCGATCCAGTCGGTCCAGCTCGATGGCACGATAACCGAAAAGGCGATCTGGGTGCCATCGGGATTGTCGCGCATGCCATCGCCGTCCTTGTCGACGTACCCCGCCTCGTCAAGCAGGGCCGTAGCCGCCGCCTCATCATAGGTCGCGAACTTGCCAAACTCGGCCGTCACCGCCGGATCGGCCCAGGCCTTGTAAAGCTCGCCCATCAGTCCCGGATCCTGGTTCAACGTCGGATAGCCGTACCCGGCGATATCGACCATGCCCTGCCGGTCGAGCGCCATGGAAACCGCCTGGCGGAACTTCAGGTCCGAAAAGGCCTTGCGGTTGTCGGCATTGGCACTCTCCTGGTTGAAGACGAACGCCACCATGCTGCTCGGCGAATACCAGTAGTGAAAGTGCTCCGGGTTCTTGGCGATATAGACTTTCTCAATGTCAGGAATGAAGGAGACGCCCCAGTCGAGCGTGCCGTCCACCGTCGCAGTCAGAATCTGGTTGTTGTCGGCCAGCTGCGGAAAGCGCATGCAACCGACCTTGAGGGTCGCTGCGTCCCAATAGTTAGGGTTGCGGCATTGGTCATAGGTCTGGCCAGTGAACCGGGCGATCTCCGTCATCGGGCCGCTGCCGACCGGGGTCTCGTTCGAGAAGGTGACCGGATCGGCAATATCCTTCCAGGCGTGCGCAGGCACGATCGGGATTTGCACTAGCGTCTCCGCGGCAATCGACGTCGGCTGCTTCATGGTGAAGCGCACGGTTTGCGGATCGACAACCTCGACGCCATCGATCTGCGTCCAGATGCTGACGAAATCGAGTGCAGGGAATTTTTTGACGAGGTCGAAGCTGAACTTCACGTCCTCAGCGGTCAACGGCTGGCCATCTGACCATTTCAGGTTGGCGCGCAGCTTGAATTCGATATTCTTCAGGTCGTCGGCGAGCTTGAAAGTCTCGGCAAGACGGAAGACCGGCTTGTTGCTGTCGAATTGGTTGAAGACGACCAGCGGCTCATAAATGAAGTCGAGCGTGCTCTGGCGCGCCGACGTCTGGTTGAAGGGGTTGAAGTTGCGCACCCATGTCGTCGCGGGCTCGATATTCACGGTCAGGACGGTTTCGGCGGCGGCAGGCGCCGCACCGAGCATGAGGGCCGCAACGGCCGTCAGGGTATGGAATTTCATTTCACTCACTCCTCTCTCGTTCTGTCAGATTTCGGTCGGCGCAACATGCCTTCGTAGACACCCTTGTCCTCCGCAGGGATCGGTGTTGCACCGACCGTACGTGCATAAAAATCCACCGGCCCGGCATCGCCGATCACCGCATAGGCATAACCATTCGCCTTCAGCGCCGATAACGCGGCGGCCAGCAGAGCCACGCCGACACCCCTGCCGCGTGCATCCGGATGCACGCCCGTTGGGCCGAAAAAGCCACGCGCCACAATGTCATGGCAGGCAAAGCCGATGAGTTGTCCTTCCGACACCGCAATGAGACACGCGGCCGGCCGACGCGAAAAGGCGACAGTCACCTCGCTTGCCCAGTTGTCGGAAAAGTTCTCGCGTACCCAATCGACGACGAGCGCCATTTCCGGCGCCAGCGCCGCGCGGATCGCGACGCCCGCGACTGGTGGCAACCCGGCAAGCGCCTTGAACTTTTGGGAATGGAGGTTGACAAGAAGATCGGGCATCGCTTCGCTCTCCGTCAGACCCAGTGGCCATAGAGGTTGGGCATCAGCGCCGCATTGACGATGAAACGGTCCCAGTCCTTCTGTGCCCACGGCGTCCAGGCGGTCTCCGCTATGGCCGAGAGGCGCGGGAAGACGAGGCGGTCGAAGACGCCGCGATCGGCCATGGATTCATTCCAGATACAGGCTTGAATGCCCTTGAAATGCGTGAGCTGCTCCACTGTCCAACCCTGGACCGGATCGAAATCGTAGGTGTCGCGCGCAGACGGGGAGCCTGCCCATCCGGCGCCGGGCTCGTTCCAGTCGGCGGATTGGGCCATGTCGAGGTAATAAGCCTGCCCCGGAGATACGACCATGTCATAGCCCGCCTCAGCAAGACGGGCGCTCACCGGCACGTCACGCCAGCCGACCAGGTAGGACGATCCCTTGTCGAGCACGTCGCCATGCGCCGCCTCCTGCCAGCCGCCGGTCACGCAGCCGAGCGAACGCACGCTTTCATGCACCTGCCGCAGGAAGGCGGCTTGCAGCACGGCAGTCGGCGCGTTCTCAATATCGTCCGCGCCGTCCTGGTTGGTCTCCATATTGTTTTGCCGCGCGTGGCTCCTGGCCGCGTCTTCGCCGGAAAGGCTGGCGAGCATGGCGAGCGCCATCGGCGAACCGGACCAGGCCCCGAGAGGCACTTCATCGGCGCCGACATGCAGGATGCCGGCGGGAAAGAGCCCGGCGAGTTCCCGCATCACCGTCTCCATGAAGGCGATCGCCTTCGGCTGGGCGGGGTTGAGGCAATTGTTCGGCATGCCCTGCACGGAGGCATATTCGCCGGTCTCATCGGGGTCACGCAGTTCAGGCAGTGCCTGCAGCAGAGCAAAGCTGTGGCCGGGAACATCGATTTCCGGGATGACTGCAATGGCGTAACGCCCGGCAAGCGCCACGATCTCGCGCACTTCGGCCTGCGTGTAGTAACCGCCAGTGGCGAAAGGCCCGGACCCTAAGAGCGGCGGCACAGACAGGCCATGCCCACGCCAGGCGGCCTTTTCCGTCAGGTGCGGATAGGCAGCGATCTCGATGCGCCAAGCCTCGTCGTCGGTGAGGTGCCAGTGGAAGCGGTTGAGCTTGTTCCAGGCGAGCACTGCCAGGAATTGCTTGACCTCCGCGCCCGCATAAAACTGCCGCGCCACGTCGAGATGGCAGCCGCGAAAGTCCATGCGCGGAGCATCCTCGATCGCGCCCGCCACGGGGAAGAGGAAGGTCGCCGGCTGGCGCCGCGCGCCGCGAAGAATTTGACCGAGGGTGATGAGGCCATAGAGGAAGCCCGCAGACGTGGCGGCAGTGACCCGCACACCATCGGCTGCAAAGTCGAGGCGATAGGCCTCCGCTTCACCTGCCCGTTCGGCAAAACGCACTGTCAAACCGCCCTGATGCGCGTCCCGTACCAACCCTTCGCCGGGAAAAAGCCGCGCCGTGATGTCCGCGAAGGCGTCGGCCGCCTCAACCGCTGCTGCAGATCCAGTGCCAAGGGCAAGCCCGTGCGGCACCTGTCCACCTGCGATACCCCGGACATCCTTCGGCCAGGGAAGGATGGACAGCGGCTCTGGCGGATTGAACGGGACTGGCGCGCGGGCAGTGCCACGGCGCGGTGCATTGTCCACGGTCGTGGAGATGGTTGGCAGCACACGCGCCGGCAGGATCGTTCCTTCGGCGGTGACCACATAGGCATTGTGCGCGCCGTCGCTCCAGTGGCGCAATGGATAGGAGAGCTGGCGGCTGCTCGCCTCCCAGGTTGCGCCAGGCAATAGCACGAAGCCGTCCGGCGGTGCTATCGTGCTGTGGTTGGAAAAGCGCCGCACCAGCCGCCCATTCTGAATTGCCGCCGTCGCCTGCAATCGGCCCGGGCCGCTGAAGCAGAGCACGAAATCTGCCAACGGCGTCGCGCCGAGATTGGTCAGCCGCACCGTATAGAGCGGCGCCTCTTCGCCGGCAGCCGGCGTCCAGAACGTTTCGAAAAGCAGGGAGAGGTTGGGCTCGGAAGGCACAGTCATCAGGTCTTTCCTTTGATCGTCAAACAGGTCACGCAGGCTGGCTTCGGTGCGAGCAGGCCGGCGCCCCGCAGGTACAGGGGGCCGCGTTTGGACGGCCCCCTGCCCGCCTTAGCCAGGGAGAAATTCGGCAAGGCGGCATGCGTGATCGCTGGGGAGACCGACTGGAATCCCGCTTGGAGGGGGATGAGCGATTTCAACGCCAAACAGCCCCGATCTCGACGGCGGCGCACGATGAGATACCTGCCCTGGAGGCAAGTTGGGCTAAAAGAATGGGCATGTCAGTCTGCTCCGAAAAGGGCCCAAGCACACACCGTCCAGCCGAGGCGTGCTGGCGCCTGTCGCGGCGCGCGCCCTGCTGAACCGTATTCCCTCATGCTCTGAACCCGTATGTTCCCGTTATATGTCATCGCCGAGCGGCGTAATTTATTTTCCAAATGATGCGTAGAATTCCTTCGCAGTCAATATAATTTTCTCCATTAGCACTTTAATATGAAATGAATTTTCTCTAATTGGCGTTTTCCGCGCGAAATTTTCATGCCGAAATTACAAGGTTATCAACCGGAGAAGTCCTGCCCGTTGTGAATCCTGCTTGAATATCAATCGCCTTGAAGACGCAGGTACTGACAAGAGCTGTGACAAGCCTGAAGCAGGCCTGACGCCCCATGAAAATAGCCCCGTAGAAAGAGGCCGAGAATTTCACGGTTCCGGGCTAGCGTCTCGCTCTATTGGCCATGGCGGCCTCAACATCGACAACGCGAGGCGTGAATTTGGCGCCCATCCGGCACGCGCGGCGTCATTCAGGATAGTGATCCTCAACACCGTGTAGAGGCCCGACAAACCGGGCGGGGCAATAGAGTGGTAAGAAGGATGATGCGCTTTTCCTCAAAGCCAGCTTCAGACCTCAGGCCAGGGCCGGCCGGTGCCGGCCTATCAGCCAGGCACCGGCATTCTCGGCATGCTCGCAAGCAGCTTTTGCGTATAAGGATGCGCGGGACGGGCAAGCAGGTCGCGCGTGGCGCCCTTTTCGACAATCAGGCCCTTTTCCAGCACCACCAATTGCTCGCAAAGCAGCGCCACCAGGGCAATATCATGCGAGACGACGATAAAAGTCATCCGGCACGAGAGAGTGCGCATGAGGTCGATGATTCGGGTGCGGGTAGACAGATCGAGAGCGCTGACCACCTCGTCGGCGATAATGAGGTCAGGCTTGGCGACGATTGCGCGCGCGATTGCGATACGCTGGCGCTGGCCGCCGGAAAATTCATGCGGATAGCGTCCGGCCGCATCTGCTGGCAGATCAACATCCCGCAAGGCCTCAGTCACAGCATTGGTAATGTCGGTTTCGATTTTCAGCGAGCGCAATGGCTCCGCTATGATGTCGAAGACCCGCTGGCGCGGGTCTAGTGATGAATATGGATCCTGGAAAACGGCCTGTACGCTACGGCGAAAACCGCGCATGAAGCTGCGGTTGTCGGTGTCGAGGCTTTGGCCGCGAAAGGATACCGTGCCGGCGGAGGCACGCTCCAGCCCAAGCAGCAGCTTCAGAAGTGTCGTCTTGCCGGAACCGGATTCGCCGACAACGCCGAGATTGTTTCCTGCACGGATGGACAGGTCTATGCCCTGCAAAACAGTCTTGCCGCCGCCATAGGCGAAGGAAACGCCAGTAAGATCGAGAAGGGTCATTGCGTCATCTCCAGCGCCGCATCGAACGCACGAGCGGCGGCGACCAGACTTTCGGTATAGGGATGTGCCGGCCGGTTGAAGAGTGTCGCGACCGGCCCTTCCTCGATCAGCCTGCCGCCGCGCATCACCAGCGCGCGGGTGGCGATGTTCGCCACAACTGGCAGATCGTGGCTGATGAAAAGCAGCCCCATCGCCTCGTCCTGAACTAAGCCTTCCAGCAGTTTCAGAATTTCCATCTGTGTGGTGACATCAAGCGCGGTGGTGGGTTCGTCGGCAATCAGCAGCTTCGGCCGGCAGGCGAGTGCCATGGCGATGGCCGCACGCTGACGCTGGCCGCCAGAAATCTCGTGCGGGAAGGCGCGGGCAATACGATCCGCCTCCGGAAGCGCAACGCGTTCCAAAAGTCCCAGTACTCGCCGCGATACCTCTTCCCTGCCGCAAGCGATTCCGTCGCGCATGGCCCGGCGGCGCACCACTTCCCCAACTTGGTGACCGATCCGCATCAGCGGATTGAGCGCGGTCATAGGCTCCTGAAACACGACGGCGACGCCCGTTCCACGCAATGGCACGAGATCGCGATCGCGTGTACCGATCACCTGATGACCGTCCAGCAGAATTGAGCCGGCAACCCGCATCGGCTCCGGCAGGAGGCCCAGCATGGCCAGCGCCGTCAACGATTTGCCTGACCCGGATTCACCGATGAGCCCGACCCGCTCGCCAGCGGCGATCGAAAAGGAAATGCCGGAAACAAGCGTCCGTCCAGGCGTACGAATCTCCAGATTTTCGACTGACAGTAAGGCGTTCACCGGCTTCTCCTTCGGGTCGGATCCGCAACCTCACGCAGGCCGTCGGCAAAGAGATTGAGACCAATGACCAGTGAGACCAGCGCAAGGCCGGGGGCGATGGCGCCGAAGGGGGCGGTATAAACGGATGCCTGCGCCTCCTGCAGCAGCCGGCCCCAGGAGGCGTTCGGCGGCGGCGCACCGAGCCCCAGATAGGACAGCGATGCCTCGGCAATGATGGCCAATCCGAACTGCAGCGCGAAATTGACAACGAGCGTCGGCCAGATGTTCGGCAGGACATGGATACGCACGATACCCGGCCACGACGTACCGGAAATGCGCGCCGCCGTGATGTAATCCATTGCGAGGATGCGCTTTGCAAGAATGCGCGACAACCGCGCCACGATGGCCGAACCGGCGATGCCGATGGCGAGGATCGCCGTCCACAGGCTTGCCCCGTCGCCGGAGGCAACGATCAGCATGGCGAGCAGCAGCGTCGGGAAAGCGATGAGGATATCCAGGGCTGCGGCCAGCACATCATCCAGCGTGCGCGTGGCAAAGGCCGAGAGTACCCCGGCTGTCACACCGATCAAGGCGCCGAGCGCAACCGCCCCGCAGCCGACAACGAGCGCGATGCGTGAGCCGACCATGATCTGGGTCATGAGATCGCGGCCGAGCCGGTCTGTGCCTGCCCAGTGCGCGAACGAAGGACCTTCGAGCCGGCCGCCGACCATGTCGGCCACGCCGTAAGGTGTCCAAACGAGCGAGAGGAGCGCGATCACGACATGCAGACCAACGAGAAGTCCGCCGATGGCAAGCGGCCAGGGAACGGTCGATTTTTGCGGCACGCTTTCAGTTGAAATCAGAGGTTCTGGCACGCTCATGCCCCACCTCCTACAGCTCGGGTACGCAGACGTGGATCGATCAAACGCTGGATAAGGTCGGCTGCAAAGCCGACCAGCAGCACCAGCAATGTCGAAACGAACAGCACGCCCTGCACATTCGGATAGTCCCGCTGTTCGATGCCGAGCAGCAGCATGGAACCAAGGCCCGGCAGGGCAAATACCCGTTCCACCACCACAGCGCCAAGCAGGGTGGATGCCAGCTCGATACCAAGCAAGGAAATGACCGGAACGGCGCCGTTGCGGATGCCGTGGCGGATCAGCGCCTCGGAGAAGGTCGCGCCCAGCGCCCTCGCGGTGCGCAAGTAGTCGCTGCCCAGAACATCCTGGGTTGCCGATCGCACATACCGGATCAAAGACGCCGACATGACGATGGCGATGGTCACAACCGGCAGCACCAAGGCCTGAACGGCGGCGCCGGGCGCCTGCCAGCCGCGCGAGGGAAAGCCTCCGGAGGGAAAAAGCCGCAGATTGACCGCAAACACCGTGACCAGAAGAATGCCGATCCAGAACACAGGCACGGCAATTCCAAGCTGCGAAACGACCGAGATCAACGCGCCGTACCACCGATTCTGGCGCACGACAGAGAGGATGCCAAGAGGAACAGCGATGGCGATGGAAACGGCAAAGGCCATCAGGGTCAACGGTACGGTCACGATGAGGCGCTTGCCGATTTCATCGAGTACCGGCGCACCGCTGACGAAGGAGTTGCCGAGGTCGAAGCGGGCCAGACTGCCGGCAAAACGTAGAAATTGTTCGTAGAGCGGCAAGTCGGAACCCACCTGTTTGCGGGCGGCCTCGATCTGCGCCGCATCGGCGCCAACGGAGACCAGCGCATTTGCGGGGTCGCCCGGCAAGAGGCGCAGCAGCACGAACAGAATGACGGCGGCAATGATGACCGACAGCACCAGGATGGCGGAGCGGCGAAGTATGTAGGAAAGTATGGTCTTGACCTCTCATGCGCGGACGCCGCCCGCGCATTCATATGCCGGGCGGCGCCTTGTGTCGAGTATCCGGCGTGGCAGTTGTTACTCGGCCTTGGTGATGCCGTAGGCGAAGAACTGCGAGTTGAGACCGTTCAATGGATAGCCGCTGACCGAGGCCCTGGACACGACGATTTGCGGATAGAGGTAGAACCAGTTGCTGGCTGCATCCTCCGCGATGATCGTGTTGGCTTCCTTCAACTTCTCAGTCTGCCCCTCTTCCGTTCCGCTTGATTCCGCCTGCTTGATCAGGTCGGCAACCTTCGGGTTGTTGTAACCCCAGTAGAAATCCGGGTTGCCATAGAAGACGATATCGCGATGGTTGACATGCTCCTGCAGGGTCGCCTGGAAGTCATGCGCCTTGTAGACCTTTGTGTACCATTCGTTGGCAGTAATGACGTTGATCTCGACCTTGACGCCGACCTTGGCCAGCTCGCTCTGGATAAACTGTGCTGCAATCGGATGCGGATCGTAGTTCGGCGTATCGATGGTGAAGGTGAAGCCATCGGGATAGCCGGCTTCCTTGAGCAGAGCCTTGGCGCTTTCCGGATCATAGGCATCGACCTTGGTCAGATCGGCATACCAGGCATCCGTCGGTGGCACGAAGGAACCGATCAGCGTGCCGTAATCGCCCCAGACGGCCTTCAAGAGCTTCCCATCGTCAACGGCGCGGGCGAGAGCCTTGCGAACTTTCACATTGTCGAAGGGCGCAACGCGGTCGTTATAGGCGAGCAGAAGCTTCGTCGTGGACTTGCCCTCGCTGACCGAAAACTGCGGATTATCCTTGAACTGGGCAAGCGAATCCGGGCTCTGCACGGAGGTGATGATATCGACGGAGCCGGTCAGCAGCGCGTTGTTGAGCGCTGTCGCTTCGGTGAAATATTGAAAAACCACCTCGGCATTCTTCGGCTTTTCACCCCAGTATTTGTCGAAACGGGCGATGGCGAGCGACGAGCCGCGCCGCCACTCCTGCAGTGCGTAGGGGCCGGTGCCATCTTCCTTCGATTGAAAGTCCTTGGCCTCGTCGTTGGCGATCCAGACATAGCTCAGATTGTAAGGCAGCGAGACCGAGCGCGCCGCCAGTTTCACCACAACGGTGGCATCGTCCGGCGTCTCGACGCTTGCGATGGTCTTCAGGCTGTTCTTGCGCGAGCTTTTGGAAGTTTCGGAGGTGACGCGCTCGATGGAGAACTTCACATCCTTTGACGTAAGCGGCGCACCGGAATGAAAGGTCACGTCGGGCTGCAGCGTGAACGTATAGGTGAGGCCGTCTTCGCTCACCTTTGTATCCTTGGCAAGCGACGGCTCGACCGTGCCCGCATCCGTGAGCCGGAACAACGCTTCATAAACATTGCCGTTGAAGGCTTCGTTGATGCCCTGACCGGCGCCAGCGGTATTGTCGAGATTTTGCGGCTCATAAAGCGAACCGATGTTGATCGTGGCGTCCGGATCGCTCTCCGCGGCAAGCGCCGGGCCGAAGACGCTCATTGCAAGAGCAACGGCAAGTCCCGCGGCCAGTCCGGAGTTGCGGGTTGTGGAAGCGCTCATTCTATTCTCCTGTTTCGCGACGCCCTTTTACGGCGCCCTGGCGGTAATTGTATCGAACCGCACACACGCAAGATATTCACATCTGCTCTAATTTGCGGAAATTAAAGGGAATTGTGTTTCAACTAACATCAAATCCACGGATTGTTTTTCGCGAGCACAAGGCAGCGAGTTTCGTGCGGCTTCCTGCGAACGCCCTGCGAGGCACCGGCGTGATCTGGCATGCCTGGCTACCACCGGCCACGATGAGGCCGCCACAAGAGACCGCAATGGTGCAGGCCAGTGGCCATGCGCATGTCCGCTGCAGAAATGGAAAACGCGACGACCGGCCCACATTCAGGAAAGACTATGGGGCCAGGCCTGTGGATTCACGAAGAATAAGCTCGACTGGCCATAACTCGTGGATCTCCGCCGGCGGCTTGCCGGAGAGGAGTTGTAGCACCAGTTCGGCCGAGCGCGTGCCAGCAGCACGCATCGACGACCGCGTCGTCGAGAGCGATGGGGCCATGTTGTCGGCATTTAGGTAAGGGAAGACATCGTCATGGGCGATGACCGAAATATCCTTGCCGACAACAAGATCAAGGGAACGTGCCGCACGATAAACCCCGAGCGCCGTCATCATAGAACCGGCAACAAACGCTGTCGGGCGTGGCGATTGCTCGAGAAAGGATCGCGCGAACCGGAAGCCGACCTCGTCGGTAAAATTACCGTGCGCAACCAGTTTCGGGTCAAACGGCAGGCCCCGCTCCACCAAAGCGTCGCGATAGCCCTTGTCACGGTGCACGGAGAAAGTCACTCCGGGACGGCCGTTGATCATGGCGATACGCCTATGTCCCAGATCGAGCAGATGACTGGTGGCACGCTTGATTGCCCCTTCATTGTCGATATCGAGCCAGGCATAGGGAACAGCCGTTTCCGACCGCCCGTGCACGAGAAAGGGCATGCCCAGCCGATGGAGCAGACTGATGCGCTCGTCATCGGGCCGCGGGCCATTGACGATGATGGCATCGACGCGCCGGCTCTCCACCAACCGGCTGTAGAGTTGGATCTCCTCTCTCGCATCATGCTCGGCAATCGGAGTGACGAGAATGTCGATGTCCTCACCACCAAGGCGTTCACCCATGCCGCTGAGGAATTCGGCGAAATGAACTTCGCGGCCTCGCCCCATCAGGATGCCGATGGCGCCGACCCGGCCGGTCACAAGCCGCACTGCATTGATATTGGGGCGGTAGCCCAGACGCAACGCCTCATCGGCAACACGCTTGCGGGTACTTTCGCGAACCTCCGGATAGCCGCTCAAGGCCCGGCTTACCGTGGTTGGAGACAGATCAAGATGCTTGGCAAAGTCTTTGAGTTTCATGGGATTCGACGGCAGTCTTCCGGTTTGGAATGCTCGTATCAGCTATATCTTGCTACCCCACACCCAGCAATCCATCTGAGAGTCGATCAGGCAGATGTCGACAAGGGTATCTGGAAAGATGTCGCTGCCGGCGTGGTGCCAACCGACTACCAGCGGTTTGCGGATGCCGTTGCGTCGGGGATTTCCGGAGACCCCGATTTCCGCCATGCAGCGGCCTTCAAAAGGTCCTTGATCTTGCCATCGTCAGCGGCGAAAAACGGCGCAAAACCGGGGCTCCTCTTGAGAGCCCGGCCTTGTAGATCATGATGAAACCGGCTGCTCACACAGTAGCAACCGGTATCAATGAACGGGATCAGACCAGGTCGAACCGGTCTGCATTCATCACCTTGTTCCAGGCAGCAACGAAGTCACGGACGAACTTGCCCTGTGCATCGTTCTGACCATAGACTTCGGCCAATGCACGCAGCTGCGAGTTCGAGCCGAAGACCAGATCGGAGCGGGTGGCAGTCCATTTCACCTCACCGGTTGCCCGGTCGCGCCCCTCAAAGACCTCCTTCTCCGGCGTTGCCGCCTTCCAGACCGTACCCATGTCGAGCAGGTTGACGAAGAAGTCGTTGGTCAAGGTTTCAGGGCGCGTGGTAAAGACGCCATTCTGGGACTGGCCGTGGTTGGCGTTCAGTGCCCGAAGGCCGCCGACCAGCACCGTCATTTCCGGAGCCGTCAGGGTCAGGAGCTGTGCCCTGTCGATCAGGAGTTCTTCGGCAGATACAGTGAAGCTGGCCTTCTGATAGTTGCGGAAACCATCCGAAACCGGCTCAAGCACCGAGAAGGATTCGATATCGGTCTGTTCCTGCGTTGCATCGGTGCGGCCGGGCACGAAGGCAACCGAAACATCCTGACCGGCACTCTTTGCCGCCTTTTCAACGGCTGCGGCCCCGCCGAGCACGATTAGATCGGCAAGCGACACCTGCTTGCCGCCTTGATGGGCATCGTTGAAGGCCCGCTGGACGCCTTCGAGCGTAGCAAGCACCGTTGCCAACTGCTCAGGCTGGTTGGCTTCCCAATCCTTCTGTGGTGCGAGACGGATACGGGCGCCATTGGCACCACCGCGCTTGTCGGAACTACGGAAGGTCGAGGCTGAGGCCCAGGCGGTCGAAACCAGCTGCGACACCGACAGGCCGGACGCCAGAATCTTTTCCTTGAGGCCGGCAATATCGGCCGCATCGACCAGCGGATGACCGGCAGCCGGGATCGGGTCCTGCCAGATCAGGTCTTCGCTTGGCACTTCCGGGCCGAGATAGCGAGCCTTCGGTCCCATGTCGCGGTGGGTCAACTTGAACCAGGCGCGGGCAAAGGCATCGGCAAACTGCTCCGGGTTCTCGTAGAAACGGCGCGAGATCTTCTCGTAGGCCGGATCGGTGCGCAGCGCGATGTCGCTGGTCAGCATGGCCGGGGCATGGCGCTTCGATGGGTCATGGGCATCCGGAACCGAATTGGCGCCCATGCCATGCTTCGGCGTCCACTGATGGGCGCCGGCCGGGCTCTTCGTCAGTTCCCATTCATAGCCGAACAGGTTCCAGAAGAAGTTGTTGCTCCAGCGCGTCGGCGTCGAGGTCCAGGTGACTTCGAGGCCGCTGGAGATCGTGTCGCCACCCTTGCCGCTGCCGTAGCTGCTGGCCCAGCCGAGACCTTGCTGCTCGATATCGGCACCTTCAGGCTCGGGACCGACATGGGCGGCATCACCGGCACCATGGGTCTTGCCGAAGGTGTGGCCACCGGCGATCAAGGCGACGGTTTCCTCATCATTCATGGCCATGCGGGCAAACGTTTCGCGGATGTCGCGGGCGGACGCCAGCGGGTCCGGATTGCCGTTCGGGCCTTCCGGGTTGACGTAGATCAGCCCCATCTGCACGGCTGCGAGCGGGTTTTCCAGATCGCGGTCGCCGCTATAGCGCTTGTCGTCGAGCCAGGTGCGTTCCGCACCCCAGTAGATGTCTTCTTCCGGCTCCCAGACATCGGCGCGGCCACCGGCGAAGCCGAAGGTCTTGAAGCCCATGGATTCGAGCGCGCAGTTGCCGGCGAGGACCAGAAGGTCGGCCCAGGAGAGCGCATTGCCATACTTCTGCTTGATCGGCCAGAGAAGGCGGCGGGCCTTGTCGAGATTGACGTTATCCGGCCAGCTGTTGAGCGGCGCAAAACGCTGGGTGCCCGAGGATGCACCGCCACGGCCATCGCCGGTGCGGTATGTGCCGGCGCTATGCCAGGCCATGCGGATGAAGAACGGGCCATAATGACCGAAGTCGGCCGGCCACCAATCCTTGGAATCCGTCATCAGGGCAAAGATGTCCTGTTTCACCGCCGCAAGATCGAGCGTCTTGAAGGCTTCGGCATAATCAAAGCCCACGCCCATCGGATCGGAGAGTGCGGAATTCTGGTGAAGAATCTTGAGGTTAAGCTGGTTCGGCCACCATTCACGGTTCGAAGTCCCTTCGCCCGAGTTGCTGGTGAGCGACCCGTGCATGACCGGACACTTGCCCGTTTTCTCGACTTTGGCGTCCATTTCTGCCTCCTGTTTCAAATGCAATTTCGTTAGTTCCGCCGCAACATCCCCCATACGATTCATAATTTCCAATTGTATTTAATGGAATTATCGATAGGATAAACCTATCATGATTACGATCCGGCAAATGCGCTATTTCGATGCTCTGGCGACCACGCGGCACTTTGGCCGGGCGGCTGAAATGGTCAATGTCAGCCAGCCGGCGTTATCGGCACAGATCATGGAGATGGAAAATCATCTCGAGGTCAAACTGATCGAGCGCAACCGCAGCGGCGCGCTTTTGACCCGGCAGGGCGAAGCTTTGCTTCCGGATATCCGGGCCATTCTCCTGTCTGTCGACGCCCTGCATGACCGCGCCCGGCAGTCAACGGGCGTGCTGGAAGGCCGCTTGCGGCTCGGCATCATCCCAACCGTTGCGCCGTATCTGGTCCCCAAACTCATTCCCATGCTGCGGCAGCGCTACCCGAAACTGGATGTGGAACTGCGCGAACTGTTAACGACCGGGTGCGTTGACGACGTCAAGCACGGTAAACTTGATTGCGCCATCGTCGCGCTGCCGCATGGCGAGGACAGCCTGCAATCCTGTCCCTTGTTCGAAGACCGCTTCCTGATCGCCAGCGCCGATGACGAAAGCACCGTGCTGGTCTCACCGATTTCGGAGGCCCAAGTCGATATGGACCGGCTGCTGCTTCTGGAAGAGGGTCATTGCCTGCGCGACCAGGCGCTTGCCGTCTGTGGTTCGACCGCGGGCCGCAGCGTTGCGAATTATGGCGCTACCTCGATGGCCACGCTGCTGCAAATGGTGAGCCACGGCATGGGGATCACGCTGATCCCCGAAATCGCTGTCAAGGACGAGCGAACCCGCAACCGCATGCGGATCGTCCCCTTCGCCGAACCGCAACCGTCGCGCCAGATCGGCCTCATCTGGCGCAACCGCAGTGGCCGCGACAGCGATCAGCAGGCGCTGGCCGCCCTCGTCACGGAAGCTGGCAAGGCGTTGCTGGGGTAGGTTCTACCCCAGCCTCAAAACATTCCTCAAACCACCTTGGCCTTCAAGAATTCCACCGTCCGGCTCCAGGCCAGATCGGCGGCTTTCTTGTCGTAGCGCGCAGCCGATGTATCGTTGTTGAAGGCGTGGTTGACGCCCTCGTAGATCTGGATGGTGAAATCCTTGCCATTGTCGGTCAGCGCCTTCTTATAGGCATCGATACCGGCGTTGATACGGTCGTCCAGACCGGCATATTGCAGCAGCAGCGCAGCCTTGATCTTCGGCACGTCTTCGGCTGGCGGCTGGGCGCCATAATAGGCGACACCGGCCTTGAGATCGGGCGACGCGACGGCCAGCTTGTTGACCATGCCGCCACCCCAGCAGAAGCCGATCGCCCCGGCCTTGCCGGTGGTGAGGTCGTTGCCTTCCAGATAGGTGACGGTTGCAACCGCATTATCGACCGTCTGCTTGCCATCCAGCGCCCCGATCATTTCGCGGGCCTTGTCCTCATCAGCCGGGGTGCCGCCTGCGGGCGACAGGAAATCCGGGGCAAGCGCCACAAAACCTTCCAGCGCCATACGGCGGGCGACATCCTTGATATGCGGATTGAGGCCGCGGTTTTCATGGATAACGATGACGGCGGGCAGCTTTCCGGCCGCATCGGCCGGGCGCACCAGATAGCCCTTCATATCACCACCGGCGCCGGAATAGGTAACATCCTCGGTTTTCACGCGCGCATCGGCCTCGGGAATGATTTCCGCCTGCGCGCTGTTGGCCGCCAGCAGCGGCGCGATAGCGGCGGCGGCCGCGGCCGATCCGCTCAGCGCCGTCAAGGTGCGCATGAACGCGCGCCGGTCCAGGCTCAGATGGGTGTACTCGTCATAGGCGTTGATCATCGCCTGGGTGATCTGCGGCTTTTCCATGCGTTCCTCCTGAAACCGGCGCCGTTCGGTCCAAAGGACATCCAGGCGCGCTGTGAATGGTACCCGGTAGAGGCAGCAAGAGCATCACCGGTCAGGATCATAGAATTGCGGCAGTGGCGGCATTAGACAACGGCAACACCGTTGACTTGACGCAAAAGTGATCCGGCCATGAAAGCACGGCCGGATCGGTTTTTGCTTATTGCATGTACCAGCCGTGGCTGACGACGAGTGACTGGCCGGTGAGCGCATTGGTCTCGAAACCGGCAAACAGCAGCGCCACCTCGGCAACATCCTCGACAGTGGTGAACTGGGCGTCCACCGTGCCGCCGAGCATGACCTTCTTGATTACTTCATCCTCGGAAATACCAAGTTCCTTGGCCTGTTCCGGAATTTGCTTGTCGACCAGCGGCGTGCGAACGAAACCGGGGCAGATGACGTTGGCGCGAACGCCGTCCGGGCCGCCTTCCTTGGCAACCACGCGGGCGAGGCCCAACAGTCCGTGCTTGGCCGTGACATAGGCCGATTTCAGCGGCGAGGCCTCATGCGAGTGCACCGAGCCCATATAGATGATCGCCCCGCCCTTTTGTGCCTTCATATGCGGCACACAGGCCTTCGTCGTCAGAAACGCGCCATCGAGATGGATGGCGAGCATCTTCTTCCAGTCGGAGAAAGCGTAATCCTCGATCTTGTTGACGATCTGGATGCCCGCATTGGAGACGAGCACATCGACCCTGCCCCATTTGGCAACGACCACAGCAACGCCCGAGTTGACAGCGTCTTCGCTGGTAACGTCCATGGCAAGGCCCATGGCCTCGCCCGGTCCCACCGCCGTCAGGTCCTTGGCCGTTGCTTCCGCCGCTTCGAGCTTCAGGTCGGCGATGACGACCTTGGCGCCTTCCGAAACATACTTTTTGGCGATCGCCAGACCGATACCGCTGGCGGAGCCGGTGACGATGCAGACCTTGTCCTTGAGTTTCATGGTTTTAACTCCCTATTTTGCAAGATAATCATGGACCACTTCGCCGAGGCCCAGCGTCAGGTCGGAGAGAATATGGACGGCGGATTTGACCTCCAGCACCGGCAGGTCGGCAACCGGCGCCAGCGCATGCGGAAACAGCGCCAGAGCCCCCGGCCCTTCCCAGGCACCTTTCACCGTCAGGTCTTCGAGATAATAGCGGACCAGCTCGCAGATGCGCGGCGTGCAGTCCACGTGCGGAATGATCTTCAGCATGAAATTCGGCTGTTTCAGGCTTTCCAGCACCTTGGCCTTGTCGAGCGTACGATGCTTGAAGCCCATCGTCGCGGTTGCCACCCGCTGGCCGCCATAGTCGAGCGTACCGACCAGCGCATCCTTGACCGGGGTCAGCGACGGTTCGGCCAGCTTCTTTGGAAAGCCCCAGATCTCGCGGCCGCCGGCAATCGGCGCGTCATCGTTCAGATACATCGAGTGCACATAACCGCCGTGAACGCCCTGATAGGTCACCGGAATGACCTGGCCGGACTCGGTATAATCGCCAAAGCCGGTGGAATCCGGCATGCGGATGAACTCGTATTTCACCA
This sequence comes from Rhizobium sp. LjRoot98, assembly GCF_964252935.1. Taxonomy (NCBI): domain Bacteria; kingdom Pseudomonadati; phylum Pseudomonadota; class Alphaproteobacteria; order Hyphomicrobiales; family Rhizobiaceae; genus Rhizobium; species Rhizobium sp. LjRoot98. Next base: position 211,552 of record NZ_CAXUPW020000007.1, read on the forward strand.
GCGGCTCATCGAATTGCAGCGGCTCTGGCACCACCCGGCGCAAGGCTTCGGGGTCAGTGCGATAGGTGATGATCATGTATTCGCGGTTGACGAACCGGTACGGCCCCGGCGGATAGGACGGGCTCGTCAGCGGCATGGCAAAGGCATTGCGAACGACATCTTCGATTTTCATGGCTTTTTCCCACGCAGGCGTTGCTCGGCAAGATCGAAAACCCGGATTCCGTTGGTCGGACGCGTGCGGTTCAGCCAATCGGGATGATTGAGCGTCTCGACCACATCGTCATGTCCTGCCTTCCAGTGCTCTTCCACCGAGAGGCGCGAAAACTCATAATCCTTGGAACCGGTTTCATAGGCCGCATGCCGGTAGATCAGGTGCACCATGGTGACGGCGCAATCGTTGCCGATCTTTTCAAGGAGCCTTGCATCAGGATCATCCTTCAATTCCGGTGGCAGCTTTTCCATCAACCGCTTGGCGGCCATGCGTACCGACTGAAGCTTGCGGAACTGGTCGGTGTTCAACCGCGTGCGGCTGGAAAAGCGGATTTCCTTTTCACGCGCTTCGACGTCGAAAAGATCCCGCGGCAGCGGCCCCTTTGCGCTGAATAGATCGACCTGGAAGATGCAGAGATCGGTTTCCAGTTCCTGGCCTGAAAGCACCCGCTGCAGCGGCGTGTTGGAAACGATGCCGCCATCCCAATAGAAGCGGCCATCGATCTCGACCGGTGCAAACCCCGGCGGCAAGGCGCCGGAGGCGGCGACATGCTTGGCTGAGAAGGCGCAGTGGTGATTGTCAAAGTAATTGAAATTGCCGCTCATCACATCGACGGCGCCGAGGCTGAGCCGGATGGCGCCGGAATTGATCAGGTCGAAATCCACCAGACCGGAAAGCGTCTCTTCGAGTGGCGCGGTGTCGTAAAGGCTGATGGCCGCCATCGGATCGCCGGGGATTTTCCACGGTGCAAAGGCGCGCGGCGTGAAGAAGCCGGGAACGCCGGTGAGTGACCCCAGAAACGCGGAGGATTCGTTGAACCATTTGCGCATCGCATCGCCATTGCCGAGGAAATGGCCCGGCAATCCCGACGAAACCCGGTGCCAGAATGCCCTCAGATTATCGACGCGCCGGTCAACGGGACTGCCTGCGATGATTGCGGAATTGATCGAGCCGATGGAAATGCCGGCCAGCCAATCGGGCCGGACACCGGCCTCGTGCAGCGCCTCGTAGGCTCCAGCCTGATAGGCGCCGAGAGCACCGCCGCCCTGAAACACCAGAACGGTCTTCTCTGTGGGTATGCTCACTGAATGCTTTCCTTCGGACGACTGCACCTGCGAACAGACAACGACTGGAGGGTTGTCCGGTTCCGCATTCACAGATTAAGTTTCGGTAACGTGGAAAGGCAATTTTGAGGTGGTATAATCCGTTAATTCAATAGGTTGCACATGAAGCGCCATTTGTTCCCGCACGTGGAAACCGGATGATAGTCCGGTCTTGTGCACTGCGCAATGCAAGACAATGTGACAGCAGCAACCTTCAGATCCCGAGCAAGTGGGTAGCGAAAAGCAACCACAGACTGAAATTGAGAACAAAGCCAGAGACGAACAGGCGTTGCCGTATCCGCAGCCGGTTGGAGGTGACATGAACCCAGGCATGCGCGTAACGGCTGAGCACGAAGAGCCAGGCAATGGCCACCACGACGTGATTGACGCCGTCCGTTACGTATAACAGCGTGCAGACCAGAAAGAACAGCATCGGCAACTCGAACTGATTGATCAGGCTGCGCGCGACCGTCGCGCTCGGCTCCGGTTCGATGGCAGGAACCCAGAAATCCGAGGCCTTGGCTGTTCCTGCCCGCATGGCACCGGAGCGGCGTTTCAACATCAGGAAATAGATGAGGTGGATGAGGGCGACCTGCGCAATGACCGGCCAGAAGATTGCAGTCGATGTGGGCATGGTCACTCCGTCGTTTAGAATTGCCCCTGATCTATAGCGGACGTGTGGAAAATCCAGAACCGCCCGCCGCCGCGCCCGTGCAGCGCTCCATGCTTGACAGCTGTTTTACCAATGAACGATGTTCAACGAAGCAGCCTCAGAGAGAAAGAACCGTATGTCCGATCCACATGCCGCCGCCGTCCCGCTGCCTACCCATCATGCCGCTGCGATGCGCGGGCGTGACCCGCATGAACACCACCGGGTGGCAACGCCACTCGAGCTGCTGTTCGACCTGACCTTCGTCATCGCGTTCGGCGTTGCCGGATCGCAGTTGGCGCATCTGCTGGCGGAAGGCCATTATGCCGCCGGCCTGATGGGTTTTGGCTTTGCCATATTCGCCATCTGCTGGGCCTGGGTGAATTTCTCCTGGTTCGCCTCCGCCTTCGACACGGACGACTGGATCTACCGGTTGACGACGATGGTACAGATGGCCGGTGTGCTGATCCTAGCGCTCGGCCTGCCGCAAATGTTCGAGTCCATCGACAAGGGCGCCCATGTCGATAACGGCGTCATGGTGCTGGGCTATGTCGTCATGCGGGTGGCGATGATCTTCCAGTGGCTGCGCGCGGCGCGGCAAACGGCGGACCGGCGTTCCGCCTGCCTGTCCTATGTGACCGCCATCGCCATTGCCCAGATCGGCTGGATCGCGGTGATCCTCATCGACATGCCGCTGCTGCCGACCTTTCTCTGCGTCGTCACGCTGACTCTGATCGAAATGCTTGGTCCCATTCTCGCTGAACGCCGCGGCGGCGGTACGCCCTGGCATGCGCACCATATTGCCGAGCGTTACGGGCTACTGGCCATTATAACGCTTGGGGAAGGTGTCGTTGGAACGGTGGCGTCGATTTCGGCCATCGTCGGTGAGCAGGGATGGAGCCTCGACGCCATCCTCATCTGTGTTGCCGGGACCGGACTGACCTTCGGCATGTGGTGGCTGTATTTTCTGTTGCCGTCCGGCCAGATCCTGCATCGCTTCCGCAACCGCGCTTTCCCTTGGGGCTATGGCCACATACTGATCTTCGCCTCCATTGCAGCGACCGGCGCCGGCCTGCATGTGGCCGCCTATTATATCGAGCACAAAGCACATATCGGCGAGGTTGCCGCCGTTCTCACCGTCGCGGTGCCGGTGTTTGCCTATGTGACCCTGGTCTTCGCACACTACGTTTATCTGCTGCGCAAGATGGAGACCTTCTATCTCGGGCTGATGATCGGCATGACCGCAGTGGTGGTGCTTTCCATCCTGTGTGCGGCCGGGGGCATCAACATGACCACCTGCCTCATCATCCTGATGTTCGCGCCGCTCGTTCCCGTGGTCGGATACGAGATCAAGGGCCATCGTTACGGTAACGCCGCGCTTCAACGTGCGTTGGAAGCCTGACAAAGAAAAAGCGGCGAAGACAACTCCGCCGCTTTTTCATGGTTCAGGTTTGCAGCCGATGCTTACATCGAGCCCGGATAGTTCGGGCTTTCGCGAGTTATGGTCACGTCATGGGCGTGGCTTTCGCGCAGGCCCGCACCGGAGATCCGCACGAACGTGGCCCGTTCCTGGAAATCCTTGATCGTCTTGCCGCCCACATAGCCCATCGAGGCCTTCAGACCGCCGGCCAACTGGTGCAGAACGCCGGAAACCGGCCCCTTGTACGGAACCTGGCCTTCGATGCCTTCCGGTACCAGCTTCAGCGTGTCGCGCACTTCCGCCTGGAAGTAACGGTCAGCCGAGCCGCGCGCCATGGCGCCGACAGAACCCATGCCACGATAGGCCTTGAACGAACGGCCCTGGTAGAGGAACACTTCGCCCGGGCTTTCATCCGTACCGGCCAGCAGCGAGCCGATCATGCAGGCCGACGCACCGGCTGCGATCGCCTTGGCGAGATCGCCCGAGAACTTGATGCCGCCATCAGCAATAACCGGGATATTGGCAGCCTGGGCAGCCTCGACCGCCGACATGATGGCTGCGAGCTGCGGCACGCCGACACCGGCGACGATACGGGTGGTGCAGATCGAACCCGGGCCGATACCGACCTTGACTGAATCCGCACCGGCATCAATCAGCGCCTTGGTACCATCAGCCGTGGCAACGTTACCTGCCATGACGCGAACCGAGTTCGACATGGTCTTGACCTTGGTCACGGCATCGAGAACGCGCTGCGAATGGCCGTGGGCCGTATCGACGACGATCAGGTCGATGCCGGCATCGATCAAACGCTCGGCCCGTTCGATACCGTCATCGCCAACGCTGATGGCGGCGGCGGCCCGCAGGCGGCCCTGCGCGTCTTTCGATGCGTTCGGGTGAAGCTGCGACTTTTCGATATCCTTGACGGTGATCAGACCGACACAACGGCCGTCGCCATCGATGACCAGCAGCTTTTCGATGCGGTGGGCGTGGAGGAGACGCTTTGCTTCCTGCTGCTCGACATTTTCCGTGACCGTGATCAGGTTGTCGCGGGTCATCAGTTCATAGATCTTCTGGGCCGGATCGGAGGCAAAACGCACATCGCGGTTTGTCAGAATACCCACGAGGCGGCCTGGAACCTTACCGGTTGCGTTTTCGACGACCGGGATGCCGGAGATCGAGTACATCTTCATCAGCGCCAGGGCATCTGCCAGCGTGGCATCCGGGCCGATGGTGACCGGGTTGACGACCATGCCGCTTTCAAACTTCTTGACCTGACGGACCTGCTCGGCCTGCTCGATCGGGGTGAGGTTGCGGTGGATGACGCCGATACCACCCGCCTGCGCCATTGCGATGGCCAGGCGGCCCTCGGTGACCGTATCCATCGCGGACGACAGGATCGGCAGGTTGAGGTCGATGTCCTGGGCGATGCGGGTGGCGATATTCGTCTGCCCCGGCATGACTTCGGAATGTCCGGGTTGCAGAAGAACGTCGTCGAAGGTCAAAGCCTCCAAACCGGTCGCCGTTTCGATGATGCGTGCCATGGCCAAATCCCTTCAGTAAAAGGTGTTCTCCCCGCACAGTTGGTCAACAGTGCGGCGAAGACTCGCCGCGCTCAAGCGGGCGAGAGTTTCTTGGAAGTTGGCGAGGGCTGGTAACACGGATATGACGGGTTGGAAAGTGCAAAGCCCGGCAAGAGTGCCGGGCCAGCCAAGATTCTTTTCGCAGATGCGATATCAGATTTCGAATTGATAGCTTTCCGGCACGAAACGATAGCCCTGATCCTGCTTTTCGATGAAGCCGGCAGCCGGGAACGGCATGTGGTAACCGACGAAGGGCAGCCGGTCGGTAGCGATCATGTCGAAAACCTTCTTGCGCGAGGCGGCGGCCTTGGCCTTGTCCATATCGAACCGCACTTCCCAATCGGGCCGCTGCAGCGACAGGACGAAATGGTTGGCGGTATCGGCGGTCAGCACAAGCCCCTTGCCCTCCGATTCGACCTTGAAGATCATGTGACCCGGCGAATGACCAAACGCCGCCATGCTGGTGATGCCGGGAACGACCTCGGCCCCGTCACCGATAAAGGTCATTTTTTCGGCCAGCGGCACGACATTCTTCAAAACACCCTTGTGCCCGCCCTCGGCCGGAGTTCCAACGCGGGCCTCATCCTTCCAGAAATCATATTCCACCTGGCCTGCGACGTAGCGGGCATTCTTGAACGCCGGTGCTCCCCCTTCCATCAGGCCGCCGATATGATCGCCGTGCATATGGGTGATCACGACGATGCTGACCTGATCCGGCGTATAACCGGCGTTGGCAATGCCCTCCAGCAAATGGCCGGCACCAGCCTCCCGGCCGCCCTCACCCATGCCGGTATCGAACAGGATCACCTCGGAGCCGGTATCGATCAGCGTCGGCGAGAAACCGTTGACGAATTTGTCGGTGGGCAGGAAATTTGCCTTGAGCAGGTCACCGACCGCCTGTGGCGTCTGGTTGGTACCAAACGTTTCTTCCGGCTTTTCGCTGATGCGGATGCCATCGCTGATGACGGTGACGCCAAAATTGCCGATCTTGAAGCTGCTGGTCCTGCCTGCCGGTATTTTCATTGTGTCCGCTTTCGGTTCGATCTGCGCAAAAGCCATCCGTGTCATCACGAACGGCGCCGCCAGCGCACCAACGGCTGTTGCTCCAAATAAGGCACGGCGGCTCAAGGGAATAGACGGCGTCATGCTGTTCTCCATTTTTTGGGGGCGGGCTTATCCGGATTGAACGGCGGGTCCGCTCATCCGGCAAGGCAACATCTAGCGTCTTGACAGGAGATGGCCGCTGGATTCACACGGATGTGATCGCAAAGTGAGCGCCGCATGACGACTTTTGCCCCAAAAGCCCTATGTTCCGGTCGCTCCGCAGTCGCGCAAGGCCATTTCGCATGAACCGCATCGTCCCGATGATCCTCGCCGTCGCCCTGTTCATGGAGCAGATGGACTCGACCGTCATTGCCACATCGCTGCCGGCAATCGCCCATGATCTCGGCGTCGGGCCGATCACCCTCAAGCTGGCGCTGACCTCCTACATGGTATCGCTGGCGATCTTCATTCCCCTGAGCGGCTGGATGGCCGACCGTTTTGGCGCCAAACGCATCTTTCGCGCCGCCATTCTGGTCTTCATCTGCGGTTCCATCCTCTGCGCCATCGCTGACAGCGTGCTCGCCTTCGTCGTTTCTCGTTTTCTGCAGGGCATGGGCGGCGCGATGATGACGCCGGTGGCTCGCCTTGTCCTGGTCCGCTCGACGCAGCGCAGCGAACTGGTTGGCGCCATGGCGCTGCTGACCATCCCAGCCCTTGTCGGGCCGCTGGCTGGCCCACCGCTCGGCGGCTTCATCACCACCTATTTCTCCTGGCACTGGATCTTTCTGATCAACGTTCCGGTCGGCATCCTCGGCTACATTCTGTCCGGCATCTATTTGCCGGAGATCAAGAGCGACGCCCCGCCACCAATCGATATCAAGGGGTTCTTCTTCAGCGCGATTGCCGCCTCCGGCACAATGTTCGGGCTCTCGGTCATGAGCCTGCCGGCATTGCCGCCGCAATTCGGCGCTGCCGCCGTAGCCATCGGCGGTATTTGCGCGGTGCTCTACGTCCGGCACGCACGCCGCCACCCGGCGCCGCTGCTCGATCTCAACCTGTTCAAGGACAGTGCGTTTAGAGCGGCAGCAATCGGTGGCACGCTGTTTCGCATCTCGATCGGCGCCGTGCCTTTCCTGATGCCATTGATGCTGCAGGTCGGCTTTGGCCTGACGCCGTTTCAATCCGGCATGATCACCTTTGTCGGCGCAGTCGGGGCGCTGACGACAAAATTCTTTGCCAAGCGCGTGTTGATCTTCGCTGGTTTCCGCACGACGCTGATCTTTGCCTGTATCAGCGGCGCGATCCTGACCTTCGTCAACGGCCTGTTCACCCCGGCAACGCCCTATGCCGTTATGATGTTCATCCTTCTGCTCGCCGGTTTTGCCCGCTCGTTCTTCTTCACCAGCGTCAATGCACTGGCTTTCGCCGACATTCCGGATTCGCACGCCAGCAAAGCGACCTCGATGACCGCCGTGCTGCAGCAGATGAGCCTGGCGCTTGGCGTCGCCGTTGCCGGTGCCATCCTTGAAATCGAGACGACACTGACGGGATCAAAGCTTGAATTGGGAGATTTCCAGCTGGCTTTCATGCTGATTTCAGCGATCACTCTTTCAGCGATCATCCCGCTTATCCGCATGTCGAAAACCGCCGGAGCATCCGTGTCCGGACATAAGATGCGGGCAGATCCGGAAGCGGAGACCATTGGCGTCAAATAGAAGTGGGCCGATTACTCCGGCCGCTCGCAGACCGCCGAAAGCTTGTTGCCGTCCGGGTCGCGGACATAGGCGGCGTAGAAATGCGCATGGAACGGCCGCAAGCCCGGCGCGCCCTCATCGGTGCCGCCATTTGCCAGCGCGGCTTGATAGAAGGCATCGACAGCCGCCCGGCTTTCCGCTTCCAGCGCCACCATCGACCCATTGCCGATCGTGGCGGTCTTACGGTTGTGCGGTGTTACCACCCAGAGACGGCAACGGCTGTCATCCTCGGCTCCATAACCGATTTCGATCTCATCCTGCTTGCGGCGCTTGAGACCCAGCGGCGCAAGTGCAGCGTCGTAAAACGACTGCGCCCGGGCAAGATCGTTACTGCCAATGGTCACATAGAGCAGCACGGTTTAATCCGCCTCGACGGAATCCCGCTCGTCAACCATGTCGCGGTCATCGATTTCGGTTTCGCTGTCATAGAGCGAGCGGGCGCCAGGCTTGCGGCCCTTGAAGCCCTTCGCCAGCAGGAACATTTCCACCGATTCGGCCCGCGACGCCGCTGGCTTCACATGAATGACCTGCTTGAAATTCTGCTTCAACAGCGTCAGCAATTCGCGCTCGGCGCCACCTTGGAAGGTTTTCGCCAGAAAATGCCCGCCCTCAGCCAACACGTCGATCGCGAAATAGGCGGCGACCTCGCAAAGATGCATGGTGCGGATATGGTCGGTCTGGCGATGGCCTGTCGTCGGCGCGGCCATGTCGGACAACACCAGGTCGGGCGTACCGCCGAGTGCCGTCATCAGTTTTTCCGGCGCCGTTGGATCGAGGAAGTCCAGTTGGAGGATATGCACACCGGCCAGCGGATCGAGTTCGAGAAAGTCGATCGCCACCACCCGGGGCTCGGCATCGGTCGAATTCGTCACCTTGGCGGCGATCTGCGACCAGCTACCGGGCGCCGCCCCCAGATCGATGATGCGCTTGGCACCGGAGAGAATCTTGTGCTTTTCGTCGATCTCCAGAAGCTTGAAGGCCGCACGGGCGCGATAGCCCTCGAGCTGAGCACGCTGCACATAGGGGTCGTTGATATGCCGCTCGATCCAGCGCCGCGACGACGCCTTGAGCTTGCCCTTCTTGACCTTCTGGCCAAGCTTGCGCCCGGTGCGGTTTCCGCCGATCGGGGGTTTTGTCATTGCGTGTTTCCTTCGTGGGAACCATACGGGCCGCGCGCGTGGCGGCGGGCGCGTCCGCGCCGCCAAACACCGTCATCGGCCATCATGTCTGTGAGCAAGCCTTCGCGCAATCCGCGATCGGCAACGCGCATGCGCTCCGAAGGCCAGCGGCGGCGAATAGCCTCGAGAATGGCGCATCCGGCCAGAACCAGATCGGCCCGGTCCGGTCCGATGCACGGATTGGCAGCACGCGCGGTAAAATCCCAGGAGAGCAGACGCGCCTGCATCGCCGAAACCTCGTCGTCCGACAGCCAGAGGCCATCGACCTTGCGGCGGTCATAACGCGGCAGATCGAGATGCACTCCGGCCAGCGTCGTGACCGTGCCGGAGGTGCCGATCAGATGGAAGCCATTCTCGTCGCCTGGGTTTTCCAGCGTGTGGATAGCCGGGCAATCGAAATTGGAGAGCATGCCCTGCACCTCGACCACCATCGCCTCGAAGCTGGCGGGCGAAACGTCCTGGCCGCCATGCCGCTCCGACAACGTCACGACGCCGACCGGCAGCGATGTCCAGTGGGTGATATGATTGGCAAGCCGGCTCGACCGGTTCTCGCCGATCTTGATGACGGCAATTTCCGAGGAACCACCGCCGATATCGAATAAAACCACCGATTTGGTTTCGCGCCCAACCAGCGACGAGCAGCCGGAGACGGCCAGCCGCGCTTCGGTCTCGCGGTTGATGATCTCCAGTTCCAGTCCGGTCTCAGCCAGAACGCGCTCAAGAAACTCCTCGCCGTTTTCAGCCGCGCGTGCGGCCTCGGTGGCGATCAGCCGTGTCTTGCGGATATCGCGGGTCTTCAGCTTGGCAGCACAGACTTTCAAAGCCTCGATCGAGCGATCCATCGCATCTTGCGACAGGCGACCGGATGAACCCAACCCCTCACCCAGCCGCACGATGCGCGAAAAGGCATCGACGACGCGGAACTGGCCGGGGCGGGTCGGCTGTGCAATCAGCAGTCGGCAATTGTTGGTGCCAAGATCGAGCGCCGCATAGAGCGACGAACCCGAATCAGAGCCATAGGAAAAGGACTGGCCATTGTTGCGCCGGTCATGGCTGGGCGCGCCAAAGCGCTCCTCGGTCCGCGCACCGGACGCAACCGGCTGAGGCGCCGGTTGCCGTGTGGTGTCGCTGATCTGGCGCGGCTTATCGCTGACCGCCAACGGGCGTCCCTGCAGAGTGCGGCGCTGCCGGCTCTTCTTGCTACGTTTGCGGCCTGAATTGTCCGCGCCCGGCCCTGAGGCCGGTTTTGCACCAGCAGCCTCAGCACTGACGCCCGTTGTCACGGATGTTTGCGGCTGACCGGATTTGGAGCGCCGCCTGCGCTTGCGCTTGCGCACCGGTTCTCCGGTCGCTTCTGTCACTTCGGGACGCCGTGTTTCTCCGTTACCAACGGAGGAACTGGCATTCGCAGAGGCTGCGCGGGACGGTTTTCCCCGCCTGCGCTTACCTTTGCCGGAACGGGGCTCTGACTGCCCATCGTTGCGGCCTGCTGCCGACGCCCCGGAAACGGACGGCTGTTCGCCGCTGTCGGGGTCTCTCACGTGTCTGTCCATTGCGCCGCGCGGAACGTTAGCCGCTCAAGGCGCTCTCTTGATTTTCGTTGGATGGACTTTACCAGCGCCTTCCCAAATCGCCAAATTCTTTTTGCACACCGAGCAATACCCGTCGGAGAACCCACCTTCGCGGCCGCCTTCAACAGTTTTTGCCGAAGCCCGCGGATTTTTTTGCCAATATCTATTGCATCCCCCGATCTTTTGTTTATAAGCCCGCCTCACCGGCTGGGCACAAACATCGCCCACGCAGTTTTGGGGAATAGGTTAACGGTAGACCCACGGACTCTGACTCCGTTAGTCCTGGTTCGAATCCAGGTTCCCCAGCCAAACTTTCATCGTTGTTCAATAGCTTGGCTGAATGCCGCCGGAATCGGGAGCACCCCACAACGGCTCCATGTTGGCGATAACAAACTTCCTACAGCGGGAAGCCGATTCCTTTTTTCTTCCGGCGATGTGTTTTGCTGACAGCGCCTACCGGGGCAATCATTTCGGAGGTGCGGTATGCGCCGTGGAACACCGCGCTTCGTCGCGACCGGCATAGGGACGTGACGAAGCCGAAACACGCGCATGCCGTGAGACCTTTGACCAACCGATCCACCGAATTCGAGGCCGGATGGAGAGGATCTTCGGCACCTGGAAACGATGGTACGACCTTCGCTGAATGCGATCGCGGGAAGATGCAAAGGCCGGCGCTCAAATTCATCTCACCGCCATCGCCTACAATACAATGGTCATCGCCATGGCTGGAGAGCGGGCAAGAACACCACGAGAGCTTCACAAACCACAGCCAGTTCGTCGGCGCCGGTGTCTTTGTGAAATTTGCCTTGGAAGCCAAAAAGAGAAAACAAATCAACGCAAAACGCTCCCTGCGCAAAGGTCTCATAAGACGGCAGGGTATGGGTCGGACGAGAGCCTCAATTATCCTACGATATTCTCATCCGACGATGCTTTGGATCAAGAGCGTTTAGGCCAGCGTGTTGGCGTCAACGCAATTCTTGTCAAGCGTTAGCCCAGAGATCGGAAATCCGACTCTGCCGCATCATCTAGCATTCGAAGATGCGTCTGATTTCGCGTCGGGTTCGCCGCTCAAATCCAGCGCCCGGGTGACGCTCAGCGCGATGATCGTGCAGATCGCGCCGGAGATCAGATAACCGCCAATGAAGATGATCCCGAAATTGCTGGCGAGGCCAAGCGCAACGAGTGGCGCAAAGCCTGCGCCAATCAGCCATGCGAGATCGGAGGTCAGCGCCGCACCGGTATAGCGGTAATACTGGCCAAAGCGCGACGAAACGGCGCCGGAGGCCTGGCCGAAGGACAGCCCCAGAATGCCAAAGCCGATGATGATGAAGGCATCCTGCCCCGTGCGGCCTGCATCCAGCAGGAACGGTGCCGAGAACGAGAAGATGGCGATGATGATCGCGCCAATCATCAGCTGATTGCGGCGTCCGATACGGTCGGCAATGACGCCGGACAGGACAATGCCGATGAGGCCGACGGCCGCACCCGCTACTTGTACCCAGAGGAACTGCGCCGCCGACTGTCCGCCGAACAGCGTGACCCAGCTCAGCGGGAAGATCGTGACGAGGTGGAACATCGCAAAACTCGCCAGCGGCGCGAAGGCTCCGAGCACAACGTCAGACGCGTGCTTGCTCAGCATCTCAAAAACCGGCCGCGCCTGCAGCTCGTTGTTTTCCAGTGCCGAGCCGAACTCCTGGCTGGCAACGATGCGCAGGCGGGCAAACAGCGCCACGACGTTGATCGCGAAGGCGACGAAGAACGGATAACGCCATCCCCAGGACAGAAAGTCCGCGTCGGGCAGATTGGTCACGAAATAACCGAAGAGCGTGCTTGCAAGCGCAAACCCGATGGGTGCGCCGAGCTGCGGGATCATGGCGTACCAGCCGCGGCGATGCGACGGCGCGTTGAGGTTGAGCAGCGACGCGAGACCATCCCAGGCCCCGCCGAGCGCGAACCCCTGGCCCAGCCGGAACAGCGCCAGAAGTGCGACCGACCAGTATCCGACGGTTTCATAGCCCGGCAGGAACGCGATGGAGGCCGTGGAGCCGCCGAGAATGAAAAGGGCAATGGTGAGCTTGGTGCCACGTCCGTAATTGCGATCGATCCACATGAAGACGAAGGAACCGACCGGACGCGCCAGGAATGCCAGCGAGAAGACTGCAAAGGACATCATCGTTGCCGCAACCGGGTTGGGCGCAAACGAAAAAACCAGCCGCGGAAAGACAAGGACGGAGGCAAGGCCGTAGACGAAGAAGTCGAAAAATTCCGACATGCGGCCGATGATCACACCGAGGGCAATACTGCCGGCAGAAAGCGGCTTGTCGCCGTGCATTCGCCGGGCGTCCTGTTCGAGCCCTGATGACGATGGATTTCCAGCCACGCCCATAATCTTTTCTCCTCGCAGGATTGCGATTTCATCACAATGTGAACCCAGGCCGGGCTTTGATCAAGAATATGGTGCAAAACCGTTGCGGTCCATCCTATAAACGATTGTACCATTCAGGAAATGCAACAGACGCTTTGACCTCAACCAAAGACCGTCTATACCTTAGCCCAGCCAGACATTCGACTTCGATCGCAGCCACACTTTTTGCAACGCGACAAATTGCTGCACTGCGACGAACCACCTCATTCCGTCATCCGAGGTGCTTCGTTAGTGCGGACCAGACGAACGCAAAAACTCGAGCCCGCTATGTCAAAATGGAAATCCGCCAGCCGCTTTCTCGCCCTGTTGCCACTCTTGGCTTTGGCCGGGTGCAACATGGTTGTCATGGCCCCGTCCGGCGATATCGCCATGCAGCAGCGGGACCTTATCATCATCTCGACGGTGCTGATGCTTTTGATCATTGTGCCCGTGCTGTTCCTGATCGTGTTTTTCGCCTGGAGGTACCGCGGCTCCAACACCAGCGCCACCTACGCCCCCGAATGGCATCATTCGACGGCGCTGGAAGTGGTTATCTGGTCTGCGCCTCTCGCCATCATCGTCGCGCTCGGCGCGATCACCTGGATCAGCACACACAAGCTTGACCCCTATCGCCCGCTGGACCGGATCGACGCGGAACGCGCCCTTCCTGCCGATGTAAAGCCGATCACCGTCGAAGTGGTCGCGCTGGACTGGAAATGGCTGTTCTTCTATCCGGAATACGGCATAGCCACAGTCAACGAGATGGCGGCGCCCGTTGATGTGCCGATCAATTTCAAGATCACGGCATCCTCGGTGATGAACTCGTTCTACGTGCCTGCTCTTGCCGGCATGATCTACGCCATGCCGGGCATGCAGACGCGCCTTCATGCCGTCATCAACAAGGAAGGCGAATATGAAGGCCTCTCCGCCAACTATTCCGGCGACGGCTTCTCTCATATGCGCTTCAAGTTCCATGGCCTGCAACAGGAAGGCTTCGACCAGTGGGTTGCACGGGTCAAGGCGCAGGGCACGGCGCTGAACCGCGACACCTATCTGAAGCTCGAAAAGCCGAGCGCCAAGGAACCAGTGCGTTACTACGCCACCGTTGCTGACGGGCTCTACGACGCGGTCCTCAACATGTGCACACATCCCGGCAAGATGTGCATGAGCGAGATGATGCATATCGACATGATGGGGGGCGCCGGTGTCGAGAGCCATGAAAACCGGGCTCGCCTCGAATACGATACCCGCCACAGCACCGAACAGGCACCGGCTGCCACGTTCCCCGCAACCGGCAACCCGGCACGCAGCGAGCAGCCGGCAGAGGGTGTGGATGAGCAGCCGATGAACCACGACATGCATCAGGGCCACTCCATGCCCGAAAACGATCAGAACAGCCCTGCTCCGGCGCAACTGAATACCAACAGCACGACGCAGCCGTGAGGCCGCGCCCGCGACATTTTGGACAAAACAATGTTCGGCTATAATACCTTGACGGAATTCATCTTTGGGCGGCTGACCTTGGAGGCCATCCCCTATCACGAGCCTATTCTCGTCGTGACGTTCCTTGGCGTGGCACTTGGCGGTATCGCGGTTCTCGCCCTCATCACCAAGTTCAAGCTCTGGGGCTACCTGTGGACGGAATGGTTTACCAGCGTCGATCACAAGAAGATCGGCATCATGTACATCATCCTGGCGATCATCATGCTGCTGCGCGGCTTTGCCGATGCGATCATGATGCGGGTCCAGCAGGCGATCGCCTTCAACGGCAATGAGGGCTATCTCAATCCGCATCATTATGACCAGATTTTCACCGCCCACGGCGTGATCATGATCTTCTTCGTGGCAATGCCGTTCGTCACGGGTTTCATGAACTATGTCGTGCCGCTGCAGATCGGCGCGCGCGACGTGTCGTTCCCGTTCCTCAACAACTTCTCCTTCTGGATGACCACCGCTGGCGCGATCATCATCATGATGTCGCTTTTCGTCGGCGAGTTCGCCCGCACGGGCTGGCTTGCCTATCCGCCATTGTCTGGCTCAGATTACAGTCCGGGCGTCGGGGTCGACTATTATATTTGGGGGCTTCAGGTCGCCGGCGTAGGAACGACATTGTCCGGGATCAACCTGATCGCCACCATCGTCAAGATGCGCGCGCCAGGCATGACCTTCATGAAGATGCCGGTCTTTACCTGGACCGCGCTCTGCACCAACATCCTGATCGTCGCCACGTTCCCGGTCCTGACCGCAACGCTCGCTCTGCTGACCCTCGACCGTTACGCCGGTACGAACTTCTTCACGAACGACCTCGGCGGCAATCCGATGATGTATATCAACCTCATCTGGATCTGGGGTCACCCGGAAGTCTACATCCTCGTGCTACCGGCCTTCGGCATTTTCTCCGAAGTGGTGGCAACCTTCAGTGGCAAGCGCCTCTTCGGTTATGCCTCGATGGTCTACGCGACCTGCGTGATCATGATCCTCTCCTACCTCGTGTGGCTGCACCACTTCTTCACGATGGGTTCGGGCGCTTCGGTGAATGCCTTCTTCGGTATTACCACGATGATCATCTCGATCCCGACTGGAGCCAAAATATTCAACTGGCTTTTCACCATGTATCGCGGCCGCATTCGCTACGAATTGCCGATGTACTGGACGATCGGCTTCATGATCACCTTCGTCATCGGAGGCATGACCGGTGTTCTGCTTGCCGTTCCGCCAGCGGACTTCGTCCTGCACAACTCGCTGTTCCTCATCGCCCATTTCCACAACGTCATCATCGGCGGCGTGCTGTTCGGGTTGATGGCGGGCATCGTCTATTGGTGGCCAAAGGCCTTCGGTTACAAGCTTGACCGGTTCTGGGGCCTGATGAGCTTCTGGTTCTGGCAGATCGGCTTCTTCTTTGCCTTCATGCCGCTCTACGTGCTCGGCCTGATGGGCGTGACGCGGCGCGTCTCGCAATTCGAAGATCCCTCGTTGCAGATCTGGTTCATCATCGCGGCCTTCGGTGCTGTCCTCATCGCGCTCGGCATTGCTTCCTTCGTCATCCAGCTTGTCGTCAGCTTCCTGCGCCGTGACCAGCTGGCTTGCGGCAGCGATCCCTGGGATGGCCGCACGCTCGAATGGTCGACGTCATCGCCGCCGCCGGAGTACAATTTCGCCTTCACGCCGGTGGTTCACGATCATGACAGCTGGTACGACATGAAGAACCGCGGCTATGAGCGTCCGCTCACCGGATTCAAGCGGATCCACATGCCGAAGAGCACGGGCACCGGCCTCATTCTGTCCGCCATCAGCATTGCGTTTGCCTTTGCTATGATCTGGTACATGTGGTGGCTGGCCATCCTTTCCTTCGTCGCTCTCGTCGCTGTCGCGATCGGACATACGTTCAACTACAACCGCGACTTCTACATCCCGGCGGAAACCGTTACGTCGACGGAAGATGCGCGCACGAAACTGCTCGCGGAGCGGACCTGACATGGCACACGACATTCAAACGCAAGCGGGCGAGAAGCCGGTCTTCTACCTGACCGAAGATCATCATCCGGAAAGCAGCACCAATCTGGGCTTCTGGCTCTACCTGATGAGCGACTGCCTGATCTTCGCCGTGCTGTTTGCCACCCACGGCGTGCTCGGCCGCAACTATGCGGCCGGTCCATCGCCAGCTGACCTCTTTGATCTGCCGCTGGTAGCGATCAATACGGCAATGCTCTTGTTCTCTTCCATCACCTATGGCTTCGCGATGTTGCAGATGGAGCGGAACGCCAAGGCTGAAACGCTGTTCTGGCTCGCCATCACCGGCCTGTTCGGTCTGGCCTTCCTCGGCCTCGAACTCTACGAGTTTGCCCATTTGATCAACGAAGGCGCCGGCCCGACGCGCAGTGCGTTCCTGTCGTCCTTCTTCACTCTGGTCGGTACCCACGGCCTGCACGTCACCTTCGGCATCATCTGGCTGGTCACCTTGATGGTTCAGGTCTCCAAGCGCGGTCTGATTCCGGAAAACCGCCGCCGGCTGATGTGCCTGTCGATGTTCTGGCACTTCCTTGACGTCATCTGGATCGGCGTCTTCTCCTTTGTCTATCTAATGGGAGTCCTCGGATGAGCTCACACCCGCACGCCCCCGCGCATGAAAATGCCGCCGACGCTCACCACGGCCATGGTCACGAGGCAGGGCATGGTTCACTGAAGGGCTATATGATTGGTTTCGGGCTTTCCGTCATCCTGACGGCCGTTCCGTTCATTCTCGTCATGGCCGGGACCTTCGACAGCAGGTTGCTGACGGCTTTCCTCGTGATGGCGCTTGCCGTCGTCCAGATCATCGTCCACATGGTCTATTTCCTGCACATGAGCCCGCGCTCAGAGGGCGGCTGGACGATGATGGCGCTGATCTTCACGCTTGTCATCGTCGGCATTACGCTCGCCGGCTCACTCTGGGTCATGCATCATCTCAATGCGAACATGATGCCGATGTCGCCGGAGATGATGAAGAATATGCCCTGACGGGTGGTCACGGTGGCCGCAGAACATCCCGCGACCACGGGCAACCCGCGCCGCGCCCGGCTGGTTTTCGTCAGCGTCATGCTGGTGCTGACAACTGCCTTCCTCGCGCTCGGTACCTGGCAGGTCCAGCGGTTGTTCTGGAAGCTTGACCTCATTGCCCGCGTGGAAGCCCGTATCCACGCGGCTCCCGATCCGGCGCCGGCGGTGGCGGATTGGGGGACGATCAGCACGGAAAAAGACGAATACCGGCACGTTACCGTGACCGGCCTCTTCGAGCATGACAAATCGGTCCTTGTTCAGGCCGTGACCGAGCGCGGCGCCGGATTCTGGCTGCTGACGCCCCTGCATCTTTCGGATGCGTCGACGATTCTCGTCAATCGTGGTTTTTTGCCGAGCGGACAAAGTGATTCCACGTCACGCGTCGCAAGCGAGATCGCGGCCGGACCTGTCGCAGTCACCGGCCTGCTGCGCATAAGCGAACCCGGCGGCGCTTTTCTGCGCTTAAACGACCCGGGCAATGACCGCTGGTATTCCCGTGACGTTGCTGCCATCGCGCTCGCTAAAGGCCTTGGCCCCTCCGTCGCGCCCTATTTTATCGACGCAGATGCGACCCCCAATCCCGGCGGATTGCCAGTCGGTGGGCTGACGGTGATCAACTTCCGCAACAGCCATCTCGTCTATGCGATCACCTGGTATGCGCTTGCCATCATGACCGTGGCTGCGACCATTGCCCTTCGCCGCCGACGGCTTATCTGATCTGGAGCGTTGATGGCTAGTGGACAGGACCGGAAGGCAAGGGCTCCAAAGAGCCGCCCTCCGGCTATCAGTGGCCTTGTGCGGCAAGCCATGCCCTCATCATTGCAATCTCGCCTTCCTGAGCTTTGATCACCTCCTCGGCGAGTTGGCGGACCTGCGGGTCCTTGCCGTGCTCAAGCACGATTTTTGCCATGTCGATCGCGCCCTGATGGTGCGGGATCATGCCCCGCATGAAGTCGATGTCGGCATCGCCGCTGAACTCGACCATCATGGCCTTATGCATGCGATCGTTGGCGGCTATGTAGGCCTTCGTGGAAGGACTGCCGGATGCTGGCATCTCCATTCCTGTCATGTCGTGTTCTTGCATCGGATTGTTCTTGTTCATTTGGCTCTGTGCTGTCGCCAGACCCGCGCTGATCGCGAGCGAGCCTGCGATGAAAATCGGAGTGAGCTTGTTCATGCAAACGCTCCTGTTCAGTTCGCGGTTGCCGGATAGCCGGCATCATCGAGAACCTTTTGAACAACAACCGCGCTCGCAGTCGTTTCGACCCTGACGATGCGCGCGGCGGGATTGGTCTCGATCACCGCGTTGGGATCGACGGACTGGATCGCCTTGGTGACGGATCTGGCGCAGCCACCGCAGGTCATGTTCTCGATTTTCAGTTTCACTGGAATTCTCCTTGCTTGGGTCCTATGACGCTGAAGGTGGGGCTTCCAACCATGGGAAGGTCAAGTGGTGCGGAAAAGAAAAATCTGCTATTGACCTTCCCATGGTTGGAAGCCCCATCTTCCGTCCGAACCTGAATTTCGGAACGAGAAAAGGAGGCGGCTATGAATGCCCCCGTTCGACCAACAGACTTATCTGGAGCGATATCGCTACCCATCGAGGGCATGACTTGCGCGTCCTGCGTCGGCCGTATTGAAAGAGCATTGAAAGACGTGCCTGGCGTCGACACCGTTTCAGTCAACCTGGCAACGGAACGGGCGAGCATCACGACAAAATCGGCTGTTGCCCGTGAAAAACTTGTCGCTGCAGTCGAAACCGCCGGATACTCCGTGCCGGTCAAATCCGCCGCTTCCGTCGGTCCCACAGAGTTGTCGATTGATGGCATGACCTGCGCATCCTGCGTTGGCCGCGTCGAGCGCGCACTGAAGGCAGTCCCCGGCGTGACGGAAGCAGTTGTCAATCTGGCGACAGAACGCGCAACGATCCACGGAACAGCCGGTACTGCTGCCCTGATTACCGCGATTGGGGATGCCGGTTACGATGCAAGGGTAATCGGTGCTGCCGCCAATGACGTTGAGGACGAGAATGCCGAACGTGCCGAAAAGAAGGACGCAGAGCGCCGCGAGCTAACCCGAGACTTCACCATTGCGGCCGTGCTGACAGCGCCGATCTTTCTCATTGAGATGGGGTCGCACCTCATTCCGGGCGTGCATGGCATTATCGAAGCGACGATCGGCATGCAGTGGAGCTGGTACATCCAGTTTGCGCTGACAACGCTCGTCCTCTTCATTCCGGGCATCCGGTTTTATGACAAGGGATTGCCGGCGCTCTGGCGTCTTGCCCCGGACATGAACTCGCTTGTGGCGGTCGGCTCGCTTGCCGCCTACGGGTATTCGCTGGTCGCGACCTTCGCCCCCGGCTTCCTGCCGCCCGGCACGATCAACCTCTATTTTGAAGCAGCGGCAGTCATCGTGACGCTTATTCTGCTTGGCCGTCTGCTCGAGGCTCGCGCCAAGGGCCGGACATCCGAAGCGATCAAGCGCCTGGCCGGCCTTCAGGCCAAGACGGCACGCGTTCGCCGGGACGGCAAGACGATCGATCTGCCGATCGGTTCGGTCGTTTATGGCGATATCGTCGAGGTTCGTCCCGGCGAGCGCCTGCCCGTCGATGGCGACTTGGTCGAAGGCGCCAGCTATGTCGACGAGTCGATGATCACAGGCGAACCGATCCCGGTTTCGAAATCGGTGGGTAGCGAGGTTGTCGGTGGCACGGTCAACCAGAAGAGCGCGTTCTCGTTCCGGGCAACGGCGGTCGGCGGCAATACGGTACTGTCGCAAATCATCAGTATGGTGGAAGAGGCCCAGGGCTCCAAGCTGCCGATCCAGGCGCTGGTCGACAAAGTCACCATGTGGTTCGTGCCGGCGGTCTTTGCGGTCGCGGCGCTGACCTTTGCCGCCTGGCTCACCTTTGGCCCGTCGCCCGCACTCACTTTCGCGCTGGTCAATGCTGTGGCCGTGCTGATCATCGCTTGCCCGTGTGCCATGGGTCTGGCGACACCGACCTCCATCATGGTGGGTACCGGCCGGGGTGCCGAACTCGGCGTGCTCTTCCGCAAGGGGGAAGCGCTCCAGTTGCTGAAGGACGCCAAGGTCGTGGCGCTCGACAAGACTGGCACGCTGACCGAAGGCAAGCCGGCCCTGACCGATCTGGAGCTGGCTGATGGCTTCGACCGCCGGGCTGTCCTCAGTCTAGTCGCCGCTGTCGAGGCCAAGTCGGAACATCCGATTGCCAGTGCGATCGTCGATGCGGCCGCTGCGGAAGGCATTTCGCTGTCCGCCGTGTCGGACTTTGAATCGGTGACGGGTTTCGGCGTCAAGGCCGTGGTCGAAGGCAAGCGTGTCGAGATCGGTGCGGACCGCTACATGGTCGAGCTTGGCCATGATGTGGCAGCGTTCTCCAAGGTTGCCGGGCGTCTGGGCGATGAGGGCAAGTCGCCGCTTTATACCGCGATCGACGGCAAGCTCGCAGCGATCATCGCCGTGGCTGACCCGGTCAAGACGACCACGCCTGCGGCCATCAACGCGCTGCATGCTCTTGGTCTCAAAGTCGCGATGATCACCGGCGACAACGCCCGCACAGCCTGGGCCATCGCTGCCCGGCTGGGGATCGACGAGGTGGTGGCGGAAGTGCTGCCGGACGGCAAGGTCGATGCGGTTCGCCATCTCCGGGCCAAGTACGGCAAGGTTGCCTTCGTTGGCGACGGCATCAATGATGCCCCCGCACTGGCCGAAGCGGATGTAGGCCTTGCCATCGGCTCGGGTACGGATATCGCCATCGAGGCGGCGGATGTCGTCCTGATGTCGGGCAGCCTGCAAGGTGTGCCCAACGCGATTGCGCTGTCAAAGGCGACGATCGGCAATATCCGCCAGAACCTGTTCTGGGCGTTTGCCTACAACACGGCTTTGATCCCGGTTGCGGCAGGCGCTCTCTATCCAGCCTACGGCATTTTGCTGTCGCCGGTCTTTGCCGCCGGCGCCATGGCACTGTCGAGTGTGTTCGTGCTCGGCAATGCGCTGCGGCTACGCACGTTCAAAATGGTAAGCTGACAAACCACAGCAGCCGGCCCTCTATACGGGGCGGCTGCTGTTCCATTTTAGGGAGAATACAGATGAACATCGGACAGGCATCAAAGGCATCGGGCGTTTCGGCCAAGATGATCCGTTACTACGAGCAAACCGGCCTCATTCCGGCTGCAGACCGGAAGCTGTCCGGCTACCGCGATTATTCCGACACCGATGTCCATATGCTGCGTTTCATCCGCCGCGCACGTGATCTTGGTTTTTCCGTTGCCGAGATCAGCGACCTTCTGGGTCTTTGGCGCGACGAGACCCGCCAGAGCGCTGAGGTCAAACGGCTGGCACAAGGCCACATCGATGAACTGAAAAACAAGATCAAGGGGCTGCAGGACATGGCCCATACGCTGACAACCCTGGTCAACGCCTGCCACGGCGACCACCGCCCCCACTGCCCAATCCTGCAAAGCCTCGAAAGCGGTCAGAAGGATGAAGACCTGTCGATCCAGCCCCGCTCTGGCGCTGTCGCGCGCCTGTCGCAATAAAGAATGACCTGGGTGCTGTGCCGCGTCTCGGAAAGTACCAGTGCTACGCTCCGGCGCAAGCGTCAGCGGCCTGAATTTATAGTTCCGACGGCTTGATGCCGCTGCCACCGTCGCAAAGCCTGCTTGCGTTGAAAAGCCCCCATCCGAACACCGGGTCCTTGCCGGGCTTCCCGATGTCATCGGTAAATTGCCTTATTCTTACCTCCAGCTTCTCAGGCGACATATCCGGCTCGCTGGCAATCAGCACCGAGACCGCCGCCGTTACGAAGGCGGCCGCGAAGGATGTGCCGGTCTTTTGCCGCGCGCCGGAAACGGACGCGGCAGTCCAGACCCCGACGCCAGGAGCGGCAATATCAACATACTCGCCACGCACGGCGCGGCGGTAAGGGTTGCGCCCCTTGTCACGGCCGTCACGGCAATCACGTCGTCATAGGCTGCGGGGTAGACCGGCTTGGCGTTCGGCCCGTCATTGCCGGCGGCAGCCACGAGGATCATCCCGCGATCGGCCGCCGTTTTCACCGAGGTCTCAAGCACCGCGTTCGCCGGACCGGTCAAGCTCATGTTGACGACCTTGACGTCACGCTGAACGAGCAGATCCAGCGCACGAACCAGGTCGTAGATACTGGCGATATCCGCGGATTTTCCGAACCGTTGAAAGGCGTCGACGGCGATGAGTTCCGCTCCAGGCAACAGGCCCGGGACCCGGCTGTCTGACGCTCCGATCAAGAGGCCGGCGACGGCAGTACCATGCTGCGCGCCCGACTTCGTCTCTTCCCCTTCGCCAAGACGTATGACCTCCAGCTGCGTATTCGTCAGGCTCACGTGGCCGGCATTGATCGCCGTATCGATGAGGCCAATGCGAAGACCTGCCGGCCCGCGCCACCATCGGCGTCGCCGACCTGGGCGACCCTCGCCGGCTCATCGAAATCACCGCAGTCGCCGGCGTCAAGGAAAGCTGATCCTTTAGAAGCAGCCGAGACAGATGGCCGCCAGCATAGGCGGCCATCTGTTCAAAGCCACAACTATTTGCCGCTCGCCCCAACTGCCTGCCAAATCGAAGACCGGATTTTTAAGCTCTTGAACCTATATGAACCTGCGGCCCGGCAGTAGATGCCGACAGAGAGGCGTTATCCGGGGCTGTCGTGAAACGCTTGAGACTAGCTCGTCCAGTCTTCCACCCGTAATCCGGGAACGCGATCAAATTCCCTGCGATTATTAGTAACCACAATCAACCCCCGCGAGCGAGCGTGTCCCGCAATCAATTGATCATATGGACCGATTGGAGTTCCACTGCGCGCCAGTTCGGCTCGTAGTTGCCCCGTATGGCTTGCGGCGGGTTCATCGTACGATAACACTTCAAGACGCGCTGCGAAGCCCTCCACCACGGAAAGGTTCTTTTCAGGGCTGACTGACTTTTCCGCTCCGTAAATCAGCTCCATCAAACTAACCGAACTGATGCACAATTGATCATAGAAACGATTGAACGCCTCGCGCACCTGCTGCGGTCTATTTTTGATTGTGAAAATGCAAATGTTGGTGTCTAGCATGTACTTCAGCACTAAAATGCCTCGCGCTCCTGGGAGGAGGCCTGATCACGCTCGCTCATGAAGTCGGATGTAGCCGCCGCTCCTTCAAACCAGCTGTCCCAGACCTCGCCAGCAGGTGCGATAATGCGGGTGCGTCCGACGGCGACTATATCGACGCGCTTTACATGGTCAGGCAAAGCGACTGCCTTTGGAAGACGGATAGCTTGGCTTCGATTGCTCTGAAATACTGCACCCTGCTCCACCGACGTCCCTCCGGATTACATCTCCGACTATATAATATACATAATGCCTCACCTGGGATATGTCAATGGGATATACATCCGGCTGCGCCGCGAATTTTCGATACACGTTATAGCTCAGCGCCTTCGCCTTGAAGGGATATGAAGGCGCTGTCACGTTGTTTCATCAACGCCCGGACAAGGCGTTTGACTGTTATCTCAGTCAGTTACACCGGTCACGGCTTTCCACTGTGCCATTGCGCGGATCCGATGAATGTGGGTGGTGAGAGCTGAGCTTTTTTGGCGCGGATAGACGAAAAGATTTCGGAGTGCTGAGAAGACCGAGACGAAGCGTTGCAAGCCACCGACAGATCGAAATCCCTGCATCATTCGCTCCCGTTTTCGAAGTGGCACGTGAGAATTCTCTGCACGATTGTTCAGCCCCTTGTGCGAGCGATGTTCGACAGCGGGCATGACGGTCCGCCTTGCCGCTCCATATGAGCGCAGCTTGTCAGTGACGATCCGCTTCGGCGTCAGGCCTTGCTTCTTCAGCAGCCTGACCAGCAATCGCTGGGCAGCTTTGGTATCGCGGCGGGCTTGGACGATCTCGTCGAGAACGTAACCGTCCTCGTCAACGGCACGCCAAAGCCAATGTTTTGTGCCGCCGATGGAAATCACGACCTCGTCCAAATGCCAGATATCCTCGCGCGACGGTTTCTTTCTGCGTAGCTGCTTGGCGTAAAGGGGGCCGAATTTGCGGCCCCATCGCCGGATCGTTTCATACGACACGACCATAACGCGCTCTAACAGTATTTCCTCGACCAGCCGCAGGCTAAGAGGGAACCGGAAATACAGCCAGACCGCATGCGCGATGATCTGCCTCGGAAAGCGGTGGTTCTTGTAGCTGACGGTGGGATTGTTCATCCCAAACCATTATCCGCGAACCTTTAAGCCGCAGACAACGTGACATCGCCGTCGCCGTTCATCCGTCTTGAACGGGCGCGACGCTTTGGACGCTGCAATTTTGTTCAAGACTGGCGCGTCTTCGAGCTGCAATCACCGGAACTCCGCATGAAGACAGGAACGCCCTTGATCACCTTCGGTTACTCCACCGCCATCAAACATCGATTTCCGGAGTTGGCCTCGCAGGCGATACTTTTCTATGGCATCACCACAGAGGCAGATGTCTCCGGGCCAGTGCGAGAGTTCACCCGCATCGCCAATGTCCGGCTCGAGGCAGGATCAGAGGGCGAATTCCCGGAAGTCCAGGCATGGCGGCGTACATTCGCCAAGATGGGCTTGAAGCCGACACAATATAGGTGCGCCGCAGAAGCACTGCTTCGCCGGTTGCGAAAGGAACAAAACCTTCCCGCCATCCATCCCCTTGTCGATCTGTGCAATGCGATATCCGTCGCTTTCGCCATCCCCATCGCGCTCTTTGATACGGCACGAGTGCACACTCAGCTAGAAGTCCGGCAAGCCGAAGGAACCGAGGTCTATCAGACCTTCTCCGGAGAGACCGAGACGCCGGAAGCGGGTGAAGTGATTTTCGCAGACCATGCGGGCCATGCGCATGCACGCCGCTGGTCGAATCGTCAGAGCGGCCGCTCTATCATACGGCCGCAAACGGCATCGGTCCTGATCGTTGCGGAGGCGCTTCACGATGGCGCGGCGGAGGACCTGATGTGGTTAAAGGCAGCGCTCGAACACGCCTTGCCGGACGCCTGGCCTCTTGGCCGGATCACCAATTTCCCGACAGCGTGAACATCGGATTCCAGTCCGTTAGGGCACCCTTGAAAACTGGGTTCTGGCGTCTGAGAACAACTCCAAAACAGCGATCGCCTGGCAAAGGGCGATGGAAGAAAGTCAGAGGAATTCCGTCAATCGGCTTGCACGATCACCCGTCAGGGCGGCGGTAAAACGCCGGCACTTATTTGTCTTTCAGGATTTCTCCGAAGCTTCAGGACATTGCCTCTAGGCGCCAACGCCGCCTGCCTTTCACTGGGCAGCGTCAATCATGGTGACCCAGGCGGCTGCCCGGCGGGCGGCGTTGGCCAGAACGGGTTTAGGCGCCTTGTACCATTCGTTTTCCGGCAGGTCGCGCTTGAGGCGAACAAAGGCTATCGCATCGTCGAGCGCCGGGAATTCCTGTGGCACAGTCAGGTGGAGAAAGAGCGCAACAACGGCAACGGAACGGGAGCGGCCGCCGCGGCAATTGATCAGCACGCTGCCGCGTTCGCGCCTCGGATAGGAGGGCTTTTCCGGGAGTACCTGCTCGAGTGCAGCGCGCAAGATATAATGGGCCGCGACCATCTGGGTTTCCGGATTGCCCTCGCCGTCGATCAGACCGATCTTGAAATAGCGGATCTCGCCCGGCCCATAGACACTGCCCTCATGATCTGAGACGACCTGTGGCTGCTCAACGAAATTGAAGTCGAGATTGACGGCGCAATTGACAACCGTGGTGATGCCCCTGCTGCGCAGGAGATTGAGGTCGCTTGCCCCCTCCTTGCCGGAGATGAACAGATCGACGCCGTACAGCGGGTGGCGTTCGTAGATGAGGCTGAGTTTCGGCAGTTCTTGCGATTCCGGTTGTTGGGCGATATCCCGTTCCAGCTGTTGCATGTCATATCTCCGTCGGCGCCGATGCGGCTGCCTTTCAAGTCTCTGGTGTTTAGGGCCTGCTCAAGCGCGAGCCGCAATCTGGTCCCGCTGTGCCGCAGCCTTTGCGATCCGGCCTTCGGAAATGGAGCGGGCGACCCGTTCAAGTGTCTGATAGTTGGCCCCCTCCCCCGTTGCGATATAGCCGGGGCAAAGAAAGTCGGCGGAGCCTTCCGCCACCTTGCCAAGCGTCAATGGTTCGTAACGTCCGCCCGCGTTCCTGAGGATAAGTGTGGCCGCCGCCACATCCCAGGCATTGACGCCGAAGCCGGTGGCCGCATCCGTCCAGCCGGCGGCGACATGGGCGAGGCTGAGGGCTGCGCTTCCCGGCCGCCGCAATGTCGAGAAGGTCTCGACCAGCGCGCCGAGATTGGTGAGCGCCACCTCACGGCCATCAAGCCGAAAATCACGCGACACCGGATAGCCGGTGATCAGCGTGGCACGGGTCTCCTCAGGATTTGCGCAGGAACGCAATCTCTTCTCGTTGACATAGGATGCCTTGAGATCGGCAGCAAACATCAGGTCAGCGACCGGATCGTAGATCGCGCCGGCAACGACCTCACCGTCGATGACGGCTGCAATCGAAATGCACCAGAAGGCAAGGCCGCGGGCGAAATTTGCTGTCCCGTCGATAGGATCGACATACCACTGGATTTCGCCGGTGCCGATCTGACCACCTTCTTCGCCCATGATTGCCGAGTTGGGTTCATGCTCAAGGATAAAAGCCCGGATGGTCGCTTCGGCGCGCTTGTCGTGGATGGTGACGATGTCATGGAGATCGACCTTGTAGTCGACCGCCATATCCGAGCGGAACGCTTCAAGCAGCGGGTCGCGCACGGCAAGGGCTGCCGATTTCGCGATTTCCATCAAATGTATCGAGCGGGAAAGCGGCTCCCCGGTTACGGATTTCGGTTCGGTTGAGGAAGGGCTTGGCATCGGCATGTCCAGTCTGCTCGTTCGATAAAAGGGCCGGCGCGGTGGAGGACGCGCCGGCAAGGGGGTCACTTGGTGTAATTTACGCGCCAGAAATCCTGCCACTCTTCGCGGCGATCGAAATCGTCGAGGCCGGTGGATGAATCGTAGCCAAGCAGCTTGCCGGCGACCTTCATCAGGCCTGACGGCTCGTCGGCCGGCATCTTGATGTCAGTGCTGGTCGGCAGCTTGCCGTCCTTCATCTGTGGCGCGATGCCTTCTTCGGTCAGGATATAGTGGATGAAGAGCTTGGCGGTGTTAGGGCTCTTTGTCTTTGAAGCGATCAGGCCAAGCTTGATGTAGCTCCAGCCAACCCAGGGATCGAGATCAGTGCAGATGCCGAGCTTGTACCCCTTGTCCGCATTGTCGCGGAACTTGGCGGAGCTGAGCAGGCCAATGAAGGGCTCTTTCTGGCCGGCAACGCCAACGGCTTCGGCAACCGGATCGTCACCATCCGTTGCCAGCGGTGCGTTCTGTGCCAGCGCCTTGATCCAAGCCGCGGCCGCGCTCTTTTCGCTTGTTTCGAGGTCCTTGCCGAAATGCGCCTTGTAGGCTGCGGCCACCTTGTCGGTGCTGTGCGTTTCGAGCTGATTGAACCAGTCGGTGTAATTGCCTTTGGTCAGCGGGTCGACCATGGCGACCTTGCCCTTCCATTTCGGCTCGGTCAGTTCCCAGATATTGGAAACGGGGCATTTGTCGTAGGCTTCTGTATTATAGGCCCAGACATTGGCGTTGGTGGAGATCGCCAGCGGATTCTGGAACTGAGCCGGGATCTTCGAGGTCATGTTGCCGGGCAGGTAGTTCTCGACGAAGTTTTCCGGCAGCAGCTGCGCCAGTGCGGCTGGTGCGTCGGTGATCAGCACGACATCGCCCTGGACATTGTCCGCCTGGCTTTCGCGGATGATCATTTCCAGCTGGCTATTGGCCGAAACCTTCATGCCCGTCGCCTTCAGCCCGTATTTGGTGCTGAAATTCTCGGCCATCTCGACGATCTTGCCGGTGCTGTCATAGATATTGATCGGTTTTTCCTGCTTTGCCGCAGCAACAAGAGCATCGAGATCGAAGGCGTCGTCCGCCGCAGCCGGGCCAGTGGAAATCCCCGCCGTCAGAATGATGGCGATCGCCGTCATCGTCGCGTATGTGCTTTTTCTCATCGTTTCCCCTCCCAAGGAAAAGTGAAGGCAGGCTTGGACCTGCCTCCGGTTTACTTCTTGTAGTTCACGCGCCAGAAATCCTGCCAGCTCTCGCGCTTGTCGAGATCGTCTGCAGCGGTTGCGGCATCGAAGGCCATCAACTCGTCAAGATGCTTGCCAACGCCCGAAGCTTCGTTCGCCGGCAGGCCGATCTTGGAATTGCCGGAGATCTTCCCATCGATTGTCTGTGGCGCGATGCCCTCTTCGGTCATCAGGTAGCGCAAGAAGAGCTTTGCTGCGTTGGGGCTTTTCGTCTGGGCGGCCATCAGGCCAAACCCGGGATATAGAAAGCCGGAAAAGGGTTTTACGCCATCGCAAAGCCCGAGCTTCAGCCCCTTGGCCTCGTTGTCGCGATACTTCGCCGTTGACGTGATGACGAAGAATGGCTCTGCCTGTCCCGGTGCACCGGCGGCTTCCGCGACAGTGCTTGAATCCGAAAGCAGCGGTGCGTTTTCGGCAAAGGCCTTCACCCAGGCTGCTGTCGCACTCTTTTCGTCCGTCGCCAGCGCCTTGCCGTAGAGATCTTCGTACGCCTTGGCCACATCCGCATCATGATGTGTTTCAATCTGGTTGAACCAATCCGCGTAGAGCGGCTTGTCGAAGAGGTCGAGCATGGCAAGCTTGCCCTTCCACTGCGGCTCCGTCAGCTGCCAGATGTTGGTGATCGGGCATTTGTCGTATTTCTCGGTGTTGTAGGTCCACACATGCGGATCGGAGACGACGACGAGCGGGCTACGCAGCTTTTCCGGAATGTCGGTTGCCAGGTCGCCAGGCGTCCAGCTGGTGGCGATGCCTTCCGGCAGAAGCTCACCCATGGCCGAAGCAACATCGGTTGCGACGCTGACATCACCGACGATGTTGCCGGCCTGATACTCGCGGATCATCAATTCGACCTGAGTCGCCTCGTTGACCTTCTTGCCACTGGCCCGCACGCCGTATTTGGCGGTGAAGGCCTCGGCCGTGTCGACGATCTTACCGGTCACGGCATAGACGGTGATCGGTGGTTCCTTCTTCGCTGCATCGATGAGGGCGTCGAGATTGAAAGCCTCGTCGGCATGCGCTGCGCCGCCGATCGCCGTTGCAAGAATGAGGGCCAGTGCGGAGGCGGCTGCACGCCGCCTCCGCTTGTTTGCCTGCATGGTTTGGGTCATGGTGACTGTTCCCTGATCTTCCCGTTATTTCTGATAGTTCAACCGCCAGAAGTCCTGCCAGGTCTCGCGCTGATCCCAGTCATCGAGGCTGGTTGCCATGCTGTAGGGCAGGACGTGGTCGAGAACGGCGCCGATACCGGACGGCTCGTCGGCAGGGGGCTTGACCTCGGTATTGGTTGACATCTTGCCGTCGATCGCCTGCGGTGCGATGCCCTCTTCGGTCATCACGTAGTGGATGAACAGCTTGGCGGCGTTCGGGCTGTTGGTGCCCTTGGTGATCAGGCCGACGCCGGGATAGAGCCAGCCAAGCCATGGCTTCAGGTCCTTGCAGAGACCGAGCTTCATGCCCTTGTCGGCATTGTCGCGGAATTTCGCCGAACTGATCAGGCCCATGAAAGGCTCTTTCTGACCGGGAACACCGACGGCTTCGGCTGCCGCGGCATCGGCATCTGTAAGCAGCGGCGCGTTGGCGGCGAGCGCCTTGATCCAGGCCGCGGTGGCGCTCGTCTCTCCGGTCTGGAGGTCCTTGCCATAAAACTCCTTGTAGGCACCGGCGACCTTGTCGTCGCCATGCTTGGCCATCTGGTTGAACCAGTCGACATAGGACGCTTTGCCGAGCGGATCCTGCATGGCGACCTTGCCCTTCCACTTCGGCTCCGTCAGTTCCCAGATATTGGCAACGGGGCACTTGTCGAAGAGTTCGGTGTTGTAGGCCCAGACATTGGCGCTGGTGACGACCGTCAGAGGGTCCTGGTACTCGGCGGGAATGGTCTTGGCGAGATCCGGCGGCAGCCAGCTTTCGGCAAACCCCTGCGGGATGAGCTGGGCCATGGCGGCCGGTGCATCACTGATGATCGACACGTCGCCCTGGATGTTGTTGGCGCGCGCTTCGCGAATGATCATCTCAAGCTGGGCCGTTGCCTTGACCTTCGAGCCTTCGGCCCCGACGCCGTATTTCTTGGCAAAATTCTCAGCCATTTCGACGATCTTGCCGGTGCTGTCATAAACCGTGATCGGCTTTTCCTGCTTGGCTGCCTCGATCAGCGCATTGAGGTCGAAAGGCTCCTCCGCCTTCGCCGCACCGCCAAGCAATGTTAAGATGGCCGTTGCACATAGCAGGGTGTGCCTGCCGCCTGTCATTTTACGCTTCATACTGCTCCTCCTTCAGCAAGCTTATGTCCGTTTCCTGGTGATCTTAGTTGTAGGTACTGCTCCTCAGCAGCGCGTCGGCTTCGGTTATGCGCTGACCGTCCGCATCGAAAACATGAAGGGCTTCGGCCGGAACATGGAAAAACACGCGATCGCCGCTATCGACGCGCGGCAGCGCATG
Organism: Rhizobium sp. LjRoot98; assembly: GCF_964252935.1. NCBI lineage: Bacteria > Pseudomonadati > Pseudomonadota > Alphaproteobacteria > Hyphomicrobiales > Rhizobiaceae > Rhizobium > Rhizobium sp. LjRoot98. The sequence continues at coordinate 242,636 of NZ_CAXUPW020000007.1, forward strand.
CGTGGTCAGGAACAGCGTATGGTTCTCGCTCCTCAATTCGAGAATCCAGCTGCCCCCCGTTGGCAGCACGCCAGTCACTGTCATTTCGCCGGAGAAGCTGCCCTGCGGCACATCGTCGATCTTGGCTGCGTAACCCATGGCTTCCGGCCGCATGCCGATGGAGCCGATGCCGCGCAGCTGCGGATAGCGAGCCGCGAAATAGGTCTCGGCCTTGTCGGCGATATCGGAGGCGCCAGGTTTTCCAAACGTCAGGATGTTGATCGGCGGACTGCCGACGAATTCCGCGACGAAACGGTTGGCCGGGCGGTCGTAGATATCGTTGGGCGTACCCATCTGCTGCAGCGTGCCCTCATTCATGACGGCAATCGTCGTCGCCAGCGTCATGGCTTCCCACTGGTCATGGGTGACGAAAACGATGGTCGTCTTGAACTCCTTGTGCAGCCGCTTCAACTCGGCACGCATTTCCAGCCGCAGCCGCGCGTCCAGATTGGACAGCGGCTCATCGAGCAAAAGCACACCGGGATTGACGGCAAGCATGCGGGCGAGCGCCACGCGTTGCTGCTGCCCGCCCGAAAGCTGTGACGGATAGCGGTCGCGGTATTTGGCGATGTCGAGTGCCTGCATGACGCGCTCGACGCGCGCCTCACGTTCGGCCTTCGGCAGCTTGCGCAGGCGCAGGCCGAAATCGGTATTGCGTTCGATCGTCAGGTGGGGCCACAGCGCGTAACTCTGGAAGACGAGGCCCATTTCGCGCCTTTCCGGCGGGATGAAGATCCCGTCCGCGACGGAATCGATGACCCGGTCTCCGACGCGGATTTCGCCACCGGAAAGGTTTTCGAGGCCGGCGATCATGCGCAGCGTCGTGGTCTTGCCGCAGCCGGACGGGCCAAGCAGGCACATGAATTCACCGTCGCGGATTTCGAGGTCGAGGTCGGAAACCGCGTTGGCGGAGTTTACACCGTAGTTCTTCTGCGCACCGCGCAAGTTGATGGTAGGCATCAGCTTCCAAGTCCTTCTGCAAGATTTGTACGGGTCAGCTTCTGGGCCAAAAGCGTACCGAAATAGGCGATGGCGGCGATGATCAGCACCACGGCATTTGCGGCTTGCGTGTAGTGATAATCGACCAGCCGCAGGGAATAGGTGGTCAGCACGTCCGTGCTCGGCACAGCCAGGATGACGAAGAGGCTGAGCCCCTTGATGCCCGAGATAAACGGCAGGAGCACGCCTGTCACCAGCGATCCCTTCTGGATCGGGATGACGATGGAAATCATGCGGCGGAACCAGCCGGCACCAGCGATCTGGGCTGCTTCTTCCGGATCCTTGCCGAGCTGGGTCATGGCGGAGATGCCTGCACGTGAAGCGTAAGGCATCTGGTCGGCGATGAGAGCCAGAATAAGGATGGTTACCGTGCCATAGAGAGCTGGCATTGGGCCGCGCGGAACGGCAAACAGCGAAAGATAGGCCGCTGCAAAGGCAATTCCGGGAACCAGGTAGGGAAGGAATGTGACCTGGCGCAGATAGACCGACAGGGCGCGAACCGGTGTGCGAATGACGACATAGCCGACGAGCAGACCGAGGACCCCGGACACCAGGGACGCGAGCCCAACGATCATCATCGTGTTTTTGGCTGCAGCCCATAGCTCGGGGCTGAGCAGGATGCCTGTCTGCAGCGCCACGGTATGAAGGTCGGTGCCGATCCAGTAGTCGAGGGTGAAATTGTCGAGCGTGAATTTCGCCGGCATCTTCATCACGGTCGACAGCGCAAGCGTCAGCAGCGGCAGGCCGACGGAGAGAATGAAGACCGTTGCTGCAAAGCCCGTCGCCGGGAGACGCATCTTGCCGAGGCGGCTCTGCCTGTTCATCGAGCCCTTTGAACCAATGGTGACAAAGCGGCGGGCTTCGCGCACCAGCCGTGCGTCGATCATCAGTGTGATTATGCCAATGAGCATGATCGATGCGGCCACGACCCCGGCAACGCCGGTTTGGCGGGATGCGATGCTGCGGAACAGCGAGGTCGAGAGGACTTCGAACTTGACCGGAAGGCCGAGCACATAGGGAACGCCGAATTCGCCAAGGCATTTTGCGAAAATCAGCACCATCGAAGACAAAAGCGCCGGACGCATCAGCGGCATGATGATCTGGATGGCAACCTGGTAGCGGTGAGCACCGAGGATTCGAGCGGAGTCTTCCAGCTGCGAATCGAAGCGACGAAGCGCCGAGCCGAACAGCAGGATGACGAAAGGCGTGTAATGCAGCGCCAGAATGATGGTGATCGGAAAGCGGCCATAGGCGACCCAGTCCGGCGGCGTAAAACCCATGGCCTCGAACCAGCCGGGCTGGCCGCCGATCGTGCGGTTCTTGAACAGCGTCGTCCAGGCCAGCGCAAACGTCCAGGCGGGCAGCATGTAAGGCACGATCAGGGCCGTTGCGAACCAGCGTCGGCCAAACATATCCGTACGGCTGATCAGCCAGGCAAGCACGGTGCCGATAACAAGGGACAGCGAGATGGCCCCGAGCGCCACGGTGAGGGTGTTGAACAGCGGCCGCCAGAAGAGATCGTGTGCGACCGGTGAGAAGAATGCCCGCTCAATGTAGTAAAGCGTGAGATCGCCGACATCCTTGCCGAGACGCCGCTCATGCCCGAATTGCACGCGCACTGCGTCGAGAACGATCGAGATGATCGGAACAACGATCAGATAGGTAAAGATGAGAGCCGTCAGGACGCCGACGAGTGTCGTTGGTTCGCGCAACGCAACCTTTAAGCGGTATCGCCAGGCCTGCCATGCCGAAGGCGTGGCGACCGGCTTTCGAACCAGACCCTCCACTTTCGCTGTTTCACTTAGAAGTGCCATTATATTCCCTCGCAACCACAGCATTGCCCCTGCCCTCCGGCAGATACCTTCAAATACGTCGCGTTCTCCCGTGACGGGCTGACACGATGCGCTTGGGCGCGGGCAATGGTTTCAATCCTCCAGCATCAGGCCGGGCCTACTTGACGGCGATGATGCGGCTCCTCCCAGAGGCATCGTTTCTTCAGAAAAATGGAATAAATATTCCGTTTTTTGGATCACCTTGGAATACATGATCTATCGGCATCGCCCTTTTGTCAACGAAAAAATGCACACGCGGTCATTAGTTTATCTATTTGATTTTATGTGATTATTTTTGCGTGTTTTGCACAAAGTTTCGCGCGCTCTGCGAACGTGTGCCTCTTCGCAAACGATGCATCGCAATCGCCTGAAGCCGGATGCACGTTCATCGACGGTGGATTGCGCGTGTCTCGCTGCTCCGACTCTGCATCGGCGCAAATTTTTAGGTTGGAAAAACCAATACAATGTGGCCTGTAATATCAGGCACTTGATTTGAATTGGGGACGTGCATGGCAAGAGGCTTCGTAACGGCCGAGGAAGTGGCCAAGAAGGCCGGGGTTTCGCGCTCGGCTGTTTCGCGCACATTCACCCCCGGCGGTAGCGTCTCACAGTCGGTTCGGCGCAAGGTCCTAAAAGCTGCCCGTGACTTGGGCTACCGTGTCAATCGTCTGGCCCAGGGGCTGAACAACGACCGGTCGAACTTGATTGGCGTTGTCGGAACAAATCTCAGTTCGCCCTTCATTTCCAAGCAGCTTGATCTCCTGAGCCTCGGCCTCCTGCGGCGCGGGCTGCAATGTCTTTTGCTGAATGCGGCAGACGCCCGCAAGGATATCGCGCCGCTCATCGAGCTTCTCTTCGAATTCCGTGCGCAGGCAATCGTGGTCCTTTCCGGCGAGCCGCCAGCATCGATTATCGACGAGTGCATGGCCAATGGTGTCAGGCTCATCCTGATCAATCAGAGGCTCGACCGCACGGATACAAATATGGTGCTGAGCGACGATTCCCATGGAGCCGATCTCGCCGCGATGCGGCTGATCGAGGCTCGCTGCCGAAAAGTCGCGGTGATATCCAGCGCAAGCCAGACACCGGCACAGGTGCGGCGAGCGACGGCCTTCAGCAAACGCATGGCCATGGAAGGTGCCGAAGTCGTTTCCTGGTTCGACGGCCCGACAAGCTATGAAAGTGGCTATCAGGCGGGGTGCGACCTGTTAGGCGATAAAGCAATTGATGGCGCATTCTGCGTGACGGATCTGCTTGCACTGGGCTTTACAGATGCTGCCCGGTTGGAAATGGGCCGTCGTGTACCGGAAGACCTGTCGATTGTCGGCTTTGACGACATTCCGCAGGCCGGTTGGAAGAGCTATCAATTGACGACGGTCAGGCAGTCCGTCGACGCCTTGACCGAGAAGGTATTGACGGCGCTTGCAAGCGACGAGCCGGAAACCCGGCTCCAAATCGTACCTGTCGCCTTGGTCGAGCGCATTACCGCCCGTTAAAGCGCCTGCTTGATCCGGCTTTCGCTCAGAAGGCCGCTTTGGTCCAGGATTGGGTGGGCGACCGAGGCGATATGGGCATTGATCCGCTTCAAATCGCGCAGCATGTCGAGATGCACGGAACTCGTCTGAATGCTGTCGGCCCGGCCGTCGCGAAGGCGCTGCAGGTGCCGTTCGGCGGATTGCTTTTCCAGCCGGCGCACATCTTCCTTCACTTCAACCAACCGGCGCGCGAGATCCGCATTCTGGGTCGCGAATACCGTTTGCGCCATGCGGATATTGTCGAGCGTGATGGTGAAAAGCTGCTCGAGCTCGTTCTTGCCGTCGCCGGAGAATTGCAGGCCGAGATTGATCTTCTTGGCAATTTCCGGGCGAATCCCCTTCTCGATGATGTCGCCGATATGTTCGAGATTGATGGCATATTCGACGATATCCATGGCGCGGCGATGGTCCTTGCCGCTTAACCCGTCCTGACCGACCTTCGAGACATAGACCTTGATCCCATGCTGGATGTGGTCCACCCGCCCCTCCAATACGCTGATGCCGGCGAGCTTGGACAGATCGTTGTGGCGCATGGCCTCACTGGCCTGTACCAGCATGCGCTCGATCAAATCGCCCACCAGCATGACCTCACGGCTTGCCCCAGCCAGGGCTGCGACCGGCCGGTCGAGATCATGGCTGTCGAGATAACTACGATCGCCATCGTCTTCCTTCTTCTCCGGAAGAAGGACCGTGGTTGCGCGCAAAAGCAGCGACGATAGCGGCCAGGCGATGATGGCAACGGCGACATTGAAAAGCAGATGCGCATCAACAGCGAAATTGGTGTGCGAGAAAGGCGACATTTCCAGCAGCCCGGCGCCGTACCCGGCGAGTGGAAGGGCCGCAACACAGCCGATCGCCCGTACTATGAGGTTGCCAAGCGTGACCCGGCGGGCAGAAACCGGCGCCTTCAACGTTGCCAGCACGGGCGGAATAGCGCCTCCAAGATTGGCACCGAGAACCAGCACGATGACCAGGCTGTTATCAATGCTGCCGTTTGCCGCAAGCGACAGGATGAGGACGACGATGGCAAGGCTTGAGGATGCCAGGACTGCGAGAACCGCCGAGAAGATCAGCGCGACGGGCCAGGCATTGCCGAGCATGGTGATGAACAGGCTGAGCGCCGGGGATTGCCGTATGGGATCGGTCGCCGCGGAAAGCAGGTGCAGCGAAAGCAGCATCATGCCGACACCGACGAGAGCGGCACCCGCCCCGTGTCGCGGTGCCGACTTGGTGCGCGAAAGAATGACACCGGCAAGGATCAACATCGGCGAAAGCCAACCGAGGCCAAGGGCAACGATCCACGCCGTTGTTGCCGTGCCGACATTGGCACCAAGCAATACGATTTGCGCCATGGCCGGAACGATCAGATCCTTCTCGACGAAAGAGGCCACCATCAAGGCTGTTGCCGTGGAACTCTGCAGGGCGACCGTTGCGATGAAGCCGGCGATGAAGGAGCGGAGCCCGCCACGCGTGCCGGCGGCCAACCCGATGCGTAGCTTGGCGCCAAAGGCACGCGTCATGCCCTCCTTGATCTGGCCGAGCCCAAACAGCAGCAGTGCAACGGCGCCGAAGAGATTGAGGCTGATAACAATCGATTCCATCAGATCACCTCGCTTGCTGTCGGGGGTCGCAGATACGCAATTCATGGACGGCCTCGCCCGTCGGAAGGCGGTCCGCGGTCATACCGCGAGCAGTTCGTGCCGCGGTGCAAGGTCTACCGTTATCCTCCGCGACCCGCGTTCGGCGCGGTCGAGAAACAGCCCGAGTGCGCCGAAGAAAATGCCAAGAAAGCCCTCAAGGGTGCCGTCGTGATCCTCAGGTTCGTGGCCGAAGCGCTCCGCCAGTGCGCGATACAGGACGAGCCTTTCGGGCTCGATATGTGGCAATGCCAACGCTGCTCCCTGGCGAAGGCAGTACCAGTCGGCGATCAAATCCAGCATCGGCAGAGCGGCAGACAGAACTGCGTCGGCCGGCGGCCCGGGTTTTCTGCTGAACGAGCCAAGGACCTCCGCAACGGTGCGATCCTGGAGCGCTGCCACGATGTCGGCCGGCCATTCTTTCAGGAAATAGCGATGCCGGACCAGCGCGCGCTTGTGGCAGCGCAGGAAGATGCCGTAGTTGCCGGCCGTGAAGGCAGGGTCCATCCCCTCACCGGCAAACGCAGTTTCCCGCGCATATCCGGCACTGATTTGGCCGTTGACCGGCAATGCGGACATTTCCACGGTTTCGATCGCGATCGCATCCTGCGATGGATGAACGACCTTGAACGCGGGTGGGAAGGCGACAAGCGATGGCACGGCGATATTGGTCAACGATCGATCCGCAGCTTCGCGCCGCGTGACGCCTTCGACATGCAGATGCCCGCTAAAATGGACGGCGAGTCCCGCCTGCAGCAAGGCATCTTCAACCGCCTTGCGCGGCGTCCGGCGCACACCATTGGTTTCACCAAACAGCGCGCCTTCGGCACGGGTTGCTCCGACAAAGGGATCAAGGGCGGGATAGTGAGAGAAGGCAAGCAGCGTCTTGCCAAGAGCCTGCGCCTTGCGGCTGACATCGGCAATCCAGTCGATGATGAAGGGCTTGCTGCGCAAAAGTGCATTCCAGCCGCCCGATGTACTGTCGGTGAAGGCCGCTTCTTCTCCTGCCTCGAAGATGCCGTCGTGTGGTTCAAAGATGTTGGCGTCGATCATCAACAACCAGAGCCCGGCTTCAGGCTCGACGAGATACGAAGCGTCCATCAATCGGTAGACATTCCTGCCATCCGGCGAGCAAACGTCGTAGAGACGATCTTCCGGCGCATCGGATCCGCCGAAAGGTGTTTCCCAGTGCAAGTAGTCAGGGCGACGAAAATAACCGAAGGCGGCCATGGGGGTAAGGCCCGCGGGATAGCCTTCGCAATACATGCCACCGTTGATAACGACACGCTCACCAGCAAGGCGGGCATCACTGGAAACGGAAAGGCCGCTACCGTCCTCCGCCAGGAATTCCTTGATATGGTGCCGACCGCGCGGGCCGAAGATATCGTGGTTGCCCGGCAGCGCGTAGAAGCCGGTGCCATACTTATCGCTGTGGCGCTGCAGGATGCTTTTCAGCATTCCGGTGGTGGCCCGCTGCCCATCGTCGGTATAGTCGCCGAGCAGCACGACATGGCGGATACCCCGGCGTTGCACCTCGTCAAGCGCCGCATGCAGCGCATCGGCACTTTCGTTGAAGACGCGGGTCGATTGGCGGGTGTCCGACCAACTGCGCATGGTTATGCGCTGGCCATCGATCTCGATACCGGGAAAGCCGAAATCGGCAGCCGTGTCATGGAAATGAGCGTCGGCGATGACGGCGACTGACGGGAGGCTGCGTGTCAACATGATTGCGGCTGCTTCCTGCCTTCGATGAGATCAATCCATTCAGAAGCGCGACGGGCGGCGGCGTAGAGCATCGGTTTTGGCGTTTCGAACCATTCATCCGGCCGCAATTCCCGCTTTTCGCGGATCACGGCGACTGCATCGTCCAAAGTGGGGTAAAGATGCGGCTGCTGCTTGTGCAGAAAAAGCGCCACCAGCGAGACGGACCGGCTGCGACCGCTCCGGCAATTGACGAGCACGTTGCCGCCGTCCGGAAAGGGATAGGTTTCCCGCTTCGGCATCGTCTGCCGCAGCGCGCCATCGAGAATATAATAGGCGCCAAGCATCATCGTGTCCGGGCTGCCTTCTCCATCGATCAGGCCGAGCTTGTAATACCGAATGTCGCCGTAACCGCTTGCCCGCAGATCGCCCTCTTCCCCTGCCCCCGGCACAAAATTGATATCGAGATTGACCGCGCAATTGACCACCGTGGTAATACCGTGCTGGCGCAGAAGCCCAAGATCGCGTGCACCATCGCTGCCACCGATGTAAAGCGCTGCGCCATGCGGGCCAAGGCCTTCGCCAATCAGGCTGATTGCAGGCCGGCTATAAACGGGTCCATCCATTTCTACTCCTTCGCACGCACGCGGCGCGCCCTTCACAGGCTCGTCTTCACAAATCAGGCCGACGTTGCCAACTGCAAGTCCTGCACTTGCGATGCGGCGAGCGGAATATTCGAAGCCTTGCTGACACCCCGCGCGACGCCCGCGGCGGCGGCGAGCACCGGCCCGCCATCCTTCAAGCTGCCGATATCGAGGAACGGGCAGACGTCCCCACCAGCTTCGCTGACAAGTAGCAGGCCTGCGAGGCAATCCCAGGAATTCATGTGCAACTCGATATAACCATCCGAGCGGCCATCGGCGACATAAGCGAGCGCCAAAGCGCCAGACCCCGCGCGGCGGACATTGGTGCCCATATCGAGCAGATTCTTGATGACATCGAGATAGGTGGCGTTCGGCACGCGGGTCGACCATCCCATTTCGATGGAGGCCGCATCGAAGCGCTTTGTGTCAGCGACCTTGATCGGCAGCCCATTGCGCGTTGCGCCTTCGCCGCGGCGGGCGAAATGGAGTTCATCGAGGGCAGGATTGTAGATGGCTCCGATTTCGGTGCGGCCATTTTCGACATACGCGATGGAAATACAAAAATGCGGGATGCCACGGGCAAAATTGGCTGTTCCATCGACCGGATCGACGACCCAGACCCGCTCGGCAATATCGCCACCACCCTCTTCCCCAAAAAAGCTGTCATTCGGAAAATGCGCTGAAAGCGCATCTCGAATATGCGCTTCGGAAGCAGCATCCGTGACCGTCAGGAAATCCTGGGGGCCCTTCATCGAATAGTTGCGCGTTGCCTCGCCGTGAAACCCGTTCAATACCAGCTCTCCGGCAGAGCGAATGACGTCGCGGCAGAGGTCGGCACGAGCTTCCAATGTGTCTGGGTAGGACTTTGATTCCATGGACTCTAACCGTAGATAGCGCGTTGAACACGTGTTCATATTGCACACGCGTTCAATCTTTTCAAGCTAGATTGATGGACGCTACCCGCTCACTCGGCGGAGGCCAAAATGCGGCATTGAACTAAACCACCACTACGCTATCCCGGGCAATCGGACGGAAGCCCTGAGCCCCGGCCCGGCGTTCTCAAGAGTGATCGTGCCCCCTGCGGCCTGAACGATGCTTTCGCTGATTGAAAGTCCGAGGCCAGCTCCCCCGCTTGTCGTATCCAGACGGCCGCCGCGCCGAAGCACGTAAGGCAGAAGCGTTTCCGGAATTCCGGGACCATCGTCGCGAATGTCAATCTCCACCATCGCCCCGTTAAGTTTCGCCTGGATGGAGACTTCTTCCCTGACATAGCGGGCCGCGTTTTCGCAGAGATTCCAATGAGTTCAGCCAGATCGTCAGGATCAATCCGCACCTTCAGATTTACGGGAACAACGACGATCCACTCGATGTTCTGGCCGGCCGGGGTACGCTGGACAACGGCGATGACACTGGCGATTACCTTGGCCAGATTGGAGCTGGCATGATGGCTGCTATCGGCGATTCTCGCCCGCGCCATTTCATGGTCAACCAGCCGTCGCATGGACTTGATTACAGCGTCGATGTCTCGCGCCATATCCATTTGCCCCGCCGCCTTGAGCCTCTCCACATCGCCCGCTGGTCTGCCGCAAGCTGGGCGCCTCCTTCCTCGCCGAAAGGCTGGGTGGGTGTCCACACACTTCTTGGCCAATCAATGGGCCGCGGTTTTGATCTTGAGCAGCAACAGTTACTTATCAGGGCAGTGCGAGCGGAAGCGGCACTCAGAGCTCGAGTGGTGGTCCTTCCCGGGAGCGCGCTTGGCTTCTGGACGCCGACGATGGAACGATATTGGCGAACAGCTCTGGAGGGAAGCGAAGTCACGGTGTTCGCCGGCGCTTCGGTGGTTGATCTTGCCGGTTACGACAACGTCATGGTCGCAGTGAACAGGGATGGCGGATCGCCAGGGTATCGCCAGCGCATGCCGGTACCCGTGTCCATGTGGCAACCATGGCTGTCATGGTTGGGAAGAAGTGGCGGCGCCCGGGCCAACTTCTTCGCCAATCCGATCGTCGTCGTGGCCGGCGCTCGCGTTGCCACTCTGATTTGCTACGAGCAGCTGCTCACGTGGCCGTCCTGCAGTCGAAGCTTCATAAGCCTGATGTAATCGTCGCAAGCGGGAACGGCTGGTGGACGGCTGGAACCTCAATCGTCCAGATCCAGCGCACGAGTGCACTCGCCTGGGCAACTCTGTTCAACACCCCCATCATCGTATCCTTCAACACGTGAGCCTTTGGAACATCTATGTTTGATCCTGCCTTGATCACCAAATGCGCGGATCCAGCCCTGAAGCCCGCCATCATCGAACGGTTCATTGCCGAGGCCGGTTCCGAGAACCCCCTATCAGTTACCGTGAAATCCGGCGATCGGCTCGTTCTCGTGCCCGTTGCAAGGACGAGCGAGGAGGCGATGGCGTTCGTGTCAAAATATGTTGGCCACGCGGTCGTCATGAGTTGGAGTTACGCGATACCCCGCCGGGATCGGTGTGAACGAAGCCTCCGAGCTAAAGGTCGACCTCGTTGACGCCTGCGAAAATATTCGTGTGGGGACCGGACTGTTCGCGAAGGTCTATCGCATCGTCACGAAATGGTATGGGTCTGAGCCGCCAGAGGCGTTCGATGATGCCGTCTATGCTTGGCAGAGGGGGTATTTCGAGGGTAGGTCCGTGTTTCTTGAGCCGGAGCCCGGGAAGCCGGAGACCGGCGCTGCTAACATAAAGTCGGAGAACCACGATGGTGCCCCATCTACGCTGGCCACCCCCGCGAAAGATGTGACCAGCCACGGGGACCACCCAGCGAGCGCTGATCCCCGCGTCGATCTATCGAGAATTAATGGATCCCAATGAGTGTTTCACCAATAATTCAATAACAACCCGATCCGGATCGTGGCAGTACCGAAGGTGATCTGTTGTGCGACTGACAATAGGACCGGCAGGGGTACTTGAATGCCCGATTTCGATTGCAAGCCCACCCGCTGATCAGTTGCTGCTATAGGCAACCGTGTCTGGGAAAAAGTGTTCGTGACATGACGCATACCAAGAAGCCTCCGCGCAGGGCGACAACGCTCTGAAATTTCTCGTCAATAAACTCGAAATAATATTCTGTGCATATTGACAGCGACTTAAAACGGTCGTGAACGATTTTCCCTAAGCAAGGACCCACCAATGGCTGATGATACGAATTTACCTCCTGCAGTCGACACTGCGTCCGCTGAGGCGGCTTCGAAGGCAAAAGAAAAAAAGACGCGCGCACCGCGGAAGCCAAAAGCCGCTGCGGAAGCTGTGGCTGACACTTCGGTAAGCGCGCCGGTAAAGAAGACCCGCGGTCCCGCAAAGAAAGCAGTGGCTGTGAGCGCGTCTGTTGCAGCAGAGTCGGCCGCAAAGGCACCAGCTCCGGCAAAGAAGGCCAAAGCTGCGAAGGCACAGCCCGGCAAGCGCGCGCCGAAACCCGAGGCCGCGCCGGTTGATACGGACGGTTTTGCCGAGCTTCTCAAGCTCGAAGAAGAAAACCAGAAGCTTCGTAAAGAGCTTTCCGGCAAACTCCGCGCCGAAAACGCTGATCTCCGTAAAAAGCTCGGGATAGCTTGATCGTAGACGATCGCCAACAGCCGCCGATCTAAAGCCGCTTGGCGATTAAAAACCGGGCTTGCATTGCAAGCCCGGTTTCCCGCTCTGTACAATCGGCCAGGAAACGAGTCGGGAGACGACGATGAGATCACCCTGGCAACTATTCAAAGACTTTGCATCACGCCGCAAGTCAGATGTTACCGTTGCATCGGTCGATGAGGCCGCGCGTACATCTGACCCGCAAGTTGATTTGTTCGAGCAGCTCAATGCACGGCAAAGGGAATTGGAAGGGCGCCCTCAATCGATCGCTGACGGGAACAAAACAGACCGGCAGCCCGCTTCCGTCGGAGCAGACGCCCAGCAATCCTTACCTGCGGCGCAAACCGATCCCGTGCCTTCGCAGCCGGCAGCTAGCGTTGCACCGGAAGCACCTGACCAGCCCGCACCGGTAGCGACGGCCGTGACGACTATCGATGGGATCGGTGGGACAGAGACCGTTCCCAAAAAATCAAAAGGGCGACGGGCGAAAGCGGTTTCACCGCGAGAAAACCTAGGTAAGCGGGCGGTTTTCAAGACAGCGTTAGCCCAGCCTGTGGCGACGAAGAAAACGGCCACTGCCGAAGCCAGTGAGCTAGACCTTGAAATCAAAAGTCTTCGATTGACGCTGTCTGCGAAATTGCTTGAGCAGAACGCCCAGTTGCGTCGTATGATTGACCGCTACGGCGGCACGTAAGCTCGAATCCACCGATAATGATTTGACAAATCCTGTGCCAGTTAGCTTGAAATTTGCGTTGCCATCTTTTAGTGTTATTTATAGATTTACCCTTTATGCGTGTATCAGATAACGCGATTTATGGAACTGAGTGCCTTTAGGGGTGGAGTTTACCGGTTCACCGCAGACATACTGCCGCAATAGTGTCAATCGGCCCGCATGGGCCGTTCGGCTTGCCCGCCAACCGACGATACGGCGGGCGAAGGCATCATTTAGATGTTTTTAAGTATGCCGCAAGGCTGTTTTTGAAGCCCTTTCCAGGCACGCTAGACCACTGCTGAAGTGGAGAAACCGGCATGCTCGAGGCGTGGACTTTGACAACGGAGCCTTGGCGTGCTTTTCTGTCCCTGGTCCTAGGACAGAGGACATCAAAGCGGAACCCATATGAAAAGCCAGGACATCGTCATATTGCTCAAGCTCATTAGCCTCCAAGAGCAGGAACAAGACCAAGGGGGCAAGCACTTGCGCCTAGAGGCGCAGGGCGATGACCCATACTCCGTCCGGAATTTGGAGGCATCTCTCGGCATAAGCAAGACCGAGGTCAATGAGTCGATCAAGAGGAGCCTAGCGTCTGGTATTGCCAGCAAAGATCGCGAACTTGGCCGACCCAGGCCGAGCCGACGGAATCTGTTCAATTTCGTCGTCCACGGTTTGAAATTCACCTTTCCGGCAAAGCCTGGATCAATGCAACGGGGTATGCCTACCGCGTTCGCCGCTCCCATGCTTGAAGGTCTTCTGATGAGTGCCGGCAACTACAATTACGTGTGGCCGCATGCGAGCGGCCGTGAAATGGGCCAGTCAGTCGATCCATTGTTTAAAAGCGTGCCGGAAGCTGTCCAAAGAGACGACCGCCTCTACGAATATCTCGCACTCTGCGACGCAATCCGTCTCGGAAACCAGAGGGAAGTGGGTTTGGCAAGTGAGCGCCTCTCAACACGGATACTCGGCAAATGACAACTGTCCGCGGCCAACTGCTTGAAATGTTAAAAGTCGTCGCCACAGCGCTTGAACAAGATTTGCGCGATCGCCTTGTGTTCGTTGGGGGCTGCACAACGGCGCTTTTCATCACAGACCCCGTGACCCTCGAAGATGTCAGGGCTACCGACGATATTGACGTTATTGTCGATCTTGCGGGGCTTGCCGAATGGGGCCAGCTTTTGGAACAGCTGCGAGAAAGGGGGTTCAAAGAGTCCTCGGATGACGACGTCATTTGCCGAATGCGCCTCGGCCCGCTCAAAGTCGATTTCATGCCGGATGATGAAGCGATCCTTGGCTTTAGCAATCGCTGGTACGCAAAAGGTATCGAAACCGCTGAGGTTCACCAACTCACTGAAAGTCTCACCATCCGGCTCCTCACGCCGGCCCTCTTTATAGCGACGAAACTGGAAGCATTCGCCGGCAGGGGCGGTGATGACCTTTATTCTAGCAGAGATGCCGAAGACATACTTCTCGTCGTTGATGGGAGAGAGGAACTTGGTCAGGAGTTGGCGAATGCCGATCTCGACGTCAAGACATACATCGCTGAACAATTCCAGGCGCTACTCAAGCATCGCGACTTTGACGATTTCCTTGAGGGAAATTTGCGTGGGCAGCCCGGACGCACAGCTATCGTGCGCGAGCGCTATGCTGCAATAAACCACTGCGCAGACGGTGGCGCGGATGCGCATTGAAGCAAACTGGTATAGCCGGAAAGGCACAAAGACCGCTGACAATCGTGACCATGCAGGGCTTGGCGTCAGTACAAGCGGCGTTATGAGCATCGTCGTTGATGGCTCTACCGCAGGCGCCGACAATGGCGAATACGCGGGCGCGATCGTACGGGAAATGGTCGACTGGTTCATCGGCCTGAAGGAAGCGTTGTATCCCGACGCACTCATGAAACAGCTGCGCAGGATCCACGCGGATTTGCAGGCCCGTTTTCCTCGGGGTTCGGCCAGTTTTATTATCGTGCATATAGCAACTGAAGGACGCACGGCCGTTGTCCATGCTGGCGACTGTCTTCTGGGCGAGATCACCCAAGGCGACAGAATTCAGTGGCAAACTCACCCTCACACGCTCGCCAACGTTTTCACCGAAGTTGCACTTGATGAATTGTCAAAGATACCAGCTCGACATCGCCTCACCAAAAGCTTCCGGTCCCGCGAATATATAGCGCCTGAAATCATCGAAACGGATACTGTCCCTGGAGTCTATCTAATTTCCACGGACGGCTATTGGGCCGAGCTCTCAGCAGGTGACCAACTTGCTGTGATCGACGGCCGCGAAGTAACACTAGATGGAGAGCACGACGACTGGAGCCTGCTAAAGCTCGCCGTTACAGATACCGCCGACCAGCAATTTATCGTCGATGTTGGCGGCGTCTCCCCGAATTTTTACTCGGTCCAAGCATTACGCCTTTGAGCCGCTTAACTTCCCGACGTCCATTGGCCGGACGATGCGCACTCTGCAAGCTTCTGATAAAAAACCAAACACCGGCGCACCCCCTCCATTCATACACGCAGCGCATCGATGACGGCGCGCAGGCCGGCCGACAGGTATTTCCGCGTCGGGTAGTAGAGATAAAGCCAGTCCTCGGGCGCACTCCAGGGTGCCAGGCATTCTACCAGGCTGCCATTCTGGATATAGGCGCGCGCCCGCTCCTCCCAGACATAAGCCAGCCCCACGCCCGCAAGCGCTGCCTCAACCATCAGTTCATGGTCATCGAGCGACAGAGACCCGGTCGGCTCGAATTCTATGATCTTGCCTGCGCGGCTGAACTCCCAGGCATACGGCTTGCCGCTTGGATAGATATTGCGGATACAGACATGGTGACGCAGCTCATCCGGGGTTTTGGGGAGCAGATTGAGCTCGAAGTAGCTTGTTGAGCCCACGACGGCAAACCGCAGTCGCGGCTTGATCTTCACAGCCGTCATGCCATCGCGCAGGCTTTCGCCGAGACGGATGCCAGCATCGAACCCCTCCTCCACAATATCGACGAGGCGGTCAGTGGCGACGATTTCCAGCTGGAGACCAGGATTTTTTGAGATCAGAGGGCCGATGACCGAGCGGAACACGAAAGGCGCGACCGAATTCGGCGCATTGATGCGCACCTTGCCAAACGGCGTGTCGCGAAACTGGTTGAGGGCATCGAGCGCCGACCCGATTTCCCCGAAGGCGGGCGACAGTTGCGCAAGCAACATCGCGCCGGCATCGGTCAGCGACACGCTGCGGGTCGTACGGTTGAGCAGGCGAATGCCGACGCGCGCCTCGAGATTGCCCACCGCATGGCTGATCGCCGAGGCCGTCACCCCACGCTCTTCGCCGGCGCGGCGAAAGTTGCGGTGACGGGCGACGGCATCGAATGCGGCCAGTTCCGAGAGATCCGTGCTGCGCATTGTCAAATCTCACTCATCATTGAGAGGAAGATTATCTCTCTAATTCTTATCGTCGAAAAGGTCCAGATTTCTCCTTGCAAACCGGCGCTGGTGCCGGACCACACAGGAGACAAGACAATGGCCGACTTCATTCCTCCCGCCCACAACACGGCATCGCCCTTCGCTGACATGCGCGGTCATCACGTCGCCGTCCGCACGCCGGACCTCGAAACCGCCAAGCGCTGGTATGTGGAAAAGCTCGACTTTCGTGTCGTTGCCGAATGGGACTATGCCGACGAGCAACTCGCCTATCTCGCACCTGCCACCGACGACCATTTCTATGTGGAAATCCTTGGTGGTGGCGATCCGTCGCCGGCAGACGTCCGCCCCTACACCGATCTTGGCGACAGTCTCAAATATGCGGGCTACCACCATTTCTGCCTGAATGTCGCAAGCGTTGACGCCACCGTCGAGGAACTGCGGGCACGTGGCGTCACCATCGTCACCGAGCCGTTCGAACTGCTGGCGATCAGCCGTCGCCTCGCCTTCTTCTGCGATCCCTTCGGCAATCTGATCGAGCTGGCAGAAATCCTGCCGTGACCCTTTCCAACCCGGCTGGCCATCCCGACATCGCGGTGGCCAGACAACCTCTCCCTATCAAATCGAACATCAAGGAACATCTCCATGAAAATCTGGTTCATCACCGGCGCCTCGCGCGGCTTTGGCGCCCTCATCACTACGCGCGCTCTTGCACAGGGCGACGCCGTCGTCGCCACCGCTCGTAATCCAAAGGCGATTACCGAGCGGTTCGGCAAACATCCCAACCTGCTTCCGGTCGCCCTCGATGTGACCGACGAAAGCCAGGCGACCGCAGCAGTGAAAGTCGCGATCGAGCGCTTCGGCCGCATCGATATCCTGCTCAACAATGCTGGGTTCGGATTGATGGGTGCCGTCGAAGAAGCAACCGTGGCTGAGATCGAGGCCGTCTATCGCACCAATGTCTTTGGCCTCCTCAACGTGACCCGCGCCGTCCTGCCCTCAATGCGTCAGGCGCGTTCCGGCCGCATCCTGAATATCTCATCGATCGGCGGCTATCGCGGCGCCGCTGGCTTCGGTGTCTACTCCTCGACGAAATTCGCGGTCGAAGGGCTGAGCGAAGCCCTGCATGACGAACTGGCGCCGCTTGGCGTCCACGTCACCGTGGTAGAGCCGGGCTATTTCCGCACCGACTTCCTCGACAGCTCGTCCTTGTCGGTCAGCGGCAACATCATCGGCGATTATGCAGAAACCGTCGGCAAGGTGCGCACGATAGCAGCCGGTCTCAGCCATAACCAACCCGGCGACCCTCAAAAGCTGGCAGATGCGCTCATCGCCTTTACTGATGCCCCCAATCCGCCGGTCCGCCTGCCGCTGGGAAGCGACACGGTTGCCGCGATTGAGAAAAAGCATGCGCAGGATGCTGCTATTCTCTCCGAATGGCGCGCCGTCTCGGTCTCGACCGACTTCGCCGATGCCTAATCGGCGGTGCTCTCTGGTTAAACTTCGTCCGACGGGAGGCCGCTTTCGGGGCCTCCCGTTGGCTTAAACGGATAAAAACCATCGCACCCGTTTACTGACCGTATCATATCCCAGCGCCGAACGCTCTTGACGACATGGTATTCCATGATCGTCCAGTTCGGAAACACAGCGCCATGCGGAACAAAGCGCTAAGTCCCAACTGTCAGGATCAGACAAACGGAACGACGAGTTCGCGCTGAGCGCTTAGTCCATGTGAATTTCCGATCAGATCGGCCGCCCGCTCACCGATGACAACACAGGGCGCCATCGTGTTGCCGGTAGTGATCCGGGGCATAACCGAGGCGTCCGCAATGCGAAGACCCTCGATGCCATAGACTTTGAGCTCATTGTCGACGACCGACATGTTGTCGCGTCCCATCTTGGCGGTGGAGGTTTGATGCCAGTAGGTGACGGCCGAGCGTCGGATGAAATCGATCATTCCTGCTTTGTCGCGTGTACCTGGAGCTGTTTCGCCTGTCACCAACGGGGAAAAGCCCTCGCTGTTGCCGAGTTCGCGACACAATTCGACCGCGGCCAATGCGGCAGCCATGTCTTCCGGCACGCTGAGTGAGTTTGGGTCGATCAAAACGGGATCGCCTGCATTAGGACCGGAAAGCCGCAAGCGGCCACGGCTTTTTGGCTGGGCGAGGCCGTTGAACATCGTCCAGCCATGCTCCGGCGTCTCAAGACCCGTTTCGGCCGGCGAAGGCACCGCGAACTCCAATTGGCACTGAAGGATGTCCGGCTGGGACAGGCGCGCATCACTCTTCCAGTAGATGTTGGCCTCACAGCCGCTACCGCCGATGGCTTCTGGCTTTCGGTAGGCCCACGTGCAACCGAACGCGATATGATCCTGATGATTGCGACCGACGCCTGGCAGGTGTTGCACCACCGGAATGCCATGCGAGTGCACCTCGTTTTCCGGGCCGATACCGGACTGCATCAGGACCTTTGGTGTGTTGATAGCCCCCAGTGACAGCACCGTTTCGCAATACGCCATGAACCGGCGCGGTTGACCGTCAATCACAGCTTCCACGCCTCTCACCCGCGTGCCATCGAGAATGAGACGCGTGACCAGCGCATCGGTGATTACGGTCAGGTTCGAGCGTGATAGCAGCGGACGGACATAGGAATCGAATACCGATTCCCGCTTGCCATCCCGGATGCGCAATTCAGCAATCGATGCGCCGCCGGGGGCCTCCATCATCTCGCCGTTGGTTGAATCGAAGATCGGAACGCCCATAGCTGACGCAGCGCTCAACAAGGCTTGCGCTATCGGCTGGGGAGACGATGGCTGCGCTACATGGACGGGCCCGCGCGTTCCGCGACGAACCGGGTCTGCAGCGCCCTGCCAATCCTCGATCCGGCGATAATAGTGGAGGATCGATTCATATCCCCAGGCATCATCGCCTGCCTCGGCTGCAAAATGATTCCAGTCTTCCTTATGTCCTCTCGCCCAGACCATGACGTTGATGCTTGAACCGCCGCCAAGCCCCTTTCCCATGCTGAGCGGGAGCCGCCGGCCATCCAGTCCAGGTGCCGGTTGTCCGACAAAGCCCCAGTCGCGTTGCGATCCAAGATTGAGTGGCCACTGCGCAGGGTTCGATACAGTCTCGGACTGATCATCGCCACCTGCCTCAAGCAGCAGTACGCTCGCGTTGCCATCCTCTGCAAGTCGTGCTGCGACAACCGATCCGCTGGATCCGGCGCCGCAGACGATGAAGTCAAAGACATCGCCGACGGTATTATGAGAAAAGGTCGAGTTCGCGGGTGCATTCTTTTCATGGGTAGACAGTTTCACGTGAGTTCCTCCGTGAATTGATTCAGATAGATTTTGGAAGTCTGGGTTTCGGCAGGCGATGGAACGCCATTGGATTCCGGTCAAGAATCCGTCCTCTCGCGACAAGTCGCTTTGGCCCGTGCCGAGCCATTTAAAGTTTTGGTTCAAGCGCTATCGGGAAAGGTCTGACCGTCCCGATAGCGCGAAGTCTTTCACTGCTTCGACGATGTGGCCTTGGCTGCGTGATCAATGGTGTCGGCAATGACCGCCGGCTGCGTCATGAACAGGGCGTGGCTTGCCGATACTTTGGTGATCTTGGCCTTGATGCGCTCAGCCATGTGGATCAGCATTGCCTGATCGAACGCCTTGTCTTCGGTGGCGATGACGGCCCAGCTTGGCTTAGTCTTCCAGGCCGCATGTTCGAGCTTAGTGCCGAACGCCGACATGTTGATCGGCACCTGCGAAGCGCTCATGAACGCAGCTTCGGCATCGCTGACGTCATGCGCAAAACCGGCCTTGAACTTTGCCGGGCTGACATAGCCAAAACCGTCTTTCGTAGTCTCGATGACAAATTCCGAAGAGGGCGCAAATCCCTCGTATTGCTGAGCCGTGGTTTCGCCTGCGTCAGGTGAGAGAGCCGAGACGTAGACTAGGCCAGCAACCTTGGCATCGGTGCCCGCTTCCGTGATGACCGTGCCGCCCCAGGAATGACCGACCAGAATGACCGGGCCATCCTGCCGTTCCAGCGCACGCTCGGTGGCGGCGACATCGTCTGCAAGCGACGTCAGCGGGTTCTGCACGATGGTGACGCGATATCCGCGCTTCGTCAGATTGTCGTAAACACCCTTCCAGCCGGATCCGTCCGCAAAGGCGCCGTGAACCAGAACGACGTTTCTTACGGATTGATCTTTAGGATTGATGTCGGCGGCATTCGCTGCCGGTAGTGCAACCGACAATGCGGCTGCAGCTGCGATTGCCGAGATGGTGGTGATGGACTTGCGTGTCATAGCTCTCTCTTTTGTTTAAGTGCGATAACTGTTATCGCGATATCTGTAAGTTTTCATATCTTGATCTGCACGTCAACATGATTCTTATCGCGATATTTGTTTTCGTGATAATTTCGATTATATAAATGAGGACAGGAGTTCAAAATGACCAAACGCCACAAAGATCCCCCGCCCCTGCGCGACCAGCTGTGCTATGCGATTTACACCGCCGGCATCGCGATACAGCGGGCATACAAGCCCCTGCTTGACGAGCTGGGGCTGACCTATCCGCAATATCTCGTCCTCAACGTTCTCTGGGCGCAGGACGAGCAGACCGTGGTATCCATCGCAGATCAGCTTGCTCTGGAATCGAGCACACTCACCCCGCTTTTAAAGCGGCTTGAAGCAGCAGGACTCTTAAGTCGGACGCGCAACGCAAACAACGAACGACAGGTTCTGGTGGCGCTGACAGACCAGGGTCGTGCCCTGCAACACAGGGCAGGCTGCCTCAGCGATACCTTGCTTGCGGCCTCGACCCAGACACCACCGGAACTCGCTGCCTTGAACCGCGACGTGCGGCATCTTCGTGACGCAATTTACTCCCAGATCGGCGGGTGGGATGTACCCGCCTGACCTGCAATGGCGTCAGATAGCCTAAGCGCTTAGGCGGTCGGAACAGTCCCGCCGTCGATGACATGCTCCGTGCCGGTGATAGAAGATGCTCGATCCGAGGCAAGGAACGCGATCAGATCGGCGACCTCTTCTGGTGCGGCCGGTCGTCCGAGCGGTATGCCGCCGAGCGAGTTCATGATGACCTGGATCGCGTCATCGTAGCTGATGCCGGCTTGCTCGGCTATGCGCAGTGCAAGACCATTGGACCCAGGGCTCGCGATCCAGCCAGGAGAAACTCGCACCACCCGCACACCCTTCGGAGATACCTCTTTGGAGATGCTCTTGCTGTAGGTGTTAAGGGCTCCTTTGGCTGAAGCGTAGCCGGTCGTAGCCTCCGGTAGCGGAAGATTTCTCTGGATCGAGGTGACGTGGATGACGACACCACTTCCCTGAGCGACCATGCCAGGGATCAAAGCGCGATCCAGTCTGACCGCTGGAAAGAAGTTGAGGTTGAACTCTTTTTCCCATTCATCGTCGGTGAGCGCTGCAAAGCCGCCTGAAGGGGCCGAAGAGCCGCCCAGCACATTTACGAGGATGTCGAGCCCGCCGAGCTCCCGATGCACCGCATCAACGACGGTCTGAACCCCATCACCAGTGGTCATGTCGGCTTCAACGAATGCCGCGCCGGAGAAATCCGTCGGCTTCTTGCGGGCGGTCGTCAGGACACGGGCGCCAAGCTCCTTGAACAGCGCCACGGTTGCCGCGCCGGCACCCGAAGTGCCACCAGTGATGAGGGCGCGACGGCCCTGCAAGGTGAGGAACTGTGTCATACGGTAATCTCCAGTTCAGCGACCTTGTCGTTCGCGAGGACAAAATAGAAGCGCAGATCAATCGGACTGCCCGGGAAGTCACCGACGGCATGGGCCGTTACCTGGGTTTTCCCGTTTTCGGTGGCAAACAAGAAGGGTTCTACCGTGTAGCTGTACTGCTGAGCTTCATCAGCCATCCACGCGCGGATGGCACCACGGCCCCGATGGGTCTTGCCCTTATCCTTGACGATGCCGTTTTCGGTAAAAGTGGCCGCAATCGCGTCGGGACTGCCGTCTCGGTCGGCAACGAAATAGGCTTCGATGCCCTTCGGCAGTTAGATTGTCATTATAGTCCTCCATCAATTTCTAGCGTTACCCGCTGGGGGCATCGTCCCCCGTTGAGTTCGATAAGGACAATCTAAGGCAAGACGGTTGACACGATAACTGGGATAAAGAAGGATGAGGCATTACGAAAAAAGGGATAATGACACGCTCTGTTCTAGTTGATCTGGACGCCGTTCTCAGCATCGCGCGCCTGGGCTCGTTCCGGGCTGCCGCGCTTGAGCTTGGCATGTCCACGACAGCACTCAGCAATGCCATCGCAAAGCTTGAGCAGCGCTTGGGTGTTCGCCTGTTTAACCGCACGACACGAAGCGTTTCGCTCACCGACGCTGGAACAACGTTTGTCGAGCGGGTTGGACCGGCGATGACGGACATCCACGATGCCATGCTCACGGTCCAGTCTCTTCAGGAAATTCCGACGGGCACATTGCGCATCAACGCCTTCGCGACGGCAGCCCGTGAGGTGATGGAACCGCTGATACTCTCATTCATGCGGCGCTATCCGCAGGTGCATATCGATCTGGTCACAGAGGGGAGGATCGTCGATATCGTCGCGGCGGGCTTCGACCTGGGCTTGAGGCCGGCCGATCTGGTGCCTACGGACATGATCGCCGTGCCACTCGGTTTGAACCGCAGCAATGCCGTGGTCGCATCACCAGACTTCCTGCGCACTCACGGCAGGCCTACCGTACCAGCTGACCTATACCGGTTTCGCTGCATCCGCGCCCGTCTGCCCAACAACGCCTTGTTTCGGTGGAAATTCGAAAAGGACGGGATCGCTCTCCAGATTGACGTGCAAGGCTCGATAACTCTCGACGAGTCAAGTTTGGTCAGGATAGCAGCTCAAAATGGCGTTGGGCTGGGGTACGTGATGGAGGCAGACGTGCGCGATGACATTGCGGCCGGTCGGTTGGTACGCGTTCTCGAGGACTGGACCCCCTCCTTAGCACCTCTCGCGCTGTATTACCCCGGCAGAAAAAACCCACCGGCCGCCTTTAGTGCGTTCATTCAGGCTGCCCGGGACTTTGCAAATGACCAATCAGCCCAGTATGTAGATTAAGATTTTCGGACCGGTCTTACCGGCTTTCCAAAAGCAGCTGAGATGATCGGCCTGTGCGGAAATCAAATGCTCGGAAATCGGCAGGATTTTGCGGCGGCTCTCACGCCTTGAACCGATACGAACCGTCGACCCCGTCGTAAGAGTAGAGCTAACGCCCGGAAATTGCTCAACGGCACAAGTCGGCGCATCTTCCGTGGAGCGACCGATATGGGGCCGTGTGGATTGGTGAAGCCGGATGCACCCGCAAACTCCCCATCATACGCAGACGCGAGAAGCTAGACCTCGAATAAACAGGAACCAAGGTTCCCAAACCGGTCGTTGGAAGAATGGAAAATGGAATGAAAGGTACTGGCTGATCATCGGGACCGAGATCACCGATCAAGAGGCCCAAGCGGAATATGGCCGCTTGTGGAAACCAATTGCCGAAAAATACCAAGCGAGAATGGCGACGCCGAAGACCGAGCCAGTCCTGAAAGAAGTACGCGACGCTCCCCGCCTGATCATCGTGGAATTTCCCAGCCATCAGCTCGCCAAGGCTTGCTACGAAGACTTGGAATACGCGGATGCCTTGAAGTTTGCACTCCGCGCGTCGCGTCGCGAACTGGTCCTGTTCGAAGGTGATCTCTGAGCGCGGGTAACTGAGCTCGTTTGCGGCCCCGCATAATTGGTTACACAGCAAGAAGGCCCGTCAATTGGCGGGCCTTCTATCATTTCCGACAGGTCTCGTGATGTTCACTTGGACGCGTATTCAGCCTCATTAGCCTTGGTAACAAGCTCGAACGGGACCCAGTAAACGGGCTCGACAGGCTCGCCCTTGACCATCTTCGTGACCGCTTCCACGGCCTTTTCGCCCTGGCCTTTGGCATTGTGGAACACCGTGATATCCAGATTGCCTTCCGACATCTGGTGGAGCGCCTCGCCAGTCCCGTCGATACCAGCGAACACGACGGGCTTCGGGTCGGCCCCTGCGGCGATCATCGCGAGGATTGCACCGATTGCCATCTCGTCATTGTTGGCGATTACGCCATCGACGTGTTCACCCGATGAGAGAATGTTGGTCATGATGTCGCTTGCCTGCTGGCGCTGATAGTTGGCGGCAGGCTTTTGGATGACTTTGATGTCGGGGAATTTCGCCAGAACCTGATCGATGCCACCGGTTCGGACGGTCGTGGTGTTCACCGCGAGTTCACCCTGGAAAATCACTACCTGACCCTTGCCGTTCAGCTGTTTTGCGAACTCCTCAGCCTGCATCACGCCAGATGTCCGCTCATCGGAGCCGACATAAATGACATTCTTCGGCAGTTCCTGATCAGGTTTGCGCGCGACGTAGATGAGCGGAATACCGGCCGCCTGTGCGGCGGCCGTCATCGGCTGGGTTGCCGACGTGTCGACGGGTGAGATAATGAGGGCTTTGACGCCCGACGCGATGAGGTTGTTGACTTGGTCCGCCTGCTTGCTGACGTCGCCCTGGGCGTCTTCGGCCTGAACGCCAAGGCCGGCACCCTCCGCATTCGTTGTGATGCTGTTACGAAGGTTCGTCAGCCAGACATCGTCGAAGTACGGCATCGAAACGCCGATATCGTCGGCGCGCGCCGAAAGAGTGGAACAGAACAAAGTGGTGGCGGCCGCCGCAGCGAATGCGACGTTGCGAAGATTAAGCATTTCTCCTCCTTCGGCAGACCTCCTCGTCTGCCAATTGTCAAAAACAGGGTCAGCTAAAGCGCGAACGGCGATAAAAGCAATTGGCGTGACCTGTTTCGTCTCATGTCATCTCGTGTCGTGCGGAGGCCTTGTTTCAACTTGTCTCAGAAGATGCTTTCTGCGGTCGATGTCGTGAACGGAAGAATGATTTCGGCTCTGAAGCGAACTGCGCGGTCGGCGTCAATCTCCTCGATCATGGTCGTAACGAGCTTTTCGGCGAGGTCTGCCAAGGGATGGCTCAGCGCGACGGCCAGGTCTCCGTCCAGCAGGGCATGGCGTGTTTCATCATTCAATTCGCAGCTGATCAGATGCGGAGGCTTCCCATCGGCTTCTCGTATTGCACGGATTGCGCCTCTGATGCCGCCTCCGGTCACGTAAATCGCGGTGAGATTGGGATGTCTGCGAAGGAGGTCTGAGGTTGCGTCATAGGCTCCCAGGTCCGTCTCATGGGTGGTGACGGCTTCGAGAACTTTAAGCGCCCGCGCGTGTTCGCGGAGATAGGACCGAAACCCCATTTCGCGTTGCTCCTGGCAGACATGTCGGTGCGTCCCCATCAAAATGGCGACTTCAGTGCCCCTGCGCTGGAGGTTATCGGCAAACCAACCAGCAGCCCGACCGAACTTTCTGTTGTCCAAACCGACATAGCCGGCGCGTCCGGTAGAACTCAAATCCGACACGGCGGTGAATACCAAGACCCCACGATCCGCTAGCTCATCGACGGCTCGGTTCACGATTGGATGGTCAGCGGAGGTTATTGCGATGGCACTGAATGTTTCTGCCATCCTCCGCAGCGTATTGGCGACGACGAGGGGTTCGAGGTCTTCAATATGCTCGACGCTGGCAATCACGCGGTTATCTTCGCGGGCCTCACATGCTTGCTTGAAGCGTATGCCAAGCTCTTTGTGGAAAGGCATGCTCTCCTGCTGCACGATAATACCGAGCCGCTTCACGGGGAGATCGCCTTTCAGGTGGCTTCGGATTGTCGCTATCCCGTAGAATCCGACATTTTGCGCAATGGACAGCACATGTTGGACCATGTCGTCGCGAACCTGTTTCCCGGAGAGAACCCTGTTGACGGTGGAGACGCTGACGCCCGCTTCTTTCGCCAGCTCGGCGATTGTGACACGCTTCATGATTGACACTTTCTGAAACATTGCTCTGAGCAGCATGGCATGTGATGAGCCGAAAAGTATCACCCGTGTTGCCGACTTGGCAATGCACTGCAATGATCCGGCCTGCTCAATTGGAGGAGTAAAAGATCATGCTGTTCAAGACACGGCCTGAGAAGTATGAGCTGTCAAAAGCTTTCGACGCCGACTCGGACCTCGAAATCGCCGATCCCTCTCAGGGAGAGTGGTGGACATTCGACATCAAGCGGAAGGAACTGAAGCTTCTGATGAAGCGTGAGGATCGGCGGCCTCTGATCAACTATCTGACGTGGCTGGCCCTGCTGATCGCCTCGGGTGTCCTGGCTTACCAGACGATCGGGACATGGTGGGCGATCGCCGCATTCCTGCTCTACGGCACGATCTACAGCTCGTGCGATCCCCGTTCTCATGACCTCGGGCATGGAGCGACGTTCAAATCGCGCTGGCTGAACTCGATTTTCTGCAATCTCTGCCTGTTCATGACGATGAAGGAGCCGATCGACTGGCGCTGGCGGCATACGCGCCATCACACGGATACGATCCATGTGGGCCTCGATCCCGAAATCCTCGTCACACGACCGGCCGACCTGTTGAAAGTGGGAGCCGACTTCTTCTTCCTCATGCAGGCAAAGGGTGAATTGAAAGGCATCTTTCTTCACGCCCTCGGCATCGTCAGCAGCGACGCAAAGTTCTACGTGCCCCGCAGTGAATGGCGCAAGATGTTCTGGTCGAGCCGCTTCTATCTCGCCTGCATGCTGGCCGTCGTCGGTTACTGCATCGTCGCACAGACGATCATCCCGCTGCTGTTCATCTGGGGTCCCCGGTTCTACGCCAATGGCTTCTATTTCTTCGGGTTCCTGACACAGCATGCGGGTCTCGCCGAAGATTCCCACGACCATCGCCAGAACACTCGCACTTTCCGCATGAACCCCTTTGCCGAATTCCTTTACGCGAACCTCAACTTCCATATCGAGCATCACGTCTATCCGTCGATCCCGTACTACAATCTTCCCGTCTTGCACCGCCTGGTGAAGGAGCAGTTGCCCCATACCTATCGCAGTCTCTTCGAGGTGATGCGCGAGGTTCTGCCGGCCCTGTGGCGGCAAGCGCATGACCCTGGCTACTTCGTTACCCGTACGCTGCCGAAGCCTCGAAGCCAGGCTGCAGGGTCGTATCCAGCCAATGCAATACCAGCCGAATGATGGGGGACAAGATGGGAGAGAACTGGATCAAAGCCTGCGAAATCGATGACGTGGACGAAGAGGACGTCATCAGGTTCGATTTCTCCGGCCGCACCTTCGCCATATACCGCAGTCCCGACGACGAGTTCTTCGCGACGGACGGCCTCTGCACGCATGAAAAGGTACATCTAGCCGATGGTCTCGTGATGAAGAACATCATCGAATGTCCGAAGCACAACGGTCGCTTCGATTACAGAACGGGAGAGGCGAAGGGCGCACCCATTTACGTGAACCTGCGGACCTATCCGACCCGGGTGCAGGATGGCGAAGTCTTCATTCAGGTGGAGGGTGCGCCATGATCTTCGACGAGGGTGTGCGCTGGGAGATGCTGAAGCCTGCCGAGTTTCTTTCCCGGCAGGCGGAAAAGCCGGTCGTGTATTTGCCGATGGGGCTCTGTGAACCGCATGGCCATATCGCGCCGTTCGGCCTCGACACGATCAAAGCCGATTGGCTCTGCGATCAGGCAGCGCGCCGTTTTGGCGGTATCGTAGCGCCGACCATGGCTTATCACACGCACGAGACAGGTTATCATAAACCCTGGTTGAGGGAGGTCATGGGTGGCGTCAATCCCCGCCTCGCCGCCCTGCCGCCGCACCTGGTGCTCGAGACGCTGCTCTACCAATTCAGGGCGTTCTACAATGCCGGGTTTCAGGCCGCCGTTGTCATCAGCGGCCACCATGGTAGCCAAGAGGACCTTCGCCGGGTTTCGTCGGCATTCGAAGCCGCATACGACTTTTCGACATTCGTTCGTACTGACCCCGAGTTGGTCTCGGGAAAATTCGACGGCGATCACGCGGGCCGCTACGAACTGTCTCAGTTGCTGGCGATCCGGCCCGATCTGGTCGAAATGAGTAGGGCCGACCGTGTCGATCATGACCCCTTGGGCCGTTTTGCGCAAAATCCGGATGTCGAGAAAGCGTCAGTCAGCTACGGGACGGAGATATTGGAAGCGCAACTCACTGAAATCGGTCTTTTCGTGGAGAAACAGCACTTTTGCACCGACCGCGAAATTCCAATGGGCGATGTCGCCACGATCTGGGAGGGGATCGACGCGCAGAAGCGTGATTGGAGGACGTTAAATCAAGAGTGACTCTGCCGCCTCCAATGAAGCTGTGCGCTGGGAAGTATTCCGGGGCGATTTCGGCGTAGTCCCCGGAGACTCGGGACCGCCTCGCCAAAAGAGCAGAGTTGCCGTATGAGCCCGTGTGGGGTTTTTCTTGTTCGCAAAAGCGGCGCAGCGCTCCGGATACAGGAATGAACCACGCTGACCGCTCTTGAACGGATGCGAACGTGCACTCATTTATGCGATATGGCGAGCCCGGTCCTTGCGCGTCAGTATTCTACCCCTTCTCCACTCCCAGCACGTTGTTCACTCGTTTCTGTGCCGACTCTAGGGCATGCGCGATTGAAGTACGTCCCAGGAGCATCTCATGTAGCTCGTTGCCAAGCGCTTTAAGCAAGACAGAGTAGTGCGGAATGGGAGGGTTCGACCACCGCTGGATCAAATCGCTTCGCGCCAACCGATCTATCACTGGAATGACGAGATTCGATTCCGCCACGTCCGTATCCCGACTAACCGTAATGCGGGGACTGGATGAGCCTCCATTTAACGCGGCGAGTTTAGTCACGGTCGGAGAAGTAAGCCATCGCAGCATGCGAACGGCACCATCGATCCGATCCGGCGCAAGGTTTGCCGGTATGGCGAGCCCAAACCCGCCAAGAGGGGCGGTGCCCGGTCTGGGGAACGCGCTCGGGTGGGCAAGGAAGCCTGTATCGGCCAGAGGCGAGCCGGGGCTGCTTTGTAGCTCCCCTATCCTGACCGACCAATTATAGGCGAGCGCCACCCGGCCGGTGGCATACGCGTACAGCCGCTCGTCCCACCCGGTCTCAAGAACCTCGGGGGGAGAAAACGGCAACAGCGCTTTCAGATGCTCGGCCGCGGCGAAAGCCGCCTCGGTTTCAAGACACGCCGACAAGGAGGCATCTTCAGCCGCACTCAGATCGACATGGCCGAGATGCCGCGGGAACGTGAGAGGCGGCTGATCGAAATCGGCAAGAAGCTGGAGAAATGTCTGCGCAAGAGGCGTGCCTCGTTTCCCGCACCAGGCGATGCCGTAAAAGTCGCGGCTTCTGTCCGTGAGTCGGCGTGCCGCATGCAGCACGCCGTCAAGCGTCTTGGGAGGATCGATCTCGGCTTTGGCAAGGATGCTCTTGCGATAGCAGAGCAGTTCCGCCGCGACTTCGTATGAGCAGGGTATAAAGTTCATCTCGGAACTGTCCCGCCTCCCATGCGACGGGATAGAAGTCGAGATGGTCGGCGACGCCGGCATCCTTCATGAGATCGCCGAGCGGCAGCATCGCCCAAGGGGGTGACGAACAACGCGCGATGGCCGACCAAATGCGACTGATTTATTGACGCCGGTTTCGGGCCCTTGCGTCTCGAATGGGAGGCAGGCTCTTTTGCAAATCGACGACCAACTCAGTGGATGACGATGACATGATGGGTTTCCCGCGCGCCTAGGTTCCGAAAAGACGGCGATCCCAGTATACCGGCTGATGCAGACTGGCGCGGATCATTGCGAACTCCGGATGGGCCGGATTGATCAGTATGTTGTGATCGAGTCTGGCCACGACGCTCGGTACCAAGAGGACGGCGCTGCGCCGTCGCGAACACCACCGCTCACCAAATTCCTTGCTGACCGTCGCCGGCATGCTGTCCCATCCCGGTAGCGCTGGCGGAGAAAAAACCTCGTACGACAAGCCGAGGGGAAGCGTTATCTCAACGTAGTGCTGGTTCGGTGGCAGACGGCCACTACCTTGCACCAGTTTCTCGAGCAACGCCGTGGAATAGTGATCACTGGTATAGATTAAAGGACTGCCGGGCGTGTTCCACCGGCCTGGCGCGATCGTCGAGCCGGTTGCGTCATAAATAGGATAGGCGCCACTGGGATCGCCAATCTTGAAGCTGGTTAATGTTCGGTCGAGAACCTGCGCTGTCACGTCACGCAGCACTGCCATATTTCAGACTTCCAAGAACGTCGAGAACAAGCTCCGCGCCGATCTCACTCTGAATAACGACGTCGATAGGGCGCCTGTCCTCCAGCATAGGGTGGGAGCGAAACAGGAAATCCCGAGCCTCCCCTTCCGTTTGCCAGACATCCAGCGCCAGGCTCCAGACGCGAGCCACCCGCGCAAGACGCGTGCCCTCGTCCGAAGACAGTCGGAGCGCGGTCTTGCGTCTCTCATATGTCGCCTTAGCAATTAATCGATATTTGAACTGCGCATCGCTCGGTGCGAGAAGGTGAGCAACACGCTCAAGGGCTCCAATTGGCAATCCGTCCTCGATCCGGGAAATCAATCCAAACGGAGAACGCGCAGCGATCTCCTTTGCCGGAAGACCAAGCACATCGGCCACACCTGAGAATGCGAGCATCGTCTCTTCCTCTTTCAGTTGAGGCGGAATGTAGCCTCACATGAGGAAGATAGCAATCGGAAATGGGGCACCTCGGAAGACGTCGTGTTCGCAGGATACCCGCTTCGAATTCGATTATATGGCGTCACGCAGAATATCTGTTTCAAGGAAACCGTCGCCGAAGGCAAAAAAACCGATGCCCGTGTATTGCTCTGCCATTGAGTCGCTTTGCGTCCAAGGGCCAGTCATCATCGCCGGTAAGTCGATGGGTAGCCGCGTGGCCAGCATGATCTCCGACGAGTTCCATGCCTCACACAAAATCGTCGGCTTGCTTTGCCTCGGCTATCCATCCCATCCTCCCGGCAAGCTTTTGAGCCTTAGTTTAGAACACAACATCTCGGAACGATTCAGACACCCACGCTGATCTGCCAGGCGCGAGGGACGAATTCAGAAATGGTACCGATGTTTCAAACGACGCCCTATCCGATCGAATCGCCATCATCTGGCTAGAAGATGAGGACCACAACCTCAAGCCGCCTAAAACTGTTTTCGGGGTTCACGGTATCAGATCATCTGGGCTCGATGGCAACGGCAGTAACGCGATGGACCATGGCTGGCTTGACCGAAGATCTCAGATACCCGCACGCTGCGGACTTGCCCTGCATCGTAGGCCATGATCTTCCCTAACCCGTCTGCCGTTCAGCACTGCCATTGGCTCGCACCAGCGCCATCAGCATCGGACCGAGCGAGAACTCACCCTTCTCGGCTCGCCGTGTCAGATCCCGCAAATATCCATCCGCCGAGTTGATGTGGCCTCCCCGTTCGAGAATGCAGGCGATCGCCGCGGCCGCCATTTCAGGACCCATGGTGTCGCAGGCATCCTGATACGCCGACGGGCTCACCCCCAGCATCGACCGAACCGTAATCGCGGCCCACATCAGTTCACGCCAACTGCTGATCGACCCGTTCGGGCCATACATAGCCACCTCCGGGCAGGCCCTGAGCACCAGTCCGAGTGGAAAGGCCTTGATTGGCTCGTTCAACGGCCGGATGGCCTGACTCGATTTCGCGCCCTGCTCTTTTTCTGAGCGAGGTTCAGATTCATTGATGGATTCGGTATTTGAATTCTGTATGTGCTGACGGCCTACGTCACCATTGGTGTCGGATTTTTCTGAATTTAACTGATTTTCCAGCGCGTTGAGCGTCTCTCCGAGCGACATCGCTAGTTCATCGAGAATGCTGCTCAGGGCATCAGCTGTTCGCGCTTTGGGTATTTGAGCCACCACTCCAACATAATGGGCTTCAATCTTCCCAGTCGCCTGATGCGCCCTCTTCCACTGCAACTGTGAGTATCTTGCGAATGTCCCGCCGGCAAAGCGAGATTTTCTCCTAGATGACTTTTAACTGTTGCCGTTCGGCAGCGGCCTGCTGAGCCAAACGAGCCAGTTCCTCTGATCGGGCCAGAAGCGGCGCCAGACTGAACCCGAAGGCATCCTCAAGGTCCCCTGCGCGATCTTTGCGGGCATATCGCTTGCCATTAGGGCTGTCCTTGCGATGGATCATGCCTGCATTCACGAGGATTGCCAAGTTTTCGCGAAGCGTCGTTCCGGCGATTCCATTGGCTCGCGTGGAGAGCTGCGCATTCGATGGAAAGACAACAAGCTTCTTTCCATCGAAAAGGTATGTCTCCGGATAAAAGGACAGAAGCGCATTAAGGACCGACAAGGCACGGTCCCTCACACCAGGAACGCGCGCGCGTCGCAGACGTCCCGATAGATCTTCCACTTATCAACTGATTTGCCTGCTCTGATCATGCTGAGCCTAAGTCAGAATTGGCTGTGAAATGTAAGTCTATTCGGCAACTGGCTTTACTCGCTTGATCAAAGCATTGTATCCGGAGACCATGATTATGATCCGACCTTCCCGCCCCCACGAGGGCACCCGTATCATTGAAGTTTGGCGGGGCGCAGTTGACGCTACTCACGATTTTCTAACGCCTGACGATCGTCTCGCCATTGACGAAATGGTGTGCGAGTTCCTTCCGCACGCTCCACTCTGGCTAGCGGTTGATGAAATTGACTATCCGCTGGCCTTCATGCTGATCGACGAAGGACACATGGAAGCGCTATTCGTTGATCCCGCCCTGCGTGGAAACGGTATTGGTGCTGCCCTTGTGAAGCACGGCCTCGTGCTTCATCCAAAAATGACAACCGATGTCAACGAGCAGAATGATCAAGCTGTCCGCTTCTATGAACGAATGGGATTCAAACAGACAGGTCGCTCGCCAATCGACGGCCAGGGCAGGCCATATCCACTCATCCACCTAGAACATGTGAACTGATTGGCGCCCCCGCATCAAACTCGGCAGCTTCATTGCGCTGAAATTAATGGGTTCACGGCCTAGCAAGCCAGGGAGAGAAAACTTGCAATCAAAGCCGGCCGCTACAACTCCTTGACACCCATTTGACGCTTGGCACGGCGTTCGCAGCAACTATATTGTGTGTGCCGATGCGGCAGATGCTGGGTGATAAATGGACGACAAACTACAGGGGCGTGGCGCCCACAGCGCGGTAATCCGAGAACGTGCGGAAGCCGAGATGAAATCGCTCGGCATCGATGAGTTCTTAATTGGCGTGTTGGTGGAGGCGTTTTATGCTCGCGTGCTTTCACATCCGCAGCTCGGACCAGTATTTGATGCGAAGCTGGCGGGGCGGTGGCCGGAGCACATGGAGAAAATGAAGAGCTTCTGGTCCGCCGTTGCATTCCGCAGTGGCGCCTATTGCGGAAAGCCGGTTCAGGCTCACCTTGGCGTTGCAAACATGACGCCAGAGCTTTTTCCGCAATGGCTGGAGCTGTTTGCTGCAACGCTTGACGAAGTCGTTCCTAATCCGGAAGCCAGAGCCTGGTTTACTGAAACTGCGGATCGCATAGCACGAAGCCTGACGCTTTCGCTTTTCTACAATCCGGCACTCGACGACCCGGCACTAACCCGAATCTAGCGATCTTTTAAAGGTCTGCGCGAATGGAGAAGCCCTCCTGCCCAACAGTCGCCAGTTCTTTGATCAGTTGGCAATGACGTCGACGATCCTGCCGCTCAGCCATGTCGAATTGATCCCCCGCTTGCGTAGCTCCATGCCGGGGGTGCGCCCGGCGCACTCACGCGGTGAAACGTGTGAGACGCTCCATTTCTCCATAAAAAGGCAATATGATCCTCGATCGTTTCGCGAATAAGGGCAGAGATGTCCGCCTCCAGTGCAAGATCGCCGGTTGTTGCAACTGTATTGTCAGCAATCAGTACCCTGATTCTTTTCACATCAAATATCTCCTCGGGCCGCCCATTGAAGTGAAGATACAGTGTTCGGTGCACCGCTGCGCTGACGGTATCACGGTCGCGAACACCCAATATGGTCACCTCCAATAACGTTTAAGATGCAACCCAGACCAGTGTTGTAGATGCTTTCTGAAATTGACGACCGATACGAATGAAATGAAACTCCCATGATCATTAGGATACATTGTCCAAGCATCTGCCTCAAGCCGAATGCCTGTGCTGCCATCACCACGTGAATGGTGGGCCAGTCTACACAAGCATTCGCCGTTGCTTCAAATTCATATCTGCTCTTTGTCCACGCCCTTGCGCGATCCGAAATAGGGGCGCCGTTCTGTCTCGCTTGCTCTAAGAGTATGGCGAAGCTGGAGCAGGTCTTTGCGCGCGATGAGACCCTTAAGCCGACCACTTTGTGGATCTACGATCGGAATGCGACCAGCGTCCGTGATGAGCATGAGGTCGGCGACATAACCAACCGTGTCGTCGGGATGGGCAACTGGCAGCGAGGCGTCCGAGACGAGATCTCCAAGGAGTTGGCCGGAAAACTCTTTCTCTTGCTGCCACCGCAAGGCATCCGCGCGCGAGACCAATCCTTTAAGAACGCCGTTGCTGTCCACGACGGGATAGATACGGTGGGCGTTTGCCGTCGCTACAAAAAAGCTGGTGGCTGTATCAACGGTCATATCGGTTGGAAGCGTGTCGACCTCCTTGATCATGATGTCACGAGCACGCGCAAATTCGAACGGATCGATGCCGTATTCGCGGGTGATGTGCTGGCCGCGGCGGGCGATTTTCTCGGTCAGGATCGATCGGCGGAGCAGAAGCACAGTCACGGCATAGGCGGCAACTGTCGCGGCCAGAAGCGGCAGCAGGGCCGACACATCGCCGGTCAACTCGACGGCAAAGAAGGTTCCCGTCAGTGGCGCTCGCATGGTGCCACCCATCATTGCCGCCATACCAAGCAGCGCCCAGAAACCGGGATCTCCGGGAAGGACAAGACCGACGAGCCAACCAAGCGCGCCTCCGAAAATCAGGAGCGGCGCAAGGACGCCGCCCGAAGTTCCCGACGAGAGTGCGACCAGCCAGATTGCCGCCTTTACGAGCAAAATCGTCAAAACCGACGCGGGCAAGATGCTGCTGTTCAGCAGACCGTCGATAATATCGTAACCGACGCCAAGCGCCCTTGGCTCGATCAGACCGCCGAGGCCAATGACAAGCCCGCCGAGCGCAGGGCACCACATCCAATGGATTGGCAGCGCTTCGAAAAGGTCTTCAACCTTATAGAGCAGCGTTGTCAGGATGCCAGATTGGATGCCCGCGATGATACCCATCGCCGCACAAAGCAAGATGCCCCACCATGGCAGGTCCATATGAAACTGCTTGGGAAAGAGTGGACCCGTCTGAAACAGGAATGGCCGCCAGCAAACGGAGACACAGGCGGCAACCGCGACAGGGATGAAACTACGCGGTTTCCACTCGAAGAGCAGCAGTTCAACGGCCAGCATGATCGCCGCGATCGGTGAGCCGAAGATCGCAGTCATACCAGCGGCAGCACCAGCGACCAGCAGCGTCTTGCGCTCGGCCGAGCTTAGATTGAAGCACTGCGCAAACAATGAGCCGATCGCACCGCCCGTCATGATGATCGGCCCTTCCGCACCAAACGGCCCCCCGGTTCCGATCGAGACCGCCGATGAGAGCGGTTTCAGGATAGCGACCTTAAGCGACATGCGGCTGCCGCCGATCAGGATCGCCTCGATCGCCTCCGGTATGCCGTGACCGCGGATATTTTCGGATCCAAAGCGGGCCATCAGCCCGATCACGAGGCCTCCGATGACGGGGATGAGAACCATCCAGACCGAGCGATGCGCTTCGGCCAAGGACGCTGGCGCAACGCTGAGGCGGCCAAACCAGGTAAGGTTTGTCACCAGCGAGATGAGACTGACCAGAACCCAGGCAGCAAAGGCGCCGCCGGTGCCAACAACCAGAGCCATTCCGGTTAACGCGAGAACGCGCTTGTCGGTGGTAAAATCCCCGGCCTCGCGCCGGGAGAGGCCGCCCATGAAATCATGGGTACGGTGCGGATTTTCTTGTGATGACATTGTAGGTCCTGCTGCCAATATTGGTTGGCGCGCATATATATCGTATTACGACATATATCAACTGGCGAAGAGAACTGGTTGCAGTCAGGCGATCTCTGCCTGCAACCGGCCGAATGTCGCGGGCATCAGAGAGTTGATAATGAGCGCGCAACGCTGCAGGTTTGCTGGGGCAGGCGATTTCTACGAAACGCGCATAAGGTGCCGGAATTTTTACGACGGCCGCCTATCTGTGGGTTACCTGCCAACAGGTGTGGCCGTATATGGGCTTCGAAGGCACAAATCGCGGGGAGGAAAGGTGAAAAAACTGGAGGACGATCTAGCGGACGCCGATTACGAGGCGCTGTCCAACCTGCGCTATACGCTTCGCCGCTTTATGTATTTTAGCGCATCGGCGGCGCAGCAGGAAGGCTTGCCTGCGCAACAGCATCAGGCCCTCCTTACGATCCGTGGGCATCGCGGCTTCGAAGCCATGACGATTGGAGCCCTGGCTGAGCGCCTGCTTATTGCGCCGCATTCGGCCACCGAACTTGTTGGAAGGCTCGTCGCTGCGGGATATGTCTCACGGACCACTGATCTCGTAGACAAGAGAAAGCAAACATTAGCGCTGACCGAGAAAGCCGACGCAGTTTTGAAGCGGCTGACAAAAACACACATTGCTGAGATTAAAGAGTTGGCACCACAGCTGATCGACATCCTTCGTGATTTGCAGCGCGATTTGTGACTTCGATACCGCATCCCAAGAGAGAATACGTCCGAAAGCAGGCAAGATCGAAGTATCCGTTCGGATACAATTCGATACCATCGCATCCAAAGAAGGATCTTGGACGATAAAAAATGACGCCGCGGGTGAGGCTGGAGAACCGGAGCCGGCGTAATCTTCACCACTGCCGTGACTGAAGCTGAAATTCTACACGGTCTTCGTTTGCTCCCCCGACGGTCGCTGCCGCATGACTTGGAGGCAGCCATTTTACCAATGTTTTCCGAAAATCTCGCCGGGCGCGTGCTGCAGTTTGACGCGCAGATTGCCGCCATTACCTGTCGCGAAGCGCCGCACTTGTTACCTGGAATGCAGCAGATTTCGAGGGCCTTGCCCTGAGCATCATAAATCCTTGGGAGCTCCGGTGACATCAAGACCTAAGCCAATATCCCGCGAACCCTGAAGCCATGCCGCCTATTGTTTTCCGACCGATATAAGCGCGAAGCAATCAAGGGAAACAAACCTCGCAGTCTCAACTCGCCGCGTTCACGGGTTGGCCAATTCAGGACTGTGGCCCAAGCTATCGAAAATCAGCGCGAAGTCCTCGGGCCGCGTCACGAGGTCCGCCAGCGAATACCGATCCAGAACCGCCAGGAAAGCAGACAGCGCTTCCTTGAGCATACCCGTTAGACGGCAGGCGGGAGCGACGATGCAGTTTCCGCAGTCCACAAGATCGAAACCGCCTTCGGTACGGCGGACGAGTGCGCCAATGTTGATGTCTTCTGGAGGCTTTCCAAGCCGGATACCACCGTTCCGCCCACGAATGCTTTTCAACGTATCCGGACTGGACCAGTTCGGTGACCACCTTCATGAGATGGTTCTGCGAAATCCGATAGGTTTGCGCCACTTCCGCAATCGAGCACAGGCGATCCGGACGTGCTGCCAGATAGAGCAGCACCCGCATCGAGTAGTCGGTGAACAGCGTCAGCTTCATTTGAATTCCCGGAAACGGCGATCGACCATATAATATGCATTTCACTTCTCTATCGGCTTCGTCGCCTCAACCCTCTATGGCGGCCTGCCGTCGCTGGTCCGCAAGCTGCGCCAGCACGCGCCGGAACTCGATATCCAGCTTCTCGAAATGGTCTCGGTGCAGCAGATCCCCGCCTTGAAGGAAGGACGCATCGACATCGGCTTTGGCCGTCTGCGCCACAGCGATCCCAATGTCACCGGCATCGTGCTGCGCGAGGAACGGCTGGTCGTCGCCATTCCCAAGGGCACACCACTCGCCGAAAGCAATGCCCCCCTCCCCATTGTGGCGCTCGCCGACCGGAAGATCATCGTCTACCCGAAGGAGCCGCGGCCGAGCTATGCCGATCAGGTATTGAGCCTTTTGCAAGGCCATGATGCCCGGCCCGCCGAGGTTCACGAGGTCCGTGAAATCGAGACTGCCCTTGGCCTCGTCGCCGCGGATGCAGGCCTGTGCCTGATCCCAGCCTCCGCCCGCCAGATGCGGTCCGACGTGCATTACCGGCCGCTCGCTGGCGACACCTCCCCCTACATCGACCTGGTCAAAAAGCTCATCCAGGAAATGTACGCCGAAAACCCACCGTGGCTGGATACAGAGCACAATTACATACCCTAAGTGCACCGCACATGTCTGTTTGTTCTCGAAAGCCTACGAGCCGCGGCTTGACGGCAGCCGGAATGGTGTTTGAAAGGCATAGGTGCGAGAAACCAGTTCTTACGTTCCACGATCACCTACGCCAGCGCGTTTAAAAATCCGCGCACCAAAGCCAAGGCTATGGCTTCTGTACCGGCTTACCGGAAATCTGGTGCCGGCGTGGTCTATTGGCCTGCGGCTGCAATGGCCAGATCAAGCCGTTCGCGGGCCTTTTTTGGCATTTTGCCGGTCTTGACAGCCTCCAGATTGGTCGGGTCGTCGCCCACGACGATCAAACCGACCATTCCCATTCCGAAATGAGGTGTGCACTTGATAACGTAGTCACCGGCCTGATCGAAAGTCGCCTTGAACGTTTCGTTTATCTTGCTCTTGAACGGCGCAGCCCCCTGCGGGATCATATCTTTCACGGTCTCAGCATTGTGACCTTTATCTGTCGGGATGAACGTTACAGTATCACCGGGGCTTACCTTGATGAAAGCGGGCTCGAACACCATGGCGCCGCTGTCGCCCTTGTTGAGCATATGAACTTCGAAATCCGCGGCAAACCCCGGAACGGCCATCGCGACCAGGATCGCAGCAGCGCCAGCAAGACCGTTGAAAACTCTTAGCATTTCATTTTCCTTTTTCACCGAACCCGGCGGGTCCCATGGGCAAGGAATACGCCCGAATAGGACCTGGCTCTTTGATCGTGATCAAACAGGACCGGTGTTTGGCAGCGTTAATCGCGCGCGCCCTCGGCGAGCGATCTCAGCCCTGAGCTATCGATGACAAGAAGTTTCTGTCTGCCGCCTTCCACAAGCCCGCGCTCTTCCCAGGAGGTCAATATGCGCGAGACCGTGTGGAGAGTCGTGCCGGTCATTTCCGCGATGTCCTGCTTTGTAATCGGGAAATCGATGCGGATACCATGCCCTTCCTGCCGTCCCGCCTGTTGCGAAAGACGC
Source organism: Rhizobium sp. LjRoot98 (assembly GCF_964252935.1). Classification (NCBI taxonomy): domain Bacteria; kingdom Pseudomonadati; phylum Pseudomonadota; class Alphaproteobacteria; order Hyphomicrobiales; family Rhizobiaceae; genus Rhizobium; species Rhizobium sp. LjRoot98. Next base: position 282,104 of record NZ_CAXUPW020000007.1, read on the forward strand.
AGGACCGCATGGGCGACGCGGCGCTCGACTTCCTGGGTCGACATTTCGCGGATACGGGTGTGGGCTTCCTCCAGCCGCTGTCCGATTGTCTGCATGGCGCTGACGGCAAGGCGCGGGTTTTGTTCAACGAACTGTGGCCATAAATCGGTTGGCCAACATAGGATGATGCTCTCCGCAGCGGCCTTGGCCGTTCCCGGATAATCCAGCCGCTGCAGCGCTTTGGCAAAACCGAAGAGGTCTCCGGGATGGACGATACGCACGATGATCTGCTGACCGTCCTGCGTCACTTGCGTCACTTTCAGCCGGCCATGCACCAGCAGGAAAAAATTCTCCGCCACCTGCCCCTGCTCGAACACGGCATCGCCCGCCGTCACGCGACGTGCGGTGGCATGGGTGAGCAGTCTGTCAAGGTCCGCGTCGCTTATCCTGTCGAACAGGAGGAGCGACCGGACGACTGTCCGGTCGATTTTCACTGGCAGATCCCTCTCGCACAATACGTGCCATGCCCCTACCACGCCTCTCCTCCAACAGAAAGCAGATCATCTCGCCGCACCGGAAGGCCTATTTCCCGGCACGCCACCACCAACAACGCATGCCAGCGCTTATCCACGTCAAGACGAGCTCGACATTGTCCGGCGGCACGCCAACGGCACAGCCGCACCCTTCGGGTGGGGCATTGTTTCTCACGTTTGAAGGGGCGGTGTACGCCTTGCCCCTTTTTTCCAGAATCACTCGCGCCGACCTCTTTGTGATGCGACAAACGGGATTTTCTCGCAAATGCGGAATCCCGTCAGGCGACCAGCCCCGCTCTTTGCCGTCCCGCAAAGAAGGACCACGCTGATCGGCCTAGGAAAGGATGATAAATGTGAAAGGAAGACGATCATGCCCACCATTCAAAATGCGGAACGCGTCAGACGCGCCGTCCCGCGCGGCCTTTCGCACACTGGTCCGGTGCTGTTTTCCTACGGCTTTCGACCGTTCTTCCTCGGCGCCGGTCTCTGGGCGGTCGGCGCTATGGCGCTCTGGATTGCGGCGATCACCGGACACCTCGACCTTGCCGGAGCTTACGGCGCCCACAACTGGCATGCCCACGAGATGCTCTTCGGCTTCGCCCCGGCGGCACTGGCCGGCTTCCTGCTGACGGCAGTGCCGAATTGGACCGGCCGCCTGCCCGTTTCCGGCTGGCCGCTCGCTTTCCTCTTCGGGCTCTGGTGCGCGGGACGCGTCGCCTTGCTCGCGACAGACATCATCGGCGTCAGCGCGGCCGCTGCGATCGATGGGCTGTTCCTGGCGGCTCTGCTTGCGATTTGCACGCGCGAAATCGTCGCCGGGCGCAAGTGGAAGGACTTGAAGGTGATTGCCGGCCTGCAGGCGCTTACCCTGGCCAACGGTTTCTTCCATGTCGCGGTCATGAATGGCAGCGGTGACCATGTGGCGATCCGGCTCGCTGTCGCGGCCTATGTGGTGCTGGTGATGATCGTCGGCGGCCGCATCCTGCCAAGCTTCACCCGCAACTGGCTCGCAAAGTCCGGCCGCACCAATTTTCCCGTACCCTACAACGGCTTCGACACGGTCGCCATTCTCACAGGCGTTGGCGCGCTCGCCGCATGGACCGTTGCCCCGGAACACCCCGGGACGGCCGGGCTCGGCCTTGCCGTCGCGGTGATACATTGCGTGCGCCTGCATCGTTGGCAAGGGTGGGCAACCCGGCCGGAAAAGCTCCTCCTCATTCTCCATGTCGCCTACGCCTTCGTGCCACTTGGCTTCCTCGCCATCGGGTTGCATGCGCTGGGTCTGATTGAGGAGCGTTCCGTCCTGCATCTGCTGTCGGTCGGCGCAATCGCCGGCATGATGCTGGCCGTCATGACGCGGGCAAGCCTCGGCCACACGGGCCGGCCGCTTCTGGCCTCGCGCATGACCGTTGCGGCCTATGGCGCGCTGATCCTCTGTGCACTTCTGCGCCCTCTCGGTGAAGTATTTCCCGATGTTGCCCCCGTCATCTACGCCGTTTCCGGCCTGCTCTGGATCGCGGCCTTCGGCGTCTTCAGCCTGGAATACGGACCGATCCTCGTTCGCACGCGCCGCACACCGCTGTAAACGCAAGTCAGCCCGGCAAGGCTTCAGGTTTCCACCATCATCTGCGGGGTCCAGGGCGGCTCGTAGGTCAACCGCACGTGCGTATGTTCGATCCCCGGAACATCCGACACGCAGCGTTCGACCGCCTCCTTGAGGAAGGAACTCGCCGGGCATCCCCGCGTCGTCGTGGTCATCGTGATGCGGGCGATGCCGCCCTCCTCCACGGCAATGTCGTAGATCAGGCCGAGATCAACGAGACTGCCTCCGATTTCCGGATCGACGATCATCCGCAGCGCATCGCGGATGGTCGCTTTCAGTGCTTCTTTCTCTTCATCCATCGTCTCACACCTTCGTCGAGCCGGCACGAACGAGGATCCGGTAGGCTTCACCGGTCGCGTCGAAATTACCGGCCCACCGGTATCCACGCTTGGTCAACTCCGGAAACAGGAAAAGCGGCTCGCGGGAGAGGAGCGCGAAGAGAATCTCACCCGGCTCCAGCCGGTCCGCGGCGGCAAGAATACGAACCATAGGCTCGGGCGGATCGAGATCGGCCAGATCCAGGTATGTGGACGGATCTGGCCAGATCTCGGGGCGATCCGTATCGGGCGAAGTCGCAACGGCAATCGTCTCTTTCCGCGGCGTGAACAGCACGTCCCAGTCGCCACCCTCGATCTCGCGGGCTTCGTGGTCAAAGGCGCGGTTGGCCATGACCTGGAATAGAGGCTGCGGGCGGAAGGTGGCGAGCAACCGAAGCCCCTGTCCGGGCCCGAGCCCCTGAACGGCCTCCATAATCGCCTGGAACGGCTCGCCGCCGCTTTGCAGGATGGGCCGTACGTCGAGCACCCTCGGTGCAATCTGGTTTGAAACATCGGACATCGGTCATCTCCATAAAGTGAACATTGGCAGAAAAAGGTTTGGGCGTATCACGCCCGGCGGCACTCGCAACGCTGCCGGCACCGAAGAGAGCCGGCGTGCGCGGACAAACTCCCGCATCACCCCGAGTGTCGCAATCAATTGCAGGAAAACACAGGCACGGAAAAACAGCCCGGCTCCGGCAAAGAGCGCCAATCCGGCAGCGGCCACCGAGCCATAGTAAAGCCAGAACCAGAGGCGCGCTTGCCGCTCGTCCACAAGATCCTGCACACGCGGCACCGGCACCCGACCGAGAACCGGTCCGTAGGTCTCCAGCCACGTCAGGAAGGCAATGATCTTGTAAAGCTGGGCGAGCCCAAGCCCGCTCAGCCAGCCGAAGACGAAGAGATAGACGAGGGCCGCGCTTACCTCGCCTGCCCTCAATTCGGGGAGGTTGAAGAAAAGCACGGAGAGCGTGAGCGCCGCGAAGGCGGCAAAACTAGCATGGATATTGAGCTCCACCTGCTTGCGCTTGCGCGTACGATAAAGCTTCACGACATCGCCGCCATAGAGGAGCACGGCCACAAGCGTAAAGGCCATCGCCACGGAAACCAGCATCTCCGTGCCGGGGAGCGCAAAAACCACGAGCGGAACGCAGCCGGCAACCAGCGCGATCGCAAGGCTGCCCGCCCACCACACTGCCCGGCTCGTTGGCCGCTCCACCTCTGGCGCAAGCAGGAACATGGCAAGCAGGCGATAGCTCACACCGACAGCCGTCAAACTCAACCATCCGCCTAGACCCAGCATTGCATGCAGCGGCACGCCGCCGGTAACGAGCCGGAGCGGCCATGTACCCCCTGTCAGGCCTGACAGGGCAAACGAGAAGACCGCGCCGAGCAGGATCGTGCCCAGTAAAGAAACAAGCCCCACTGCCACGAAACTGGCAGGAAGCGGCAGTGGCCGTGCAGCGATCAGCGTCACCGTGAGAACAGCGGCGATGAGACCAAAACCAAGAACAAGCAGCGCCGCACCAAACGGCAGGAGACCGAGCGCCAGGTCCAACGCACCCGAAAGCGCGACAAAGCCGGCAACGAGACAAAGGAGGCCGACGAGAAGAAGAACAAGGGCCGGGGCCGCAAGCTGCCCACCGACAAGCGAGCGGGCGACCAGCACCGGCACGAACTGCAGCAGCGCACCCACCATCAGCAGGCTCAGCCAGCCGATCGCGATGACGTGGACGAGCACAAGTGTTTCCGGCGCGCTGGCGGCAGCGGCAGGGTAGCCATAACCGGCAAGCATCATGCCCTGGCCTAGGACGAACATCAGGCAGGCGGCGGCGAAATAAGACATGGTCCAGCGGGATAGCGTTCCACCCTGCATCTTGTTTTACCCCCGCCGCCTATCCTTTTGTTTGTCATGCAGCTCCGAATAAAGAGTGCATCGCATTTCACCGAACCTGCTCTGGCTTCAGCGGTTCAGTGGCCTGAACCGCATCAGCTTCCACAGCTAGCGGCGTTCGCAAGCCGGTCGACCTCGACGCGCCAGATCTCCGGCCCCTGCTCGAGATAGTCCCAGCCAAACTGGCCCGGAAAATTCGTATCGAGTTGGGAGCGCAACGGACACGGGTCATGGTCACTGGTGATCAGCATCGAAGTTCCCGGCAAAAGCGCGCCGAGCATGGCGAAAATGCGCGGATGACGTTCACACGGCGGAATGATGCGGACGTCAATGGAAGGCTTGCTCTGTAAATCTGACATGATTTGTGTGCTCCGTCCCTGCCGTTGCGAACCCGTTCCAGACTGGCGCGACCGGAACCAGCCAACGCTAACCGCCCGCACGCCACGCCACTTTGACGGCGCGCAAACAAATCGGGGAATCCGGTTGCCGATTCTCCGCTCCGGGGTTTTCGCAAAAAAGCACGACGCGAGCCTCCAAATCTGGCGTCAAGATTTTGGTCGCGCAATCATCACTTGTTTGTCCTAGATCAACGACCGGCCCGCGCGAACGTTCCAATGCTTCGCTAATGAACCGCGGGATTACCTTGGAATGAAAATCTTTCGTCTTGTCTTTCTGCTCTGTGTCAGCCTCTGCCTTGCGGCCCCGGCCAGCGCCGCATCGATTTTGCAGGAGTATCTGCCTGCGGTGACTGCCTCGGATCTTGTGCCGGATGCGGACGGTTTCGGTGCGGTGCGTGATGATGTGGCGGTGGCCCCGGTGCTGAAGGGCGGCCAGACGGTCGCATGGGTCTTTATCACCTCGGATTTTGTGGGAACGACCGGCTATTCCGGCAAGCCGATCCATACGCTCGTGGCGGTGGACAAGGATGCGAGGATCGTCAACGTCCGGCTGGTGAAACATTCCGAGCCCATCGTCCTCATTGGCATTCCGGATGCGAAGATCAAGGCCCTGGTCGCCGGTTATGCCGGCCTCGACCTCGTCGCCGAGGCGAAATCCGGCGGCACGGGCCATGAGGTAGATATCATCTCCGGCGCGACGGTGACGGTGATGGTGATCGACGATTCGATCGTTCGTTCGGGGCTGAAAGTCGCACGTGCGCTCGGCCTTGGCGGACTGGCTCCGGACGTGGAAAATGCGGGGCCTCGCTTCGAGATCGATCCTGCCGCCGCTTCGCCGGCAGACTGGGTCGAGGCAGAGGGGGATGGCACGCTACGCCGGTTGTCGCTCGACGTGGCGCAGGTAAACGCTGCCTTTGCCGAACATCCCGACGAACGTGCCCGCGAGCGCGCGATTGGGGAACCGCCAGAAACCACCTTCATCGAGATGCAGGCAGCACTGGTCTCCGTTCCCGCTATCGGCAAGGCGCTGCTCGGTCCGGACGAGGTGTCCAACCTTGAGGGATGGCTGGGTGAAGGCGAGAATGCCGTGGCGGTGATGGCGCGGGGGCTCTATTCCTTCAAGGGCTCGGGCTATGTACGTGGTGGCATTTTTGACCGCATCGTACTCATTCAGGACGACGTTTCCGTCCGCTTCCGCGACCGCGACCATCGCCGTCTTGGCGCCATTGCGCTTGCCGGCGCGCCGGAATTCAACGAGATGGACCTGTTCCGCATTCCCGCCGGCCTCGGCTTCGATCCGGCAAAGCCCTTCCGCATCCAACTGTTGGCGCAGCGCGAGGTCGGGCCGATCGAAAAGGTCTTCCATACCTTCGATCTCGGTTACCAGCTGCCACAGAAGTACCTGCGCGCCGTCGCGCCGCCGGCAAAGGCCATCACCACCGTTGCCGAGCCTGACGAGGGGACCGCCCAGGCCGACCTGTGGAAACGCATCTGGAATGACTCGAAGCTGAAGATCGCCGTGCTGGGCGCCATGCTCGTGGTTTTGACCGGGGTGTTCTTCTTCCAGACCTATGCGGTCCTCAACGCGCGGGGCTTCTATATCTTCCGCATGAGCTTCCTGGTGGTGACGCTTTTCTTCCTCGGCTGGTACGCCAACGCACAGCTTTCGGTCGTCAACCTGCTGGCACTGTTTGGCAGTTTCGTGAACGGCTTCAGCTGGCAGGCTTTCCTGCTGGACCCGCTGACCTTCATCCTGTGGTTCTCCCTGGCCGCCGCGTTGCTGTTCTGGGGTCGGGGCGCCTATTGCGGCTGGCTGTGCCCCTTTGGCGCGCTGCAGGAACTGACCAACCAGATCGCGCGCAAGCTGCGCATCCCGCAGTGGACGCTGCCCTGGGGCCTGCATGAACGGCTCTGGCCGATCAAATACATGATCTTCCTCGGACTTTTCGGGGTATCGCTGGTCAGCGTCGAGCAGGCCGAGCATCTGGCCGAGATCGAGCCGTTCAAGACCGCGATCATCCTGAAATTCATCCGCGCCTGGCCGTTCGCAGCCTATGCCGTCGCGCTTTTGGTCGCTGGGCTCTTCGTCGAGCGGTTCTACTGCCGCTACCTCTGCCCGCTGGGCGCGGCGCTGGCGATCCCCGCGCGCATGCGCATGTTCGACTGGCTCAAACGCTACCATGAATGCGGAAATCCCTGCCAGAGCTGCTCCAACCAGTGTCCGGTCCAGGCAATCCACCGGACCGGCGAGATCAACCCGAACGAATGCATCAACTGCCTTCACTGCCAGGTGCTCTACCAGTCCGAAACCATCTGCCCGGTCGTGATCAAGAAAATGAAATCGCGGGCAAAACTGGCCGCGAGCCCCGGCGGCGCCCCAATCCACCAACCCATAGCCAAAGTTTAATTGAACCCAAGGTTTACAAACAGGAGTCCGATTATGGAATCGAAGGAAAACAAAGGATTGAGCCGCCGAGCGCTGTTCAGCGCCACAGCGGGCAGTGCCGTTTTGGCCGGGACGATGGGTCCTGCCGCATTGGGCCTCGGCACAGTGGGGCTGGCGACCCCGGCGCGCGCCGCCACCGGGGCTGACGGATCGGTCGCACCCGGCAAGCTGGACGACTATTACGGTTTCTGGTCCTCGGGCCAGACCGGCGAGATGCGTATTCTCGGCATCCCCTCCATGCGTGAACTGATACGGGTACCGGTGTTCAACCGCTGCTCGGCCACCGGCTGGGGCCAGACCAATGAATCGATCCGCATTCACCAGCGTTCGATGTCGGAAAAGACCAAAAAGCAGCTTGCAGCCAATGGCAAGCAGATCCACGACAACGGTGACCTTCACCACGTCCACATGTCCTTCACCGAGGGCAAATATGACGGCCGCTACCTGTTCATGAACGACAAGGCCAACACCCGCGTGGCGCGGGTGCGCTGTGACGTGATGAAGACCGACGCTATCCTGGAAATCCCCAATGCCAAGGGTATCCACGGCATGCGCCCGCAGAAATGGCCGCGGTCTAACTATGTGTTCTGCAACGGCGAGGACGAAGCGCCACTCATCAATGACGGCTCGACCATGACGGACGTGTCAACCTATGTGAATATCTTCACGGCTGTCGATGCGGACAAGTGGGACGTGGCCTGGCAGGTGAAGGTATCGGGCAATCTCGACAATTGTGATGCCGACTACGAGGGCAAGTGGGCGTTCTCCACCAGCTACAACTCCGAAATGGGCATGACGCTGGAAGAGATGACCAAGTCCGAAATGGACCATGTCGTCGTCTTCAACCTCGCGGAGATCGAGAAGGCAATCGCGGCCGGCCAGTACGAGGAGATCAACGGCGTCAAAGTGGTGGACGGGCGCAAGGAGGCCAAATCCCTCTTCACCCGTTACATCCCGATCGCCAACAACCCCCATGGCTGCAACATGGCGCCGGACAAGAAGCACCTCTGCGTCGCCGGCAAGCTGTCGCCCACCGTCACCGTGCTTGATGTGACAAAGTTCGATGCCATCTTCTACGACAATGCCGAGCCCCGCAGCGCTGTGGTGGCGGAGCCGGAACTGGGCCTCGGTCCGCTTCATACCGCCTTCGACGGACGCGGCAACGCCTACACCTCCCTCTTCCTCGACAGCCAGGTGGTGAAGTGGAACATCGACGAGGCCATCCGCGCCTATGCCGGCGAGAAGATCAATCCGATCAAGGACAAGCTGGACGTTCAGTATCAGCCCGGCCACTTGAAGACGGTGATGGGCGAGACGCTGGATGCCGCTAACGATTGGCTCGTTTGCCTGTGCAAATTCTCGAAGGACCGCTTCCTGAACGTCGGCCCGCTGAAGCCGGAAAACGATCAGTTGATCGACATTTCCGGCGACAAGATGGTGCTGGTGCATGACGGCCCGACCTTCGCCGAGCCACATGACGCAATCGCCGTCGCCCCCTCGATCCTGCCGAACATCCGCTCGGTCTGGGATCGCAAGGATCCGCTATGGGCCGAAACGCGCAAGCAGGCCGAAGCCGACGATGTCGACATCGACGAATGGACCGAGGCGGTGATCCGCGACGGCAACAAGGTTCGCGTCTACATGACCTCGGTCGCGCCGAGCTTCAGTCAGCCGAGTTTCACGGTGAAGGAAGGCGACGAGGTCACGGTGATCGTCACCAATCTCGACGAGATCGATGACCTTACCCATGGCTTCACCATGGGTAATCACGGCGTGGCGATGGAGGTCGGGCCGCAGCAGACGAGTTCCGTCACCTTCGTCGCGGCCAACCCCGGCGTCTACTGGTACTACTGCCAGTGGTTCTGCCACGCCCTGCATATGGAAATGCGGGGTCGCATGTTCGTGGAACCGAAGGGCGCCTGAGCGATGATACGTCTGTCCGTTCTCCTGACCGGCCTTCTTCTCGCGTCGCCGCTTACAGCGGCGGAGCGCGCTGTTGTGCCGGGAACGGGCAGCCTCCCGGCGGCCATCGCCGGGGCTGCCCCCGGCGATGTGCTGAAACTGACCGACGGGGCCTATCGCGGCTCCGTCATCGTCGACCGTCCGCTCACCATTCTCGGCCCCCGCGGAGCGGTGGTGGACGGAGAGGGCCAAGGTAGCGTGATGACGGTTTCCGCGCCGGATGTGACCTTGACGGGCTTTACCGTCATCGGGTCGGGCCGGGTGAACCAGGACCTCGATTCCGGCGTGAAAATCCTTCAGGGCGCCGACCGCGCCCATATCAAAAAGCTACTCGTCACGGGTAACATGCATGGCATCGACGTGCATGGCGGCCGAAACGCCACCGTCGTGCAAAACGAGATCGTCGGAACGAACAGCCCGCGCATGAACGAACGCGGCAACGGCATCTACGTCTGGAATAGCCCCGGCACGCTGCTGGAGGGCAATTCTATCCGTTACGGCCGCGACGGTATCTTCTCCAACGCCAGCTCCGACAGTGTCTATCGCGGTAACATCATGCGCGACCTGCGCTTCGCCGTGCATTTCATGTACACCCGTAACACCGAGGTTTCCGGCAATGTCTCCGTTGGAAACCATCTCGGCTTCGCCATCATGTTCTCCAACCGGGCGAAGATCCTCAACAATCTGAGCCTTGGCGACCGCGAACACGGGCTGATGCTGAACTATGCCAACAATGCCGACGTTACCGGTAACCTCGTGCGCGGCGGTACGAAGAAATGTTTCTTCATCTACAATGCCCACAAGAACCTCATCTGGGACAACCGGTTCGAGACCTGCGGTATCGGCATTCACTTCACCGCCGGCTCGGAGAAGAACGTGCTGACCGGCAATGCCTTCATCGCAAATCGCGAGCAGGTGAAATATGTCGGCACCCGCAACATGGAATGGAGCCATGAGGGTCGAGGCAATTTCTGGTCCGACCATCCTGCCTTCGACCTGAACGGCGACGGCATCGCTGACAGTTTCTACCGCCCCAACGACCTGATGGACCAGATTCTCTGGTCGCAGCCGGCGGCGAGCCTTTTGATCGGCTCGCCCGCCGTGCAACTCGTACGCTGGAGCCAGCGGGACTTTCCCGCCACGCTGCCCGGAGGCGTGCGCGACAGCGCGCCACTGATGCGCCCCCTGACCATATCCGTCCCTCCCGAAATTCTTGGCTCCGAAGCCGAGGCCGCCGGTCGCTGGGCCGAAGGAAATTATGATGACACCGACCCTGACAATCTCTCGGCTCACTAAGCGGTTTCATTCCGTCGAAGCGTTGAAGCAGGTCTCGCTGACGCTTGCGCCGGGAAAACGTGCGGCGCTGCTCGGCCACAACGGCGCCGGCAAATCGACGATGATGAAGATCGTGCTTGGCCTCATTCCTTTCGATGGCGGCGAGGTGTCAGTCTGCGGCGCGCATCCGGGCTCGGCGTCCGCACGGGCGCAGGTTGCCTATCTGCCGGAAAACGTCGCCTTCCATCCCGCCCTCACAGGGGAAGAGCAGCTGCGACACTATCTGGCCCTGCGCGGCGAAAACCCGCGCCAGGCTACGGAGCTTCTGTCCCGCGTGGGTCTGACCCATGCCGCTCGGCGGCGGATCGGCACCTATTCCAAGGGCATGCGCCAGCGCGTGGGCCTGGCCCAGACGCTGATCGGCCGCCCGCGTCTGCTGGTGCTGGATGAGCCGACCTCGGGCCTCGACCCCGTATCGCGACGCGACTTCTACGATCTGCTCGACGGCCTTTCCGCCGAGGGAACCGCGATCCTGCTCTCCTCCCATGTGCTGACCGAGGTGGAAGCCCGCACCGACCGCATCCTCATTCTTTCTGGCGGGGAACTGGTGGCGGAAGGTACGCTTGCGGATTTGCGCACCCGCGCCGCGCTGCCGGTCGCCTTTTCTGTTCGTCCCGCGCCCGGCCATGCGGCTTCCCTGGCGGCGGCTTTTCCCGAAGGCGTGCAAGGGGATGACGGTCTTTTGCGTCTTTCCTGCTCGCAGGCGGAAAAACTGCCGCTCCTCACCCGTATCGCAGCGCTTGAGAGCGCTGTTGCCGATCTCGATGTGATCCCGCCCAGCCTTGAAGACATCTATAGCCATTTCAGCCGGAGGGATGGACAATGAGCCGCATCCTCGCCATCGCGATGAGCGAATTCCGCATCGCCTTCCGCAATCGCTGGGTCTCCATCGCCACCGGAATGATGGTGCTGTTCGCGCTGGTTCTAGCCGCCGCTGGCTCTGCCCCAACGGGCGATGTCGGCGTGGACCGGCTCTCGGTAACCGTTGCGTCCTTGACGTCGCTTGCCGTTTATCTGGTACCGTTGCTGGCGTTGCTGATGAGTTTCGACGCGGTGGCAGGCGAGGTGGAGCGTGGCACGCTGTCGCTTCTGCTCACCTATCCTGTTTCGCGCCTGCAGATCCTGCTCGGCAAGCTGTTGGCCCACCTAGCGATCCTCGGTCTTGCGGTGACGCTCGGCTATGGCGCGGCAGCACTGGCGGCCATCTGGTCAGATCCAGGCGCAATCACAGGGCTTGGCTCGCTGTGGCGGCTGATCTGGTCTTCGATCCTGCTGGGTGCAACCTTCCTCGGTGCGGGCTATGCACTCTCCGCGCTGGCGCGGCGCCCCTCCGGCGCGGCGGGATTGGCCATAGCACTCTGGCTGGTGGCCGTTGTGCTTTACGACCTCGCTTTGCTGGCGCTGATCGTCACGGACGGAGGCGGGGCTTTCACAACGCAGGCCCTGCCTGTGGCACTGCTCGCCAATCCGGCCGACGCCTTCCGCGTCTTCAATCTTTCGGCAGCGGAAGCTGTCTCCGTTGCCGGCGGCATCGGTGGCGCCGCGGGCGCAATCCCCCTCTGGCAATCGGCGGCTTCTCTTCTTTTATGGCCGCTTGCCGCCATCGCATTTGCCGTCGCAGCCTTCCGGAAGGTGATGCCATGAGAATCCGCCTTCGCCCCGTACTGCTCGTAGCAATGCTCGCGCTGTTGTCCGCCTGCAAGGAGGACGTGGCCAACAATACCACGCCGCAGGACCTGACACCCGAGACCCTCGGCCATTACTGCCAGATGAACCTTCTGGAGCATCCCGGACCCAAGGCCCAGGTCTTCCTTGAAGGCAATCCCGCGCCGTTGTTCTTCAGCCAGGTACGCGACGCCATCGCCTATATGCGCGGACCCGAGCAGGTCGCACCAATCCTCGCCGTCTATGTCAATGACATGGGGATTGCCGGAGCAACGTGGGATAAGCCCGGTGACGGCAACTGGATTGCCGCCGACAAGGCATTCTACGTTGTCGATTCCGCGCGGCGAGGCGGCATGGGCGCGCCCGAGACCGTGCCCTTTTCCAGCCGGGAGCGCGCTGCCGCTTTCACCCTGACGGAGGGCGGCCATGTGCTGGCGCTTGCTGATATCACCGATGCCATGGTCCTGGCCCCGGTGGAAACCGATACGGAAATTGCACCTGACGACGATGATTATCTCGGCCGTCTGCGCTCCCTGCCAAATCCAGCCGGAGGTTGACCCATGATGCTGACAAGACGCCGCCTGCTCGCCATTTCCGCCGTTATGGCCGCTCTGCCTGCCGCTGCCCACGCCAAGACGGGAGCCAGCCGGCTCTGGACCGGCCAAGCTCTCGGCGCACGCGCCTCGATCAGGCTCGACCATCCCGAGGCCGAAGCCATCACGACCCGCGTCGTGGCCGAGATCGACAGACTGGAAAACATTCTCAGCCTCTACCGCACGCAAAGCGCGCTTTCCCGGCTGAACAGCGAGGGCCATCTCGACGCCCCGCCCTTCGAACTGCTGGAATGCCTGTCAATCGCCGGCGCCGTTCAGCGAGCGAGCAACGGGCGGTTCGATCCGACCGTGCAACCTCTCTGGATGCTCTGGGCAGAGGCCGCCGCACGGAGCAGCCGGCCCGATGCGCGGGCCATCGAAGAGGCGCGGCGCAAGACCGGCTGGGACAAGGTGAAACTCGACGCTGCGGCGATCACTCTGCAGCCCGGCATGGCGCTGACGCTGAACGGGATCGGTCAGGGCTACGTCGCCGACCGGGTTGCCGTGCTTCTGGAGGCCGAGGGCCTGACCGACATACTGATCGACACCGGTGAGTTACGTGCCCTCGGAGGACGGCCAGAGGGCGGCGAATGGCCGGTGCAACTGGAAACCGGCGAACATTTGGCGTTGCGCCAGCGCGCGCTCGCCACATCCGCTCCTCTGGGCACGACCTTCGATCAGGCTGGAAGAGACGGACATATCCTCGATCCTGAGACAGGAATGCCTGCGCCGGCAAAATGGCGCGCAATTTCGGTATCAGCCCGTTCCGCGGCCATCGCCGATGCACTGTCGACAGCCGCTTGCCTGATGCCCGATGTCGAACCGATCCACGCCATGATGGGCCGCTTTGAACAAGCACGCCTGGAGGTCTGGTCTGCCACATGAGTGGAGGTCTTATGAAGGAGTAATCCCCTCGTTTTTAACGGGCCTGCACAGCATTGTTCGTTGATAAAAGTGGCCACAGCATTGAACAAAACGAGCCACGCCGGCTTTTTTCGTGGCGCCGTAAAGTTAGCCGGTCGGCGATCGAGCCGTGCGACCTTGTAGCGTGACACACGTTGCTCGATCCTCTTTATCACCGCACCAGTTTCCGGGTGCGGTGTCAGCACTATTCCACCAGCCGGATACCGCGGCCGCCGGACAGCCCGGTGGGTATAAAATCATTCCCGTCTTGCGTCGGTTTCTTGACGAGCGCGGTGCCCGATACATAAAGGTTCAACACTTTGGCGATCAGCGCCGTATAGCTCGATTCCGTATTGAGGCTGCCGCTGACGTTCCAGTCGATTACCGCGTATGGCAGGTAGATCAGGCCATTGTAGAAGCTACCCGCAGATGTGTTGATACGGAATTGCACATTGCCATCCATTGCCTTGCGCCCTTGAAACATCAGGATACCGGCATGCTCACCCTTGGTCGGAGCCGATACTTGCAGGATCGCGGCACCGTTTAACAGCAATGGTGACTGTGCATCTTCGAAATAGAACTGCACGTCCTTTCCTGTCACCCTGGCGGATGTGTTCAAGGTGAAGGCACCGTCTCGAAAACCGTATACGCCAGGCTTCAGCGTAACCTCGTCGGCGGCGTTCACCGTCAGGCCACCACAATATACACCCGGTTCAATTGACATCTTTGCCTGACTGTTGATCGTCTTCAGGCCGTTCGAGGTACAAACCGTTCGCGCATCTGGCTCAGGCATGCCAGCCAGAGGATCGGGGACAACGGGAGAGCCATCCACAGGCGGCGGCGAGATCATTTTGCCTGACCCAAGCTTGGACTTGCCGTTGACCGCGATCGACGGTGCAGAGAACTTGCCCTGATTTTCAATGTAGAACGCCCGTTGCGTATGCGACGAGTTCACCTGAAAACCGCACTCATTGATCACCGAGTTCGCATTCACGGAGTTAGGTTTGATTTGCTTCCCGCTTTTCAAACACGATGGTGACTTGCATCCCCATCCCGGACGCCGTTTCTACCTGAACGTCCGCCTTGGCGTTATGCTTGATCGACTGCACGATCATCGCACTGAGCTTACCGCGACGCGGCCAGTCGGACGGATTGCTGAGACCGATGCCATTGTCTGCCACCGAGATCCTGCAGCCTGTATCATCCACCACGCAGCGCAAGACGATCTCACCGCCATCACGGTCCTTGAATGCGTGTTTAAGGGCGTTCGTCATTAGCTCGTTGACGACCAAACCGACAGGCATCGCAATGTTGACGGAGACGGGCCAGGTGTCGACTTTCAAATCGAGCCGAATACCCGGAACCGCATGCGCGGCCATAACCGCCGAAGCAATCTGGCTGACATATATCCCGAGATCGACCGTCTCATCCGCGTTGGTATCGGAAAGGGAACGGTAGAGGATCGCCAGCGCGTCCACTCGACCCGCGAGTCGGTTGAAGCGCTCGCCTTCCTCCGGATGTTGAGCGTTGCGGGCTTCCATACGGATCAGCGCTGTAATCATCTGGAGATTGTTTTTGACCCTATGCTGCAACTCTTTGAGAAGCACGTCCTTTTCCGCCAGCGTGCTGGCCAGATCAGTCCCGGTCTGGCCACTATTCGTGGTCGCGATGGCCACAAGACGAAAGAGTGGGGCGCCAGCGTCATTGACGATTGTATTCGACCACGCGTCAATGTGCGACTGCGGCTCCGTATGGAAGGGTGTCGCAAACACCCCGAGATACTCCTCGCCGGCCACAATGGCACTTGCGAGGTCTTGATCTCCACTCAGAGAGCGCGCCAGAGGGAGCGAGGACCATGGCTTACCCTGCAGCTCCTCAGCTGAAGCCGCCATCAGGCGCTCGAACTCGATATTGGCGTATACCAGCACCTCCTGCGGCGCGAGTTCCGCCACCGCTACACCGAACGGGACATGATCAAGGAATTGCCGGAAGCGGTCATCGTCCAACGCCTCACCAAGATGGGGAAGGTCGGCCACAGTCTCAGGGCTCATCGGCGATTCTTCAGCAGTCATTTGCAACTCACAGCCATTTATCGTCCGGTACTTAGCATGCCGGATGGCGCGGATCCAAAGGATTCGGATTGCGGAATGCCACGCCAGTGAAGCCGCTGTTTGACCAGCCTTGGTCAGTCATCCGTCGCCTCGCTGCCAGTCGGCCTTGCGAGCCCACATGAGAATTCACTTCTCAGCAGTTTCAACGCCTGCAGAGATGCGCATCCTCATCAAGCGCGGTCGTAGGTAAAGGACGTTAGGAGGGTCGTCACGAAGTTGCTGGCCCGTTCCTTGACCAACACCTCGGTCCATTCATCGGTGCCGCGAAGTCGCAAATCCGTGTGGATGCTGTCCACCGCCGCTTCTTCGATCCGCTTGATATGTGTGTTAAATGCAGCCTCGCCGCCGGCGTGATACATGTCTCTGATGATCATGCGCAGGATTTCCTGGATCGCAATTTGCCAGGCCGTGTTGATCGCCTGCAGTTCGTTTGTATCGGGTGCCATAAAAGGTTCCTGAAAAAGCGTGAATTGGGGCATGACGATGTCACGATCTGATCTGTTGCACAGACCAACCCTTTAGAAGGTGGACGCCTAAATGCTAGACCTGCCGGGCCTTTCGTGCGGCGTAGCGTCTGTCTCGTTCAGCCTTGCGGGCGGGCTCGTCTTCAACAACTCGTGATATCCGGGCGTTTTCGGCCAGTTGTCGCGCCTCGATCTCGGCTGTCGCCGCGGCCTCGAGGACTGCTTGCTCTTGAGCCGCAAGGGACTCAATACGGGAGCGCTCCTCCTGCTTCAGTCGTTCCCGTTCTGCACGGCGCGCTTCACGAGCTTCAACAAGCGAGATGCGCTCGGCCTGCCTAGCGGATTGCGACGGCTCGTTTGCCGTCTTTGCTGCGCGGTAGGCAATGAGAAGGGATGCCTTGGCATCCCCCGCAGCGGAGCGTCCATCGGTGAATTCGTTGTTTCTAGCGTTTCTCAAATCAATATCCTGACTATTGCGTTTCGGATGTTCAGCTGGCCTTGGATCGTTTGGCAAGCAGCGCGGATGTTGCGGACATCCGGTCGGCTTGCTCCTTAGCGAGCCGCGCTTCGCGCAACCTGACTGTCTTGGCATCGCGCGCCTGAGCCACGGATTCGAGTTCTTCCGCAGCATTGTTCTTGGCGAAGAACTCCGTCTGAAGACTGCCGAAGGCGGTCTCGGCCTGCTGGCGAGACTTGCTGTATGTCTCTGTCATTGGATATCCTCAATGTTGGCTATGAGGCCAAAACGAAAAAGGCCAGGCGATCTGCCTGGCCTCAAACTGATAATTGCTTCCGGCAGTGCCAGTACATCCGTGGTCAAAGGGAAGCAGAGATCGATTTAAGCGTTCTGGAGATTACAAGCGGACATCTTTCCCGACTTGTTGTCCCGCTCGAGATCGTAGCCAATCTTCTGGCCTTCGACGATTTCGCGCATTCCGGCGCGCTCGACGGCAGAGATGTGAACGAAGGCGTCAGCGCCGCCGTTGTCAGGTTGGATGAAGCCGAAGCCCTTGGTGGAATTGAACCATTTTACTGTGCCAGTGGTCATGATGAACCCTTTCAAAGCATAGAGAGAGGATCCGCGAAGCAGCGCTCCGAGGACGGTTGTAACGACTATTTTTGAGAGAGAAGTTCGTTTAGAACGCGGTGCCAGTCGCGTGGTAACCAAAGCTCGGCAAGCAAAAGATCGATAAGCACTCTATACGTCAGGATACAGCGTTCGTCAACGCTTAGTTTTCGACGAACGCACCTTTCTCCTTTTGGTTGTCCTCTCGTAGAAAACCCGCGTCCGGCATCGCTTTAAACCGACGCCCCTTACCGGACCGCCTCCAGAGCTCGTTTAAGATCATTGATACCGTGCGGCTTCATTAGCAAGGCCGTCCGTGACTGATCGACAAGTTGCGGGCCGTGGCTTGCGCCCGTCGCAAACACGATGCCAATCTCAGGCCAGCGTTGCCTGACAACCTGGCAGAACTTTTCCCCCGACATTCCCGGCAGTCCAAGATCCGTCACCAGAACGTCGAAACCACCCTGCTCCAACAAGGGCAGCGCTTCTTCCGCCGATCCGGCTTCCAACACGTCGACGCCGAGATCTGCCAGCATGTCGGCACTCGCCATCCGGATCAACGGATCGTCCTCGACGAGAAGCACACGAGATGTAGTTTGCGCTACCGGTCTGGGCGTAGATGTGGACACTTGGTCCTGGCGCTCCTGAGCTACCCCGCGCTGCTTCTCATTGTTGAGGACATGGCGGATCTTGCGGGCCAGCGCTTCGCGCGTATAGGGTTTTGACAACAGCTGCACACCTGCGTCGAGACGCCCTCCATGGACGATCGAGTTTTCCGTGTAGCCGGATGTGAACAACACAGCGAGGTGCGGCAAACGTTCCTTTGCCTTCTTTGCCATCTCGCTGCTTTTTAGAGGCCCCGGCATGACGACATCGGTGAACAGCATGTCGATCTGAATGCCGCTTTCGATGATGCTGAGGGCGGCCGCGGCATCGTTCGCCTTCAGGACCCGGTATCCGAGCTCTTGCAGCATCTCGATTACGGTCGTGCGGACGCCTTCGTCATCCTCGGCAACCAGAATGGTCTCTTGGCCGCCCTCCACGGGGCCTTCGGACAATGCGACTTCGACGTCTTCCTGCTGGACGGACCGAGGGAGATACATCTTCACCGTGGTACCCTGCCCGGGCTCGCTGTAAATTTTGACATGCCCTCCCGTCTGCTTGACGAAGCCATAGACCATGGAAAGACCAAGTCCCGTCCCTTTGCCTTCAGGCTTGGTGGAAAAGAACGGCTCGAAGACTTTCTCGATCAGTTCCGGTGACATGCCGGTTCCAGTGTCGGTGACAGATAAAGAGACGTATTGACCGGCTTCGACCTCCTGGTGCTGACGGGCATAGGCATCGTCTATGTAGGCGTTACCAGCCTCGATCGTCAGCTTTCCAAACCCGTCCATGGCATCGCGCGCGTTGATTGCGAGATTGAGCACGGCATTTTCAATCTGCATCGGGTCGATAAGTGTATTCCACAACCCGCCCGATACTACGGTTTCGACCTCGACGCCCTCTCCAATCGTGCGTCGCAGCATCTCGTCCATCCCCTGGATGAGACGCCCGACATTGACAACGCGCGGGTCAAGGGCCTGCCTGCGTCCGAAGGCGAGCAGCTGCGATGCAAGCTTTGATCCGCGATTAACGCCGGCCAGAGCGTTCGAGATTTTTCGCTCTGCCTTATCGTTGCCGGCAACATCCTTGACCAGCAGCTGGAGATTGCCGGCAACCACCTGTAGGAGGTTGTTGAAATCGTGGGCCACACCACCCGTCAGATTGCCGATGGCTTCCATCTTCTGTGCTTGCTGCAGCGCGAGCTCGGTCTTGCGAAGGGCCGCGGCGGCTTCACGTTCCTCGGTCACGTCGCGTCCGACCGCATGAATATAATCGTCGTCAGGAACGGCCGTCCACGAAATCATCCGGTAGCCGCCATCCCTGGCCTGGTATCGGTTCTCGAAGGAGAATGTTGTCGCGCCCTCGCTGAGTTTGCCGACTTCCGCCAGTGTCGCCTGAATATCATCCGGGTGGATCAGGTCCATGAAGGATCGCCCGACCATGTCCGACTCCTCCCAGTCGAATACGGTTTTCCACGCTGGATTGACAGCAGTAATCCTCGCACCGAAGTCTGCCACGAGCATGATGTCGGTCGATAGCCGCCACATTCGGTCGCGGTCCGCCGTCCGCTCCGTTACCCTTTGCTCGAGCGTTTCGTTCAGCTCTTCGAGTCTGGCGCGTGCATCGCGCTGGTCTTCGATGTCCGTGTTCGTCCCAACCCAACGAATGATGCTTCCACCATCATCTCGAACGGGTACCGCGCGGACGATGTGCCAGCGATAGCGCCCGTCAGACCGCCTGAGCCGGACCTCCGTTTCGTAGTCGTGACCAGAGAGCAGCGCTGATTGCCAGCGTTCTGCGACACTGGCCACGTCTTCCTCGTGAACGATGCTTGTCCACAGCGCGCCGTCCAGCTCACCCGGGCGGGCACGTGCGTACTCGTAGACCCGCTCGTTAAACCAGTCGAGTTGGCCGTCGGGCGTTGCCGTCCAGACGTGGTTGGGTATCGCTTGAGCCAGGGCTCGAAAGCGCGCTTCGCTGTTCTTCAGGTCTCGCCGAATCTTGCGCTCATCCGTCACATCCTGGACGACACCTACGAAGCGGATAGGCTTTCCTGCAGGATCGAACTCGAATTCGCCGCGGCGGGCGATCACGCGCTTCTGGCCGTTATCGGCCCGTCGGATCCGGTATTCGACATTGAGCGGCGACTGACCGGTGCGGCGTGTCCTGGCGTTGGAGCCGATCTCCTTATCCTCATCGAAGACGAGCGCCTCGACCGTCGAGATATCGACCGCCTTCGCCTCGGAGAGCCCATAGATCTTGCAGAATTCCGGCGTTGGCGTCAGGATGTTGGTCTCGATGTCGAGGGAAAATACCCCGACCTTTCCAGCTTCTTGCGCCCGGCGCAGCCTCGCGTCCGCCTCCTCCAGCGCCTGCTCCGCCAGATGCTGGCTAGTCTGGTCACGCAAGACCTTGACCAGACCGATCGGATGACCGTCTTCATCGCGGATGATCGGGCTGATCTCGCCGCTCGCCCAGAACCGCTCGCCAGACTTTCGAACATGCCAGCGATCGTGATGGGCAGTCCCCAGCTGCAAGGCAGCTTCCATCGCCTCTCGCGGCCGGTTTGCTGCCCGGTCATCGGGCGTGAACAGCATCTCCCAGTGGATCCCGACCGCTTCCTGTTCCGTCCAACCGAAGATGTGCCGAGCGCCTTCGTTCCAGCGAAGGATACGTCCGTTCATATCCAACGCCATAATGGCGTAGTCGACCGCCCCATCGAGGATCTGGCGGCTTTGCCGCTCACTGTTTGTCAGTGCTTGTTCGGCGATTACGCGGTCAGTGACATCAGAACCTTGCGCAAAAATGCCGACGACAGCGCCATCTGGATCCAAAACGGGCTGATAAATCAAATCAATGTATTTGCGCTCAACCTGGGCACCGACTTCTGATTGCAGGTCGACGGGAAGCGCTTTGCCTTCGTATGGCACGCCGGTGGAATAAACCTCGTCCAGGATCTCGAAGTAGCCCTGGCTTTGCAGGTCTGGCAAAGCCTCCCGCACAGACCGGCCGACGACATCGGGACGGCCGACGAGCCGCTGGTATGCGGCGTTGGTCAACTCGAAAACATGGTCCGGGCCTTGCATCATCGCGACGAAGCCGGGGGCCTGTTCAAACATACGACGAAGACGGTTCTGCTCGTCCTGGCGCCAGCGTTCTGCTTCGACCTTGGCCGTCGTCTCGATAACGATCGCTATCACTCCGCACGGCGTACCGCTTTCGTCCATGACAGGCGAGTAGTCTAGGTTCATGAACACTGGCTCGGGCTTTCCGCTCCGATGGAGGGTTAATTCCTGGTCTTCGTAAGCCAATGTCCTTCCGGCGAGGCACACTTTCATGACGTTGTCGTTGAAGGCTGCGACCTCAGGCCACCCTTCACGGACCTTCGACCCGAGTAGTGCAGGATGGCGGCCGCCGGCGAAAACGGCATAGGCGTCATTATAGATCATGATCCCGTCCTCGCCCCAAAGGGTGACGATCGGGACAGGTGATTGAAGGATTGTCGCTGTCGTCACCCTCGCCGCTTGCGGCCAGCGAGAGGGAGGCCCGAGCGAGGTCTTCGACCAATGGAAGGCACGGATCAAGCCTGCAAGGTTGCCCTGGTGGGCAAGGAAATCGAAATCGTCGGACATTGCGGGACCATTCAAATGTTTTCGGCAAATGTAGGCATAACATCGCTTTAGGGAAGCACGTTTCTTCACGTATGGGGCGGAAATTTTGCTTGCCTGCGGTCAAGCCCGCGGGGCCACGGTTCGCTCCCCGATCATTCTTCGAAATCGGTACCGTCAATGTCGTATCGCAAGTTCCTAAACGATACTTCTGTCGCCGCATGAACGCCCAATCGATTGGGTCCAACAGCACCTTGGTGAACAAGTCTGAGAACAGTGGGGATTTTCTCGTAAGCCGACGGCGTCATCAAGAACTGAAAGCATGGCATGAATAGCCCCTAGATTTGTAGACGCCTTCTTTCCTAATTTTGAGGCAGGAAGAGCATCATGAGCAAATCGAATTTCAGCGAAGATTTTAAGCGCGACGCTGTGCGTCAGATCACGGAGCGAGGCTATCCGGTTGCGGAGGTTTCTCAGCGCCTCGGCGTGAGCCAGCATTCCCTGTATGAGTGGAAGAAGAAGTTTGCCGCGTCGAACGCCAAAGGCAACGACGAGGCCGAGGAGATCAGGCGGCTGAAGAAGGAACTGGCTCGCGTCACCGAAGAGCGAGACATCCTAAAAAAAGCGGCCGCGTATTTCGCCAGGGATGCAAAGTGAAGTACGCGTTCATTGCCCTGCATCGCTTGCAGTTTTCGGTGCGGACGATGTGCCGTCTCCTGCGGGTTCACCCGAGTGGATTTTACACCTGGCTGAAGAACCCGCTGAGCAGGCGAGCCAACGAGGACAGGCGACAGACCGATTTGCTCCTGAAGGCATGGGAAGAGAGCGGCAAGGTCTACGGTTATCGCAAGCTGCACGACGATCTTCTCGATCAGGGAGAGATGTGCTGCCCGAACCGGGTCGCGCGTCTGACGCGTCTCGCCGGGATCAAGGCGCAGATCGGTTACAAACGCCGTCCCGGCATCTATGGCGGCAGGCCTGCCGTCACTATCGACAACACACTCGATCGGCAATTTGACGTCGCGGCTCCGGACAAGGCCTGGGTCACGGACATCACCTACA
>NZ_CAXUPW020000008.1:0-237060 GCF_964252935.1 Rhizobium sp. LjRoot98
CAAATCCTGCCCCCGCAACCAAACAAAAAACAAAAGCCCGTGATCAGAAATGACACGGGCTTTCGTGCGTTAATCGGCACGAAAAACAAGCAGCAATGATAACGCCACAAGCCAACGCCCGGCGAGCGCCAGCCATGAGACACGAAGATATCAACAAGGCCCAGGAGTTCTTTGGGAACTTCCCGTTTCTTCAAGGAAGCATCGCGGCGGACGATCAAGGTGATGCCGGGATGGCATGAAAATTCGGCCGATTCGCACGCGACGCGGCCAAGGTGAAAGGCGCACAAACCGATGACTTCGAACCCGATGAGGTGCGGCTGTCTATGGTATATTCGTGTGAAGGATAGCGCTCTGGCCGCAAAGCTCAAAGACCGTGGGAGCGCCAAATAGGGCGCTATCTTTGCGCAAAGTGCGTTCTGTTGAAATGGGTTCGTTCGAACCCAGGTACTTTGTAAACTGTATTGGGCAGATGCTCGGTGCGCTGAAGCTCCCCGCCTTTCAGGCAGGGAGCATTAACTGCAGGTTTTGATTGCCGATCGATAGGTTAGGAAACCAATGTCGTCTTGGCGACCGACAGTATTTTCGAGAACAGGTCAATGTCTTCACGCGAGTCCGAGGGCGGCGTGCGATTGGGCGCGCCACTGACGATCGTGTCGTGGAAGGCCTCGAGTTCGATCTGGAACGCGTCCTTGTGGAACGGTCCGAGCGTGCGGACGAGGTTGCTGTCGGCTGTGCTCTCCTGCACCTCCAGCGTCATCGGCAGATTGCGCAGATACGGCGTGTTGTAGCGGAACTGCAGGCGCTTGGTCTTCGACATGACCTCGATGCCGGCATCGAAGCGGGCGATATCGTCGATCAGGCATTCATAGATGGCAGTGAAGCTGCCGTAATCGAACATCGCGGTCAATTGTTCGCCATTTTGCGAGAGCTGTGCACCGATCACCCGCTTTGGCGAGCCGCCGAGCAGATCGCGCATGGCCGACAGGGAATGCGAGCACAGGCCGGTCATGACTTCATAGCCGCGCTTGACGATGGCTGGTGCGTCTGCCCCACACATCGCATCCATCATTTCCTTGCGCAGCGCCCGGCTCTCATCGATCAGCTTGGCCGGAATGTCGCCCTTCGGGGTCACGACCTTGTCGGTCTGGTTGAAGAACCAGGGGCCTTCGCAGATTACGTCACGGACGCGGACATAGGAGATCGGTCCGAAATTTGCGAGCTCCTGCTTGGCCGCCATGAAGGCCGGCGCAAAACGGCGCATGTAGCCGACCATCACCACGCGATCGGATGCTGCCTCGGCAGCGGCCAGCATCTCCAGATCCGCTGCCGTCAGGCAGGCCGGCTTTTCGATGAAGACGTGCTTGCCGGCCGCAAGCGCAGCCCTCGCCTGCTCGCCATGATGCTGGTCGGGGCTGAGGATCAGAACGGCATCGATATCGGGATCGGCAAACAGCGCATCAGCCGTATCGTAGCGCTTGGCGATCTTCCAGTGATCGGCGACCTCAGCCAGCACCGAAGGCGAAACATCGTGCACGGCGGCAAGTTCGAATTGCTGCTGCAGCTTGTGCAGCGTTGGAATGTGCATTAGCTGCGCCACTTCTCCAAGCCCAACCAGGCCAACTCTCAATCGCATATTCCACTCCTGTGTTGCGCTTTTTGCGCGAATTAAATTCGGATAGTGAATTTAAATACCGGAAGCCACTCCCTTGCTCAAGCGCGAAAATGGAATGAACATTCGATTTTTACACCCGCATGTCGAAATTTTCCATTTACAGACGGAAACTTCTGGATATTATGATCCATAATTTGGATTTAATAAAAGGGGAGTAAAGCATGTCCATTCGCGCAGTTCTCGCATTCAGCATCGCCACCCTCGGGCTTTCGGCCGCCTACCCGGCCGTCTCGCAGGCCGAAACCATCAACATCTTCTGCTCGTCGTCCGGCATCGAATTGCAGCTCTGCAAGGAAGGCTCCGAAGCCTGGGGCAAGGAAACTGGCAACGAGGTGAAGATCACCACCATGCCGGCAAACTGGGACGATGTTCTGTCGCTCTATCAGCAGCTGCTGTCGGCGCAGTCGACCGATGTCGACGTGATGATCCTCGATGGCGTCTGGGTCGGGCCGCTGAAAAGCCACCTGCTCGATCTGGCGGAAGCCATGCCTGCAGGCACGGTCGACAAGTATTTCCCATCGGCCGTGGCCGCCGGTACGGTCGGTGGAAAGTTTGTCGCGATGCCGTGGTACATGGATACGGGCCTGCTGTTCTACCGCAAGGACCTGCTCGACAAATACGGCGCCAAGGTTCCGGAAACCTGGTCTGACCTGACGACAACAGCACAGTTGGTTCAGGACGGCGAGCGCAAGGCAGGCAACGACAAGATGTGGGGTTACGTCTGGCAGGGCCGGGCCTATGAGGGTCTCGTCTGCAATGCCACCGAATGGTTCGCAAGCAGCGGCGCCGGCACGTTTATCGATGCCGAAGGCAAGATCACCATTGCCTCGCCCGAAGCCAAGGACATGCTGAAGACGGCGGCCGGCTGGGTCGGCACGATCTCGCCGGCAGGTGTGCTGAACTATGACGAAGAAGGCTCGCGCGGTGTCTTCCAGAATGGCGATGCCGTGTTCATGCGCAACTGGGCTTATGCCTGGTCGCTGGCCAACGGCGCCGACAGCGCCATCAAGGACAAGGTCGGCGTGGCACCCCTGCCCAAGGGCGTAAACGGCGAGCATGTCGGCATCGACGGTGCAGCCTATCTCGGCGTCTCGAAATACTCGGCGCATCCGAAGGAAGCCGCAGCGCTCGTCGCCTATCTTGCCGGCGAAAAGGAAGAGAAGCGCCGGGCTCTGGCGGGATCCTATATCCCGAGCATTTCGTCGCTGTTCTCCGATGCCGATATCCTGAAGGCGATCCCATTCTTGACGAGCGCTAAGGCCGCCTTCGAAAATGTCGTCACCCGGCCGACCAGCATCACCGGCAGCGATTACCCGCGCGTTTCGACCGAGATTTCCAACAATCTCCATTCCGGCCTTTCCGACCCGTCAGCCACCGACGCTGCGATCGACGACTTGGCCTCCAAGCTCGACGGTCTCAAGTCACGCGGCGGCTGGTAATCCATCTGATAACAAGGTTCGCGCTACCTGATTGTGGCGCGAACCGCCTTTTTCAAAATGCAAGGTAACAAGACGATGACGATCAAAATAGCGACAGCACCGGACTCCTGGGGTGTCTGGTATCCGAAGGACGAAAAACAGGTCGGATGGGAGCGCTATCTCGATGAAGTGCAGAAGGCCGGTTATAGCTACACCGAGCTCGGCCCCTGGGGTTACCTGCCGACCGATCCCGCAACGCTGCTGTCGGAACTCGGCCGCCGCGATATCAAGCTCTGCGGCACAGGCGTTGTTCATCCGCTGTCGCTTGCCGATTCCGCTGAAACCCTGGCTGCCCGTGTCGGGCCGATCTGCGGCCTGCTGAAAGCTGCAGGTGCCGAATGGTTCGTCCTGATGGACGAGTCCGAATCCTACGCCGCCCCTGGCGACCGCTTGCTGGATGACAAGGCCTGGGCGCAGATGATCGCCATCGTCAGCACTACCGCAAAGCGTGTCGTCGAAGAGTACGGAATGAAATTCGTTTTCCATCCGCATGTCGGCACTTGCATCGAAACCGAAGCCGAAATCGAGCGGCTGATGGCCGATACCAAGCCGGATCATGTCGGACTGTGCTTTGATCTGGGTCATCATATCTACACGGGCGCTGATCCCCTCGCCTTCATGGCCCGGCATGCCGATCGTATCCCCTACTATCATTTCAAGAACATGGATGGCGCGCTGCGCCAGCGCATCACCGACGAGAACATCCCGTTCATGGACGCGTTCCAGATGGGCGTCATGTGCGAACTGGACAAGGGCGCCATCGATTTCGCCGAGGTGGTGAAGTTCCTTGAAGCCCGCAATTACGATGGTTTCGCCGTTGTCGAGCAGGACATGTACCCCTGCCCGCCGGAAAAGCCCTACCCGATCGCCAAGCACAATCGCGACTACCTGAAGACGCTCGGCCTCTAAGCCCAGACCGCACGGCCGGCGCATCGCCGCCGGCCGCACTCGATCCCGACCGGAGAATTGACTTGCCCGCCCATTCCGCTGAAATCCTGAACTCCCCGGCCGAAATCGGCGACGTGCTTGCCGCTGATATCCTGGCTGCCATTGCCACCGCGCGCGCCAATGGCAAACAATATCTGCTGGGCTGCCCGAGCGGCCGTTCGCCAAAGCCCGTTTATGACGCGATGGCGGAAAAGGCTGCGGCCGGTAATCTCGATCTCTCCAATCTCGTTCTGGTAATGATGGACGAATATCTCGGCGGTGGCGAAGACGGTCTTGGCCTTTGCCCGCCGGATGCGCACAACAGCTGCCGCCGCTTCGCCGAACAAGAAATCCGCCAGCGGTTGAACGCCGCCATCGAGCCAGCACACCAGGTTTCGAAAGAGCATGTCTGGTTTCCGGATGCGACGAATCCCGGTGCCTACGATGAGCGGATCAAGGCAGCTGGCGGTGTCGACTTGTTCATTCTCGCCTCCGGTGCAACGGATGGCCATGTCGCCTTCAATCCGCCGGGTAGCCCGGCCGATGGTCCAAGCTGTATCGTCAAGCTCGCCGAAGAGACGCGCCGCGACAATCTTGGCACCTTCCCCGACTTCCCGTCGCTGGATGCCGTGCCGCATCATGGCCTGACCGTTGGTCTCGGCACGATCGCCAACCTGTCGAAATCGGTCGCCATGATCATTCATGGTTCGCATAAGCAGGGCGCTGCCAAACGTCTGACAGAGAGCGAAAGTTTCGATCCACAATGGCCGGCCACCATCGTTCATCGCTGCAAGCAGGTTCGGATTCTGCTTGATACCGCCGCGGCGGCTCAGGCATGACAGGCGCTGGCACACCCTTGCAATCTGCGGCCGCAACGATGGAAAGCGGCGACTATCGGATCGGCATCGACCTCGGCGGCACCAAGATCGCAGCTGGTCTGGTCGATATCCAATCGGGTGCAATGACCCATTTCCGGCGCCGCCCAACCCCGGTCTCCGAAGGTCCAATCGCGATCATCCGCGCAGTTGCGGAGATCGCTTCAGACATCATCGCGCTCGCCAAGGCTGAGGGCCGGTTTCCGCTGTCGATCGGGATTGCCGTGCCGGAACTGGTCGATCTTGAGGGACGCGTCTGCAGCGACTGGAATTTCTCGATTGAAACCATTGGCGCGGAAATCGAAAGCCTGCTTGGCATTCCGACGATGGCTGACAGCGACGTGCGTGCGGCGGCCCATGCGGAAGCCCGCTTCGGCGCGGGCCAGTCCCACCAGAGCTTCGTCTACATATCGCTGGGCACAGGCATCAGCTATTCGCTCGTGATCAATGGCCGGCCGTGGGCCGGGGCCAACGGTTTTGCCATTCACTTCGCCAGTTCAGTGCTTGCGCTTCCAAGGGAAGACGATACCGCACTGACGATTGCCAATGCCGAAGATTTCGCGTCGGGCAAAGGTATGCAGCGCTCGTTTGTCCGGCGCGCCGGGAAGCCTCCGGAAGACGGTGTTCGCACACTGGAAGCCATGAGTGCCGAGGGGGATTCCCTCTGTACTCGTATCCTCGATGAGGCCGGAGAGGTAACCGGCCGGCTGCTGGCGCAGATGATCAACATGGTCGATCCCGAGGCGGTTGTTCTCGGTGGCGGGCTGGGCTGCTCGACCGGGCGCTATCGTGAAAAGCTGGAGCAGTACATGCGCGAGAACATCTGGGCCGCCCGCTGCCGGTCCATTCCGCTCAAGCTTGCATCCCTTGGCGAAGGCGCCGGCGTGGTCGGTGCTGCTCTTGCAAAACCGCTCGGCAATCGCCGGCAAACAATCAAGGTTGGTGCATGATGGCTGAGACGGCACCTCAATCCAACTGGGTAAAGCGCATCGAACCCTGGCTGCTGCTGGCTCCGATGCTGATCGTGCTTGCCACGGTTACAGCCTGGCCTTTGGCGCGCACCGCGTATCTCTCCTTCATGCACGCCTCGCTCGATGATGGCGATTTGCCGCGGTTTATCGGGTTTGGCAATTATCTGGCGCTAATGAAGGATGGCGACTGGTGGCATGCCGTTCGAAACACCGCCTTCTTCGCGGTGATTTCGGTAACGCTGGAAACGCTGGCCGGTGTTGCGATCGCGCTTCTGATCGACAGCCAGATCAAGGGCCGCGGAGCGCTGCGCGCTGTCATGCTGATCCCGTGGGCGATCCCGACTGTCGTCTCTGCACAGATGTGGCAATGGATGCTGCATGACCAGTATGGTGTTGTCAACGCGCTCTTGATCAAGCTCGGCTTCATCAGCCACGGCATTGCCTGGACGGCGGGTGCCGGCACGGCGATGGCCGCGATCATCGCCGTCGATGTCTGGCAGACCACGCCGTTCATGGTGCTCTTGATCCTTGCTGGCCTGCAGATCATTCCCCGCGATCTCTATGAAGCGGCGAAGGTCGATGGCGCTCCCGGCTGGGCGCAGTTCTTTTACATCACCCTGCCCCTGCTTTGGCCGACCCTTGCCGTCGCCATTCTGTTTCGCCTGCTGGATGCCGTGCGGATGTTCGACCTTGCCTATGTGCTCAGTTCCAAGAGCCGCGAAACCGCGACGATCTCGATCTACGCCCGCCAGCAACTGGTCGATTTCCAGGACGTCGGCTACGGCTCGGCCGTGGCAATGCTGGTGTTCCTGATGATTTCACTGGTGGCCGCCATCTATATCCAGATCACCAAGATCCGGCTGATCAGCGAGTGAGGATGACTATGAAACGCCTTGCCAAAACCGTCGCGCTGACACTGCTCAAGATCGTCGTCGTGTTCTATACGATCTTTCCCTTCTATTGGGCGATCGTCTCATCGTTCAAGTCGGGTGCGGCACTGTTCTCGGTTGATTTCTTTCCGGCAATCGACCTGACCAACTACCGCGACCTGCTGACCAACGGCAACTTTCTGCGCAACATCCTCAACTCGGCGATCGTCGCTGTCAGCGTCGTGACGCTGTCGCTGATCTTCGCCATCACCTCGGCCTACGCGCTTGGCAAGATGAAGTTTCGGGGGCGCGGCATCGTTTTGGCCGGTATTCTCGGCGCGTCGATGTTTCCGCAGATCGTCGTGCTGTCCGGCCTGTTCGGCACGATCCGCTGGCTCGGGCTTTATAACAGCCTCGGTAGCCTCGTCCTTTCCTACATGATCTTCAGCCTGCCGTTTACGGTTTGGGTGATGACCAGTTTCATCCGCCAGATTCCGGCTGAACTGGAAGACGCAGCCCGCATGGATGGATGCTCGACCTGGGCGATGATCTGGCAGATCTATTTCCCGCTGCTTGCGCCCGCGCTTGCCAGCACCGGCCTGCTTGCCTTCATTGCATCCTGGAACGAATTCCTGTTCGCGCTGACGTTCACGCTCAGCGATACGGTTCGTACGGTTCCGGTTGGCCTGGCGCTGATTTCCGGATCGAGCCGCTTCGAATTGCCGTTCGGCACGATCATGGCCGCTTCCGTCATCGTTACCGTCCCCCTGATCCTGCTCGTGCTGATCTTCCAGCGCCGTATCGTCTCCGGCCTCACCGCGGGTGCCGTGAAATGATGAGCCTTGCTATCAAAGAAAGAAAAATCGATGGCTGACCTGTCCCTTTCCAACGTGCGCAAAGCCTTCGGCGCCCTCAATGTATTGCACGGGATCGATCTCAAGATTGAAGACGGTGAATTTGTCGTGTTTGTCGGCCCGTCAGGTTGCGGAAAGTCGACGCTGCTGCGCGCCATCGCTGGCCTTGAGGATATCAGCGGCGGTGACATCCGCATCGGGGGCGAGATCGTCAACCACGTTCCTCCGGCTGAACGGCAGATCGCCATGGTGTTCCAGTCCTATGCGCTTTATCCGCATATGGATGTCTATACCAACATGGCGTTCGGCCTGAAATTCGCAAAAATCCCGAAAGACGAGATCGACCGGCGTGTCCGCAAGGCAGCCTCGATCCTGAAGCTCGACGCGGTTCTCGACCGCAAGCCCGGCGCACTGTCCGGTGGCCAGCGCCAGCGCGTTGCCATCGGCCGCGCCATCGTGCGCCAGCCGAAAGCCTTCCTGTTTGACGAACCCCTGTCCAACCTCGACGCAGCACTGCGCGTCAACACCCGCATCGAGATCGCCAAGCTCCACCGTGAACTGGGCGCGACGATGATCTATGTGACGCACGATCAGGTTGAGGCGATGACATTGGCGGACAAGATCGTCGTGCTCAATGCCGGCCGCATCGAGCAGGTCGGAACGCCGCTCGACCTCTATCACGCCCCCGCCAACCTGTTTGTCGCCGGCTTCATCGGATCACCCGCGATGAACCTGATGGAGGCGCGCGTGAGTGCTGTTGCGGATGGTAATATGAAGCTGTCTGTGGGTGAGCAGCACATCAGCCTTCCTTATTCGGGAGCACCGGTTGCCCCCGGCGCAACAGTCACCGTCGGCATCCGGCCGGAACACTGGATCCCCGGCGATGGCCCATCGGTGAAGATCGAGGGGACTGTTGACCTCGTGGAACATCTCGGCGAAACCAGCATCGTCTATCTGCGACTCGCCGATGGGCAGATGATAACCGTGCGTTATCCCGGCGATATTTTCTGCACGGCCGGAGATCGCTTCGTGGCCGACGCCCCGGCCGCCGCGGTTCACCTTTTCGATGCTGCCGGACAAGCCATGCTCGGGCGCCGCTCTGGCCCGGCTTACGGCATCCTCGGCCAGGAATTCCGGGCACGCTGAATGGAAACGGAATGACTGATACGCCAAAGACACGGGCGGGAGCGCCCAAGCTGACCAGGCTCGCCGAGGGGCGGCAGAGGCTGCCCGATGTCACCGGCACCAATCTCGAGCATTCCCGCATCTTCAACCGGCGGCTCATCTTCGAGGCGCTGCACCAGTCCGGCCCGCTCAGCCGCATTGACATTGCCAAGCGCGTCGGGCTGACGCCGCAGACTGTTTCCGGGATTACCCGGGAGTTGCTGGACCAGGAGTTCATCATCGAAACCGGGCGTTCGCAGGGCCAGCGCGGCCAGCCGCAGATTTATCTCGGTCCGAACCCTGTTGCCGGATTCTCCATCGGCATTCATCTCGACCGCAACCGCGTCGTCATGGTCGTGTGCAATCTTCTGCTGGAAGTCATCGGCCGGAAAACCTGGACGGGCGATACGCGCGAGCCGGAACCAACGCTCAAGCACATTGCCAGCCTGACCGAAGACCTCATCGCCGAGGCAGATGTCCCGCGGGAAAAAATCTGGAGCATCGGCCTGGTGCTTCCCACGCTGGACGATGACATCTACGATTTTGCCACCAAGCAGCCGGGATGGGACGCCTGGGCCAGCGTCCCCGTCGCCCAGCGTCTGCAGGAGTTGTGCGGTTTGACCGTGCTTGTCGAGAACGACGCGACGGCCGCGGCGATCGGCGAGCATTTTGCCCGCCGCGACAAGGACAAGCGCAACTTCGCCCATCTGTATATCGGATACGGCGTCGGCGCCGGCATGATTGTCGATGGCATGCCCTTGAAGGGTGCATGGGGGAACGCCGGCGAACTCGGGCTCTTGCCATTTCAACCGAAACGCATGCGCGACAATGGCGCACCGCCGATTATCGATGCCATCCTGTCGCTGAACGGTATTGCGTCGGCGCTCGAATGGAGCATCGAAGATGCCGATGCAGCGGTCGCCGACCTGTCAATCCTTGCTGATATCCATGCCCGCCGCGATCCGCAGCTTTCCGCCTGGATGGAGGAGGCGGGACTTTGCCTGCGTTTTCTGGCGGCTATTCTCGAAGGCACCATCGATCCGGAGTTCATTACGGTCGGCGGGTCGCTACCGCCGTCGATTATCACGGCGCTGGTCGAGCGGGCCTATCCGCTGTACCGCTCCTTGAGCGAACGCAAGGACCGCCGTTCGCCGCGGCTCGTCGTCGGTGAACTGACCGATGACGCGCCGGTTATCGGCGCCGCCAGCCTGCCGATCTTCGTCAACACCAACCCGAATTTTCGCCATCTCTATATCCGCCAGATCGGTGACGATCAGCGCCCCTTCGAGCAGCCGAAAAGAAGTTAACGGGGAGCCGTTGAACCCCGCCGGTTGCTGGTGGCTGGCCGGATCAGGGCAAGTGGCGGTGCTTGATTGACCACGGGCGGGATCGTCAGGCCTCCGGCTGTCGCCAGTCCCACACAAACGATGACGATTCGCGAAAACCGAACCGATTGATGTGCTCTTCTATGGCCGCCTTGCCCTTGCTCAGGGAAGTAACGTCTGCTGCCGCAATGGTGATTGTCAGCGCGTCCGTATTCGGCTCGATCGTATAGCTTGTCTGCCCAAACGCCATCACGACGCCGGCCGCCGTTTCATTGACGACCGGGCCGTGATGTTTCCAGTGGCTCAGAAGCTGGGCGCAATAGCGTGTGGCTTGCGCCGTCTGGATCGAGACTGTCGCGTTTGGCATGGGTTTCCTCTCCCGGTTCTGGGCGCGCTGCAATCTTAGTTGTGCAGGACGACGGTCGTCTTGCCGTTGATGAAGACCCGGCCTTCCAGATGATTCCTGACGGCGCCTGCCAAAACCCTGCGTTCGATATCGCGGCCCTTGCGGACGATGTCATCAAGGGAATCGAGATGGCTAATGCGCTCGACATCCTGTTCGATGATCGGCCCTTCGTCCAAGTCGCCGGTGACATAATGGGCCGTCGCTCCGATGATCTTGACACCCCGTTCCTTGGCCTGCTGGTAAGGCCGTGCGCCCTTGAAACCGGGCAGAAAGGAATGATGGATATTGATGCACCGACCAGACAATGCTTTCGCCGCGTCATCCGACAGGACCTGCATGTAGCGGGCAAGAACCACCAGATCGACGGCGCTCTGCTGGACGATGTCGAGCAGTTTCTGCTCCTGTTTCGCCTTTGTTGCGGCGGTTACGGGCAGATAATGGAACGGCATGCCCCGCAGATCTATATTGGCGAAATCTTCCTTCGGATAATTGGAGACAACGCCGACAATCTCGGCTGGAAATTCCCGCACGCGCAACCGGTAAAGGAGGTCGAGCAGGCAATGATCGAACCTGGAGACCATGATCAAAACCCGGGCCCGGGCATCGGCGGTTTTCAGGCTGATGGTGGCCCCTACCCTCATCGCAACGGCCTGAAGCCGTTCCTCGAGCTTGCGGAAATCGTCGGCCGTGCCTGAATAGCTGAAGACCAGCCGCATGAAGAAACGGTCGGTATCGATATCACCATATTGATGTGCCTCGGTGATGTCGGCGCCGATTTCGGATAGCAGGGTGGTAAAGCCCGCAACGATGCCGCGCGTGTTGGGGCTGGAAGTGGTCAAGACATACGAGCAGGTCCGATTGTCGTCCTGAACGCAACTGGCGCCGTGAATAACGGCAGTGTCATAGCACATTCTCATGAACTCCGTGGTGCTTACAAAAGTCTCGGATCGATATCGACCAACGGATCTAGCGCGTTGACCTGTGCGGGATAGAAACCGGCGGCTTTCTTGTAGTCGTCAGCGATCCGGTTGAGGTCTTCTTTCGGGATAACGTCATGGATATGCTTGAAGCCGCCGGGGGCTAACTGCTCGGCGAGAACCATGACCCATTCCGGGCCCATTTTTTCGCGGTTGAGCTTGACCAGGGAATAGACTTCCTCAAGCCGCAGTTTCTCGTAGAAGTCGATGGCCGCTACAGCGTCGCGCTGTGTCTTGAAGGCAAGTGCCAGCGCCCGCACATCGACGATCGCCTGGGAGGCGCCGCTGGAGCCGGCCGGATGCATGGCATGGGCGGCATCGCCGATCATGGTGACCCGCCCGAAAGTCCATTTCGGGATGCGATCCCGGTCGACTTTGGGAAAGACATAGAGTTGCTTGGCGTTGCGAATGATGCCGGGCACATCGCACCAGTCATAGGCCCATTTCTCAAAACGGGGAGCGACCTCGTCGATCGTGCAGACGCGGTTCCATTCCTCTTGAGGCATCGGCTTGTTGGGATCGACTGAATCTTCAGCGACGAAATTGATCTGCGTGCTGTCCGGATGGGTCAGAGGTCCAGCCATCGGATAGAAAACCACCTTCTGCTGGCGATGTCCGGCCATGAACATCGTGTGGTTATCCAGGAAGGTCTTGGCATCCGTGACACCCCGCCACATGATTTGCCCGGCAAAACGCGGCGCGGCCTCCTGCGGATAGAAGAAACGGCGAACGGCGGAATGAATTCCATCGGCGGCAATCAGGATGTCGCCGGTATAGGTGCCGACCGGCTTGCCATCCCGGCTCTCCCGGAATTCGGCGGTGACGAGATCGCCCGTCTGCTCCAGCCTATGGAAGTAGTGCCCTGTCCTGACGGCGTCTTCACCAAGGCGCTCCTTGACGGCCTTGAGCAAAAGACCTTGAAAGCGCCCGCGGCTGATGCCGAATTGTGGCCACAGATAGCCGGCTTTCAATCCACGCGGTTCGCTCCAGATTTCCTGCCCGTGCTTGTTGTGATAGCGGAGTTCCTCCATCGAGGAACCGATCTCCGAAAGCTTGCCCAGGAGACCGAGATTGGTGAGTTCCTTGACTGCATTGGGCTGCAGGTTGATGCCTACACCCAGCTCGCGGACCTCATGCGCGGCTTCGAACAGTTCGACGTCGATACCCAAGGCGTGAAGCCTCAGGGCGGCGGTCAGTCCGGCGATGCCGGCGCCGACGATCAGAATTTTTGTCATTGTCTTGTTTCCCTAGCCCCAAGGCCTGAGCAGCAGGCCGGCTCGAATGTCATGCGTCGATACTGTTGCGGCGATATTTCCTGGCAAGATGGTGCTTAGCGGTTTCGACTGCGGCGGCTGCATCGCGGCAATAGGCGTCAGCCCCGACTGCGGCGGCAAATTCCTCGTTGAGTGGCGCGCCGCCGACGAGGACAATGTAGTCCTCGCGCAGCCCGCGCTCTTTCAACGTGTCGACGACGATCTTCATGTAAGGCATGGTCGTGGTGAGCAGCGCCGACATGCCGAGAATGTCTGGCTGGTGTTCCTGGAGCGCGCCGATGTAGACATCGACATCGATGTTGATGCCAAGATCGATCACTTCGAGGCCAGCACCCTCCCACATCATGATGACGAGGTTTTTCCCGATATCGTGAATATCGCCCTTGACCGTGCCGATGACGGCTTTCCCGATGGGCTTGGCACCGGTGTTTGCCAGAAGCGGCTTGAGGATGTTCATCCCGGCCTTCATCGCGTTTGCCGAGAGCAGCACTTCCGGAACGAAAAGAATGCCATCGCGGAAGTCCATGCCGACGATCCGCATTCCCTCGACCAGGGCTTTTTCCAGCACTTCGGTCGGAGACCAGCCGCGGCCAAGTAAAATGCGGGTTCCCTCGGCGATTTCATCGGCAAGGCCATCGTACATGTCTGCATGCATCTGATCGGTCAGGGCGTCGTCATCAAGCTCTGAAAGGATAATCTCATCGGTTTGCGTGCTCATTCCAACCCCTGCTTTTACGTGTCCTCAAGATGTGCAAACGATTAGCCTGCAGCCTTGTCATTTCAGAAGTCCCGAATGAGACCATTGATCCGGTGCCGGCAAAGCAAATATGCGCATGCGTTTTGCTTCAGGCAGCCGGCGGGGGATCACTCGGCGTCAGGCGTGGTCCTGTTGAGGTCAGCCGCCAACCCGGTCGCGGTGACAGCGACGATGGGTAAGATCGCGCCGCCGGACTTGCGGCACTTTGCAGAACCGCAGGCTCGGTTGCATTTCGGTATTTTGCCGGAAAATGCTGCAGCCCCGCCGGGGCAGGCATCATCGGCAAGCGCATCAATCATGAAAATGCACATAGTCTCCTCCTTCTGAGCCGATGGGGGCCGAGGCGCCGGCTTGCGCGTGCGGCTTAGCGCGAATTCAGCAGATCAAGCGGATATTTGGAGAGCAGGTCGTAGCCATCGTCGGTCACCAGTATCTGCTGTTCGATCTTGACGCCCTGTTTGCCGCCAAACTCGCCAACATAGCTTTCGACACAGATCGTCATCCCTGTCTCCAGGACACCGTCGAAACCGAAGTTCTCATAATCGCGCCAGTAAAGGATTTGGGGATACTCATCGCACATGCCGATGCCATGGGCGGCACAAACATATTGCTGGCGGCGGAACCGCTCCGGCAGGTTTTCCGACCGTTCGGCAAACTCCCTGAATGTCAGGCCGGCTTTCACCATCGACATGTTCCGGTCGAGATGCTCCACCGCGATGTCAAACAGATCCTGCTGTTCGACGGTGGGTTTGGCGTCACCACAGATCCAGGTGCGGGAAATATCGGCGCAATAGCCGTAGTTTCCGATCAGATCCGTATCGAAGGCGACGATGTCGCCATTCTCGATACGCCGATCGCTTGCCTCCTTGAACCAGGGATTGGTGCGCGGACCGGACGCGAAGAGTGCGCCCTCCAGCCACTCGCCACCGAGTTCGATGTTGCGCTTGTGGAGGATCGACCAGACTTCCCGCTCCATCAGGCCGGGCTCCAGCCCTTGGCGCATGCTTTCCATGCCGGCTTCTGCGGTGCTGATTGCGCAGCGGATGGCGCCGAGTTCGTCGGCAGACTTGATGACGCGGGCATGCTCCATGATGCCCTGCCCCTCGATGACCTTGACGCCCTCTTGCTCGAGCCCCCACACGCCGAACGGATTGATCCTGTCGACGGCAAGGCGGCAGTTGCCGCCACCGTGCTCGCGGACGAGCGCGGCAATGCTCTTCGACCAGGCCTTCGCATTTTCCTCGAAGCGTGGTCCTGCCGTGAAGTAGGTCCATGGAATGCAGGGGCTCAACTCGTCGACGAGATCGAAGCCATCGTAGAGATGCAGCATGGTCGTCGCGTCGAAGATGATGACCGGGCCGGAGGTCGCGATGAAGGCGTATCGAACCGGATTGTGATGGCCCCAGACCTGCATGTTGGTCGTGTCGGTCGCATAGCGCAGGTTCACGGAATCAAACAGGACAATGCCGGCGACGTCGTGGATGGCCATCTGTTCGCGCATTCGCGCCAGCCGGTACTTGCGAAGAGCCGTCAGGCTCCATCCGGTTTCAGTACCCGCGGTAAAGGTTCCGGCCATATTCATCGTTCGAACTCCCCACCGGTGATGGCTTTTGAGCGGGAGGCAATAAAGTCACCGATCGTCTGCCGCAGCCCCTCGTCGATCGCCGGTGCTTCGTATTCGTCGATCATGCGGCGCGCCTTGGCGAGGCCGACCTGATGAGCGTCAAGCCGCCCCTCGTCACGCCATTGCTCGTAGCTGTTGGCATCCGAGAGCTCGGGTATGTAGAAGGAATTCTTGCGCGTATGCGCTTCGCCCAGAAAATGCCCGCCCGGGCCGACCTTCACCAAGGTTTCGAAGACTTCCTCGAGGTCATCCATTCTCGGACGAAGGAAGGCCTCGTAGAAGATATCGATCTGCTCGACGTCGTGGACAAATTTGGAATAGCTGATGGCAAGGCCGCCTTCGACGATACCGGCGGCGTGGATAATCCAGTTCGCATGCGCCAACATGTAACCCCATGTCGACATGATCGATTCATAACCGGCCTGCAGATCTGGCGTCTTGGCTGTGGTCCAGAGCCCGCTCGCCCGCCATACCAGGCCGAGTTTGCGGATGACTTGGCCAACGATCAGGTTCATGGCGATCGGTTCGGGGCTGCCGGTCAGTGGCGCGCCCGATTTCATCGAGATCGTCTGTGCCACGCAGCCAAACATCGCTGGCGCACCCTTGCGGATGATTTGCGTATAGGCGATGCCGCTGAGGGCTTCGGCGATGATAAGAGCGCAAGCGCCGATGGTGCTGACGGGCGAACTGGCGCCGCCCATGACGAACGGTGTACAGATGACCGTCTGGTTGGCGCGCGAATAGATTTCGAGCGCGTTGATCATCGCCTCATCCCAGACAAGCGGGGTGTTGCAGTTGACCAGCGAGCCGACAACCATGTTCTGATCGACAAATTCCTCACCGAACACAAGCTGCGACAGCGCAATGGTGTCCTTCGCCGCCGTCCGCGATGTCACGGCGCCCATATAGGGTTTGTCCGACAGCAGGATTGTCTGTCCGACAAGCTCGAAGTGACGCAGCCGAACATCGACATCCTGGGGCTCAGCAAGCACGCCGCCGTTGATCTGGATCGTCTTGGCCGTATGCGCCAGCTTGGTGAAGTTCTGCAGGTGCTCGCGCGTGCTGGTCTTGCGAACGTCGTCGAAATCGAGAACGTGTGGCGCGCCATAGGCCCCGCTGAAGACTGTCCGGGCGCCACCAAGCGTGATTGAGCGCTCGGGGTTGCGGGCGTTGAAACGGATCTCGGATGGAGCCGTTGAGATCAGCTTCATGATCAGGTCGCGCTTGATGCGCACACGTGCCCCGTCAACCTGTGCGCCGGCGGACTGCCAGCGGGCTGGCGCCTCCGGATGGCGGAATTCGATGCCGATTGTTTCCAGAATCCTAAATGCCATGCCCAGTACTTGTTCGAGGCCATCCTCGTCCATGATGGAATAGGCGGGCAACTGGTTGATAAGCTCCGCCCGCTGAACTGCGCCCTTGCGAGCCTGCGCCTCACGGCGATTTGCGGCGCCCCCGCGCCGTGTCCCTGGAGTGCTCATGATTTGCTCCGCTAGAAATCCGATGGATGCGTTTGCCCGCATTTGCCGGACTATTCCTGTGTGAGCGCCGGGGAGATCGATAGTCCAAATTTATACCGCCTGATGCGAGCGAACGGATCGCGGCCATCATGTGAAAGCGGGGATGGTGACGAATAGGACAAGCACTGCCTTGGGCTTGGCTGTCTAAAACGAATGGTAAGCCACGGACACCTATTGCCGCGAAACGGGCGGCGTCGTCTTCAGGAGGGAAGAGTAATGTTTGCAACGATCGATGCGGCAGAGGCCGCATTTTACTCGGCTATCGAACGGCATGACGTGAACGCCATGCGTGATATCTGGTCGAACTCTGACCGGGCCGCCTATATCGAGCCGAACGGCAATGCAGCGGTCGGCATCGAGGCGATTATTGAAACAATGGCGCATGCGTTTGCGAGCGCGCCGTTTGTTCAGTTTGAGTTGACTCACTTGACCCAAAGCGAGCCGGGAAACTCTGCCGCCATCCGGCTTGTCCGGGAAAATGTTACCTTCGTCGCTGACAATCGCAAGACCGCGCTCATGGGCACCAATGTCTTCCGGCGCGATGCCACAGGCTGGAAGATTCTGTTGCATCAGGCAACGCGGCTCGCGACCTGAGATCGTAGCTTGCGCGTCCATGTGTCCGCCGGAAGACGCACTCCTTATGCCGGCTGACAACGCACATGAGAGCCACCCCGGCAGGCGATTGATCGTCTCCATCAATGCCTGCCATTCTCAAAACAAGTTGTAGGGTACGTGATGCTTCTGGGCACCCGTGGTGAAAACGAGCATGAGGCTTTTCGGTACGATGGCCGCTTTGAGCGGCAGAACCGCGCTGATCTGGAGCCGGTGACGCGGGTGACAACGGTCACCGTGCTTGTCGTCGATGGTTTCTCGATGCTTAGTCTTGCGGCCATCATCGAACCCTTCAACCAGGCCAACAGGGCTGACGCTGCAGATCATTTCCGTTGGAGATTGGTCGGGGTGCTTCGTCGGTCGGCGGTGGCATCTTGCGGGATCGAGGTCGAGCTCAGTGACGATCTTACATCATTCCGTCCGGATGCGAGCGCTCTACAGGAACATTTGGTGGTCGTTTGTTCTGGAAACGATGTCGATCGTCATGTCAGCTCGAAAACCCGCTCCTTTCTCAGAGGAATGGCGCGAAGGGGGGCCACTCTCGTCGGCGTGGGGACGGGAGCCTGGATGATTGCAGATGCCGACCTGCTTGAGGAAAAGGAATGCACAATCCATTGGAGCAAGATGCCGAGCTTTTCGGAGCGCTTCCGGGACATAACGGTCAATGGCCAGCGGCTTCACAGCGATGAGAACATCTACACTTGCGCGGGTGAAATGGCGTCCTTCGATTTTTCCCTGGATATAATTCAGGCCCGGCTCGGCGCGACGAAATCAAACCGGCTTGCGGAATACTTCCTGGGCAATGTCATAGCCCCGGCAACCGCCAGGCAGAAACTTCCCAAGCCTCTTGTGCACGCGGCACCCCGCCATCCGCTGGTGCAAGCGATCACCGTGATGGAGAACAATATCGCGGAGCGTAAAACGCTGAACGAGATTGCCAAGATGTCGCTGATATCGCGCAGGCAACTCGAGCGCCTGTTCATGAAGCATCTCAAAACCACCCCGGCCCAGTATTACATTCAGCTGCGCCTCGAATGGGGCAAGAGCCTGCTTGAGCAAACGTGCATCCCAGTCATCGATATCGCGGTTGCATCCGGCTTTGTAACCGCATCGCACTTTTCGCGCTCATTCAGGAACTTATTTTCCTGTCTTCCTTCTGAAATACGATCTACTGAAAGAAACGAGCAGGCTGCGGCGGTCGAGCTGGCGTAAAACGCGGTTGAAATTTACCGTAACCAGATCGAAAAACGACGGCTATCTGAAACGAGGACACCAAGGATGAGTTCTTCGCAGCACCAAGGAAAGCGTCAACGCGCTTCCTCAAAGACGGTGTCTGAGCTATCGCCTGACATGCTTGCAAAGCTGGGGGCCATTCCGGCCCAGCCCGCAATTAGAAAAAGCTCATTGACGGAGCAAGCTTACCAGAAAATCAAGGTGCGCATTCTGACGGCCCAGTATGAGCCGGGGCGATTCCTGCAGGAAAATGCGATCTGCGAGGAGCTTGAAATGGGCAGGACTCCTGTCCACCAAGCACTGCAGCGGCTGATGCAGGAAGATCTGCTCGAGGTCATCCCGCGCAAAGGCGTGTTGATCCGGCTGGAATCGCTTGATGAAATTCTGCTGGCTCTGGAAGTACGTGGTGTTCTGGAGCCCTATTGCGCCTCGAAAGCGGCAACGCGGTTGAGCAACGCACAGCTCAAGGAGTTGGACACGATCCAGGCCGAAACGATTGCTGCCGTGCACCGGCAATCAAAGCCGGATTTGTTGCTACTGGACCGGCGTTTTCATTCGATCATTGCGTTGGGAGCGGGTAATCCGATGATTGCCGATTTCCTGCGCCCCGTCCATGAAAGGCTGACGCGTCTCTGGTTTCAGCCGCGCTGGGCGCCCAGCGATTTCTCGCAGACAGAGGGCGAGCATGACGCGATCATTGCCGCCATCAAGCGCCGGGACGCGGATGGCGCAATGACCGCGATGCGCGAACATATCACATCCCTGCATGGGCGCCTGATATCCTCCGGCGGTTCCTGACCACTGCACACATGCGATGAGCCGGCTACCATGGATCATCATTGGGGGACGGGACGGCGTGCGCAGCGGCTGTCCCTCCCTTCGCAACATCGCGGCGATGCTTCAGCCAGAAATAGGGAAAAAAGAGCAGGAACAGCAGTGCTCCTTTGCTCGTTGCCATGGTCTTCAGGAACGCCAGGAAATCATCCGGTGCCATATAGACCATGGTTCTCATCGCTTGCTTTTCGTCGCTGTGGATGACCAGCATGGTTCCCGACCGTTCGATCTTGCCGAAATTGAAATCCACATCGGCTAGCTTGCTCGTCACACGCATAAACTTTCCACCTGATTTTAGGTCGCTGCTGCTGTTCAAGAACAGCGAATTTACCCGATCGTAAGTGCCCTGCCCCGGCCGAAATAGTCTCGAATGGGACAAGCGCTACCTTAGCCGCTCGCCTATCCAAATCGGGACAACAACGCCAACGGCCATGCGCCGAAGGCCTGCAAGGAGGGATGGCCTTGCAGCGCGATCAATCGCGGTTCCGTACCGGTAGCAAGGATGGGTTGAGAGACATGATCTTCGACAAACAAAAAGTATTCGCCGAGCTGGGTCTTCAAGCGTTGAATTCAGGCGCCTATGGCAGCGAAGGTGGTTGGAGCGTTGCAGAACCCGGCAACGCCTTCGCGGCCATAAACCCATCGACCGAGGAAGAACTTGCCAGGGTCGGCAATGCTTCTGGCGAAGACTATGACCGCATCATCAAGGCTGCCGTCGCAGCACACAAGAAATGGCGCATGGTCCCCGCACCCGTCAGGGGCGATCTTGTTCATCGTATTGGTATGCTCGTTGCAGAGCATCATGATGCGCTTGGCGCGCTGGTGTCGCTCGATACCGGCAAATCGCTGATGGAAGGCAAGGCCGAGATCAAGGAGGTCATCGATATGGCCACCCTCGCCGCCGGTCAGTCGCGCATGCTTTATGGTTTTACGCAGCAGTCGCAGCGCGCCCATCACCGGATGTATGACCAATGGCTGCCGCTCGGTGTCGTCGGCATCATCACAGCCTACAACTTTCCAGCCGCGGTATGGGCGCAGAATGGTTTTCTGTCTGCGATCGGCGGCAACACCGTTATCTGGAAGCCCAGTCCCAAGGTCCCGCTGACGGCGATCGCGCTGCAGCGCCTCGCCGTGAAAGCCATGGAGGAGATGGGATATGCCGGGGTCTTCCAGATGTTCGTGTCGGAAGATAATACGGTTGCAGAACGCCTCTTGACCGACAGGAACGTGGCGCTGGTTTCCTTTACCGGTTCGACCGGTGTTGGCCACAAGGTCGCCAATACCGTCGGGGCAACGCTGGGACGCCGCTACCTGCTGGAGTGTTCGGGCAACAACGGCTGCATCGTCGATGAGACGGCCGACCTGGAGCTGGCCGCAGCCGCCATCACTTTCGGTGCCGTTGGGACAACCGGCCAGCGTTGCACAAGCACACGCCGCGTCATCGTCCAAAAAAGCGTATCTGAAAAGCTGGTCCGGCTCCTGGCCGGTGCGTACCGGAATGTGAAGGTCGGAGACCCGGTAGACGGCAGCACGTTGGTTGGCCCGCTGGTCGATAAGGGGGCCGTTATCGCGTTCGAGCAGACTGTGGCTTCCGCCAAGTCACTCGGTGCGACCGTCGCCTTCGGCGGCCGCCGAATGGATCGACCGGGTTATTTCGTCGAGCCAACCATCATCACCGGCGCGCGCAACGAATGGCAATGCGTCCAGGAGGAAACCTTCGCACCCATCCTGTTCGTCATCGAATATGACGACTTTGGTGAAGCTCTTGAACTGCACAACGGCGTCGCACAGGGGCTCGCCTCGGGCATCCACAGCACCAATCTGTCCAATATCGAAGCGTTCCTCTCGGCGGAGGGCAGTGATTGCGGCATCGCAAAAGTCAATATGGGGACAACCGGTGCCGATGTCGGCGCGGCTTTCGGCGGTGAAAAGGAAACAGGTGGCGGCCGCACGGCAGGCTCTGACGCCTGGAAGGGATACATGCGCCGCCAAAGCGTTTGCATCAACTGGGGCAAGGAAACCCCGTGGCGCCGTCTGGTCGAGGTGTGATCCCATGAACTATTACGACGTCATATTGATCGGCGGAGGCATCGCGGGCGTTTCCGCCGGCGCAGAGATCGCGGCATATGCAAAAACGGTTGTTCTGGAAGCCGAAACCCAGCCGGGATATCATGCGACAGGCCGCTCGGCAGCCTTTTTCACAACCACATACGGTAACAGCCTATCCCAGTCGCTTGGGCGGATTTCGGAGATTTTCTTTCGTGGTCCACCCGACGGCTTTACTGAACATGCGCTCATCCACCCACGC
Organism: Rhizobium sp. LjRoot98; assembly: GCF_964252935.1. NCBI lineage: Bacteria > Pseudomonadati > Pseudomonadota > Alphaproteobacteria > Hyphomicrobiales > Rhizobiaceae > Rhizobium > Rhizobium sp. LjRoot98. Next base: position 21,681 of record NZ_CAXUPW020000008.1, read on the forward strand.
GAACAGATCGTCGTTGCCAATGCTGCATCGCTGGACCGGCTCAAGGCTATGCAGGCCGGTATTGCGGCCGATGTATCGCCAATCGGCATCGACGATGCGCTGGCGCGGGTCAGCATTCTCAATCGTGATGAAGTGGCAGGAGCCTTTGTCGATCGCACGGGTGGGGAACTTGATGCCGGTGCGATCCTCGGCGGATATGCGCGGCTTCTCAAGCAGCGTGGTGGCGAACTGATTGGCAATGCACGAGCCACGTCGATATCCTTCAATGACGGGCTTTGGACGGTGCGCACCCAAAACGGTGATACCTTTACGGCGCCGGCAATCGTCAATGCCGCGGGGGCCTGGGCTGATGACGTGGCGCAGATGGCTGCTCTGGAACCCTTGGGGTTGAAGCCGCTGCGGCGTACCGCAATCCTCGTACCTCCCTCCCCGGGGCTGGACATGGCAGGCCTGCCGATGCTCATCCATTTGTCGGGCGGCTTCTATTTCAAGCCCGATGCCGGGATGTTGCTCGTGTCGCCGATGGACGAAACAGAAGACACGCCTTGCGATGTCCAGGCCGACGAATATGACGTTGCCGTCGCAGTTGACCGGCTGATGAACAACACATCGATGCAGGTTCGCCAGGTCACGCACCGCTGGGCCGGTTTCCGTACCTTTGCCGAGGACAGAAATCCCGTTGTCGGGTACGATCCGGCGGCAAGCGGCTTCTTCTGGCTTGCCGGACAGGGTGGATTCGGTGTGGGCTCAGCGCCGGCGCTCGCGCATCTCGCCTGCGCATTGATTACAGGCCAGGATATCCCCCATGCCTTTGATCGGGTGGCTCATATGGCTGACATGCTGAGCCCCGCGCGTTTCCGCATATCGGGGAAAGCCGAAGAGCGCCCTACCGCAAGTGCGGTTGCATAACAAGACTGATCGTACACAATCCGAAGATCGCCAGCGGTGACTTTCAGGACATCCGCGCAAAAGGGAAATATCGTGAAAATCATCAGTTTCAAGAAGAACGGTGCCGCCGCCTACGGCGTTGTTGTCGGCGATACCGTCATCGACCTCCATGCCCGTTTGAAGGACAAGTATCCGACGGTGCGCGATCTGCTTGAAAATGGGCTTGATGACGCCCGGAGACTTCTGGCGGCCGTCCCGGATTTCAGTCTTGCGGCCGTCGATCTTCTGCCGGTTATCCCTGATCCGGAGAAGATCTTCTGCATCGGCGTCAACTACCTTTCACATTTGGTCGAGACAGGCCGCCCCAAACCGGACTTTCCGGTGGTCTTTACCCGCAATCCGAGAAGCCAGACGGCACACGGTAAGCCGATCATCAAGCCGGCGGTCTCTGATCAGCTTGATTTCGAGGGGGAGCTGGCTGTTATTATCGGCAAGCCGGGCCGCAACATTGCCGCGGCTGACGCGCTCTCCCATGTTGCAGGCTATTCCTGCTATAATGATGGCAGCATCCGCGACTGGCAAAAGCACACGCCACAATTCACCCCGGGCAAGAACTTCGACAATACCGGTGGTTTTGGTCCGTCCCTGCTCACCGCAGACGAAATCGCCGATCCCTCCACCCTTGAGCTGGTTACGCGCCTTAACGGCGAGGAGATGCAGCGGGCACCGCTTTCAGATTTGGTTTTTGATATTCCAGCCCTGATCGAATACCTGTCCAGTTTCACGACACTGGTCGCAGGCGATGTCATCGTCACCGGGACTACGGGCGGCGTCGGCGCGTTCCGCAACCCACCGCTCTGGATGAAGCACGGCGACGTTGTCGAAGTCGAAATCAGCTCGATCGGCACGTTGCGAAATCCGGTTGTCGCGGAATAGCACCGCAAGTGTGGAGGTCGTGCCGGTATCGATGCCGCAGCCTGTGTGCTGACGGCATGTCTGGATGGTTGACATTTGTTCGGTACAGGGAGGTCTTTGCCTTCTCAACCCGATGCGCGCGGAATGCCGTGGTTGCCTTATAATTTAGTCGCGATCACGTCTTGAGCGCCGCAGCAAGATAGTCGACGAAGCTTCTGACGGCCGGCGACAGACCGCGCCGAGACGGAAAAACGGCATGCACGATACCGCTCTTCAGATGCCAGTCAGGCAAGATCGGCTCGAGCTCGCCGGACGCGATCTGGTCGGCGACGAGATAATCCGCAAGCTGTACAACCCCAACGCCATCAATGGCGGCCTGGCGGAGCGCGTACATATCGTCAGCCACATAGCGCGGCTCGAAGAGGATACTCTGTTGCGCTTCGGTTGAATCTTGCAGTTCCCAGACATGCTTCGACGAACTTCGCACCAGATCCATCCCGGGTAGAGGGGAAAGCTCATCGGGTGTCGAGAGTCTGCCGAAGCGGGAAAGAAGGGCCGGGCTTGCCACCAGGATCTGTTGGCTGTCGGCAAGCCGTCTCATCACCAGCCCTTCATTTTCGAGCGGTGGAAACCGCACACGAAGCGCCACATCCACCCCCTCTTCGATCACGTCGACCCGACGATTGGTCGCTGACAGTTGAATGCGAACGAGCGGAAACTCCATTAGGAAGCGCGAGACGATTGGTGACACTAGGCTGATCATCAATGAAACGGGACATGTGACCCTGATGAGGCCGCGCGGTTCGGTGCGATTGTTCTCAACGGCCTCTTGAGCTGCTTCGGCCTCGGAGATCACTGCGACGCAGTGCCGATAGTAGACTGCGCCGATTTCGGTCATCGCGAATTGGCGCGTCGTCCGTTGCAGCAGCCGGCTACCAAGACGCTCCTCCAACAACGTGATCCGTCGGCTGAGCGTCGACTTAGGAACTCCGAGGGCACGGCCGGCAGCGGCGAAGCCACGGTGCTCGACAACACGGGCGTAATAGAAAAGGTCGTTGAGATCATACATGGCATTGTTCCATCTGTGGAACGAATAGTACCGAAACACCCGTCTTTCGGCAATATCGTCTCAGTGGTATCTCTTCAATGCATCGAGACAATCATCTCGTTTCACAAAAGGAGACATGAGAATGGCTAAAAGTTCGCTGCTTACCCCCGACGATCACGCGCTTCTGCTGATCGATCATCAGTATCTTCAGTTGCTTGCTGTGCGCTCGCACACCAATGAAGCGATCGTCAACAATACGACCTTCCTGGCGAAGGCTGCGAAGATCTTCAACGTTCCGACGCTGCTGACCACCGCGTTTGCCGAGCGGCAGGAACTGTTTCAGGAGGTCCAGGCAGTCTTCCCGGATCAAAAGCCGATTGACCGCACCGGGCTCAACTCCTGGGACGATCAGCGTGTGCTCGACTGGGTCAAGAAGACCGGCAAGAAGAAGCTGGTTATGGCGGGCCTCTGGACCGAGGTTTGCCTGAGCATGCCGGTGATCGATGCATTGGCTGACGGCTATGAAGTCTACATCGTCACCGACGCTTCCGGCGGCGGTAGCACGGAAGGTCATGAACGCGGCGTTCAGCGCATGGTTCAGGCCGGCGCGCAGCCCCTGACCACAGTCGCCTATGTTTCCGAACTGCAGCGCGACTGGGCACGCCCGACCGCCGACGATATCGCCAAGCTTTTTGCCGAGCATGGCGGCGGTTTTGGCCAGGGTTTGCGTTGGGAGTGGCAGCTTCTGGGTCTCAAGGAAGGCACACGATAAAGTAGCGCTTTCGGCCACGGGTTTTGATGCCCGTGGCCGGCAATCAGCTGTTGTTTCGGCATTCGATTGATCCAGGCGTGATATCGCCACCTACGCCGATAAAATCACAAACGTGCCCTGACACAGTAAACCCCGGCTCGCCTGGCGATCCGGGGTTTACTGTCATTGTCCTATCAGTTCGTCTGAACGCCCCACTGGGCCTCAAACTTGTCGGCATTTTCCCGCGTAACAACGGGGCCGACGGGGCTGATTTCCGGAACTGAAACAGCGGACTTTTCGATCGCCTTTCCATTGACTGCGTCAATTGCCATGTTGACGGCAATTTCCGCATCGGTCTGAGGCAGGGACACCTTGCTGCCGAACCATCTGCCGGCACGGATGCGTTCAACACCGATGTAGCTGGCACCAGAGCCGATCAACGCCACCTTGCCTTTCAGCGGCGTATCGCTGACGGCCTGCTCGACACCGATGATCGTATCATCGTCATTGGCAAAGATGACGTGGATGTCCTGGTTGGCCACCAGAATATCCCGCGCAACCCGGAGACCACCATCGGCGCTGTAGTCGGATGCACCCGATGCGACCAGCTTGATGGTGGGGTTTTCCGCATAAAGCCGGTTGATCTCTTTCAGCTTGGCCGCATCATAGGCTGCCGCTCGGCTGCCGATAATGTAGACAGTGTTGCATGGGTCCTTTCCCTCGCAGGCCTTCTTGACCATCGAGAAGGATGCCTCTGCGTCGTCCGGCTCTGGAAACAGGACGGAGCCGGTGAGCCCTTCGACCTGCGGCTCGATCGTGAACTGCGGACCGAGAGGACTATCAAGGGCAACCACCTTGATGCCGGCAGAAATGGCCTGTCGCACGCAGGGCAGGATGCCGGCGCCATCGACAGGATAGATGACGAAAGCGTTGTAGCGGCCTGTCGTGATGGCGTCCTGGCACTGTGAAAATTGCTTGGACGGATCGAAGTCGCCGGACAGGACATTGATTGACGCACCTTTGGCGGTCGCAACTTCCGTTGCCTTTTCGGCACTCGCCTGATTGTAGCTTGTATTGCCTTGCAGGAAATAGGCGATACGGGTGTCCTTGCCTTCCTGGGCGACAACGGTACCGGCAGCAGATAACGCCAGCGCGAACGAAAGAGCGCCGATCGTTGAAGGGGCAAGGCGTCTGGATGCAAACATATTGAACTCCTTTGCTGTCCCCTCGAAGACTTTTCATTCGAGGGATTGGGTTGAGTTTGACAAGAACGCCGAATGTCCTGCGGGTCGCGAGTGCATTCGAAATTCATCGGCGTCTTCACGCTGGACTTTGCTTGTTCGGCCCCGTGTTTGGACCACGTGTTGCCAAAGAAAAGTGTGGCGCAAAAATCAATTCCGGCTCCGGTGGTGCGGCCGGCATCTTCGTCGCGGGATATGAGTGAACGCACTGCGTTTCCTCAACGCAGCAGCCCACATTGAGTCGGTGATGTTGTTGTCGCCGGCGGATACATTCGGGATCGAGAAATGTGTTACGTACTCCCGCTCTTTAGCGGGAGCGCCTGCGGGCCAGTGCATCCAGTCCGACCGCGAGCAGGATAATCACGCCGGTCAGAATCTGCTGGTACAGCGTGTCCAGGCCAAGAAGATTGAAGCCGTTGCCGATCATGGCCAGCAGAAGCACCCCGAGAACCGTTCGCCAGATGGCTCCCCGGCCACCGACAAGGGATGTCCCGCCGACAAGAATTGCCGCCCAGACGCTGGATTCTATCCCGGCATTCATGTTCGGCTGCGCCGCACCCGTCCGGCTTGCGACCAAGGCCGCGGCGAGCCCTGCCGCCAACCCTGAAAGCACGTAGGTGAAGATGATCACCCGGTTTGTCGAAATGCCCGACAACAGCGCGGCCTCGATGTTGGCGCCCGTGGCGCGGATGTGCCGTCCGATCGTCATCCAGTTCAGAATGAAACCACAGATCAGGGCAAAAGCGATGAGAATGTAGACGGAATAGTTGAAGCCCAAAAGCTTGTCTGTACCAAGCCGTTGAAAGGTCGCATCCGATACGGCAACCAGGAAACCACCGCTCAAAACAGTGGCGAACCCCTTGAAAACGATGGCGCTGGCGATCGTCGCTACGAAGTGGTTGATGCGGAATGTCGTTGTCAACACGCCATTGAACAAGCCCAGCGTACCGCCTGCGGCAATGCCCACGGCGATGCCGGTCGCTGGCCCGTGGCTGTTGGCAACGAGCGCTGCGGAAACGGCAGAGACGGCAAAAATCGAACCGACAGAAAGATCGAAGCCGCCGACGAGGATCACCAGGGTGCCGGCACAGGCCATCAACCCGATGGGGGCCCATTGATCGATGACGTTGCCGAGGTTGAGCCGTGTCAGGAAAACATCCGACGACAAGGCAAGCAGGATGAACAAGACGAGCGTAGCAAAAACGATGCCGTAATCTCTCAGTCCCTCCATCTTGAAACGACTGGTACCGGGCTTCATGGGTGCCCCTGTACCTCCCTGTTGCAATCCTGATTTCGAAGCGAGTGCGACGGTGGTGTTCATGCGACGGTCCTATTCCTTGAGTCCGCGGCTGTGCCAAACGCGGCCGCCAGTATTTGTTCCTGTGTTACTGTCTCCGCTTCGAATTCAGCGACGATCTGTCCTGATCGCATGGCAAGGACACGATCGGACAAGCCGATGACTTCCTCCAGTTCGCTTGAAATCAGAAGGACGGCCATGCCTTCCGCTGCGAGGTCGCGAATGAGCGCGTAGATTCCGTGCTTGGCGCCGACATCGACGCCGCGTGTAGGCTCGTCGGCGATCAGCAGCTTTGGCCCGCGAAAAAGCCATTTTGCAAAGAGCGCCTTCTGTTGGTTGCCCCCCGATAGACTTGAGATCGGCGCCTCTGCATTCGCGGCTCTGATATCGAGCTTTTTCATCAGGGCATCGACAGCTGAACGCTCGCGCTTGCGGCCCACGACGCCGGCCGTGGTTACGTCCGTAAGGTAGGCGAGAGAAATGTTCTCACGGATCGACCGTCCCATGAGAAGGCCTTCCGTCTTGCGGCTTTCCGGAAGAAAGGCAATGCCGGCATCGATGGCAGCAGCCGTTTGAGGTGCCACCAGCTGTCCTTCGATGCGGACTTCGCCTGAACTGCGCTTGTCGCGTCCAAAAATAGCGCGGGCGATCTCGCTGCGGCCGCTTCCTACAAGCCCTGCCAACCCGACGATTTCGCCGGCGCGGACATCCAGATTGATATCCTGGAGTAATGTCGGCGTACACAATCCCCGCACGGAGAGAATGACCTTGCTGCCGTCGATGGTGTTTTTGGGCGGGTATCGCAAATCGGAGGATCGCCCAAGCATGCCGCTCACAAGCGTTTCCGCCGTCTCGAGGGCTGCGGGCCCGCTGCGAATGAGCTGACCATCGCGCAGAATGCTGACGCTGTCGGCCAATTCCAGGACTTCATCCAGGAAATGCGACACGTAGATGATCGTCGTTCCCTTATCGCGCAGGGCTTTTACGAGCGCGCGCAGCCGTCGGGCTTCATCGATCGTCAGAGGTGCCGTCGGTTCGTCCATGACGATGACGTCGGCGCGTCTGGCGATAGAGCGAAGAATCTCGACCTTCTGCTGGTCTGCGATTGGCAGGTCCGCGACTTTTTGATCGGGGTCCATATGGAAGCCCGTCTCCTGGGTCAGCAGATGGAAGCGCCTTCTAAGCTCCTTGGTATGAACGATCCCGGCCGTGTGGATCTCGGAGCCAAGAAACACATTGTCCATGATCGATAGGGATGGTGCGAGGGATATCTCCTGCTCCAGCAGGGCGATGCCACCGCGCAATGCGTCGCGCGGTGATTTGAAACGGACGATCTGTCCGTTCAGAAGCAGGTTGCCCTCATCAAGCCGGCAAACCCCCGCAAGGACTTTCCCAAGGGTCGATTTGCCCGCTCCGTTTTCGCCCACCAGAGCGTGAACCTCCCCTCTTTTGACTTGAACGTCCACGCCTTTGAGAGCGGTAACCCCGCCAAACCGTTTCACTGCACCTTTGACGGCGACAATAATATCCTCGCTCATGGGCAGCTCGCCCGGGTACAGTCGCTCGCTGCGGCGTGCACAACGGTCAACGAACACTGGCCATGCAGCCTGGAAAACCGGAAAAGTCTGGCTTTATAGACAGAAGATTTTCGCGCTGTTTGATTCAATGTAGTCCTCCCCGTTGCCGCCGCATCACTTGCTGCGTTGCAGCGGCGACACTTATTTGTTCTTCTGATATTTCAAGCTATCTTTTTGTGCATCCCTGTCAACGTGTGTTTCTGTAAATATAGATATATATTTGTAAGTTTTATCTGAGTTAAGGTATGGAAAATCGATCGACATTTCCACAATTTCCAGAGATGTGTCATCTATGGGAAACCGGTTACGCCGCATACTGACGATAATATACTAAATTTCGGCGCGGATATTTGTGATCATATCTATGATATGTCGAAATTGTACCTTGATCGCGGTTTTGACGACGCGACGTCAAGCTGGAAAACAGATAGCATCAAGTTTTTCAGGTCTGCTTAGTTACGAAAATTTCGATCGTGACAATCCCAGGCGGCACGCAAGGCAGCGTTCTGGAAATCATTGGTTCACCCTCGTTTTTTATCCGTCATGCTCTCTTTAGTTGGAGCTGATCGTCATCATGCAATGAAGATGGCAGAATGCTTGTCCCAAATTTCACTACTGGCGTATTTTCCTGGAGCAACAGTTCTGCGCATTTTAAGAGAAGCAGGGAAGGGCTACAGCAAGGGGCTGCAGAGATGTACCGCCGTCTGACCCGCCTCGTGTTTCAGGCCACTCGGGCCTCCCCGATGAGAGAGTTCAGGAACATCGCAAACAGTTCCCGCTCTGCGGAGATATAGAGTTTGTCGTAGATCCGCTTGCGATGATTGCGAATGGTGCCGACGCCGATATCCAGAACTTCGGAGATTTTTTCGTTAGAATTGCCCCACAGAATAAGGCGTACCATCTCCCGTTCCCGTGGCGTCCAGACGACAGGCTCAAACTCGCTGATCGCCTTTTCGATGTCCAGTGGGGTCGCGACACTCTGGCTATGCTCGAATGTGATGACCTTGAGATTCCGGCCCCAAAGATCGGGAAAATCCATGCAATCGACGTGAAATGTTCCAAAATCCATTTTGGTCGATCGCCGCTCGCCTGTTGCACGCACGGTTTCGGCGGCTCGGGCAAAGCTGGGAAACTGCCGCTTGGCAGCACGCCATTGCTCGGATTCGTAGAGGGTTCGGTGGTTCATATCCAGGATCTGCACCGCAGCAGGCAATTGCAGCAACGAATCCTTCGCTGCCGGGGCTCCCAGCCAGGCCTGTGTCATCAGTGCCTTGATGTGGACCTCATGAAGCGACCGGATGATCGGATAGATCTCCTGCAACCGGACACTTTCCTCATGATTGAAGCGCTCCTCGCGCTCCAGAAACATCGTGATGCTGTTTCCACCATAGGCTGGCAGAAACATTGCGATCACGTCCATATCCCCGAGAAATGGCTTTAGGGCGGAATAGAAATCGTCCTTGGCCTGATGACTGGGAAGGTTTTCTGCCGTCACTACGCCGGGGGCCCGATAGCTGGTCCAGTACCGAAACCACGGGTCCATTTTATAGAAGCCGCCGTCGTAGAGCTTGTTGACCATGTCCAAATCCACAAGGGTCCGGATCTCCACGCGCTTGGCACAGTGAAGAAGAGCGGGTGGCGCAAAAGGCGAATAGCGGACCACCCATTCGACGTCCACCGGTACCTTGCTTTTGGCAAAATCGATCAGCTGGCGGTAGAAATCGGCTGTTGCAACGGCCTCAAGTGGCCCCTGGAGTTCTTCGTACATGCCCATCTCGATCTGGAGCCGATGCTCGGCGGCGTTGCAGGGGACTGACACATCTGCTCTAGCATAGCTGTGGCGACGAGCAGCGAACATTTCTATCCTCTTTCCCCGTGCTGTTCCCAGAGGATATATTCCTCGCGCGATTCGGCGGTTGCAGGATAAAGGCCGAGAATACTACGCCCTTTGACAACCTGCTCAGTCGCGAACGTCTCGTATCGCGTCATTCCAATGGCTTTTTCTGCAACTTCGCTGGCAAGGTGGGCTGGTATAACGATGATGCCGTCAGCGTCGCCGACGATAATGTCACCCGGATAGACGGCGACCCCGCCACACCCGATCGGTTGCTGGACGTCTACCGGCGAGAGGCAGATCGGTGTTGACCGCGCCGCGGGTGCCTGGTGAAAGGCGGGATAATCCAGCTGCCTGATATCGGGCGTGTCGCGAAATCCGCCGTCGGTGACGACACCGGCAACACCGCGCGCTTTTAACCGCGTGACCATGATGTCACCGGCAGAACCGGCCTCGGCTCGACGCCCGCTGTCGATGACCAGCACGCTCCCCGCCGGACATTCCTCTATCGCCCTGCGGTGGAGAAAGTCCGGGCGGGAATAGTTGGCCATGCTGTCCAGATCCTCCCGCGAGGGGATAAATCTGAGCGTATAAGCTTCCCCGACCACACGTGTCACATTGGGGTTGAGCGGCCGTACATCCTGCATGACGCAGTTGCGGAGCCCGTATTGAAAGAGACAGGTCGCCAGTGTGGCGACGCTGACCTGCCCAAGCCTTCGGCGGCTCTCTTCGTCAAGGCGCGACATGTGCCTCAACCTCTTGCAGGTGGCCGATGGCCTCTATTTCGATCAGGATTTCAGGCTTGGCGAGCGAACTCACTTCGACGAGTGAACAGGCCGGGAAGTTGCCGCTGAAAAACTCCTTTCGCGCCCGCCAGACATGGGCGCGCTGATCGATCCGCGTGACAAATATCGTCAACTTGACGATGTCGGCCATCTGCCCGCCTGCGGCTTCGATAAGTCCCTTGATTTTTGAAAGTACGGCTTTCGTCTGTTCGTACTCGTTGTCACCGCTGACCGCTTCGGGATCGGTCAGCGAGCGGGCGGTCATTCCTGAAATATAGACAACATTGTTGGCGACCAGGCAGTTGGACCAGAGATCGGCGGCCGGTTCCGGTGCCAGCGGAGATGTCACGCGACGGAAATTCATGGGGTACCCTCATTAAACGCGTATCTTGGGTGGTTGGTCAGACGGTGCCGTTTTCGGAAACTTTTGCGAGAAAACCCTGAATGGTATCATCGCGGTGAAATACCGGCTTCTCGTAGTAATGCGGGCCGTCATAGACCTCGAGCAGAACAGACTTCTTGCGGGCTATGGTCGGGCCGTGCGGGTGATCCTTGGGGTTCATGTAGAAATCGCCCGGGCGTAGCGTCAGATCGCTGCTCGTGTAGGCGTACTCCCCCTCCAGACAATACATGAACTGGTTGGAGGCGTGAGAATGCTTGATCGGCACCCCGCCGCCTTCATTGAATTCCAAAAGGGCAATGGATGCGCCGGTGCTTTCGTTCTTGTAGAGAAAATACTGGCGAAAACCGTAGTCCGGGAAATCCAGCCATTTGGCTTCATCGATCTTGGCGGCTTGTAGCAAAACTTCGAGAGTCATGTTTGCGTCCTCAGCTGTTTGATGGAGCAGCGGCAGCGCCGCTGCTCGTGATAAGCGGTTGCGCTGTCAGGCAAAGAACTGTGGTGGAGGGGCCATGCCCCACTGGGTCGTTTCTTCCGCTCCGCCGACGAAACGTGTCGGCTGATACTCATCATTGATGATGTCGGAATCGGTATAATGCTCGATGCGGTTGCCGAAGGGGTCGGTCCAGTAGTCATAGATCAGGCTGCCGAGGTAGTGGCGTCCGACGCCGGCGTCGAGCGACCAGTCGCGTGTGCGCAGAAATTCGTGGGCAGCGAAGACGGCGTCCATATCGAGCACCTCGAAGGAGGCGTGATGGCAGCCGGCATTGATCGATTCATTGACCAGGATGCAGTGATGCTCGACGAAGTCTGCCCCATGATCCATGCGGAGAAATGCGCCGACCACTTTCGGCTCAGGGTCTCCCGGTATGCAGATATAGTCGGATGCGGCCATTTCGAGATGCTTGAGGAACCAGGCCGTTTCCGCGGCTCCATCCTCGACCCACAGGGCGCAATGGCCAAGGCGGAGGACCGGTGTCGCCTCTGCTCGCTGGCGCACGGGGCGGTTCTTGCGCGGTTGAGTATCGGAAATGTTCAACGGAAATGTCTGGCGGGTCTGCAATGCCGCTACGGGAGCAATGCCGTGGACAAGGTCAATGACCTGCTTGCCGGGGCTGACCAGCCGGACACGCTCGCCGCCGCCCGGTGCGTTCAATTTTTCAATCTTGGAAGCGCCGGCGATTGCCGAGGCAACTTCAAGATCGCCCCGGGTCTGAACTTGGAATGCAAGCGAGATATATTCAGGTTTCGCTCTTTTCTCTGCAACATAGAGGTAGGGATCAGTACCGGCGCCCCGCATGTAGAGGACATCATTCGTCTTGTGGCTGGTTTGGAGGCCAAAGTCTGTCAGGAAACTTTCAAGCTTGTTCAGATCGTCAACCGCATAAGTCACATAAGCCAGGTGTTTCAGCTTGACGCGCGTCATTCTTATCTCCTGCCATCGAGGCGTTAAATGCACAAAAAAGTTACATGATATTTCACGAATGATGGCACTGATGTTCCACCGGTAGCCCGATGAAATTAGGCCAACGAAAATCCGGGCACTTGTCGAAAATGAGACTAGCGACTTGTTTTTCTGCGTTGCTGTTTGTGCGGTGAAGACAACCGGACACGGAGCGTGCGATGAGTGATTTCGATGTAATTATTGCCGGCGGTAGCCACAACGGTCTCGCCTGCGCCAGCATGCTTGCCGTGAAAGGCCTCAAGGTACTTGTGCTTGAAAAGAACGAGTGGGTGGGAGGTGGAGCCGTAACGCAGGAGATCGTCGCGCCGGGGTTCAAACATGATCTCTTCAGTTCTTCTCATATTTTCATCCACATGAACCCCGATTTCAACCAGCACCTGCGGCCTGAACTGGAAAAGTTCGGCCTGAAGTATCTCTGGGGTGAAGACAAGATAACCGGCCATCCGTTTGCCGATGGGCCGGGCGTTGTGGTCTACAAGGATGTTGAGAGGACCTGCGACAGCATCGCGCAGTATAGCAGGGCGGATGCTGCCACCTACCGCAAGATCGTCGACGACTTCGCCGAGATCCGGGACGGGTTCATCCGGGGAGTCTTTTCACCGCCAAACCTCCCGAGCCTGCAGCCCGCCGCAATGGAACGCAGCCCGGAAGGGCTTCGCCGATTGAGAGAATTCAATCTCAGTGCCAGGGCTTTTGTCGAAGAGAAGTTCGAGAATGATGCGATCCGCGCGCTGATCCTCGGATGGTCGCTTGCGCCTCACACTCGCCCGGATCAGGAAGGAATGGGGGCTGGATTCTACGTCATGGTGCCATCGGTTCATCATTACGGGCAAGCCATTCCGGAAGGTGGAAGCCAGCAACTGCCTCTGTCGATGTGCCGGCTGATTGAATCCCGCGGCGGCATGATCGTCACCGGCGCAGACATTGCAAAGTTCATCATCTCGGACGGCAGATGCAAAGGCGTGCGCACGGCTGATGGCAACGATTATATCGCCAAGCATGGCGTCGTCACGGCCCTTGATCCAACCCAGACATTCCTGCGCCTGATCGACGAAGAGCATCTGACCGAGAACTTCAGAACCGCGGTCAGGCATTTCAGCTATTCAGACCACGGCATTGCGCGCATTCACCTGGCACTCAACGAACGGCCGCAATTCCGTGAAGAGAGCCTGGATGGCATCGCCTTTCATCGCTTCTTCGGCAGCGTCGACAAGATCAGGCATCAGTTTGCCGAAATCGAACTGGGGGAACTGCCGAGTGAGCCGAACCTGGTCTATGTCAACTGGACCATTCGCGACCCGAGCCGGGCACCGGCCGGCAAACATACCCTGTCGCTCGACACGGTCGTGCCGTCAAAGCTGCGATCGGGAAAGAAATGGGATGATGTGAAGGAGGCCTTTGGCGAGACGATGCTGAACGAGGTCCGCAAACATGTCACCAACCTCGACAGCGGCAATATCATCAACTCTGTCGTCCATACGCCCGAGGATCTCTTCCGCTACAATCGCTCGTTTGTGAATGGCAGCCCGACCGGCGGCGAGCGAACGCTCGCGCAATGGGGGGCTTTCCGCCCCTTCCCAGGCTATTCCCAGTACAAGTCCCCGATCAGGGGTCTCTATATGACAGGCCCGCATTGTCACCCCGGCAACGGGATTTCGGCGATGGGAACGATTACTGCCAATGTCCTGCTCAAGGATCTGGGAGTGTAGCTGGAAACTTTGACGTCAGCGATCTGATCCGGCCGCCATGGCATGGATCGCGTTTTGAACGGGTGGCGGCACGACCGGGATCGGCCGCCCACCCGCGTATTCTGTCCAACCGGTGTTGGTGAACAGCTTCCGGTTGGACGCTGTTCTTAGTTGATTGTTAGAACGAGGCCTTCAACTGCCCGCCGATATTCCAGTCGGGCTTGTCCTGCTCGCGGAATGTCGCAGACACGGATGTCTCGACCTTCCAGATTTCGTCGATCTTCCAGCCGACCCGGCCCCCCAGTGTTGCGAAGTCCTGGTCGTCGGCCGTGCCGGTGACATCGCCGACCCAATCCACCGAGGCTTTGGCGCCGTTCCTGCCCGCAAACGTCCGGCCAATGGCACCTGCAACGGTATAGTCCAGTTGCCCGCCGGTATCGTGGCTCCAGGCGATTTCGGCGCTCACGGTGTCGGCCTCGGAGCGGCCGCCCTTCACGGTTGCCGCAAAGACATTGGCGCCGGTTCCCGCTTCACGATAACCATCAAGATCCAGCCAGGACCGGGTGAACCGGGCAGAAAAGGCGATTTCATTGGCATCGTCGGGGGCATAGATTGCCCCGATACGTCCATAGGCACTGAACAGCGACCCGGACGCTGTCCCACCAGCAAAGACCATGTCGGTCATGTTCAAATAGCTGCGCGACAGGTTGGCCGATACCTTGGGCGAGCCCCAGGCGCCGGCCTCGCCGAATGCACGCCATTGCGCCTCCGCCGTGGTGTAACGCGCCGCACCGGCCAACAGAACAAGTGTATCGATGGAAACGCCGGTCCTGTTTGGGTTTACAACCGCTGCGCCACCGAGAAAGCTCACGCCATTTCCGGCGTTCCAGCGTCCGTTGAAACCGGCGGCGGCGTCGGAGCTCCCAAATGCGCTGAGGTAATTGCCGCTGTCAAACCGTTGCGATTGCCCAAGCAAATTTTGCGCGGTGTCCATCAGGTCAAGGACGATCGATTGCCTCTGGCGCGCCAGTTGGTCCGCCGAGTTCGTTACCGACTGTGCCGTCGTAAAACCCACCCGGGCGAAATCGATGGAATCGAGAAAAAGACCGGCCTCGGGGTCCGTCACATTCAAGGATCCCGTTGCACCGACGATAACCGCCAGTTCCAGCGTATCCGAGCCGGACACTCCGACCCGATTGCCGACGGAGACATCATCGTCGAGCGGGCCGGTGATCTGGTGGTTCAGAACGGTCTTGCCGTCCTGCTGCGTCACGATAGAGGCAGCCTGCCCGTCCTGTGTGGTGACAAAACCACGATAATCGACCTGATAGACCGTGTATCCGCCCGGATTGGTAACAGGAACGCTTAAGTTGCAGGTGCTTGTTGCGCGCGACGTTCCGGAACCGCCGCCCGCTGTTGCGGAGAAATCATCGAACAGGACGCTGGTCGCATTGCCATCCGGCGAATGGACGCTCGAAAAAGTGCCGTCAGCGCAGCCGTTCGCAGCATGCGCCGGTCCGGTGGCGGCGCTCAGCACTGCAAAGGCAAACAAGTTCACGGGTAGGTAAACTGGGGAACGCATGACAACTAACCCTCATAAAGAACAAGGGGCAGCATACTGGGGCTGCCCCGATCCGCTTCGATGTTAGCGGCAGGTGCGCCACTGAAGCTGGTAGACAATGGCAGCCTTGACGTCCTGCGTATCCACCGTTGCCATGGCTTCCTGATTTTTCGTGGTGTTGACGCGAATGCTGGAGTTCGTCCGCAAGTTCACATCCTCGCCGCAGGCCGACCAGATCAGTGAATTCGCCACGAGCTTGTTGGTAATGAGGTAGTCCTTCTCCTTTGGACCGGTGAACGTCTGGGTGAAGGCCGGGCCGCGGGCGCCGGCGAAGAAGTATTCGACGTTGAATTGCGAGCGTGCACCGCGCGGCAACTGATTGAAACCGCGATAGTCGATCGCCAGTACCGAGACGCTGCGTCCCTGCGGAACGTGGACTGGAATAGCGACATTGCAGGTCTTGCGATCAAACGATTTGCCTGTCTCGCCGCCGGCTTCCACGACATAGTTGTCAAACAGCAGGCTCAGGGCTTTGCCATCCGGGCTCAAAGTCGCCGATACGCTGTCGGAAGGGCAGCCGCTGCCGCCATAGCCTGGAATACCGAGCGAAATGTCGTCCGCATAAGCCGTAGAGGCAACGAAAAGGGATGCGAGTAAAATACCGATAGCCTTCATGTGATTTCCTCGGTGTTAAAAAAGCGAAGCGGCTGCTTCGCTTGAGAAATAGAGCCGCTGATCTGAACCTTCGATGAGCACTTCGTTCATCTGAAAGTCATCCAGCAAAGGCCCATGTGTAGGAAGGCTGGATTAATAAACTTTTAATCAAACACGACGGAAAAGGCGCGGTTGGAAGGCAAGATTGTGGCCGGGTGTTTTCGTCCGGTAGCGATCGTTCGCCTCACGGTTCAGCCGGGGTTCATTCATTCTGGCCTACTCTTGTCGAAATGCACAAAAGCAGGCGGAAGGCCCCGGGATGCGAAAAGCAACGACGATCTTCAGAGCTTTCGCCATAGCCGCAACGATTGGCTTGGTGACCACGAGCTGCTCGACAGCCAAGCCGGTCGGGATCGAAAGGTCTCATGCGCCTTCAGCGCAATTGTTGGAACACCAGCGCAAACAAAAGATCAGGTTTGAGGAAGGCCACTACAAACGGCTGTATCGCCCAAAAATCTGTCGCGATCGTGTAAACTGCGGAGCTTGAGCAGGCATCAACGCACGCGGTCGTAGGCGGCGGTATGGGTGCCCAAAGCCCAGCTTGGGGGACAGGATGTAGCCGGTGGCATCAGGCAAAGCGGCACCCTGGTGCCACCCTGCCTGTTGCAATCGCGATTCTACCTGTGCGTTTCGATCAGGAATTGCCCTTGCGGCTCGTCTCGAAGAGGAACCAGACGCGCTGTTCTGTTTCGTCTATCCAGTTTTCCAAGACGCTTGTGCCGGCGACATCGCCATGTTCGTCGCAAAGTGCGCGCGTTTCGCGCATGCTTGCCAGAAGGTCGGCATTATCGTCGCGCAACTCAGCCAGCATATCCTGCGGATCGACGTAATCGGCATCATTGTCTGCAATCCGCTGCAGCTTGCCGATATGGCCGATCGAGCGCAGCGTCGTGCCGCCGATCTTGCGGACGCGTTCTGCGAGCGGATCGGTCATGGCCAGAATCTGAGCTGCCTGATCGTCGAAGAGCAGGTGATAGTCGCGGAAATGCGGACCCGACATATGCCAGTGGAAGTTTTTCGTCTTCAGATAGAGGGCGAACACATCGGCGAGCAAGGCTCTCATCGCGGCGGAGATATCCCGGGTCGCGTCTTCCGAAAGGCCTGACGGCGTTCTCAGGGGGGCCATACGGCGCGTACGCGGTGTCTTCTCGGTCATGGCTGGTTTCTCCTTGTTTCGGATTCGAGAGGCTTGTTCAGCGGAGGCGTTGAGAAAGCGGATCGGTGGCGGTAATTAATCTCTCCAAAGGCGGTTTGAGAAAATCGTCCTGTCTGCGCCAGCCATTGTCTGGCAAAACGAGAAATTCCAGGTCGAGAGGTTCCGGCAGCGAGGCGAGCGAGTCGCGGAGGTGTTCGGGTTCGCTAGCGGCGGTTTTCATGGCCTTGTCCCGGTGCATTCATGCCTGGATTGTCTCAACCTTATATAGGCGCGGCTCCTGTTCTTGCAGGGGGGCTTGTAGGATTTTCCGCTTTCCGTCGCCGACTGCCGAGCGGGCACTGATCTGCAGCTTTTCTCAACTCTGCGTCAGAGAGCTACCCTTGCCTGCACTCGATCAGGCTGCCGTGCCACCGGATACGAACCGCGGGCTTGCGGGCATCGCTGCGGTGAAGCAGGATTGATGGCCCTCGCCGGCCTCCTCGCTCAGTCACGATTTCGACAGCGTGCCGAGCCTGCCAGCGCATCATCGCGCAAACTGCGGCTGCACAAGAACCCGAGCGCCGTCGCATAGCTGTTTTCAAAGGGAATAGGCTGACACGCACGCACTTTCGGGTTCCTGGAATGTGGTCACATACGGGATTCAGGATGGATGGGATCGATCATCAACTTGTGGAAATTGTAATCACCCCATGCGCTCGGAGGCATAGGATCCCGGGCTTGCCGGAAACACCACGGTGCGATTGCCGTTGATGAAGGTGCGGTGGTGGATATGGGCGTGCACGGCGCGCGCCAGAACCTGGCTCTCGACATCGCGGCCGATCGAGACATAGTCCTCGGCCGACTGCGCATGGGTGATGCGGGCGATGTCCTGCTCGATGATCGGGCCTTCGTCGAGATCGGCGGTAACGTAATGCGCGGTGGCACCAATCAGCTTCACGCCGCGCTCATAGGCTTGCTTGTAGGGGTTGGCGCCCTTGAAGGACGGCAGGAACGAATGGTGGATGTTGATGATCTGCCCCGACATCTTCTGGCAGATGGCATCCGACAGGATCTGCATGTAGCGGGCAAGCACGATCAACTCGGTGCCGGTCTGCTCGACCACGTCCATCATCCGGGCTTCCGCCTGCGCCTTGTTGGCCTTGGTCACCGGGATATGATGGAACGGGATGTCGTGATTGACGACTACCTTCTGGTAATCGAAATGGTTGGAGACCACACCGACGATGTCGATCGGCAAAGCGCCGATCTTCCAGCGGTAGAGCAGATCGTTGAGGCAATGGCCGAAACGCGACACCATCAAAAGCACCTTCATCCGGTGCTCGGAATCACGGATATCGGCGTCCATGCCAAACCGCGTCTTCACCGCCTCGAACCCGGCCTTCAGCTTCTCAAGTGCAGCACCTTCCTGGCTGATGAAAGTCAGCCGCATGAAGAACAGGCCGGTTTCCATGTCGTCGAACTGCGAACTGTCGGTGATGTAACAGCCTTCGTCGGCCAGATAGCCGGTAATCGCCGCGACAATGCCACGGGTGGATTTGCACGATACGGTCAGAACGTAGTGTCGCATTGTCAATCTTGCTTTCGTTGAATGTTTCACGCCGGGCGGTGTTGCGGATTTTCTGGATGCGATATGGCGGATGCTACTGGGGCGGCCAACAGCAGGTACCGGCACCCTGTCTGCCGGGATGAGCGCCCGCGGCGTTAAGCCATCGACTGCAGGAACGCTTCCAGTTCCACCGGATCGATGCCCACCAAATGGGATTTGGCGGGATAGGCACCGGATTTCACATCGGCCACATATTCGGAGAAGGCGGCGATCCGCTCTTGCTGCAGCCTCTCGTACTCAGCGGCAAAGTTGCGATAGATCTTTGCGTGACGGGGGACATGCCCCTTGTTGGCACCGAGCACATCGTCGGCAAAGAGATATTGCGCATCGCAACCGGTGCCTGCGCCCATTGACAGCATCAGCATCGATGTGCGTTCACTGATTGCCGCTGCGACTTCGCCCGGAACGACCTCGATCTCTGCCGCAAATGCCCCTGCCTCTTCGAGTGCCTTGGTCTGGCGCCATATCTCCAGCGCACCGAGCGACGTCTTGCCAACAGCGCGAAAACCACCGGTCCAGGTGGCCTTGGACGGGATAAGCCCGACATGGCCGCAGACGGGGATGCCCTCGTCTCGCATGCGGCGCACCGTCTGAAGACCTGCTGCGCAATAAACGGCATCGCCGCCCGCTTTCAATGCCTGAAACGCGGCGCGGATATATTCATCCGCTGTTACAAGGTCACCATATTCCAGGCCGGGAAAGGCAAAGACGGAAGGGGCCGCCTCCCGAAAAGCCGCGCCGAGCAATGACGGCGGCACGGAGACGAGGTCTACCCCAGCCCTTTCCGCGGCATCTGCTTCCTTCAGTGTTTCGACGCGCAGCATGCTCAGCTGACGCTTTCCCTTTATCGACAGAAGATCGGCGACAGTCGGGCGGCGGTGTCTCATGACATGTTTCTCCATTGCCACGCGCGATAAAGACGCTGCCGTGGCTCGTTTATGTTGCTATGTGCTGCGCTTAAGCCGTCAGCAGTGTCTTCAGTTTGATCGCCGGCGTAGCAAGTGCTGCTGGATCAGGATGGATCCCGGCCGCAATCATCATCTCGGCCAAGCGGATATCGCGGGCGACGGCGTTGCCGGGACCGATGCCGCTGGCGGCGATCAGGCGGCCACCGGCGTCGAGATGGAAGAGGATGAAGGCGCCATCGGCGACCTCGCGCCGGACAGTCTGCGCCGCCCCATCTGCAATGCCAGCGATCTGCAATGTCAGGTCGTATTGATCCGACCAGAACCACGGGACTGCGGTGATAGCTTCGTCTGCACCCAGGAGATTGGCGGCAGCAAGCTGGCCCTGTTCCTGCGCGTTGCGCCAGGCCTCCAGCCGCAGCCGGCGTCCTGCGTAATGCGCCAGCGGGAAAGAACAACAATCACCGGCAGCAAAGATGTCCGGTGCGGATGTTCTCAAATGGGTATCGACGGCGATACCGTTGTCGATTGCAAGCCCGGCATCGCGGGCAAGTTCAACATTCGGTATGGCCCCGATCCCGACGACAATCAGGTCGGCATCAAGCGCGCCGCCATCCTCGAAAAGAACGCTTACGCCCTCCCGGCTTTCCTGCAAGCTCCGGATTTTTGCGCCGCAGTGAATCTCTACACCCTCCGCCTTATGCCGTTCCGCAACCACGGCGGCCAGCTCTTCAGGGACGCCGCGGCTGAGGATACGGGGCAGACCTTCGACCAGCGTCACGCGGGCGCCCAGTTTGCGCGCGGCCGCAGCCAATTCCAGCCCGATGAATCCACCGCCGATGATCGCGAGATGCCTGCCGGGCTGAAGCGCGGCGCGGATCGCGACGGCATCGCCATGGGTTCGCAGCGTCCGGATGCGCTGACAGGCACCGGACAGGCCGGGAAATGGCCGCGGCCGCGCGCCGGTCGTCAGAAGCAACTGATCGTAAGGCTGGCTGCGGCCGTCAGACAGCCGCACCACCTTCGCCGCCGGATCGATGCTTTCGGCGCTGATACCAGTCAAAACAGTGATGCCGGCAGCCTCATAACGCTCGGCCTCCGACACCAGTTTCGGGGCGTGGCCTTGCAGCAAGGCATCCTTCGAGAGAGGCGGGCGCTCGTAAGGAAGATGGTCTTCTGCGCCGATAAGCATGATCTTCCCGGCAAAACCCTTTTCCCGCAGGGCAAAGGCAGCCCTTGCGCCGCATTCCCCCGCGCCGATGATGACAATCTGCGTCATGACCCTATCCCTTAGCCCAAGGAAACGAAGACGCTGCCATCCTCGACCTTGACCGGGTAGGTCTTGAGATCGACGCAGACAGGGGCACCCTTGGCTTCGCCGGTCATGTAGCTGAAGCGGCCATTGTGCTTTGGACATTCGATGATGTCGTCCATCACCAGCCCATCGGCGAGATGGACCTTTTCATGCGTGCAGAGCCCGTCGGTCGCAAAGAACCGGTCGTCCGGGCTGCGGTACACCGCAAACGTTTTGCCGTCATGATCGAAGCGGATGACGTCCTCTTCATCAATCTCGTCGGTTGCGCAGACTTCCACCCAATTGCTCATCGTTTCCTCCATCTAGTTCTGTTTTCGGGCACCGCTCTATTCGGCGGCAATTGACTCGGCGTGAAACTCTTCACGGTAGGGCTTCGCGGTCGGCGGCAGTTCGCGTTTGAGAAAGTAATCCTCATTCTTCAACTGCCGCAGAAAGGCCGGGATCATTTCGCGGTAGCCTTCGAGCATGGATCTGTTCGGGGCGGGCAGGTCGTGCTTGATCATGTCATGCAGCTGCGGGAGCGCATGATAGGGCACCATCGGGAACATGTGATGCTCAACATGATAGTTCATGTTCCAATACACAAACCGGCTGAACGGGTTCATGTAGACGCTACGGCTGTTGAGACGATGATCAATGACGTTGTCGGCAAGGCCGCCGTGCTGCAGAAGCCCCGTCAGCACGTGATGCCATGCGCCATAGAGCCGTGGCAGGCCGATCAGTATCAGCGGCAATATCGAGCCGAGGTAAATGGCCATCGCCACCGTGGCGGCATAGATCAGAACCCAGATACGGGCAACACGGATGACGCGCGGCTGCTCCTGTTCGGGAACGAAGGTTTTTTCGGCAGCACTGATAATGCCGGCCGCGTTGCGGACCATATCGATCATTGCGTAGCTGGCATCGAGCAAGCCAAAGAAGTTGAGGACCAGCCGGAACAGGTCCGGCGGGCGCATGACGGCAATTTCCGGATCGCGGCCGACGATGACTGTATCGGTGTGGTGCCGCGTATGGCTCCAGCGCCATGTCACCGGATTACGCATGATCATGAAACAGGCAATCTGATAGACTGCGTCGTTCATCCAGCGCGTCTTGAAGGCGGTACCGTGCCCGCATTCGTGCCAGCGCGAATCCGAGGCCGACCCGTACATCACGCCGTAGATCAGGAAGAACGGCACGCACCACCAGGAGCCCCAGAAATAGGCCCCAAGCGCACCGGTGATAACCATGCTGCCAAGCCAGATTGCCGTGTCGCGGATGGCCGGACCATCCTCGCGCTTCATCAGCTCTTTCATCTGCTTGCGCGGGATGTCGGTGTGATACCATTCCGCGGCTGCCAGTCCGCTGTCGACGGCGGCCTGAGCATCACGCCCGAGGAGGCTGTAATCACGTTTCGTCGCAGTCTTGTCCATTCTGTCCTCCTCCGCTTGCCGCTGGTTCTCGTCCTTGAATGGAGGATAGGTTGACTTTGAATGCAGCTCAATGCAGCCTTGATGTATTCTATCAAAACACATCATTCATCGCATGATTGAATGATGGCTTCCATCAGGAGCGATTATGAGCGGGCGTCCGACCATTACAGATCTTGCCCAGGCCGCGGGCGTCAGCGTCGCGACCGTCGACCGGGTATTGAACGGCCGCCACAAGGTAAGGGAAGAGACGGCGCGGCGGGTCTACGATGCGGCAAAATCGATCGGCTACCATGCTGTCAGCCTGCTGCGGCAGCGGGTTTTCGAGGACCTGCCGCAATACAGGCTCGGCTTTATCCTGCAAAAGCCAAACCAGTACTTCTATCAGTCGATGGCTAAGGAGATCGAGAATGCGGCGTTTTCGGCGCCCGGAGTCCGCATTATCCCGCAGATCGATTTCAACATGAGTGCTACGCCCGCAGCTTTGGTGGAAAAGCTCAAAGCTGTTGCCGCGCGCAACCAGGCCATTGCCCTCGTTAGCCCCGACTATCCCGCGGTCACGGCGGCTATAGAGGAATTGAGGGAAAAAGGCATCCCGGTTTTCTCGCTTCTTTCGGACTTCGCCGCGGGTGCACGAGAGGGTTATGTTGGCCTCAATAATCGCACCGTCGGCCGCACAGCCGCGTGGATGATTGCCAAGGCCGCGAAGAAACCGGGGAAGGTTGCAACTTTCATCGGAAGCCATCGGTTTCATGGTCACGAATTGCGTGAAATCGGTTTCCGCTCGTATTTTCGCGAGAATGCGCCTGATTTCGAGGTTCTCGACACAATGGTCAATCTCGATACGGAGGAGATCACGCACGAGGCAACGATCAACCTCTTGCAGCGCCATCCAGACCTGATCGGGTTCTATGTCTGCGGCGGCGGCATGGAGGGCGCGATCTCGGCCCTTGC
This sequence comes from Rhizobium sp. LjRoot98, assembly GCF_964252935.1. Classification (NCBI taxonomy): domain Bacteria; kingdom Pseudomonadati; phylum Pseudomonadota; class Alphaproteobacteria; order Hyphomicrobiales; family Rhizobiaceae; genus Rhizobium; species Rhizobium sp. LjRoot98. Next base: position 45,190 of record NZ_CAXUPW020000008.1, read on the forward strand.
CGAAGAAAAGATGGCAGGTAAGCTGCTGGTCGTTGTGAATGAACTGACCCCGGAATCAAGAATGGCGCTGGCTGAAGATCTCGTGACCATGGCAGTCGCAACGCCCGTCGCGCATCTGACCCGGGAATTGGTGGGGCAGATGGTCGCCGCCATTGATCGTGGTATCGGAGGCGTTCCGGGCCAGACATTTTTGCCGTTCGATATTTTCACCCCGGAAAACATCTGAGCAGGCCGCCTTCGAAATGAGAGTATTCTCTCACGCGGTTTTTGTATTCTTTCACCAATGAGAGACAGATAACGGCTTCGGCTTTGACTGTGTCTCAATAAGCTGATGATCCTCACGCGCTCAGGGAGTGGGCTTTCCCCTTCCCGCGAATTCATGTGCAGGAGGAACAGCACCTATGACGACCCTTTCATTCGCGCTCAATCATATGACTGCCCCGGCCTTGTCGCCGGATGCATTTTTTGCTCTGGCAAAATCGCTCGGCATGTCGGCGGTTGAAATCCGCAATGATCTCGACGGCAACGCGATTATCGACGGTACACCGGCTGCCGAAATAAAGGCGCTCGCCGAAAAACATAGCTTGACCATCGTTTCGATCAACGCGCTGCAGCGGTTCAACCAATGGAACGGCGACCGCGCCCGCGAAGCACAGGAACTCATCACTTATGCCCGCGATTGCGGAGCGGAGGCGCTGGTTCTCGTGCCGCTCAACGACGGCAGTGGTCAGGGCGACGGCGAGCGCCAAGCCAACCTGAGACAGGCGTTAACCGCGCTGACGCCAATGCTGGAAGACGCCGGTATCATCGGTCTCGTCGAGCCGCTTGGCTTTGAAATCTGCTCGTTGCGTTCCAAAACCGAAGCCGTAGAGGCTATTCAGGCCGTCTCAGGTGGGAGTCGGTTCAAAATCGTGCATGACACGTTCCACCATCACTTGGCAGGGGAAGAAAAATTCCATCCGGAAATGACCGGTCTGGTTCACATTTCCGGCGTTGCCGATCCCGGCATTTCCGTCAACGGCATGCGCGACCCGCACCGCATTCTTGTGGATGCCAATGACCGCCTGGACAATGCCGGCCAAATCCGGACGCTGCGAGAAAGCGGCTATGCCGGGCCATTTTCTTTCGAGCCCTTTTCGCCCGATGTGCATCAATCAGCCGATATCAGAGCGGCGATCCGCGAAAGCATGGCATTTCTTGAAGCCACGGCCTGACGGAACGGGCGTTCCATCCGGCATTTTTGCACGAATGTCAGTTGGAACGCCCTTGACGATGGAATTATAAAATGGAATAGTTGTTCCGTATTAACAAACTGTCGGTTTGTTTATTCTGTTTTGACGCAGAGCTGCCCGGGAGAGGCGGCCTACGGGAATTGGGTGCCACCGCGAATGGGGTGCCTCCGGCTTGTGGAGGGTGGTCGCCGGTCACCGTTTTGTGGAGGAACTACAACATGAAGAAAATGATTATGGGCGCAGCCTTGGCTGCGATGATGTCGACTGCGGCACATGCCGAAACTGTTGGTGTTTCGATGGCGCTGTTCGACGACAACTTCCTGACCGTTCTGCGCAACGGCATGCAGGATTATGCCAAGACGCTCGACGGCGTCACGCTGCAGGTTGAAGACGCGCAGAACGACGTTGCCAAGCAGCAGAGCCAGATCCAGAACTTCATCGCAGCCGGCGTCGATGCCATCGTTGTCAACCCGGTCGACACCGACGCGACTGCCGCCATGTCAAAGATCGCAGCCGATGCCGGCATTCCGCTGGTTTACGTCAACCGCGAGCCGATCAACATCGACACGCTCCCGGAAAAGCAGGCTTTCGTTGCATCCAATGAAGCTGAATCCGGCACGCTCGAAACCCAGGAAGTCTGCAAGCTGCTCGGCGGCAAGGGCAAGGCCGTCGTCATGATGGGCGAGCTTTCAAACCAGGCGGCCCGCATGCGCACCAAGGACGTCCATGACGTTCTCGCCACCGACGCCTGCAAGGGCATCACCATCGTTGAAGAGCAGACCGCCAACTGGTCGCGTACGCAGGGTGCAGACTTGATGACCAACTGGCTTTCTGCCGGTTTGGAATTTGACGCCGTCATCGCCAACAACGACGAAATGGCCATTGGCGCGATTCAGGCACTGAAGGCTGCCGGCCGGCCGATGGACAAGGTCGTGATCGGCGGCGTTGATGCGACGCAGGATGCGCTTGCCGCCATGGCAGCCGGTGATCTGGATGTCACCGTGTTCCAGAACGCTGCTGGCCAGGGCAAGGGCGCGCTCGATGCGGCTCTGAAGTTTGCGCGGGGCGAAACGGTCGAAAAGAAGGTCTACATTCCTTTCGAATTGGTAACGCCGGCCAACCTCAAGGACTATCAGGCAAAGAACTGAACCTGAACACCGGGGCGCGCTCATCCGCGCCCCGGATTGCCCGGTTTCGTTGACGTTGGTGCGATGCGCCTCCAGCGGACCGTGAGGTGACCTTGCTGCCTGAGGGCGCAGGTCCCAGCCAAACAGGCGACAGGGAGGCATCATTAAAATGGTCAGTCCGACAACAATGGCAGCCGTACGCGCCAGTGGCGCCGTACCAAAAGCCGAATATCTGCTTGCAGTCGAAGGGGTGCGCAAGGAATTTCCCGGCGTTGTGGCCCTGGATGACGTATCGTTCCGTCTGAAGCGCGGCACCGTGCATGCGCTGATGGGTGAAAACGGCGCCGGCAAATCGACGCTGATGAAAATCCTTGCCGGCATCTATACGCCCGACAAGGGCGAAGTTAAATTCAAGGGCGTCGATATCCGGCTGAAATCGCCGCTGGATGCGCTCGAAAACGGCATCGCCATGATCCATCAGGAACTGAACCTGATGCCATTCATGACCGTAGCAGAGAATATCTGGATCCGGCGCGAGCCGCTCACCCGGCTCGGGTTCGTCGATCATGGCGAAATGAACCGCAAGACCGCAGACCTCTTCAAGCGTCTGAACATTGCCCTCGATCCGCAGGCGGAAGTACGCGATCTTTCCATCGCCAATCGCCAGATGGTCGAGATCGCCAAGGCGGTATCCTACGAATCCGACGTGTTGATCATGGATGAGCCGACCTCGGCGCTGACCGAGCGCGAAGTCGCCCACCTCTTCACCATCATCCGTGATCTGCGCAGCCAGGGCATCGGCATCGTCTACATCACCCACAAGATGAACGAGCTGTTCGAGATCGCCGACGAGTTCTCGGTGTTCCGCGACGGCAAATATATCGGCACACATGCCTCTACCGACGTGACCCGCGACGATATCATCAAGATGATGGTCGGCCGCGAGATCACCCAGATGTTCCCGAAGGAAGAAGTACCGATCGGCGACGTCGTTCTGTCGGTGAAAGACCTCTGTCTGAAAGACGTCTTCCACGATGTTTCGTTCGATGTGCGCGCCGGCGAAATCCTTGGCGTTGCCGGCCTTGTCGGTTCCGGCCGCTCGAATGTGGCCGAAACTTTGTTCGGCGTCACGCCAGCAAGCTCGGGATCGATCGCAATCAACGGCAAGCCTGTCACGATCGGTTCGCCGACAGAGGCGATCCGCAACCGGATGGCTTTCCTGACCGAAGACCGCAAGGATACCGGCTGCCTGCTTATCTTGGATATCCTGGAAAACATGCAGATCGCGGTGCTGCAAGACAAGTTCGTCAAGATGGGCTTCGTCGATCAGAAGGCCGTGTCGGCAAAATGCGAGGAGATGGCCCGCAAGCTGCGGGTGAAAACACCAAACCTGCAGGAGCGTATCGAAAACCTCTCAGGCGGCAACCAGCAGAAGGCGCTGATCGGCCGCTGGCTGTTGACCAACCCGCGCATCCTGATCCTCGACGAGCCGACACGCGGCATCGATGTCGGCGCCAAGGCGGAAATCCACCGTCTGGTGACAGAACTCGCCCGCGACGGCGTCGCCGTCATCATGATCTCGTCGGAAATGCCGGAGGTTCTGGGCATGAGCGACCGCGTCATGGTGATGCACGAAGGCCGGGTCACGGGTTTCCTCGACCGGGCGGAAGCGACCCAGGTCAAGGTCATGGAACTTGCAGCGCAGTGATGGCGCGCTTTTAAAAAATACCATCCGGGAGGACAGGACATGAGCACCAAGATAGAAGCCTCGGCCGCCACGGCGGTGCCAAGCGCGAGCAAGCGGCGCATCCCGCCGGAATTCAACATTTTCCTGGTTCTGGTCGGCATTGCGTTGGTCTACGAGATCCTCGGCTGGATCTTCATCGGCCAAAGCTTCCTGATGAACTCGCAGCGCCTGACGATCATGATCCTGCAGGTGGCCGTTATCGGTATCATTGCAGTCGGCGTCACGCAGGTGATCATCACCGGCGGCATTGACCTTTCCTCCGGCTCGGTGGTCGGCGTCACGGCGATGATTGCCGCTAGCGTGGCGCAGGCATCGACATGGCCTCGTGCACTCTATCCTGCATTGACCGACCTTCCGGCCATCGTCCCGATCGGCCTTGGGCTCTGTATCGGCCTGCTTGCGGGTCTGATCAACGGCTGGCTGATCGCCAAGACGAAGATTCCGCCGTTCATTGCGACCTTGGGCATGATGGTCTCCGCACGTGGCCTGTCGAAATGGTACACCAAGGGGCAGCCGGTTTCCGGCCTGACCGACCAGTTCAACTTCATCGGCACGGGCATCTGGCCGGTCATCGTCTTCCTTGTCGTCGCCCTCATCTTCCATATCGCCCTTCGCTACACCCGCTATGGCAAGTTCACCTATGCGATCGGCGCCAATGTTCAGGCCGCCCGCGTCTCCGGCATCAATGTCGAGGCACATCTGATCAAGGTCTATGCCATCGCCGGCATGCTGGCTGGTCTCGCCGGTGTCGTCACCGCTGCCCGTGCGCAAACGGCACAGGCCGGCATGGGTGTCATGTACGAACTGGATGCGATCGCCGCCACAGTCATCGGCGGCACATCGCTTGCCGGTGGCGTCGGACGGATCACCGGCACGGTCATCGGCACGGTCATCCTCGGTGTGATGACCTCCGGCTTCACGTTCCTGCGGGTGGACGCCTACTACCAGGAAATCGTCAAAGGCATGATCATCGTCGCAGCCGTCGTGGTCGATGTTTACAGACAGAAGAAGCGCAAGACAGTCTGACGGACTGCAGGATAGCTGGCGAGGATAAGTGTCATGAAACCATTGGGCGTCGGCTTGATCGGTACGGGATATATGGGCAAGTGCCATGCACTGGCCTGGAATGCGGTAAAAGCGGTCTTCGGCGATGTGCCTCGTCCACGGCTGGTGCATCTGGCAGAAGCCAATGCCGAACTTGCCACCGCGCGCGCCGATGAGTTCGGCTTTGAAAAGGCAACGGCTAACTGGCGCCGGCTTATCGACGATCCGGATGTCGATGTCGTCTCCGTCACCACCCCGAACCAGTTCCATGCCGAGATGGCCATTGCGGCCCTCGGAGCCGGCAAACATGTCTGGTGCGAAAAGCCGATGTCGCCGACATTTCCGGATGCGCAACGCATGCTGAAAGCCGTCGAGGCTTCCGGCAAAATTGCAATCATGGGCTACAACTATATCCAGAATCCCATCCTTCGGCATATGAAGACACTGATCGAGGATGGCGCGATCGGTGCCGTCAACCACGTCCGTGTCGAGATGGACGAGGATTTCATGGCTGATCCCGAAGCGCCCTTCTACTGGAAAAGCGAACGGTCGGCAGGCTATGGTGCGCTGGACGATTTCGCGGTGCATCCTCTCTCGCTGCTCTGGTATCTTTTCGGCCATGTCCGTTCGGTCGTTACCGACATGGCGAAGCCCTATGCCGACCGTCCCTTGAAGGATGGTGGCCGCAGGGCGGTGGAAAACCACGATGGCGCCAGTATCCTGATGCGGCTCGAGCACGGCATCTCGGCCGTACTGATGGCAAACCGCGCCGCGTGGGGCCGCAAAGGCCGTATCGCTCTGCAGATTTACGGCTCCAAGGGTTCTATACTCTACGATCAGGAGCGCATGAACGAGTTCGAACTCTACCAGACCGGCGGCAACACCACCGAACAGGGCTTTCGCCGGGTCCTGACTGCGCCTTCCCATGCACCCTATGGCCAATTCATCCCGGCACCCGGCCATGGTCTCGGTTTCAATGACCTGAAGATCATCGAGTGCCACGAACTGATCCGCGCGATCGCGGGTGAGCCTTTTTCAGCGATCGATTTCAAACAGGGCTTGCGTATCGAGAAGACCGTCCATGCCATGGCACGATCGTTTGATGAGAAGGCCTGGATCGAGGTCGACAAGGTAGAAATCGGCGCTTCGCTGTAGGAAGAGATGCGCGTCATTCTTCGGTAGCGTGCTGACACCAGATCGCCGGCTTGCCTTTGCTGAGGCCTGAAACTGCGGACGGTCTGTGTGATGGCTTTCCAGTGCCGGGTGGATAGTTGGGAGAGGCGGCCGCAGCCAGCTCTCCCTCGGCCACCACGTTTGGAGGGTGATAGTGGCCAGTCGCTTTGTGAGGGAAAGGAACGGTGAACCGTGATCAATAATGGATCACGGACCGAATAGATTTTCCCTCATGCATCAGATCGAAAGCGTCATTGATGGCATCGAGGCCCATGGTATGGGTCACGAAGGCTGCCAGCTCTATGTCTCCGTTCATTGCGTCTTCCACCATTGAGGGCAGCTGGGTGCGGCCTTTAACCCCGCCAAATGCGGTGCCTTTCCAAGTGCGTCCGGTCACAAGCTGAAAGGGCCGGGTGGAGATTTCCTGGCCAGCGCCCGCAACACCGACAACGACCGACTGCCCCCAGCCCCGGTGAGCGCATTCCAGGGCTGCACGCATGACGCTGACATTGCCGATGCATTCAAAGGAATGATCGACACCCCATCCGGTCATCTCGACAATGACGTCCTGAATAGGTTTTTCATGGTCTTTCGGATTGATGCACTCCGTGGCGCCAAAGCTTCCGGCAAGCTCGAATTTCGAAGGGTTGGTATCAATGGCAATGATGCGTCCTGCCTGCGCCTGCCTTGCGCCTTGGATGACGGCAAGGCCGATGCCGCCCAGACCGAACACGGCAACGCTATCCCCCTTTTGCACTTTGGCAGTGTTGTGGACGGCGCCGATGCCGGTAGTGACGCCGCAACCTAACAGGCAGACGTGCTCGGGATTGGCTTCAGGATTGATCTTTGCCAGGGAGACCTCGGCAACCACGGTGTATTCGCTAAACGTCGAGCAGCCCATGTAGTGATAAATCGGCTGACCTTTATAGGAAAAGCGCGTGGTGCCATCCGGCATCAATCCCTTGCCCTGGGTCGCCCGCACCGCGACGCAGAGATTGGTTTTGCCCGATCTGCAAAACAGACATTCGCGGCATTCGGCCGTATAGAGCGGAATGACGTGGTCTCCGGGCTGAACGCTGGTGACCCCATCCCCGATTTCCACGACGATACCGGCACCTTCATGCCCGAGAACGACCGGAAAAATGCCTTCAGGGTCGGCTCCCGAGAGCGTGAAAGCATCGGTGTGGCAGACCCCTGTATGGGTAATCCTGACCAGAACCTCCCCTTTCTGCGGCGGAGCGACATCCAGTTCGACGATTTCCAGGGGCTTGCCCGGAGCGAAAGCGACGGCAGCACGTGATTTCATAGTATTCCTCATTATCCCTTAGGGGCGGAGACCCAAAGATCTCCGCAAGCCGTTTCGCGTGGTGTTTCAGGGGAAGCCGTTGCCGCCCAAAGCTCGCGGATCATATCCTTGAGCTGGAGCGCCTCAGACCATCTGTCGGTGGTATCGTTGCCGTCGCGGCCTGTGATCGCATAGGGCTTCGGCCCAAGTTCACAGGTAAAGACCAGTTCTGCGTTGTCGGCGGAACGGGAGCGCCAGCTCCGGAAACCTTCCTGCCACCAGGCAAGGAAGAGATCGACCCAGGGGCGGTGATGTGGAAACGACAGCTCGATCTGGACCTGTTCGCGTGATGCGACCCTGCCGTGAAATGCCTGGGCATTCTGGAGAATACGGCTGATCAGAGCGTGATTTTCCGCATTGACCGGAAATGCGAACTCCCGCCCCACCAGGAAATGCGACAGGTCTGCCAGCAGCGGCAATTCGGGGCGCTGATCCAGCAAATCAAGCGTGAAGAAGAGATCGGCGGTCATTCGATCGCGATGTGTTTCGATGAACACCGGGATGCCGGCAACGGCTGCAAGCTGCATCCAGCCGTCAAGCAAGGGTAGGCAGTCCTCAACCCTGCGCAGACGAATATCCGGCTGCAGGTTGAGGTGGCTGACCGGGTAATCCGCCGCAAGCTCCAACGGCAGCATCAGGTCTTCGACTGTCCGGGGAAAGCACACCCCTTCGATTTTGAGGCCGGTGCCTTCGATCGCCTGGTTGAGACGGGCAACATCCTGACGGTTTGTATAGTGGGCGCTGACGCCGTCGAAACCAGCCTCGATGATCATGGCAATATTGTCTTCGAGGTCTCGCTCGAAGCCGTCGGTATGGCGCCGCTCCATCGCCCATAACGACTGGAAAATATGTAGATTCTGCATCACGCCGCCTTCGCATTTTTAAGCAGCGCCTTCAAATTGACGCCCGGGTCGGCCAGAACGGCGGGATCGGGGCGCACACTCGCCGCAATCAGCATCTCCGAGAGCTTCATGTCCTTGGCAAGACTGTTCCCAACGCCCAGACTAGCGGCGGCCACCAGGCGTCCGTCATCGAGATAAAACGCAAGCTCGCCGGTTGGCAGCGCGCGCATCACGCACTGATGGTCTGGCTGCGGCAGCCCGGCAACCTGCAGGACGAGATCATATTGATCGGACCAGAACCAGGGGATCGCTGCAAAAGGCTCAACGGCTCCTGCCATGTTGCGAGCAGCCGTCTCGGCTTGCGCCCGGGCATTGCGCCAGCTCTCAAAGCGGACATGGCCACCACCATATTGCTCGACAGCCACGCAATCACCGGCCGCGAATATATCTGGATCACTCGTCCGGAGAAAAGCGTCCGTCAGTATGCCGTTGCCAGTCGCAAGGCCCGCGGCTTCAGCCAGGGCAATCTCAGGCTGAACACCAATGGCCGCGACAACGACGTCCGCAGGTACCGAAGTACCGTCGGCCAGGAGAACCGTGTTGTGGCGGATTTCGGAAACGCCTTGGCCGAGATGGAAGTGGACGCCTTCCTCACTGTGCCGGCTATGCAATCGTGCAGCAAAGTGCGAGGGCACTGCCCGGCCGAGTGGCTTTGGAGCAGCCTCGATAACGCTGACAGCAAGCCCTTTGCCACGCAGCACGGCCGCCAGCTCCATGCCGATCAGACCGCCACCAATGATCGCGACGCTGCGGCTGGTATCCACGCCGGAGAGCACGGCCTTCGCATCATCATACGTTCGAAAGTCAAGCGCGCGCTCAGCGCCCTTGCACGCGAGTTTTCGTGGACGCGCGCCTGTCGCAAGAAGCAGTTTATCGTAGGCCAGTGCTCGCCCATCACTCAGAGTGACGGCCCGCCGGCCGGCATCCAGGGCGGTTGCTCCGACGCCATGAAGGTAGGTAACGCCCGCGTCGAGCAGAGCTTGGCTGGAACACAGCGCCTTCATCGTTACAGCGCCGTTTTCAGGCTTTGACAGCGGTGGGCGCTCGTAAGGCAGATGGGGTTCAACGCCAACCAGCGTGACCGTACCGGCATAGCCAGCTTCCCGAAGCGCAAAAGCCGCTCTGGTGCCCGATTCCCCTGCCCCGACAATAACGATAGCGTCCACGGTGGTCCTCCAGAATGGACTGGCACATAGGTTTATGTGCCAGTCATCGCGATCAATTGCGCTTGGCGTAGTCTTTCATGTTCTCGGGCGTGACCAGTTCGAAGGGAACCATGACCTGTTTTTCGACAGGTTTTCCGCCCGCGAGCGCGACCGCCGCATCGATGGCGCTTGCGGATTGAGCCTTGGCGTTCTGGAAGACCGTGGCATCCAGGTCACCGGCCGCCATGGCAGCCAGAGCGTCCTGTGTCGCATCGATGCCAATGACGATCACATCATCCATCGAAACCCCTGCAGACTTCAGCGCCTGAATTGCGCCCAAGGCCATTTCGTCATTGTTGGCGTAGACCACATCGATCGGCTGGCCGGCCGTGATCCAGTTGGTGGTCATGTCCATCGCATTGGTCCGGGTCCATGCGGCCGACTGTTCGTCGGCTATCGTCACGCCCTTACAGTCGCCGGCAGCCAGCGTGTCCTTGAAAGACGACGTGCGGTCACGCGACGCCTGATGGGCGAGATCGCCCATCAGGATGTAGACCTGCGCGTTGCTGTCTTTGCCCGTCTTCTTCAAAAGGTCGCATGCGGCCTGGGCGGCCTGCGTTCCCGCATCCGTTTCCCGTGATCCGACATAGGCTTGCTTGTCGGGAAGCTGCCCGACATTGCCAGGCTCAAGATTGAGGTAAACCAGCGGAATGTTGGCCTTTTGCGCCGCCTGGGTGATGCCCGGCGCTGCCGAAGCATCAGCCAAGGTGAGAATGATAGCGTCGACGCCTGCAGCGATGAAGTTGTTGATTTGGCTAAGCTGCCTGGAGATGTCGGTCTGCGCATCCTCGACTTGTACGTCCGTGCCCTTCACCTCCAAGGCCCGGGCCTGCAAGCCTTCACGCAACAGTGTCTGGAAGTTGTTGTCGAAGCTCTGCATGGAAACGCCGATCATTTCGGCCGAGGCGGTACCCGCCATCAAGGAGACAGCAAGAGCCGCCGCGTAAGCAAATTTCATATTATCCTCCCAATAGGCGCCGGACCGCCCAGTGCATTCCGGAGGCCCGACGGGCCGTTGTTTCGGCGGCCCTAGTTCACGGCCACGCGAACCTCTCCATCGACCACCTCGGCCGGATAGGTTTTCAGATTTTCGCAGGCAGGCAGCCGGATGGCCTCGCCCGTGCGATAATCGAAGGCTCCGGAATGCTTGGGACATTCCACCTCGAAATCCATCACCAGGCCATCGGCAAGGTGGACAGCCTCATGGGTGCACAGACCGGCCGTGCAATAGACACGATCATCCGGTCCACGATAGATCGCGTAGGTGCGTCCACCATGGTCGAAGCGAATGGCGCCTTCCTGTTCGATGTCATCGAGTTGGCATGCGGAAACCCAGCTCATTCTGCAGCCTCCCCGGCGGCTGCACGGGCCTTGCGGGCTGCCAGTTTTTCTTTCCGTTTGCGGTAGCGATCCTGCATCTGAGCCTCGCCTTCTGGCGAGCCGTCGTGCCAGGTGCCAAACCACTTATCGAGCGGGATCAAAGCATCGCCGTAGTTCACTTCGAAGTACTTGTGATGCAGGTAATGCGCATAGGCATGGCTATCGACCAGCTTGTCCTCACCGACTTCGACCTTGTCGAAGCCGACATGGCCGGGAATGGCGCCGAAACCCGCGTAATGCAGCTGGTACAGCATGAGGATGGGGTTGGACGGCAGGATCAAATGGTAAAACGCCGTTCCGAAGTAGAGCAGATGCTCAACCGGGTGCATCGACAGCGACGACCACGGTGACGGATTGACCGAGTTATGGTGGACCGAATGCACCCACTTGTAGAGCAACGGCGTGTGGATCAGCCGGTGCACGCAGAAAAAGTGGAATTCGTGGATGATCGGCACGACGAGTGCGACAAGCGCCAGTGTCCAGGGATTCTCCGCAAAGGCAAGCCAGGGCGCGTACCCGTTGGCATAGGCCCAGAGCATACCAGCCTCGATTGCCGTCCAGATGACAACACCGGACAGAAAGGTGCGCAGAATGTTGTCTTTGTTCTGGTTTTCGAACCAGAACGCCTGGTTTTTCTGTTCGGCGGGGAATTTGCCATTGTATTTAAAGCGGGTTTCCTGGCGTTTCAGCACGTAAAGATGAAGCTCGAACGCGCCGTAGAACAGGAAAACGCAGACAGTGTTGACAGCATAAAGCCAGGCGATCCAGCCAAAGCCGAGCGTCCGCATGGTTTCCATCGGCGGAATGACCCAAGCCCAATAGGCCAATGCCGAGGCCGCAAAGACCACGTTCCAGGGGAAGAAATAATGTGGCAGCCATTTCAGGATTGCCATAATCCGCGTCGGGAACTGGAAGAGCGGCGCATACTGAACCGGCTGCTTCGGCGCCCAGTCGCCACGCTTGTTGCGCGTTCCATACTTAAGGTCGTCCATTACGTTCTCCCTGGGGCGGAGCACGTCTGACGTGCTCGCACAAAGCTTTGATTGAAGGAGAGCGGACGCTTTCGCCGGCTGTTCAAAGCGAACGTCTAGGCCTTCCTCCCTGCCATTTAGGTAGCAGGAGGACCGCAAAACGCCGAAGGCTTCGTTGATCAGATTAGATCAGAGAGCTTCTGCGGTGATGGTGATGAAACGAATGGGGTTGGGATCCGGCTTAATCTTCGTCAAGCCGATCCGATACAAGATCCAGTCCAGCGCCCGCTGTGCCTGCGCTTCGGGCGCCTGGTCGAGGACCACATCGACGATGCCATTGCGTAAGGCCGTGCGGGTGTAATCCGTGAGTTCGTGAGCGACGAACAAGATCTCGCGGCCTCGCTGATGGCGGCCCAGCACCTTGATTAAGGCGGAGTTCGCGCCGCCTGCATTATACAGGCCGGCAAGATCGGGATATTTCTCAAGAGCGTAGCATAGGGATGCCTCGCTATACTGCTCTTCGTCCCGGCTGAACCCGATCCACTCAAAACTGACGGCGCCACGATGCTCGGCAAAATAGTCAGAAAAACCGCGCATGCGCTCCCGGTGCACCTGATAGATCGGATGGCAGAGCGCAACTACCGGCCCCGCCTGCGTCGTCATCCGGGAGATGAAGTGGGCTGCGGTACGACCGGCTGCGTAGTTATTGATGCCGACAAATTCTCCCCGCGTTTCGGATGCCCGTGTCACCACATGGACCACCGGTGTCCCGCGTTTGACAACGGCATCCACTGCAGCGCCGATGGTGGGGCTGTTGGGCACGGCCAGTATCAAGCCCGCCCGTGGAACGTCAGCAGCCAGGATCCGTTTCGCGATTTCGTCGGGGTTCTTCTCATCCGTAAAGCTGCGTTGAACAACGACCAAAGGATCCAGTGTTGATGCGATGCTTTCAAACTCGTGGGAAAGCCTGCGGTAGAACGTTGTCTCCGGACGGACCATCAGCACTTCAATACGCAGCAGCTTGTGGTGTGCGTCTGGTATCGTGCGTGGATATTTCAGAGTCCGTGCAGCAAGCGTTACCTTTTCAATGAGTTCTGGACGAACGCCGCCACGCCCGTTCAGAACGCGCTCGACTGTCGCTGTCCCAACGCCGGCAAGGCGGGCAATATCCTGATAGTTCGGTCTGCTCATGCGTAATCTGCCGCCCCAACTCCTTCGCCAATCGTATCGGGGATTCCCCAAGCGCTTGGCGCATGAATCAGAGGATATCGTGTTTTTGGTAGTGTGTCTGAGGCGGTTGCAAAACGAAATGCGTTGAACAATGCAAAACGGCCGAGGGGCAGCTCTTTTGTCGGGAACTTTGCCTATCTCACGGCGGCAACGATCCGGACGCCGTCGATATTTATTGGTCCGACACTCCCTAGCTCGCAGCTTTCACAAACGCATCAAATATGCGAGCGCCCGGGTGGTCCGCGGTGTCGAGCCGTTCCGGATGCCACTGCAGGCCCATGGCAAAAGATTGCGATCTCACCTCAATGGCTTCGACAACACCGTCTGGACCGCGGGCGGTAACAACCACGCTGCCGGATATGTCGACGATCGCCTCCCGATGGAAGGTATTGACGTCGAATGTCTCGGCATTGAGAATTTCAGACATTCTGGTGCCACTGGGGATGTGTACGGGATGGAACGTATCGGTCTGGTCATGGTTGAGCGCACCGGGCCACGAGGAATGCACATCCGAAACCATTCGGCAGCCGTTGAGGCACCCAAGCATTTGCATACCATTGCAGATACCGAGCACAGGCTTGTCGCGGCTAAGAAATCCTTCCATGAGCGCCATTTCGACGGCGAGACGCTCGGACGCCGGGTATTGGGACTGGTCGCCTTCGACGTACCATTCCGTCGGAAAGTGGATGCGCCCACCGACGCTCAAGAAGCCATCGAACTCTTCGACCACCTGGCCGATCACGTCATGCTGATATGGAATACCGAACCCAATGGCGCCGGCTCGGCTGATGGCGGAGAAGTAGTTCTTGGAGATCTCATAGCCGTCGCCACCAGAGCTGGTGTTTTCATCCAAGATCACGGCGATTTTCGGTTTGCGGCCCATTCTGTTCCCACCTGTTGTTTATAGCTTACTTCTGGCTGCTCTGGCTTACCGGAGTTGTCATAGCCCTATGCCGAAGCCAGCCGGACTTTATGACTGGCACCGATCTCAACCAGTTCGGAAGGCGCAGGTGCCGTAAAAACATCCGGCGCCGTGCTGCCGTCGGAAATGAAGCTGCGGCCGGCAAATTGCGGCACATCGGAAACACAATCCTGTAATTCGGCCGTGTTCAGTGCCTTCTCCGGATCGGGAATGGCGGCGATCAACCGGCGGGTATATGGATGCGCCGGCGCTTCGAAGATTTCCCGCCATCCGCCTTCTTCCACGATTTGTCCGAAATACATCACCAGCACCCGGTCGCTCATATGCTCGACCACGCTGAGGTCGTGGCTGATCATCAGGTAGGAAAGACCGAGTTTTTCCTGAAGGTCCAGCAACAGGTTGATGATTTGCGCCCGGATCGAGACGTCGAGAGCCGATACCGGCTCGTCGAGCACGACGATCTCCGGTTCGAGGATCAGGGCACGGGCAATGCCGATACGCTGGCGCTGGCCACCGGAAAATTCATGCGGATATCGGTTTGCGTGCTCGGGTGTCAGGCCGACATTCTTGAGCATGACTTCGATGCGGCCGTCGATTTCCGAGCCAGCGGTAAAGCCATGCAAACGCAGCGGTGCCGCAAGCGAGCTGCGTACTGACTGGCGCGGATTGAGCGAGGCGTAGGGGTCTTGAAACACCATCTGTACTGCCTTGGCGCGCTGCATACGTCCCGGCGCGCCAGGGCCGGCGAGAGGCAGGCCACGGTAACGGATCATGCCCTCCGTCGGCTCCTGAAGGCCGAGGATCGAGAGCGCGGTTGTCGACTTTCCGCAGCCGGATTCGCCGACGATCGAGAGGCATTCCCCTTTGGCAAGCGAAAAACTGATGCCGTTGACGGCGTGCAGCATGCGCCGGCCTCTGCCGAGCAGGCCGCCCCCGGAAATCGGAAAACGGACATGCAGGTCGTCCACCTGCAGCAGCGGGGCGGTCATGGCTGGCTCCCCTCTATACCGCGCGGGGCGATGAAGCGGGTCTCGGTCAGCTTCGAGCGGTCGGCAATGATGCTGTCGATATCGACCAGCCGCTGGCGGCCATGCTGACTGCGGCTGCCAAGGCGAGGCAGGGCGCCGAGTAGCCCTTTCGTATAGTCGTGCCGGGGTGTATCGAAGAGCGCCCTCGTCTCGTTCTCCTCGACGAGACAGCCGGCATACATGACGCCGACGCGCTGGCAGATGCTGGCGATGACGCCGAGATCGTGGCTGATGAAGAGTACGGCCGTGCCGCGTTCGGCGCAGAGTTCCTTGATCAGGCGCAGCACTTCGGCCTGTACGGTGACGTCGAGCGCTGTTGTCGGTTCGTCGGCGATCAACAGGTCGGGATTGCAGGCGAGCGCCATGGCGATCATGACACGCTGACGAAGGCCGCCCGACATCTGGTGCGGATAGTTTTTCGCGCGCCGGTCCGGGTTGGGGACACGAACGCTGGCGAGCGCGTCGATCGCAAGCTTCTGGGCTTCGTTCCAACTCTTGTCCTGATGCAGCACAAACATTTCGGCGATCTGCCGGCCGACAGTGGACAGGGGGTTCAGCGCGGTCATCGGTTCCTGGAAGATCATGGCGATACGGTTGCCGCGCAGGCGGCGCATTTCCCGTTTTGGCAAAGTCAGCAGATTCTGCCCCTTGAACAGGATTTCGCCGCTGGAGACGGCCAGCGGCCTCTTCAGCAACCCCATCACGGCAAGCGATGTCACTGACTTGCCGGAGCCGGACTCTCCGACGAGGCCATAGGCCTCGCCGGGCATGATCTGGAAAGAGACACCCTTGAGCAACGGGTGGTGGGCGGAACGGCCGAGTGCCACACCCAGATGCAGGCTTCTGATGTCGAGAAGCGGAGCTGTCATGGCTTGCGCGTCCTCATATGTGGGTCGAGGCTGTCTCGCAGACCGTCGCCGAGAAGGTTGAAACCGAGCACCGACAGGAAAATGGCAAGGCCGGGAAAGATCGCGACCCATGGTGCCAGCTGGATGAGCTGGCGCGCGTCGGTCAACATTGAGCCCCAGCTCGGAAACGGCGGCTGGATGCCGAGGCCGAGGAAGGAAAGGGCTGCTTCCGACAGTACCGCCGACCCCATACCGAGCGTCGCCATAACGAGGATCGGCCCCATCATGTTGGGCAGGATTTGGGTGAACATGATGCGCAGGTCTCCATACCCCAGCGTTTGTGCTGCCTGCACATAGCCTTGCGATTTCAGCGACAGCGTCGAGGAGCGCGCGATGCGGCAAGTCCAGCTCCAGTTGGTGAGGCCGAGTGCGACAAGAAGAGACGGCAGGCCCGGCCCGAGCACCGCCATAACTGCGAGCGCGAAGATCAGTGAGGGAATAGCGAGCATCACGTTGGTGAGGCCGTTTACCAGATCGTCCCACCAGCCGCCCCAATAGCCGGCGGTCATGCCGAGTGTGACGCCGATGATTGAGTTGATCACCTGCGAGACAATGCCGACCGTCAGCGAAATCTGCGCACCGAAGAGAATACGTGTATAGACGTCGCGTCCCTGAGCATCCGTGCCGAACCAGAAGGTAGCGTCAGGCGGCAGTTCGGAACTCATCAGGTCTGCGTCGAGTACCGGGTCGAAGGGCGCGATCCACGGAGCGAGGACACCAGCGAAAATCACCAGTGCCGTCAGGCCGGTGCCGAGCCAGAAATTGAAGCCGAGACGCATTGCCGTCACTCCTGCTTGATGCGTGGGTCGATCGCGGCATAGATCAGATCGACGGCAGTATTGATGACGAGGAACCACAGCACGATGACGAGGATGGTGCCCTGCACCACGGGGATATCGCGGATCGCAACGCTATCGACCAGCAGTGAACCAATGCCAGGCCAGGCAAAAAGCTTTTCAATGACGACGGCCTGGCCGATCAGCGAGCCGAATTGCAGGCCAACCGTCGTGACGATCAGGACCAGCGCATTGCGCGCCACATGCCAGCGCACCACCTTGATTTCGCTCATGCCCTTGGAATGGGCGGTACGGATAAAATCGGCGTTCAGCACATCGAGCACCCCTGCCCGCGTGGTTCGTGCGAGGAGCGCAAGCGGCGTAACGCCGAGCGTGACGGCAGGAAGAATAAGGTTCTGGAACGACCCGTTGCCATAACCGAAGCTCGGCAGCCAGTTCAGCTGCAGGGCAAACAGATACATGGCCAGAAGGCCCAGCCAGAACTGCGGCATGGACAGGCCCGAGACCGCACCGATCATCGTCACTGTATCGAGTATTGAGCCGGGTCTCATTGCGGCGAGAAAACCGAGCGGCACGCCGACGGCAAGGGCAAAGACCATGGCAGCGATCGCCAGTTTCAGCGAAGCCCACATCCGGTCGTTGATGAGGTCGATGACCGGCTGGCGGGTGCGGAAGCTGGTGCCGAGATCGAATTGCGCAAGGTCCGTGACATAGGTCACGAAGCGCTCCATCAACGGCTTGTTCAGCCCAAATTCCTCGATGAGGCGGGCGATCATCTGCGGGTCGGCGGCGCGTTTGCCATCGGCAAACAGGCTGGCGGCAAAGGTGCCAGGCACCACCGAGAAAATGACGAAAATAAGCAGCGCCACCACGACGACGGTGGGTATGATCTGCAGGATACGGCGCAGGGTGAAACGAAGCATGAGCGGTCCCGGTTTGGCCGGCCTTACGGAACGGCAATCGATGCGGAGGTGGCCGTGATGTTTCCACGGCCACCTCCGAACCTCTCAAGGCTTACTGGCGAGCGGGCGCCGTTTCGTCGATCCAGATTTCGTCATAGGGCTGGACCGCCAATTCCGTTGCGTTCGGAACGAGGCCGTGAATCCACGGCTGGTAGGCCATGACCGCCTTGTTGTAGTTGAAGAACCAGACCGGTGCGTCGTCCTGCACGATGTTGTTGGCCTGGCGCAGCAGATCGTTCTGCTTGGCCGGGTCGCGCTCCTGCTGGGCCGCCTCATAGAGCTTGTCGAATTCGGGGCTCGCATAGCTCGTATAGTTGCAGGCCGATTGCTGCGTCTTGGAATGGAAGCAGCGCAGCGCATTCAGCGGGTCGGGACCAGACAGGTTTGACCAGATGAAGGCCTGGAAGGTGTTCGACGTCACGGCGTCGCCAAGTGCGGAGCTTTCGACCGGCTTCGGCTTCACGGTGATGCCGACCTTCTTCAGCATCGGCAGAATCGCCTCGACGATCGGCACGCCCCAGCTTTCGTTGGGGCTCGCCGTCACCTCGAACTCGAACCCGTCGGCATAGCCGGCTTCAGCAAGCAAGGCCTTGGCCTTCTCCGGGTCGAAGGCATAGGCAGCCTTGTCCTTGTCGAAGGCCGGCGAAGAGAGCGGCAGCCAGCCGGAGGCGGGATAGGCCTTGTTCTTGACGAGGCGTTCGATGATCAGCGGTGCGTTGATCGCATAGTTGATCGCCTGACGCACCCGCTTGTCCTTGAAGGGTTCGAATGCCGGGTTGAAACCGATATTGCGGGTATAGACCTCGGCGACTTCGAGCAGGTGATCCTTCAGGCCTTCCTCGCCCTGATAGGCTTGGTACTGCGTCGGGCCAAGGATCGAGACGTCGATTTCCTTGTTGCGGAACGCGACGTCGCGCGCAGCGTCTTCGGCCATCAACACGATGTTGATGCGG
Organism: Rhizobium sp. LjRoot98; assembly: GCF_964252935.1. Taxonomy (NCBI): domain Bacteria; kingdom Pseudomonadati; phylum Pseudomonadota; class Alphaproteobacteria; order Hyphomicrobiales; family Rhizobiaceae; genus Rhizobium; species Rhizobium sp. LjRoot98. The sequence continues at coordinate 64,116 of NZ_CAXUPW020000008.1, forward strand.
TCCAGATAGGGCTTGCCTTCCTCGTAATACTTGTCGAACTTTTCAACGACGACCTGCGAGCCCGGCACATGCTCTTTGAAGACAAAGGCGCCGAGGCCGATGGGGTTCTTGGCGAAGCTTGATTCATCCTCGACATTTGACGGGTAAATGACCGTCGTGTTCTGCATCAGTGGGAAGCCGGGGTTGATCGGGCCGGTGTAGGTGATCTCCAGCGTGTTATCATCGATCTTCTTGAGACCGGAAATTTCGTCCGCCTTGCCGGCGATGAACTCGTCGGCGCCCTTGATGACGGCGATGAAGCTGGCGCCTGGGAACGCATTCTTCGGATTGGCGATGCGCTTGTAGCTGTAGATGAAGTCGTCGGCCGTCAGCGGCTTACCGTTGTGGAACACCGCGTTCTTGCGCAGGTGATAGGTGTGGACCGTGCCATCCTCGGAGACGTCTTCGGAATCCGCCAGTTCGAGCACCGGCTTGTTCTCGATCGAGTTCCAGCTGTAGAGACCGCGGTGGATGGCCTGCGTGATGAATTCTTCCTGCGTGTTGGGGCTCGCCTGCACGTCGAGCGTGGCGAAGCTTGAGCCGTACGGCGCCGTGAAGACGAGTGTTCCGCCGGAACGTTCGCCGGCGGCAAGAGCCCCGGTTGCGACGCTGAGGCTCAGCATTGCGGCGAGTGTCAGTTTTTTCAGCATGTCGTTCTCCCTCTCGTGCCGTTTTCGGCATCGTTTCGATAATTTAGTCCGGCAAGTCTCTATCGCGCATCGTGCACGACGCGGCCTGCAAGCAGGGTCAACAGGCAGCGCGTGCCTGAGAGGATAGTATCCGCAGGGGCCTCCAGAAGGTCATTGTCGAAGACCGCGATGTCGGCCCATTGGCCCGGCACCAGCCTGCCCTTCACGGCCTCGGCTTTCTGCGAATAGGCGCCGAATTCCGTATAGGCCTGAAGCGCCTCCTCGCGGCTCAGTTTTTCGGCATCGTCCATCACCGTCCCCTTGCCGGTCTTACGGGTGATCATGGCATGCAGGTTCGGGAAGGGATCGGGCGAGCAGACCGGCGCGTCGGATCCGGTTGAAGGCTTGAGGCCCATGCGCATCCAGGTGCCGATCTGGTAGGAAGGCTTGCCCCGTTCTTCGCCCAACACGGAAATGTAGCTATCGCCGAAATCGTGGATGAAGGCCATCTGCGGTGCCGGCAGGATGCCGGTCGCCTTCATGCGCGCGTCCTGCTCGGCCGTCGAGAAACCGCAATGTTCGATGCGGTGGCGCCGGTCCGGATCGGGATTGGCGGCCAGCGCCTTCTCGTAGGCGGTGATCAACTGCCCGATCGCGCCGTCGCCAATGGCATGGCAGGCCATCTGGTAGCCGCGGTCATGACAGGATTTGACGATCGCCTCGACTTCGGCATCCGGCAGCATCTGTACGCCTATATTGTCGGGTTCGCCCAGATAGGGTTTCGACATCCAGGCGGTGCGTCCCCCGGCCGAACCATCAAGGAAGATCTTGACCGCACCGACGCGCAGCATGTCGTCACCCGCACCGGAAATAAGGCCGGCCCGCCAGGAGTCCTCAACGATCGAAACACCGGGATCACCAAGCAGCGTCAGCCAGACACGAACCGGCAGGCGGCCGGAAACCTTGGCCATTTCATAGGCCTGAATTTCCGCAAAGCCTGAGAGCTGGCCGACCGCCGCATCCATGCAGCTGGTGATACCGAGCGACAGCAGGTAACGCCCGCCCCGTTCGATACCGTCAACAAGCTCTTCAGTCGTTACCTCGGGCATCGCCGCCTTGATCAGGTTCATGGCATTTTCGGCGAAGAGACCGTTGAGGCGGCCGTCCGTGAGACCGATGACGCCGCCGTCTGGGACCGGCGTCGCCTCGGTGACGCCGGCCAGTTTCAGTGCCTGCGAATTGGCGATGGCCACATGGCCGCAGGCGCGTGTCAGCAGCACCGGGTGGTCGGGGATGGCGCGGTCCAGATCCTCGCGCGTCGGGTGCTGACCGGTATCGAGCTTGACCTGGTCATAACCGCGTGCACGGACCCAACCGCCCTTCGGGGTAGCTGCGGCGCGCTCGGCAAGTGTCGCCATCAAGGCGGCCAGCGTTGGTGCGGCAGCGGGCGTTGCATCCACCCAGCCCATGGTGATGCCGGTGGAGATCAGGTGCAGGTGATTGTCGATGAGGCCGGGGCTGGCAAAGCGACCCTCAAGATCAATGACCTCGGTACGCGGCCCCCTGAGGCTCAACATGTCGGCATCGCTGCCCGTTGCAAGAACCTTACCTTGCCACACGGCAACAGCCTCGCTGATGCCCTCCTCCCGGCCGCGCCAAATGCGGCCATTGTGCACGATAAGATCGGCTTCGATTGCGAATGCCATTCACAGCTCCCCCTGTGGGCACCGGACGAACCGGTACCTATTTCCTCCACACACAACGTGGAAGGTTGTGGCTGACTTGGCCAATTCGGTTTTGGCACCACCCCATGCGAAATCGGCATACCCATTTTGATTGAATGACTTATGATCGTTTTCCGGGGTAAACAGGATCGGGGGAACGGTTTATGGAGATCAAGTGGCTGGAGGATTTCGTGACGCTTGCCGATACGTCCAGCTTTTCGCGGGCTGCTGAATTTCGCAATGTCACGCAGCCGGCCTTTAGCCGGAGGATCAAGCAGTTGGAGAGTTGGCTAGGCGCGACACTGATCAGCCGCGCCACCATGCCGGCCGAACTCACCCCCGCCGGACGTAATTTCCTTCCGGTCGCACAGGAAGCAATCCGTACCTTCTATGCAGCGCGTGAGACATTGCGCCCGTCGCACGAACCTGGCCTCATCCGCTTTGCCGCGCTGCATACGCTGACGGTCACTTTTTTCCCGGGTTGGGTGAAGGCGCTGGAAGACGCGGGCAGTACGTTCAGCACCTCGCTCATCCCTGACCGCGGTGGGATCGAAGCCAACCTCGATGCGCTTGTCAACGACGAGGCGGATTTCTTCCTGACCTATGCCCATCCGGAAGTGCCGTTTCACCTTGATCGCGGTCAGTTTGCCTCTCTGACTGTCGCTCATGACCGGCTGATCCCGCTGGTTTCGCCGGAGATCGTACTGTCGGGCAATGTACAGCCGGGCCGCAATCTCATTGACCGCGCTGTCGCGCAGCCGCGATTGGCCATTCCCTGCCTGAGTTATGGCCTCAATTCCTTCTTCGGGGTTGCGCTATCGCGCCTTTGGCTACGCCGCCCGCCCTTCCGGCGCCGCACGACACACGAAAATACAATCAGTGCTGGGCAAATGAATATGGCTGTGACGGGCGCAGGCGTATGCTGGCTGCCGGAAAGCCTGGCGCGCGACGAAATGCAGGCTGGCCGCCTGGTGCCCGCATCGGTAGACGAGGGCTGGAATCTCGACCTCGAAATCCGCCTCTATCGCCACGCCGCGAGCCGCAACAGAAAGGTCGAAGACCTCTGGCGCACAGCGGGGCAACTGTTGGAACGCGTGCCGGTCTGATCAGACCTTGAGGAAGACCAGCGCCCGCAGGATTTCGGCAAAATCCCTGTGTTCGAAGGCGACCGCACGGGGCCCGTGTGCACGAGCGCCGGGATACCAGCCGGCGCGATACGCATCCGTCGGATTGTTGAATTCGATGACCACCTCGTAGTGCTCCGGCATTGCGGGCAGTGCCTGCGCGAAATCGCCCGAGAGCGCCAAGGCTACGCCCTCGCGGATAAGGCGCCGCGACCATGCAGGCGAGATGGACGTTGAGGCGCGGCCCCGGCCGTCCAGCGTCTCCACGGCCGCGAGGCCCGGCACCATGGCCCGTGCCTCCGCGCAAATGCCGTCATCACCGGCCAGAAAAACGGAAGGCACCCCATAACCCGCAGCACACAGCGCATTGACGGTAAACTCGGACGCAACCTCGCCATTCAGCAGTAGCCGCGAAATGCGCAGGTTGGACGTATGGGCAAGCGGATTGGCCTCGCTGCCTGCCTTGGAGTGGTAGCCGGTATAAATGGCGGCGGCAAAGCCTTCGTCGAGCCCGAACATCATGGAGTCCGGATGGCCTGACCAGCCGCGCACGATCCGCGCGTAATCAGGCAACCGGTCGAGAATGAGATTGCGACCGCTGTCGTGGGCGTCCTTGATGACCACTTCCGTCGCGCCGGCAGAACGCGCGCCCTCGCAGGCGGCGACCACTTCGGCAGTCATCAAGGCCCGGAATTCGGCCCAGTCCGGATGCGTGCGCTCGGTCTCGTCCCAATGGGCAATGCCGGCGGTTCCTTCGATATCGGCGGAGATAAAGACTTTCATGGCGTGGGGTTCTCCTTCAACCAGTCGGCAAGAGCGGGATAAATCCGGCCGTTGCGGGCCGGTGTGGCGGGGGCCATGCAGAGCGCGTTCAACACGGCCTCCTGCGTCGTCTCGGTGGCGGCTCGAAAGGCAATGTCGATGTTCTCATCGGCAAGCCGTTCCTGCGTGGCGAATGGTGTTGACGGGTCATGCGCCACCGGATCTGCGGTGGTGAAACACAGGACGACATCGCCACTGCCATGACCCCAGAAGGCGCCGAGCCGCGCAAGTCCTGCACCGCCGCGCCGCGCAACCCGTTGCAACTGGCGATCGCCGAGTGGCAGGTCTGTTGCCATGACGATGATGACCGAGCCCTGCTCGGGACTGGCAGGCGCGCGCGGATCGGGACGGCGGCCGTCTGGCAGGACGAGATCACCCGTTGCGCCGAAATTGGCGAGCACCAGAGTGCCGAGCGTGAAGTTGCGCTTGCCGATCCGCATTTGCCGCGAGGCCGTACCGATGCCGGCCTTGAACCCAAAGGCGGTCATGCCCGAACCGGCACCCACCGCGCCCTGGTCCACAGGTCCAGTGCCGGCAGCGAGCAGCGCAGCTTCGGCGTCGGCTGATGTCACTGCCATCGCCTGAATATCATTGATGCTGCCGTCATTGCATTCGCAAACGAGTGCGTTGACCGTTGAGGTCTTTCGTCCGATGGCCGGATTGGCGGTGATGGCGCGGCGGATCAGGGCTTCGGTGCAGGCCGCAACTCCGAACGTGTTGGTAAGCAGGATCGGCGTCTCAATCGTTCCGAGTTCAGCAATCTGCATCAGGCCGGCCGACTTGCCAAAACCGTTGATGACCTCGACGGCGGCGCGTGGTTTCACGCGAAAAATGTCGCCGGCATGAGGCACGATAGCCGTCACGCCTGTGAAAAGCCCATCGCCGCGTACAGAGCTATGGCCAACCGAAACACCCGCGACATCGGTAATGGCATTGCCCAGACCCGGCTCAAGTCTCCCCTGCGGGATCAGTCCCAATTCGCGTGCCGTCTTCATGTTATCCCCCTGTCGTTCCGCCGTTCCTAGACCGGAACGCCCGCCGCTTCCAGATAGAGGGCCTGGAGTTTTCTGGTGATGGGACCGGGCTTACCGTCTCCGATCATTCGGCTGCCGATGCGCACGACGGGCATGACCAGGCTTGAGGCAGAGGTCTGGAAGGCTTCGGCGGAGCCTTGTGCCTCTTCGGGCGTGAAGGCGCGTTCCTCCAATTGTAGTCCCTCTGTGGCACAGAGCCGCGCAATGGCGCGCTGCGTGCAGCCCGGCAATGTTGCCTGCGAGGCGGCACGGGTCAGAATGCGTCCGTCGGCGGTAATGACATGAGCCGTCGATGATGCGCCTTCCGTCACCAGCCCGTTCTCGACCATCCAGACATCGTCGAAACCACTACCGCGCGCCGCCTGCTTGACCATGACCTGGCCGAGCAACATCGTCGTCTTGATGTCCCTCCGTTGCCAGCGCGGATCGTCCACCAACTTGACCGCTATGCCGTGCTGCTGCGCTTTCGTGCCCGTCAGCGTCTTCGCCTGGGTGAAGCCGACGAGACGCGGAGCCAGCGCATCGGAATAGAAAAAGTCACGATCCGCTTCGCCGCGCGAGACCTGCAGATAGACAGTGCCATCCTGCAGGGCGTTGCGCGCAATGAGTTCTGCCTGGACGCTGGCAATTTCCGCTCGGGAAAAAGCAAGGGGAATAGCAAGCTCCTTCAGTGAGCGTTCCAGGCGGTTGAGGTGCAGGTCGTTATCGATCATCCGCCCTCCGATCACCGCTGTCACTTCGTAGACGGAATCGCCGAACAGGAAGCCGCGATCAAAGAGCCCGATGCGGGCCTCCTCCTCCGGTACGAATTGACCGTGCACATAGACGATCCTGCCCATCTGTTCCTCTTGCCGCGCCAGTTGACCTTGGTGCGGACCATAGAAACGATTTGCGGCAGCTGACCAATTCAATTTGGGCAGCACCCTATGCAAAATTAGCCTAGGGCTTTAATTTTCAACCGGTTGGCGCCATTACGCGCACCGGTCATAGCTGATCCCGCGCGCCAGCCAGCAGCCAAGCGTCAGCCCGATGACATGACCGTCTTCATCGCGAATGACCTGCAACGTCCAGTCACCTGGCGCGGGCGCGTCCATGGACCGGCGCGTCACGACGATCCAGAGATCCGGCCCTGCAGGCCTGATGATCTCAGGCCGCCCGATACCCAAAAAACCTTCCGCCGTGAGATAAGCGGCGCCGTCCCGGTGCTCAATGACGATATCCGCCGCAAGCTCCGCCGAACGGTAGCGCCCTGCAATTTCCACATCCGCGACTGGCGTCGCGGCGGGCACCGGCACCAGTCTTTCGGAAAAATTCTCCTGCGGGCGCTGCATGAGGAGATCTGCGCCCTCTTGACTGACGCTGACGTCAAGGGAGGCAAGCTTCCCCTCTGGCGTTTCCTGCAGCGCCTCGACCGAAGTCCCGAAGCGGAGGCTTACCGTTTCGTATCCCGTTTCAAGCCGCGCAAGCAGGCCGGTCTCATGGCTGATCCATTGGCCCGCATAGCGTTTGTGCAGCGGCCGCGATACGGGATGCGGCAGGCCGAGTGCGGCCCTCAGCACCTGCTGAGCTGCTCCATGGGCATCGCCCTGGTGGTTGAACATGACCACAACGGAAAGCCGCGCTTGTGTCGAGCAAATCCGATGAGCGCGGAAGCCGCGCAGGGCACCACCGTGACCGGTAAAGGTGAAATCACCAACCTGCGAATGCTTGAGGCCGAAACCATAGGCGGCAGGTGTCCCATCGCGGAAGCTTTGGGGTGCCGCGATCCGCTGATAGAGGCTGTCCGGGTCCTCGCGCGTCGCGTCAATCCAGCATTCATAGGCAAGCATGTCATCAAGCGAGGCGGAAATGCCCGCATCGCCCCGCCAATAGATCCCATTTTCCGCCGGCAGGTATCCCGTTGCATCATTGCCTTCATAACCGGTCACGCCGTCTTCCGGCTGCCTCGTATCAGCGGTCAGCGTGGCGCCCGCCATACCGGCCGGTTGCCAAACATGCCGGGCATAGAGCGCTTCGAGCGCCTCCCCGGAAACCTCTTCCACCAAATCGGCAATGAGCCGGAAATTTCCGTTGCTGTAGGAATAGCGCGTACCCGGCGCAAAGTGCGCGGTGCGCGTGCGCCAGAGGACCGACGTTCCATCCGCCCGCGAGAAGGTTTGCTCAGCCTTTGCGCCATGCAAAACGGTCAACGCCCAATAGTCACGCAGGCCAGACTGGTTGTTGCAAAGGTCGCGCACAAGCGGTAGCGGCCCCTCGAAATTCGGCAGGTGGTCTGCAAGACGTGCATCCAGATGCTCGGGCTGCCCGCAGGTTGCCAACAGGGTCGCGCAGGTGAATTGTTTCGAGATTGAGCAGATTGGCAGCCGTGTCTGCGGCGTCATCCGGCTTCGCGTATCGAGGTTGGAAAAACCCCAGGCATGGCGGGCGATGACACGCCCTTGACTTACCACGCCAACAACGCCGCCAGGCCCCTGGAACTGAACGGGAATGCTATCCATTTCCGCATGGAACTGCTTGCCGTCGATCATGCCCTGCTGAACTTTCGTCTGCTGCGAAGCCGTGCAACCAGCGCTCGCCCTGATTCTATTTTTTGGGATACTGTTCCATGGCTGATGGCATCGCAACGGGCAAAATCCTGCTTCGATATTCTCGCGATTCTGTTTCCCGTTGCTCGGTCAATCACCGGCCCGTCAGTTGATTACGGCGTGGGAACGTGCTGCCACGGCGCTTGGCGGTTTCATTGTTGCATCGCCGGAAATGAGATTTGTCTATCCTGCCGTCAACAAGGACTGGGCAAACTGCGGGCGTTCGTCTCGTCGCCGGTCCGCCCGCCGGACGGCGCACAACCTGCTCGCCAGTTTTATCGCCGCTTAGACAAACGTCCTAGCCGCTCTGACACAAGCGCCTTCCAATATTTTCTGTAATATCTCTGTTTGAATGTCCGAGTTGAAACGGCTGGCCGCTCTTTCCATGGCGGCATTGCCATATTTCCTGCGCAAATCCTCATCCGCAGCCAACAAAGCCATCGAGCTTGCCATCCTGCCAACGTCGCCCTCGTCAATGAGGAGTCCCGTCACCTTATCGATCACAAGGTCCGAAATTCCGCCCACCGGCGTTGAGATTGTGGGTAATCCACATGACATAGCTTCCACAATCGAGACGGGAGATCCCTCTTTTCTCAGAGAATGCTGAATGAAGATGTCATGCTTCGCCATTTGATGCGCAAGTTCAAGCTGGCCTACGTAACCATGAAAAATAACGCGGTTGGTTAGATTCAGTTTCGCGACCAGCTGTTCAAGATCAGAGCGCTGAGGACCATCACCGAAAACACTCAGGCGGGCTGCCGGAAAAATTTTAAGAAATTTGGAAAATGCAGCAATCGATAGGTGGCAACCTTTTTCCTCTGCCAATCGAGAGGCCATAATGAAATTTAGCTCTGAATTGCCGAGATCACGTACGGGATGGAATACGGAGATGGGCGCTCCGCACGGTACGACGTGTATCTTATGACTGGGAACACCATGTTTGAGGAGCCAATCACGTTCTGCATTCGTGACAACAACCACCGCAGCGAAATGTTCCAGGCAGGCGCGTAGACTCCAGCGATACCATCTGTTGGTTTTAAATAAAAAGTCGCCGTGCAAGTAAGCGACAAGAGGTACCTTTTGTTCAAGGGCAACCGGCAATAGTCGCATCGCCATGTCACCAAAATAGCAAAGTATAACCCCTGGATGTAGTTGCGCCATTAATTCCGCGATCTGCCGGCGCTCCTTTCCAACGGATGCGTAGAAGTTCCCGGACATGGCCGTTCTGGACCTGTGAAGCCAACGGCCACGGTTATCATAAGGGGCTGGGTCGCCGGAAATTTGGAATTCTTCGAAATCGTTTCGTGGCTGACTGACTGTGTTCTCGCGTTTCCACCAAACGACTTGCTTCTTAAATCCTTGGATCCCGCTCACTTGCCGCCATATCCATGGTTGGCCGCTCGCACCGAATTGACGCGTCACTATCATGAGGTTTGGGCAAGGCGGAGCTGACCTGCCAGGTTCGTTGGTAGGCATCTGTTGCTTCATGGCAAGCGTCCTCAATTGTCAATCAAGCTGCGCATTTGGGCGCCTTGGAGAGCGGGGAAATATCTGCAAACATTTCTTTAAATTCAGCTTGACCCACGATTTTGAAAGTCGTGAAACCGGTGATATCGACAGCCCGTATCTTTCCAGATCTTTGCAAGCTTCACTTTCGTTCAAGTTTAATGCGGCGCTTGCGTAGTTAAACGCCTCTTTGGCAAGCATATATATCGACTTTTTATGTGTAAAAACCGGGACTTCCATCAAGTGGGAGTTTTCCTTGAAGAAATAGCGCAATGCTGCTTCTCTTTGGATCAGGTCCGGAAGCCAACCGTGAACCTGATATGATTTTGACATGTTCGTTTTGTGTTGCCGGTAGATTGCCTGATATTCGTTCAATATCCCGACGGAGCCATGGGCGGCAAAGCGGAGCCACATCTCCATGTCTCCCGAATGCGGAAGCTCCTGCTTGTATCCGCCGAGAAGCTTTTGGAGCTTTGTTCGGACAACGGCAGTCGGAGTAGGGACAATGTTTCGCGCGGCGGCTAACCTTATGAACGCGTGCCCGTGTAGAATTTGAGTCTTGCTAGGCGTTCGAGGGAAGTGCTCACCCGCCTCCTCAATCCGCTCATCGTCCCAGCGGTGGGCTCTGCCAAAAGTAAACCCGACCTCGGGGTTGGCATCCATGACGGCTGTCGATAATGCGAGAGAGTCCGGCATCAAGAAATCATCGGCCGATAACAGGAGGGTGTAATCGGCTTCCGCCCAATCCAACCCCTCATTGTATGTGCGTATATGCCCAATGTTAGAACTGTGCCTTGTATGGAGCACATTATTGTATTTACTAGATAATTCTGAGGCTATTTCATACGTATCGTCCGGTGAATTGTCGTCTATGATGAGGACCCTGGTGTCTACTCCGGCTTGACTGACAACGCTTTCAACGCTTCTGCGAAGGTATTTCCCGTAATTGTAACAAGGAATAACAACATCCACGGTTGCCATTTATCTGTATTCCTTCCCACTTGCGGTGTAGTGAATTGTAATTATTATTTAATAACGTGAATATATTTCGGTATAATATTTATAATATACTTGCATGAATTTGTTTGTTGGCGCGATTTTGAGGTCGCTTTCGACGTTTCGAGCGTCTCGAAAATGCTCCAATTGTGGGATCCCTCTCGGACTCAAATGGCAGCACGCGGAATGTATATGGCTCAACGGTTTCGGTGGGCATATATGCGCCCTCCCTTGGTGTGTTTGCACGACACAATATCAACGGCGCTCTTGTGGGAGCAATTACTCCATTGTGATGAAGCTCAGTTGGCGGGCTCATGACGGCGTATGAGGTGGTTATCTTTGTCGCTTTGGAGATGGTTTCAAACCAATGAAGGTTATGGCACTTATCCCTGCGCGACTGCTGAAACGCTCGATGACGGTATGCGAGCGGACGTTCAAGCTAAAAGAAGCCGATGCCCGATCGTATGGTTATAAGCCGGAGATCGCTCATGTGACCGATAAATTCGCTGCATTGCCAACAGCCAGCACGCTCGGGGGCGTTGCCCCTGGACTAGCCAAGTTGAAAATGTGGATGGCAGCTCTGTGCAATCGCCGATCAACATGCGGGCCTCTCGTCTGAGATGATCTTTCAGGATGCAGAGCATCTCGTCCAGTAAACCAATTCCTGTCTCGATGGGACATGCTGGATTTGATCGCTCCCCCTCGCAATCTGCCAAACTAGTGCCTGGTCAGAACTCCGAAACCTTACCCCACGACATTTTACTGAAACGCTCCAGCTTATAGTGAGCCGGATCCACCAATGTGGCCTGCCCGGTCAGCATCTGCGCGACAAGCAAGCCCGCCCCCGGGCCGATGCCAAATCCGTGCCCGGAAAAGCCGGCCGCAATCATGAAGCCCGGAATATGATCCACCGCGCCGATCACTGGCACACCGTCCGGGGTGCTGTCGATATACCCGGCCCAGGTCGCCTGCACCGGGTTTGCAGACAATCCCGGCAACAGCTTTCGCGCTCGTGCCAAAGTGTCCTCGGCAACCGCGCGGTTCGGCCGCGGATCGAGAATGCGCGCACGTTCCATTGGTGTCGGACGATCAAGCTTCCATATGCGGCGGCTCTCGTGGCCCCAACCCCAGCCTTGTAGGCTGCCGGCCGAAAGATTGCCCCAGCGGCGGGCAAACATCGGCAGAAAGGCTTTCGCGTAGCGAATGTTCTGCGGCGTCGGGTCCAATTGCGCGCGGCCGGAAACTGCCAGCGTCCAGCCACCATCGCCGCGTGCCGTTACCGATACATCCTTGGTATGAAGCGCTGGCGGAATATCACCTGCGGCGCCGGGGCTGATGGAAAGAATGGTGGAGCGCGTCGAAGCCTGCGGCATTCCGATACCCAGTTGATGACAGAAGGACGACGCCCAGGCGCCGCCGGCAACAACCACCTGCGATGTCGCGATCATTCCCTTTTCCGTCACCACACCGCTGACGCGACCGGCTGAAAGTTCCACGCCCCGCGCCGCGCATTCCTGTAGAACGGCGCCACCGTACTTCATCACACCGAGTGCCAGAACGGGTGCGGCGCGGGCGGGATCGGCGATACCGTCATCCTGCGAAAACACGCCACCCTTCCAGGCTTTACCGGTTGCCCGGCCGCGTTCTGCCGCCTCCTGTGGGCTCAGCATGAAGGTGCGCACACCTTGGGTGATGGCGAAATCGCGCCATTTGGCCCAGCCTTCGATTTCACTTCCGCTGTCAGAAAGATAGGTCAGCCCACAACGACGGAAACCGGCGTCCTCGCCGATCTCCGCGGCCAGCCTGTCCCAGAGTTCGAGGCTTTTCGTCGCCATCGGCAGTTCGCGGGCATCGCGGTTTTGCTGGCGGCACCAACCCCAGTTGCGGCTCGATTGCTCGGCGCCGATCCGGCCCTTTTCCAGGAGCACGACGTTGAGGCCTGATCGTGCCAGATAATAGGCGGCGGAGGTGCCGACGATTCCGCCCCCGATCACCACTGCATCGGCACGGGCCGGTACATCGGTTCCGGTGGCAATCGTCATCAAGGGCGCAGGCATGAAACTCTCCAGAGAATACAGGCAGTGTCGTTAGCCCACGACCGCAGTCCGGTCGCGGTGGAGATAAGGATGTGTGCGGCAGACACTGCGCTGCCGCATCTACCGGTATTAGCGGATCCCGGCGCGGACATCCGGATCTTCGAGTGTCAGATCAAGTACATGGCGCGTCCGCTCGATAATGGCATCGATCTCCGCGTTGGTGCAGCAGAGCGGCGGTGCATAACCGATGACGCCCCAGGCGAAGGCGCGGATGACGAGGCCTGCATCCCAAGCGCGATCGAAGATGCGCGCCGAAGGCAGAGAAGCGGCCGGCAGTGGCGTCTTTTTGGCCTTGTCGGTGGTCAACTCGATTGCAGCCAGCATGCCGCGGCCGCGCACATCACCGACCAGCGGATGATCCTTGAGCGAATGCAGGCCGGCCTGCAGGCGTTCACCCATACGACGGCCGTTTTCCAGCAGTCCACCTTCGTAGAGATCAAGGACAGCGAGGCCCACGGCGGCGGAAACCGGATGCGCGGAATAGGTATAACCATGGCCCACAGCAGTCTTGCCGGCACCATCAGCGATTGTCTGATAGACCTTTTCCGACATGAATACTGCGCCCATCGGTACATAGGCTGAAGTCAGGCCCTTGGCAGTGGTGATCATGTCCGGCACGATATCGTCTTCGCTGCAGGCAAAAAGCGGACCGGTGCGGCCGAAAGCGGTGATGACCTCATCAACGACGAAGAGGATATCCAGTTCGGCGCAAAGAGCGCGCATCGCCTTCATCCAGCCCTTTGGCGGCACGATGACACCACCCGAGCCCTGGATCGGTTCGGCATAAAACGCCGCGACACGCTCGGGACCGCCCAGTTCTTCGACCTTGGCCAGCAGTTGCGCCTTCGACTGTGCGATAATGTCAGTCGCGCCCTCCCCCACCGGGTTGCGATAGGGATAAGGCGACGGAATTTTATGCTGCCAGTCGTAAGGAACACCGAAACCAGCATGGAAAGCCGGGATGGCGGTTAGGCCTGCACCGACTGTAGAGGAACCGTGATAGCCATATTCCAGCGTTACAAACTGGTCTTTCTGCGGCAGGCCGCGAGCGTGCCAGTAATAACGGACGAAACGCACGGTGCTGTCTACCGCATCGGAACCACCGAGTGTAAAATAGACATGGTTCAAGTCACCCGGTGCATGATCGGCTAGACGCGCTGCCAGCCGGATCGCCGGTTCCGAACCGAGACCGAAATAGCCGGTCGCATAGGGCAGTTCGCGCATCTGCTGCATTGCAGCCTCAATGACGCTTTCCTGGCCATAACCGGCATTGACGCACCAAAGGCCGGCAAAACCGTCAATCAACTCCTTACCGGAAGCATCACGCACTTTGGCGCCCTGCCCGGAGGCCAGCACGCGTACGCCTGCCGCTTCATGACCACGCCAGCTGGCAACCGGATGGATAAGGTGACGGCGATCGAGTTCGACGAGAGAATTGGACAGCATGATCGTTTCCGGTTGTTTAGCCCGACCCGCACGTTCAGGTGAGCAATGGAGCCCTTTGATTTGCTCCGATTATCCGGCCTGGATCGCGCACTGTCCGATTGATTGACCGGCTGGCACGAAAGATTGCGCTGTTCGCAATCGATGAAGCCGAAGGATATGCCGCTCATGGTTCGGTTCATCATCCATCAAGGACAGGGCGCAGTCTGGCCTTCCGCAAGATCGTTCCGCGGCAACAGCAAGATACGGTGTTTTGTGCTTTCGCCGGCCCGCAATGCGGCCGGTCCATCTTCGATACGCCCCTAGGATTTGTCCCAGGAGCCCGGGAGGCTCGCCAACGCTCGCAACACAGGAATTCCCGCCATGACCTTCCGTCCGAAGTTCGTTACCTTCGATTGTTACGGCACGCTCACCAACTTCGACATGGCGGGCGCGGCACGGCGCATTTACGGCAACGACCTGCCGGAGCCGGAAATGCTCGCTTTCATCAAGAGCTTTTCCGCCTACCGCCTCGACGAAATTCTTGGTGCCTGGAAACCCTACGCGGACGTGGTTCACAACGCCGTCGAGCGCACCTGCAAGAGGCATGGCGTGATGTTCAAGGCTGACGATGCCAAGCGCATCTATGAGGAAGTGCCAACCTGGGGGCCGCATGCTGATGTGCCAGCTGGCCTGGCCGCCGTTGCCAAGGAAATCCCGCTCGTCATCCTTTCCAATGCGATGAAGAGCCAGATCATGTCCAATGTCGAAAAGCTTGGTGCGCCCTTCCATCTGGTTCTGACGGCAGAAGAGACCGGCAGCTACAAGCCGCAGATGAATGGCTTCGAATACATGCTCGACACGCTCGGCTGTGGCCCGGAGGACATTACCCATGTCTCTTCCTCGTTCCGCTACGACCTGATGACCGCGCACGACCTCGGCATCACGTCGAAGGTCTGGGTCAACCGCAAGCACGAGCCAGCCAACCCGTTCTACGAATATAGCGAAATCAATGACATCGGCGGTCTACCAGGCGTCTTCGGCCTGTGAGGAGATGAGATGAAATACCTCTCCTACTGGCACGATACGGCTCCCACCTTCGAAGCGGCATCGCTCGATGCCGGCGGCGGCAGTTTCGACTATGCGGTCATCGGCGCGGGGCTCACCGGGCTTGGTGCCGCGCGCAAGCTGGCTCAGGAGGGACATTCCGTCGTGGTACTTGAGGCAGAGACCGTTGGCTTCGGGGCCTCGGGCAGGAACGGCGGACATCTTAACAACGGCATTGCCCACAGTTACGCCCATGCCCGTGAGACCTTTGGCGCCGATAAGGCACGGGCGATCTACAGGGCCTTCGACGATGGCATCGCCACCATCGAGCGGATCATTGCGGAAGAAAATATCGACTGTAACTTTCGCCGTTCCGGCAAGCTGAAGCTCGCCTCGAAACCGGCCCATTACGAAAACCTCGCCCGCAATTTCGAAGCACTCCACAGCGATGCCGACCCGGATACGGCAATGCTCAGCCGCGCCGACCTGGTGAACGAGGTCCGCTCAGACGCCTTTCACGGTGGCATGCTGCAGACGAAAAGCGCAATGATGCATATGGGGCGTTTTGTCAGCGGGCTGGGAACCGCCGCCGCCCGCCACGGTGCTGTCGTTCACGAGCATACGCCGGTAACGGGGCGTGAGCGCGAAGGCAATGTCTGGCGACTGAAGACGCCGCACGGCGATATTCTCGCTGGGAAAGTATTGCTGGCGACCGGAGCCTATACCACCGCGGCCTTCCCTTTTTTCCGCCGCCGTATCATTCCGGTCGGCAGTTTTCTGATCGCCACACGGCCGCTGACGGATGACGAAGTGGCGGCAACGGTGCCGGGTCAACGCACCTACGTCAACACTATGAATGTCGGCAATTATTTCCGTCTCGCACCGGACAACCGGCTTATCTGGGGCGGACGTGCACGCTTTTCGGCAAGTTCGGATCAACGGTCGGATGCCAAGGCCGGCGCCATCCTGCGCGACAGCATGGCAAAGATCTTTCCGCACCTAGCTGATATCGGCATCGACTATTGCTGGGGCGGACTGGTCGATATGACCAAGGATCGCTATCCGCGCGCCGGCAAAGCCGACGGTCTCTATTACGCCATGGGCTATTCCGGCCATGGCGCACAACTCGCCACCCATATGGGTGAAATCATGGCCGATCTGATGACCGGCCGCATCAACCGCAACCCCTGGGATGGTCTCGCCTGGAACGCTGTTCCCGGTCATTTCGGCAAGCCTTGGTTTCTTCCCCTGGTCGGCGCCTATTATAAGGCGCTCGACCGCTTCCAATAAATTCAGGAGCAATACATGAGCCTTCTCATCAAATTCGATCAGTCCAAACTCGGCACGCCGACGGTGAAGAAATGTGATCCGGACAAGCTTATCGAAGGTGATCCCACTTACAGCACATGGGCTTTCGACGATGCCCGCAGCGGCGAAGTCATCACCGGCATCTGGGAAGCCACGCCGGGTTCAAACCATTCCATCAAGGGCGAAAAATTCGAGTTTTGCCATTTGCTCGAAGGTGTTGTCGAACTGACCGAACAGGGCCATGCACCGCGCATTTTCCAGAAGGGCGACAGCTTCATGATGAAGCCCGGTTATGTCGGTACCTGGAAGACGATAGAGACCGTTCGCAAGATCTACATCATCGTCGGTTGATCTGAACAAACAAGCTCCCCCAACGATTAGGCCCGGAGACATCGCTGTCTCCGGGCTTCTTTTTGATCCTTGCAATGGAAGTTGAAGCGTCAGCACAAGGCCTGGCTGGCCAACGCATAGACGCGCGCCTCGCCAGCCACATCGACACCTTCGGCTCCTGGCCGCGTCATGGCGATACCGCCGCCGACATGCACCAGCCCAGCTGCTTCGACCAATGCGGCGTCACCTGCAGCAGCCTCTGTCAGATCGATACGCAGAAACTCTCCTTCGTGGCGTTTTATGGAGGCGTTGAGAAGAATTCGGTACGCCTCATCGTCACGCGCCACCAGCGGCCCGAGAATGTAACCACGGCCGAACGGGCGGGAGGCGGCGAAGCCGCGCAAACCGTTTTGGTCGCGAAGTAGCAGAAACGGTTTTTCGGCGATCAGTTTCGCCATCAGCGCACTCCGATCCAGGCCGAGCGCTGCCTTGTCGAGGGCGATCAGATCGGCGAGATTGTCGTGGGTCGCCTCGCTCACCTCTGCCGTCGCGGCGACGGCTTTGACCAAACCTTGATGCTGCCGGATTCTTCCAGTCGCGACGAAGCCGAGTTTTTCGTAAAGCGGCAGACCCGACTGGGTGGCGATCAGCCGGTATTCGCGCCCACCCGCTTGCTCCAGGAGCCTTTCAATCAGCCGGCGGCCGAGCCCAAGACCACGCAGGGCCGGATCGACAATAATCATGTTACAGGTGGCAGCCGTATTGCCATAGGGCGTCAGCACCGCCGTTCCCACCAGCTTGCCGTCACGGATCGCACCGACGCCCTGGCTGATATCCAGCAAGAACTGCCAGTCTTCCACGCGATGCGGCCAGGATTCCTGTGATGAAAGGCGTTGAGCTTCCACCGTATCGGCAAGGCCCAGATCGACGATGGTGATGTCAGAAGCGGTAATGGTCTGCATGATGCCTCCACTGCGATAACACCCGATCATCGCACACGTTGTCCGGTGTAAGGCTTCGGCGAGGGCGTCATGGCCGCATTTTCTGCCAAGTTTTGGAGGTGTGCCGGCTATTGCTGCCTGAGGGCGGCATACCGCCTGCGATCGCGGATCAATATCCGTGGTTCGGATCGACAAGCCCCTTGGGTATTTCTCCAGAAAGATACCGGCGAATGTTGGCGATCGTCGCTTCGGCCGCGCTTTCCGGCCGGCTGTGACCGGCGATATGCGGCGTCAGCACCACATGCGGATGCGACCACATCCGATGGCCGGGCGGCAGCGGTTCCGGGTCGGTCACATCCACGAAAGCGCCGGAGAGATGGCCGCTGTCGAGCGCATCGAGAAGCGCGTCTTGATCGAGATGGCCACCACGACCCGCATGCACGAGGCCGGCACCCTTCGGCAATTGTGCGAAAAGACCAGCATTCAGGATATGGCGGGTCTCCTTCGTCAGCGGCAGCAGGCAGACGAGGATATCGGCCCCAGCCAGCATGTCGCGCAAACCATCGGCTCCATTGTAGCAATCGACACCCTTGATGCTTTTTTGCGTGCGGCTCCATCCTGAGAGTTTGAACCCGAAGGGCTGCAGCGCATTGACCGTCGCCATACCGAGTTCGCCCATGCCGAGAATACCGACTCGCCGCTGGTCCGGCCAGACGAAATCCCGCGTCTTCCAGATCTGTTGCCGCTGCTGCGCCAGAAATGCCGGCAGATCACGATGCAGACCGAGCACCCCCATGACCACGTAATCACGCACCAGCGTGGTAACGCCCTCTTCGATCATTCGCACAACTTTTGCACCGGGCGGAATCTCGGCGCCGGTCATCTGGTCGATGCCCGCACCTGTCGAGAAGATCAGTTTGAGATTGGGGTATCGCGCAGAAAGATTGTCCGGGAAAGTCCAGGCCATCAGGTAGCGCACATCGGCCGGATCGGCCTCCTCTGCCGAGCCAGCAAAGCCAATCTCCGGCATGTCGCGCTTAAAAATCTTGCGAAATGTCTCGACGCGTCCCGGATAGGACAGAATCTGAAAAGTCATTGCTTCTCCACAGGCTTTGAGGCACTCCCGCGCTCGACAGGCGGGGCTCTGCCCAAGAAAGTTCAGTCTTCCAAATCGGTGATGCTGAGGACCACTGCCAGAAGCGCATGCAGCGATTTCAGCTGCCCTTCGCGTTCCACGTCGATCCATTCGTCAAGCGAATGCACCCGGCCGCCGGCATCTGGACCGAAGCCCGAGCCGACGCAGACCGCCGGCACGCCGAGGCTGATCGGAATGTTCGCGTCGGTGGACGACGCCATCAAGGACGGTTCGAAACCGAACGCTTTTATCGCGTCGATGCTGGAGGTGACGATCGCCGAATTCGCGGCAACGGTACCTGCCGGTCGATGGCCGATACGCCTGGCTTCGACGGTGACCGGGCCGGACGAAATGTCAGCGCGGGCGTTTTCGGCAGCAACCGCGTTTTCGAGCATGGCATGGAACTCGCCGTCAATCCGGTCCAGCTCCGATTGCGAGAGCGAGCGAAGATCGAGTTCGAACCACACGGTTTCAGGCGTTGCGTTGATCGAAGTGCCGCCGCCGAACACGGATGGGGTCGCCGTCGTTTTGGGTTCGGTTGGCAGATACAGTTTCGACAGGCCGGTCAGCACTTCCGCCATGGCATAGGCGGGGTTGACTGTGCCGAAGGCGCCGTAGCTGTGACCGCCCGGGCCATTAAAAGTGACGCGGTAACGGTAGGAACCGACCGCCTGATTGACGATACTCGCCATCTCCGGCCCATCGACGGAAATGAACGCGTCAATTCGGTCTCGATATTTACCTTCGGTGAACAGGTGACGGATACCGCGCAGGTCGCCCTTGCCCTCTTCGCCGACATCACCAACGAACAGGATCGTCTTTTTCGGCCGGATACCGGACTGTTTGATGGCCCGCATCAGTGTCAGGTTTGCCGCAAGACCGCGGGTGTCGTCACCGATACCCGGCGCGAAGAGTTTTGTGCCCTCTCGGCGGACAGTGACGTCGGTTCCCTCGGGAAAGACCGTATCGAGATGCGCCGCGACAACCAGATACCCGTCATTGCCGGTGCCGCGGATCAGGCCGCAAACATTGCCGATCTCGTCGCTGGCGACCTCTTCGAGCCCGGCCTCCCTCATCATTTCCAGATAGGCGGCGGCCTTGCGCTCTTCCTTAAAGGGTGGAGCAGGGATTTCGGTGAGCGTGATCAATTCCGCAATGAAACGGTCAAAACCGGCATCGATATGGTCGAGAGCCTGTTGGAAACCAGCGTGTTTGAGAACGTTCTTAGTCACCACATTGGTCATGAAGCAGCTTTCCTTGATATGTTCTTGTCAGGCATCGCGGCACAATTCCGCACCGAGACCGCGCAGCATCGCCATGCAATCCCGCAATTCGGACTGAAGGATAAATTCATCCGGCCCATGCGCCCGCGCAATGTCGCCCGGTCCACAAATGATCGAAGGAATGCCGGCCTGATGGTAAAGGCCCGCCTCGGTACCATAACTGACCGCTTGCACGGAAGACCTGCCGCTCAGCCTTTCCATCAACTCGACAAACCCTCGATCCTCACACGGCGGCAGTGCCGGATAGCTGGAGGTTTCCCGCCATGCCGCCGAGAGGTTACGGCCCGCTGTTTTCGCTTCGGCATTGAGCGCATCGATGTGTTCGATGATCGGCGCGCTTAGCGAACGTGGGTCGATACCCGGTATCGCACGTGCTTCGAACTGAATTTCCGCGCTATCGGGAATGATATTGACCGCCGCTCCACCCCGCACGACACCGGCCTGACAGGTGGAATGGGCCGGTATGAACCGCGCGTCAAAAGGCCCGTCATGTTCCATGCTCTCGGCCATGCCACGGATATGCAGCAGCATATCGGCTGCGGCGTAAATGGCATTTTCGCCGAGCGTCGGATTGGAGGAATGCCCCGCCTTGCCGGTGAAGCGCAGTTCCAGCGCCTGCTTGCCCTTGTGTGAAAGAACCGGGTGTATGCCGCTCGGCTCGCCGATGATAGCGCCCATTGGCGGTGCGCATAACTCCGGCAACCGGGCAATCATATGCCCAACGCCGCGACAGCCGATTTCTTCGTCATAGGAAAAAGCCAGATGCACCGGCCGGCGCAACTGCATGGCGGCGAACTCCGGTGCCATGGCCAGCATGCAGGCGAGAAAACCCTTCATGTCGGTCGTGCCGCGTCCTGTCAGCTTTTCGCCATGCACGGCAAGCCGAAATGGATCGGTCGCCCAGATCTGATTGTCGACAGAAACGACATCGCTGTGGCCCGAAAGGATGTAACCCGGTTGGTCACGCGGGCCGATCGTCACAAACAGGTTGGCCCGATCCCCTTCCGGCCCCGGCAGCAAGCTCACTTCGACGCCATCATGCTGGAGATGCGCGAGCAGGCAATCGGTGACCACGCCATTCGGCGTGCCGGGCAGCGAAGGGATCGCCACCAGATCCGCCAGTATTTGCTGAACACACATCCGGGCCATCATCCTTGCCAATCACAGCCCGCCGATATGGAACGTCTTGGTCTCAAGATATTCCTCGATACCGAGCTGCGAACCTTCGCGGCCGAGGCCCGATTGTTTGATACCTCCGAACGGCGCAACTTCCGTCGAGATCAGGCCAGTGTTCAGCCCCACCATACCGGTCTCCAGCGTTTCTCCCACGCGAAAAGCCCGTGCCAAGTCGCGCGTGTAGAAGTAGGACGCCAGGCCGAAGGGGGTATCGTTGGCAATGGCGATGGCCTCCTCTTCCGTGTCGAAACGGAAAAGCGGAGCCACTGGCCCAAATGTTTCTTCCTGCGCCAGCATCATCTGCATATTGGCGCCGCTCAGAACAACCGGCGTGACGAACTGCGCGC
This sequence comes from Rhizobium sp. LjRoot98, assembly GCF_964252935.1. Taxonomy (NCBI): domain Bacteria; kingdom Pseudomonadati; phylum Pseudomonadota; class Alphaproteobacteria; order Hyphomicrobiales; family Rhizobiaceae; genus Rhizobium; species Rhizobium sp. LjRoot98. The sequence continues at coordinate 85,660 of NZ_CAXUPW020000008.1, forward strand.
CCTCAGGCCCGGGCGCGGCTGAAGAGACAATTCTAGCGCCCTTGGCGAGCGCATCGGCGACGTGGCGGCTGATCTTTTCCACCGCCGCCGTGTTGATCATCGGCCCGATATCTATGCCCTCCGCAAGACCGTCGCCAACCTTCAAGGCCGAAACACGTGCCGCCAGCTTTTCCGAAAAGGCATTGTAGATGCCGGATTGAACGAGAATGCGGTTGGCGCAGACGCAGGTCTGGCCGCCATTACGGAATTTCGACTGCAGCGCACCTTCGACGGCGAGATCGAGATCCGCGTCGTCGAACACAACGAACGGCGCGTTGCCGCCGAGTTCCAGCGACAGCCGTTTGACCGTGCTGGCGCATTGCTGCATCAGAAGCGAACCAACCCGCGTCGAGCCGGTAAAGGAAAGTTTTCGGACAACCGGGCTGGATGTCAGCACACCGCCGATCACCTCGGGCTTGCCTGTCAACACGTTGACGACACCGGCCGGAATGCCGGCACGCTCGGCCAGAACCGCCAGCGCCAGCGCCGAAAGCGGCGTGAAGTCAGAGGGCTTTATGACGACCGTGCAGCCGGCAGCCAGTGCCGGCGCCACCTTGCGGGTGATCATCGCATTCGGGAAATTCCATGGCGTGATGATGGCGCAGACGCCCACGGCCTCTTTCATCACCATGATCCGGCGGCCCGCCGTCGGTGACGGGATCGTGCTACCGGCGATGCGGCGCGCTTCTTCGGCGAACCATTTGATAAAGGCATTACCATAGGCGATTTCGCCGCGCGCTTCGGTCAACGGCTTGCCCTGTTCGAGCGTCAGGATACGAGCGAGATCTTCCGTATGCCCGGCCAGCAGCGCCGACCAGCGCTCCAGCAGTTTTGCACGCTCGGCAGCCGGTCGGGCACGCCATTCCGGCAGCGCCCTTTCAGCCGCGGCAATCGCTTCGACAGCATCTTCAGCCGTGCAGTCCGGCACATGCGCAATCATCTGTCCGTTTGCCGGATTGACCACGGCCATGCGCGCTCCATCGGAAGCATCACGCCATTCGCCACCAATCAGGCAGCCGGTTCTCAGAAGGGTGGTATCGGAAAGCCCAAGCATGAAAAGTGTCCTTTCGTCTTGATCCATATGTGCAACGCAAAGCGCGGGCGATCCTGCGGTTCTTTTCCGGAGGTGGGCAGAATATGCTGTGCTTTCGAAGGAGACCGGCAGCAAATCACGGGCGGGTCTGCGACCCTTGTGCGAAAGACATGAGGAGACACGGATGGGCGCTCACAAGATTGCATTGATCCCCGGTGACGGGATAGGAACCCCGGTTACGCAGGCGGCTTGGCAGGTCGTTTCACGCGCTTGCGCGCTTGGTGGCGCTGAATTGGACGGAACATGGTTCGACTGGTCCTGCGATACCTTTCTGAAGACCGGGCGTATGATGCCGGAAGACGGGATCGAGACACTTCGTGGGTTCGACGCCATCCTGCTCGGCGCCGTTGGTTGGCCGCAGAAAGTTCCGGATTCGGTTTCGCTGCATGGGCTGCTTCTGCCCATCCGCAAGAATTTTACCCAATACGCCAACATCCGTCCGCACCGGCTTCTGCCAGGAGTGGTTGGCCCGCTGCGAGCGGAGATTTCGACATTCTCTGCATCCGCGAAAATACCGAGGGTGAATATTCCGGTGCCGGTGGCCGCGTGCATCAGGGCACAAGCGACGAAGTGGCGGTCGAAACCTCGATCTTCACCCGCAAGGGTGTGGAACGCATTCTCCGTTTCGGTTTCGAACAGGCTCGCAAGCGCCGCGGCAAGCTGGCTTCGGTGACCAAATCGAATGCCCAGAAATATTCGATGGTGTTCTGGGACGAAGTGACCGATCAGTTGGCCGCCGAATATCCGGATGTCGAGGTCTCGCGGTATCACGTCGATGCGATTGCCGCCCGTTTCGTCATAGCACCCGAAACGCTCGATGTCGTCGTCGCTTCCAATCTGTTTGGTGATATCCTCACCGATCTCGGTGCCGCCATCCAGGGGGGACTCGGCTTTGCGGCTTCGGCGAATATCAATCCTGACCGCAGCGCGCCATCGATGTTCGAGCCGGTTCACGGTTCGGCGCCGGATATCGCCCATCTCAACATAGCCAATCCGATTGCAACGATCTGGTCGGCAGCGATGATGCTCGAGCATCTGGGCGAAACCGCATCGGCCGCCCGTGTGATGGCTGCGATCGAAGCGGCCACTGCAGCTGGAATCGGCACCCAACCGGGCCAGAATTCGACCGGCGAAATCACCAAGGCAATCATCAATCAGATGTCTTGATAGGCGATGAAGGTAACGCGCCTGCTCCGTTATTCTGGAAACAGGGTGCGCAGCGGCAGGTGCCGTTTCACGAAGGGTGATTTCATAACGATGAAGCTGAAATATTTGTCGATACCGATCTCGGCTTCGAGCAGGCGCTCCATCAGTTCCTGATAATCGGAAATACTGGCTGTGACGAATTTCAGCAGATAATCATAGCCGCCGGAAATGAGATGGCATTCGATTGCCTCCTCGACCTTTTCGATCGCCTGTTGAAAACGCGAAAAATCGTTCTGGCGATGATTGCTGAGCGTCACCTCGGTGAAAACCGTCACGGTGGGGCCGAGCTTCGCCAGGTCGATATGGGCGGAATAACCGGTAATGTAACCGACCTGCTGCAGCTTTTTCACCCGCATCAGGCATGGGCTGGGCGACAGGTGAACGAGGTCGGCAAGTTCAACATTGGTCAGGCGGCCGTTCTTCTGCAGCTCGTGCAAAATCCGAATGTCAATGCGATCAAGCTTCACGTGCGTTCCCTTGTTTTATCGAGCCTTTGAGACCATCCCCGGAGTGATATCCGGGCCTTGGCGATCCTGCCGGAACACGAAGAGCGTGTCGCAGGCCTCCCGTTACCTCTCTTATGTCATCCCAGCGCTTGGTTGGCCAATCCATACACCGTCAGTTCCGGCTCTGTGCCGACCGGCTCCAACTGCATCGTGGTGACATGATCAATAAGCGCAAGCCCCGCCTGTTCAAGCGCCGCCTGCAGGGGGCCGTTCGGATGGCGGGTATCCATGCGCAGAAAATTGCCTTCGTGCAAGGCGATCAGCGGCCGGATCAGACTGATGGCATCTTGTTCGCTTGCTGCCACGACCGGGCCGAGCACATGACCGCGGCCAAAGCGGCGACACAGAGCATAGCCGTGGATCTTTCCATGGTCTTCCAGAACCATCGCTTCCGACAGCGGCAGAAGATGATCGATCACATGGCTGCGGTCCGATCCGAAACCACGGCGATCGGTCTCGATGACCGCCTGCCGATCCGCATCTGTCATCGGGCGCACACGGGCGTCTTCGCCCGGTAGTGCGATGGCCACCCCTTGATGTTGCAGTACCAGCGCAAAGGGCTGAAAACCCATGGAAAGGTAGAGATTGTATGCCGCCTTGGTGGCATTCAGGCGGCGTACCTTGCCTTTTGTCCGCTGCAGCATTTCATCCATCAGCCATCTGGCGGCGCCATGATTCTGAAGGCGTGGCGAGGTGATCACCATGCCGATATTGGCAACGCCTTCGCCGAGTGGAAACAGCATGGCAGAACTCACTGGCCTCCCGATCTCATCGAACGCGATGACCCCTTCACCAAGCGCCAGCGCAACGGCCCAATCTTCCGGGCGGTGCGGCCAGTTCACGGCAATCGAAAGCTCATGCAGACGCGGAATGTGCTTCTCTTCCATAGGGACGAGCTGAAGCTCGAAATTGTCGATTTTTCTCGTTTCCATCCCGGTATCCGCTTATGGCCGCCTCTAACAGAACGACAGTCTAGAGACGAACGGCAGCATTTTCCGCGCTTTAATCTTGGTTACGCATCATTTTCTTCTGCAGCGATTTCAGCAGGCCGGCGCTCAAGGCGCAAATGCGCAGTATCTACGGCGGGCCAAGGCCGATACGGCATAAATGCCCACGCGCTTTCCGTTAGCCTGTCAGCACCATGGCCGGGCTCCCGCCGTCGGCCGATTGCTCAAGAACGGATGGACCTGCGCATGACACTCTCCTTTGATCCTGCCACGCTTCGTCTCCCGAAAGGTCATTATATCGGCGGCCGTTACGTCGAAGGCGCAGACGCGCTGGAAATCCTGCGACCGAGCGATGGCAAACCGCTGGCTGCCATCCCGGTCGCCGATGCGGCCCTGGTGGACGAGGCCATCCGGATTTCGGCGAAGGTGCAGCGCGAGTCCGATTGGGCGACCTGCATGCCCCGCGATCGCGCCCGCGCCCTGCATCGCTGGGCTGACCTCATAGACGAGGACGCCGATTATCTGGCCCAGTTGGAGGCCGTGTGCTCGACAAGACCGATCACCCAAGCGCGCCAAAGCGATGTGGTCGCCTGTGCCGACCACATCCGCTTCTTTGCCGAGTTTGCCGACAAGGCTGGCGGTCAGGTGGTTCCGACGGCCAACGCGCAGATGGGCATGATCCTGCACGAGCCTTATGGCGTGATCGGCGCGATCGCTCCTTGGAACGTGCCGCTTTCGATGGCCGCCTGGAAGCTCGGACCGGCTCTCGCCGCCGGTAACGGCATCGTCATCAAGCCCTCGGAAATGACGCCTTTTTCGACGCTCTATCTCGCCGAGCTGGCAGTGAGGGCTGGCATCCCCGCCGGTCTCGTCAATGTCGTGCTCGGGGATGGTCCAGTCACAGGCACTGCCATCACCACGCATCCGTTGGTCGGCAAGATCAGTTTCACCGGCTCCACCCGCGCCGGTGCGCAAATCATGCAGGACATTGCCCGCACCGGCATCAAGCCGATGACGCTTGAGCTTGGTGGCAAGAGCCCACAGGTGGTGTTTGCCGATGCCGATATCGATCTCGCCGCCGCCTGTATCGCCCGGTCGATCACCGGCAATGCCGGTCAGGTCTGCGTGGCCGGATCGAGGTTGATCGCCGAAAAGCCGGTGGCGGAAGAGCTCGCTGCCAAGATCGCTGGTCATATGACGGCGATGCGCCCGGGCAAGACATGGGATGAAAGGACGATCTACTCGCCGATCATCTCTGAGGCACAGATCACCCGTATCGAAACGATCGTCGATGCCGCCCGCTCTGCCGGTGCCGAGATCGTTGCCGGTGGCTGCCGGATGGAATCCGATGGCTATTTTTATGCTCCGACCATCCTTGCCGGGGTGGACGAAAACAATCCGGCGGTGACGGAAGAGATTTTTGGGCCTGTTCTCAGCATCCAGACGTTTGAAAGCGAAGAACAAGCCACTGCACTCGCCACGCATCCGACTTACGGTCTGGCATCGGGTCTATTCACCCGCGATCTATCGCGGGCGATACGGATGTCTCGCAAGCTTGAAGCCGGCACCGTCTGGGTCAACCGCTACGGTCGTTCCCGCGACATGATCCTGCCGACCGGCGGCTACAAGAGTTCGGGCCTTGGCAAGGATCTCGGGCGCGAGGCTTACATGGGCGCGATGCGCACCAAATCGGTCCTCATCGACCTCTGATTCCGCAAACGCACAATGGCCCGGTGCGACCCTGGCCATTGTGCGTTTGTATCGACATCTTCAACGTCAGGCGTGAGCGAATTTGCGCACCAGTTCCGGGTCCTGCTTCAGGTTGTCGAGCCATCCCGGATCGAGCGTCGGCAGCGACGAGGCCAGCAGTTTCGTGTAGGGGTGACGTGCCTCGGCGTGCAAATCGGCCGCCGCAAAGGTTTCCAGCTTCTTGCCGCCGAACATCACCATTACCTCGTCGCAAAGCGATTGCACGGTGTGGATATCGTGGCTGACAAACAGATAGGATAGATGCAGTTCGCGCTGTAGCTCCTTCAGCAGTTCCAACACCTTGGCGGCAACGACGGTATCCAGCGCCGAGGTGATCTCGTCGCAGAGCAGCACGTCGGGCTTGGCAGCCAACGCACGGGCAAGATTGATACGCTGGCGTTGACCACCCGACAGTTCGCGCGGAAGCCGGTGGCGGAACTGCGCCGGCATGCGAACCATGTCCAGGAGTTCGATCACCTGTTTGTCGCGCGTCTCGCCCTTCATGCCGTGATAGAAGGTCAGTGGCCGGCCGATGATGTTGCCGACTGTCTGCGCCGGATTGAGTGCGGTATCCGCCAATTGGAAGACGATCTGCATTTTGCGCAACTCTTCCTTGCTGCGGGCACTGACCTGCGGCCGAAGGTCTTTCCCATCGAGAACGCAGGCGCCGGAAGCCGCCGGCAGCAGGCCGGCGGCAACGCGCAGAAGCGTGCTCTTGCCGCAACCGGATTCGCCGATCACACCGAGCGAATGCCCCCGTTGCAGGGCAAAGCTGACACCGTCAACCGCGATGATATGCGGCTTGCCGTCGCTTTTCATATTACCGTAGCCGGCAACGACATCGCGCATTTCCAAGACCGCACCATTGGCGAGGCGCGATCCGGCCGCTTTGGCTTCCACCGGCTCGAAAGCCGAAATCAACGCCTGCGTATAGGGATGCGCCGGGGCTCCGACGATCTGCTCAGTCTTGCCGGCTTCCTGAATCTCGCCGTCCTTCAACACGATGATGCGATCGGAAATCTGCGCCACGACCGCCAGATCGTGAGACACGTAAACGCCGGTCATGCCGCGGTCGAGAATAGCCGACTTGAACGCCTTCAGGACCTCTATCTGGGTGGTGACATCGAGTGCCGTCGTCGGTTCATCGAAAACGACCAGCTCCGGGTCTCCGAGCAGTGCCATCGCTGCCGCCAGGCGCTGTATCTGGCCGCCCGATACCTGATGTGGATAACGGTCACCGATCGTTTCTGGCGAAGGCAGAGAGAGGCTTCTAAACAGGCCGATCGCCTTGTCACGCGCAGATGCCTTGTCGAGAATGCCGTGAATTTCGGCAACTTCGACGACCTGATCCATAATCTTCTTGGACGGATTGAATGAAGCTGCCGCACTTTGCGGAACGTAGGACACTTTGTTGCCGCGCAGTTTTCGACGCGCGCCTTCGTCGAGCGTGATAAGGTCGACGCCGTCAAACAGCACGCGGCCGCCGGAAAAATGGCAGCCCGCACGGGCATAAGCAAGCAGCGACAGAGCGATCGTCGTTTTGCCTGAACCGGATTCGCCGATCAGTGCCAGCACCTCGCCGCGACGGACATTGAAGGAAACACCTTTGAGGATTTCTATAGTGCGGCCGCTGTCGGTGGTGGCTGTAACCCGAAGGTCTTTGATACTGACCAGCGTTTCGCCCGCGGTTTTTGGATATTTGGTCATGGTCTACTCCAACTGGTCGCGGATGCGCTGCGGCAGGTTATCGATCAGAAGATTGATGGCGAGGGCAAGGCTCGCCAGCGCCAGTGAAGGCACGACCACGGCCGGCGATCCGTAGGAAATGCCGATCATGTTCTCGCGCACAAGCGCCCCCCAGTCCGCGTTGGGCGGCTGCACGCCAAGACCAAGGAAGCTCAGGCCCGACAGAAGCAGAATGATGTGTACGAAACGCAGGCCGAGATCGGCCATGATCGGTCCGGCGATATTCGGCAGGATCTCGTGGATCATTATATAAAAATGTCCCTCCCCGCGTGCCCGGGCAGCGGAGATGAAGTCGAGAGCATTGACGTTGACGGCCATCGAGCGGGTGAAACGGTAGCATCCAGGGAAGAAAATGACGGTGATGGCGCCGATCAGGATCGGAATGCTGGAGCCGCCGCCTGCAACGATGACCAGCGCCAGTAGCAGGTTGGGAATGCCGACAAATGTATCGATGGCACGGCTGAGGATTGTGTCGAAGACACCTCCGAACGCTGCCGCCAGCAGGCCGAGTGTGATGCCGATCAGCGCGGCAAGAATTAAGCCAACGAAAGCGATGCCGATCGTATAGCGCGTGCCGACGATCAGGCGGGAATAGATGTCACGGCCGAGATAGTCTGTGCCGAGCCAGTATTCTTTGCTCATCGGGCCGAAATAGTCGTAGCTGACCATATCGCCGGCCGGATAATGAACCAGCAGCGGCGCAAAAAGAGCGACGATAATCCAGAACAGGACAACGAGCAGACAGACAGCGGCGATGGGCCGGATCTGGAAGCGGATCTTGCGTCGTGGCGCGGTGGAAACGGTCATCAACGCAACCTCGGATTGGACAGGATGGCGATGATATCGGCGGCGGTGATCAGCACGAGATAAAAGCCGCAGAAAATCATCGAACAGGTCTGGATAAGCGGCATGTCACGGGTAGAGACGCCATCCACCATCAATTTGGCAAGGCCCGGATAATTGAAGACCGTCTCAACGATGATGACGCCGCCGAGAAGGCCTGACATGCTGAGCGCGACGGAATTGACGATGGGCGCGACGGAGTTCGGTAGCGCATGGCCCAGCACCATGCGGCTGCGCGAGGCGCCCTTAAGCATGGCCATTTCGACGTAAGGAGTAACCATGGCATCGGCGATCGCTGCGCGCGACAGGCGGATCATCTGTGAGCAGCTGCCGAACACCAGAACCGAAACCGGCATGATGTAGGCAAGCACAACAGTATGCAGGTCCGCGGTGGTCGGAATGAAAGACAATGCCGGCAGCCACTGCAAATAAACCGACAGCCACATGACCAGCAACGTGGCGATCATGAATTCCGGGAAGGACACGAGCATGATGGCGACGGACGAGATTGCCCGGTCAAAAATTGAACCCTTCCAGATCGCCGCGAAAATGCCAAGACTGAGCGCCAATGGAATGGTGATCGCCATGGTGACGGCAGCAAGCGTGAGCGAGTTGGGGAGACGTTCCGCCACGAGACTTGCAACCGGCCTGTCGGATACGTGCGAATATCCCAGATCACCAGTGAGCAGGCCAAAGATCCATTCAAAATAACGCAGGATGGCTGGCCGGTCGAGGCCGAGCGTTTCCCGCAACTGCGAAGCAGCCTCCGTCGTGACGGCTTGGCCGAGCAATTCCTGCGCCGTATCCCCAGGCAGCAACTCCGTAATGAAGAAGACCGCCAGTGATACGAGGAACAGCGATAGAATGGCGACCGCCAACCGCCCGCCGATCATCTCTAGGATGCGTTTATTCATATAGGCTGCGCCTCTTGCTCAGTCAGGGAATCCAGTGCCGCAAACCCGGCAAACAGGATGCGCGGTCTCCCGCGCATCCTGTTTAATCAGGCATCAAGCCAGACGGTATCGGCAATATTATAGCCCTGAAGCATGCCGAGCGGATGCGGATTGAGACCGCCGACCTTGGTGCTCATGGCATCGGCGCTGGCGATATAGGCGGGGATGATCGTTGCGGCGTCCTTTGCCACCATCGCCTGCATCTCGCCGTAGATCTGCTTGCGCTGGGCTTCGTCCAGAGAACCGCGTGCTTCGAGCAGCATCTGGTCGAATTTCGGGTTGACGTAGCGGCTCTTGTTCCAGGCGGCATCCGACTTGTAGAGCAGTGAGAACAGGATATCGGTGGTTGGGCGGGCATTGATATTGCCGAAGTGGAACGGTGCCTTGATCCACTGGTTCGACCAGTAACCGTCAGCCGGCATGCGCTGCACGTCGATCGTGACGCCAATCTTGGCGGCATCCTGCTGCAGCACCATCGCCATGTCCGGCGAGGCCTTGGCGGCTTCCGAACAAACCAGCGGGATGCCGACACCGAGAAGGCCGGCCTTTTCGAAATGGTGCTTGGCGCGTTCCGGGTCGAAGGCCGGCGGCACGACTTCGGCGTTGAAATAGCGGCTGGCACGCTGGATCGGCTGATCGTTATGCGGCTCGCCGAAACCACGCAGAACCGCGCGGTTGATGGCATCGCGGTTGATGAGGGCGCGAACGCCGTCGATGAAGTCCTTCTTCGAACCCGGCTCCATGTCCATGCGGATATTGAGATTGGTATAGCTGCCGCCGGGCGCGACCATCAGGCGCAGATTGGGGTTGGCCTTGACGAGCGGCGCCGAGCGGGCATCCATCGAAGCGCCGATATGGATATCACCCGAAAGCAGTGCATTAAGGCGGGCGTTTTCGTCCGGGATACCGAACATCTCGATGCTGTCGACGAAAGCGGCATCCGACTTGAAATAGTTGGGGTTCCGCTTGCCGACGGTGCGGATGCCGGGCTCAAACACTTCCGTTATGTAAGGACCGGTACCGACTGCCTTGGTGAACTCCGTCGTGCCATCGGGGATGATGACGAAATGGTAGGTTCCCAGGATTGCCGGAAGGTCGGCATTGGGCTGATCGAGTTCGATACGGACCGTATTCTTGTCCACGGCTTCGATCTTGGTCATCGCCTTGGCAAGGGCATTGGCGCGCGAGGTCAGTTTCGGATCGACATGGCGGCTCAACGAATAGACCACGTCGGCGGAATCCATCGTCTTGCCATTGTGGAAGGTGACGCCTGTCTTGAGCTTGATCGTCCACACCTTGGCGTCCGTGGTATCGAAGCTTTCGGCCAACTCCATCTGCGGCGTGAACGAGTTATCAAGCACCGTCAGCTTGTTGTAGAAGGTCGACATGCGCATGTAATCTCCCTGGGCGGAGGCGCGCACCGGGTCCAGCGTATCGGCCGTCGAGGTGGAATTGAGCGCGACGCGCAGTGCGCCACCGCGCTTCGGCGTCTGGGCAACAGCATTTCGTGCTGAGCCGGCGAACATGCCGGCGGTGGCGGCAACGACGCCGCCGGCGGCCAGCATGCGAAGGAGATCGCGTCGGGTCGCACCGCGACGAATGGCATTCTCGACTGCGCTGTCGTCGTTCCGGTTAAAGCGGGACTTATCGAACTGATGTGTCATGGCGATGCTGTTCCCTATTGTTATTGATTGGAGGGTTGCCTTTGCATCTTTGCCCTCCCCGAGGGGACTGGCAAAAAGCAGAGAAACTCCGCCCGCTCACTATGGCGCGCCATTCGATGAAAGTTACGCGGTTTTCAGGACTGCGACCGCATAATGTTTTATGAAATGTTGGCGGACAGGCGTTGTGTGCTGTGCGTCACAGTTCACCCCCATTTCACCTGTGGCCTGTTGATTATGGAATGGTCTGCCCCTCCGAGGGCATTGAGTGGTTCCGACCGGCGTGGTGCATCGCTTCCAACCCGGAGGACGCCTGTTCTTAGATGACGATGACTACGCTGCCTTTGCCTAGCTCCGGGCGGATTTCAGGGGCTGTGGCATTTCTGCAGGTCGATATTATCCACCAACTCCACCATGCTTTGTTAGCCTGTTGCGGGTAGAAGAGGCACGCGCCTGAGTGTTGCCCCGTAAATCAGTTCCTGTCTCAGTGGGACATGCCGGATTTGATCGCTTCTCCCGCAAATGCCTCGCCGCTTTGCACCTGGGGCAGGTCGTAATTTCTACGCGACTTCGCTTTCATTTTCAGCAGGGACAGCAATTCATAGCCTCCCGTCCATCGGCCGAAGCCGCTCCCGATGTTGATATGACCGGCTGGCCCAAGGTTTCTGACCTGCGTCTTCCAGAGGCGGGCGTAGAGGGAGAGGCTTTCCAGAGGCATATAGATATCGTTCAAGCTTCCGACAGTGATTGTTGGAAAGGGCAGAGCGCGTGTGGGCATCCGGCCAAAATGGATTGCACCTGGATGGAGTTTTTCCGTCGTCGACAGATCGCACGGCGCAACCAGCAATGCACCTTTGATCAATCTCGCCGTGGGCCTGTCTGCACATTTTGCCGCCAGCAGGCAGCCAAGACTATGGGCGACGATGTAGGCTGGCCCTTCGTGAATCAGCACCTCTTCAAGGCGGTTCGTCCAGGCTTCAACTCTCGGAGATTTCCAGTCGTCCTGCTCGACCAGCCGGCTTTCGGTGTTATCATTAAGCCAGAACCGCTGCCAATGCCCGTCATCGGACCCGTTCAACCCAGGCAAGATCAGGGTGGGTGTCATATGTTTGTTCCTCACTGTTGAGCGCCGTCAGCTTTGGAAATAGGGAGACCGCTCCAGTGCAGAGATTTCCTGTGAAATCTCGGTTATGCGCTCGCGCAGATCACACCGTGCCCGGTAACCCATCCTGGAAAAACCTGCGTCGTCCAGGTCCAGTTTCGCTTCCAGTTGATCCCTCAGGGTCTGAAGGCGGTCAAAATGTCTGATCAGGCTCATTATGTCCTCACGTCTGCAGAGCGCTTCCCATGACCTGCCGATCCGGGTAGAGGGAATATTATTGTCCATAAATTCAGTAGACAAAAGAAACGACCGGCTATCGATGATCGCGATTGCGGAAATTCGCCACTGCTGTTCATGGAGTGCGTAGAAAAACGCGACGGAGAATGTGTTTTTCAGCTTCCGGCATGGCGTGGACATCCATGCCTGCCGGGACCCTCCGCCTGCGGAGGCTTTCCCCATGCCCCATGAGCCTCAGCGGATGGACAGGCTTCACTGTGGGTACAAAAATGCGGATTGGGATCAGACTTTGGACAAAACGTTTAATTTCGAGAAGGCTGCGGGATGTCATTCGTTGTTTGCAGGTGTTGCATCGAGCATACTGACAACGGTTGAAGTTCCAGATGCCCTCTCCTCCCGGGCCATCTTTTCAACTGTTCCCTCTGGAGGTTGATCCTTCAAAACTCAGGGTCTCCGTTTACTGGAGGCCCTTTTTTCTGGCTTGGTCTTGAAGCTCAGGCACATCTCAACCTGACGGGAGCCTTGGCACCCGATGGAACGTCGATTTGAAGTAGCGTAGCCCGATATCAAAGTGATAATGGAGCGATGCGGTTTGAGGGCTCCTAACCGGTTTTTGTCCGCCGGCGCAAAATCTCGATCTCGTGGTGCTCAAGCGCGCGGGCTTTGCCTTTCGCCAGGTCACCCAGCTTTATGTCGTCGATTGCCACCCGGATCAAACGAAGGCATTCGATATCCAGCCCTTTGAGCATTCTGCGGATCTGCCGGTAGCGGCCCTCCCGCAATTCGACTTCAAGCCACGTGTTTTTATCTCCTGCGCGCAGGATCTTGACGGATGAAGCGCTGAGCATTTCGCCGCCCTCGCTGACGCCGTGGCGCATCTGGGCAATCATGTCATCGGTCGGCATGCCCTTTACCTGCACATGATAAATCTTCCCGATATGGGTGACCGGGTCGAGCAGGCGCTGAGCGAGCACCGTATCGTTGGTGAACAGCAGCAAGCCCTCGCTCGCCTTGTCCAGGCGGCCGATGGGGGAAAGAAAAGGGTTGTCCATCTGTGCGAGGCAATCAAAGACCGTTGGCCGCCCTTCCGGATCGACCCTCGTGGTCACCATGCCCCTTGGCTTGTTGAGCATGAGATAAACGCTGGCTTCTGCAACAATGCGAACACCGTCGACCGCGATCAGGTCGGTATGAACGTCTGCCCATGTCAGGATATCAGTGACCACCCGGCCGCCGAGTGTCACGCGCCGTTCGGCCACCAGCTTTTCGGCTTGTGTGCGGGAGCAATAGCCAAGTTTGGACAGTGCACGGCAGATGGTTGCGCGCGCGCCGTTATCAGATGCCTGTTTTGCCAAGACGAAGTATTCCAGGAGCTTTGCTGTCTGAACTGCGTTTAGACAGGCAATATTGTTTGCTACTGCGCCGCCCATCTGCAGGGCGTTGCGCGATCAAACGTGGATGGTATCGAAATCCCGAAAAACTGCAACGGGTGCTCCATAATGGCCGAGTGATGTTGTCAGAAATCTGGCCGTCCCGAACGTCGGGCCAGGGCTTCTCAATCGTTCAGGATAAGTGCCGGTTTTCGAAAGTTTACATTCTTGCCGAAGGTAGATCACGATACGCGGCATCATGCCGTCGCATTGAGCCAAGCTTGGCCCGAAGTCAAGCCGCAAGCGCTGTCCCATGGCGGCAACTCTTCAGGCGGGGCGGTATCTTGGTGAGGATGACAAGGACAAGCACTATCCCTTTGCTGCGGCCACAACCTGATGCTATTTCGATGGAATATGGCAAATGAGGAAACCGGTGATGGCGTTCAGGATGAAGGAACCCAAGACTGCGCAAAAGGCTCGCACTCCTACGGAGCGCATTGGCGGGAGCCTTGTGACCTCCACGGTCCGTTCCTTGGAAGGCTGCGTTGGCCAGCGACACTTAACCGTTTAAATTATGCTGCCAGCCATCCGATCCCACTACCAAGGCCTAGCCCTTTACGGAGTACATCATGTCGAATGAAATGCAGGGTTTACCGGTTGGACAAGACGCTGGGCGTGGCGCCTACGTATTGGCTGCCACCTGTGATCTCAACGGTTGCTTTCGCGGCAAGCGTGTTGAGGCGGCATCGCTCGACAAGATTTTGAAGGGCGGTATCCGTATGCCGATGTCCTCCATCGGTGTTGATATCTGGGGCACGGATGTCTTTGCAAATTCCCTGACGCTGGATCAGGGCGATCTGGATGGCATTTGCGAACCGACGGAGCGCGGGCCGATCCCCTTGGCCTGGTCGGCAACGCAGGCGCAATTCGTGCCGATGTGGATGCGGATGGAAACCGGTGAGCCGTTTTTCGGCGATCCGCGCCGCACGCTGGCCGATATCCTTGACAGGTTTCAAGCGGTTCACCTGACCCCTGTCGTCGCGACGGAAGTCGAGTTCTATCTGATCGATCCCAAGTCACCGCGGGCCAAGCCGCTGACCCGGATGCCGGTCGGCCATGCGGATGCCAAGGATACGATCTATTCGCTGGAGGAACTGGCCGAGGTCGGGCCTTTCCTGGATGATGTCTATGCGATGGCTGCCGCATGCGGTGTCGCCGTCGATGCCGCGACCTCAGAGAGCGGGCCGAGCCAGTTCGAGTTCAACCTGATGCATGGTCCTGATGCTCTGAAGGTGGCCGACGATACAGTTTTCTTCAAGCAGATCGTTCGCAACATGGCGCGCAAGCACGGGTTTGCTGCGACCTTCATGGCCAAGCCCTACCCTGCCCATTCCGGCAGCGGCTTGCATGTGCATTTCAGCATCGTGGATGCGCAAGGCCGCAATGTCTTCGATAATGGCGGTCCCGAAGGCACGGTTCTGATGCGGCAGGCCGTGGCCGGACTGATTGACGCCATGCCCGATTGCACCGCTCTGTTTGCGCCCCACCTGAATTCGTTTCGCAGGCTCTGCCCGGATAGCCTGGCGCCCACCACGGCCGCCTGGGGTTACGAAAACCGCACGGCCGCCATCCGCATTCCTGGCGGCCCTTCTGTCGCCCGCCGCATCGAACACCGCGTCGCTGGCATCGACGCAAATCCTTATCTTGCCATCGCTGCCATTCTGGGGGCGGCGATCGACGGGATCACCCGGCACGCTGAGCCGCCTGCGCCAACGGCAGGCAATACCTACGCCAGCGATGCGCAGTCCCTTCCCGCAACATGGCCGGCTGCTCTCGATCTCTTCGAGCAGAGCGAGATCGTCAAACGGATTTTCCAACCGAAACTGATCGAGATGTTCTCCACCTGCAAACGCCAGGAACTTGCCGTGTTCAACCGCGATATTTCCGACCTGGAATATGCGAGCTACCTGCTTAGCGTCTGACGCGAAGCATGCCAGCAATTCAACGTCGCAACCAACGTCAAAGGATTGTCGTTGCGTTGTGGCGCGAGGGCATACGCCGATCGGTTCCTGCAAGTTGAACCGATCTGTCTGTGCGTTTTGTCATAGTTGAAACAGTCAATCCTAATTTTCTTAAGTGGACCACGACCGCCGGGCTCAGCAGCATGCGGCCGCTCATTATCGGCTTCTTTTTTGGTAAATGCGGCATTTTGGCGCATGGCTGTCTTGACCAATCGGATGCGGCGCAATATTCGTTGGAGGAAAATAATTTGCCTTTAAGGCAACATTGGACTTGAAGGCGTATTCTGGGAGGAACGCATGATAATCCACGAGGCAGGTGCCGACGCGCACCTTGCGACGCGCATCGACCGGATGCATTCCCGCGACAGGGCCGGCCTGATTGTCTTTATAACCGTGCTGTGGTGCACCATGGTGTTCGCACTGGTGACGATCTGGCCGTACATCTCCGTACCTGCCATCCGTATCATCCTGACGGCCGCCTGTGGTCTGGTCTTGGTGTTCAACACCGCTGCCATCGTGGCGATGCTCCGGCACTATCACGAGGACAAGCATTTCATCTACGGGCTCGACCTCAAGCATCTCGATGAGATGCGCCGGCGCCGGCGTTAGGAGGAGATTATGGCTTACAAACCGCCGAAGCAGAGTTTTGCCGGGCAGATTTTCGACGTCATTACCCTTCTGGTCCTGACCGTCGGTGCGCTCTATCTTCCACTTTATCTTGGCCTGGCAGGTGCGGCCAAAACACCCGCGCCTATCGCCAACCCGACATGGGAAGCCCTTGGACAGAACGCCACCGAGCAGCAGCAATGGGCAGCCCTAGGCGTCACTGATCCGGCCGCCGCCAACGATATCATCACCGCCCGTTTTGACTATTCGTTCAGCTGGATGGCCCTCGTGGTCATGGCAATCCTGGTGATCGGGTATTTCGTGCTGGTGGTGCGGTTGTCTGACAAGGAATATCGCGACGTCATTGCTGAACGCTTCGGCGTCAAGAAGAGATAGTGGGGCTCCAATGGATATCTGGACTATTCTGGAATATGCGGCATGGGCCCTTTCGGCGCTCTTTGCCCTTTTGATGCTGTCGGACATGATCCGCATCGATACGACCTATGACAATGAGCTGCTGACATCATCCCGCGAAGGTGAGATCGAGGCGGCAGCTGAACGTCACACGCTGTGAGGGCCTGGACATGGTAGACACCAAAACTGCTCCCGGTCAGCCTGAACGGCTGCAATTGCTGCGCGTCCTTGGTCCCGCCCATATCTGGGCACTCGGCGTCGGCATTGTTCTCGTCGGCGAATATATGGGATGGAATTTTGCCGTCGGCAAAGGCGGCATGATTGCCGGCCTGATCGCCTGCTGGGTGGCTGGCCTGCTTTACACCTGCGTGGCAATGATCGATTCCGAGGTGACATCGACGGTTGCCGCCGCCGGCGGCCAATATGCGCAGGCCAAGCACATCGTCGGGCCGTTGATGGCCTTCAATGTCGGGCTGTTTCTGGTCATGGCCTATACGATGCTGGAGGCTGCCAATGCCATCACTATCGGCTTCCTGCTCGATACGGTGGCCGGAATGCAGGGCCATAGCGGCCTGCATCAGCAGCCGTTCATCGTGCTTTGCATCATGTTTCTGGCATGGCTGAATTATCGCGGCGTTTTGGCAACGCTGACATTCAATCTCGTCATCACCGCCATCGCCTTCATGGCCATCATCGCCCTGTTCCTGTCGGTGCAGTTCGGCGTGTCGAGCGTTCCGCTCGATTTCTCGGCGGTGACGACCGATCCTATGCCTTATGGTTGGATCGGTATCCTGGCCTCGCTGCATTTCGGCCTCTGGTATTACCTCGGCATCGAAGGCACCTGCCAGGCTGCCGAGGAAGTGCGTTCACCTGCCCGCTCTCTTCCCTACGGCACCATGGCCGGCATCATGACGCTGCTGATCGCCGCGACCATGACCTGGTATGTCTGCTCCGGGCTTATTCCTTGGGAATATCTCGGCCAGGCCGGCACACCGCTGTTTGATGCGGCGCGTGTTACGGGCAATCGCGGGCTGATGGTTCTGCTCTTCATCGGCACGATGTTCTCGACGCTCGCTTCGGCAAACGGCTGCATCAACGATGCGTCACGCGCCTGGTTCTCGATGGGCCGCGACCGTTATCTGCCGATCTGGTTCGGTGCCGTGCATCCGGTTTATCGCACACCGTATCGCTCGATCATCTTCCTCGTGCCGATTGCCTTGATCTTCGCGCTCGGCGCGCCGCTCGACCAGGTCGTCACGTTCTCGATCCTGTCCGGGCTGCTGGGCTACACGTTCATGACCTTCAACATGGTGATGTTCCGCAAGAAATGGCCTCTCGATACGATCAAGCGCGGTTACGTCCACCCGATGCATCCGTTGCCGACGATCGTGCTTCTGATCTTGTGCGCCACCGCCTATGTCGCCGTCTTCCTCGGATACGGGACGCAGCTCATCGCGATGGTCAGTTTTTATATCATTGCATCGCTGTGGTTCCACTTCCGGCGCTACCGGTTCGTGCGTCGAGGCGACCAGTTCACCATGCCCTGGCCACGGCCGGAGGGGTATTGATCTGAACACAATCCGCAGCCTGATCAGTGGCTGCGGGTCCAGTATCCGGAGGGAACAGGGTTGACGATCTATTATCTGCTCTTCGCCTTTGCCCTTTTGGCTGTCGCCTGGTTCGTCCGCGCCGCCATCCGTGGACATCGGCAGGCCAT
Source organism: Rhizobium sp. LjRoot98 (assembly GCF_964252935.1). NCBI lineage: Bacteria > Pseudomonadati > Pseudomonadota > Alphaproteobacteria > Hyphomicrobiales > Rhizobiaceae > Rhizobium > Rhizobium sp. LjRoot98. The sequence continues at coordinate 103,870 of NZ_CAXUPW020000008.1, forward strand.
GCAACAGCGCGGCCGGTTGCTCGACGAAGCCCATGGGCTGCTCACCGAACCGGGCATCAGCATTGCAGCGGATCAGTTTCCCATCGTCACCGGATGGATCGGCGATGGCCGCCATGTCAGGATCGAACTGATTGCCGATACGATGGTGACACGCCGCCTGCCACAACTCTGGCTGAAGGTGACGTTGTTTGAGCGTGCTGCACGGGACTGTCCGTCACTCGGCGCGCTCGCCCGTCCAACCGGTTCGGAATACTATTCGCTCGTTCACGGCTTTCCGGAATGGATGAGTCCGCCCCAGATGGGCATTTCCTTGCTGATGCGTGGTGACGGACGGGCGAACGCTGAGCAGGCGGCGCTGGCCGGGCGGCATTTCCAGCGCCTGTTTGCTGACCAAAAGGTCAAGGAGGCGGTGATTACCGCGAAGGCGGCCCGGCTCGTTTATCAGGCATCGCAAGGGGAGCGTGCGGCGCACATGTTTTTGCGGCAGGCACGGTTTTCGCTCGAGACGGTTCCGGCTGCAACGATCGCTCAGGCCATTGCGCTGACGGCAGGCCTGAGTACGATTTACGCTGAAGCAGACAGTGTGCCTGTCTTGCAAGTTGCTTGAAGGCTGCTCGTGTCGAAACCGATAAATCCCTATCTCGTTCTTCTTCTGTCGATCATCCTGCCGGGTGCCGGCCATGTCGCCGTCGGCGAAGCACGCCGCGGGCTGGCATTCGCGCTGTTCGTCCTGTTGTTTTCGTTCCTGACCTACATGACCACCACGCCGGAACAGTCCTTTATCGGGAGACACGCGGGCGGTCTGTTCATCTGGGCACTGTCGATCCCCGATGCCTATCGCCGGGCACGGATACGGTTTTCGGTTGGATCGTGACTACATTGGCCGCCGCTGTCCCGTCGATGCCCGCTCGACCAGATGACAGGCGAGTTCGACGCGGCGCGGCGGCATCGGCAGGCCCGAGAGGCTGTCGCGCAAAAGGTCGAGCGCGACCGAGCCGATCTCGCGCATCGGGATATGCATTGTCGTCAGCGGCGGGTTGAGGAAGGATGCCTGCGGCAGGTCGTCCATGCCCATGACGGAAACGTCGCCCGGCACCGAATAGCCCCGCTGCTGGACGCCCATCATCGCGCCGACGGCGAGACTGTCACCTGCGGCCAGAACGGCGGTAAAATCAAGCCCGCGCGCCGCGATCCGTGAGGCAATGGCCTGCGCTGCCAGTTCCGGCAGCCAGTCCTCGACCGGAACGACCAGATCCGTGTCTGCGGCAAGCCCGTGATGCAACAGCGCATCCTTCCAGCCCTCATAGCGCCGCTCAATGGTGCGTCGCCCCGGCCGCATCAGAAACAAGATGCGCTCATGACCAAGCCCGATCAGGTGATCGGCGGCCAGCCGCGCGCTGGACCGGTTGCAGGGCGTGACGCTGGAAAGCCGCATGAACGGATCGTCGCTGTTGAGCAGTACCACCGGTTTGTCGAAGCCGCGGGTCGCGGCCAGCATGCCCTCGTCATCGACCGTTAGAAACAAGAGGCCTGCAACCTGCGGATCGTCTTGCGCCTCCTTGAGAACCGCCAGTTCCTCGTTGCGGTCGGCAATTGGCCGTGTGACGATCTCGAGACCCAGTGCTTGTGCCCGTTCCTTCAGTCCTTCAAGCACGTAGAGCGTGAACTGGTTGCGGACATAATCGATCATCGCCGCACTCGACGCGGCCAGAATGACCTTCTGGCCCGCGACCGCTGTCGGGATGACGTAATTGGCAATCTTTGCCGCTTCGAGCACCTGCTGGCGGATTTCCGGCCGCACCCCTTTTTCGCCCGCAATCGCCCGCGACGCTGTGCTCAGTGAGACGCCGCACGCCTCGGCAATGTCCTCCAAGCGGACCCGCCTGCTCTTCTTTCCGCGTTTGCCCGCGATGGGTTTGACAGCCATATCGATCTCCGTTGCATCAACATGAGAAAAATTTTCAGATTGCGCAACAAAATTCGACGTGCATTTATTTCGCCAACGAGCCGCCCTGAAGAGCGGCACATGTGGAGGAGCATTCATGGGTCCAGATGGCCGCGATATCAGCAATGGTCTCGATCGCCTTGTCGCCGGAACAACCGGCCTCAAGCATGACGGCCGTTTCCATGAGCCCAATCTCGATGGCACTGCCGGCGACTATATCAGCTTCGACAGCTGGGAATGGCCGCAGGGCGTCGGCCTCTATGGCCTGATCAAGCTCTGGCTTTTCACCGGCCGCGACGATCTGCGCCAGCTTGTCGAACAATGGTATGCGCAACGCATCGAAGCAGGCCTGCCGCAGCTCAACGTCAACACTACCGCGCCAATGCTCGGCCTGTCAGTCCTCTGGGCAAAAACCCGTGATCCACGTTGGCAGCCGGTTCTCGATGAATGGGCAAACCGGGTGCTGGCGGAGCTTGGCCGCACGCCGGAAGGCGGCTTCGAGCATCATGTCTCCGACAAGGTCAATCACGACGAGCTTTGGGATGACACGCTCTATATGGTCGCCCTGTTCCTCGCATCCTATGGTCAGGCCAGCGGTCGCCGTGAACTGGTCGATGAAGCCTCGCGTCAGTTTCTCGTTCACACCCGTTATCTTGCCGACACGCACACCGGTCTCTGGTTCCATGGCTGGACATTCGATGGCCGCCACAACTTCGCCGAAGCGCGCTGGGCACGCGGCAATGCCTGGATCACGGCAGGCCTGCTCGATCTCTTTGATCTCGCCGAGCTTGCCAAGCCCGTGAAGGATTTCCTGCAAGGTGTTCTGGTCGCGCAGGTCGATGCGCTCTTGTCGCTGCAGGCTCCATCCGGCGCATGGCGCACGCTGCTCGACGATGCCACCTCCTACGAAGAAATTTCCGCCACCGCCGGGATCGGTTACGGCCTGCTGAAGGGCTACCGCCTCGGCCTCGGCCCGCCGGCTTGGCGTGAAGCTGGCCTCAAGGCCTTACAGGTAGTCATGGATAACATCGACGAGACCGGCACTGTCGGAAACGTTTCCTATGGCACCCGCATGGGCCATGACCTCCAATTCTACAAGGACATCCCCATTCAACCGACCGGCTATGGCCAGGCACTTGCCATCCTGTGCCTTTCCGAAGGCTTGCAGCACGTCGGCCAAGAAGGACAAGCAGCATGACGATGAAGATTTTGTATGGAGCAGCCCCGGAAGACGTCAAAGGTTATGACACGGAAAAGCTCCGCAGCGCTTTCCTGATGACCGACCTGTTCGTGCCGGACGCAGCAAGTTTCACCTATACGCATGTCGACCGCCTGCTTCTCGGTGGCGCGATGCCGGTTTCCAAAAGCGTGACGTTCGGCTCTGGCGACGAAATCGGCACACCCTATCTCCTGTCGGCGCGTGAAATGGGCATCGCCAATCTGGGCGGCACCGGCACTATCACTGTCGATGGGCAATCCTTTACGCTGGAAAACCGCGACGTGCTCTATCTCGGCCGCGGTGCCCGCGAGATCGTCATGACGAGCCTTTCGGGAAAGACCCCGGCCCGTTTCTACATGAACTCGGTCCCAGCCGGCGCCGACATTCCACACAAGCTGATCAGGAAATCGGAATCGAAGGCCGTCGATCTGGGCGACGGCCGCCGGTCGAACAAGCGCCGCCTCGCCATGTATATTCACCCGGAAGTCACGCCGTCCTGCCTGCTGTTGATGGGCATTACCGATCTGGCCGAAGGCAGCGTCTGGAACACCATGCCGCCGCACCTGCATGAGCGCCGCATGGAAGCCTACTGCTATTTCGACATGGCGGCGGAAGATCGCATCATCCATCTGATGGGCCGCCCTGAAGAGACCCGCCATCTGATCGTCGCCAACGGTGACGCCGTCTTGTCACCCGCCTGGTCTATCCATATGGGCGCCGGCACCGGCCCCTATGCCTTCGTCTGGGGCATGACCGGAGAAAACCAGGAATATAACGACGTGGCCCCGGTAGCCCTGGCAGAGCTGAAATGACCCCGATGAGATCCCTGATGAACCGCAAACTGAACGCTGGCGATGCCATCCGCTACTGGCAGCTCGGAACGATTGCCGAAGAGCGTTTCGACGTGCCGGATGCGCCGATGAAGGGCGAGATGGACCCGTTCTTCTTTCTCACCAAGCATAAGAACTTCATTCCGCATGAATATCCTTGCCGCACGATCTTTGCCGAAACCTATCGTGGCAAACGTCCCGATGTCCGTGGCGCTTTCGAAGCCGCCCGCTGGTGGCTGCCTTTCGGTTCCCCACGGCTCGACCTCTCCGGCTTCTGGTTCCGCCCGACCCGGCTTGCCATTTTTGCCCGCACATTCATTGCGGCTGAGAAAGCCGGAACCGCCAAGGTTCGCCTCGGCACTTGCGGCGGCGCGGTCCTTTGGCTGAACGGCGAGGAAGCTGGTTGGATGGCTCCCTATAGCCGCAATCTCGAGGCAAAGGCCGAGTTCGAATTGCTGCTGCAGGAAGGCCTGAACGAGGTCACGATCTTCTTCGATGATCTCGCTGAACGCGACGCCCGCTATTTCTTCCAGCTTGACTATCTCAATGGCCCGGCGGCGAGCGTCGCCGTTCCTGTGCCGGTCGAAGGCAAGGTGGCTGAGACAATCGAGGCCGCCCTCGACAGCATGCATTTTGAGCGCACGGCTTATTTCGAAGGCGATATCACCCTGCTGCTTGCCGAGCCTCTGCCCGTGGATGTCGATGTCAATGTTGCGGTCGAAGGCGACTTCATGTCGACCGAACGCTTCGACTACGATTTCACCCTCAAGGCGGGTGCTGCCCGTCTGGTGATCGGTCCTTCCGAAAATGCCCCTGCCGATTTCCGTCACTTCCGCATCACGCTGAAAGCCGGCAGCTTCGTTGCATCGCGCTCGCTCGGTATCGAAATCTGCCACACCGCCCGGCAGGGCACTGCACCGGCGGCGCTTGCCGAACGCATCACGGAGACGCTCACCGAAGTCTCGGAATTCTCCGAACGTGACACCGTTCGAGCATTTGCACGGCTCGCCAGTGGCCGCTCCGGCGCCGATACCGATGCGATGATCGAGGAAATTCTGCCGTCGATCGAGGATTGCCACGATTGCGCCGATTTCTCGCTCGTGCCGCTCCTGTGGTCGCGTACCGTCTGGGGCAAGGACATCGGCGACAAGACCCGCGCCCGCATCGATCGTGCCATCCTCGATTTCCGCTACTGGATGGACGAACCCGGCAACGATGTTCAGTGGTATTTCTCCGAAAACCACGCCCTGCTATTCCATACGTCCGCCTATCTCGCCGGACATCTGCTGGCCGGTGAAACCTTCGCCCGCTCCGGCCGCAAGGGGACCGAGCAAAGCGCCGTTGGTGCCGCCCGCGTGCGCGCCTGGCTCGATCATTTCGAGGCTTGGGAGATGGCGGAGTTCAACTCGGCGCCATATTTCCCGATTGATCTCAAGGGCCTGACGGCACTCGCCGCGCTGTCGCCCGATGCGGATATCGCCGAGCGCGCCAAGAAAGGGATCATCCGCCTGTGCGAAGTCATCGCCCGCTCCGCCCACCACGGCATGGTCACGGCAGCGCAGGGGCGCTCCTACGAACACACGCTTTGCGCCGGCCGCTCGCTGGAGCTTTCGGGAGTCGCCCGCCTGCTGTGGGGCGCCGGCTGGTATGGTCGGCGTGTCCATGCTCTGCCGCAGCTTGCGGTCTGCCTGCGCGATCACGGTTTGATCATTCCCGAAACACTCGCCGCCGTTGCCAGTCATCAAGCCGGCGAACATCAGGAATGGCGGTTCGCCCAGGGCCAGGACCGGTTTGCCGCGCTCTATCACTACAAGAGCCGCGATTTCGCCATGGGCTCTGCAGCCCACTACCGCTGGAATGAGTGGGGTTATCAGGAAACCGTCCTGCATCTGCGTCTCGGCAAGCGGCCGGAAGCAGCCGTCTGGATCAACCATCCCGGCGAGACCATTCAGTTCGGGTACGGCCGGCCGTCCTTCTGGGGTGGGTGCGGCACCCTCCCTCGCGCCCACCAGTACCGGGGGCTGGCCGTACTCGACTTTTTGACCTTCGAGGAACAACCCGATTTCACCCATGCCTGGTTCCCGGTCGCCGAGTTCGACGAAAGCAGCGTGAAAGGGCGGGTGGCTTTGGCCCGTAGCGGCGGCGGCGCGGTCATTCTGCTCGGCAGTACCGAGTTGCAGCCGGTGACGACAGGCCCATCAGCCAATGCGGAACTGCGCCAATATGGCCAGAACACCCGCTGGATCGTCCGTGTTTGCGAATCCTCGGATCTCGCTGGTGTCGAAAGCCGGTTCGCCTCGCTATCCGTTGCGGAGACGGCAGACGGCTCGCTCGTGGTCGAAGACCCCGATTATGGCACGGTCACTTTCCGCAAGGATGGATCGGTCGAGGCCGAAGACCGGACGATCGTTCCGAAGGATTTCACGGTCGCAGGCGAGGTTGCCATGTTGGCCGCACACTAAAGGCGAAGCGCCGGCAAGGAGAGCCGGCGCCCGTTCAAATGCGGGCGAGGAGAAGCCTGCACCCAGAGGAGGAGGAAGACAATGGCAAGGACAAGGACAAAAACGATGCTCGCGGCATTCGCCGTCGGGCTTTTGACCTCCACGGCGGCATTGGCCGGGGATGTGCGCATTATGTGGTATTCCGACGGCATCGAGGGCGAGGTTCTGAAAGACCTCATCGGCCGCTTCATGAAGGACAACCCGGATATCAAGGTCATCATCGACAATGTGTCCTACAGCGTTGTACGCGAACAACTGCCGGTGCAACTCGAGGCTGGCGACGGCCCGGATATTGCCCGCGTTACCGCTCTGAAGGCGCTCAGCAAACACTGGCTGGATCTGCGGCCACTGGTTGCCGATGCCGCCTATTGGGATACGAATTTTGGCGATCAGGCCGACTGGATGCGTCCCGACGGCACCGATCAGATTTCCGGCTTCATGACGCAGATCACGCTGACCGGCGGCTTTGCCAACAAGACGCTGTTCGAACAGGCCGGCGTTGCCCTTCCCGGCAAGGATGCCACATGGGATGACTGGGCAAAAGCCTCCAAGCAGGTCGCCGAAAGTCAACAGATACCCTTCCCGGTGGCGCTCGACCGCTCCGGGCATCGCTTGACCGCGCCTGAGCTCGCCTTCGGCGCTAACTATATCGGCGCGGACGGCAAGCCGGCGCCGATCGATGAGGCCTCCAAAGCCTTCATCTCCAAATTCATCGGCTGGATCGAAGACGGCACGGTGAGCAAGGACGTCTGGGTCTCGGCTGCGGGCTCGACGTATCGCGCCGGCGCCGACGATTTTATCAACGGCCAGGTCGCCTTCTACTATTCCGGCTCCTGGCAGGTACCGAACTTCTCGACCAAGATCGGCTCGAACTTCGATTGGGTTGCGACCGGCAGCCCGTGCGGCCCGGCAAACTGCACCGGCATGCCGGGTGGTGCCGGTCTGGTAGCGATCAAGTACACCAAAAATCCAAAAGACGTCGCCAAGGTCATGGACTATCTGGCAAGTGAGCCGGTCGTGAAGGAGTTTTCCGAGCGCACCCTGTTCCTGCCTGCCCACAAGGGTGTGATCGAAAGGGGACTGGACTTCAAGACTGACGATGCACAGGCAAAAACGGCGCTTGGCATCTTCGTTACTGCATCGACGTCGTTGGCAGACCTCGCCCGCAAACTGCCCGGTTGGGCCTGGTCCGATACGATCTACGGCGCCCTCGTCACCCGAGTCAGTCAGGCAGCGGCTGGTGAAATGACCCTGGAGGAGGCCTATACCCGCATCGACGCGGATATTGCCGCCAAGGTCAAGGATTCGGCTCTCTAAACAGCGAAACGCGGGCGGCGGCGGGCTATCCCCGCTCAGCCGCCCGTTTCGTATCGCCGGTGATGGCCGGACGTCACCGCCGTTCATCCGGCAAGGGAAAGTGATCAACGATGGCAGACATAACCCGCCAGACCGGCGAAAGCCGGACAGGCCAGAGCCTGGGCGAAACCGCCATGATGCCGGTCCGCCTTGCCATGGGCATTATCGATGCCCCGTTGCGCTGGGTTCAGAAGACGTTTGGCCTTGGCGGGATGGCGGCATTCTTCCTGCTGCCCAACATGCTGATCTTCGGCATCTTCGTGCTTCTGCCGTTCTTCATCAATTTCGCCTATTCCATGACCGGCGGCTCGGCGCTTTTCCTGTCGGACCGCACCTTCGTCGGGGCCGATCAGTATACGCGGCTGTTCGACTGCTCGAACTATCTGAACCCCAATACATGCGCTGAAGATACGTTCTGGACGGCGGTCGGCAATACCGGCTGGTTCGTCATCCTCCAAGTCACGTTGATGATCGCCGTGTCGCTGATCACCGCCCTGATCCTCAACCGCAACCTGATGGCCCGCAGTTTTTGGCGCGCCGTGTTTTTCTTTCCGGTGCTGTTGTCACCCGTGGTCGTGGGCCTGATCTGGAAATGGATCCTGCAGCGCCAGGGCCTGCTCAATTTCGGTCTCTATGGTTTCGGTTTCGAGCCGCATGTTTGGCTGAACGACCGCAACTGGGCCTTCGCCGCCACCGTCGGCGTCTCGATCTGGGCGCATATGGGCTTCTATACGTTGATCATCCTTGCTGGCCTGCAGGCCATTCCGAAGGATCTCTATGAGGCGGCCGAAATGGACGGCACCCGGGCCATGCGCGTCTTTACCCGCATCACCCTGCCGCTTTTGATGCCGAACCTGCTGGTCGTCATCGTGCTGGTGCTGATCCGCGCCGTGCAGATCTTCGACGAAGTCTATGTGCTGACGGGCGGTGGTCCGGGTACCAGCACGCTCTTTGTCACGCAATATATCTACGAGACCGGCTTTGCCGCGCAGCTGCGCAATCCCGGCCTTGCTGCAGCAGCCTCGATTCTGATGGGTCTGGTGCTTGTCGTCCTCACGCTCATGCAGCTCGGCCTCAGCCGATCCCGCGACAAGAAGGGAGCTCGCAAATGAGCCGCGTTACGGAATTCCTGTTTCGCCGCAGGGGCGGCAGAGGCTGGCACTGGACGGATATCGTCACTTGGGTCTGGCTGGTCGTGGGGCTGTTGGTGATGTTCGGCCCGGCCGTGTGGCTGACCGCATCGTCCTTCAAGTCACCGGCGGCCCTTGCCGAATTCCCGCCAACGATCCTGCCTTATGTCACCCAGAAAGTGACGGTCGAAGGCTATGACAAACCGCTCGACCTCTACACTGCGACGTTGGAAGACGGCAGCACCGCGACACTCGCTGAAGTGCGCCGCATCGGCACCGTCAGCCAGATGGTCGATCCTAAAAAGCCGGCCGAGATCATCAAGGTCAACATCGCCAAGCGCGTGCCGGTCCGGCAGATGTCGTTTGCGACGGAAAACTACACCGAGCCCTTCACCCATTTCGATTTCGTCCGCTACCTCTGGAACTCCGTCTTTGTCACGGTGACGGCAACGCTGATCACCCTGGTGGTCAATTCCATGGCCGCATTCGCGCTCAGCAAATACGAGTTTCGTGGCCGGACATTTGCGATGCTTCTGATCCTCGCGACACTGATGGTGCCGTTGTCGGTCATCATGGTTCCGCTCTATTCGATCGTCTCGGCGCTTGGCCTGTTCAACAACCTCTGGGGCGTGATCCTGCCGACAGTGGCGACACCGACCGGTGTGTTCATCCTGCGGCAGTACATGCTGACGATCCCCGACGAACTGCTCGACGCTGCTCGGATGGACAAGGCATCGGAATGGCAGATCTATTGGCGGATCATCCTGCCGTTGACCGCACCGGCGCTCGCTGTGCTCGCCATCTTCTCCGTTGTCTGGCGCTGGAACGATTTCCTCTGGCCGCTGATCGTGCTGTCGCGCAAGGAACTCTATACGCTGCAAGTGGGGCTGAGCATCTATTCCGGCGAACTCAATGTGCAGTGGCATTTCATCCTGGCGATGACCGTCGTGACCATGATCCCCGTGGTTCTGGTCTTCCTCTTCCTGCAGCGCTTCATCACCACCGGCATCGCCGGAACCGGCCTGAAATAAGGGTGCATCATGGGACACATCAAACTCACCAATATCACCAAGTCGTTCGGCGCAATCGACGTGCTCCATGGCATCAATCTGGAGATCGCTGATGGCGAACTCGTCGTCTTCGTCGGACCGTCCGGCTGCGGCAAGTCCACGCTGCTGCGAATGATTGCCGGCCTTGAGAAACCAACCGGCGGCGAACTCGCCATTGACGGCAAGGTGGTTAACGCCATCCCCGCCGCCGATCGCGGCCTTGCCATGGTGTTCCAGTCCTATGCGCTCTATCCGCATATGAGCGTGCGCCAGAACCTCGCCTTCGGTCTGGAAAATACCAAGATGCCGAAAGCCGAGATCGCCACGCGCATTGCCGAGGCGGCCCGCATGCTGGAAATCGAGCACTATCTCGACCGGCGCCCAGGACAGCTTTCCGGCGGCCAGCGCCAGCGCGTCGCCATCGGCCGGGCGATCGTCCGCCGTCCTGTCGCCTTCCTGCTTGATGAGCCACTGTCCAACCTCGATGCGGAATTGCGCGGCTCGACCCGCGCCGAACTGGCGGCTTTGCATGCCCGGCTGTCGGCAACGATGATCTACGTCACCCACGATCAGGTCGAGGCGATGACTTTGGCTGACCGGATCGTCGTGCTGCGTGCCGGACGCATCGAGCAGGTCGGCACGCCGATGGAGCTTTACAATTCCCCGGCAAACCGTTTTGTCGCTGGCTTCATCGGCTCACCGCACATGAATTTCCTCGAGGGCTCGGTGGAACCTTCGTCTTCCGGCAAGGCCGTCGCCACCTTCGCCGGCGGCAACAGGCTGGAACTGCCGGTGGCCGCCAGCAGCCTTGCCAACGGCTCCGCCATCACGCTCGGCGTCCGGCCACAACATGTTTCGATTGGCAACGGCAGCGAAGGCATCGCGGCCAGGATCAAGCTGGTCGAAGCGCTCGGCTCCGAAACCATCGTCCACACCGATGTCGCCGGCCAGAAAATCCTGGTCGTGGCGCCAGGACAGCATAACCTGACACCGGGGTCGGATATCAATCTTTCGTTGTCTTCGGCCCCCCTCCATCTGTTCAACGAGAAGGGGTTGCGTCTTGAGCACGCTGTTTGATCTCTCCGGTAAGGTGGCGCTGGTCACGGGCGCGCGAACGGGACTTGGCCAGGGCATGGCGCTGGCGCTCGCACGTGCGGGCGCCGATATCGCCGCCCTCGGCTCCAGTCCGATGTCGCAAACGGCCGAAGTGATCCGGCAGGCAGGCCGCCGATTTCATGCGCTTGAAGTCGATCTCTCACAGAAATTCGACGCGAAAGCTATTATCGCCTCGGTTGTCTCTGAACTCGGTGGCATCGATGTTCTCGTCAATAATGCCGGTATCATCCGCCGCGCCGATCTGCTCGATCATTCGGAAGAAGACTGGGACGACGTCCTCGACGTGAACCTGAAGTCGGCCTTCCTGCTGTCGCAAGCCGTTGCCCGGCATATGGTCGAGACGAAGCGGGCTGGCCGCATCATCAATGTCGCCTCGATGCTGTCTTACCAGGGCGGCATCCGCGTGCCAGCCTACACAGCCTCCAAACACGGCATTGCCGGCCTGACGAAAGCCATGGCCAACGAGCTTGCCCCGCACGGCATCACCGTCAATGCCATAGCGCCCGGCTATATGGAAACGGACAATACCGAGGCCTTGCGCAACGACGCCAACCGTAACGCCCAGATCTCGGCCCGTATCCCGATGGGCCGCTGGGGTACACCGGACGATCTTGCCACATCCGTTCTGTTCCTCGCCTCGCCGAGTTCCGGCTACGTCACCGGCATCACCGTTCCCGTCGATGGCGGCTGGCTCGTGCGCTGAGGTGGGGATCGCAGATGCCTATCGCCATTGAACGGCTGAAGACCCTGCTTCGCGTAACGAAATCATCGCTGGATCTCGTGGCATCAACTGTCGTGGAGCATGACGATTACGCCGTCGAACGCCTGCGGTTTCGCCTGCCCGGCGGCGAAGAAATCCGTGGCTTCCTGACGAGACCACCCAGCAGCGCGAGATCCGGCCCAGCCGTCCTCTACGCCCATGCGCATGGCGCCCGCTATGATATCGGCGCCAGCGAACTGATCGATGGGCGGCCTGCCCTCCTTGATGCTCCCGGCCCAATCCTCGCCCGGGAAGGTTACGTCACGCTCTGCATCGACATGCCGACGTTCGGCGAGCGCGATCATGTCACCGAAAGCGCCGCAACCAAGGCGGCCCTCTGGCACGGCCAGACCCTGTTTGGCCAAATGCTCGGCGAGCAGGCCGCCGCTCTGAGCTGGCTTGCCGTACGCCCGGACGTTGACCCCACCCGTATCGGCATGACCGGCATTTCGATGGGCGCAACGCTCACCTATTTCCTGGCGGCCATCGACACACGCATTACGGCTGCCGCGCATCTCTGCTGCTATGCCGATTTTGCGACGCTGGTCGAGACCGGTGCACATGACTTGCATGGCGATTATCTTACCATCCCCGGACTTCTCGCAGAGACCTCGACCGGCGAGATCGCGGGCTTGATCGCCCCGCGGCCGCAATTGATCTGTGCCGGGCTGGACGACCCGCTTACGCCGCCACTCGCGATCAAGCGCGCTGTCATTCAGACGGTGGCTGCCTATGAAACAGCTGCTGCTACAAATGCCGTGACATTGTTGGAAGAGGCTGGCGTCGGACATCGGGAAACGTGGTCAATGCGGCGTGCAGTCCTCGGCTTCTTCAAGCGCCACCTCTCGTGATCACTCCGTTGAATAGCATCGGCTAAGGCAGCAACAGGCGATGTTCCCATTGTTGGTCCATCGGTACAGCCATCGACGGTTGATCCACCTCCCAAAACGCCCACGGTCGTGGCCTGTCAGCCGCCGAAGCGCACTGCGCAGAAGTTCGGCGAAAGATTCGATGCCGAAGAGTTTTCTGTTGTGGCAAATGAAAAATCTGATTTACTGCCATTTCGATAATTGGCTTTTGGGGGATATTGCCGATGGTGTCGACTCGCAGAGATATGTTGCTTGGCGGTCTGGCGTTACTTGGAGCCGGGACTGTCCCGAATCCGGTGTTTGCCGCAGCTGCTTCCTATTTTTCCGGTACGGCGGTCGATAACGGCGTCACGTTCCGGACGACCAATTTTGCCAAGATCGACAAGCAGTGGCGCCGCCAGGTCGTCAAGTATTTCAGTAGCGAGCCGATCGGCACAGTTGTTGTCGATACGAGACACCATTTTCTCTACGTGATCATGGAGAACAAGACGGCAATCCGGTACGGCGTCGGAGTCGGCCGTGATGGCTTCAAGTGGTTTGGCCGCGCCACGATTGACCAGAAATCCCTGTGGCCACGCTGGACGCCGCCAGCCGACATGCGCAAACGGCATCCAGAATTGCCTGAATTTGTTGATGGAGGCTCGCCGAAAAACCCGCTCGGCCCGCGGGCCATGTACCTCCACCGCGATGGTGTTGATACCGGTTACCGCTTTCACGGTACATTGGAGCCGGGCAGTATCGGCAAGGATGCCTCCAGCGGCTGCATCCGCATGTTCAACGAAGACGCGATCGACCTTTATCAGCGTTGCCCCATCGGCACGGCTGTGCAGGTTCTGCCGCATATTGCCGACCAGGCTCCCCAGGTCAGTGACGCCACCCCGGTCGAATAAGGAATCCCTGATGTCTGTTATGATCGGATACGCGCGGCACCTTTTGGCTGCGGCCACGCTCCTGGCGCTCGCCGCCTGCAACACCGCCGATATCGCCTCCGTCGAAGAGCCCGCGGCAGTGCCGATGACCGGCCAAACCAACGATCCGGCCCCCGGTTTCGAAACTGTCTCGGCCGGCAGTGAAGAGGATTTCATCCTCAATGTTGGCCGGCGGGTCTATTTTACGCAGGACTCTGCCGCGCTCGATTCCGTCGCCAAGGCAACCTTGGATAACCAGGCGGCTTGGCTCAACAGCAATCCGCGTTGGCTGGTCAAGCTTCAGGGATTTGCCGACGATTCCGGGTCAGGGTCCAAAATGGAGACGCTGTCGCAGAAGCGTGCCGAAGCGACGATGGCCTATCTCGCTTCGAAGGGTGTCGATCCAGGGCGCATGTGGGCCAAGGGCTATGGCAACGACCGTGAAGTTCGTGACTGCACGGATCGTTCGTGCAAGGTGCAGAACCGCCGCGTCGTCGCCAATCTGCGCACCCAGCGCGACGCAACCTAATCGCAAGAGAAGGTCTTAGCCGGAATCGACAGTTCTCTGGCGAATTGGTCCCAGCGATCGCCTCCGAGTGGATACGATACTCGATGTAGTCCGTTGCAAGCCGCGTTTCGCAACTGTCTGACCACCGTGCCCGCCGTGTCACCGACCCGCAATGCCAAAGCGGCCAAACGCTTTCTCGGCAAGCCTTGAATGGCCTGAAGGACTGGGAAAAGCCAACTGTCATCAATACCGACAAGGCACCGATTATGGCATTGCTATTGCGCAATTGAAGGCCGCAAACAAATGTCCCGTGGGAGTCGTGCACCGACAGGTCACGTATCTGAACAACGTTGTTGAGGCCGATCACGGCAAGCTGAAGCAACCGATCAAACCGGTGAGAGGGTTCAAAACGCTGAAACAGCCTATGCGACGATCAAAGGTTTCGAGGTCATGCGCACTCTGCGCGAAGGACAGGCTGCGATTTTCAACCTGACGGGCGACATCCGTGGAGAAGCACGCATTGTTGGGCGTGCTTTCGGCGTCGGACCAATCGCGCTGGCGGAGGCGGTGGCACTGCTCGCTCAGAGGCTCGAAAATCGCGAGGCTGCCAGGTAGTCGACACTCCTACCAACGGTCATTATGGCCAAAATCGAAATTTGCAACAGAGCCCTCAGGCTACAATGGGAAAGCCGGAAACCAAGGTGGCCGACCTTTGCGCCGAACTCGGTATCACGAGGCAAACTCTTTACCGCTTTGTTGGTCCTGACGGGAGCCTTCGAAAAGATGGTGACCGATTGTTAGCGCGTGGCTCACCTAACCGCGCCAAATGATTTTTGCCGCCATGGCATGCGCAAACACTTATATATGGAGCTGAAATAATGACTGAACCTGGCCTCGGTGTTGCGGTCGATCCGACACCTCGCCCATTTCCACAGAAGCTCGTTCATAGCGGAAGCTCCGTCACTTTAGAGCCGTTGTCAGAAAGTCATGTCCCTGAGCTTTGGGAGGCTGCCCGAAATGCGGAGCGAAGCTGGACATATCTTCGATACGGACCATTCCAGACGCGCGACGACATGAGCCGGCACGTTCAAGATCTGGCTCAGCGAGCCGACCAGCCATTTTGGGCAGTTCGCCCTAAATCAAGTGGTCGTGCTGAAGGGTGGTTGTCCCTCTGTGACATATATCCCGCAGACTCAGCCATCGAAGTAGGTAGCGTCTGGTTCTCCCCGTCGCTTCAGCGGACTCGGGCGGCGACCGAGGCGGTTTTTCTTTTGATTAGGCATGCTCTCGACGAGCTGGGCTACAAGCGGATGGTCTGGAGATGCCAAGCCTTGAATGCCCCGTCTCGCAGGGCGGCCGAACGATACGGGTTTAAACCAGAAGGGGTTTGGCGCGCAGCGGCGATCGTGAAAGGCTGGCAGCGTGATGTAGCCTGGTACTCGATGCTTTCAGATGAATGGCCTTCCCATCGAGCTGCGATATCTGCCTGGCTGGATGACGGCAACTTCCGCGCCGACGGGTCCGCTATCGCGACAGTGACGCGACTGCGAGGTCCGACGCCATAGGCTGTACCGTATATCTGTGCTCCTTTAATGTTCAGGGCCGAGACGGAGCCATTCCGTGACGCGACGGTGCTTGATCATTTCGTTGATGGTTTTCGCAGGGCAGGTCTTCCAGGGTGACCTAAAACGTCCCTGTCATCTCATAGTGGTCTTCACGCTGACTACGGCTCAAAGCGGGTCGTGTCATCGCGATCGCGATCGTATCCCTTTACGAGCGGAAACGGCGGCAGCCAGGATTCACGGCGAACTGTCCAGAGTTCGTAGGTCGGGATCAGTTGGCCGGGCGTGTCCAGAGAACCGAGGTTGACTTCGATTTCGTCTGCGCTGCGTGCAAAAACGGGAGAGCCACAGCGGGGACAGAAAAACCGCCCGGCATAGTCGCGTGTTTCGCCGGAGATTGTTACCGCCTCCTGCGGGAATATCGCGGAGGCATGAAAAATGGCACCGTGATGCTTGCGGCAGTCGAGGCAGTGACAAAGGCCGACCCGGTATGGGGAGCCTGACGCCACAATGCGGACATTCCCGCACAGGCAACCGCCGGTGAACCGGTCCATGCTGGATCTCCTTCAAAATCAACCGCCCGGCATGTTTACGACGAACTGCCGGGCGGCTCAAGCGTGGGGCTATTGGACCCGTTTCAACGCATCCCCGAGCATCGAGACGATGTCTTCGATATGGGATTTTTCGGCGATCAACGGCGGCGAGAAGGCGATGATATCGCCGGTGACGCGGATGAGGAGCCCGCGCTCGAAGCAATCGACGAAGACATCGTAGGCGCGTGCGCCGGGCGCCCCATCGCGAGAGGCAAGCTCGATACCAGCGATCAGGCCGATCGTGCGGATATCCGAAACGTGCGGCAGACCCTTCAACGAATGCATGGCCGCATGCCAATCGTCTTGCAGGTCGGCCGCCCGGGTCAGCAAGTCTTCGTCGCGGTAGATATCGAGTGTGGCGATACCGGCGGCGCAGGCGGCCGGATGACCGGAATAGGTGTAGCCGTGGAACAGTTCGATCTGGCCTTCGGGGCCGTGCATCAGCGCATCATGCACCTTGCGGCTGGCAAAGACGGCACCCATCGGGATAGCGCCATTGGTCAAGCCCTTTGCCGTGGTGACGAGATCGGGTGTCACGCCGAAATAGTCCGTGGCAAAAGGCGCGCCGAGGCGTCCAAAGCCGGTAATCACCTCGTCGAAGATCAACAGGATGCCGTGGGTCGAGCAGATCTTGCGCAGCCGCTCAAGATAGCCTTTCGGCGGGATCAGAACGCCGGTGGAACCGGCAACCGGCTCGACGATGCAGGCGGCGATGGTTTCGGCGCCATGCAGGGCGACCAGTCTTTCAAGATCGTCGGCAAGCTCGGCGCCATGCTCCGGCTGTCCTTTGACGAACGCATTCTTCGTAAGATCGTGCGTGTGGCGCAAATGGTCGGTGCCGGGAACAAGCGGGAAGACGCGGCGATTGTTGACCAACCCGCCGACGGAAATGCCGCCGAAACCGACGCCATGATAACCGCGCTCGCGGCCGATCAGCCGTGTCCTCGTCCCCTGCCCGATCGACCGCTGAAAGGCGATTGCAATCTTGAGGGCGGTGTCGACGGATTCCGAGCCGGAGCCGGTGAAGAACACGCGATCGAGCTTGCCATCCGGACCGCCGGGCGCAATCTCCGCCAGCCGCTCGGCAAAGTCGAAGGCGATCGGGTGGCCCATCTGGAAGGACGGTGCAAAGTCCAAATTGAGCAGCTGGCGCTCGACGGCAGAGGCGATCTGGCGGCGGCCGTGACCGGCATTGACGCACCAGAGGCCGGCGGTGCCATCCAGAATTTTCCGCCCGTCGATGCTGGTGTAATACATGCCTTCGGCCGAGGCGAGCAGGCGTGGCGCCGCCTTGAATTGGCGATTGGCAGTGAATGGCATCCAGTAACTGTCGAGTACCGGGGTGTTTGGCTTGCTGTGCTGGTTCATGGCGACCTCCTGTGAGAGTGCGATGACGCCATGATTTCATATGCCCAAACAAGTCCTTTTCTGTTGAGCCATAAGTCATTGAAAAAGCTTGGTGGGGGTTGTAATAGTTTCGATATTTCGAACATGCGAAACAGGAAAACTCATGTCGGTCGATATCGGAAACCGGTTGCGCCATGTGCGGCTGCTCAACAATCTGTCGCAGCGGGAACTGGCCAAGCGGGCGGGCGTGACCAATTCGACGATTTCGCTGATCGAGTCCAATTCCTCCAACCCGTCGGTCGGCGCACTGAAACGTATCCTGGATGGCATCCCGATCGGGCTTGCGGAGTTTTTCGCCTTCGAGCCGGACCGTCCGAAGAAGGCTTTCTACCGGGCCGACGAGCTGGTCGAAATCGGCAAGGGTCCGATCTCCTACCGGCAGATCGGCGATAATCTGTTCGGCCGCAGTTTGCAGATTCTGAAGGAATGTTATCAGCCCGGCGCCGATACGGGGAAAGTGCCGCTGGTGCACGATGGCGAGGAAGGCGGGATTGTTCTGTCCGGGCGGCTGGAAGTCACCGTCGATGACGAACGCCGGATCCTTGGACCGGGCGATGCCTATTATTTCGAAAGCCGCCGCCCCCACCGGTTCCGGTGCGTCGGCCCGGTGGCGTGCGACATCATCAGCGCCTGCACGCCGCCAACCTTTTGACCGGCGGGCGCGCCGATTGGCTTAATACTGTCCCGGCTTAACGTCCGTCGGGATCGGGCAGACATACGGCTGACCTTCCATCTTGCTCTCCCACTCCGCCTTCGCCTCAAAGCGAAGTTCCTCCGATGTTGCCAGATCAAGGCCGGTCGCCGCCAGCACCTTTGCGGCGTGCACCATCGCTTTGTGGGCGGCCGGGCTACGGCCCTGCGCCACCACCTGCCAGGTATGCGGGTTGGTGCCGATCGCCCAGGCGGGTGCCCAGCACTGTGCCGTCGGTGTCACCCGGCTGACGTCACCGACATCGGTCGAACCTGCCCGGAAATGCGATTGGCCTTCGAAGGCGCGCAATCCGAGATGCAGTGCCGTTGAGCCATCGATCTTGTCGTTGGAAAAGACGTCGCCCTTGATCTGATAGAGGCGAATGCTGCTTTTGACCGCTTCATCGGTAAAGGTGGCCTGGATTTTCCGTGCGAAAGCAATGTCATCATTGTCGAAAGGCACAGGACCGAGTGCGACCATGTTGTCATGGATGGCGTTTTCAAGCGTCAGATTGGGCAGAAGGTTGGTCGAAGCAGTATCGAAGACGGCTTCGACTTCCGTTTCGGTCATCGTGGCAGCACCTTGCGCGACTTTGCCGACCCGCTCGGCAAGGGCGAGCGCCTGCGTCATTTCCGGCGCGCGGATCAGGTAAAGGACTTCGGCCTTGGCCTGCACGACATTGGCGGCCCGCCCCCCGGCGTCGGTGATGGCATAGTGAACGCGGCAATCCTGCGGCATGTGTTCTCGCAGAAAATTGACGCCGACATTCATCAGTTCGACGGCATCGAGTGCTGAGCGGCCGAGATGGGCGCTGTTGGCAGCGTGCGCCGCCACGCCCTTGAACCGGTAATAGGTTTCGAGCACGGCCAGATTGTTGGTGGACCGAACCCCGTTGAACGGGGCTGGATGCCAGGTCAGCGCCGCATCGACATCATCGAACGCACCGGCGCGGACCATGAAGGTCTTGCCGGAGCCACCTTCTTCTCCGGGGCAGCCGTAATAGCGGATAGTACCTGGCAGGCTCTCAGCTTCCATGTGTTTGGCAAGCGAAATCGCTGCGAGTAACGAACCGGCGCCGAGAAGATTGTGGCCACAGCCATGGCCGGTGCCATCGGCTGTCAGTGGCTGCGGAGCATCGGCGCCTGCCACCTGGCTCATCCCCGTCAGTGCATCGAACTCGCCGAGAAAGGCAATTACCGGTTTGCCGCTGCCGAACTCGCCGATGAACGCCGTTTCCATACCCGCGATGTTCTTCCGGACGGTAAAGCCATTCTGCTCCAGCATTCCGATCAGCAGGGCCGACGACCGGTGCTCATCGAACTTCAGTTCGGCAAAATCCCAGATCTGGTCGCTGAGCGCGGTAAACTGCGGTGCCATGGCGTCGATGGCAGTGGTCAGGGAGAGCAGGGAAGACTTTTCGGGCATGGGTATCCTCGTATCGACGCAATTCCGGCGTCGGAAATCCGGTCTGGCGGATCGCAATCCGCCGGTTCTGTTCATCGTATAGAGAAGGTGATGCGCCGCCGCGGCGGCGCAATGGACGCTTAGTCGTCGACCGAAACTTCCCACAGCCGAGCGTTGGACTGCCAGACCGGCTGGCCCTTCAGCGTCTTGGTTGCGCCCCAGACGTCAACCATGTCGTAGAGGAAGATACCGGGCATTTCCTGCAGCATCAGTTCATGGAACTGGTCGAAGATCGCCTGACGCTTTTTCGGGTCGATTTCGGCATAGGCTGCCTTCATCAGTTCGCGCGCCTTCGGATCGTCCCACATCAATGAAGCATTCTTGTCCTTGTCGCCAACGTAGAAGCTGTACATCAGCGCCGGGTCTAGGCGCGGCGAGACGGATTGCGAGATGATCTGGTAGTTGCCGGAGCGGCGGCGATCGACCTGCGTGGCATAATCGATCACTTCGATCTGAACGTTGAGCCCGATCTGCTGCAGCATCGCCTGCGCCATCACCGCTGCCGGGAAGCTCGGCACGTTGCCACGTTTGTTGGCAATGATGCTGATCGGTTCGCCCTTGTAGCCGGAGGCGTCGAGTTCCTTCTTGGCCGCTTCCAGATCATACGGCAGACGCTTCTTCTGCACATCGCTGTAATAAACGCTGTCCGAGGAGATCATCGAACCGTTCGCCTCTCCCGTGCCGTTCGATGCGGCGGCGACCAGCTGATCGAGGTCGAGTGCCTGGGCCATGGCGCGGCGGATGGCCGGCTTGCCAAGGATGGGATCGCGGGTCTGGATATAGAACAGGTTCTTGCCGTTGTTGCGGGCAATGATCAGCTGCGTGGTTTCGCTGTCCTTGAATTCCGGGATGAGATCGGGGGAGATTTCAGCCGTGTCCAGCACACCCGATTGCAAGCCTGCCTTGACGGTCGAGGCATCCGGGATGACCATGAATTTGACACCATCGGCCAATGGCCGCTTCGAACCGACCATGCCATCCGGCTTTCCGTCGTTTTTCGGCGAGACATAACCGTCATACTTGGCCAGATGAACGTATTCGCCCTTCTTCCATTCGTCCCACTGGAATGGACCGGTTCCGATCGGCTTGTCGAACGTACCGCCGGCAGCCACCGAATCCGGTGAAATGATGCCGGTATAGCCACATTCCGGGCGCGACATCAGGCCGAGGAAAACGGCGGACGGCTTTTCGAGCGTCATGGTTACCGTCGCGGCGTCGGCAGCCTTGATACCGGTGACGTGCACCGCGCCATTGCCGTCGAAATCCTTGAGGCAGGTCCATTTGGTCGCCGGATCCATGTAGCGGTTCCAGTTCCAGACGACATCTTCGGCCGTCAGGGACTTGCCGTTGTGAAACTTCACGTCAGCACGCAGCTTGAAGGTGTAGCTCAGGCCATCCGGCGCCATGTCGACGCTTTCGGCCAGAAGCGGCTTGACTTCACCATTGTTGGCATAACCGACCAGGCCTTCAACGATATGAAGGATGATGCTGTCGGTATTGCCGTCGCGGTTGACGCCGGGATTGTTGCTGCGCAGGTCGGAGCTTTGCGCCACGACGATATCGCGGGCGGCGGCGGTGCCGGCAAGTGCTGCCAGCATGGTGCTGGCCAGGAGAATTGTCTTCATTGTTCTACCCTCTTTTTTGGTTGGTTATGACTGGAATTCGTCCCAGCAGGCGCGCGACAGCCTGCCGATGGTTTCAAGTGACATCGTGTAGCCCGGCGTCCCGTCCTCCATCGCCTGCGGCACCTGGTCCGTATAGGCGGCGATGATGTAGAACGGCGCGCCCTCGCGGTAGACGACGCCTGCATCCATGCGGCCGCGCTTGCCGCGTCCGCCCTTGCTTGCCACCTTGGTTTCGAATGGCAGGCGCGAATGAATGCCGTAGCGCAGGACCTGGTTCTTCAGCGTCTGCAGGGCATATTGGCAAAGCTCCATCGGGCAACCGAGCTTGGCAGCGGCGGCGCTTGAGGTCTGCGCATCAAGAATGGTCTGCAAGAGCATGACCTGGTCGTTTGCCGTTGTTGTCGTCACAGCACCGAGCGCGTGGTCTGGCGACAGCGCCAAAGGCGGGATCAGGAATCGGTGATGGGTGCCGCTCATGCCGATCGTCTTGCAATAGAGATCGACCTCTTCCAGCGTCAGCCGCTCGAACACCATCTTGGTGCAGACATTGTCGCTCAGCACCATCATGCCGGTGATCGCGTCGCGCAGCGAAATGACGATGCCCGGCGTCAGGTAACGGAAGATGCCGCTTGCCACTTCTTCAGCGAAGCGCTCCTCGTAGACGATCTGTTCGTTGAGATCGAGGCGGCCCTCGCCAACAGCCTTCAGCGCCGCCATCATGATCGAGGTTTTTCGCGTGCTGGCCGACGGGGTCTCTTCGTCCGCGCCGCGGCCAAAGGTTTCACCGGTCAACAGGTTGCGGACAGAGTAGCGGGTGACGAAGGGCTGCGCATCGCAGATCGCGTTCAGCCGGCCGGCCGTCTTGCTCGAAGTCGTCATCGTGTTCATCTCAGGCCTCCAGACGCCATTTCAGTTTGACCCCGCCATTTTCGTTCAGATCGAGCGCGGGGATGGCCGAAAGCAGACGGCGGGTATACGCCTCCTTCGGCTTGTCGAAGATCGTGTTGCGATCGCCCTGCTCGATGATCCGGCCGTCCTGCATGACGATGACACGATCGGCCACCTGCTCGACGACACCGAGATCGTGGCTGATGAACAGGCAGGAGAAGCCGTAGCGCTTCTGCAGATCGGAAAAGAGCGTCAGCACCTGCGCTCGGACAGTGACGTCGAGCGCGGAGACCGGCTCGTCGGCGATCAGGAATTTCGGCCGCCGGGCAATGGCGCGGGCGATTGCGACGCGCTGGCGCTGGCCGCCGGACAGTTCGTGCGGATAGCGCAGGGCGTATTCAGTGCCGAGCCCGACTTCCTCCAGCGTTTCATATGCACGCTTCTTTTTTGCGGCCCGGTCGATATTGGGCACCAGCCGCAGAGCTTCTTCGACCAGGGAAAGGATGGTCATACGCGGATCGAGCGACGAATAGGGATCCTGGAAAACCATTTGGCAATTCAGGCGGTAATCCCGCCAGTCGGCAGACCGTTCGCGGCCCTGAAACAGAATGTCGCCCGAACTCTGGTTGACCAGCCCGGCGATGGTGCGGCCAAGCGTGGTCTTGCCGGAACCGGAACCGCCAACCCGCGCGACCACCTCGCCTGCATGAATATCGACGCTGACGCCGTGCAGCGCCCGCTTTGGCACGGCCTTCTTGAACAGCGATTTGCGGCCGGGATAATCGACCACGATGTTGCGCGCCGAGATCATCGGTGCGGAGACGGTATCAATAGGGCGAACGTCGCCCCGGATCGGCAGCGACGAGAGCAGCTTGCGCGTATAGGGATGCTGCGGCTTTTCGAGGATCTGTTCGGTCGTCCCCTGCTCGACCAGAGATCCTTTTTCCATCACGACGATGCGGCTGGTGTAACGTGCCACCATTGGCAGGTCATGGCTGATCAGGAGAACTGCTGTACCCTCGGCCTTGGTCAGCTCGACCATCAGTTCCATGACGTCGCGCTGGATGACCGCGTCGAGTGCTGTTGTCGGCTCGTCGGCGATCAAAAGCGCCGGCTTCAGCAACATGACGGAAGCAAGCATGATGCGCTGGCGCATGCCGCCGGAGAACTCGTGCGGATAGGCGGACAGCGCGCCTTCTGGATCGCGGATTCCAACGCGCTGAAGCATGGCAAGGATGCGCTCGCGCCGCGTGGCGGGTGTCATGTTGGTGTGGAGCACGAGCCCCTCCTCCAACTGCCGGCCGATGGTCATCGACGGGTTGAGCGAGGTCATCGGCTCCTGGAAGACCAGACCGATTTCACCACCGCGCAATTCGCGCAACCCGGCTTCGCTCATCGACAGCACGTCGCGGCCCCTGAAGGTTACCTGCCCGCCCGTCACCTTGATGGCCGGAGGCAGGAGCGAGATGATTGCGCGGGTCGCCAGCGACTTGCCGGAGCCGCTTTCGCCGACGATGCCGAAGATTTCGCCCGGCTCGATGTCGAAGCTGACTTTCTTCACCACCTCGACGCCGCGATGGACGACCTGGAGGGACAGATCGCGCACGCTGAGAAGTCTTTCCTGTGTCATTTCAGACCTCGCATGCGGGGATCGAGTTTGTCGCGGAGCGCGTCACCGAGAAGGTTGATGCCAAGCAGTGTCAGCGCGATGCAGAGACCGGGGAAGAGGCCAAGCCAGACGGCCTGCTCGATGAATGGCCGGCCTGCCGCCAGCATGTTGCCCCAGGTGGGTGCCGGTGGCGGTACGCCGAGGCCGAGAAAACTCAAAGCACTCTCCGAAAGGATCGCCCAGCCAAACATCGAGGTGGCAAGAACGGTGATCGGCGCCAGGCAGTTCGGCAGGATATGGCGCATCATCGTGAACAGCTCGCTGTTGCCCATAATCTTTGAGGCTTCGATGAATTCGCGTTCGCGCAGCGACAGCACGGCGCCGCGGACCACACGGGCCATCGACGGCGTATAGGCGATACCGAGTGCAAAGATGATGCCGTACTGGTTCGCGCCGAATACGGCGAGCAGACCGAGCGCCAGAAGGATGCCTGGAAAGGCCAGCAGCGCATTGTTGATTGCCATGATCACCGCATCGACCCAGCCGCGTGCATAACCGCTGACCAGTCCGATCAGCGTCCCGGCGATTGCTGCGAGCGAGACCGTGAGGAAACCGATCCAGACGCTGGCACGGGCGCCGACGATGATACGGCTCAAGACATCGCGGCCGAACTCGTCGGTTCCGAGCCAATGTTCGGCGCTTGGCGCTGCCAGGCGGGCGGTGAAGCTGAGCTTCATCGGGTCGTACGGCGTCCAGAAGAGACCGAGGAGTGCGACGGCAAGCAGAAGAGCGATCAGGACACCGCCGATGAGGCCGTTAAACGTATAGTTTTTCATTCGGCCACCACACGCGGATCAAAGAGAGGATAGAGCAGGTCGACGATCAGGTTGACGAGCACATAGGACAACGCCACGAACAGCAGGCAGCCCTGAATGACGGGATAATCACGCTGGAAGATGGCATCGACCATCAGCCGGCCGAGACCGGGAATGGTGAAGACCGTTTCGATGACGGCGATGCCACCCAAAAGGTTGCCGAGGATCAGGCCGATCATCGTCCAGGTTGGTCCGAAGGCGTTCTTGAAGGCATGCTTCCAGAGGACGGCGCTTTCAGACAGACCCTTTGCCCGTGCATGCGTGATGTAATCGAGCCGGAGCACTTCAAGCGTCGAAGCGCGCGCCATGCGGATCAGCACGCCCATCTCATGGATGACCAGCGTCATGATCGGCAGGACGAGATACAGCAGCCCACCGACGAGATTGTCGCCGATCGAGACATAGCCGAGCACCGGTAGCCAACCGAGCTTCAGGCCGAAGAACAGGAGCAGCAGCAAGCCGAGCCAGAATGTCGGGATTGACAACAGCACTGTGGCAGTACCGACGAGCGCAAGGTCGGTCAGGCTGTTCTGCCGCCAGGCGGCAATGACGCCGGCCGGAACGGCGATCAGACTGGCCAGGAATACGGCGACAAGCACGATCTGGGCGCTGACGGCAAAATGTGAGACCACCAGTTTCAGCACCGGCTCACCGGTGACGATCGACTTGCCAAAGTCGCCGGTCAGTACGTTGCCGCCCCAGATCAGGAATTGTTCCGGCATCGACTTGTCGAGGCCGAGTTCAGAACGCATTTCAGCGATCTGTGCGGGCTCAGCCATGTCACCCAGCATCAAAGCTGCCGGGTCGCCGGGAATGAAGCGGATGAGTGCGAACACCGTGATCGAGACGATCACAACTGTTGGCAACGCCATAAACAGGCGATTGAGAATAAATCGGAGCATCGGTTCCCCTGAACACGATTGGAAGCGGGAAGTCTGCCGTTGGCCGGCTTGTTTGTGGCAGGACTATGATGGTTTTGACAAATATGCGCAATATTATGCGATTTTGTCATATCCCTATGCGGATGTGGACCGGCCTGCCTGGCGGTGGATATTCAAAAAGTGCAAGCACCAAAACCAGTTAGCGCGGTTGCTGCGATAGCGCGATCTGACGCTTGAGTGCATCCATCAACGCCTGCGCAGCAAGCGACGGCGGCACGCTTGCCGGTTTCGCAAGCCCGAATTCCTGCGTGGACACAGGAATGAACGGACGCTGGACGATTCGCAGGTGCCGGTAGAGATTGGCGTAAAAGCTGCTGATGATGCCGATGCCGAGACCGTGGGCGGCATAGGCGCAGGCCGAGCTGTTGGTATGGGTCTCGATCTTGACGTTCTGTTTTACCCCTGCCCGCTTGAACGTCTGATCGAGCAGCATGCGCGTCGGCCGCTGGCGACCGATCAGGATCAGCGGAATGTTGCGCAGGTCCTTCGGGGTAATCTGCTGTAGCTCTGCGAGCGCATGACTTTCCGGGATGACGCAGACGCTGACGCCGCTTGCCACCGGCTCCATTTCAATGGCCGGCCCCACCTCTCCCTCGTAGCGCAGGAAGCCGAAATCGATGACCCGCTGCTCCACCAGCCGGGTGATCGCCGTCGTCGTTTCAAAAAAGGTCTCGATGCGGACGCTGGGGAATTCCCTTGCATAATCCGTCAGCATTGCCGGGGCGAAGTCCTCCCACATGCTGCTTGGCAGCCCGATGCGCACGACCTCAGGTCCAGCAGCACCACTGCGCAAATCTTCGGCGAGGCCTGAGAAACGGTTGAGGCCAAGCAGGATGTTCTCAGCGTCGCGGGCAAGAATGGTCGCCTCCGGCGTCGGGATCAACCGCCCCTTGTCGCGGGCGAACAGATTGAGCGACAGGTCGGATTCGAGCTGTGCCAGTAGCCGGCTGACGCCGGACTGGCTTAGTCCCATGCTTTTCGCCGTCGCGATCGTCGATCCCGTCGCAAGCAGGGTCTTGAGCACTTCCAACTGCCGAAAATTGATCATCACCCATGCCTCTTCAACGCGAAATCGGGATTGCCTTTCCGATGGGTAGCGCCTGGGCGCGGGGAAAGCAAAAGGCTTCCTTGCTGCACTATCAGGTGGACGCGACGATATGCTGGGGCGGCGCGCCATGAGGAAGTGGTCCTGTTGATAGGCAACCAGCTATCGGGCGTTTGGCGCAGGGAAAGGGCCATTAAGAATAGCCCAAAAACGGACCTTTTAAGTTGTATTTATTTGGGCTATGCAACCTATGTTATTTATATAAATTCTATTGGAGGTTGCAATGTCGAGTGTAATTTTACAGTCGGTCCAGACGACGCATGCCGTGCAGACGACTGAACCCGTCACCTTCGGTTCGCTGAAGCTGATGTTCACCGATATCTTTGATTATCGCTGGAACGACGCCGGCAGCGGTGGCGATTACGATGTCGGGTTCTACAAACCACGCGCGCCTGCGGAAGGCTTCCGGTCTCTCGGCAGCATCGGCGTCAAGGGATATGATGGTCCAAACAATCGCTATTGGGCATTGTGCATAGCTGCCAGCGACAGCGACCCAGACGCTGTTCGGGCGCCAACGGACTATGAGTGGGTCTGGGACGACGCAGGCTCCGGCGCGGACGAGGACGGCGCATGCTGGCGGCCGGTTCCACCGGATGGCTATTGTGCACTGGGCGATGTGTTCGTGACGACGCATGGTAAACCGTCGCTGGACGATGTTTGGTGCGTACGTGCCGATCTGGTCGGAGATGGTGTTGTCGACGAGTGGATTTGGGACGATGCGGGCACCGGGTCCGACGATGATTTCAGCGCCTGGACCGTTTCCCCGATGGGCGGGTTCATCAGCGAAACGCACATTCTGATTGCTCCGAACACCTTTTTTGGTGTCCGCAGCCACGACAGGCCATCTCCGTTGGTCAAAGTTCTGAAGCTCAATCCGCCAACGGAATATGCGGGAACCCCGCCAGTTCCATCCCTTCCGAGCCGGGCCAAGCCGGAAGCTGAATCGACCCCGGTTTGGGACCGGAAGGTGACGCTTCCGTTTACTGCGATTGTCGATTCTCACTATGACGTGGCGTGGAAGGTCGCAAACTCACCCTTCTATGTGCTGGAGCGATGGGTCAACTTCGAACTCGCCGCATTCGACGACAATGGATTGGAAACGCCGCACGAAATCGAAGTGAAGGTTGAGGCTGGTGTATCCCAGCAGCAGACCGACACGTTCAGTCATGAGGTGGGTATCAGCGTCAGCTACGAGAGCGGCGTCAAGGCCGGCGTGGCCAGCAGTAAGGTGACTGGCACGCTTTCCTACAAGTTCGGCTATCAAAGTGCCACCCAGATCGGCAGTTTCCGCAGCCAGACTATCACCACGAAGCTGGTCACCCCTGCCAACCACAGCGCGGCCATGTGGGCGCCACGGCACGCCTTCCAGCTTGTCCGGCACGACGGCAGCAAGGTGTCGGAACCATTGGTGCTGGATGATAATGTCCCGGATTTCTACGTCCGGCAGTTCCCGGCACCGGTGAACTCCAAGCCTTTGCGCGTCAAAGGGCGCTGATTTCAACGACAGGAGGCGGCGAGGCCGCCTCCTGTCTCACCTTTGGTTATCGCTTGCGCCTTGCCCGCGAACATCCAGATAGAGCATCAGGCCAAGGCCGATCAGGCCGGCGAAGGCACCGAGGATCGAGGTGCCTGAATAATCGCTGAATCGGGTACCGATCGCAAACAGGATGGCGCTCAACCCGCCGCTCAGGAACAGGTTTACCGAGATCAGCGAGCTGCCGAGGCCCGGACGGTCGGCAATGAGGTCCTGGATATAGGTGATCGGGATACTGATGAGGGCAGCAGCGGCAAAGGCGCTGAGCAGGGTCAGGGCATAGACATGCCACGGAGCCGAGGAAAGCCCGAGCAGAGTGAGGTAGACAGCATAAAGTCCTGTGCTGATAGCAAGCGCCGTCACCGCGCGCAACTGCATGCGCGCCCAGACGAAAATGAACACAACTTCGAGAAAGGCGACGATGCCGACAATCACGCCGATGTCCGTCACGGTCCCACGCGCAGCGCCGGTGATAATCAGCGGCTGGACTGCGGTGTTGACATGCAGGGTAGACGTGATCAGCGAGATCGCCATCAGGCGGCCGAAGACGCTGGGTGCGAAGACTTCGCCGAAGGATGCTAAATAGGAATGGCGATGGCTTTTTGCCGGAGGGGGCCCCTCTGAAGTGGGCAACTTGAAGAAGATCAAAGCCAGATTGGCGATACAGCCGAGGCAGGCGAGCAGATAGGCGGGCAGCATGCTGCCGCGTCCAACCAGAACCAGCGCCACCAGGCCCGGAACCAGAACCCAGGCAACCGAGATCGCGGCACGGACACTGGAGTTGATCGCCGCCGCATCGCGTCCGCCCTCGGCATTGGCGATGGAGCGCACTTTGGCAAAGAGCAGCGATGTCATCGAGTTATAGACCGGCAGCATGACCAGCGTGCAGAGGACAAAGCTGGCAGGAACCGGAGCCGCGTAGACAAGGCCATAACCGAACACGCCGAACGATATGACTGTCATCAGCAGAACCCGGTAATTGCCGATACGATCGGCGAGAACGCCGACCCAGAGGCTGACGATGACGTTGACGGCTGCCGCGACGAAAATCAGGATCGAATAGAAACCGTTGCTCAAACCAAGCTCAGTGATGCCGATCACCGACTGATAGGGCCCTGTCGCGGCTCCCGTAAAGCCGAACAGGAAGATCGCGATCATGCTCAGCCGGACCACGGGGTGGCGGAAGGCGATCGGCAGCGTTGATGTCATGATGAGAGCACCGGAAAGGAGGTCAAAGAGCGGCCGGACATCCGGACGGAAAATAGAAGTGCCGAGCGCGTTAAACCGTCATCATTCCCGCCAGCGGGCCGACAGCACGGCCGCGGGGGCATAGTCGAAGTCTCGGTCGAAGGGAAAGATGGGCCTTGCCCTGCGATGACTTGTCAGATTGGCGATATCCTGATTGACGACGCCATCGGTTAGCGCCATCAGGTTGGGATTGGCGATCGGCGCCAGTTCCGGCGACAGATAGCCGGACTTCACCACCAGCAGCCGCACGGCCTTGGGATCAAGCCCCAGCCGCCGGAAATCCTCGATATTGTGATAGGGACGGCGGCGCGCGGCTAGCACGATCTTGATGCCGCCAACACCGACGACGGCCTGACGATCCGCGGCAGCGCCGCTGTCATCGAGGCGAAGCACTGTTGCCGTCACCTCGGCCGGAACGCTTGCCGGAGCCAGACTGCCGCCGATCTTGAGAGGAAGCGTCGCGCCCTCCCCGGCCGCAAAGCAGGCCTCGACCGCCGGACGATCGGTGATGCCGGCGAGAAGCGCGCCCTGCCAGTTGCGGGCAATCAGCGCACGCAGCACATCAGCCCGGTCGCCAACCCCGCCGCCGGTCGGGTTATCGGCGGAATCGGCGAGAATGACGGGCGACGTCTCCGCAGATGCCGCGATATCGAGCATCTGCTCCAGCGGCCCCGTTACTGGGCCAAAGCCAAAATTTTCACGCGCATTCCAGTATTGTTGCGCGATGTCCTCGGCCGCCTTGGATGCGGCCTGCCTGTCTATACCGGTCACGACGGCGCAGGCCGTTGCCCGCGGTTCGTCGGCCCAGACATAACCGATCATCAGATTGGTATCGAGAATGCCAGGCTGCGCATCGGATGCAGGCAAGCCAAGATAGATCGATCGGGCGGGTTCGTCTTCGGTCGAGGTGCATTCGCCGGGCAACAGCACCGGCACCTTGGCCCAGACGACACCCGGGCGATTGCCCGTGCGCAGGGTTTCGACCAGCATCGACCAGGCCCGAACCATCGTTTCACGCGTGTCGATATGCGGGGCAGTGCGATAGGCTGCGAAAATATCGAGCTGGTCGATGATCCTCTGGCTGACATTGCCGTGCAGATCGTAACTCGCAGCGACCGGGCAATCCGGCCCGACGACGGTGCGGGCTGCGGAAATCCAGTCGCCCTCGGCGTCGTCCATGCCCTCGACATTGATCGCGCCGTGCATGGCCAGATAGAGGCCATCGATCGGCAAGGCGGCCTGAAGCCGTTCGAGAAACTCCGCCTTGAACCCCTCGTAGGCCTTGCGCGATACCGGACCGCCGGGCACGGCGCGAGCGTGCAGCAGCGGCACATGCTCGATCCCGCCGGCATCGAGGAAGTTGAAATACTCCGCACCGAGCAGATCGGCATCGCGCAGCACCCTGAAATCCTCGGCGGCCATCAGGACCGGCGAATAGGTGCTGCATTCGGTATGAATACCACCAACGGCGATGCGCATTGTTTTCCCCATGATATCCGTTGTTACAGTTTTGGACTGAGTGGGACGATGGCTGCGAAGCGCAACCAGTCCTTCTGATTTTTCGGTGTCCATGCGGCCTCGGCTATTGCCGGAAGACGCGGGAAGACCAGACGGTTGAAATAACCGCGCGACAGGTAGTGCTCGCACCAGATGCAGGCCTGCACGCCTTTCATCCGGTCTTTCAATTCCTCGGGAAAATCACCTTCCGCCTCATAGCCGTAGGTGTGAGCGGGTGGCACGGTCCCCGCCCAGCTGGCGCCCGGCTCCTGCCATTCCTCACCCTGCACCATGTCGAGATAATAGGCCTGCCCCGGGGTCATCACCACGTCATAGCCTTCGCGGGCAAGCTCGATGCCGACTTCAGGCGTCTCCCATGCCATCAGCAATGTTTCCACCGTGTCGACACCGCCGCCATGAGCGACCTCGTTCCACCCGGCAAGCTTCTTGCCGCGCTTTGTCAGCATGTCCTTGATCTCTCTCAGGAAATAGGACTGCAGCTCGAACGTGCCTGAAATGCCTTCCTTTTCCATCAGCTTGCGGGCGAGCGGCGAGGCAAGCCAGGCCCCTTTCGCCACTTCGTCGCCGCCGATATGGATGTAAGCAGAGGGGAAAAGCTCGACCATCTCATCGAAGACTTTCCCGAGAAACTCATAGGTGAACGGTACGGCCGGATTAAGCGCGTTGTTCGGATAGCCCTGTACCGAGTGATAACTTTCGGGTGCCTCTTGGCCATCGGACAAATCGCGAAGGGCAACCAGTGTCGCCGAATTGTGACCGGGGACATCTATTTCCGGAATGATCTCCACATTGAGCGTCAGCGCGTGCGCAACGAGTGTGCGAACATCATCCTGACTGTAAAACCCGCCGACTGGCTCCGCTCCATTGCCGAGTTGCGGCAGAAACGGACCGTCCGGGCTACGGACAACGCCGACAGTTGTCAGCTCCGGATAGGCCTTGATCTCCAGCCGCCAAGCTTCGTCGTCGGTCAGGTGCCAATGGAAAATGTTGAGCTTGAACCAGGCAAGGATATCGATCAGCCGCGCAACATCGGCGACCGGGTAAAACTGCCGCGAAACGTCGAGATGGCAACCACGCCATCCGTAGCGCGGCTCATCCGAAATCGTGCCGGAGACCGGAAAGCGGAATTTTCCCGGCTCGCGGCGGGCGCCGTTCAAAAGCTGCGCAAGCGACGTCAAACCATACTGCCGGCCGGCGGCTCCGCCATAGCTGAGCGTGACGTCTTCCGAGGAGAAAGACAACGCATAGCTTTCTGCCAGGAGAGTGGCATCCAGCGTCAGATGCAGCACCCTGCCCTGGCTATTCGCCGCCAAGCTGAGTGGCGCATGATCGGCTTCGAACAGGCGGCGGAACAGGCCGATCACGGTATCGATTGCCTTGATGTCTTCCACCGATGCGCCGGGCGCGGGATAGAGGCAGACCGGAAATGTATCGCCGGGCTTCACATCGATCTGGCGCGGCCATGGCTGCAGCGCATAGGGCAGGTCAAGCTTGCCTTCCGGCAACAGCACCGGTGGCGGCTCGCTGGTCCGGCCTTCCAGCAGAAGGTCGGATACGGCGACGGGCACATGGCGGCCGTCCGCCAGCGTCAGATAGGCGGATTTCGCGCCATCGGTGCAATGCACGGCTTTGCGGTGCAGTCCGCCAACTGTGAAAGTCCAGGAGGCTCCGGGCGCGAGCATGAAGCCGGCCGTTGGTGCGAATTCATGGTAGTTGGCGTTGCGCTTGACGAAGACTGCATTTTCGCAGGCATTCTTGTCGATCACCCGCGTCAGCGAGGTATAGACAATTGTAAAGTCTTGAAGGGCCGTGTCCGACAGGTTGAACAGGCTGAAAACGAAACGGCCGTGCGGGCCGCCGTCGGTATGCCACGCACTTTCAAGACGATAGGACGCCGATTGCATGTCCGTTCCTCTGATGTCTAATAGTTTTCGGATTGAGAAAAGGTGCGGGCAAGCTCGGCCTGTCCTGCGGTCAGGCCGCAGTCGACCGGCAGGCAGACGCCGGAGATTGCCGCGGCCAGCGGACTGGCGAGGAAGCCGACGGCATTGGCCACATCATCCGGGCTGGCGATCCGCTGCAGCGGATACCAGCGGCGTGCGTCCTCGAAGACGTTCGGATTGGCGGCCGCGCGGACCTCCCATGCCTGGGTACGCACCGTTCCCGGCGACACCGCGTTCGCTCGGATGCCGTATTTTCCATATTCGACGGCAATCAGCTTCGTTAGGTGCAGAAGGCCAGCCTTGGCGGCGCTATAGGCAGGGTGGCCAAAGACATTGGTACCGTTGACCGACGCGATGTTGATCACCGAGCCCTGGCTTTGCTTCAACGCATCCTCGACCGCACGAAAGCAGAGGAAGGCCGCCTCAAGGTTCAACGCATTGTCCATGCGCCAGATTTCAGGCGTCGTGTCATGCAGGCTGACAGCGCGGGCGGCACCGGCATTGTTGACAAGTGTACGGACCGTACCAAGCTCCGCTCCCCGAGCCGCCATCGCTGCAACGCTTGCCGCATCGGTGATATCGCAGACCAGGGCAACGAATTTCGCCGGATTACCAAGGCTCGCTGCCGCCTTCTCGACGGCGGCACCGTCCAGATCGGGCATCAGCACGACATCATGATCTGCACCAAGACGGCGGGCGATGGCCCGGCCGATATCGCCTGCCGCCCCCGTTACGATTGCAACAGATGAAGTCATGACGGGTCCCCTGTGAGCATGGTGAAATCAATCCCCGAGAAGCTGGCGGTCGTCGCCATCGCGATGGGCGACAAGCTGTTGTTTGATGCGCCGCAACGTTACTGTCGCCTGTGGCTGAATATTGTAGGCAACCAGGCTGGCCAGGATATCGAGGAGCGCGACATAGGCGATGCGGGTTGAGGTCGGGCGATAGATATTCGTCCCTTCCGGCAGATCGACCGGTACCGTGATATCGGCAGCACGGGCAACCGGACTACCGCTCTGCGTCAGCGCAATAGTCGTTACTTTCTGGTCGCGGGCGAGCATGAAGGACCGGACCAGTTCGGCATTGCGCCCGGAAAAAGACGACCCGATGACGACGTCACCCGGCCGGGCCGCCGCCGCCATCATCATCTGCATGCTGTGATCGGAGCTTGCGGTGATGCGCAGCCCGAGACGAAACAGGCGGTTTTGCAATTCGCTGGCGATCATCGATGAATTGCCACCGGAGCCGAACGCATAGATCATATTGGCGCCGGCCAGCTTTTCGGTGGCCTGCTCGATCGCAGCGAGATCGAGGCTGCGATGCAACATGAACAGCGCGTTCTGTGCCTTGGAGATGATATCCTGCGCCACATCGGCCGGCTCCCGGCTTTTCGGCTCCGGCTTGAGGTAACGCATGCCGACATACGCGGTGCGCGCCAGTTGGACTTTGAAGTCGGAAAAGCTGTCGCAACCGAGACGGCGACAGAAGCGTGTAACCGTCGGTGGCGACACGTCGGCCCTGCCGGCCAGCTCGATGATCGAAGCATTCACTGCAAATTCGAAGTCGGTCAGCAATATTTCGGCGATGCGGCCTTCAGCCGGCGAAAGCCGGCCTTTTTCTTCCTGAAGCGTCGAGAAAATATCCATCAGAGTGCACTTTCAATGAAATCGCCAGGCCACCTCAAAGAGGCTTCCTGTAACCGCGGCAATGCTGCGATCCGGCACACGATTCTCACTTGATGTCCACCCGTTCCCGTATTGCCTGAACTCTAGGAAGTCTTTTCTTTATAGGCGACGCAGTCGATCTCGACCTTGCAATCGACCATCATCGATGCCTGAACGCAGGCCCGTGCCGGGGGATGTTCGCCGAAATAGTCCTGGTAAATCTTGTTGAACGTCCAGAAATCACGGGGATCATCCAGCCAGACGCCGACGCGAACGATATGCTCGGGTCCGTAATTGGCCTCCTTCAGGATGGCCAGCAGATTGGCGATTGTCTTGTGGGTCTGCGGAATAATGCCGCCCTCGATGATTTCGCCATTTTCCATTGCAACCTGGCCGGAAACATGCAGCCAGCCATTCGCCTCTACCGCGCGCGCGAACGGCAACGGCTTGCCACCAGCGCCAGCCTGCACGGTGCCATAACGTGTAATGGACATACGCCTCGTCCTTGCAAATTATTTTCTTGATCCGTTGACAAATGACCATAGAAAGCAGAATTTGGCCAGAGAAAAACGCCATTTATGAAAAGAATTTCAATACACGGAGCAATCGTGCGCGATCCCTTCCGCAATCCTTTCCCTTCTTCTGATGTGGCCCGCCACGCGATCTGGCAGATGCTGGTCGAGCGTGACATCGATGCTTTTCTGGCGGCCGACTGGTCAAAAGTCGCTGGCGATTTTGTCGAGGAAGGTTTCATCGGTATCGACGCCAAGCGGGAGGTAAGCCCCGACAAATGGCGCCTAGCCTTTCCATCACTGACGGCCTATCGCGACGAATGGCTGCGCCAGGCAGAGGATTTTGCCCAGCAGTCCTTTGCTGAAGACACCCGCAACGCCATTTTCACCACCACGACGCTCGAGGACATCGAGATCGAGGGCGATATGGCGCTTGTCCGCAAGAAATTTGATGGCAGCCTGAAAAAATCGGATGGGAGCGTCGATATTCTCAAGTGGCAGACACTCTATTACTGCCGCCTGCATCATGGACATTGGAAGATCTGCGGCTTCACCGGATATCTGCCCAATCCGATGGGTGCGGCCTAAAAGAGTAGAACGAGGCGAAGGCATTGCGCATTTTCACCGCCGTCCTGGCGACCGAGACCAATACATTCTCACCGATCTGCGTTGATCGCCGTGCTTTCGAGGCGTCGCTCTATGCCCCGCCGGGCGAACACCCGGAAACACCGACGCTGTGTTCGGCACCGATCACGGTCGGTCGTAGGCTCGCTGCGGAAAAGGGCTTTGAGTTGATCGAAGGAACGGCCACCTGGGCTGATCCGGCTGGTCTCGTCAATCGCCTGACCTATGAGAGCCTGCGCGACGAAATCCTCGATCAATTGCGGGCGGCACTGCCGGTGGATGCCGTTGTGCTCGGCCTGCACGGCGCGATGGTCGCCGATGGCTATGAAGATACAGAGGGCGATTTCCTCGCCCGCGTCCGTGAGATTGTCGGTCCGGAAATCCTTGTCTGCGCCGAACTTGATCCGCACAGCCATCTGACGGTGAAGCGCCGTATGGCTGCGGATTTCTTCGTCTATTTCAAGGAATTCCCGCATACGGATTTTGTCGATCGCGCCGAAGATCTTTGGCGTATTGCGCTCGATACGCTGGCCGGCCGTATCAAACCGGTGATGTCGGTGTTCGATTGCCGGATGATCGACGTCTACCCGACATCGCGTGATCCGATGCGGTCGTTCGTCGACAAGATCATGCGGATGGAAGCGGAAGACCCGGACATCCTGTCAATCTCTGTGATCCACGGTTTCATGGCCGGAGACGTGCCGGAAATGGGCACGAAATTGCTCGTCGTTACCGACGGTAAGCCGGAAAAAGGCGCAACCCTCGCCCGCGAACTGGGTCTTGAACTTTTCGCCAAGCGTGGCACGTTCATCATGCCGCAGATTGACGAGAAACAGGCCGTTTCCCTTGCGCTCGCCGCAACGGCCGGACCGGTGGTGATCGCCGATGTCTGGGACAATCCTGGCGGTGGCACGGCGGGCGATGCGACGGTACTTCTTGCCGAGCTTTTGGCCCAGGGCGCCAAAGACACCGCAGTCGGCACGATCTGGGATCCGATGGCCGTGCAGATTTGCATGGCTGCCGGAGAAGGAGCTGAAATCCAGCTTCGTTTCGGGGCAAAATCGGCACCGGGAACCGGAAATCCCATCGATGGCATCGTCAAGATCGTCAAACTGGTGCGCAACGCCGAAATGCGTTTCGGCGAGAGCTATGCCCCCTTTGGCGACGCCGCACACATCCACCTCGATGGCATAGACATCATCCTCAACTCTACCCGGGCACAGAGCTTTGACCCGAGCCTGTTCTCGGTGATGGGCATCGACCCGGCTGGAAAGAAGGTGCTGGTCATCAAGTCGACCAACCATTTCTATGCTTCCTTCGCGCTGATCGCAGCAGAGATTCTCTATTGCTCGGCAGGGACCCCCTACCCGAACAATCCGGCGCGCACGCCCTATCGCCGGGCGCCGCGTGACATCTGGCCCATGGTGGAAAACCCACACAATCTGGAACAAGGCGCAGCCTGAATTGACCGGTCAGGGCTTTCCGCCACGAACCGCCAAAAGAATAAAGGGGACGCATCATCTGCGTCCCTTTTTGCATTCAATGGAATACAGCCGCTTTTCGCACCATCAGCCGCCAGCGATTTTCAACAGGCCGACATCGATGTCGGTCAGTTCTACCCGGCGTTCCAACGCGATGCCGGATGCGTCGAACAGATGGCAATCGGCGGCCTGAATGCCGATCGAAACCGTCTCATCGGTGCGGATTGGGGCGCTGCCCGGCAGCATCGCGCAGAAATTCTCGCTCTCACCATCAAGCGCGGCATAAGCGACAGTCTGTGCCCCCAGCCGCTCGATGACCGACGGCGTCAAGTTCATCGACAAATCCGCCTTGCCGAACTGAATATGTTCCGGCCGGATACCCAATGTCAGCGGCTGGCCGACAAGATCGGAGCGACCCGCCACGGGGATCGTTGCTGTTTGCCCCTTGAATTCGACCTCGACGCCTGCATCGCTGACAGCCTTGCAGGTGACGGGCAGCATGTTCATGCGCGGATTCCCGATGAACCCGGCGACGAACATGTTGGACGGCTTGTGATAGAGCTCAAGCGGAGCACCGATCTGCGAAATCTCCCCGGCATTGAGGACGACGATCCGGTCCGCCATCGTCATCGCCTCAACCTGGTCGTGCGTGACGTAGATCATCGTCGCCTTCAACTGCTTGTGCAGCTTGGCCAGTTCGATCCGCATATCGGCGCGGAGCGCCGCATCGAGGTTGGATAGCGGCTCGTCGAACAGGAAAATCTTCGGTTCCCGCACGATTGCACGGCCAATCGCAACGCGCTGGCGCTGGCCGCCGGACAGCAGCCCAGGCTTCTGCTGGAGCCGCTGATCGAGATGGAGAATGCGTGCGGCGTTCTCGACCTTTGCCTTCAGCTTGTCTTCCTGCATCTTTTCGACGCGCAGCGGAAAGGCGATGTTCTCGAACACGGTCATATGCGGATAGAGCGCGTAGCTCTGGAAGACCATGGCGATGCCACGCTTGACGGGTGGCAGGTCGTTGACGCGCTTGCCATCGATCATGATGTCGCCGGAACTGGTCTCATCAAGACCGGCTATCATGCGCAGCAATGTCGACTTGCCACACCCGGACGGTCCGACGAAAACGACAAATTCGCCGTTGCGGACCTCCAGGTCGATGCCTTTCAGCACTTCGAACGTCCCGTAGAATTTGTGAACCTTGTTGAGATTGAGCTGTCCCAAGAAACTGTCTCCGGCCGCCGGCGGAAAGCGGCCCGTTCGTAGCAGAAAAGGAATGGACCGCGAACCAAGCTGATGGTTCGCGGTCCGATGGTCTTATTTGTACTGCTCGAGATCGGCGGCAGCCTTCTTCAGGGCATCCGCCGGTTCGGCCTTGCCGGTGACGACGGCCTGGACCATTTCGATCATCACGTTCTGGAAGCCCTTGTAATCCGTGAACAACGGCTCCGGACCGCCATAGGTGATACCGTCGATGAACGGCTTCCAGTAGGGATCCTTCTTGACGAATTCATCGACCATCGGCGACGGACGCAGTGGCGTCAGGCCGGCACCGCCCTGCAGCTCGTACTCACCCTGCGGGCCGGGCGATGTGATGAACTTGGCAAATTCCGTGGCCTTTTCCTCGACGCCGGAGCCCTTGAAGATCGCCAGGCTGTCGGTGATCAGCAGAGTGCCTTCACCCTTTGCAGCCGGGCCAAGCGGCAGCGGAGCGACGCCCCAGTTGACCTTGGTGTCCTTCAGACGGACAGCCGCACCGGAGCCGGACTGGAGCATGCCGACCTTGCCGTCGAGGAAGATGGCGCGCATTTCGTTCTGCTCGTAAGCGGTGGCGCCTTCAACCGAATAAGGTGTGATGTCCTTGTAAGC
Organism: Rhizobium sp. LjRoot98; assembly: GCF_964252935.1. Taxonomy (NCBI): domain Bacteria; kingdom Pseudomonadati; phylum Pseudomonadota; class Alphaproteobacteria; order Hyphomicrobiales; family Rhizobiaceae; genus Rhizobium; species Rhizobium sp. LjRoot98. The sequence continues at coordinate 143,211 of NZ_CAXUPW020000008.1, forward strand.
CTGGAGAGCTGCGAGAACCTCCGGGCTGTCGATGACGATCTTGTCACCATCGATGACCTTGCCGTTGTTGGTGTAAACCCAATGCATGAATTGATGCATGGTGTTGTCAAACGTCTTGGCAGGGAGGCCGTAGCCGGCAATGCCGGTCTTTTCCTTGATCTGCTTGGCGAAGGCGATCTCTTCGGCCCAGGTCTTCGGCGGCGTTTCGGGATCGAGGCCAGCCTGCTTGAAAAGGTCCTTGTTCCAGTAAAGTGCCTTGGTCGAGAAGGCGACCGGAACGCCCCACTGATTGTCATCGAACGTGACTGTATCGGCGATATGCGGGTAATAGCTCTTCTTCTCGTCTTCGGTCATCGGCACCGGGACGATCAGATCGTTCTGGGCAAATTCCTTCAGCGTGCGCGAGCCGACATAGGCCATCGCGACCGGGGTGCCGGCCACGGCAAGCGTCGTTGCCTTGTCCTGGCACTGTGCCCAGCCGACAACTTCCGGCGTAACCTTCCAGCCTGGGTTCTTTTCTTCCCACTGCTTGATGTACTTCTCATGGACCGGATCCATGGTGTCGCCGCAATAGATCCAGCTGATTTCCTGGTCGGCCGCATGCGCGGTCATGGCGCCAAGCGCGGTCGAGCCGAGCAAGGCAAGGGCGACAATCCCCGTCTTGAAATGAATTGACACGTTAGAAGCTCCCGTTTCTCTGGTGGTTGACTGCTTTTATTGTTTCACCGCGCCAGCGGTCAGCCCGCTGACGAGATAGCGCTGGAGGAAGAAGATCACGATGATGGCCGGGGTGATGCCGACGAAGCTCGCCGCCATCAACTCGTTCCAGATCACTTCCTGCCGGCCGAAATAGGCAAACAGCCCAACCGGCAACGGCATGTATTCGGTCTTCGAGTTGAAGGTCAGCGCGAAGATGAATTGCTGAGCGTAGGATCCGATGAAGGTCGTGATCGCTACGACGGTGATGCCGGGCATGGCGATGGGGAGGATGACCCGGCGAAGCGTGTAGAAATGGCTGGCACCATCGACGAAGGCCGCCTCGTCCAGCTCGCGCGGAATGCGCATCATATAGGTGCGCAGCAGCCAGATCGCTGAAGGGATCAGGAAGGCGACTCCCGGAACGATCATGGCAAAATAGGTGTTCAGCACGCCGAATGTCCGCATCAGCCGGAACAGCGGAATGAGCAGGACGGCACCCGAAAACATGTTAACCGCAAGAAACGCGCCGAGCAGAAGCCCGCTGCCGCGAAACGTGAACCGGGCAAACGCATAGGACGCCGGTACGACGAGGACGAGGACGATCGCAGTAACGATGATCGAGATGAAGAACGAGTTGAAGATATAGCGGGCAAACCCGGGAACGCTTATCCACATTGTCCGGTAGGCGGCAAAGGAGCCGTTTTCCGGCCAGAACTTGTAGGGCGAGGAAAACAGAAGGCCGAGCGGCTTCAGCGATACCAGAAACCCTTCGACGAACGGCGCCAGGATGAAGGTCAGGAAGAGGAAGATACCGGCATAGATGCTGATGACCTCGTACCAGCGGTAGCGGTTGATCATGGCGGGTTGCGTGCTCATCGGTTGGATTCTCCCGCAGAAAGCCGGCTGGTCACCCGGAAATAGGCCACGCAGAAAATCGACAGGAAGATGCAGATCAGCACAGCGCGGGCGGCACCTTCACCATATTTCTTCGAGCCGATCGCCGTTCGGTAGGTATCGATGATCATCGTCGTCGTTTCGCCGTTCGGCCCGCCCTGCGTCAGAATCCAGATGATATCGAACGAGTTGAACGTCGATATCAGCGACAGCATCGACATGGTGATCATCGAAGGAATGAGCAGCGGCAAGGTAATGCGGCGGAAACGATAGAAGCGGCCTGCCCCGTCGGTCCATGCGGCCTCGTAGAGGTCCTGCGGTACGGCCTGCATGGCTGCCAGCATGTAAAGCGTCACCATGGGAACACCGATCCAGACGTCGGTGATGATCGTCGCCCAGAAGGCGGTCGAACCGTGGGCGAGGAAGGCAATCGGACCGTCGATGATGCCCCAGTTCTGCAAGACGCCGGAAATCATGCCGAACTGGCCGTTGTACATCCAGCCCCACATGAAGATGCCAATCGCCATCGGCACAATCCATGGCGGCATGGTCAGCACGCGAAACAGCGCCCGGCCCGGGACCGCCGCGTTCAGCATGCAGGCGCCGAAGACACCGATGATCATCTTGATGGCAACCGAGAAGAAGGTCCACACGAAGGTGCGGATGATGACCTCGGCAAAGGTGGTGTTGAAGATCTTCTCGTAATTGACCCAGCCGACCCAGTTGGTCGTCTTTTTCAATGATGCGTCGGTGAATGACAGGATGAATGTATCCAGAAGCGGATAGGCGACGATCACGACAACATAGAGAACGGCTGGCAGCAAAAGCATCCAGGCGAAGATGAGGGTGCTGCGCTGAACGTTCATTTTGCGCTCTCCTTACGCCGCACGGGAGTGGAGCGCCTCGTCAAAGCGATCCCAGATCGGCCGCAGATCAACGACGGTGCGTTTGCGGCGCGCCTCGTCCATCGACAGTGCAAGAATGCCCGCTTCCAGCGCGTCGAGCGTCGAGACGGGGAGCGGCCGGCCATCGCGGACATGGCCGATAATGTCGGTGGCCATCTGCTCGTCGGCGCCGTAGTGCTGCGACAGTGCTGTCGCTGCATATTTGTTCTCGACGACCTTCTTGCCGGTCAGCATCTCGTGGACATCGAAATAGCCACGGATGAAATCGCCCTCGGCCATGCCGCGGGACCCCATGATGCAGAAACGGCGGAACTGGTCGGGAACATTCAGGTTGGTATGGAAATTCATGCCGACGCCATTGGCATATTCGACGATCGCCACCTGGTAATCGATGATATCGCCATCACTGTCGAACACCTTGTCGGAGCCCATCCAGCCGCTGGGCTTGCGATGGAAGAGTTCGAGGTCGTTGATGCCTTCGCGGGCCGGGTCGTTCGCCGGAATAAAGCTCTTGCGGCCACCGAAGCTTGCTACCCGCTCGGGCCGCGCACCAACGATGCCGTTGTAGAGGTCGAGATCATGGCAGCATTTTTCCAGCATGAAACTGCCGGAATAGCGCTCATAACGGCGCCAGTCGCGCATGAAGAACGCGCCATGATAGGGTTCGATATGTTCGGAGGCCTCAATCGAAACGATCTGGCCAAGCGTTCCGGCAGCCTGGGCGGCGCGCAGGTCCCGGTACATCGGCGCATAACGCAGCACCAGGCCAACCATCAGCCGCTCATGGCCGAATTTCGCCATCAGCCGGGCCAGTTCGATGCTCTCTTCGACTGTCGTGACGACCGGCTTTTCGCTGAAAACCTTCAGCCCGGCCTCAAGGCCAATGCGAATGTGATCGAGATGCAAATGATTGGGCGAGCCGATCATCAGGAGATCGAGCTTCTCGTTGGCAATCAGCTCTTCAGGCGTTGCGTAGGCGGTGCTGGCGGAGACGCCGTTTTCCACAAGGCCCGGCAAACCGGCGGGGCTCGGATCGACGTAACCCGCGATCTCGAAGCGCTCGTCCATGGCTTTGAAAACATAACCCAGATAGCCCAGACGGAATCCGAGTCCGATGATGCCAACTTTCATTCTTCTGGTATTCCCCGATTTTTATCGTAATTTATTTTCTCAGATTGAGGCAGATTTTCAAACGCGTCAATCGAAATCCGCAAAATCACTGGTTTTATGAAATTCATTTTCATGATCCTTCATGTGCAATGGCTCTAAACAAGGAAAATTATTCATAACCGGGCCCGCGGTGCCCTTGAATTGTGAAGACGTGCCACGGCATGCCGAGGAGTGCGTTCGACAGGGGCAGTCATCTGGCATGGCTGAGAAGTGCCGCGCTTTCAAAGGACGGAGGAATATGGCTGCGGCGCCTTTGCAGGCTACCTATTGCCCATTGACCAAAGCAAGGACGAGCTGATGGATATTGCCGCCGTTGCTGAGTTCGGCCCGGTCGAAGTCCCGGCTCTGTTGCCGCTGGGCCCGTGAGAGTTCACCAAGACGAGCGGTCAATTCCGTGCGGATCTTCTGGCACTTTGGGTCATCGGCGACTGAAAGACCCACGGAAACGGCTTCAATCTTCTTTACCATATCCTTGATGAGATCGCCATGCACAAGTTCATGCTGGCGTACCCCCGAAATGAAGGTGTCCCATCTTTTCGCAACCGGGGCCGGCAAGCGTTCCGCCGGTTTTGGCAAGACATAGGTTATGATCAGCTTGGGCCGTGCGATAGCCAGAACACAAGCAGTGCCACGCGGCTCATATTTCCGGGTCCAGGTCAGTTTGAAATTGGTGACGGCCATGGCCCGGCCGGCAGTTCCGATTTTTGGGCCACGTTCACCAATGGAGGCGTACAATTCGGCGCCGGTCTTGCCGGCAACGGAATAGGGCTGCACGTTTTCGACGGCCTGCCAGTTTGCCTGTGCAATATTTGGTATCAGGGCCATACAACCCGCCAGCAAACTCAAAAAACGAATGGGGTTCACGGGCGCTCTTTCAAAATTGTGCTGCATTATTCGTTCGCGATCACCGGGCAGGCGCTGTTTGCGATGAGGCCGTCCGCCGACCGGTTGTCGATTGTGAACCGGTTTTGCCCCCGATGGAAAGAGCCGGCGCGGGGTTAATCATACTCATCGTCTTCGGTGATCTTCGTTCCCATCATATCTGCATCATCAGCCACTCTTTTCCGATTGAGCAAGCCGCTGTCCTCGAGCATTTCGATATCCGGCAGATCCCGCAGGGTGTCGAAACCGAATGTCGACAGGAACGCAGGTGTTGTGACGTAGGTATAGGGTGCACCCGGCGTTGGGCTACGTGGGCCGGAGGTGATGAGCTTTGCCTGGCGCAGGCCGGCAATCGTGTCCCGGCTGACTTCCTTGCCGAACATGGCCGACAACTCACCGCGCGTCACTGGCTGATAGTAACCGATCGCAATCAGAATAATCGCCTCTTGCTGGCTGAATCCTGCCATCGGCTGCGTGGCCGCACCTGCTGCCCGGATCGCCGGCGCATAGGCGGCTTTTGTCCTGTGGTGCCAACCGCCCGCGACAGAAACCAAGTCAAACGGCCGGCCGCGCAATTCCTCGCGGATGTCGTCGATGATCAGGTCGATATTGCATTCTTGACCAACAATCCGGGCAAGGGTCGCACGATCGACAGGGGTGGCCGAAGCAAAGATCACCGCTTCTATACGGTTCATCCATTCGCGCCAGCGGAGCGCCGGTGACAGGGACACCAGTTCGCGATCGAACAGTGCGATGTCTTGACCTGCTGCTTTCCGTTTGCGCCCTCCGGTTTTGGCAATATCCTGTCCAGACATGGTCATAAGCCGTAAATGCGAAAGGTGGAGCGCCCTGACAGTTCCCGTACACCGCCGAGCATTTCAAGACGCTCAAACAACCGGCGGCTAGCCCAGCGGGAAAGATTGCCGTTGGTCGCGGAGGCCGACAGCGCATCCTCATCGAGCAATTGCTGCAGGACGGTTTCTGCGCCCTTGGTCCGCACTTTGGGTGCCACGGCTAGGAATTGCTCGGCACGGCGGTTGATCTCCACCGCCTGGCGGATCGCCTCACGTGCGCCTTGAACGAGAGCGAGGCAGACGGATCGGGCAAACGCCTCCTCATCGGGCCTTATGCGTCCCCTCCCCCCGGTCATCCTGAAGGCTGGGTCGTAGCGCTGCGCCATCAGCAGCGGAACAGGCCTTTGCCAGTTGAGCTTTTTCGCCAAAACCCAGTCCGCCAGCCACCAGCCAAGAATTTCCGCGTCCGGACGAAGACGCCATACCGTCGTTACCAGTTCAGCCACGACAAAAGGTGCGGCCCGCCCGTCCTGGGCCAAGTCGCCGGTGAGCTGGGAGAACTCCGCTAGCCTATCGTCCCATTTCAGTGCGAGGAGATCGGCGATGTCCCGCAATGTTTTTTCGTCGACCAGTTCACAATTCTGGGTGCTATGCGCCGACAATCTTTTATAGGCCAGGAAAATATTGCCGGCCGGCCCTGCATCGCCACCCGGCGCGCGCAACAAAACGGCATCACGTAGCGCGGGCTCATCTTCCGTCCGCCCCGTCAACCGTACTGCCGTAACCGCACATCTCAACCCGAGGCGCTGGCGCCAGGCGCCGGACCAGGCTGGCTCCGAGCGCACCAACTGGTCCAATGAACTCAGGGCCGCTCCCGCCATGAACGCCACATCGGCATCATTCGGCTCCCCGCGAGATTTGACCCACCCAGGTATGACCGGCAGGGGAATCGTTGTAGAAAGCGTGGGGACTGATCTCGAATCCATAGGCGAAGCTTATTCGAGAGGGGCGGTTTTAACCAGAGTAAATGTCAAAACCGCACAGGAGCCTTCTAAACGAAAACGACTGATAATATTAGTTTGCCGTTTGTTTGGTTTGGACCGCCTCAAATTTCTCGGAAGCAAGAGCGATTGCTTGCGACTGATCATTATCTCTCGGCAACCGTAGCCATATCGTAAATACGCCGATCGGTCCCCGGGCCCTCCCCTCCCCCAGCATGCGGGGGTTATTGAGCGGGCGGCGGATTGTTTTGACTCAAACCGCCTTGTTTTCAGCATTTTACACCGGTATCTAGCTAGACAGGCTAGATTGGAGCGGAACATGGAATGGCAGTTACAGGATGCGAAGAACCAATTCTCAAAAGTGGTTCAGAAAGCGAAATTCGAGGGTCCGCAGATTGTGACCTTACGTGGCGAGCGGGCTGCAATCGTGCTGTCGGCCAGAGATTATGATGCACTGAAAGCTGGGCGACCGACGCTTGTCGATGATCTTCTTGCAGCACCACCATGGGACGACTCTTCTGCCGACAGTATTTCGGCCCGCGAACGGTCGCCCAGCCGGAGCCCGGTGTTCTGATGTATCTGGTCGATACGAGCGTTATCTCCGAGGCGATCCGCGGTGCGCCAGAAGCGGTTGCCTGGTTGCGCGCGCAGGATTCGGCCGCCATCTACATCAGCGTGGTTACGATTGGCGAAATCATGCGCGGCATCGCCCAGAAGCAGGCGACGGATCGGAGAACTGCAGCGCATCTCGCTGAATGGTTGCGCAAACTCCGGCATGACCATACGGCGCAGATACTCCCGGTCACCGATCAGGTGGCTGTCGAATGGGGTCGGCTTGCCGCCCTTCGGCCGTGGAGTGACATGGACGGGTTGATCGCAGCCACTGCGATCGTTCATGATCTTGTTGTCGTTACGCGCAACGGCGCTGACTTTACCGGCGTCGGCCTATTGGTCGTCAATCCGTGGGATCTCGCTTGATGGTGTTGATATGACCGCTGACGAAAACGGGACTGCCGCTCCCGAGGCTGGCTCCAACGCTCCTCTCGATGGGCGCATCGACGAGACCCCGGCTCAACGGCCTGCTTCTCGTCCTGCCCGTCTCGATGGTCCTGGCGTCCATGTCCACGGTGGCGTCGAGGCTACCGGCTCCGCCAATACGCGGCGTGCCTATGCGAGTGATTGGAAGCATTTTTCCGCCTGGTGCCGGCGCCAGTCACTCTCTTCCGTTCCCCCGGAGCCGCAGAATGTCGGGCTATACCTCTCCGCTTGTGCCTCCGGTACTGTTGGTGGGAATAGAAAGCCAAACTCGGCTTCGACGATCGAGCGCCGGCTTTCCTCCTTGACCTGGAATTACGCCCAGCGCGGTCAATCGCTCGACCGCAAGGACCAGCATATTGCGGGGGTAATGGCTGGCATCCGCAACAGCAATGCACGGCCGCCGATGCAGAAGGAAGCGGTGACGCCGGAAGACATCAGCGCCATGCTTGAGACGCTCGACCGGGGAACGCTCCGCGGGTTGCGGGACCGGGCGATGCTGCTGATCGGTTTCGCTGGCGGCCTTCGCCGCTCGGAAATTGTCGGGCTGGATGTCGGGAAGAACCAGACGGAGGACGGCCGTGGCTGGATCGAGATTCTCGACAAGGGGCTGATTGTCACTTTGCGGGGGAAAACCGGTTGGCGTGAAGTTGAGATCGGCCGCGGCTCGTCTGACGCCGCCTGCCCGGTCGCCGCGCTCGGTACGTGGCTGACCCTGTCGCGCATCGCGCACGGCCCTCTTTTCCGGCGCATAACCGGTCAAGGCAAAGCCGTGGGTGCTGACCGGTTGAATGATCAGGAAGTTGCCCGCCTGGTCAAACGCACGGCGCTGGCTGCCGGTGTCCGCGGAGATCTTGCGGAGGGCGAGCGGGCACTCAAATTCTCCGGCCACTCGTTGCGTGCCGGACTTATTTCCTCGGCTGAGCTCGATGAGCGCCCGGTACAAAAATAACTCGGCCGGGCCTCTGTCGAAATGACCCGCAAGCATCGGCGCCGCCGTGACCGGTTGAGGACAACCTGACGACAGCTACTGGCTTTTGAACGGCTGTTGCGACGTCACGGAAGGCCCGGAGAGCAAGTCTGATTGGGGCAGATTCTCTTGCTCGAATTGCGACGCAGACATCTCCTGACGAAGCGCGAGGAGGAGGAGGACCGGCGGCTTGCCGGTTGTCGCAAGCAAGGTGCGAAGCTGGCCGACCAACTTCACCACCGATGGGCTCCAACTGTGTTACTGGCTTCGGCGTCGCAAGATTGACTGCAAGTCAACCGCGCTTCAAGGCGTCGAGCGGATCGCGTTGTGATGTGCAGGATGACAAGTGCGAATGAACCTCTGGCGCTACAAGCCCGGATTCTTCATTTAGCAGCTGGGATCAGAAAGGACGATTCCCGTAGGGTGACGGCGTTCCGTGAAGACTAGCATTCGGCGCGCTATCCTTACTTGATGGCCTGCACGCGAAATTCGGAATGGCGAACTGTCTCTGGTCAGACGTTTTATCCACTGTCATTTAAAGTCACCTTCTGCGGTAGAGTAAGCGGCGGATGAAGCCGGGAAACTCTCCTTCCGATTTTGCAGAAGTTGTACATGTACAACACACCCGGCCCGTCATCTTTGGTTATATTCCGGGCGAAAACGAGCCATCAAATTCGTATGCCGAGTGCCGCCGTCAACAGCGTCTGGTGGGCATGGCTGAGGACTATGGGACCATCGGCCGGAGGGCGCGGGCCAATCGGGGAATCGTGGTTTTTGGACAATTGAAGGAGAGGGAGGGCAGGCGACAGGCCAGTGCATATTCCGGGGGAAACTCGCGGTTCGAGCCAACCAGCTATCGCGTGGCGGCGAGTTGTACATGTACAACGAAAAATGTCCCGAGTCGTGATGCTGTTGGTTAATCTCCTGTTAACGAAAAAGACTTTGCCACGCCGGATAGAATCGGGCCTAATGAGATCAGCGCATTTTGAGCGCTTATTAAAAAATAAGCGCGGATTGAGTCGGGGACAATATGTTGAACATCGCAGGCAATAAAAATGGTGAGAGCCTGCGCTCTCTGATCTCGTCCGACGCCGAGGAATTGTCGCGCCAGCTGCAGGCACACCAGCAGCGAACATTCCCGCCTACTGCTCAAAAAAGCATTCGCCAATTCACGCCTGCCGAAGCCGCCGATTTCATCGGTATTCACCAGGGCTATCTTCGCCAGATCGTTGCGGATGGACATGGTCCCGAACCGCTGGCGAATGGCCGCCGTCAATATTCGGTTCAGGATATCGAGAACCTTCGCCATCTTCTTGATGATGGAGGGAAGGGGCCTCGCAAATATGTCCGCCATCGCCGTGACGGCGAAAAGCTCCAGGTCATCTCGGTGATGAACTTCAAGGGTGGCTCCGGCAAAACCACCACGTCGGCGCATTTGGCGCAATTTCTTGCTCTGCGTGGCTATCGGGTTCTCGCGATTGACCTTGATCCGCAGGCGTCACTATCGGCACTGTTCGGTCATCAGCCTGAATTCGACGTCGGAGAGAACGAGACGCTGTATGGCGCCATACGCTACGACGGTGCGAGGCGGGACGTAACAGATATAGTCCGGGCGACCTATACGCCCAATCTCCACATCATTCCGGGCAATCTGGAACTGATGGAGTTCGAGCATGAAACACCCAAGGCTCTTGCCGGCCGGCACAAGACAGACTCCATGTTCTTTGCCCGCATTGGGGAATGCCTTGCCGAGATCGAAAGCGCCTATGACATCGTGGTGATCGATTGCCCGCCGCAGCTCGGATTCCTGACGCTATCGGCGCTCTGCGCAGCCACGGCGGTTCTCATTACTGTGCACCCGCAGATGCTGGATGTCATGTCGATGAGCCAGTTCCTGCATATGACCGGTGACCTTTTGTCGGTTGTCGAAGAAGCCGGTGGCTCGATGGACTACGACTGGATGCGATATCTTGTGACGCGTTATGAGCCGAACGACGGACCGCAATCTCAGATGTCTGGGTTCATGCGCTCCATCTTCGGAAACCGGGTTCTGGAAAATTCGATGGTCAAGTCGACGGCCATTTCGGATGCGGGGCTGACCAAGCAAACGCTATACGAAGTGGACAGGAACCAGTTCACGCGAGGCACATATGACCGTGCGCTCGAATCCCTCACTGCCGTGAATACGGAAATAGAGGATCTCATCAAGCGGACATGGGGAAGGAAGTAATTCATGGCCCGTAAGAACGTTTTCAACCTGATCGAATCGGATGTGACCTCGGCCGTGGAGAATGAGCCGGCGTTCACAAATTCCCGTCCGCTCGCAGGCTTTGAAAAGCCGTTGAAACGCGCAAGCCCCGTCGGGGCGATATCCCAGTCGCTCGGAGGCGTTCATGAGAAGGCGCAGCGCGTCGATGCGCTGGAGAAGCAGCTTGCCCAAGGACAGGCGATCGTTGAACTGGACACTTCAGTGGTGGACAGTTCATTCGTTGTCGACCGGCTCGGAGTCAGTTCCGAGGATCAGGAGCTTCTGATTTCGCAGATTCGTGAACACGGGCAACAAGTCCCAATTCTTGTCCGTCCGCATCCAGAGAGGGAAGGGCGCTTTCAAGTTGCCTATGGCCACCGGCGGCTTGCCGCCGTCAAGACTATCGGCGGCCCCATCCGCGCCGTTATCCGCGACCTGACGGACGAACAGCTGGTCGTCAGCCAGGGGCAGGAAAACAACGCCCGCACAGACCTGACATTTATCGAGCGGTCTTTCTTTGCTTCACGCCTGGAGGAACGAAACTTCAGCCGCGATGTGATCATGTCTGCACTGGGGGTCGATAAAGCAGCCCTTTCACGCATGATCGCGCTTGTGAACCGGCTTCCGGCTGAACTGATCGAGGCGATCGGTGCCGCTCCCGGTTTTGGCCGAACACGCTGGGCCGAGCTTGCCGATCTGATCGAAGACAAAAGCCGGAGAGAAAAAGCCCTCGAATCGCTTCTCGCTCCTGGCTTTGGCGACCTGACATCCGATGCGCGTTTCCAGGCGGTCTACGACCGGCTGCGAGAGAGCAAGGATAAGGCACGAAGCGCTTTCTGGAATGCCGGCACGCAGCGGAAGGCCGTGAGAATATCCGAAACGGGCGACGCATTGAAACTCGTGTTCGACAAGACGGTAGAGCCTGATTTCGGCGCTTATGTCGAAGGTAAGCTCTCCGCGCTTTATGCAGATTTCGTACAATCGAAAGAGACAACAGGAACAGGAGACTGAACCGCAAAAGAAAAAGGCCCCCAAACGTTTCCGTCGTGGAAGCCCTTCTCTGAAGTTTCGCAGCTAGAGAATCACATTTTCACGAATCATAGTCAAGAGTCTTTGGCATCGTTTTGGTGAGCAGATTTCTTTTGCCTGTTACAAGGTGAAGAAAATGCAGGTTGGAAGTGTGACGACGCCCTTTGGGCGGCGGCCGATGACGCTTGCCATGGTGGCAAATCAAGTTTTAGGCCAGGAATTGGAGCCGGAAAAGTCGGCCGACAAATGGAAACTCTATCGTGCTTTGTGCGAGGCAAAATCGCGCCTCGGCGTAACAGACCGTGCTTTGGCCGTTATGAATGCTCTTTTGAGCTTTTACCCGAAGAATGAGCTGTCGGCGAACAACGGCCTGGTCGTGTTCCCGTCCAACACGCAGCTCTCGCTGCGTGCGCATGGAATGGCCGAGCAAACACTGCGCCGGCATCTGGCGGTTCTCATCGAGGCGGGACTTCTGTCGCGCAAGGACAGTGCCAATGGCAAGCGCTATGCACGTCGTGACCGGGCAGGGGCGATCGACGAGGCTTTTGGCTTTTCACTGGCACCGCTACTGGCGCGGGCAGACGACATCGAGCGTCTCGCTGACGAGGTTGTTGCCGAGCGGCTTCATATCCAGCGGCTACGTGAGCGATTGACCATCTGCAGCCGTGACGTATCGAAATTGATTGAGACTGCTCTGGAAGAGGGCGTCCCGGGCGATTGGATGACCACCCATGTACATTACAGAGCCCTCCTGACAGTACTCCCACGCAAACCGACGGCCGTGGAACTGACCGTGGCGCTGGAGCAACTTGGGGCATTGAGGGACGAAACGGCTAACCAGCTGGAAATGCGAATTAATAGACAGAAAATAAGCGGCAATGCCTTACAGAATGAGCGGCACATACAGAATTCAAATCCCGACTCTATTTCTGAATCTGAACCTGCTATCAGAAAAAAGCAGGGTGAAAATTCAATAAATCATCGGCAACAGCCGCGCGAGCCGATAAAGGCATTCCCGCTGAACATGGTGCTGACGGCATGCCCGGAAATCATCATGTACGGGCCGGGCGGGGGCATTTCCAGCTGGCGTGATCTCATGAACGCCGCTGTGGTCGTGAGATCCATGCTCGGCGTCAGTCCGAGCGCCTATCAGCAGGCTTGCGAAATTCTTGGCCCTGAAAACGCAGCGGCGGTCATGGCGTGCATTCTGGAGCGGGGTGGCCTGATCAATTCGGCAGGAGGCTATCTTCGGAATCTAACAGGCAAAGCTGAAAAGGGCGAGTTTTCGCTGGGTCCGATGTTGATGGCGCTGATGCGGGCAAATGCTCCCGGAGACCGGAAGGCTGGGTAGGCAAAGTCGTGTTATTTGACTGTCGGCGGTGGCGTTGCTGTCTAAGCCGGCCTGCGCAGACGGGGCGCTTGATCGTCTATAGGAGGTGGCGAATGGAAATCCTCAGGAGGGGCTGGGCGCCCGACATGAAACCCCTGGACCTGGTCGATGCGGAATTCGCGCATAAGCTCAAGCTGCTCATCCGTTTCGACGCCTTCGACCAGAATTTTATGTCCCCGATTGCGAACCAACCCGATAATATCCTGCAGCATGGCCTTACCTCTCGGAGTGCTGCTGTCGTGCAGAAACGAGCGGTCGATCTTGACGGTGTCGAAATCGATCAGGCGAAGCCAGGAAAGGCCGGCAAAGCCTGTGCCGAAATCATCAAGCCAAATTCGAATGCCCAGCATCTTCAAATCACTGATGCAGCGCAGGATGTCCGAATTCATTTCCATTTCGAGACCTTCGGTGATCTCAAAGGCGAGCCGCCCGCCGGCAACGCCGGTCTCGCCAAGGATCGCAGCGACGGATGTGGCAAAACCCGGTGTCTTCAGCTGAATAGGCGACACGTTGACGCTGACGACACGAACGTGATTGTCGATCAGCAGTTCGGCGCAGACTGTCCGGATCGCCCAATATCCAAGGTTCAGGATGGCCCCCGTCCGCTCCGCTATCGGGATAAACAGGCCGGGAGAAACCGCGGTTCCGTCAAGCATCGTCAGGCGCATAAGAGCCTCGACGGCTTCAACGCGGCCGGACGAGACATTGCGGATCGGTTGATAGACCAACGATACGAGGTTCTGGCTGATGGCAATTTTCAAGAGAGCCGCGATATTTTCGCTTTCATCACTGCTATGGGGATCATTGGGGTCGAACAGCTTGGCGCAGTTGCGGCCGCTCGCTTTGGCACCGTACAGGGCGCGGTCGGCCTCATGGATGATCTTTTCGAGCTTCGTGCCGGCCTGGCTTCGCGTAAACGCAGCCCCGACACTGACCGTGACGATCGACATGCCATCGCGGCGCTGCTGGTGCAGCAGACCCATGTTTTCGACGGTCCGGCAGATGTTTTCCGCCAGTTCTGAAACCTGCTCCAGCGTTTCCACACGCGCGAGCACAATGAACTCCTCGCCGCCATAGCGCCCGATCGAGCCGTTATGCTGCTTGATCGAATCGGCAAGGGCATCGGCAACCAGGATGAGGCAACGATCGCCTTCCTGATGGCCATAGCAGTCATTGTACTTCTTGAAGAAATCGACATCGATGAGGATTGCCGCAAAACTGGTGCCGTATTTCTGCCAGCCGCTCCAGTAGTCCCTCAGCCGTTGATCGATGGCACGGCGGTTTTCCAGTCCGGTCAGCGGGTCGGTATTCGACAGTCTAAGTAAGGCATCGCCTCGTTCGGACGCCTCCTTTTGCTGAACCTTTGCCTCAAGGGCGTTCAGGAAGACCTTGTAGCGTTCTCTGTTCAGCTTCCAGTTGACGTAGGAGGTGAAGACGAAGCAGGAGATGCAAAATGTGCCGAATGCGAGCTTATAGGAAGGATCTACCACCGGAAATGACTGCAATGCGGCCAGGAAAATAAGAAGAATGACTGCCGATGCGATCAGAGAAAGGCGGAACTGGAAGCTGAAGAACAGATTGACGCTCATCATGAAGATCGCGCCGAAGACCATGTAGTAGGAAATGCTGATGGTGTCCGCGGTCATGAGCGACGGATACAGCCAACCGGCATAGGCAACGACAAGGCCGGTTGCACAGGTCGTATCAATGATATCTGCGCTGGCATTCCAGCGGACCTCGGCTTCCAGCAGGAAGAAAGCAATCGTCCCGATGACGAAACGGGATGCGATTACGTATTTGGCAACGTCTGGAACGAGCAGGATGTCGGTAATGGAAAACAGCAGGTAGACCGCAATCGCGATCCACATTCCCTGCCGGGTATCGTGGCGCCGCGTGCTCTGGCCTTCTTCACGGTAGAGTGTGCGAAGCTCCGCCGATGCCGGTCTCGGCGGCTCAGCATTGAGATCAATCTCCACTACATCGGCCAGCGTGTGCTTCATGCACGTTCCATGGGGTTGCGTCGCATCCTTCCACCCTTGAACTGCCCTTATCGGTACTGCCACCACCCGATGCATATGCACGCGCAGGGCAGCGAGGCAGCCCAGCAAGAAAAGGCAGCACTTTTCGGCACAATATTGGACGTACATTAAGTTTTCCTGAATTTGCCGAAGGTTAGCGGGTCGGTGCGGTAAACCCAACTGATACGCGAGCGCGTTAACCATGCCATGCGGATACGTGCAATTTCGATTGGCACTGCACTCGTTTTTCCCCATAATGTTAATGATCTATTAACGCACGAGGCTCGAGTGACCCAAATCAAGATAGCTTTTGACGGCGAAAGCCTAATCACCCCTGCGGCGATAACCTCTGAACTATCCTCCTCCCAAAACGAACTTCACTATGAGCAACTGGCCACTGGCCGCGTAGAGGTTGCGCTTGCGCTGAAAATTGCGCAGCAACAGATCCAGGAGGATCAAAATCCGGCGTTGATCATCCATCGTCTGATCGGCGTACTTCACGAAACGCGCCGCCGATATCATCACAATGTCTGGCAGGAATTGATCCCGATCGTTCAGAATCATCCGGTCGCGGATTTCTTCCATCAGGATCCCTTCACGCGCTGGTCCTTCGTGAAGCCCCGTGGCTATTCCGGTGATGCGCAGCTGATCGATTTCATCTATGGGCACCCGAGCGTTGCGGACGAAATCGCCAAGGCGTCGCCGCTGGGCAAGGAACTCTATGGCTATACCAGCCAGTCCCCTTCGCCAGTTGCCGTGCGCGAACGGCGCGATCTCCTAACGCGCTATGTGGATGAAATCGCAACAGAAAAAGGTCCAGAGACCGAAATCCTGACGGTGGCAGCTGGCCATCTTCGCGAGGCCGATAACTCCGTCGCTCTGCGGGAAAAGCGGATCAAGCGTTGGGTGGCCCTGGACCAGGACCCGCTTAGTGTTGGTTCGATGGTCCGTGACTTCAACGGCACATGCGTCGAGGCGATCGACGGCTCCGTTCGCGGCCTGCTGACGAAATCGCACAAGCTTGGCAAGTTCGACTTCATCTATGCGGCAGGTCTCTATGACTATCTCGCCGACAAGGTGGCGATCAAGCTGACGCAGACCTGCCTGGATATGCTGAAGCCGAACGGCGTGTTTCTGTTCGCGAATTTCTCGCGCGACGTCGATGACGACGGCTATATGGAAACCTTCATGAACTGGGCGCTATTGCTGCGTTCGGATGTGGAAATGTGGAACATCATCAATGCCAGCGCCGACCGTAATTCGGTCGAGGCGCGCGTGGAATTCGGCGAAAACCGGCACATCGTTTACGGCATCATCCGCAAACGCAGCTAAGGTTTGAGGGGGCGGGATAACCGCCCCCAGCCTCTCAACCTTTGAACAGATACTGCTCAATCGAGGCCGGCTTCATCTCGATCGAGAATCCTGCGGCCTTGGGCGGCATATAGGCTGCATTCTCGATGATGCAGGGCTCCAGAAAATGTTCGTGCAGGTGGTCAACATATTCGATCACCCGGCCATCCTTGGTGCCGGATACGGTGATATAGTCGATCATCGAAAGGTGCTGGACATATTCGCAAAGGCCGACGCCTCCGGCATGCGGCCAGACCGGCAGGTCATATTTGGCTGCAATCAGAAGAACCGCCAGCACCTCGTTCAATCCGCCCATACGGCATGAATCGATCTGGACGATGTCGATCGCGCCCTCGGCGATGAACTGCTTGAACATGATGCGGTTCTGGCACATCTCGCCGGTCGCGACCTTGACGGCGCCAATGCCGGCGCGGATCTTGCGATGCCCGGCA
This sequence comes from Rhizobium sp. LjRoot98, assembly GCF_964252935.1. Classification (NCBI taxonomy): domain Bacteria; kingdom Pseudomonadati; phylum Pseudomonadota; class Alphaproteobacteria; order Hyphomicrobiales; family Rhizobiaceae; genus Rhizobium; species Rhizobium sp. LjRoot98. The sequence continues at coordinate 160,048 of NZ_CAXUPW020000008.1, forward strand.
ACATCGTCGGGGCTGGTCGGCTCCTCGATGAAGAAGGGCTTGGCGAATGCCAGCTTGTTCACCCAGTCGATGGCCTCATTGACTTCCCAGACCTGGTTGGCGTCAATCATCAGATAACGATCAGGACCGATGACTTCACGGGCGATGCGCAGGCGGCGGATATCGTCCTCAAGATCGCGGCCAACCTTCATCTTGACGTGGTTGAAGCCTGCATCGATCGCTTCCTGGCAAAGGCGGCGCAATTTCTCGTCGTCATAGCCGAGCCAGCCGGCGGATGTCGTATAGCAGGCGTAACCTTCGGCCTCGAGTGTCGCGATGCGCTCTGCCTTGCCGGTTTCGGCGCGCTTGAGGATCGCGACGGCCTCGTCGCGGGTCAACACATCGGTCAGATAGCGATAGTCGACGATGTCAGCGATCTCTTCGGCCGGCATGTCGGCAATGAGACGCCAGACAGGTTTTCCCGCCTGCTTGGCGAGCAGGTCCCAGACCGCATTTACGACGGCGCCGGTGGCAAGATGCATGGCGCCCTTGTCGGGTCCGATCCAGCGCAACTGGCTGTCGCCGGTCAGATGCCGCCAGTATTTGCCGGGATGAGCGAGGACGTCAGCAAGTTCGGTCCCGACGACCAGGTGCTTCATCGCATTGATTGCCGCGCAGCAGATCTCGTTGCCGCGGCCGATGGTGAAGGTCAGGCCGTGACCCGAAAGCCCATCCGTGTCGGTGTCGAGAATGACGTAGGCGGCGGAGTAATCCGGATCGGGGTTCATCGCATCCGAACCGTCAAGGCTTTGCGAGGTGGGGAAGCGAAGGTCGAACACGCGGAGATCGGTGATGCGGGTCATGGGTTTGCTCCGAAAAGATATGGCGGCAGGCTGTCGTCGTGGGATTTCGAATTGGCCGGCGTGGCAAGGTGCTACGCCGGCCAAAACCTCAGATGTCTGCCCGTGTTGTTTGCTTCTGGCTTCCCAGACCCTCGATGCCGAGTTCAACGACATCACCAGGCTTCAGGTAGCGCGGCGGCTTCATGCCCATACCAACGCCGGGCGGCGTGCCGGTGGAGATGATGTCGCCGGGATGCAGCGACATGAACTGGCTGAGATAGGAAACGAGGAAGGCGGCGCCATAGACCATGGTCTTCGTCGTGCCGTTCTGCACGGTCTCACCGTTGACCTTCAGCCAGAGCCCGAGGTCCTGCGGATCGACGACCTCGTCCTTGGTCACCAGCCAGGGGCCGATCGGGCCGAACGTGTCGCAGGATTTACCCTTGGTCCACTGGCCGGAACGCTCGATCTGGAAGGCGCGTTCGGAAACGTCGTGGACGGTGCAATAGCCGGCGACATAGTCGAGGGCGTCGGCTTCGGAGACATACTTTGCCGTCTTGCCGATGACGACGCCGAGTTCGACTTCCCAATCGGTCTTTTCCGAACCGCGCGGGATCAGCAGATCATCGTTGGGGCCGACAATAGCCGACGTCGCCTTCATGAAGACGACGGGTTCCGGCGGAACTGCCATGCCGGATTCCGCCGCATGGTCGGCATAGTTGAGGCCGATGCAGATGAACTTTCCTGTACCGGTAACGCAAGGACCGATGCGCGGCGTGCCAGAGACCAGTGGCAGGCTGACCGGATCGAGCTTTGCCAGTGCCGAAAGTGCCGCCGGATCGATATCCTTGCCGCCAATATCGGAGACGTGGCCCGAGAGATCACGGATCTGGCCGTTAGCATCGAGCATTGCCGGCTTTTCGGCGCCGGGTGCGCCATAGCGAAGAAGTTTCATAAGCGTGTTTCCTGTTTCAAGGCGTCAGATCGTCCAGCCGCCATCGATGGCATAGGCTTGGCCGGTGGTGTAGGTCGCGCCGGCGAGATAGACTGCGAGGTCGGCGATTTCTTCCGGTGTGCCGAGTCGGCCCATCGGCTGGCGGGCGATGAAGGCGGCGCGGGCGGTATCATAGTCGCCCTGCGAGCGCATGCGCTCCTGCAGTGAGGGGCTTTCAACCGTGCCGGGGCAAATGGCATTGCAACGAATGCCCTGCGCAACATAATCGGCGGCAACGGCCTTGGTCAGGCCGATCACGGCAGCCTTGGTGACGCCGTAGGCGAAGCGGTTGGGCACGCCCTTGATGCTGGAGGCGACCGACGACATGTTGACGATCGAGCCGTCGCCGCGCGCCAGCATGCCCGGAAGCACGGCGCGGATGGTGCGGATCATCGCCTTGACGTTGAGGTCGAAGGCGAACTCAAGGTCGCTATCCTTCATCTCCAGAACAGAGCCGCCGTGAACGACACCGGCGCAATTGAACAGTACATCGATGTCGCCGATTTCGGCAATCAATGTCGAAACGGCATCAGCTTCCAGAACATTGAGAATGTGGGTGGAGATGCCCGGTTGCTTCGCCAGAGCGGCAAGAGCTTCGGCGTTGATGTCGGTGGCATGGACGATCGCGCCCGCCTTGGCAAAGGCGAGGGCGGACGCCTGGCCTATGCCTTGCGCTGCAGCAGTGATCAGGACTTTCTTGCCGGTCAGATTGGCGGTCATGTCATTGGCCTCTTTTAGGTTTTCTTGCGTTCGACGATCAGAATGTGGTCGGCGGCGAGCACGACTTCGTCGCGTTGGTTGATGACTTCGCAGCGTTCAATGACGCGGCCGGATGCAGGCCGCTTCGGGTCGTCATCCTTGGCCGCGATCGTCACGCGCGTGCGGATCGTATCACCAATGTGGACCGGACGGACAAACCGCAGCCGATCATAGCCGTAGGAAAATGCGACCGGATTGATCAGCGACGCGGTGAGGCCGACGCCGATCGAAAAGATCATCGTGCCATGGGCGATGCGCTGGCCACCCGGCAGGGTCTTGGCGAATTCGGCATCCATGTGATGCGGAAAGAAATCACCGGTATGGCCTGCATGCACGACGAAATCGGTCTCGGTGATCGTGCGGCCTGTGGTCAGCCGGACAGCGCCCAACTCATAGTCTTCGAAATGGATTGTCTGTTCGCTCATGGCTTACGTCCCGGGTAAGGGCGCCAGCGGCGTTGCCGGCTGCGCACTGGATTGATAGGCGGCTTCGACCAACGCCATGGTCTGCCAGGCATCCTCGACGGAGCCGATCAGCACGTCGTCTTCGCCGGTAGCAAAGCGCTGCAGGTTGGCCATGCGATTGGCGAAAGCATCGGGAAACCATGCACCTTGCAGCGGCACGGAAACCCATTCGTCGCCCCCGGCCGGGCGGATCCAGAGTTCGTCCGGCTCGCCGCGCGGATAATCGAGATTGACGCCGAGTTTGATATAGGCACCACCCTTCGTACCAGAAATGCGGAACTCGCAGGCTTGGAACTTGCGGCCGAAATCATGGTCATGATTGACGGAGAGAACGCAGCGCAGCCTGTCACCATAATCAAGGATTGCGGCTGTGCGGGTCTGGGCAACATCATGGTTCGGATGACCGATCGTCTTGGCGTGGACGCCGAGTGGGTTGCCAATCAAACCACGGATGAAATCCAGGTAGTGGATGGAGTGCATGGCAATCTCGATGCGCGGCAGACCCTTGAGGAAAGGCCATAAGCCCCACGGTGTCGCCAGCGCCAGCCAGGCGTCGAAATCGACGATTTCGCCAATAAACCCGCGTTCGACGGCATCTTTGAGAGCCAGCATCATTGGCGCGAAGCGCAGCTGGAAATTGACGGCCGCTTTCAGCTGCCGCGCACGGCAAATCGCCAGAATTTCCGTTGCTGCCTCTAAATCTGAACCCATCGGTTTTTGAATGAGCGCGGCAGCGCCAACGGGCAATTTCGACAGTATCGCGGCATGTGTTGCGGGCGGCGTTGCGAGATCGAAGATTGCGTCTTTGACTGCGAGCGCGTCATCTTCTCGGGCAAAGGTGCGGATACCCCACGCTTCTGCCAATGCGCGAGCTTTCTCTGCATTGGGATCGTAGAGACCGGCAACCGGAAAACCGGCTTTCCTGTAGGCGGGTAGATGGGCATCGCCGACAATGCTTCCGGCACCGAAAATGACGATGGGGTGAGGTGCGACAGGCTTTGGCCACCATTGCCGCAGCGTTGCCGGATCGAAGTACTCAATCATGATGGAACACCTCTTCCATCATTGCCCACCACTCACCGTCCTTGCGGGTGGCAAGCGGCTTCTGGCAGGGCATGCAGACCGACCACCATTCCTGGTTTTTCGGATGCGCCGCCATCTTCGCCATATCGGCGTCAAAATCTGTCCCGGTATATTCCCAGTAGCCGAACAACAGATTTTCCGGCTCCTTCAGGAATATCGAATAGTTGGTGATGTTGCACTCGGAGATCAGGGCAAGGATTTCCGGCCAGACGGCCGCGTGCAGCCGCTTGTATTCTTCGATCTTCGTCGGTTCCAGCCCGATCACCATGCTCATGCGCTGCATCACCGCCTCCCGTCAGGCCCGGAATTCGCGGGTGAATTCTGTAACCGAGCGCGATTTGACGGCATCCCAATCCCAGGAAATGCCAATGCCCGGCTCGGATGGCGCCAGCGCCTTGCCGTCGACAATCTCCATGCGCTTGTCCGTCAGATCATCGAGCTGGGGAATATACTCGACATATTTGCCGTTCTGTACCGCGCAAACGAGGCTGACATGCAGTTCCATCAGGAAATGCGGGCAGACGGGAATGTCGAAAGCTTCGGCCGCATGGGCAACCTTCAGCCACGGCGTGATGCCGCCAATGCGGGCAACATCGACCTGGACGATCGAGCAGGCACCCTTCTGCATGTACTCGCGGAAATGCCGGATCGAATACATGGATTCGCCGACGGCGATCGGCGTGGTGGTCGAGCGCGACAGCCGGATATGGCCGTCGAGATCATCAGCCGGAAGCGGTTCCTCGATCCAGGCGAGATCAAGTTCCTGCAAGCGTCCGGCACGCCGGATGGCTTCATCGACCGCAAAGCCCTGATTGCAATCGGTCATGATCTCAAAGGCTGGACCGACAGCCGCGCGCACGGCCGACAGCCGCTCATAATCTTCCGAGCCGTGCGGACGGCCGATCTTGATCTTAGAGCCGGAAAAGCCCTTGGCTTTCGCCTGCAGCGCATCATCGACCAAATCCTGCTTGTCGATATGCAGCCAGCCGCCTTCGGTCGTGTAGAGCGGGCAACGGTCGCGGGCGCCGCCGGCGAGCTTCCACAGTGGCAGGTTCTGCTTCTTCGCCCGAAGGTCCCACAGGGCTGTATCGACAGCGGCCATAGCCAGCGCCGTGATCGGGCCGATCGTCGTGGCGTGAGTAGCAAATTCCATTTTATGCCAGATCGCCTCGATGCAATCGGCATCCGCGCCGATGAGCAGCGGCACGAGATGGTCGGACAGCAACCGCATGACCGACGAGCCGCCTGTGCCGATCGTGTAGCTGTAGCCGGTACCGGCCGCGCCGTCGGAATCGGTGATGGTGACGAAGGGCGTTTCCTGGCTGACAAAGCTCTGGATCGCGTCGGTCCGCTTGACCTTCGGCTGAAGGTCGACCATGCGCAGTTCGATTTTTTCAATACGGGCCATTACAGATTCCTCAGGCTACCAGGCTCTTGCCGGTGGTCAGGTCAAACAGATGCGCTTGCGAGAGATCGAAGCTCATCTTGATGCTCTGGCCGGAGGGCAGGGGGCGCGGATTGAGCATGCGCGATACCCAATCGCGGCCGTTGAAGCCAACAAAGACCAGTGTCTCATTCCCCAGTGGTTCGGTGATCGAAACCGGCAATTCCAGTTCCGCGACCGCTTCGGCATCACCGGAGTTCAGACCATGGCCGGCCGGAAAGAAATCGTCGGGGCGAAGGCCGAAGGTCAGCTTCTGACCGGAGGTCAGGCTCTGGCGGAATTTCGGCGGGATCGGCAAAGTGGCGCCGCTGGCGAAGACCAGTTTTCCGTCAGCGACCGTCACGTCGTCCATGTTCATCGGCGGCGAGCCGATGAAACCGGCAACAAACTTGGTCAGCGGGCGGTTGAACACTTCTTCCGGGGTGCCGACCTGCTCGATATGGCCATCGCGCATGATGACGATACGGTCGGACAGCGTCATCGCCTCGACTTGGTCATGCGTCACGTAGATCATCGTCGCCTGCATGCGGGCATGCAGCTTCTTGATTTCGGTGCGGACCTGCGTGCGCAGTTTGGCATCGAGATTGGACAGCGGCTCGTCGAACAGGAAGACGTCAGGACGGCGGACGATCGCCCGGCCCATGGCGACACGCTGACGTTGGCCGCCAGAGAGCTGCGAGGGGCGGCGTTCGAGCAGATGCGTGAGATCGAGGATGGCGGCGGCATCCGCTACCTTTTCCTTGATTTCTTCCGGTGGACGCCCGGCGATCTTCAGCGAAAAGCCCATGTTCTCGCCGACCGTCATATGCGGATAGAGCGCATAGGACTGGAACACCATGGAGATGTTGCGCGCACGCGGCGGCAGGTCGTTGACGACATTATCACCGATCTCGATCGTGCCGCCGCTGACATCTTCGAGGCCAGCGATCATTCTCAGCGTCGTCGATTTTCCGCAGCCGGACGGGCCGACCAGCGCGATAAACTCGCGGTCCTTCACTTCCAGGTCGATGCCGTGCACCACTTCCAGCGCGCCGTAGCGCTTGACCAGTTTCTTGAGACTGACGGGAGCCATGAAATTATCCTTTGACCGCGCCGAAGGTGAGGCCGGAGACGAGGTGTTTTTGTATGATGAAGGTGAGTGTCAGCGCCGGAATGATCATCACGACGGCGAGCGCACACATGCCACGCCAGTCGATGGTGAATTCGGCGGTATAATCGAGCAGGCCGACCGGCAGCGTCTTGGAATTCACCGAGCGGGTGATCTGCGACGCCAGCGCGTATTCGTTCCAGGAGATCAGGAACGCGAAGATGCCGGCTGATGCGATGCCGGGACCAGCCAGCGGAAATTCCACCTGCCAGAAAGCCTGCCAACGGGTGCAGCCGTCGATCTGGGCAGCTTCGGCCAGATCCTTCGGGACCTGCCGGAAGAAGCCGTCGATCAGCCAGATGGTGAAGGGCACGTTCAGCGCGACATAGGTGAGAATGAGCGCAAAATGCGTGTCGATGATGCCGGTGCGGGCAAAGATCATGAACAAAGGCAGCGACAGCGCAATACCGGGCACAGCGCGGGTCAGCATGAAGCCAAGGAAGATCGCCGATTTGCCCTTGAACTTGTAGCGGGCAAACGCGTAGCCACCGGCCATGCCGATGCCGAGCGCGATGATCGTCGATGTGATCGAAATAATCAGCGAGTTGCGGAAATAGGACCAGACCGGAATGCCACCCTGGCCGGCACCTGAAAACATCGACCGGTAAGCATCGAGCGACAGGTCCTGCGGGATCCAGACCGGTGGCTTTGCCATGATCTCCACGGTCGGACGCAGCGAGGACAGGATGATCCAGAAACCGGGCAGGCAGATGATCAGCATCGCCACGAACAGGGTGACGATATGGGCGAGCGAATAGAGGCGCTTGCGCAGACGATGGGACGAATTGATATCCATTACCACTCAGCTCCGATCTGCTGGCGCGCGGCTGCGAGCTTGCGGAAGAAATAGACGGTGAAGAGGATCGACAGCACGATGGCGAAATAGGCCATGGCGTTGGCCATCCCCATCCGGGCATCGCCATAGGCCGTACGGCCAACCAGCGTCCACAGGAGCTCGGTGCGCTTGGCAGGACCGCCGTCGGTCATGATCTTGACGATGTCATAGGCCCTTGCGACGTCGAGCGAGCGGATGGTCATGGCGATGAAGGCGAACGGCATCAGATAGGGCCAGGTCACATAGCGGAAGGTCTGCAATGGCGTGCAGCCATCGACGTGGGCAGCCTCGATCGGATCGCGCGGCATGGCGAGAAGGCCTGCCAGGATCAGGATGGCAAAGACCGAGGTGGACGACCAGACTTCGGCAACCGTGATCGAAAACAGAGCCAGATTGCCATTGATCAGCCACGGGATCGCCTGGTCCGTCAGCCCCAACGATTGCAGCGCATTGTTGATCAGGCCGATATTGTCATTGAACAGGAATTTGAACTGGAAGCCGACGAGTACCGGCGAAAACATCATCGGAAACATCATCAGGGTGCGCAACAGCCGTTGACCGCGCACGGCCTTGGAGACCAGCAAAGCAAGACCGAGGCCCAAAAGCATTTCGGCATTGAGCGCAATCGTCAGGAACAGAACCGTGCGGCCGAAGGCGACCCAGAAATCCCAGCTCGAAATGACGGTGATGTAGTTGCGCAGGCCGATGAAGACATAGAGCGATTCCGGCTTGGTCAGGCGAAACGGCGTAAAGCTCGAATAGAAGGAGAGCGCCAGCGGCACGACGACAACAGCCGCAAGAACCAGGAACGCTGGAAACAGCAGCAGCACTGGTGCCGATAATCTGGATAGTTTCATGTCGCGCCCTTTGATTTGCGCCGGAAATTGAAATGCGGCGCCACGGCAGAAGCCGTGGCGCCGCGTCAGTTCAATCAAAGCTTGCCGGCATCCTGTAGGATGGTCGTGGCCTTCTCGGCAGCGCTATCGAGAGCCTGCTTCGATGTCTTGTCGCCAAGGATCGCAGCCTGCAGCTCAGGATAGACCGAGTTGGAGATTTCGATCCATTCGGCTGTCTGCGGAACCGGGAAGGCATGCTTTGCCGCTTCCTGGAAAGCCTGCAGAACTTCGGTCTTGTAGGCATCGCCTTCGGCGGCCTTGATGTTGTAATCCCAGACGGCGCTGCGTGTCGGCAGCGGGCCGGTCGCCGATTCCAGCTTCTGGCTGTCTTCGTTGGTCAGCCACCAGACGAGCGAAGCGGCTGCTTCCTTGTTGGCGCAGGATTCCGTGACCGAGAAGCCGTGGTGACCCGACCAGCCGGTGCGCTTGCCGGACGAACCGGCCGGCTGAACCTTCACGCCGACATTACCGGCAACCTTGGAGGATTTCGGATCGTTGAAGAAGCTCGCCCAGCCAGGCCAGTCGAGATTGAGAGCGATCGAGCCGGACGCAAAGCCCTGGCCGAGGTCGTCCCAGAGATAATTGGTCGTTCCAGCCGGAACGGCCTTGTCCTTGTAAAGCTTGACGAACCAATCGAGTGCGCGGACGCCAGCGTCGGAATTGAAGGCCGGGCGGCCATCCTTGTCGAGATATTCACCGCCTTCGGCCACCAGCATTTCATAGAAGCGGCCATTGATCGCCTCTTCTTTGCCGGCGAACTGCGTGCCGTAGAATGTCGGAGGCGACGAGAAGAATTCGGCCTGGTCGGAAACCTGCGCCCAGGTGTCCGGCGGGGTCAGGTCGTAGCCGTACTTGGCCTTGAAGGCCGTTTTCTTGGCTTCGTCCTGATAGAGGCTCTTCTGGTAATAGAGTGCCGACACGTCGAACTGGGCACGTGGCAGCATGACCAGCTTGCCATCGAGGGTCGAGGCGGCAATCAGCGCCGGTACGAATTTTGCAAGTTCCTCAGCCGGGATCAGCGGCGTCAGGTCGGTATAGATATCGGGATATTGCGGCGCGAACGACGAATGGTTTGAACCGACGCACCAGCTGAGGCCACCGGTGGCGATGTCTGACTTGATTTCCTTGTCGAGTTCGAAATGGTTCTTCTTCGAGAGGATATTGACCTTGGCGCCTGTCGCCTTTTCCCACTCGCCGATGCGCTCATAAAGCTTTTCGTATTGCTGGCCACCGATGAGCTTGGCATCGATCGTCACGCCGTCGAATTTGCCGGGCAGGTCTGCGGCTTGCGCCGCGACCGAGCAAGCAAACAAAATTACTCCGGCAGAGACGCCGGAAAGCAGCTTGTTCATGATTTCTCCTCCTCACGTCCACACCATCCCAATGGCGGGAATTCCTCATTTGTGAGGAATTGATTTATATACAAACAGCAAATGCACCCTTGCGTCAAGCCACAACTTTGCTTTGTCGTGCGCCTCGTATGCGTATATGAAGTATCTCATTCACAGGGGGAGATGTTGATGGACACTGACGAATCCGACCGCTACCGCGCACCGGCGCTGGACAAAGGTCTCGATATTCTTGAGTTACTGGCCGGTGTCGATGGCGGCCTGACGCAGGCTGAGATTTCCAAGAAGCTTGAGCGCAGCCCGAACGAGTTCTACCGTATGCTCGACCGGTTGGTCCGGCGCGGTTATGTGACGCGGATTGATGGCGACCGCTACTCGCTGACGCTCAAGCTGTTCGGCTTGGCGCAGCTGCATGCGCCGGTGCGGCGATTGGCATCCTATGCGACCCCGCTGATGCGCGACCTTGCCCAGCGCAGCCGTCAGGCCAATCATCTTGCCGTTTTTGATCGTGGCTTTGCTGTCGTCATCGCCCAGCAGGAAGCTCCGGATTACTGGGGCATTTCGATCCGCGTCGGCTCGCACATCAGCCTGTTCGACACAGGTTCCGGTCACGTTCTGCTCGCATTCCGGTCTGAGGAAGAGCGGCAGATGATGATTTCCGAACATGTGAAAAGCCAAACCGAGCCACCCTTGTCCGATGATTTCTTCGAGCGGCTCGACCGGATCCGCGAGCGCGGATACGAGATGATGGCCAGCGCCCAGACCGCTGGCGTCTATAACCTGTCGGCGCCGATCCTCGGGCCGGACGGGCGCGGCATCGCCGCATTGACCTGCCCCTATATTGCACTGGTCAACGCTCCGTCCGCCCCTGATATATCCGAAAGCATCGCGCTTTTACAAAAGACGGCTGCCCAGCTTTCGCTGCTCGCCGGATCAGACGTCAGCCATACGGAATAGGCAGGAATTCAGAGCACTTGGGTGATGAACTTCTTATTTGAATGATATCTTCTTGTGTGAAATAGTCGAGAATAACGCCGGGGAGGACACGGACGATGATCATCGATACCCATCTGCATTTGATTGACAGGGCGGCACTTGCCTATCCGTGGCTGTCGAGCGTACCTGCGCTGGATCGGGATTTTCTCTATGAAACTTATGCGACCGAAGCCAGACGCTGCGGCATCGGGGCTGCCCTGCACATGGAGGTTGATGTCGATCCCTCGGAGATCGAGGCCGAGATCGGCTATGTCCAGACGCTGTCGCAACGCCCCGAAAACCTGATTGCCGGCGCAATCGCCGCCTGCCGTCCGGAAGAGGCGGGTTTCGCCGCCCATCTCGAGCGCCAGCAGGCGAACCCGTTCGTCAAGGGTTTCCGCCGTGTGCTGCATGTCGTTCCCGATGACGTCTCGGAAGGTGCATTGTTTCGCGAGAACATCAAACGGCTTGGTGGGACTGGCTTGTCCTTCGACCTTTGTGTTCTGCCGCATCAGATACCGAAAGCCATCGCGCTGGCCGATCTGGCGCCGGACGTCCAGTTTATCCTCGACCATTGCGGCGTTCCCGCCATCGCTTCCGGCGCCGTACAGCCGTGGCGGGACAATATGATTGAGATCGCCAAACGCCCAAACGTCACCGCGAAGATTTCCGGCGTCGTCGCCTATGCCGAAGCGGAAAACTGGTCGGTCGAAACCTTGCGGCCTTATGTCGAGCACACGATCGCGCAATTCGGCTGGGATCGTGTCGTCTGGGGCAGCGATTGGCCGGTCTGCACGCTTGGCGGAGGTCTGTCGACCTGGATGGCGGCGACGCATGCGCTGCTGGCCGGATGTTCGCAAGGTGAGCGCGACAAGCTGCTGTCAGGCAATGCAAAGCGGCTTTGGCGTCTCTAAACAGGTGGCCGGCGTTATCCGCCGGCCGGTCCTTCTATCGGAAGCTTTCAGCGAACAGCTGATTGATATCGGCCACCACTAATTTGGCCGATTGACGCTGCAACAGGCCTTCGTTCAAACGATCCGATGCTGCCTGCTGGAAGCCCATGTAGCCATCGTGGCGGGGCCTGACCCAGGCGGCGTCAAGCGTCGCGTGGGTGGCGCGATAGAAGTCGGCAGTGGCGAGATTGACCGCCGCATCCTCCCACGCGTGCGCATGGCCCGGCTGTCCGCCCGCTGCGGCGTAATCGGTCTTCTGGATATCGCCGCTGGCGATCCAGTAGGCAAAGTCGATGGCGGCATCTGGGTTTTTGGAAAATGCCGAGACGGCAATACCGGTTCCGCCCAGCGCCGAGCCGATCGGGCCGCCGTCGTCCACCGGTGGAATATCGCCGAAACGAATGAGGCCCGGCCGGAAGCCAGCCACGGAATAGCTGACATAACCATAGATCAGTGGTGATACGGCGGCTTTTGCCTCTGGCGCTGCCATCCGTTCCAGAATCGCGATCGGGTCCATTTCAAAGCAGGCTGGATCGACCAGACCGGCGATCTCGCGCAACATCTCGAAAACCTGGATACCGGTTTCCATGCCGATCAGATCGCCCGGCCCCTCGACCGCACAAGGCCGTCCGAGGTTGCCGCAGAGTGTGTAAAAACACATCAATGAATGGGGCGGGCGCAGTGGGATGAGGACTTTTCCAGCTCGTGCCAACTCAAGCATCTCTGGCCAATTGGCAGGTGGCGTGGCCTGCAAATCAGGCCGCCAGGCCTGCACCTGTGTTGCCGCATCGATAGGAAATGCCCATTGGCGGCCCTGCCATGAATAGCTCGGATAGGATCTGCCGACACTGGCGGCGGCCAACGCCGCACGTTCGCCCTCGCGTCCGGCAATATCCAATGGCAGCAGGCATTTCTCATGAGTGATCTGCCCGACATGCGGATGGTCGATGACGATGAGATCGAACTGTCTTGCCAGTTCTCCGACTGGAAATGTCTCGAAATCCTGCAACGAGCGCTTTTCCCACTCGACGGTGACGCCGGTTTCATTGAACCAGCGGCGCGAGCAGGCGACCATCGGATCATAGCCGCGCGGGTGGTTCCAGGTCATGCCCTTGAGTGTGATCGTCATAGGCCGAACTCCTCGCGGATGGCTTGGCTGTGCTCGCCAATGCGCGGTGCTGCACGATCGACCTTGGCGCGCACACCGTTGACGCGGAGTGGCGAGCGCGTTGTCGTGATGGAAATATTGTCCTCGCGGGTGACGGTCTGCAGCATGTCGAGAACCTGAAAGCCTTCGCTCTCCATCAGCTCGTTCCAGTTCAGCACCCGGGCGCACCAGATATCCGCCGGTTCAAGGATCGCCAGCCATTCGTCTGTTGTCTTGGTCGCGATGCGTTTGGCGATCAGCGCCTTGATCTCGTCGCGCGCGGTAAACCAGGTGGCGGAGTTGTCGCGGTAGGGCGCAAGCTCGTCCATGCCGAGCAGATCGGCCAGCTTCGGGATCGGCGTCATGGCGATGGCGAGATAACCGTCGGCGGCCGCATAGACGCCATAAGGTGCCGAGAGATAGGCATGGGCGCTGCGGAAATTTGCGCGTTTCGGCAAGCGCCGCCCATCGTTGAGGTGGGTTGTCAGTACCTCGAACTGAAAATCGACCAATGCTTCGAGCAGGCTGGTCTCGACATGGCTGCCGGTACCCTTGATGCTACGGCGGACGAGCGCTGCGAGAATGCCCTGAGCAAGGGCTGCGCCGGCCAGCATGTCGCCGATTGCCAGGCCGAACGGAACTGGCCCCTGATCCTCATCGCCGTTGAGCCACATCACGCCGGAACGCGATTGCGCCAGAAGGTCCTGGCCCGGCCGCTTGACCCAGGGGCCTTCCTCGCCATAGCCGCTGATCGATGCGTAGACGAGCCGCGGATTGATCTTCCCGACCGTTTCATAATCCAGCCCGAGCCGTTCGATGACGCCGGGCCGGAAGTTCTGGATCAGCACGTCGGCCTTGGTCAGCAACGTTCGCAGCGAGGCCAGATCCTTTTCGTCCTTCAGGTCGATCGACAGGCTTTCCTTCGCCCGGTTGATCGCGTGGAAGATGGTGGAATCGCCGCCGATCTCGGTGTCGCTGAGATAGAGGCGCCGCGACAGGTCGCCGCCATCGGGCCGCTCGATCTTGATGACCCGCGCGCCAAGATCCATCAACCGCAGAGAACAGTAGGGACCGGACAGGAATTGACTGAGATCGACGACGACGAGGCCGGCGAGGGGAAGATCGGTATCCGCTGACATTTATGATTTTTCCGTCTTGCCGGCAAAGTCGGCCGGGTTCTTGTATTTCACGGTTTGCAGATGCTCGCAGTAGAGCACCAGTTCGCCTTCGCCCTTGAACACCTCGTAGCTGGCGCGGATCAGGCCCATGTCCTTGTAGCGCGGGCGCTTATCGAGGTTGGTGCGGATCGTGTAGATGGTGTCGCCGATGAAGACCGGCTTGATGAAGCGCAGCTTGTCGTAACCATAGGAAAAGGCGTTGACGCAATTGGTGGCGACCAGCCCGAGGCCGGCTGAAAACACGAAGGCGCCAGCAATCAGCCGCTTGCCGAAAACGCCCTCCCGCTCGGCAAACATCTGGTCCTGCACGTAAGGGTGAATATCGGTAACCAGCATGTTGAACATGTGGCTGTCACCCTCGGCCATCGTGCGCCGCAATGATCGAATGCGTTGTCCAACCGGCCAATCCTCATAGAGCCAGTTTTCTGCGTTCCAGACCGGAAGCGAAGCATGGTCCGTCGGCATGTCCGAAGGATGCGTGGAGGAAACGCCCACGGTCGGTGCAGCGGCGCTCATGGCATGTACTCCACGCAAAGTGCTGCCGGGTTGTTGATGTCCATGTGCGCCCTCCAGTTTTCTTATGTAAAGAAGATTTTCACATATGGATGATTATTGCAAGCGACATCGTGCGCACTTTCGCGCCGCCCTACCGGATGATGGAGCGGTCCATCCGGCGATCAGGCGGGCATTGGTCAGGGAGATGTGTGAGCAGGCTGTGTCTTGGGGGGGTGCAGAGATAGCTGAGGGTGGGGTTGATCTGCTGCTTGGGTTCTTCAGTTTGGCTTGGGCGTGGCAGCGCATTCTCGCGCTGGAGGCGAGCTTTCGGACGCTGAAACCGGGAAAGCCAGGCTTCGGATACGAAGCGTTAACCATATGCTTTGTAAATCAGAATCACCAACATGGAGAACCGCCTGATGAGTGCTGCGTTGAAGGATGTGCGTTTTTCTGAAACGGAAGAACGGGTCGTGCCATTTCCCTTATCGGGACAGGCAAGCACCATCAGACGCTGCGCCAGCGAGCTGGAAAACGTCCATGGCGAAGAGGCTCTCCAGTACTGGAAAACCGAGTGCCGCGCTTTGGCAAAACGCCTGAGCAGTCTCGGGTGCTCCGAGGATGCCATCCGCAGCCAGGTGATGGCCTTCCAGACAGAAGTTCAGGTGGAAATGATGCGGCGCTATTCGGATCGCTTGGCCGCTGAAGCTCAGGATGGATACACCCTCAATTCCTGAAACGCCGGTACCCTCCGGTTACAGACGCCGAGATTTCGGTGTCCCGCTTAAGGTATATTAGATGTGGTCCCCCTCCGGGTGGGTCCACCGGCGCGGCAAGACCGCTTCAAACGAAAACGCCCGGCATTTTCGCCGGGCGTCGCTCTGCAGGATATGAGGGAGGATCACATATTCTGCTGAAGGGTTTTGATCAGGACGTCACTTGCCTGCATCGAGGCGGTCAATCGCCTCGACATTGCCGGCCGACGAGCCGTTCGGGTCGAATTCGGAGTCCAGCCACTTGTCGACGATGGCCTTGGCCAGTTCCGGCCCGATGACGCGCGCGCCCATGGTAATGATCTGCGCATTGTTGGATTTGGCGGCACGTTCGGCCGAATAGGTGTCGTGGGTGAGCGCCGCGCGGATGCCTGGCACCTTGTTGGCGGCGATCGAGACGCCGATGCCGGTGCCGCAGATCAGGATGCCGCGATCGTTCTGACCATTGACGATGGTTTCGGCCAGCCCCTTGGACAGATCGGCATAAAAGCCGGACTGGCTGAGATTGCTGACTTCGAGGCCGCTTTTGGTGGCGAGATGGGCTTCGATGATGTCGAGAAGCGGCTTGCCTGCGCTGTCGGCGCCGATTGCGATTTTCATGGCTGTATCCTTCCGTTGACTGGGTTTCAAAGCGCCGAGGAGACGCGTGTGAGGATGTCGAGATAGCCCGCCACATCCCAGGCCGAGCGGCCAATGAACAGGCCGTCGATATGCGGCTTGGCGATCAGCTCTTCGCAATTGCCGGGATTGACGCTGCCGCCGTAGAGAACTGGTACGGAAACGCCAAGGCGTGCCCCTGCCCATTCGGCAATCAGGGCGTGGCGTTCGTCGGCATAGTCGGAGGAGGCGGGAATTCCATTGACGCCGATTGCCCAGACCGGCTCGTAGGCAAGCAGGATGGGCTTGCTCTTGTCTGCGCCCTCGATCAGCGCGAGCGCGCCTTCGACCTGACGTCGCAGGACGATATCGGCCTGTCCGGCTTCGCGCTCGGCCAGCGTTTCGCCGATGCAGATCAGCGGGGTCAGGCCATGCCGAACGGCGGCGGCCGTCTTCAGGCCGACCGTGCGATCCGTTTCGCCGAAATGTTCGCGCCGTTCGCTATGGCCGAGTTCGACAATATCAAGATTGCAATCCCTGAGCATGATCGGCGAAATTTCGCCGGTCCAGGCGCCAGCGTCGTCCCAATGCATATTCTGTGCGCCGACCTTGACGCTGGTGGCGGCAAGCCGCTCCTTCACCTGGCGTGTGGCTGTGAATGGCGGAATGACGAAGCGCTGGACGCGGTTGTCGCGCGTCGCGTCGGCTTCTGCCAGACCGTCAGCAAAAGCCATGGCCTCAGTCAGCGTCTTGTTCATTTTCCAGCTGGTTCCAACCCAGACGGATGTCTTTGTCATGCTGTTTCCTCCGCGGTTTTGCCGCTAATTTTCTGAAGTTTGATACCGGCGTCCTTGAGGTCTTGTTCGTAGGCCAGATCGATTTCCGCACCTGTCAGAACCGTGTCGAAGAGATCCAACCCGGTCAGGAAATGCAGGGCGGATTTGCCGAACTTGCCGTGATCGACGAGCAGGACGGTCTGCGCCGCTGACCTGATCATCTGGCGTTTGGTCTGGACGACTTCCTGATCCTGATGAAAGGCGGAGGCGCCGTGGATGGCCGAACTTGACAGGAAGGCCATGTCGGCACGCAGCGAACGGAGGGCTTCCTCGGTGGTGATGCCGAAAAAGCCGTTGAATTTCTTCGAATACTGGCCGCCAAGCGAGATCACATCGATGCCGGGGACCGCCGCCAGTTTGTTGATCACGCCGAGATTGTTGGTGATCACTGTCAGCGGCCGGATATCCTTGAGATAATCGGCCACGCCACCTGCTGTGGAGCCATCGTCGATGATGATGATCTGGCCGGGCTCGATCAGCGTCGCTGCGTGTTGGGCCAGCCGCCGCTTTTCCTCCGCTGCAATCTTCTCGCGGTAACGGAAATCGCTTTCGAACTGCGGGCTGGACTGGATCGAGGCGCCGCCATGAACCTTGCGCAAAAGGCCCGCCTGCTCGAGGTCGTCGAGATCGCGGTGCACGGTCATCTTGCTGACGGCGAACCGGCCGGCGAGATCCTCGACCGAAGCCGAGCCCGTTTCCATCAGGATATCCATGATCGCCTGGCGGCGGTCTTCGGGCTTCATAGGAGTGCTTTCGCGCGGTCTGTATCTGTCCCTGATATAACTGTCGGCGTGAGAATTTCAACCAAAATAGTGATATTTTGTGATATTTGTATGTGATCATGTGATGTTTTCTGCCTATCTTGCTCTTGCAACCCTGTGCGGCGCGAGTTTTGCGGCTTTCGGGCAATTGCTTTGTTGCATCAGCCTGTTGCGGCGAGGCTAAATGCCGTGCCATGACTGGGGGATAACGGATACGTCGCGCCATGCAGTGCTGGAGCGGGAGAGAGCTTTCATGACCAAGACGGACATCGCGCAGCGCGTCTATAACAACGCCTGGAAGCTCGACCCGGTCGTGCGCAGCCTGTTGGATACGGATTTCTACAAGCTTTTGATGCTGCAGATGATCTGGCGGCTCTATCCCGACGTCGACGCAACGTTCTCGGTCATCAACCGTACCAAGACGGTTCTATTGACCGACGAAATCGACGAGCAGGAACTGCGCGAACAGCTGGATTATGTTCGCGGTCTCCGGTTCACCAAGAAAGAAATGATCTGGCTCGCCGGCAACACGTTTTATGGCCGCAAGCAGATCTTCGCACCGGATTTCCTCGCCTGGCTCGCCGATTTCCAGCTTCCGGATTACGAACTGTCCCGCAAGCACGGCCAATACGAATTGACCTTTCCCGGCAAATGGACCCACACGACCATGTGGGAAATTCCGGCACTGGCGATCATCAACGAATTGCGCTCGCGCACGGCCATGAAGGATATGGGGCCATTTGCGCTGGATGTGCTTTATGCGCGTGCAAAGGCCAAGATGTGGTCGAAGGTCGAGCAGCTGAAGACCTATCCGGACCTGCGGATCTCCGATTTCGGCACGCGCCGCCGCCACAGCTTCCTATGGCAGCGCTGGTGCGTCGAGGCACTGAAGGAGGGCATCGGCATGTCCTTTTCCGGCACCAGCAACGTGCTTCTGGCCATGGATACGGATCTCGAAGCGCTGGGCACCAACGCGCACGAACTGCCGATGGTCGCCGCAGCGCTTGCGCGCACCGAACAGGAACTGGGCCTGGCGCCCTACAAGGTTCTGCAGGACTGGAACCAGCTCTATGGTGGCAATCTGTTGATCGTTTTGCCAGATGCCTTCGGTACGGCCGCTTTCCTGCGCAATGCCCCCGATTGGGTTGCCGACTGGACGGGCTTCCGGCCGGATAGTGCCCCGCCCATCGAAGGCGGCGAGAAGATCATCGCCTGGTGGAAGAAGATGGGCCGTGATCCCAAGGAAAAGCTCCTGATCTTCTCGGATGGCCTCGACGTTGAAACAATTCTCGAAACCTACCGGCATTTCCAGGGACGGGTGCGCATGAGCTTCGGCTGGGGGACCAACCTGACGAACGACTTTGCCGGGTGTGCGCCGACCCAGGTCAGTGGACTGAACCCGATTTCGGTCGTCTGCAAAGTCAGCGATGCCAACGGCCATGCTGCCGTCAAGCTGTCGGACAATCCACGCAAGGCGACGGGCGAGCCTTCGGAAGTCGAGCGCTATCTCAAGTTCTTCGGAACGGAGGATTTTGCCGAGCTGGCCGTCAAGGTCTGAGCCAGTTGCGGCAATCATTTTTGCAAACAAAAACCCAGCCGGTGGAGGCATCCGGCTGGGTTTGTTTGCGCATTCTTGGGAGGGATGCGCCGGGAGATTTAAGTTCGTTACGCGCTCATGCGTAGGCAGTCCGAGCGCGAAGCGAGCGGATGGACCATCGACAGCAGGCGGCGCTTGGGAGCCGCCAGCAGGTTGGCCGTATGATTTTTGGCGCTTACGGTTCCCGGCTGCATCTGGCGAAGTGCGCTGGCAGCGGAGTAGAGAAGCGTTTTCATTTCATTGGTCGTGACGCCGTCCGCACGCATTACGGCACGGATCATCGGGTCTGTCAGGACCTCATGGATGGTCAGATCGCTGTTTGCCTGGTGCATTGGGGTATTCCTTCGTTCATCGTCTTTTCCGGCGGGCGGATCCCGTCCGGTGTCTTAACCTTGACATCGTTGCATTGCAGTGTTACCAGTAAGTAACATTCGAATAGTTACCGACCGGTCACACCTATGTCAAGAAGCCTTGTCAATAAAAATTCGAAATCCGTATCGTCTCCGAAACCGGCAGATATAAGGCTGGAAAAAGGTGACTGCGTGCAAGCGCGCCAGGCGCCGCGAGATCGTATTGTTTCAACGGCTTGCGAGCTGTTCCGGCAGCACGGGATTCGCGGTATCGGCGTCGATGCGATTGCCGAAGCGGCAGAAACCAACAAGATGACGCTCTACCGTCATTTCGGCTCGAAAGATGACCTGATCTGCGAAGCATTGCGGTTCACATCCGAAAAAGCCGCCGCTTTCTGGGATCAGCTCGAAGCATCCCATCCAAACGATCCGATGGCCCAGCTCCACAGCTGGGTAAAAGCCCGTGCACAGTGTCTGGCCGACAATCAATATGGGTGCGATCTGGCCAATGCGGCCGTTGAGCTCAAGGAGCAGGGCCATCCCGCCCATGCCGTCATTGAAAACTTCAAGATCACCCAGCAGCGCCGTCTCGAAAAACTCTGTCGCGATGCCGGCGTGAGCGAACCGGAGTTGCTATCCGACACTCTTTCGATGTTGATGGAGGGTGCCCAGGTGAGCAAGCTCGCAACCGGCAGTGAAGGCCCCTCCATGCGCTTCATGCGTGCCTGCGAGGCGGCCATTGCCTCGTTTTGCCAACCGGCAAAAAATGTCGCTGAAATGGCCGGCTCCGAAGTCTGAAGTTCTGCCTGCACGATATTGCCTGCATAGGCTGATGACGGGTTCCATCGAAGCTTTCGATGGAACAAACGCGTTTCGCGTTCATTTACTCGTTGATTGTAAAGCGCAGCCCCGTGCTGCCCGCCAACGAGAAGGACAGCATGTCCCCCTTCCAGGAATTTATTGTCAATCCGGACCTTTCCGACTGGTGGTCGGCGCATCGCGGTGCCTCGCCGATTGTCGGAACGGCCATTCATAACGGCCATCATATTCGTAGCGACCTGCAGGGCTTCCTCGGTCTTAGCGCCGATGAACGGTTACGCGAGGAGGATCCGTTCACCGAGTTTTTCATCCGCGATCTACCCAACCGCATCGTCTTCCATCGGTCCCGCTTCGAGATCGATATCAACCGTGCCCGTGACGGCGCGATTTACCTGACGCCGGAGCAGGCCTGGGGGCTGAAGGTCTGGGCGCGGCAATTGCCGGACGGAGCCATCAAAGCCTCGCTCGGCGTGCACGATGCCTACTATGCCATGCTGGAGTCCTATCTGCGCGGCATCGAGCAACAATACGGTGCCTTCGTCCTTCTCGACATCCACAGTTACAATCATCGCCGGGAAGGTGCGTACGGTCCCGAAATGCCGTTTGAAAAAGCGCCGCAGATCAATATCGGTACGTCCTCCATGGATCGGAAGCATTGGGCGCCGTTGCTTGATGTGTTCGTTGAACAGCTACGCAGCTTTGAATTTCGTGGCCAGCGCATGGATGTCCGGGAAAATGTCGCCTTTCAGGGAAAAGGTGAGCAGACCCGTTTCGTCCACGAACGGTTCCCGCAGACTGGGTGCGCCATCGCTATCGAGTTCAAGAAAATCTTTATGGACGAGTGGACCGGTCAGCCGGACCCCGAGACGCTAAAGGCGATGCGGGAAATGATCCGCCTATCGCTGCCCGCGCTGCATGAGATGTTGCGGGCGCGGTCATGACCAGCCCGCGGCGCAAACATCAAAATGCCGATGCGACCTATCCGGGATGGCTGGAAGAAATTCTTGACTGTCTCCGCACGGACAAATCCGTCCGCAAGGACTTTGACAACGGCGGCCGCCTTCACATTGACCGGCCGTTGCCATTCCTGTCGGTTCATATCGGCAAGGGCAGGGAGGATCTTGCGGCCCGAGACATCGTTGCTGCCAATGCGTCCTATCTGGTGGTCGATGACATCAAGGAAGCGCTGCCGATCCTGGAGGCGGTCGGGGCGGTTTTGGGTGAGCGTTTCGGCGCGTTCCTGCTTTTGGACATCGACGAGCTGGATCACGATACGCTGATAACAGATGATGCGCCCTATCTTCCGCCTTTCGAGATCAGGATTGCCTCGACGGATGATGTGGCGGCTCGAAAAGCTGCAACCGCGCTCGCCGAAGGCACCGATATCCGGCAGGTGAAGTTCCGCACGCCACGCATCAACCGTTTCGCAATCAAGGCGGATTCCCAGGCCGCCTTGATTGCCGGGCAAACCGGGTTTCCCCTGGTTGCCGTCCGCTTCGCGCCGATCTACCGGCAGCCGGAATCACGCAGTACCTATCCAGATCTGCGCGAACGCCTTGTCGCCAATATTTTTGACGCCGGCCTGAAGGCTTTTGCGGCGTTTATCGATGCAACCCAAAGCCTGAAGCTGACGACGCACCGGGCGCTGGGCCGCAAGGCCTTCGTCGATGCCGTCAGCCGCGCCGATCGCAGCATCGATGATGTCGCTTCGAGCTTTGATTTCCTGCTGGCCGTTACGCCGATCAATACCGATGCCGCCTGGCAGGCATTCAAGGCAGACAAATTCAAACAAGAACCGCGATTCCTCTATCGGCCATTGTCGGTGCAGGTCGAAGCCGAAAAACGGAAACTGTTTTCCGTGGCCTTCGATCGCTTCGAGGATCCGGCCCTCTACCATCTCTACCGTGAGAAGCAGCAGGAACTGGATCTGCAGCTGTCGCTGATTTCGGCGAGAGAAACCGGCCGTTTCGTCGAATATGGGCGTGCCCTTTATGGCCCGGTGGAGCCGTCGCTCTACCGGGTGGCTATTGATATCCTTAAGAAAACAGCGGCACTCGCCGGCGATGGCGATGATGTTGAAAGCGATCCGCAGACGGCAAATTGTTCTGAGGTCGAAGCTGCGGCCCACGTTATGATTGCTGATTATCAACGGCAATATCAGGGCTTTGCAGCCGAGATCGAGCTGCGCGACGACTTGCCATCCGGGATGCTGGTCTCCGGTGAGCGCCTGCTGATCTCCCGCCAGACGCTGATGCCGAGGGGCCGGGTGCATGCTCTTTTGAGCCACGAGATCGGCGTGCATCTTCTCACCTATTTTAACGGGTCGGCGCAGGGGCTTCGCCTCTTTCGATCCGGCCTTGCCGGCTACGAAGGCATGCAGGAAGGCCTTGCCGTGTTTTCCGAATACATGGCCGGTGGCATGACCGTCGGGAGGCTACGGTTGATCGCAGCCCGCGTCGTCGCCTGCTCGGCGATGCTGGAAGGGCGGCCGTTTGCCGAAACCTACGGCATGCTTGTTGGCGAGCACAGGTTCGGCCCCGTCGCTGCCTTCCATCTGGCCATGCGGCTCTATCGTGGCGGCGGGCTTGCCAAGGACGCCATCTATCTGCGTGGCCTGCTGGAACTGCTCAGCCATCTGAAATCGGGCGGCGCGCTCGATCCGTTCTGGATGGGCAAGATTTCCGCCTCACATTTTGAGGTGATGCAGGAGTTGAGCCTGCGCGGCCTACTCAAGGCGCCTGTCATCCGGCCTGCCTTTCTCACCCATTCGCAAGCACAGGCCCGCCTCGACAAGGCGCGGGCGGGACTGAACCCGTTGGATATGATCATCAGTTAGGAGCCACCATGCGCGTCGCATTCTTCGTCAATTCGATCGAGAGCGAGGAACCTCATTTTACCACCACCGCACTGGCCATGGCGGCACTCGCCCGTGGCCATGACGTCTGCTACATCGCGCCAGGTGATTTCGTCCTGCGGCCTGACGATAGTCTGATGGTACGGGCAACCACTGTTGCCCCTGGGAAATACAAGAACGCCCAGACATTCCACGATGGTTTCCAGGGCAAGGATACCAAGGTTCAGACGATTGACGTCCGTGAAGTTGATGTCATCTTCCTGCGCAACGATCCATCGCTTGATTCCGACGACCGGCCATGGGCTGCCCATATCGGCGCCATGTTCGGCCGGCTTGCCAGCGAGCGGGGATCGATCGTTGTTAACGATCCCGCCGGTTTGGCGCTCGCCCAGAACAAGCTCTATTTTCAGGGTTTTCCGGAGGCGGTCCGCCCCGAAACACTGATCTCAAAGAGCATCGAGGAAATCCGCGCCTTTATCGCCGATCACCGCAAAGGCGTCATCCTGAAGCCGTTACAGGGGTCAGGCGGCAAGAACGTCTTCAAGATTGCGACGCCCGACGATGCCAATCTCAACCAGATCTTCGAAGCCGTCAGCGGCGAGGGCTACCTGATTGCTCAAGGTTATCTGCCGGAGGCCAAGGCCGGCGACATCCGTTTCTTCCTGATGAATGGCAAACCGCTTGAACGTAACGGCGCCTACGCGGCCTTCCGCCGGGTTCCGGCCAAGGGAGAGGTCCGCTCCAACATGCACGCGGCCGGAACCGCCGAGGCCGTCAAGATTACGGATGACATTCTCGCCGTCGCCGAGATGGTGCGTCCCAAGCTGATCGAGGATGGCATGTTTCTCGTCGGCCTCGATATTGTCGGCGACAAGATTCTTGAGATCAACGTGTTTACGCCGGGGGGGCTTCCGGATATCGCCGCCATGCACAAGGTCGATTTTTCCGAAGACATTATCGTGTCGCTGGAAAAGAAGGCTGCGATCCGCAAAGCCTATGGGGGCGCCATGTCCAACCGGGCATTGGCGACGCTTTAGGCTGTTTTCGCGGTCCATCTGTGCTATCGCGGGCGCCTCAACGATTGGAAGTGCCCGTGATACCCTGGACCCTGATTGATACAGCGACAATGCCTGACGGTGGCGGCGAGCTGCGCCTGAAACAGCGCGGCACTGAGTTCTCCATCATGCTCGGCACGATCGAACTGATGAACAGCCGGTTAAGCGGTTCGGAGGAGGCCCTTGCGCGTCTGTCCTATGAGCGCGTCCGCCGTCACCCGCGTCCGCATATGCTGATCGGTGGGCTCGGAATGGGCTTTACGCTACGTGCAGCCCTGGCCGAACTTCCCTCGGATGCACGCATAACGGTCGGCGAACTTGTTCCCGCGGTCGTCGCCTGGGCGCGCGGACCAATGGCGGATGTGTTCGCAGGCTGTCTGGACGATCGCAGGGTCACCATTCGAGAAGGCGATGTTGGCCGTCTCATCCAGTCTGCTGTGAGCGAATACGACGCGATCCTGCTTGACGTCGACAATGGGCCGGAAGGACTGACCCGCCGGGCAAACGATGACCTTTACAGCGTTTCCGGACTTCGCGCCGCGCGCAAGGCATTGAAGGCAAACGGCGTTCTCTCGGTGTGGTCCTCAGCACCGGATACGGGCTTCACCCGTCGGCTGAAAGAGGCCGGTTTTGTGGTCGAGGAACTGTCAGTTCGCGCCAGTACCAAAGGCCGCGGCGCCCGTCACGTCATCTGGATGGCTACCAAAACAGGACGCTAGGCTGAGTCTTCGTTAAAGACCTTCGCGTTCCAGTAAGATGCGCACCTCGTCGAACCGGCGCTTGTTTTCGTCGTTCTTTTCATCCGCGGAGTAGCAGGTGCTGGCGAGGCAAAATCGTTTCAGCCCGTAGGGGGCTGTGGCGTTGTCGAACTGGCATTCGAACGTATCGACCATGTCCTTCTTCTCGACGCCGTCGCGCGTTGAATAGGTCATGCGCGCACCCGGGGGCGTGAGTTCCGGAAATGACTGGACGACGCCGGTATGGAATGTTTCCGTCATCAGCAGATGCTTTGCCACTTTCACGCAGAGGTCTTCGATCTTCATCGGCTGGGCAGTGGCGGGCGACCCGGCCACGACAGGCGAAGCGGCCAGCAAGAGAGCGAGCAAGGTTTTTCTCATGGCAAACTCCTGAAGCGCCGGTCCCCAACGCCGGTGCGATGTGCATAACGGCGCTCACCGTCTTTAGTTCCAAACAAGACGGTGCAAAACGCCTTCCCTGGTTGTGAAAACCATCGACGGCACATGATTTGAGCGTAGGATCATGGGGCGAATTGTTTTGCCGCGTCCATTTCGTAATCTTGGGAACGTGTAGTTCCAGTATGAATTCCTGTTTTGCAGCCCGGATATTCTACGGGAAAAATCTCGCGTGGCCGGTTAAAGGCGGAACCAGGCGCTCTCGTCGCAGTTTCTATTTGGCCACTTTGACAAGGGGAGAGAAGCAGATGACGGATATCAGCGAAGACGACATCAGGCTACGGGCTTACGCTCTTTGGGAAGCTGACGGCCGCCCGGATGGCAGTCATGACGTGCATTGGCTGCAGGCATTGCGGGAGTTGACGGAGGAGGCCAATGCGGCGGCAGGAGAAATGCCGCAGGTGCCGGTAAAGACCTCTAAACTTTCCGTCGTAAAGAACGAAAGCTCAATCGAACCTATTCCGCGTAAACGCAGCAAGACCGCCTGATTTTTGACATTCCATGGGGTGCCGGGATCGGCGCTCCACGTCTCGACGCCATGATGTCATCGCTACCACAGTTCCGGCGTGCATGAGTCGATGGAAATTCTGCTGTTCCCGGCGCGTGATTTTGCGGTGCAAAATTTTTTTGCGCTCGCGATGCGCTTTTATGCGGACATCGACTGCGCTTTGCAACATCATGGGTTATCCGTCGCGGCGCGTGCAACTGCGTCGTGATGATAACCGGTGGTACAAGGAACGTGACCTGCGTGAAGATACTTTCGGTGACGTCGGAAATTTTTCCCTTGATCAAGACCGGCGGGCTTGCGGATGTGACAGGCTCGTTGCCGAAGGCCCTTGAGGGCTACAGTTGCTACACGCGTACGCTGGTGCCCGGTTATCCGCCGTTGTTTGCAAAGCTTCCCGGTGCCCGGCAGATCCATTTCTTCCCAGACCTGTTCGGCGCCCCGGCTTCGCTGCTCGAAGCTCGCTATGAGCAGCTTGATCTGCTGATCCTTGATGCGCCAGCCCTCTATAATCGCCCGGGAGGTCCCTATCTCGACGAGACAGGTCATGATCATCCGGACAATTGGAAACGGTTTGCCGTCTTGTCCTATGTGGCGTCAGCCGTTGCGGGTGGATTGCTGAAGGATTGGTTGCCGGATGTCGTTCATACGCATGATTGGCAGACCGCACTGACCTCCGTCTACATGCGGTATTCGAGCAATGCCAAAGCGGTTCCGAGCGTCCTGACGATCCATAATCTGGCATTCCAAGGGCAGTTCCCAACCTCCGTTGTCAGCCAGATCGGCTTGCCGCCGGAGGCCATCTCACTCGATTGCCTGGAGTACTACGGGGACATCAGCTATTTGAAAGGCGGTATCCGCACGGCCAGCGCCATCACGACGGTGAGTCCAACCTATGCGCGTGAAGTCATCGGGCCGGAACTTGGCATGGGCATGGCCGGTGCACTGAGTTCGCGTCCGAACACGCTGACCGGTATCGTCAACGGCATCGACATGGATATCTGGAACCCGGCCACGGATTCCTACCTGCCGGTCAACTACGATCACAAGCGGATCAGGCTACGGGGGCAGAATCGCGCTAAACTGCTGGAGACCTTCCGGCTGAACGATCGCCCCGGCCCGGTCTTTGCTGCCGTGACCCGGCTGACCTGGCAAAAAGGCGGCGACATGCTGGCCGATGTCGCTGAGGAGGTCGCGTCCCTCGGTGGCCGGCTGATTGTGCTCGGCAAGGGTGAGGAACATATCGAGACGGCGCTTCTGGCCATTGCCGGACGGCACCCCGATCGTATCGGCGTCCGCATTGGTTATGACGAAGCGACAGCCCATCTCATCCATGGCGGATCGGATGTCATCATACAGCCATCCCGTTTCGAGCCCTGCGGCCTCACGCAGCTCTATGCCCTGCGTTATGGAGCGGTGCCGGTGGTGTCGCGGACCGGCGGCCTGTCGGAAACAATCATCGATGCCAATGATGCGGCGATTTCCGCCCGGGTAGCAACCGGCTTCCAGTTTCATCCGCCTACGGCCGAAAATCTGCGGCTCTCTATCCACCGCGCCTTCGCGGCCTATCGGGAGCCAAAGAAATGGGCTCGTCTCCAGAACCAGGGCATGAAGGCCAATTTTTCCTGGGAGCGGAGCGCCGAACAATATGCGGCGCTTTACGCCCAGCTTGTTCCTGGCCGCAGGGCTCGGCCGGTCCAACGCGCAAAGGCTGCGGAGTAACGGCGCCGTCTGAGTTCCGCCGCGTTCGGAAAATGGCGAAAATTTGTCGGTACCCGATTGATGTCGCGATGAAGCGCGCTAATTAGGGCCTTCTGCCGATTGGTTTTGTTGCTCGGCGCTCCTCTGTTCATTTCAGGTTTTCATGCAAGCGCCTGCGTCCGACACGCGATACCCGTTCCTCGCAGAAGGTGGCGAGATCGCATCACTGATCCATCATTTCGATTGGGCAAAAACCTCAATCGGCCCACTTCCGAGCTGGCCTGAGAACCTCAAGTCCATCGTCTCTATTGTCCTTCGCGCCAAGGTCCCGATGATCTTGCTGTGGGGCGAGGATGGCGTGATGATTTACAATGAAGGCTACGCCGCCTTTGCCGGCCAGCGGCACCCAATCTCGCTCGGTTCGAATGTCAGGGACCATTGGCCTGAAGTGGCGGAGTTCAATGCCAACGTGCTCAAGGTCGTGCTGGGTGGCGGGACGCTTGGCTATCGGGACCAGCACTTGGTCATCGAACGCAATGGTTCACCGGAGGATGTCTGGCTCAATCTCGACTATAGCCCGGTGCCAGACGAAACTGGCGTACCGGCCGGTGTCATGGCAATCATCAAAGATACGACGCAACGGGTTCGCACCGAGCAGCGGTTGCGTATCGCCCAGGAAGCAGGCGGTATCGGCACATTCGAATGGTATCCGCAGACCGGCATGCTGGAGGTCTCGGATGAATATCGCCGGATCTGGGGCCTTGCCCCAGATGTTTTGGTAACGGACAAGCTTCTGGTTGGTCTTCTGCATCCGGATGACCGCGCCAACACAGGCCCAGCAAAGCTTAGCCAGAGCAATCCGCTCGATTATGTCGAATATCGCCGTATCGATCCCAAAACGGGAGAGGTCCGTTGGATCGCGCGGCGGGGTGAGGTCGTTTCCAGCCCGGAAAGCGGTCAAAGACGGTTTATCGGCATTGCCTTCGATATTACGGATCGCAAATGCGCCGAGGCTGCGGTTCGCGAAGGCGAGGCGCGCTGGCGCGGGCTGTTCGAGCAGATGCAGGAAGGCTTCTTTGTCGGCGAAGTCATTCGCGACGATCAGGGTTTGATCCACGATTTTCAGTTTGTTGAAGTTAACCCGGCTTTCGAAAGGCATTCCGGGGTGCCGGCCGACAGTGCGCTGGGGCGCAGTGTCCGCGAGGTTATTCCTGCAATTTCCGATGACGTTTTCGAAGCTTACGCCGAGGTCGTCAACACAGGGATCTCTAAGGTCTTCGAGGTTCAGGTGGCGGCCCTGGACGGCCGCTGGTTTGAGGTCCGTGCGCGCAGGACTGAGCCGGACAGATTTGCGGCGCTGTTTGTCGATATCTCCAGTCGCAAGCTTGCTGAAAAGGCGGTTGCAGAGAGCGAGGCAAGGTTCCGCATTCTTGCGCAGTCCATGCCCAATCATGTTTGGACCGCCTTGCCTAATGGCCAACTCGATTGGTTCAACGATCGCGTTTACCGGTATAGCGGAGTACCTGCAGGCACGCTTCATGGCGACGGCTGGGGAGCGATCGTGCACCCTGACGATTTCAACGCAGCGGCCGAAGCCTGGGCTGCAGCGCGTCATATTGGCGAGCAGTACGAAACCGAGTTCCGGCTTCGCCGCCATGACGGCTCCTATCGCTGGCATATTGTTCGCGCTGTTTCGCTCCGGGACCGCTCCGGTAAAATCGAAAAATGGATCGGCACGAATACCGATATCCAGGACCAGAAGATCGCCGAAGCCGCCTTGGCGGAGTTGGCTGCTACGCTCGAACAACGGGTCGAAGCGCGCACGTCTGAATTGCTTCAGACTCAGGACGCCCTGCGTCAGAGCCAGAAGATGGAATCGATTGGCAACCTGACCGGCGGCGTCGCTCATGATTTCAACAATCTTCTGCAGGTGATCAGTGGCAATCTTCAGCTGCTGGCCAATGAAATTCCGGCCAACGAGCGGGCTGAACAGCGCATCCAAAACGCCATGGCCGGTGTTGCGCGCGGATCGAAACTCGCCTCGCAATTGCTGGCATTTGGCCGCCGCCAGCCACTTGCGCCGAAAGTCGTCAACATCGGCCGGCTGGTTCGCAATCTCGATGATATTCTGCGCCGGTCGCTTGGCGAGGCGATCGAAATCGAGACGATCGTCGCTGGCGGCCTTTGGAATACCCATATCGATCCGGGCAATGTCGAGAACGCCATCCTCAACCTCGCCATCAATGCGCGCGACGCGATGAACGGTAGCGGCAAGCTGACGATCGAGGCGGGCAATGCCTATCTTGATGCCAAATATACCGAAGCGTATGCGGATGTTCCGCCCGGGCAATATGTCCTGCTTGCGGTCACCGATATGGGAACGGGCATGTCGCCGGAAACATTGGAGAAGGTTTTTGAACCATTCTTCACCACCAAGCCCGAAGGCCGCGGGACAGGGCTTGGCCTGTCCATGGTCTACGGGTTTGTCAAGCAGTCCGGCGGTCATATCAAGATCTATAGCGAACTGGGCCATGGCACGACGATCAAGCTCTATCTGCCACGCTCGACGCAGTCCGAAGACGTGCTCATCGAGCGAGATTCAGGCCCAATCACCGGCGGCAGTGAAACCATCCTGGTGGCGGAGGACGACGAGGCCGTGCGCGAAACAGTCGTCGCCATTCTTACCGACCTCGGCTATCGGGTTTTGAAGGCCAAGGATGCGCAAAGCGCATTGACGGTCATCGAAAGTGGTGTCTCCATCGACTTGCTTTTCACTGACGTCGTTATGCCGGGGACCTTGAAAAGCCCGGAGCTGGCACGCAAGGCACGGGAGCGGTTGCCGCAATTGGGCGTGCTGTTTACCTCCGGTTACACTGAAAACTCGATCGTTCATTCCGGGCGGCTCGACGAAGGGGTCGAGCTGTTAAGTAAGCCTTATACCCGTGAGGCGCTTGCCCGCCGGATTCGCCATGTCCTGGCAAAAGTACCGGCTACAGAACAGCCGGTGAAACCGGCCAGAGATGACCGATCGTCGGATAATAAGCAGACGATCCTGATTTGCGAGGATGACTGGCTGATCCGCGCAAGCACGGTCGACATGCTGGAAGATCAGGGACACACGGTTTTCGAAGCAGCCGACGCCAAGACGGCACTGGCCGTGCTTTCCGAACGGTCGATTGACGTGCTTGTCACGGATGTCGGCCTTCCGGACATGTCCGGAGTGATGCTGGCGGAGCGTGCCAAGACGCTGGTGGCCGGGTTGCCGGTGATTTTCGCCACCGGCCATAGCGATGTCGAGGGCGTGACGCCGGGGCCGAACGTGCAACTGGTGGTCAAACCCTTTTCCGGCGAGGCTCTGGCCGCCGCGATCGCTTTTGTGACGAAGGGTTGAACGCCGGGGGATGTCGAAAACCCCATAACCCACCGGAATGGCACAAAATACCATGCCTTTTGCTTCATCGCGCGGTTGCAGGT
This sequence comes from Rhizobium sp. LjRoot98, assembly GCF_964252935.1. Taxonomy (NCBI): domain Bacteria; kingdom Pseudomonadati; phylum Pseudomonadota; class Alphaproteobacteria; order Hyphomicrobiales; family Rhizobiaceae; genus Rhizobium; species Rhizobium sp. LjRoot98. Next base: position 191,100 of record NZ_CAXUPW020000008.1, read on the forward strand.
GACAAAGCTCCCGGTGAATGCTCTAACTCTCTGAAATGCACGAAAGTGCAATCGGGGTGAGATGAGCTGAAGGGGGTCGGCGCATGAGAAAGACTGGTAATATCAGACTGTTGGCGTTGCGGTTTTGGTTTTTTATGGTTCTGGCTTTTGCTGCCGGAACTGCCACCGTCCAGCCAGCCTTTGCGCAGGCTGCAAGTCCGCCGGTTTCTTCGGACAAGGTCGATCAGCTGATCAAACTGCTGGACGATCCCGAGATTCGCGCGCTGCTCAACAAACAGACGGCCGCACCGGCTGCCGAGCCTGACGCGAGCATGTCCGCGACCGAATTCAACGCCTGGGGAGACAGGATTCGGGATCATCTTCGTCATATCGTGCAGGCTATTCCCTTGGTTCCCTCGGAATTCATGCGGGCAGGCGGGACGATCGCGGCCGATATCAATGGTCATGGACCTTTCGGCGTGTTCGTCCTGTTCCTGACGCTGGTGCTGATCGGCCTTGGTGCGGAATGGCTGTTCCACCGCATCGCACGCCGCAGCCGCTTGCATGCAGCCTTGGCCCATGCGGACGGCGCGCACGAAAACCCCTTGTATGCCGCTGGCCGCCATCTGTTTGCCCTGCTGGCACCGCTTGTGGCTTTCAGCCTGGCAAGTCTCGGCTTGTTCATGGCCATGACATGGCCGCCGTTGCTTGACGCGCTGATGCTGCCCCTGCTTCTGGGCGTCATCGCCTGCCGTTTCGTGATCCGTATCGCCCGGCTGTTGCTGGTTGGGGTCGATACGGCCAAAGGGGTTGACGGCGCAACCGGGCTGGCCTCGGCCGATCAGGTATCCGGGGCCTTCTGGTATAGGCGCATCTTCTGGTTTGCTTGTATCCTGTTTGCCGGCTGGGCTTTTGTCGGCGTGATGGCGGCTTTGAACATCACACCTGCCGTAAGGGGCGTGGTCGTTTATGCGCTTGGCCTGGGACTGCTGCTGGTTGGCATTGAAACCGTCTGGAACCGGCCTGCAGCGATCGCCCGGCCACATGGCCGTGGGGCTACGGAATGGGCGTTGACATTCTACCTCTGCCTGCTCTGGGCGCTCTGGGTCGCAGGCCTCGTCATCGTTCTGTGGCTGGGCATCTATGCGCTGATTCTGCCTGGCCTCCTGAAAGCGACGACAGCGATGGCGAGAAGCGCTTTTGCGGGCCAGCCGGACATGCCCGGCAGTGGCAACCCGGTCATTGAAGTTCTGGTGGAGCGGGGTGCGCGGGCGCTTATCATCGCGCTCGCGGTGCTCTGGCTCGCATTCATTGTCAGCAAACGCTCGTCGATGTTTACCGGCGACGCGATGGCCGACCGGCTCGTCCAGGGTGTTTTGGCCGGCGCGGTTATTCTGCTTGTCGCTGATATCCTGTGGCAGATCGTCAAGGCTTTGATCAACCGGACGCTGGAGCACGCACGGTCTTCGGTCACAGGAGACTCCGCCCACGCGGCGCGAAACGGGCGGCTGCTGACACTGCTACCGTTGCTGCGGACCGTACTGGCCGTCCTCATTGCGGTCATCGCGGTATTGATGGTTCTCTCCGGCCTTGGGGTCCAGATTGGTCCGTTGATCGCCGGTGCCGGTATCTTTGGTGTGGCGATCGGCTTTGGTTCGCAAACCCTCGTCAAGGATGTGATCAGTGGCGTCTTCTACATGATGGACGACGCTTTCCGGGTCGGGGAATACATCCAGAGCGGCAGCTACAAGGGAACCGTGGAATCCTTCAGCATCCGTTCGGTGCGGCTGCGTCATCATCGCGGCCCGGTCTTCACCGTGCCCTTCGGTACGCTCGGCGCCGTCCAGAACATGAGCCGCGACTGGGTGATCGACAAGTTCACGATCTCGGTAGGCTATGGCACCGATATCAACAAGGTGCGCAAGATGGTCAAGGCTGTCGGCGCGTCCCTGCTTCAGGACGAGGAGTACGGGGCGATGATCCTGGAGACGCTGAAGATGAAAGGCGTCGAACAATTTGGGGATTACGGCATCAATCTGAGTTTTGCGATGATGACGAAGCCAGGCTATCAGACGACGATCCGCCGGAAGGCTTACATGATGATCCGCGAGGCATTCATCCAGAATGGCGTCGTCTTTGCTTCGCCAACCGTTCAGGTTGCCAGCAACGATCCGTCATCGGCCGCCGCTGCCGCTGCGACGGTCAAGGCGGCAATGGACCAGAAGAAACTGGCGGAAGGCGGGGAGGGCGCCTGACGGCGCTTTCCCGCAAAAAACCTGACATACGCCATCGTCTGCCGGGCGCGAAATGGCTGCGATAGATTGAGCGAATTTTCCGGTTTCAGAACACGGCTTTCCGTCCGCTGAATTCGTGTCATTCAGGCGGGTTGTAGCGGATTTAAACAGGCTGCAGAATTTTTGCCTGCGGATTGAGGAGGAGGCCGGATGGGTGATCCGGCCCTCATTCTCAAATCAGCGCTGGCGGGCTTTGCGCGCTGCGTAGCGGCGGTCGCGCTCGGCCTTGCGTTCAGCTTCGTCGGCGACAACGCGGGAGATGCGGTCACGTTCGGCCTGTTCGCGTGCTGTTGCTTCAGCCCGTGCTTCGGCATCGGCTGCTGCGGTCCGGGCGGCGGCTTCCGCGAGCTGACGCTCGTTTTCTTCCTGCTTCAGGCGATCGCGTTCGGCGCGGCGGGCTTCGCGCGCAGCCGTGTTGGCCTGACGTTCGGCAAGCTTGGCTGCCAGTTCCGGATCGTCAGCCTTCGGCGCCGATGCGAACTTCTTCAGAAGCTGCTGCTTGGCTTCGGCTGCGGCTTTGCGCCGATCGGCAAAGCCATTATCGGATGCGTGTCTCAATCTTCTTTGTCCTTGTCTGTTGTATTATCTGGGTCGGGAATGGCCGGGACAAATGGTCGCCTTGCCGTCGACATATGTGTCGTTTCGCATTTTGTGCCTTCCCAAGATAGAGTGGAAGCGCCAAAAAAATAGATAGGCTGCCGTCTTTTCCGTCCTATTTCACCAAGACTGAATAATAACAGCCATATGGTGGCTGGGAAATCACGCTAAACAGTCAGCGTTTTGCAGGTTTCCGTTCTGCGGCGGCCTTGGCGGTTGCCGCAGCTTCCTTTTCCAGCCGCAATTCGCGCAGCCGCTGTGTCTTTGCATCACGCTCGGCCGCAACGGCATCGATCTCTGAAATTGTCCGGTTGCGGGCCATGAACTGGGTCTGTGTACGGCTGAATGCCGTTTCCGCCTGGTCGCGGGCCTTGGTCGAATTCTCGGTCAAAATGATATCCTGGTGCTGTCGCACCGGCGTCTCGTCCAGATCGTTCTGTCGAATGCGGTGCGCAAATTGGCCGTTTGGCCAAGAAAAAAGGCCAGGCGCATTGCCTGACCTTCCATTGGATTTTGCCTCGTCAATGGTGCCAGTACATCCGTGGTCACCGGAGAGGGGCAATCCGATTTAAGCAGCCTGAAGCTGGCAAGCGGACATTTTGCCCGACTTGTTATCGCGTTCCATCTCGTAGCCGATCTTCTGGCCTTCGACGATTTCGCGCATGCCAGCCCGCTCGACAGCGGAGATGTGGACGAAAACGTCCGGACCGCCGTTGTCAGGCTGAATGAAGCCGAAGCCTTTGGTGGAATTGAACCATTTAACTGTGCCAGTGGTCATAACGAACCCTTTCAATAGCAACATGTATCCATCACCGTACGACGCACGGCGATCAGTAGTCTCGATTTTTGAAGGGGGAAGTTCGTCAGAGACGCGGCAAACGCGGGCAGAAACAAATATCAGTCAAACAACTATCGATGAACGTTGATATAGGTCGTCCTTTCCTGATTGTCAACTTTTAGTTTTTCTTGTTACTTTCGATAATCCATTAGGTTGTATTTCTTTCTTCTTCCCGCACTTTCGATAATTGCACGCGCCATCTGGCGACTCGCTTTCCTTGAACAGTGATTTTCCACTGTTCAACAGTTGGAGACAATGCGTCCAGACCTGCGCGTCTATCGCTGCTGGCGAAATAGGCACATCTATGTCTGCGAGACGAAGCCCCAACGCGGGCAGAAAGGGATCAGATCATGCTTACCCAGATCAAGGGACTGCACCACGTCACCTCGATGGCGGCAGACGCCCGGACCAACAACCAGTTTTTCACCGATACGCTCGGCCTGCGCCGCGTCAAGAAGACCGTCAACTTCGATTCGCCGGATGTCTATCATCTCTATTACGGCGACGAGACCGGCGCACCCGGATCGGTGATGACCTATTTCCCGTTCCCGGACATGGGGCCGGGCCGTCCCGGAACCGGCGAAGTGGGTACCACTGTGTTTTCCGTCCCTGAAGGCTCGCTTGGCTTTTGGAGCGACCGGCTGTCTCAGCGCGGCGTTTCAGGGCTCAAGACAGAAGAGATCTTTGGTGAAAAGCGCCTGAACTTTGCCGGTCCGGATGGCGACGGTTTTGCGCTCGTGGAGGTCCGCGACGACAACCGCCCGGTCTGGACTGCCAACGGTGTTTCCGAAGATCATGCGATCCGCGGTTTTCACTCGGTTGCCATGCGCCTTCGTGACGAAGGAGCGACAGCAGAACTGCTGAAGTTCATGGGTTACGAGACGCTGGATGCCAAAGATGGCGTCACCCGACTGATTGTGCCTGGCGGCAATGGAGCTGGTTTCATCGATCTCGAAACCATGCCGAACATTCAACGCGGCCTGCAGGGCGCAGGCTCGGTGCACCATGTCGCCTTTTCGGTCGAGAATCGGGAAAAGCAGTTGGAAGTGCGCAAGGCGCTGATGGATACGGGCTATCATGTCACGCCGGTGATCGACCGCGACTATTTCTGGGCGATCTATTTCCGCACGCCGGGTGGTGTTCTGTTCGAGATCGCCACCAATGAACCCGGTTTCAACCGCGACGAGGATACTGCGCATCTGGGCGAAGCATTGAAGTTGCCGCAGCAACACAAGCACTTGCGGCCGATCCTCGAGCAGCATTTGCAGAAGCTGGAAGGCTAACGGAGAGATATCATGACCGATTATGGCTATGTACACCGGCTAAAGAGCGGTGCACCCGGGAAACCGATCTTCTTCGTCTTCCACGGAACCGGTGGCGACGAGCGGCAGTTTTTCGACTTCGGCGGCGACCTGCTGCCGGATGCGACGATCGTCTCGCCACGTGGCGACGTATCCGAACACGGGGCGGCTCGCTTCTTTCGCCGCACCGGCGAAGGTGTCTACGACATGGACGATCTTTCCAGGGCGACCGGGAAGATGGCGGGGTTTGTCAGCGCGTTGGCGCAGGAGCACCAGGCCTCCGAGATCATCGGCCTTGGCTTTTCCAACGGCGCCAACATCCTCGCCAACCTGCTGATCGAGACGAACCTGTTTGACAAGGCGATCCTGCTGCATCCGCTCATTCCCTTCAAGCCGAAGGACAATGCGGCGCTGGCCGGCAAGAAGATCCTGATCACTGCCGGCCAGCGTGATCCGATCTGCCCGGCCCCATTGACCCAGGCCCTTGCCGACTATTTCGCGGCTCAGAAAGCGATCGTGGAAACCGAATGGCACACCGGCGGCCACGACATCCGCTCGAACGAGGTCGAGGCAATCAAGCGGTTTTTGGAGTGAAAGCGATTGGTCCTCTTCTCCTCGCTGGGGAGAAGCAACGCCGGATGAGGGGGACGCAGGAATGTTCATGGAGCTCCGGCTTCGCCGAAGCCCCCTCATCGCCTCGTTTCACTCGGCACTTCTCCCGGCTGGGGAGAAGAGGAAGTGCATACTGGATCACCCCAACCCGGCACTGTGTGCCGACCCTCCCCGCAAGGGGAGGGTGAAACTCCTCAATATCCCCGCGCCGCCCCCGAGGCCGCACGGCTGTCCATGGCGCCATTGTAGCGGGCGCCGCCGCCTTCCTCGATCTCGGCCAGATTCTTACCCCCGACGAGGATGCCGGCTGCCTGGCCCCAGATGGTCCAACTTGGATCGATAGCGACATCATGGCCCATCTCGGTCAGGAGCTTCAGCGTATCGGACGACAGCGCGAAGGGCTCCATGTAGACTTTGTCGGGCAGCCATTGGTGATGGATGCGCGGTGCGTCGATGGCTTCCTGAATGCTCATGCCATGGTCGATGACGTTGATGATCGCTTCCAGCGTGATGGTGATGATGCGCGCCCCGCCGGGGCTGCCGATGATCATGAACGGCTTGCCATCCTTGGAAATGACCGTCGGGCTCATCGACGAGAGCGGCGTTTTCTTCGGCGCGATCGCATTGGCTTCACCCTGGACCAGGCCGTAGAGATTGGGCGATCCCGGCTTGGAGGTGAAGTCGTCCATCTCGTTGTTCAGCAGGATGCCGGTTCCGGGCGCCACGACGCCGGCGCCAAACGAGCCGTTCAACGTATAGGTGACCGCAACCGCGTTGCCGTCATGGTCGATGATCGAATAATGCGTCGTCTCGGTGCTTTCGCCCATGCCCTTCGGCATCAGGTTCTTTGAAATTCCGGCCTTGAACGGATTGATCTTGGCGCGGATTTCCTTGGCATAGGCCTTGTCGGTGAGTTTTTCGACGGGGTTTTCGACAAAGTCCGGATCGCCGAGTGCCGAGTTGCGATCGACATAGGCGTGACGCATCGCCTCGACCATGGCATGCACGGTCTCGGCGGAACCATAGCCGAGATAGGATAGCGGGTAGCCTTCCAGCACATTGAGGATTTCGCAGATGATGACGCCGCCGGAACTTGGCGGTGGCGAGGAGGCGATCTCGTAACCGCGATAATTGCAGGTCACCGGTTTGAGTTCGCGCACCGTATATTGCTCGAAATCAGTTTTTGCGAGAATGCCGCCGGACGCAGCGCTCGCCTTGACGATATTGTCGGCAATCGCGCCCTTGTAGAAGGCATCCGTGCCCTTTTCCGAAATGCTGGTCAGGCTTGCGGCCAGTTCCGGCTGGACCAGGGTTTCGCCGATCGAAAAGGTCTTTCCATCCGGCTTGAGGAAGATCGCGGCCGCCGCCTTGTCCTTGGAGAGTTTCTTGGCGCCATTTTGCAGCGAGGCGACATCGCCCTGATCGAGCACAAAGCCATCCTTGGCAAAGCGGATGGCAGGCGCCAGCAGGTCCTGCCGTGCCAGCGTGCCGTATTTTTCACGGGCCGTCTCAAAGCCCATGACCGAGCCGGGAACGCCGACTGCCAGATAGCCTGCGGTGCTGGCGCCTTTGACGATCTCGCCCTTGTCATCGAGATACATGGTCTTGGTGGACGCCAGCGGCGCGCGTTCGCGGAAGTCGAGGAACGTGGTCTTGCCGTCCTTCAGCCGGATGGTCATGAAGCCGCCGCCGCCGATATTACCGGCGGTGGGATAGACGACGGCCAGCGCATAACCGACGGCAACCGCCGCATCGACGGCGTTACCGCCTTTCTTCAACACCTCGACGCCGACTTCGGAGGCGAGATGCTGGGCGGTGACAACCATGCCATGCTCGGCCTTGACAGGCTCGGGCGCGGCGGCGAGCACCGGCGACAGCGGCAAGAGGGCGATGGAAACGATAAGCGCGGCAATCGCGCCGGTACGGGGGTGAGGCAGCATGGTGTTCTCCCGGTCCGGTTTTCGGATCGGCCATCTTCGCCGAGATCAGCCGGTAATGCCAGCTTTTGCTATGCTGCAAGGCCACATATCGCCGGATCTGTCTCCCTGCTATCGTGGTGGCGGGATGACCTTGCCGGGATTCATGATGCCGTTGGGATCGAGCGCGGCCTTGATCCGGCGCATGACGCCGATCTCTTCTTCGCTGCGCGAATGGTCGAGGAAATCGCGCTTCAGCGTGCCGATACCGTGTTCGGCGGAGATCGAGCCTTTGTATGTGCGGACGAGATCATAGGCGATGGCGTCGATTTCGTGCAGGTCGTGTTCGCTTGGGGTCTCGACGCCGATGGCTACGTGCAGATTGCTGTCACCGACATGGCCGAAGAACGACACATGGGCGGCCGGAAAGCGGGCAAGCAGGGCTTTTTCGCAATCGCCGGCGAAAGCATCGAGCTGGCCGACCGGCAGGCTGACGTCGAGATTGATCAGGCCGGGCAGGAGTTGATCCATCATGTGCCCCTCGCGCACCGACCAGAAAGCGCGGGCTTCCTTTTCCGACTGGGCGACCAGCGCATCGGTGACGAGGCCATTCTCAAAGGCCTGACCGAGGAAGGTTTCGAAACGCTCCTTGTCTTCGTCGCTGCCATCGACATCCTGCTCGATGATGACAAAAAACGGATAGGCCCTGTCGAAGAACGTCAGGTTGAGTGCTTCGGCATTGAAGCGGAAATAGCTTTGCCACATCGCCTCGAAGGCTGACAGGCCGGGCAACCCGCGTTGCGCGGATTTCAGCAACGTGACGACTTGGTCGTAATTTTCGATGGCGCACAGTGCCGTCAGGCGGGCAGCGGGAAGGGGCCGTAGCCGCAGCACGGCGCGGGTAACGATCCCCAAAGTGCCTTCCGAACCGATGAACAGCTGGCGCAGATCGTAGCCTGTATTGTTCTTGGTCATCCGGTTGAGCGACGACAGCACGGTGCCATCAGCCAGCACGGCCTCAACGCCGAGCACGTTGTCGCGGGTGACGCCATGGCGGATGACGCGGATGCCGCCGGCATTGGTGGAGATATTGCCGCCGATCTGGCAGGAGCCGCGGGCGCCGAGATCGATCGGCAACAGGAACCCGGCGGTTTCGGCGACCAGTTGCGCCACTTCCAAAGGTGTGCCGGCCAGAACCGTCATGGTGCCGGCAGCCGTATCGATATCCTCGACACCGGACATGCGTTCCAGTGAAATCGCGATATCGCCCGAGCGTGCATTGGCACCGCCGGCAAGACCGGTCAGGCCGCCCTGCGGCACGACAGGCTGGTGGTGGCGATCGCAGATGGCGAGCGCTGCTGCGACCTGCTCGGTGCTTGCTGGACGCAGTACGGCGAGCGGCAGGAACTTGCCGGTGCCACTGGCATCGCTGCGGTAGCGGCCGCCAATGGCATCGCCGGTGAGCACCACATCCGTGCCAAGAGCTTCGATCAGGTTATCGATGACGGTCATGGCTGGTGTCTTCCATAATTCTGGGTGGGAGCATGGAGGAAGGACGACAACTCCGCAACCGTCCGGCAGCCGAGCTGGGCCATCGTGCTGGAGAGTTCGGCCTTGAGGATATCAATCAGATGATCGCCACCCGGAGCGCCCATTGCGGCGCTGGCATAGACGAACGGGCGGCCGATCAGGACGAAATCGGCGCCGAGCGCCAGCAGGCGGGCGACATCGAGACCGGAGCGGATACCGCCATCGGCGGCGATCAAAGCATCGGGGCCCAACGCACGGCGGATAGTGGGCAGAACGGAGACGGCGGTGGGGGCGGCATCGAGCTGACGGCCACCGTGATTGGAGACGATCAGACCGTCGGCACCCATCTCCAGATAGGCCTGCGCTTCCGAAACATCGAGCACGCCCTTGATCAGGAGCTTGCCTTTCCAAGCATCGCGGATGCTGCGGACACGCTCTGCACCCAGGTGGCCGGTCATGACACGGCCGACGAATTCCGCCGACTGCTTCAACGACGAACCCTTCGGATAATAGGGCGACAGGTTTTCGAAGTCGGGAATGCCGTGGCGCAGCACATGGCTTGCCCAATGCGGATGCGTGGCGATCTGGAACATCGTCTTCAGATCGAGGATAGGCGGCACGGACATGCCGTTGCGGATGTCGCGCTCACGGCGGGTGGGGGCGGGGATGTCGACGGTGAGTACCAACGTCTGATAGCCGGACCGCGCCGCCCGGGCGATCATGTCGGCTTCCATCGCGAGATCGTTTGGCGGATAGAACTGGAACCAGCCATTGTCGCCGGTAATAGGGCCGATGGTTTCCATGGAACGGTTGGCAAATGTAGAGAGCACATGCGGGATATTATGGGCCTTGGCCGCTTCAGCCAGCGGCACTTCGCAGCCGGGCCAGAGCAGGCCAGCGAGCCCCAGCGGAGCGACGCCGAATGGCGCGTCGAAACGTTTTCCGAACAGGGTGACGCCCAGATCCGGCGAAGGGGCTTCCGAGAGATAGCGCGGCATCAACTCGATGGTGTCGAAGCTTTCGACGTTGCGCCGGACGTTGCTTTCCCGGCCAAGGCCGCCGATCAGATAGTCATGCACGAACCCCGGCATGCGTCGCGCTGCGGCCTTCTCCATATCGGGAATGCAGGGAAAACGTCTGTTCAGGTCTGTCATGCTTGGGTCCGGATGCTCCTCGAATCGCCGGGAACCTTAGCGGGTTTGGTGGGGCTGGAGAAAGCCCTGCAACTCCATTGTCAGTCGGTTAGAAGAGCAATTCCGCCTGGCATTTTGGCCGGTTCGGACCTCTTCTCCTTCTCCTCAGCGGGGGGGAGTGCCGAACGGAGTGAGGCGATGAGGGGGCGGTTCGGCAAACTCGTCAATGAATGGCTTCGCCCCCTCATCCGTCCCTTCGGCCCCCCTTCTCCCCGATGGGGAGACGAGCGACGGTTTTACGCCGCTTCCCTCACCAGAGCCTGCGCCATGCAGTGAATGCCGCCACCGGTTTTGGAGATTTCACTCATGTCGATGGCAGCGACCTCGAAGCCGCGGGCGCGCAGTTTTTCGATCAGGGTTTTCGATGACGTCGGTGCGATAACGCGGTCGCGGCCCAGCGACATGAAATTGCAGCCGAGCGCCATCGTATCCTGGAAGGGAACGTCGATGATCTCGTGGCCCTTGGCCTTCAGCCAGTCGATGATGCCTGGTTCCGTGCAGGCAAGGCACACGGCCGTCAGTTTCGGCGCGATGGGCACGACCATCAGGTCGATATGGACGTAGTATTCGTCGATGAAGGCAAGGCGCGTTTCCCAGCCTTCCTTCTTGAACCAGTCTTCAACTTGGCGGGCGCCTTCCTCCTGGGTGCGGGCGCCGCCGCAACCGATCAACACGCAACCATCCTCGATGACGTTGAAGTCGCCACCTTCGAAGGTGCCGGCCGTCACCATGTCGTAGATCGGGATGCCGAGTTTTTCATAGGTGCGGATGGCCGCATAGTTTTCGCCGCGCCGCCACCAGTTGGCCATGGCGGTGATGATGGCCCCATAGGGGGTCATGACGCTCGAATCGCGTGAATAGACCTGCATCGGCAGTTCCGGCGTCGGCTCGTGCCAGTGAATTTTCACGCCGAAATGCTCATAGGCTGACACCAGTTCCTTGTGCTGCGATTGCGCCACCTGGATGTTGCAGGGTGCCTCGCGCAGGTGTTTGCGCGACAGCGAGCTGGTGGAGAGATGCCGCAGATGCGCCGGCGATCCGAGCAGCACGTCGGTCAACGGATCGGTTTCGTTCTTGAAGCCCCAGCGGGTGAGGGGCGCGGTTCCACCCTTCGGGTTACGGCGCTGAAGCGAAAAGGGTTCGTTGAACTGCATGTCATGCCTCCGGGGTTGCGGGTTTGGGGATCCACCAGTCGCGGCCGCGGGCGGTGGTCACATATTCGGGCCAGCGGAAATGGATGGGGGGTGCGTAGTCACAAAGGGGCGGGATCCATTTCGATCCGCCAATGCCGCCGCCAGTGCGCTCATTGAACTCGGTCTTGGCAGCGGCGCGAACCGTCTCGTCTTCCAGAAGCCGGATGGCCGACAGGGAAAGGGTCTTGGCCGCGCAAAGGACCGTCGGGTCGATCGTGGCGGGAATGCCGCCGAGCGCATTGGAGACCCAGACGGGATAGGTGTAGCCGGATGGCGCTTTCAGCGCCGGGCGTGCGATGTAGAAGCGGGCGGTCGGGGCGTGCCAGCTCATATCGGTGTAATCGTCGGAGGTGGAATTCAGCTGCGAAGGGGCGAGGTCGCGGCGCAGGATGGCTTCGGCGTCCTGCGGTGAAATCAGTTTTTCCATTTCGTCGATGAACGGCTGGGCCATCGCTTCGACGCCAAGATTGGCCTGGATTTCGCGGCCGACGGTCCTTGCTGCCTCATCCCAACGTGGCGGACCGGCGGTTTGCAAGGCATCCCAAACGAGATTGGCCATAGCGTGGTTTGCAAGACCAGGCCGGGATTTCGAGACCCAGTGGCGTTCATACCGGCAGCCGGTCATGGCGGCGGCCGCAGCCGCATTGCGGTCCAGGACCGACGTCACCTGTTCGGCCATGGCGATGGTCGGCACGCGGATCATGTACTGGATCTCGGCAAGGCCGGCAGGGAGATTGTCGGCGGTCGCCTGGCCTGCCGTCAGGATTGCCTCGCTGATCGACCAGCCGCCCTGATGGGTGAGCATTGAATCGCGCAGGGCCTTGGAAGCCATATACATCGTCATTAGCGCATCGTTGGCGCCGGGTGCACGCACGGCGGAATGGGACTGCGGGATTGGCGCATCGTCGCTGCGGCCCCAGGCTTCCGGTTGGTCGCAGATGAAGCGGTAGATCATCGAATAGGCGGCGCCGCAGTGCGTGTCCCAACGCACGGTATTGCACATTGGCAGCATATAGAACGGATGGAAGGAAAACATGCCGTCCAGGCCGTCATAGTAGCCCTTGGCCGCGTGGATCGGCTTGGAACCGCGCACTTTTTCCGCGGGTTCACCGGTGAAGCGTAGCGTACCCTTGATGCCGTGCCGTTGCATCGCCGCCTTGGTGGCGAGCAGGCCGCCGAGCGAACCGATGCCGAGCGCCGAATGCGGATCGGTATGGCCGCCAGCCTCGAAGCTCAGGCCGCCGCGTGGCTCTTTTTTGGTCGTCGCGGCCTGGCAATTGCCGGGGACAGCGTCGTATTCCGCATACATGCCGATCATGGGACCGGGACCGTTGCTCCATTCGGCACAAAAGGCCGTCGGCATTCCGGCTGAACCTTCCTCGACGGAAAAGCCCTGTTTGCGCAGCAGATCGACATACCAGTCGGCGGATTCATATTCGCGCCAGGCGGTTTCACCAAACGAGAAGATTTGGGCAGTCCAATCTGACAATTCGGCCCGGATGGTCTCGAGATAGGTCAACGCAAATGACTGGGCGGCAGATATCGGCACAGCGGCTTCGTTTCGCTGGAGGGATCGGCTGAGGTACTACGGTGAGTTAAGCGCCGATCCGACTTTTGAAAAAGTGAAATGTTTTCCCGCCTTCGACAAATTAAGTTCGCCAATGCTCAAAAACCGGACTAGCTTTTCACTCTGATCAGGAGGACGCCGATGCAGAGAATTCCATCGACACAGGCTTTGCGTGCGCTCGAAAGCTTCGCGCGGCACGGCACTGTGTGGAAAGCGGCCGACGAGCTGAACCTGACGCGCAGCGCCATCAGCCACCAGCTGCGCTTGCTGGAGCGTGAGCTGGGCTTTCAGATTTTCAACCGGGTCGGCACGCGTATCGAACTGACGGAGCAGGGGCTCGGCTATGCCGCCGATATCAGGCAGGCGCTGAACGCCATTGCGGGGTCTGCTTCACGCCACGCCAGTCGCGGCGTCAGTGGTTCGATCACTGTCAGTTGTCCACCGGGTTTCGCCTCTAACTGGTTGTGCAATTACATTTCCCACTTTCGCGATGCCTATCCCGATGTGCGGATTTCCATCGTTACACCGCGCCGGCTGGACGATATCAGCAATCCCGATGTCGATGTGTTCATCGCGTTCGGCACGGGAAACTGGCCGTCGATGCAGGTGGAGCTGATCATCGAAGTGGAGTTTGCGCCGCTCTGCAGTCCGGCTTTGCTGAACAAGATCGGTGGTCTCAATGGCCCGAACGACATCAAGAAGATGTGCCTGCTGCACCTCACGGATTACGAGGATTGGGAGACCTGGCTGGCGCTGGCGGGGGTCGATCAGAGCTATGCGTCGACCGGCATTGTCTTCTCCGACATGAACCTGGTTTTCGCCGCGACACTGTCGGGGCAGGGCGTTGCGGTCGGCGACCGTTTTACCTGCCGCCACGCGATGAACAGTGGCCAATTGGTGCAGCCATTCGATATCAGCATCAATTCCAGCCGCTCCTATTATCTGGTCACATCGGAGGCCAAGGCCGACAATCAGGCCGTCGTGGCGTTCAGTTCGTGGCTGCGCTCCGAGATGCTTAAAAATGACGCAGATGCCTAGGTCTCCGCCCATGGATCAGGCGGCTTTTGGCAAATTATATTTGTCCAAGCGGGGAAAAGATTTCGTTTGTCCTGTTGCTAAAACGCCCATACGATTTCGGTGTTGGAAAAGGAGCGTCTATGCAAAGCGGACACGAGGCGGCCGAAATCACAGCGAACGGGATAGGCAAGGCCTATGGTGATTTCCATGCCTTGCGCGATATTTCGCTGACCATCGGCTCCGGTGAATTCCTCACGCTCCTTGGCCCCTCCGGCTCCGGCAAGAGCACCTTCCTGATGATCCTGGCCGGCTTCGAGACGCCGACATCCGGAACCCTGCGCAAGAACGGCGCCGATATCACAGCCGTACCAGCCGAGAAGCGTGCCTTCGGCATGGTCTTCCAGGGGTACGCGCTGTTTCCGCACATGACGGTCGAACAGAACATCGCCTTTCCGTTGCAGGTGCAGCGCCGGGCCGACGCCGATATCAAGCGCAGCGTCGATCGGATCATCGATCGCGTCGGCCTTCGCGGGCATGAGAAGAAGCGGCCGGCGGGCCTGTCCGGCGGCCAGCAGCAGCGTGTTGCCCTGGCGCGCGCCCTGGTATTCGAACCCTCCGTGCTTCTGCTCGATGAGCCGTTTTCGGCACTCGACAAGAACCTGCGCTCCTCGATGCAGGAAGAAGTCCGGCGGCTGCATCAAGAGACGGGTACCACCTTCGTGTTCGTTACCCATGACCAGTCTGAGGCCTTGGCGCTCTCGACTCGTATTGGCATTTTCAATCAGGGACAGCTGCAGCAGATCGGCACGCCGAAGGATGTTTATGAACGTCCGGCCAACCGGTTTGTCGCGGAGTTTCTCGGTGACGTGAATTTCCTGTCGCTATCCTCGGTCAAGCCAACGTCTGATGGTGCAGAGGGACTGTTTGAGGGGCATCCGATGCGGATCTGTGCGCCCGGCCAGTCTGTCAGCGAACATTTCGCCATCCGGCCAGAGCATATGGTGATGTTCGAGCAGGCTCCGGCAGAAGGAAACATGCTGAAGGCGGAGATTGGCGAGATCACCTATCTCGGCGCCGAAACCCGCTTTGGCCTGAAGACGCCGGGTGGCATCGATCTCGTTTTGCAAATGCCGACGCGGGAGGTGAAGAGCGCTTTCCAGCCGGGACGGCAGGTCTGGGCCGGTTGGCCAACCAATCAGGGTTTCTTTCTGTAAGTGCTTTGTAGTGCGTGACACGAGCGACGCCGATAAAGGCGCGCCGCAAAAACCAGAGGAGAACGGCATGAGCGAAATATTGGCCAATGGCGGCATGTCCCGCCGCAGATTCACCCAGCTGGCGGCGTTGTTTCTATCGGTCAGCCCGATCGCGCTTGGCGCAACGCGCGGCTGGGCAGCGGAAGGCGAACTGGTCTTCGTCAACTGGGGCGGCGATGCAGGCCCCGCCTATGACAAGGCCTATGGCGCGCCCTTCAAGGAAGAAGCCGGCATCACGGTGAAGCAGGACGGCTCCGGCCCGACGGAAGGTGCTGTCGCGGCGCAATTCTCAAGCGGCAAGCCTGCCTGGGATATCGTCGATATCGACCCCTTCTCAGCAGAGGCGCTCGGCAAAAAGGGCATGATGGAGCCGATCGACTATGCGATCGTCGATAAGACGAAGATGCGTGAGGGCTTTGGCTGGGAATACTCCGCCTCGTCCTATTTCTTCTCCTATATCATCGCCTATGACGCTTCGAAATTCGGTGACAAGGTGCCGACCGGCATGGCCGACTTCTTCGATGTCGAAAAGTTCCCCGGCAAGCGTTCGCTCTATAAATGGGGGGCGGGCATGTGGGAAGCAGCGCTTCTCGCGGATGGTGTCGAGCCAGCAAAACTCTATCCTCTGGACCTCGAACGCGCCCACAAGAAGCTTGCTGCCTTCAAGGACAATGTCGTTTCCTATTGGGGCGGCGGCGCCGAAAGCCAGTCGGTGCTTCTGAATGGGGAAGCCTCAATGGCGCTGATCTGGTCGACCCGCGCCGGGCTGATCGAAAAGGATTCCGGTGGTTCGATCAAGTTTGTCTGGGATCAAGGACTGATTTCGCCCGGCGCCATGGGCGTGATCAAGGGCAATCCCGGCGGCAAGGACAACGCCATGAAGTTCATCGCTTCGGCGCAGGACCCGAAGAAGCAGGTGATCATGTTCGAGATGCTTGGCCAGGGCCCGGCAAACCCGGCGGCCGACAGCCTGCTCTCGCCGGAACAGGCGCGTCTCAGCCCCGTCGATCCGGCCAACATGTCCAAGCAGATCGCACTCGATATGAGCTGGTACGAGACCCATTACGGCCCGGCGCTGGATGAATATACGAAGATCATTTCGGCGTAGTTCGGACAGCTCCCTCCCCCTTGTGGGGAGGGTTGGGGAGGGGATTCCTTTTCAGCGGCAAAACCCCTCCCGGCCCTGCGGGCCACCCTCCCCACAAGGGGGAGGGATCGCTCCGAACCCGCTGTAACCTTTTGCCGGAAACATTTGATCGCGCACCGGAAAGGAGCCGCCATGAAATCCGATAGACTGAAACCGGCGCTCCTGCTTGGCCCCCTCGTTTTGTTTCTCGGCTTTGCCTATCTCGTGCCCTTTCTCGGCGTCATGCAGTGGAGCGTCACGCTGCCAGAGCCTGGCTTCGGGCAATATGGCAAGGCGGTGACCGATCCGCTGATCCAGTCCGTGTTTTTCCGGACCTTCCGCATCTGCCTGATCGTCACCATCTGCGCCGTCGCGGCCGCCTATGCGATTGCCTATGTCTGGGTGCGTGGCACGCCAGCGCAACGGCTGGTGACGGAACTCTGTATCCTCATTCCTTTCTGGATTTCGGTGCTGACCCGCGCATTCGGCTGGGTGGCGCTTCTGTCCAATCGCGGGCTGATCAATACCTGGCTGCAAGCGACCGGCATCATTTCCGAGCCGCTGACCATGGTGCGTAATGAATTCGGCGTCGTGCTCGGCATGATGCATTTCCTTATTCCATTTGCGGTCTTTCCGATCGCCTCGGCGATGCGCAGCCTTGATGAGCGCGTCTTTCTAGCGGCCCGCGGTATGGGCGCATCGCGGCTGCGCATTTTCTGGTCGATCTTCGTGCCGATGACAATGCCGGGCATTCTCGGGGCCGGGCTGATGGTTTTCGTCTTTGCGCTCGGTTTTTTCATCACTCCGGCGATCCTCGGTGGTGGCCGCAGCGTCATGATCGCTGAGCTGATCTATCTGCGCCTGTTCCAGAGCCCGGACTGGGGCCTGGGAGCCGCCATCAGCGTCATCCTGATGTTGATTGTCGGAGCGCTCCTGATCCTGATGCTGCGGCTGGTGCGGCCCAATAAGATGCTGGGTTGAGCCGATGTCGATGAGACCCACGCCGATTGCCATTTTCTTCGCCTTTGTGGTGGCTCTGTTCCTGCTTCTGCCGCTGATCGCCGTCGTGCCGGTGTCATTCACCCCGGCGCGCTTCCTGTCGATGCCGACTAATGTCTGGTCGCTCAGGCACTATCAGGCCCTCCTCGACAACCCGGCCTGGCTGCAGAGCATCTGGCTCAGCCTGCGTATCGGCATCCTCAGTTCGGTAATCGCGACGCTTTTGGCGCTGATGTTCAGCCTCGGCATCTGGATGTTCCGGCCGTGGTTCGGCAGCCTGCTGTTCGGCTTCGTGCTTTTGCCGATGGTCGCGCCGCCGGTCGTTTCGGCCATCACGCTGTATTTCTTCCTGACGACGCTTTCCAAGGTCAACGATATCGTTGCCTATGACACGTGGGTTGGCGTCGCCGTCGCCCATGCGGTGATGATTGCACCGTTCGCGGTGGTAATGATCACCGTGGCATTGGCACAGGTGGACCGGCGGATCGATCTAGCGGCGCGGGGTTTTGGCGCTTCCGTCAGCCAGCGGGTGTTCAAGGTCATCCTGCCGAACATCAAGTTTGGCATCTTCACCGCCTTCTTCCTGTCCTTCGTGCTTTCCTGGGAAGAAATCGGCGTAACGCTGTTCATCACCAGCGTCGATGCGGTCACCCTGCCGCGGATGATGTGGATGGGGTTGCGCGACAATATCGATCCGGCCATCGCGGCGATTTCGGTGATCCTGATTGTCATCGTCATCGCGGTCATTCTGGCGAAGACCGCCTTCACCCATAAGTTTTCCCGGAAGACCTGAGGCTGATCATTCCCGGATGGTAGGCACCGATGAATTATACAATCGTATAACAGTAGATGAGACGAGGAATACCCGCATGATCAGCACCGGCATGTACCTGACGAAACTGCTGACATCCTATGGCGTCGATACCGTCTTCGGCATTCCGGGGGTGCACACGGTCGAGCTATATCGCGGGCTGGCGGGCAGCGAGATTCGGCATGTGACCCCGCGCCACGAGCAGGGGGCGGGTTTCATGGCCGATGGCTATGCGCGGGCGACAGGCAAGCCGGGTGTGTGCTTCATCATTACCGGGCCGGGCATGACCAACATCGTCACTGCGATGGGGCAGGCCTATGGCGACAGCATTCCGATGCTGGTGATTTCGACCGTCAACGCCCATGGCCGGATGGGCTCGGGCGAGGGGTGGCTGCATGAACTGCCGAACCAGCAAGCGCTGGTGAGCGGTGTTTCTGCCTTCAGTTGCACCGTCAACCGGCCGGAGGATCTAGCTCCAGCCTTGGCGCGGGCCTTCGCCATCTTCGACAGTGCCCGGCCGCGGCCGGTGCATATCGAACTGCCAATCAATGTCATGCTGGCTCCGGCGGATCATTTAGCCGTGCCGGAAAAGCCTGTTCGCTTGGCGCGACCGGCTGGAGACGCAAATGCGTTGAACGCGGCAGCGGCGCTGCTGAATAGGGCCAAGGCTCCGGTCATTCTGGTGGGCGGCGGGGCCATCGGTGCGGCGGCACAGATCCGGGCGCTCTCGGAAAAGCTCGATGCGCCTGTCGTGATGACCACCAATGGCCGGGGCATCCTGCCACCGGGGCATACACTGGCGGTCAATCTTTCGGCCAGCCTGCCGGCCACCCGGGCGCTGATCGAGAGTGCCGATGTGGTGTTCGGCATAGGTACCGAACTCGGACCGACCGATTACGATTTTTATGAGGACGGATTCTTTTCCATTCCTGGTACCTTCGTTCGTGTCGATATAGATCCGGCCCAGTTGATGCGGACACGGGCGCCCGAGGTCGGCATTGTCGGAGATGCGGCGGCATGCGCGGCGACCTTGTTGGATCTGGTCTCGGCGGGGTCGCGGGAGGGGGCTGCTCGGGCTGCGGAGGTCGAAACGCTTGTTCATCGCGATGTTCCCGCCGCCATGCTTGATGATCTGATCATTCTTGAGACGGTCCGCGATACCTTGCCGGACGTGCTGATCGCCGGGGATTCGACGCAGCTCGTCTATGCCGGAAACACCGCTTATGAGGCAGCCTCGCCTGGCTCTTACTTTAATTCTGCAACCGGTTACGGCACACTTGGCTATGGCCTTCCAGCGGGCATCGGCGCCAAGATCGGTCAGCCGGAACGTCCCGTTGTGGTGCTGGCGGGAGATGGCGGGCTGCAATTTTCACTGGCCGAGCTTGCCTCGGCAATGGAGGCAAAGGCGCCCGTCATCCTGATGCTGCACGACAATGGCGGCTACGGCGAGATCAAGTCCTATATGGTCGCCAAGAACATTCCGCCGCTCGGGGTTGATCTGCATACGCCGGATTTCATCGCCATTGGCCGCGCCTATGGCTGGCACGCGGAGCGATTAGACAGCTTCGAAGCCTTGAAACCGGCGCTGGAGGCGGCGCAGGCGCGCAGTATTCCGACGATGCTGGTCTTTGGCGATGCCGTTCGAGCTCAGGCGGCAAGTGGCAGACGCTGATTAGCCGATAGGTGCTGCGGCCGGACGTAGGACCGTGGCTCTCGACCGTCGGCCACGCGTCGCCTGTGCTTGGTCGTGATGACGTTGCGCGCCAGCTATCTTGAAGTCGGCCGGCCGATGTAATACCTTTGTAAAAATATTCCTTACCGAGGTTGAGATGAGCGCGACAGTGACGACGAAGGGGCAGGTGACCATTCCGAAGCCGGTGCGGGATTTTCTCGGTATCGTGCCGGGAACGCGGGTGGATTTTCAGCGCGCTGCCGATGGCAGTGTGGTTTTGACCCGCGCCGACGAAAAGCGTCCCGCAAGCCGTTTCAGCAAGCTGCGTGGCCATGCCGGCAAGGGCTTGAGCACCGATGCCATCATGGCGCTGACGCGCGGTGACGAGTGACGCTGGTCGATACCAATGTCCTGCTTGATGTGGTGACCGACGATCCGAACTGGTCGGACTGGTCGATCGAACAGCTGGAAGCCGCCGCCTTGCGCGGCCCGCTCCTCATCAACGACGTCGTCTACGCCGAACTGGCGGTGCGCTATGAACGGATCGAGCGGTTGGAGGCATTTCTTGCCGAGGCCGGATCGAGATGGCCGCCATGCCGCGCGCGGGCTTGTTTCTGGCAGGCAAGGTCTTTCAGAAATACCGCAAGGCTGGTGGGTCGCGCGCCGGTGTGCTGCCGGATTTCTTCATCGGCGCGCATGCGGCTGTCGAGAAGCTGGGTCTTCTGACCAGGGATACGGCGCGGTACCGGACGTATTTCCCGACTGTAACGTTGATCGCACCGGACCGGTAGGCGCGACGCTACGCCATCCCGCCAAAGACGAAAGGGCCGGACATTCCTGCCCGGCTCCTTAGTCGTCAAATCATTCCTGATTCCGGCGGGATCGGTTTTTCCTTTGGCTTGTACCCAAAGGACCTGAGCGCGACGTAAAAGACCGGAGTCAGGAACAGGCCGAGGAATGTTACCCCGAGCATGCCGGAGAACACGGCGGTGCCGAGCGATTGGCGCATTTCGGCACCCGGGCCGGTGGCGATCATCAGCGGCACGACACCGAGGATGAAGGCGAAGGCGGTCATCAGGATTGGCCGCAGGCGCAGGCGGCTGGCCTCAATGGCGGCATTGACCGGGTTCATGCCATCATCCTGCGCTTGCCGGGCGAACTCGACGATCAGGATGGCGTTCTTCGCCGCAAGGCCGATGAGAACAATCAGTCCGATCTGGGTCAGGATGTTGTTGTCCTGCCCTCTGAGATGCACCCCGATCAGTGCGGCGAGCACCGCCATCGGCACGACGAGGATGATCGCCAAGGGCAGAATCCAGCTTTCATACTGAGCCGACAGCGCCAGGAACACGAAGATCACCGAAAGCGCGAAGATGAAGATCGCGGTATTGCCGGTATTGCGTTCCTGGAAGGCAAGGTCCGTCCATTCGAACGAGGTACCCGGCGGCAGGATCTTTGCCGCGAGGTCTTCCATCTTGTCGAGCGCGGTGCCGGTCGAGACGCCGGGAGCGGGATTACCCTGGATCGGGACCGACACGTACATGTTGTAGCGCTGGACGAGCGAGGGGCCGGTGGTGTCGCGGATATCGACCAACGTTCCAAGCGGCACCAGTGCGCCGGTGGCGGAACGTACCTTCAGATCGAGAATATCTTCCCGCTCCAGGCGGTACTGCTGGTCGGCCTGCGCCCGTACTTGGTAGACGCGGCCGAAGGCATTGAAGTCGTTGACGTAGGATGTGCCGAGGTTGATCGACAGCGTTTCGAAGATATTGGGGATAGGTACACTCAGTGCCCGCGCCTTGTCGCGGTCGATTGCCAGGAAATATTGCGGGCTGGAGGCGGAGAAGGTGGTGAAGACGCCGGTCAGGCCCTCCGTCTGGTTGGCGGCGCCCATCATCTGATAAGCAAGACCCAAAGCCCGGCGCATGTCGGAGCTTTCCCGGTCGACGATCTGCATCTTGAAGCCGCCGGAATTGCCGATGCCGCGGATTGACGGTGGCGGCACGGCAATGATGAAGGCCTCCTGGATCTCCTGCATCGTGCCGTAGAGCTGGCCGATGATCTGGTTGGCGCTTTGGCCATGCTTCAGACGCTCCTCGAAAGGCGCGAACGGTGTGAAAATGACGCCGGAATTCGAGGCATTGGTAAACGTCGCCCCGTTGAAACCGGCAAAAGAGACGGCGCCGCTGATGCCTGGCACCTTGCGGATCAGCTCGGTTGCCTTTTGGACGACGGCGTCAGTGCGTGAAAGCGAGGCGCCATCGGGCAACTGCACGACGACGATTGCATAGCCCTGGTCCATGGTCGGCACGAAGCCGCGCGGCACGATCTGCGCCATATACCATGTGCCTGCCAGCAGGCCGAAGAAAACCAGCAGGCTGGCTCCAAGCGCCACCTTGGTCGACACCAGATGATGCACGACCCAGGAGTAGCCGTGAGTCATCTTGTCGAAGCCGCTGTTGAAGCCGTTGGCAAGGCCCCTTGCAACGCGCGTAAATGGATTGCGGGTCTCGTGGTGCTCCTGGTGCGGGCGCAGGATCAGGGCCGCGAGCGCGGGTGACAAAGTCAGGGAGTTCAGCGCCGAAATTGCCGTCGCCACGGAGATCGTCACGGCGAACTGCAAGTAGAACTGGCCGGAAATGCCAGGGATGAAGGCTGTCGGCACGAAGACGGCGATCAACACCAACGAGATAGCGATAACAGCCGTACCGACCTCGTCCATCGTCACATGTGCCGCCTGTTTCGGCGTCATGCCCTTGGCCAGATTTCGTTCGACGTTCTCGACCACGACGATCGCATCATCGACCACGATGCCGATCGCCAGAACCAGCCCGAACAGGGTCAGCATATTCAACGAGAAGCCAAAGGCGAGCAGGAAGGCAAAGCAGCCAATCAGCGACACCGGAATGGCGATAATCGGGATCAGTGCGGTGCGCCAGGATTGCAGGAAGACAAGCACCACGATCGCAACCAGTATGGCTGCTTCGAGGATGGTCTTGTAGACCTCGTTGATGGATTCCGAGATAAATTCCGTCGGGTTGTAGACGATGGTGTATTCAAGCCCAGGCGGGAAATCCTTCTTCAGGTTTTCCATTGTGGCCTTGATCTGTTCTGCGGCTTCAAGAGCATTGGTGCCAGGCCGCGAAAAGATACCCATAGCCACAGCGGCCTTGCCGTTGAGATAACTATTGGTGACATAGTCCTTGGCGCCGAGTTCGATACGGGCAACGTCCTGCAGTGTAACAAGCCGTCCATTTGCCGTCGATTTGACGATGACGTAGCGGAATTGGCGGGGGTCGTTGAAACGGCCCTGGGTCGTCACGGTGTACTGGAAGGCGTTGGTCCCCGCGTTCGGTGGTCCGCCGATCGAGCCGCCGGAGACCTGGACGTTCTGGTCGCGCAACGATTGCACCACATCGCCTGACGTCATGCCGTAGGAGGCAAGTTTTTCAGGGTCGAGCCAGATGCGCAGCGCATATTCGCGCTCGCCGAACAGGATGACGTCACCGACCCCCTCCAGCCGGACCAGCTGATCGCGGGCGCGGCTGCGGGCGTAGTTGGAGACGTAAAGTTGATCGTAGCGATCGTTCGGTGAGAGCAGGTGGACGACCATCATCAGGTCGGGCGAACTCTTCGCTGTTGTGATGCCGATGCGGCGAACCTCCTCCGGCAGGCGAGGTTCGGCGATCGACACGCGATTCTGGACGAGCACTTGAGCCTTGTCGAGGTCTGTGCCGAGTTTGAACGTTACGGTCAGCGCCATCGATCCATCGGCGGTGGAATAGGAAGACATATAGAGCATGTCCTCGACGCCGTTGATTTCCTGTTCAAGCGGCGTGGACACCGTATCGGCGATGGTCTCGGCATCGGCGCCCGGATAAGCGGTGCGGATGACGATGGTTGGCGGGGCGATCTCCGGATATTGGGCGATCGGCAGCTGGAAATAGGCAATGCCACCGACAATCAGGAGCACAATCGACAGGACCGATGCGAAGATCGGCCTGTCCACGAAGAAATGGGCAAATCTCATTGACCGTTCTCCGTCGTCGCGGCGGCTTCGGGCGGCAACACAACCAGCTTGGGATCGACGATAACGCCGGGACGCAGCCGTGTCAGGCCGTTGACGACCAGTGTTTCATCGCCCGTCAGGCCTTCGCGAATGACGCGATAACCATAGAGCCTTGGCCCAAGGCGAACCGGTTTGGTCGTGAAGCTGCCATCCTCGGCAACCACATAGACGACGCGCTGGTCCTGATCGGCGCCGATTGCCTCGTCGGGGACGAGAATGCCCTTGTAGGTATTGGAAGCACTCACCTGGACGCGGCCGAACAGGCCGGGCTGCAGGACGAAATTCGGATTGTCGAAGCGGGCGCGCACGCGCATCGTGCCAGTTTCCTGGTCAACACGGTTTTCCGCGAAATCAAGTTTGCCCTTGAAGGGTTTCTCGGTGCTATCGGCGATGGTCACGAGGACATCCAGCGAGCCGCCGCCCTCCTGCAGGTTGCTTCCGTGTTCGCGCGCCTGCCGCGCATAATTGAGCACCCGCCGCTCGTCGACATCGAAGTAGAAGTCAATGGGGTCGAGCGAAACGATCGTCGTCAGCGCGGTTTGGTCAGCCTGCACCAAGTTGCCGATCGAGATCAGCCGGCGGTCGATCCGGCCGCTGAGCGGCGCGACGATGGTCGTGTACTCCATATCGAGCTTGGCGCGTGCAAGGCTCGCCTCTGCGCCACGCAGATTGGCTTGTCCGGACTGCAATTCCCGGCGGCGGTCGTCAAGGGTCGATATCGACAGAGTGCCTTTCTGGACCAGCCCTTCGGTTCGGGTGAATTCAGCCTCTGCGAAAGTGAGGGTGGATTTCGCGACCTCCAGCGAGGAGTTTGCGACGTCCAGCGCTGTCTGGAAGGGGCGTTGGTCGATGACAAAGAGCGGATCACCCTTCTTCACCATCGCGCCATCCTTGAAATTCACCTGATCGAGATAACCGCCGACCCGCGAGCGTAGCGTCACTTCATCGACGGCCTCGAAGCGGCCGATGAACTCGTCGCTGTCGACGACATCGCGGACAACGGGCTTGGCTACGGTGACTGCGGCTTTAGGTTGTTCTTGTGCCAGTGAAGGGACGGTATAGAGAGCTGAAGAGACGGTGAGTATCGCCGGAACAAGCCAGTGTCGTAGCATGTGTAAGTCCCTCTGAAGCGCATGAAACACATTATTCCGCGCGGTTGCGCGGGGCAGTTATTGGCGTTTTTCAGTGGTCTGTCTTGCCGGACTTCACGTGATTTCGGGCAGTCTGGGCACGGGCATGACCAAGTCGCGGTTCGTTCAAAATCAGCAGATATTTCAAGTCGGTAGATGCTTCTTCCGCTCGCCGCCGCCAGCTTTTGAAGCCGCGGCTATATCAAACAGGCAATGCCATCTTCATCCTCAACTTACATCATTCGGATATCGTGTCACCACGGAAATGGCCTGATCCGGTCTGCGCATGGCATTTAAGAATTTCCTTCAGTTCGCCAGCATGATTTATCGCCGGGCAGGCTCATAACCAAGCTGGTGAAAGGCTGGATGCCGGGTAGAAGATTGCCGGCCATGACGACTCAGATCATGCCGCCATTGGCGCGCAGCACCTGACCGTTGATCCAGGAGCCGTCCGGGCCGGCGAGGAAGGCGACGGCGGAGGCGATGTCTTGTGGCGTGCCGAGGCGCTCAAGCGGGTTCATCCTGGCCATACGGGCGATCAATTCATTGCTCTTGCCGTTGAGGAAGAGGTCTGTGGCCGTTGGGCCGGGTGCCACTGCGTTGACGGTGATGGAGCGGCCACGCAGTTCTTTCGACAGGATTGCGGTCAGCGTTTCGACGGCGGCCTTGGTGGCAGCGTAGATGCCGTAGTTTTCGAGCTTCAGGCCGACGACGCTGGTCGAGAAATTGACGATCCTGCCACCGTCGCGCAGGCGCCTTGCAGCTTCTCTCAGCGTGTTGAAGGTACCCCTCAGGTTGACGGCGATCTGGCGGTCGAACAGAGCGTCGGTGCTTTCCGCGAGCGACGAGAGCATCATGATACCGGCGTTGTTGACGAGGATGTCGATGCCACCGAAGGCGGCTTCCGCCGCGTCGAACATTTGACGCACGGCGTCCGTGTTACTGACATCGGCTTTTGCGGTGAGCGCGCGGCCGCCTTTGTCTTCAATTTTCCGGGCGAGCGCCTCGGCCGGAGTGGTTTCCCCGGAGTAGTTGATGACGATCTTAAAACCGTCCCTGGCAAGTCGCTCGGCAATAGCGGCGCCGATGCCGCGCGAAGCACCGGTGACAATGGCCACTTTGTTGCTGTTGTCTGACATTTTCTTCGTCCTTGATTAACCACGCCGCAGCGCGATTTCGATGAGGAGAAGATGCAGCTTTTCATTCGGCGGATAATTAGCCATCATTCGGTATCACTATTCGAAAATGGCGAACAATCCCGATGGATAGATTTGAAGCGATGCGGGTGTTTTCGCGCGTGGTGGAGAGGCGCAGTTTTACGCTGGCCGCAGAAGACACGGGCCTTCCCCGCTCCACGGTGACGGATGCGGTGAAGCAGCTGGAAGCTCGGTTGGGTGTGCGCCTGCTCCAGCGCACGACCCGGCATGTCAGCCCGACGCTCGATGGCGAGGCCTATTATCGTCGTTGCCTGACCATTCTGTCCGATATTGAGGATGCTGAAAGTGCCTTTGCCGGGGCAAAGCCGAAGGGGCTGTTGCGTGTCGATGTGCACGGCAAGCTGGCGCGGCATTTCGTTTTGCCTGGATTGCCGGCCTTCCTGAAGGAATATCCCGATATCCAGATGTATATGAGCGAAGGCGACAGGCTGGTCGATCTGATCCGCGAAGGGATCGACTGCGTGCTGCGTGTCGGCGATTTGCAGGATAGCGACATGATTGCCCGGCGCGTCGCGCTTCTGGAAGAGGTGACCTGTGCCTCACCGGATTATATTGCACGCTTTGGCCTGCCGCAAAATATTGACGATCTCGGCGGGCACCAGATGATCGGCTTCTGGTCGACAGCCATCGGCGGCTTGCTGCCGCTGGAGTTCACGGTAGCGGGTGGAATCCGCAGCGTTTCCTTGCCGACGGTGGTATCCGTCAATGGTGCCGATACGCTGGCGGCGGCGGCGCGGCTGGGGCTCGGCATCATGCAGGCCCCGCGCTATTCCCTGGAGGAGGACCTGAGAAACGGCACGCTCGTTGCCATCCTGCCGGACAATCCGCCATCCCGCACGCCGGTTTCGCTACTCTACCCTCGCAGCCGCCAGCTGTCACCGCGGGTGCGTGTCTTCATTGACTGGCTGTCTCGCGAATTTGTCACACGGCAGGACGAAATTTAAAAAGGCTGCGGTTGAACCTTGCCTTTTGGTTGGGGCTTACCCACATCCGCGGCAACTTCAGAGGCCTTCCCTCGCACGTCTTCCCCGCATGGCCGATCGACCCGGCCGGCCGTTCCTTATATCGATTCCGGATCGATAGGTTATGCGCTAGACGTGTGAATGTCCGCCGGAACCAAGGAAATCGACATGAACGCAGACGATATCAGCGAGATTTCCGCCTGGTTGACGACGCAGGGCCTGAAGGGCGTCGACGAAATGGACATCGTCAACGGCTTCTGCCAGCGCGCCCGTGCCGCCGGAATGCGACTTGATCGCGGCCTTGCCCTGATCGATACGCTGCATCCGGTCTATGAGGGGCGGGCCTTCCAGTGGGACAGCAAAGAGCCCGTGAAAGCGGCTTTCGAATACGGGCCGACGAACGAGGGTGTTTCGGCTGAAAATTGGGAGCGCTCGGCGTTCTTTCACCTGCGCGAAAAAAATCAGAACGAGATCCGAAGGCGCCTCGGTTTCGGCGACCCGACCGATTTCTACATGTTGGATGTCATGTTGGCGGCTGGACACAAGGACTATGTCGCGATGATCCATCGCTTCGCCCAGGACAGCCATATCGGTGACATGGACTGTTTTTACTCGCATTGGACGACAATGGACGAGGAGGGTTTTCGCGAGGAAGATCTGGCAGCCCTTCGGCAATTGGTTCCGGTGCTGGCGCTGGCGATCAAGTCGGGATCGCTGACGCGTATTTCACGGACCATTGCCGAGGTCTATCTCGGCGAGGACGCCGCCAAGCAGGTGCTTGAAGGCCGCATATCGCGTGGCAAGGCCGAGCGGATTTCGGCGGTTCTGTGGTTCTCCGATCTGCAGAATTATACCCGTATCTCCGACAACCTGCCGCCGGACGAGATCATTCCGTTTCTCAATGATTATGCCGATGCGGTGATTTCCTCCATTCACGAGGCCGGCGGCAATGTCTTGAAGCTGATCGGCGATGGCACGTTGGCGATCTTCAAGGCCGAGGAACGCGAAGACGCCTGTGGGCGGGCGCTGCTGGCGGAACAGAACTTGCGCGCGAAGCTGAAGGGGCTGAACGAGTTGCGCATGCTCGAAGGGCGCCCAGTAACCGAGGTTTATCTCGGGCTGCATATTGGTGATGTCTTCTATGGTAATATCGGTTCGAGCGACCGGCTGGATTTCACCGTCATCGGGCCAGCCGTTAACGAAGTCAGCCGCATCGCCTCGATGTGCCGCTTCGTCGATCGCAGCGTGATCATGTCATCGCAGTTCGTTGCCGCAGCACCTCCTCTGCGCAATTCCGAAGTCGTTTCGATCGGGCGTTATGCCCTGCGTGGCGTCAAGCGCGCCCAGGAATTGTTCACGCTGATGCCGTTGGAAAAGGCTGCCGAATAGGTCAAAGGCTTTCGGTGGACTGAGTGCGGCGATGCCTCAAAAAGGCTGCGTCCGACGGATTGCTTGTAAGGTCGATGGCGCGGTCGTAGGCCGCAAGTGCGGCACTGGTCCGGCCGCACCGCGACAAAAGTTCTGCGTTGGCCGCATGAAATGGCTGATAGGCATCGAGCACCGACGCCAGAGATTCCAGAACGCGCAGACCGGCCTCCGGTGCACCGGCCTCGGCCAGGGCCACGGCGCGGTTCAATTGCACCACCGGGGTCGGCTCCATGCGCAGCAGGCTGTCGTAAAGCAGAACGATCTGGCTCCAGTCCGGCGGTTCGGACTGGACATGCAGGGCGGCGATTGCCGCCTTGATCTGGAAGGGGCCGGCAGCGCGGCGGGCCATCGCCCGGTCGAGCAAAGAAAGGCCGTCGGCAATCCGCCCATCGTTCCAGAGCTTGCGGTCCTGCGAGGCAATGGGAATGCTTGTCCCATCGGCGTCCAGCCGTGCCGCCCGGCGGGCTTCGGTAATCAGCATCAGGGCCAAAAGCCCCTCGATCTCGGCCTCGCCCGGCCGCAGGCTGTCGAGCATGTGCCCGAGATAGATTGCCTCCTCGCCGAGCTGCCGCACCCGGTCCCCCGCGGCACAGGAGTAGCCCTGATTGAAGATCAAGTAGACGACGGTCAGCACGGATTGCAGCCGTTCCGCCCAGGCTTCCGGACCGGGCACCACATACGGGATGCCGGCAGCAAGGATTTTTGCGCGTGCCCTGGTCAATCGCTGGCCCATGGTTGTCTCGTTGTCGAGAAAGGCGCTGGCGACCTCGGGCGTGCTCAAGCCGCCAAGCGTGCGCAGGGTGAGTGCCACTTGGGTCTTCGATTCCAGCGCGGGATGGCAACAGGTGAAGATCAGCCGCAGGCGTTCGTCGGGAATGTCGTCTGTCGTATTCTCGTGAGCCTCGTCCACGGAGAGGCGGGCGATCTCGGCGGTCTTGCGATCTTCCCGGGCATCCTTGCGCAGCAGGTCGATTGCCTTGCGCAGCGCAACCTTCAGCAACCAACCTTGCGGTGAGGCGGGAACCCCCGTTCGTCCCCAATGCACGACGGCGGAAGCCAGTGCGTCCTGCAGCGCATCTTCGGCCAACTGGAAGTTTTTGAGCCGGGCGATCAGTGCCGACAACAGCCGCCCCCGGTCCGTGCGCGCCAGGGCATCAATGGCCCGGGATACGGCTTGAGGATCGGGGGCAGCTGAGTGCATCAGCTATAGTCCATTACCGGCCGGACTTCGACGGTGCCGTAGGTGGCGGAAGGGATCATCGCGGCATAGCGAAGTGCCGTATCCAGATCGGGAACATCCAAGATGTAATACCCGCCCAACTGCTCCTTGGTTTCGGCAAAGGGTCCGTCCATCGTTTCGACCTTGCCGCCCCGAACGCGCACGCTCGTGGCTGTTTCGACACCTTGCAGGCCTTCGCCCGAGACATAGGCGTTGGCGGCCTTCAGCATTTCACTAAAGGCGGCATAACCTTGCATCATTGTCTCGAATTCAGGTGTGCCATAGGCCGGTTCCACGGATGGATCCCCATAAATCAGCGCCATATATTGCATAGAAGGTCTCCTGTGTTTGGAATATTCACGGTTTCAGTTCAAAGGGCAAAGGCCGAAAGGGTGAGAGCGACAGCGAGGACAACCATCGCGAGGATGCAGGCGGTGTTGCCGATGATCCGCAGCGGATGGGCCGGTGCATTGGCGCGCAGTCCGAACGGGTGCAAGATCCGACCGGCCACCGTCAGTGCGCCTGCCGCATGCAGCCAGAGCGGGCCTGCACCCTGTCCCTCGGCCAGCACCATCAGGATCAGGATCATCGGCACCCATTCGACGAAATTGCCGTGCCGGCGGATACGTTCATGCAGATCGACATTGCCGGCGTCGCCGATGGACAGGCTAAGCGCCGAACGGGTTTTGCTGACATTGATCCATAGGAGCAGGAAAATGACGGTCAGAGCGACCGCGTAAAGCGAGGTAATCGGAAAATTCATTGCTGTTACTCTTTGTGTTTCTGTCTCTACACCCCAAGAACGTTGCTCGTTTTGGGATTTCGACATGGCGTGAAAATTATTTCGTATTTTTTTGATGCCGCCGCTGGGGCAGCGAGACTGGATGCTATTTTTCCGTGGATTTGGAAAAACGGATATCCGCAAGCGATGCTGCGATGGTGATCTCGTCCCCGAGCGACCATTCCGCTGCCCGCGCCGCCATGCTGGCTGGAACCATTGGCGATCCGCCGGGACCTGGAGGCACGTCATAGGTCGCATGAGCGTCATGCGGCAGGATGACGTGATAGCCGCGCTGGATGGCGGCCCGTGCCGTCGCTGCCACGCACATTTCGGACAGCACACCGCAGAGGGCAACGGTTTGCACGGCGGATGCCGCGAGCAGCCTGTGCAAGGGCGTACCGTCGAAACCGTCATCTGTGGTTTTCCGCACGACGCTCTCATCGGCAAGTGGCGGAAAGTGAAGTGCCCAACCGGGCCGATGCGGCTCATCGACCGTTCCGGGCTCTCCGTCGTTTTGCAGGAAAATAACCGGCACCTTTGCTGTACGCGCCGCGGTCATCAAAGCCTCGATTGCCGCCAGCAACGTGGAATGGTCCGGAACAGCCTCGATTCCGGTGACGAATGCCACCTGCACATCGACAACGATCAGGGCATCCGCTGTCGCCTCAACGCTTTCTGATCGCTCCATCAAAACCTACCTCGTTGGCTTTCGTAACGTCGGAAGAAGTGGGATGCCGTATGGAGGTCAAGGCCGTTTCGTCGCCATGACGTGGAGCCATTCGGTCGGCTTGTTATCATAGCCGCCCCCTGCTTTGGCTTCGATCGAGACCGATGCCCAGGCAAGCTGCGCGTAGACGTTTCTCAGCCAGCTTTCGGAGGGATAGTTGTAATACCGGTCGAACTCGTCGCGGCCTTCAGCTTCCCCGGCCTTGAAGCTGGCGTAAAACACCCCGCCGGGTTTCAACGCGGCATGGATGCGGGCGAGGATGTCCGGCAGGCCGGCTCTGGGGATGTGGAGAAGACACGCATTGGCCCAGACGCCGTCATACATGGCCTGCTCATTCAGATCACCGAACAGCAATGTGGCAACCGGGATCCGGAGGCGTTTTTCCGCTTCGTGGGCAATTTCGGGAGTGCCATCCGTCGGGCGGACGTCGAAGCCCCGTGCGAGCATGAATTCGCTATCCTGACCACCGCCGCACCCGAGTTCAAGAATGCTTGCGCCGGGCTGCAATTGCGACAGAAAGTTCGCGATCCGGCTCTCGCTCGGCTCCTGGCCTCTGGATGTGTATTTGGCGGCTTCCATTTCGTAGAAGCGCAAGGTGTCGCGATCGTGAGACATCGCTCTTTCAGAGTTTTCTCATAAACTATTGTTTATATTGAAAATACTGAAAGTCACTCGCAATGTCAAAACCGGACGTTGAGCCCGTCTTCCGGATCAGAATGTCAGACCTTCTGTCCGGCCTCGTTAAAGAAATGCAGGTTTTTGACCGGAAGCCTAACATTCACTTCACCGTGCATGCCCAGGAACCGCCGGTCGAGCGTAAAGGCCTTGAAGGCGACCGGGCCGAGCTTGAGGTGAACGATGATGCCGAAGCCGGTCGGCTCGACCAGATCGACGGTGGCCTTCAGGACGTCGGGACCTTCGGCCCCCAGAACCACATGTTCCGGCCGGATGCCGAGCGTGGCGCGGCTGCCGTCGATAAGATTGGCGGTGCCACTGAGCGGCAGCGTGACGCCGCCGGTGAGCGCAAAGCTGGCGCTGTCGCCGGTCACCATGTAGCGGCCTTCGAAGAAGTTCATGCCGGGTGAACCGATGAAACCGGCGACGAAGAGGTTCGCCGGATTGTCGTAAAGTTCGAGGGGGCTGCCGACCTGCTGGATGACGCCGCCGTGCATGGCGACAATCCGGTCGGCCAGTGTCATCGCTTCGATCTGGTCGTGCGTGACATAGATCGAGGTGGCGCCAAGATCCTGATGCATCTTCTTGATTTCGGCGCGCATCTGTTCGCGCAGGCGGGCATCGAGGTTGGACAGCGGTTCGTCGAACAGGAAGGCCTTCGGTTCACGCACGATGGCGCGGCCCATGGCAACGCGCTGGCGCTGGCCGCCGGAGAGAGCCTTCGGGCGGCGTTCCATCAGCGGGTCGAGTCCGAGCTTGCTGGCGGCACCGGCAACAACCGAAGCGATTTTTTCCTTCGGCGTTTTCCTGAGCCGCAGGCTGTAGCTCATGTTCTTGGCGACGCTCATATGCGGATAAAGCGCGTAGGACTGGAAGACCATGGCGATGTCGCGGTCCTTCGGGGCAAGATCGTTGACGCGCTTGCCGTCGATGCGGATTTCACCCGATGTGACGGCCTCCAGGCCGGCAATCATCCGCAGCAACGTGGACTTGCCGCAGCCGGATGGGCCGACCAGGACAACGAACTCGCCATCCTTGATCTCAAGGTCGACACCATGCAGCACCGGATGGATGCCGTAGGATTTGCGGATGGCGGCGATATCGATGGATGCCATGGGATCAGCCTTTCACGGCGCCGGCCGTCAGGCCCTGCACGAGGTAACGTTGGATCAACAGGAAGAACAGGCAGGCGGGGATAAGCGCCATGACGCCCGCCGCCATCATCTGTCCGAAATCGACCGAGAATTTCGAGACGAAGGAAAGCAGCCCGACCGGGAAAGTCGCGGAGTCGTTGCCGGAGATCAGCATCAGCGAGAACAGCAGCTCGCTCCATGCGGCCGTAAAGACGAAGCCAAGGGTGGCTGCGATACCCGGCAGCGTCAGCGGCAGGATGATCTGACGGAAGGCGACGAACTGGGTGGCGCCGTCGATCATCGCGGCTTCCTCGAGATCCTTCGGGATACCGTCGAAGAAAGACTGCATCAGGAAGGTGGCGAACGGCACGTTGAAGGCGGTGTAGACGATGACGAGGCCGGTGAGGCTGTTGGTCAGCCCGAGTGGCGACAGCATCTTGAAGATCGGCGCCACCAGCATGACCAGCGGAAACATCTGGGTCAGCAGCATCAGCGTCACGATCCAGTATTTGCCACGGAAGGTGAAGCGCGACATTGCATAGCCCGCCAAGGAGGCGAGCACGGTGACGATGATCGCCGTCGAGCCGGAAACGATCAGGCTGTTCTTGAAGAAGGTCGGGAATTCGCTGTGTTTCAAGACGAAGTCGAAATGCTCGAAACTGGTCTGCGACGGCCACATCCTGATGCCCTCGGAATAGAGCAGCTTGTTGGGAGTGACCGAGACTTTCAACAACCAGTAGAGCGGGAACAGCGCGAAGACGACATAGGCGAGAATGGCTAGACGGTGCGCGAGAATGGAGGCGATGCGTTTGCCGGTCATGATCTCAATCCTTGCTCAACAGCCACTGACGTAGGATCACGATCAGCATCGAATAGGTGATCAAAAGCGCCAGCAGCACCAGTGCGATGGCTGAGGCATAGCCGAAATCCAGCCGCTTGAAGGCCTGGGTGAAGATGTAGCTGGCGACGATCTGGCTGCGGTCGGCCGGTCCGCCATTGGTCATGACGATGATCAGGTCGGCGAAGTTTGAAATCCACACTGTCCGCAGCAGCACCGTGATGGCAATGGTCGGGGCGAGGAAGGGCAGGGTGATCGAGATGAATCGCTGCACTGGCCCGGCGCCATCGATGCTGGCTGCCTCGTAGAGATCACGCGGGATCGCTTGAAGGGCCGCCAGGAGCGTGATGGCGAAGAACGGGATGCCCCACCAGACATTGGCGATGATCGGCCCCCACATGGAAAGCTGCGGATCGGACAAGATATTGTAGGGCTCGCTCATCAAGCCGAGCGAAAACAGCCAGTGCGGAATGGGGCCGACGACGGGGTTGAACAGCCAGGCCCAGTTGAGGCCGGCAAGAAAACTTGGAACTGCCCATGGCAGGAAGACCAGCGCCTGCACGATGGCGCGTCCGGCAAACGGCTTGTCGAGCAACAGCGCGAGGATCAGTCCGAGAACGAACTGCAGCAGCACGGACCAGCC
The DNA here is from genome assembly GCF_964252935.1 of Rhizobium sp. LjRoot98. Classification (NCBI taxonomy): domain Bacteria; kingdom Pseudomonadati; phylum Pseudomonadota; class Alphaproteobacteria; order Hyphomicrobiales; family Rhizobiaceae; genus Rhizobium; species Rhizobium sp. LjRoot98. The sequence goes on from NZ_CAXUPW020000008.1 coordinate 225,820, forward strand.
TGTCCACCACAGCGTGTTCTTCAAGGCCCGATAGAAATTCTGGTCTTGCGACAGGGTTTTGAAATGATCGAGCCCAATGAAGCCGCCGGAAAAGGGATTGAGCAGCTGGATATCGCGGAAAGCATAGGAAATACCGAGCACCAGCGGCACCAGCATGACGGTGACGATCAGGATCAGCGCGGGCGCGCTATAGAGATAGGGGGCGGAGGCATCGGCAAGGCGCTTCTTCAGCGGCCGCTGGTCCCTGCGCGCGCCGCCATTGCGGGCTGCTGCATGTGAAGCCATCGTCAAATATTTCCAGTTTGCGGCGCGGGGAGGCGTGCCGGCTTTTCCGTCAGGGGAATGGGCCGCAGGCAGCCGGCATCATGCCGGTGCCTGCGGTTAAAGGCTGATGACTTATTTGCTCGCGAGGAACTTCTGTTGAGCCTTGGTCATGTAGTCAGCCCATTGCTTGGCCATTTCCTCCGGCGTGATATCGCCGAGCATGGCTTCCTGGCTGGTCTTGATCGCCATCGAATCCTTAAAGAAGGCGAACTCTTCCAGATAGGTCGGCATCACCGTCGGGATGGCGTCCTTGTCGGCCAGTTCCTCGAACCAGCCCTTGAACTGATCCGTTGCAAAGAAAGGATCCTTCTCGGCGGATTTGAGGGCCGGCAGGGCGCCGATCTTCTTGTTCCACTCGATATTGCCTTCCGGGCCTTCGAGCGTGGCAATCAGCTTCCAGGACAGGTCCTTGTTGGCGCTCGCCGACATCATCGACCAGCCGGCAAAGCCGATGGTCGGGAATGTCTTGCCCGACGGACCCTTCGGCATGGTGGTGACGCCATAGTCGGCCGCGTCCATGCGCTCGGCGATGGCGATCAGCGCGTCCGGATCCTGGTCGAGCATCGCGCAGGTGCCGGTGTAGAAGCCGGCGACGATCTCGTTGAAGCCCCAGTTGACGCTGTCCTTCGGCGCATAGCCGTTCTTGTAGAGGTCGATCAGCCAGGTGAAGCCCTTGACCCAGCCTTCTTCCGAGAATTTCGATGTGCCGTCGGCGTTGAAGTAGGTGTTGTCGCCCGCCATCGTGGCGCCCATCATCATCCAGCCGTTGAGGCCGCCCGGACCGCCGCGCATGCAATAGGCATATTTGCCCGGCAGCTTCTTGATCTTCTCGGCGGCGGCGACGAAATCGTCCATCGTCTTCGGCGGGCCATCGACGCCTGCTTCCGCGAAGATCTTCTTGTTGTAGAACATGGCGCGCAGATAGAAGCCGTAAGGCAGCATATAGGCCGTGTCCTGGATGTCGCGGCCAAGTTCGAGCGCGCGATCGGTCAGTTCAGGCGTCTGGTCCCAGGTCTTCAGGTAGGGCTCGAGGCTTTCAAGCATGCCATTGTTGGCATAGAGCGACAGCCAGGTATCGGGCATTTCCATCACGTCTGGGATTTCGCCTGCAGAAACCATGGTGGCGAACTTCTGGAACGCTTCGCCCCAGGGCAGCGAGATGATCTCGACCGTCGTGCCGGGGTTGGCGGCTTCGAACTTGGCGACGATCGATTTCAGCGTTTCGGTACGTTCCGGGCTGGTGATGACTTCAACCAGCTTCAGCTTGGTGTCGGCAAGAGCCGTGCCTGCCATCAGCGTGGCGACCATGGTCGCGGCAATCAGTTTCCTCATTTTCGTTTCCCTTTTATTGTTGGTTGGGTTGCATGCTGTCGTGTCAGCCTATCGCTGCGGCAGCGATTGCCGCTTCGATATCGCTCCAGAGGGCCTCCGTTCCCTCCAGGCCGACATGGAGCCGTACCGACCGCGGACTGATGCCGAAGGCGACCGCGGAATTAGGTTGTGCTTTTTGCGAGAGGACGACTTCGCCCGGCACGATCAGGCTTTCGTGCCCGCCCCAGCTGACGCCGAGCTTGAACAGCTCAAGGTGATCCGAGAAGGTACGGACATTGATGCCTTCCTTGAAAATGAACGAGAACAGGCCGGATGTGCCCTTGAGGCCGGGCGGCAGATGATTGGCGAGGCCGGGATAGTTCACCGATTCGACTGCATCATGCGCCTGCAGACGCTTGGTGATCTCGACAGTGGATTGCTCATGCGCTTTCATGCGGATCGGCAGCGTGCGCATGCCGCGGATGAGAAGCCAGGCATCGAACGGCGACAGCTTGCCGCCGAGATAGGGATAGGCTTCCGAGCGGATGCGTCCGATCAGTTCCTTGGAGCCTGCAACAACGCCAGCGACGACGTCGCTATGACCGCCGAGATATTTCGAAGCGGAATGAATGACCAGATCGACGCCGAGCGAGATCGGCTGCTGGAAGACCGGGCTTGCCCAGCTGTTGTCGATCGCGGAGGTAATGCCGTGCGACTTGGCCAAGGCTGCGAGCGCTGCGACATCATGGGTCTGCATCACCCAGCTCGTCGGGCTTTCGAGATAAAGAAACTTCGCGCCGGGCAGGGCCTTGGCGACCTCTTCTTCATCGCGGCCATCGACATAGGTAACCTCGATGCCCATGCGCTTGAAAAACGTACCGAACAGGCGGTAGGCATCGGGATAGAGATGCTTGACCGCAACGATGCGGTCGCCGGGTTCGACGAAAGACAGAACCGTCGAGGAGATCGCCGACATGCCGCTGGCAAAGCCGATAGCGTCTTCAGCACCTTCAAGTTTGGCCAACATTTCCTCGAAGATCCGCACGGTCGGGTTCAGGCCGCGCGTATAGATCGGCCGGACCTTTTCGCCGCGATAGGACGCGACCATGTCGTCATAATCGGTGAAGGTGAACAGCGACGTCTGCACGATCGGCGGCACAACGGCGTCATAGGCATTGCTCACGTCATGGGTGACGATGAGAGAGGCATCTTCGAACGGATCAAACCCGTTGCTCATTTGGACATTTCCTTGATGTCTTCCTCGACGATCGCGAGGATTTTCAGTGTTTCAGCGCGCGCGGCTTCAGGGTCCTGAGCAGCGATCGCATTGAAGAGGGTGCGGTGGAATGGAAAGGAGCGGCGGGCGAAATCCAGCCGGTCGAAAGGCCATTCCCAGAAGCGTTCGAAAGCGCCGCGCATCTGTTCGAGCAATTGCTTGAACAGCGGGTTGTGGGTGGCGTCATAGATGGCGAGGTGGAAGGCCAGGTCTTCCGGGCCGGATGTACCCTTGGACAGGTGCACCCGCTCCATCTCATCGAGCTTTTCTTCGATCATCCGCACGTCTTCCGGCGTCCGGACGCGGGCTGCAACCATGCCAGCTTCCGCCTCGATACCCCGGCGCACTTCCAGCGTCATCAACAGCACATCACGCAGATGCGTCGTTTCCAGCGATAGCGGCATGTGGATGGTGCTGCCGGAGATCGGCTTCAGCAGGTAGGTTCCGCTGCCCTTGCGGGCCTCGACGACACCGAGCGCCTGAAAATGGCGGATGACCTCGCGGATGGTCGAACGGCCGACGGCAAGGGCGCTCATCAGCTCTCGCTCGGCCGGAAGACGGTCGCCGGGAACGAGGTTGGAGCGCTGGATATAGTCCGCAAGCGCTGCTGTCACCTGCTGCGCCCGGTCGGCCGGGGGCAGGGGGGCGAGTGCCGCTCTTGCATCCTTCTGCATCACTGTCCGCTTTCTAGTTAAAACCAGAATTGGTCTGACATCTGAGCAATAATGCAAATTGCAAGGAGTGCGTCAAGGGGCGGATTACGGTTCGGGGGGCATTGGAATGGCTGGCGCGACGAATACCGGTCGGGATGGTGGAAATGGCGCCCTGCCCGGCGATAGGTTAAACTGGCCACACCGCATCGGGGCTGGAGTATTCCTGCGGTTGAAACGGACAGGTGCGAGATGTCATTCGCAAACCGCAAGGACGCAGGCTCCAGACTGGCTGCTGCACTGACAGGTTACCGCGGAAAATGCCCGGTCGTGATTGCGCTTCCGCGTGGCGGCGTCGCCGTCGCTGCGGAAATTGCCCGTGCGCTTGATGCGCCGCTGGATCTCCTTTTCGTCCAAAAGATCGGTGTGCCTTTCCATTCCGAGCTTGCGATGGGCGCGATTGTGGATGGGCCAGAGCCAATCATCGTTCGCAATGAAAACGTCATCCGGCAGGCGCGAATCCGCGACAGGGAGTTTTCGGCGATATGCAGATCGCAACAGATGGAGATCGAGCGGCGCAAGCGGCTTTATCTCGGCAATCGCAACACTATCCCGCTTGCCGGGCGCGTGGTCATCGTTGTCGATGATGGCATAGCCACCGGCTCCACCGTCAAGGCGGCGCTTAAGGCCATTCGGAACCAGGGGCCGCAGGAACTGGTGCTGGCCGTTCCGGTTGCGCCGGCCGTTTCCCTGGAGGAGTTGGAGCGAAACGTTGATGCGCTCATCTGCCTCGAAGCGCCATTCGTCTTTCGCGCCGTCGGGCATTTTTACGATGATTTCCGCCAGGTGAGCGACGCGGAAGTCATTTCCGCGCTGGAGGTCGCCAATCAGAGTGGGTCAGCGTAACGGTTGACAGTCGGAGGTGGGGGAGGATCGCGGTGAGCGGCTGTCCCATTCTGTGGAGGAATGCAGGTGCTAGGCACTCTCAAGCTCGGGGTTTGCAATTCCGCGCGGATATGTCCGTTCGCTGAGCGGCACGGCCGCGACGGCGGCGAGTAGCCGGTCTATCAGCAAGGTCTCAGCCCTGCTGCTGCGCGCAGAACGCTTGGTGACCAGATAGACATCGGCAGCCGGCGGGTTTTCATAGGGCGGCAATTGCCAGAGTTGCCGTGCCTCGATGTCGGCTGCCACCACATGGATCGGCAAGGGACCGAAGCCGAACCCGACCTTGATGAGGCGCTTGACTTCTTCGAGATTGGTGAAGAGCCCCAGCACCGGCCCATTGAAATTCTCCCGTTGCCGTAGGCGAGCGATTGGCGCCAAGGCACCGCCGAGTTGATCCGTCTTGAAGGAGACGTAGTCCAGCGTTGCGAGTTCGGTAATATCGGTGTCGCGCTTTCCAAACAGCGGGTGGCCGGGCGCACAGAAGAAGCCGAAATGTTCGCGATAAAGCACGGTGTAGTCCAGTTCCGGGTGCTTTTCGTGGGCAAGGCAGATGCCCAGGCAGGCCTCGCCGGATAGGACATTGTCGATGACCGTTTGGCTGGCGGAAACGGTGGTCGAGAAGCTGACCCGCGGAAAGGTCTTGTGGAAATCGGCAAGGAAGCGATCAAGGAACGGGCATTCGATATGGCTGGCAAAGGCCATTTCGACATGGCCGGTGACCAGGTCGGGGTCGTCCTTGATGAGATCGGGCAGGCCGGTGACGATCGAAAACATTGTCAGACATTCCGCGTAGAGCCGTTCGCCAGCTGACGTCATGCGGAAGTGGTTGGAGGATCGGTCGATCAGGCGGCAGGCCATATGCTCTTCGAGGCGGCGCAGTGCGTTGCTGATGGTCGGCTGCTTCAGCGACAGGCGGTTGCCTGCAGCTGTCAGGCTCTTTTCTTCGACGATCACCGTGAAGGTGCGCAGAAGGTTCCAGTCGATCTCCCAGACGAAACGGCGTCTCGGGCTGAGCATAGTTGCCTCATTCATTTGGTGAATGCTGGTCCTTCACCTAATGTATTTGTCGGGCCAAGTCCATTGTGGTTTGATCGTCGTCACCGGAGACCCAGCGAGGCGTGACGTGACCGATACTACCCAAATTTTCCCCGATTTCGGATTGACCGCCGAGCAACGGCATCAGGCGGTGCGCGGTCACTATTACGAATATCCGGGCATGGACGGCGAGCGTGGCGAGATCTGGTGCTATACGCGCGCTTACGCTTATGCGCCCGGTGAGATGGTGGATCTGCACATCAGCTCGACAGCGTCCTCCTGCCGGCTGGAGATCGTCCGCGACGGGGCGGTCGAGACAAGCGTTTATGGCACCGATGATATCGCCACGGCCTGGCAGGAAACGCCTGATCAGGTCTCCGTGCTCGGCTGCGGCTGGGAACCGACCTTTGCTTTCCAGGTTCACGACAGCTGGCCATCTGGCGCCTACCGCATCACGCTGACGGCCGAGGGACGCGACGGCAAGCCGATCCAGTGTCACCACATGATCATTGTCCTGCCAAAACCCGGTCCAAAGCCAGGCCGGATCCTGCAGGTTGCCGCCACCGGCACCTGGACAGCCTATAATACCTGGGGTGGATCGAACCATTATCAGGGCATCACTGGCCCGAACCGCGACAAGTATGCCACCACTGTCAGTATCGAGCGGCCGCTTTGCCGTGGCTTCGTGGTACTGCCGCCGGATGCGCCCCGTGTGCCGCTGGAAGTAAGCCTGCCGCCGGGCACCATTCCGCGTTATCCGCATATGGAATGGGCTTTTGCCAACGGCTATTCGAAGAAATACACCTCGTCCGGCTGGGCCAGTTACGACAGTCAGTTTTTCCGTTGGGCCGAGCGGGTGGGATACGATGTCGATCTCGCCAGCCAGCACGAATTGCACAACGATCCGGATATACTGAACGACTACGACTGCGTCGTCTTCGTTGGCCATGACGAATACTGGACCTGGGAAATGCGCGACGCCGTCGACGCCTATGTCGATCAGGGCGGGCATGTGGCGCGCTTTGCCGGCAATTTCATGTGGCAGACGCGGCTGGAAGATGAGGGGCAGCGGCAGGTCTGCTACAAATATGTGGCCCGCAAGGAAGACCCGATCTACCAAAACGGCGACGTCACCCGTGCCACCAATTCCTGGGAAGCGCCCGAAATTGGCCGTCCCGGCGCGCTGACCTTCGGGCTCAACGCGACGAATGGCGTCTATTCCGGCTGGGGCGGTTGTGCGCCGCGCGGCGTTCGCGGCTTCCCGATCTACCGGCCGCGTCACTGGGCTTTTGCCGGAACCGGCCTGTTCTATGGTGACCTTCTGGGAGCCGACAGCCATATCTACGGCTACGAAGTCGATGGTCTCGCCTATGAAATCCGTCATGGACTGCCTTATCCAACAGCCGACAGCGGCGCGCCGGAAGGACTGGAAATCCTCGCGCTCGGTATGGCAAGCCAGGTCGAAGAGAGCGATATCCTGACGCGCGAAGACCTGTTCTTCGGCGACGAGGATGGCCGCTTCATCGCCGAAACCCTCTATGGCGAAGCCTCCGACGAGAACATGGAAAAAGTCCGCTACAGCAACGGGATGATCATCAATTTCAAGCGGGGGAAGGGCGAGGTTTTCCACGCCGGAACCTGCGAATGGGTGGCGGGCCTGCTGCGGAAGGACGCCATGGTGGAGCGCGTCACCGCCAATGTGCTTAACCGCTATCTCAATCGATAAATTCAGCCAGAGCAGAGCATCATGAACATCCAAGCCAACGAGCGGCCCGCATCCCATCTCTTCTATGTCACGCGCCTGCGCCGGCCGCTGGTCGACCGCGCCGAAGGCATTTATTTCTGGACCGAGGACGGCCGCCGCTTCATCGACGGCTCCAGCGGGCCGATGGTCAGCAATATCGGCCACGGTAACCGCCATGTCATTGAAGCCATGAAGCGGCAGATGGAGAAGACAAGTTTCGCCTATCGGCTGCATTTCGAAAACCAACCGGCCGAAGAGCTGGCCCGGCGTCTTGCCGGAAAAATGCCCGGGGATCTGGATCGGATCTTCTTCGTTTCCGGTGGGTCGGAAGCGGTGGAATCGGCGATCAAGCTGGCACGGCAATGGGCTGTTGCCACCAATCAGCCGAAGCGCTGGAAGGTCATCTGCCGGTTTCCGTCCTATCACGGCGGCACGATGGGTGCGCTTGGCGTTACCGGCGACCTGGCACTGACGGAAACCTTTGCGCCGCAGATTCAGCCAATGCCGGCCATCCCGGCACCGACAGCTTATCGCGATCGCGACAACCTGACGATGGAACAGCGTGGTTTGCGCTATGCCGATATGCTGGAAGAAAAAATCCTGTCCGAAGGGCCGGAAAGCATCGTTGCCTTCATCATGGAGCCGATCGGCGGCGCGGCAACAGCGGCCCTGGTTGCACCCGACAGCTATTTTGCGCGCATCCGCGAGATCTGCGACAAATACGGTATCCTGCTGATCCACGACGAAGTCATGAGCGGTGCTGCGCGCACCGGCAAATATCTCGGCGGCGATCACTGGAATTGCAAGCCGGATATCATCACGCTGTCGAAGGGCATTGGCTCCGGCTATGCGGCGCTCGGCGCCATGGCTGCCTCGGCAAAGCTGGTAAAGCCGGTGCTCGACATGGGTGGCTTCCAGCACGGTTATACCTATGCCGGCAATCCGCTCGCCTGTGCTGCGGGCCTCGCAGTCCTCGAAGAGATGGAGCGGCTCGGCGTCGAGGCCAATGCTGCCGCAATGGGCGATCTCTTGAAGTCCGAGCTGGAAAACCTGTCGAAGCGCTTCCCCTTCATCGCCGGAGTCCGCGGCAGGGGGCTCCTGATCGGTGCAGATCTCGTCGCCGATCCGGTGACCTTCAAATCCTTCCCGAAAGCGCAGGCGACCAACCAGCGGCTGCTCGATATCGCTTACGACAAGGGGCTGATCCTGTACTCCCGCCGGATTCGCGGTGATGGTTATGAGGCTGACAACCTGATCCTTGCCCCGCCGCTGGTGATTACAGCGGCGGAAATCGGCGAAATGGTCTCGATCCTGGGCGATAGCTTCGAACAGCTGGCACGTGAACTTGATCTGCCGGTCAACGGCTGAGAACGGGATCATGAAGAACAAAGTCATTATCACCTGCGCCGTTACCGGCTCCGTCCATACGCCGTCGATGAGTCCGTATCTGCCGGTAACGCCGGACCAGATCGCCGAACAGGCGATCGCTGCGGCGGAGGCCGGCGCATCGATCCTGCACCTGCATGCCCGCAACCCGGCCGATGGACGGCCGACCGCTGATCCCTCTGTGTTCATGCAATTCCTGCCACGCATCAAGCAGGCAACCGATGCCGTCATCAATATCTCGACCGGCGGCAGTTCGCTGATGACGCTGGACGAGCGGCTGGCGGCATCGCTGCAGGCGCAGCCGGAAATGTGCTCGCTCAATATGGGCTCAATGAATTTCGGCATTTTCCCGCTCGCCAAGCCCGGCATGGAATGGCAGCACGACTGGGAACCGCAGCTTCTGGAGGCGACGCGCGGCACGATCTTCAAGAACACGTTTGCCGATATCGAAGACATTCTGAAGCGGCTGGGTGAGGGGTGTGGCACGCGTTTCGAATTCGAATGTTACGACGTCGGCCATCTCTATTCGCTGAAGCATTTCTATGATCGCGGGCTGGTAAAGGGCCCGCTGTTCATTCAGTTCGTGCTCGGCATTCTCGGCGGCATCGGTGCCGATCCCGATAATCTCAGCCATATGAAGCGCATTGCCGACAAGCTGTTCGGCGCCGACTATCGTTTCTCGGTGCTGGCGGCGGGCCGCCAGCAGATGCCATTGATCACCATGGGAGCTGCGATGGGCGGCAATGTTCGCGTCGGGCTGGAAGACAGCCTCTATCTTGGACGGGGGGAGCTTGCCAAGTCCAATGCAGAGCAGGTGAGCCGCATCCGCACCATCCTTGAAGCCCTGTCGCTGGAGGTTGCGACGCCGGAGGAGGCACGTACCATGCTGGCGCTCAAGGGCGGCGATCGGGTGGCCTTCTGATGGCGGATGTCTCGAACCAGGGCGTCGAAATCCGTGTCGCAACGGCTGAAGACGTGCATCTCATCCATACCGGTTTGCTGAGCATTGCCCGGCATCTCGATGCTGAAGGCAAAGTCACGGCAACGCCGGAAGACCTTCGCAAGCATGGTTTTGGCCCGCAGCCCGCGTTTATGGTGCTGCTTGCCGAAATTGACCGCGAATTTGCCGGCATGTGTCTGTTCTTCCAAAGCTTCTCGACCTGGCGTGGACAAAAGGGCGCTTATATTCAGGACATCGTCGTCGAAGAGCGCTTTCGGGGCGCTGGCATCGGTGTGGCGCTTCTGCGCCACACCGCAGCGCATGTCCACGCGGGGGGAGGCACCTATCTGCGGCTGTCGGTGGATGCGAAGAATGTTTCGGCGCAGCATTTCTACGAGCGAATGGGACTTGCCTGGTCCGAGCAAGAACGGATTCATGCGGCCTATGGCGAGACGTTCGAAGCACTAGCGGGACAGCACGAAAGCGGGGTTTGAGGAATGGGTATGAAGACCTTCTATGCGCAAGAGCAGGCAAAGCACGATCCGAAAATGTTCCTCTCCAGCGGTGCGCCGCAGCCCAATCCGGAAAAGCCGGAGCGGATCGCACGCCTGCTGGAGGGCGCAAAAGCCGCCGGATCCGAGATCATTAGGCCGCGTGATCATGGCTTGAAACCGATCGCTGCTGTCCACACGCCGGAATATCTCGAATTCCTGCAGAACATTTTTCTCCGCTGGCAGCGGATCGAGGGCGCCTCGGAGGAGGTGATCCCGAATATTCATCCGTTGGCGCGGACCGGACGCTATCCGGCCTCGGCTGTCGGCCAGGCCGGCTACCATATGGCCGACACGGCTTGCCCGATCTCCGCCGACACATGGGGCAGCGCCTGCTGGAGTGCCTGGAGTGCGGTAGAAGCGGCCGAAGCGGTTCTGGCCGGTGCACGCCATACCTACGCACTCTGCCGCCCGCCGGGCCATCACGCCTTTGCCGACGTCGCTGGCGGGTTTTGCTTCCTCAACAATTCCGCCATTGCCGCGCAGCATTTGCTGACGTCGTCGAAACGTGTCGCCATCCTTGACGTGGATCTGCATCACGGTAACGGCACGCAAGGAATCTTCTACGGCCGCAGCGACGTCCTGACGGTGTCGCTGCACGCCGATCCGGTGCGGTTCTATCCGTTCTTCTGGGGCAATGCCGACGAGCGCGGCGAGGGCCTGGGTCTGGGCTACAACTACAATCTGCCGCTGCCACGCAAGACCGCCGACGCCGGATTTCTGGAAGCCCTGGACGCTGCCAACCGCCGCATCGAAGCTTATGCGCCGGATGCGCTGGTTGTTGCCCTCGGCCTTGACGCGTTCGAAGGTGATCCGTTCGGTGGGCTTTCCGTCTCGACGCCAGGCTTTGCCCGCATTGCCCAAGCCATCAGCAATCTTGGCTTGCCGACCGTCATCGTCCAGGAAGGTGGTTATCTCTGCGACGAACTCAGCGCCAATCTGACGTCTTTTCTGACGGGGTTTGCGGGCTGATTGTCCGGTGATCATCCTACGTTACTTTGGTTCCATAAGATAGATTACGCGATCTTCTTTTGTAAGGGCTATTTAGTAATGCGACAGTTGGGCCAGTTAGAGATGCG
>NZ_CAXUPW020000009.1:0-219186 GCF_964252935.1 Rhizobium sp. LjRoot98
TGAAGCCTTCCTCGCGTTGGCTGCCGCAAAGATCTGGCTACCCTACTTTGTCAACAGAACCTAGCGGCCTCGACGTGCTCATCCGAGCGATCCGCCGCACAGCCGATAATCGAGTAAGCGATCGACACTGCATTCGCAGCTAATCTGGCGTCCCCCATCTCCATCGCATCAAACGCCATTGCGCGCAGGGCATCGACAACGCTTGTCATCATGCCGGCTCGTTCTATGGAACTCATTTCAATCAAGGTTTTCGGTATCGTCTGCATGACGTCTCCTCGCGCGCACTGGCTCGCACGGCATGAAGCTGCGGAGGCGCGTCAAAATTGGATGTTCAGTGAGTTTGCTTGCATCATGATATGGGGTTGGATGTTGCACCGTGCAATCAGCGCTGCGTGCTGCCTCCGCAAGGCTGCATCGCTTTTTCTGCAGGGCTACGACGATACGCTCGCGCAAGCAGTGCAACAGGATCGTCTGAGTGCTCCACCCCGGAAATCATTGGGTTGCGGTTGAGCCAAGCGAAAACTATTCTATTTCTAGCAGCGCGGACTGCCCAGGATAAGGAACCAAGATGGCTAGTGGCACGGTAAAATTCTTCAACGAAGACAAGGGATTTGGCTTCATCACCCCCGAGAATGGCGGAACCGACGTGTTCGTCCATGTGTCTGCACTTCAGAACGGTGGCTCGCTTCGCGAAGGGCAAAAGGTGAGCTATGAGCTCGGCCAGGATCGCAAGACTGGTAAATCAAAAGCTGAAAACGTCCGCCCGGTTTAACAGCAGGATGTTCGCGTCTGTATTTTGAAACCGCACAGCGGTGGAGAAATGCACACCCCATCAGCTCGGTCGTGAAAGCGGTTCAGGCAATCTCCAATCGCGACAAGGCACTAAGTCGATGGCACCTGGTTGATTGGAATATGAACCTTCACACAGTTGCGGCCGCTCTCCTTCGCACGGTAGAGAGCACCGTCTGCTCTGCGCTGGATTTCCTCCGGCGGGATATTTTCGTCCCTCATGGCCGCGACACCAATGCTCAGCGTGACATACGGCAAGACCCTAGAACTGGGATTTGGTAAAGATGCCGCTTCCACCCGACCGCGGATGTGCTCAGCTATGTCAAGCGCCCTGTCTTGGTCAGCGCCTGGGAGAAAGACAAAAAACTCTTCCCCACCGTAGCGGGCAACATTGAACAGCTCGTCGCTCATGCAGCTTTGGATAATTCCGGCGATTTTCACCAGACACCGATCCCCTTCAGCATGCCCCAGACTGTCGTTAAGCCGCTTGAAATCATCCACGTCACACATCAAGACAGCTGCGCGTTTTTCTTGTATGTGACCGTCTTTCCAGAAGCGTTCGAGTATTTCCGTCATCCACCGTCGGTTCGCAACGCCAGTCAGTGGATCGGTGCGAGCTAGTAGCTCGAGGCGGGTATTGGCATCGGCGAGATCTACAAGCCGACTTCGATCCCGTAATTCAAGAAGAAACGCTTTCTGTGCGAGGAGGGTTGCTGTACGCCGGGCGACGATCGTTGCGGCAACTCCGCTGGCGAAGAACAATGAACCCGCAAACGCACTTCCGGCTTCAATGGCTGGATTTCGGAGCTGGAACACCAGGTAAAGTCCAAGCGCAAAAGCCGCAATCGCCATCGCCCAACCGATTGGGACTGGAAAAATCACAATGGCAGTGACGGCAACGAAGAGCATGATCGTCAAGTGCCGTTCGTAAAACTCACCACCTGCATTAACACCCACGAGAGCGACGGACAGCAGGATCAGAAACATACTGGTGAGAACAATTGCGGCTTCCAGCCACAATTGCCGCTGCTTGCGAAATGTGATTACGGTGACAAGAGCTGCCGGCGGAAGGATCAAGCTTGGAAAGAGCATCGACGTTATCGCTTGGCTCGGCAGCAAGATAGCGTTGAGGCTTAAAGTTAGAATATCGAGCACAATTACCCACGTCATCCAGGCACGAACGATCTTGGCGGTTTGCCGCCAGGATCGATCGCGGAAGAGGTCAGCCAGTTCGCCATTGAGACGGATATTGCGCGTCCGGTCATTCAAGAGGCGCTCGACCTGCTCGACCACAACGGGGTTCAACCGCTCTGGAAATTTTCTAGAAGCAGATGCCACCGGAAGGTCGGAATAGCTGGTGCGCTCAAGGGCCATACATTGAAGTTAGAGAGGGAACATTCTTCATCAAGACCCACTGGCCTAGCCTTCAAAAATGGTCTGACGAGTTCGCTACCGACATGAATGCCGGTGCGATCAAAATGCTGGCGGCCAGATGCCCCGCTGAAGCGCGTTGCCACGGCGGAAATTGCGAGTGGTTCATATCGTGCAAGCCCCGGAGCGCGTTTCAAGCGTAGGATTCATTCTGGGCAAGCGCGTTTCGGCGCTCAGCCGCTAACGCTTGCCCAGACGATGTTTTCGCCAGATGGCGTGCCGTCCAACTCGGTTGACTATTTGATGCGTCAACGAAGCACGGTTTTTGGTTCGAGAAAGGCAGAGCCGCAGATTTCGGTAACCCGTTATTTCGTAGGCCTCACAAGCGATACGACGCGAGGCTTAGATGGAGCATCCAACCACTCGATCCACTTGTCTCGCTCCTCGATCGTGTCGAAGAAACGCCAGCGTTTGAACTCTTCTTCAGTGGATTCCAGCATCTCGCCGATTGAAGCCAGTTCCAAAGGCAGCGGCACCTCGTTTCCGTCGAAACGGATAAAGTAGACGCCCTCGGCAGCAAGGCGAATGACCTGGCCTGTGCCGTAGCTTCCATCAGGATCATCAACCGTGAAGTACATGCCGGTCAGAGTGTCGAATACAGGTTTGCTCATAGGTTCAAATGCCAGTCGATAGAAATGCTCGGCCTTCAAAATTCGCTCAGGCACCCGTCAAATGCAATAGATCAATGTGGGAACTTAACCCGCAGTCCTCAAATGAACAGCTGGCTTAAGAGCCGGTTTGCCGATGCCCTCTGTTTTTAGATGAGAGTAAAGGTCGAAACATAATCAAGGAAAGCGCTCGTCGATATGCTCGACCGATTGGGCGATCACATTATCGATGACGACGTGCGATAGTAGGCGTGGTCCGACGTCCCAAAGTTCACGCATATGATCCGTGTCTTCGTGTCGACGGTGTGCCTCCTCGCTGGTGAAGGCCTCGCCGAGCATGATAGTATCTGGTCGATCAGGCATGGGTAGCAGTTCTATGTAGAGGCAGTCAGGGTCGAGGCGGCTCTTTTGCAAATGGTTTTGAGCCGCCGCCAGATATTCGTCTCGCCTGCCGGGTTTGGTGGTGAAGAACCCTACAATGACTTTCATCTCATTCCCCTCCCAAGGTGAGCCGCCGCCAGTCCTGAAAAAAACGCCTGGCACGAGAAGTTTGCACAGTTGCTAGCACAAGGCAAAACAGCCGACGATGCTTATGCACGGGCAGATTTTAAAGCGAACAGGGGAAATGCTGCCACTTTAAAGCAGAAACAAAGCATTCAAGAGCACGTAACGCAGGGTTTGGAATGGGAACAAACGGTGGAGCGCAAAGCCACCGAAAAAGCCATAGAGCTGCTTTTTGAGGGTGGATCGGGGCTATGTCTTGAGAATCATTAACTTCGCCGTCCGAAAATTATTAAGCGATAACCGCGATGCAACAGGCTCTATCGTAATTATGCCTGGGACAAGCCACCGGGACGACCGTTTTGATGACACGCTTCACTCATCTTAAGCTGGTAGCACCAGCTATCATGCTCATCTCTGTATTGATCGCCGGCCTGGCCGCCATCCCGTACTATGGCGTCGCAAGTCTGGACGGAGAAATACGCGAACGGCAAGAGACGTTGGTCAAACGCAACATTTCGATTTGGATCGCGGACGTTGAGTTCGCGTTGACCGCCTGGACGATCTGGGATGAGTCGATTGCCAAAATTGATAATGCATTCGACCCGGTATGGACCGACCGAAATATCGGCAGCTCCCTCATCGGGACGTCGCGCACGCGCTTTGTCGCCATTCTCGATGCCAAGGATGGCTTGATCTACCAGAAGACTGCGCCGGAAGTTCAGGGGCGGGTGTTTTTTCAACGCGGCGCCAAAACCATCGCAAATGACTCCCGCGCGCTTGTCGATCGCATACGCCAAATTGAACGCCGGGAAAGAGCCCGGGGTATCCCTGAACGCATCGCTGTCAGCAAAATTGAGGTGGTTGGCAACGACGCGGTTCTCCTGACGGCAAGCCTGTTCCAGCCCGACTTCAAGACGGCAATGCCTCGCGGGGACCGTGCACCGATCCTTATTTCAGCAATTCCGATCGCTGGTAGCCTCCAGGAGTTCTTTGGCAGCCGCTTCCTTCTGGACGACGCAATGGTGGGACCTCTCAACGCGGTCAGGTCGGGTCGGGCGCGCGCGGAGATTGCGGTCGGGCCGGATGGGAAAAGCGAGGTTTTGTCGTGGCGTTCTCCGACCCCGGCAAGAGACCTGTTTCACCAGTCTCTGCCTCTGGCAGCAACAGTTGCTATGGTTCTCATTGCCGGAGGCGTATTTGCCATGCGAACCACGCGTCGCGCACTGGCGTCGTTGGTTGAGGCGGAGCAGCGTATGCGTCACGCAGCCACGCACGACTTTCTCACCGGGCTCGCAAATCGGTCTCTTGTCGCCCCAGAGTTCGAGAGACTTTCTGCAAACGGGAGTGTGATTGTTGCCTGCATCGATCTGGATGGCTTCAAGTTGGTCAATGACACTCACGGCCATGCGGCAGGCGACGAATTACTGAGACAAGTGGCCGGACGCCTTAGGGCTGGCTGCTTGGACAGCGATGTCGTCTTTCGTTTGGGGGGAGATGAGTTTGTGATCCTGATGGCTGGAGTTCCCCTTCGTGAAGCCGAGTGGCGGTGTCGGCAACTGTCGTCGGCTCTGTCCCAGTCCTACTCTTTGGGGCATACGGTGGCAGTTGTGGGGGCCTCATTTGGGGTAGAAGAGATCGTGGCCGGCTCCGCCGAATCATGCGACGCCGCCCTGCGGAGGGCGGACGAGGCGCTTTACCTGGCGAAGGCGAAGGGCCGTGGTAAAGTTGTCGCAGCGCCCCACCTGCAAGCTGGCGCGATCCGCTCATGCGGTTGATTGCTGCGCCGGCAATCACGTTTATTTACTCCATCCCGGCTTTGCTATCTCTCCTTCAATACGCCAGGCATTTCATCGGCTTAGCGACGCAACAGCGCCATCCTCACCAACGTAGGCTTCAGCGGAAGGGTCAGTGCTGTGGCGATGCCTGGTTCACCACCCGTTCGCTTGAGCGGCTTATAAGCTATCAGCCTTCAAGGCAAAAAATGCCGGGTTTCGCCGAACTCGTCTTGGTCTAGCGACGGGTTTTAAGGTCACTTCCCTTGAAGGCGAGCGATAAAAACCGCTGCATCAAACTGGCAAGGTCGATTCGGGATGCGGACTGGCCGGAAATTAGAGAGTCCGTCGCCAACTGCCCGGTGTTACGCCGACGATTGTCGAGAACACCCGGGTGAAATGGCTCTGATCCGAGAAACCGCAGGCGATCGCTACCTCGGCCAGCGAGCCGTTGGATGCCCGAAGAAGTGCCTGGGCGCGGGCTACGCGCTCGCTGAGAAGCCATTGGTACGGGGTCATGCCCGTCGTTTCACGAAACGCCCGAATAAAATAACCGCGGGATAGATTGCAGGCCTCAGCGACTTCAGAAATAGAGACGTCTCCCTCGAGGTTTTGGAGCAGAATCTCCTTCGCCATATCCTCGTGGACACGGGACAAGGTTCCTGTGCGGCTCGGGGTCGCCTGCGGTCGTCCGCCGTAGCGTTGAACGAGATAGGTCCCGATCGCTGTCGTCATCTGGTCGACGAACAGCGTGTTTGCTTCCTCCGGTCTTTCGAGTGACGGGATGAGTGCACGGGCAAGATTGGCAAGCACGATATCCTTGGACGCGGTTTCGGCGGATATGGTCGTCACGCCGCTCAGGTCGGCTTCATCGGCGAACCGGATGAGCGACGCTTGCGAAATTTCGAACATCAAAAAATCGAAAGGCGTGCTGAGGTCCGCCTTGTAGGCCTCCGAGAGGTCGCGGACATAGATCGTATTCTCGGCGAAATCGTGGGTTGTCGCGTGATGGGGATGGAAGATGCGGCGCCTGTGGCCGGCGGCCGACGAAACCCCGACGACGAAGCCCCGATTACTTGCCGGTGTCGCGACCTGATCGAGACGAATGAGGTCCGTTGCCTTGCGGAAGATGGCGATGTCCGAGCCGGCCAGAGCTTGATTGACTGACAATTGCGAGAGGGAACACCCGAATCCGTCTTTCGTCTTTCCAGCGGGAGATTTGACGGCACGGTTGGGAGCCTCGATCAAAACGTGTATCTCCATATCGAATGCTGGATGCTCAATCCGGACCACCGCGGTTGCCCGGAAAGTTCCGCCAATTTCCTATTTCCGTCAAATTTCCTCGACGAGGATGCTTTTCTACAAGATAGACGCCCGATTGACGGATAGATACATCCAAAAAGCGGAACTGAAACGAAATTATACAATCTCCAGTACAGCTGATCGAAATGGGTGTGAGGGAACCGTTGGAGGCCGGCGACAGAATTGCGGCAAGTTTTGGTGTCGGGACAGCGAGGGCTCTTACGATCAGGCCGCTGCGGGAAGCGCTGCTGTCCGTCGTTCATCTCTATCACGACTATGAAGACGGCGGCGATCCGGTCGTCCTCGCCCCTGACGACGCGTTTCTGGTGATGCTGTATCTTATAGATGTCGATCATCGCGACATCTGGCCGGACCGCGCGCCCACATCCTTGAGGCGATACGCCAAGGGCTCGATCTGCCTGATTAATCTTAAAGACGGTGCATCAATATCCGTTCAGGGACGTTTCGAGGCGTTGGCATTTCATATCCCAAGTACCCATCTCGGCGAGCTTACGGAAGCGGGCGAGCCGCGGATCGATAGCCTTGTGACCTGCCGCGGCGCTGACGACCCGGTCATTCGCGATCTTGGTGCAGCACTGATGCCCATGTTCGACATGCCAGATGAGGTGCGGGATACGCTGCTTCCGCATGTGGGGCTGGCCCTCAACGCCCATCTCGCGCATCGCTACGGGCGGTCTCCTTCACAAAGCATTTCGCCGGCAGGCAAGCTAACATCGATGCAGGAAAAACGCATCAAGTCGTACATCGCCGCAAACCTGTCGCGCCGGATCGATATCGACCAGATTGCCAAGGCGAGTGGATTTGACGTGGATGAACTATGTTCCGGCTTTATGGCGACAACCGGACAATCGGTACTCGATTGGATTTCGGCCTGCCGGATCAGCAAGGCAAAGCTGCACCTCAGCAGGACCGGCGACTCAATCGTTCGCGTGGCTGAAACCTGCGGGTTTGCGGATGAGAACGAATTCATCGAAATCTTCAAACAGGCCGAAGGCATCACTCCAGACATCTGGCGCTGGCGCAACCGGAATTGACCGATTTGATCCGATCCGGCTGAAAGCAGCCATATCCTGATTTTTCAGCATTTTCCGGTGCCGGCGTCTGGATCGCCGCCGGCACCCCTTTGTTCGATCCGTTAAGCCTGGATGAAGGCGAGCAGGTCCGCATTCAGGACGTCGGCGTTGACGGTCAGCATGCCGTGAGAGAAGCCGGGATAGGTCTTGATGGTGCCGTTCTTCAAGAGTTTGATCGATTTGTGCGCAGCATCTGCGATCGGCACGATCTGGTCGTCTTCGCCATGCAGGACCAGCGTCGGTACGCTGATCGCCTTCAAGTCGTCAGTCTGGTCCGTTTCCGAAAAGGCCCTGATGCCGTCGTAGTGGGCGTTTGCGGCACCCATCATCCCCTGGCGCCACCAATTCTGGATCACGCCTTCATGCACCGTCGCTCCTTCGCGATTGAAGCCGTAGAATGGGCCTGCGGGAACATCGCGGAAGAACTGTGCGCGGTTGACGGCGAGAGCCGAGCGGAAACCGTCGAAAACCTCGATCGGCAGTCCTTCGGGATTGGCTGATGTCTTCAGCATCAATGGCGGGACTGCGGAAACCAGGACAGCCTTTGCGACGCGGCCAGCGGGCTCGCCATGCTTGGCAACGTAACGGGCAACTTCACCACCCCCTGTGGAATGGCCGATATGGACGGCGTTCTTCAGGTCGAGTGCCTCGGCAACGGCGAAGGCGTCGGAAGCGTAATGGTCCATATCGTGACCGCCGGAAACCTGCGCCGAGCGGCCGTGGCCGCGGCGGTCGTGAGCAACGACGCGATAGCCCTTTGCCAAAAAGAACAGCATCTGCGCATCCCAGTCGTCGGACGAGAGCGGCCAGCCGTGATGGAACACGATTGGCTGCGCATCCTTCGGCCCCCAGTCCTTGTAGAAGATCTCGGTGCCGTCTGTTGTTGTAACGAAGCCCATTTTGTTTTCTCCTGGTTGTGCCGGGATGGCGGTCGAAGCGGTTGCGGCGAAAGTGGGCCGGATCGGTAGTGCGATGCCGGCGGCGAGGATAACCCCCGCGCGAAGTGCGTCACGGCGGCTGATTGGCAAGGGTTGTTCGGTCATGTTGAATGAACTCCAGTTTCAGGTCGCCGTTCCGGGCTTGTTGATAGACAGCAGGTGCCGGACGGTAGGCTTGTCAGGTCCGCTGTGGAGGACCAGAACCTTGCTCTGCAGATCGGCGTCGGCTTTCGAGACGCGCTTATGCTGTCGCAGATGCTCTGCCCAGGATTCGACCATGAACCACTCGGTGATCTTTTCAGGATCGGCGGAGTCCTCTGTTACGCCCCAGCCATAGGCTCCGTCCCGCCGCCGCTCGGAGGACATGTCGTCGAGAGCATGCAGGAACTTGGCGCGATTCTGCTTCTCGACGCGATAGTCGATCAGGATGAGTACGGGGCCGCGGTCGTTTGCGACCGGTTCTGCAACGAGAGGCTCGGGCCAATGGTTGGACGACACCAGGTCGGCCTCACCGGACGGAAGCTTGATCCGGTGCATTATAAAGCCTGCCACCAGCAGTCCGGCCGCTCCGATCAAAAGGGTGCCAGGCACGCCGGCCGCTTCACCGATGGCCCCCCATCCAAGGCTACCGGCCGTCATCGCACCGTTGAACACGGTTAAATAGACGGCAAGGCCACGACCGCGTACCCAGTTCGGCAGGACGGCCTGAGCCGCGCCGTTCAGGGTGGTAAGGGCGGTAATCCAGGCAGCGCCGAGGAACAGTAGGACGACGACTGCCAGCCATTGCGGAGGAGCAAGCGAGAGTGCGGCCATGACGAGCGCCGTCACGACTGCCGAACCGAGAAGCAGTCCGTCGGCATCGAAGCGCTGGCGCAAACGCGGCATCACCAGGGCTCCGCCGATGGCGCCCGCCCCAACCGAACCGAGTAGAAGGCCGTAGAAGCTTGCGTCCCCGCCCAGAAGCTGCCGGGCGACGAGCGGAAGAAGCGCCCAGACCGCGCTGGCGAAGGCGAAGAAGATCGCTGCCCGCAGCAGCACGACGTGAAGCGGCCTGCTGGCGCGGGTGTAGCGCAGTCCGGCACGAAAGGCGCCGAGGAAGTTCTCGGACAACGCGTCATCGGCGTTCTTGGCGCGTGGCCACCAGAGGAGTGCGGCGATGACGAGGATGTAACTTGCAACATCTGCACCATAGGTCACGGCGGCGCCGAACGCGGCGAGCAACAGGCCACCGGCGGCAGGGCCAATCGAGCGCGCGATGTTGATACCAAGCGAGTTGAGCGCAACCGCGCTTTTTACGTCCTCGCGCGGTACCAGTTCCGGCACGATCGCCTGCCATGTCGGCCCCATCAGCGCCGCGCCGATACCGCCCAGAAAGGTTAGTCCGATCAGCGCGCTGACAGAGAGCATGCCCATATAGGAGAGGAGCATCAGCGATATGCTGACGCTGGCGAGCAGGAGCTGGATGGCGATCAGGAACTTGCGTCGGTCAAGGATATCGGAGAGTACGCCGGCCGGGATCGCCAGAAGAAAGATCGGCAGGGTACCGGCTGCCTGAACCATGGCAACAGCTGCGGGCGCCGCCGAAAGATCGGTCATCAGCCAGGAACTGGCGACGTCGCGCATGAAGCTGCCGGTATTGCCCAGCACTGTTGCCGCCCAGAGAACGGCAAAGACGGACTGGCGCAGCGGGGCGAAACTGCCGCCTGAAGGTTTCGTGGCGCTCATTTGGCTGCTCCCTTGGTAAGGTCGATGATGGCGACAATGACAAAGGCACCGGCAAGGCCGATATGCTCGAAGAACGCGTTGGTCGCCATCATCCGTTCCACGCCGGAGGGCATTTCCCAGAACCGCAATGCGATGAACGTCGCAAGAAGGGTGAAGACGGCGAGCGCCAGTGCGCCAAGCCAACGCAGGAAACCAGAAACGATCATTGCGGAGGCCGTCAGTTCAAACACAATCACGGAGACGCCGACGAAGGCGGCCGGATGAAGACCGAAATGCTCCATTTCGCCGATCGCACCCTGGAAATCGAAAAGCTTCGTCAGCGGTCCCTGGATATAGGCCGCGCACAGGGCAAGCAGCGCAAGGGTCCGGGTGAGCGGCGCGGCGGCGATCCCGGCGAGGCGCTGGCGCCAACCTTTCGCGGAAGGTGTGTGATCAATCATGTCGGCTCCTGCAATGTTGGCCGCTTTCTCTATTCGGCGGCGTTGCTTCCATCTGATGGAGCGATTTTGGCCGCAAAGATTGGCGTCAACAATTGCATCAAAAATTGCGATTCTATTGCGATGTGCGCAATGGTCTTCTCTGGGGCAGCGATCTGATGCTGCCCCTCGACTAGGCTGAAAATTTACACCGCCCAGCAGGCGCAGCCCAGCGCGCCGAAGAAACCTTTAAGATCGGCAATCGGCAGCTTCGACGTCCAGGCGCCGGCGTGGTCGTGGCCGTGGACGTTGCAGGAGCTGGCACAGCCGCAGGTCGTGATCGCCGTCCGGCGTAGGGAGTTCAGACCTGCTCCCTGTGGTTCACCCCATGCTGCATAACCACCGAACGTGCGGACCGGCGACCAATCGGGCATGGCGGGCGGGACGTCGTTCTCATCGAGACCTGAGAAGTCGCCAGCACCGTAGACGATTTTGCCGCCAACCATGGTCAACTCTGAGGACAGGAACGAGATCTCATCTTCGGTGCAGGCGAAAAAATCCTTGTCCGGCACGACGACGTCGGCGAACTGGCCTTTCTCGATCCGGCCCTTCTTGCCCTCCTCATTGGAGAACCATGTGACTTTTTCCGTCCACATGCGCAAAGCCGTCTCGCGATCGATGCAATTGGCGCGCGGGTAGAGTTGCATGCCGCCGACCGTCTTTCCCGTCACCATCCAGGCAAGGGAGACCCATGGATTGTACGAGGCGACGCGGGTCGCATCGGTCCCTGCGGAGACGTTGACGCCCTTCTCAAGCATGCGCTTGATTGGGGGCGTGGCCTCGCCAACACCATGGCCGTAGCGTTCAACAAAATACTCACCCTGATAGGCCATGCGGTGCTGCGTGGCGATACCGCCGCCGAGCGCTGCGATCCGGTCGATGGAACGCTCGGAGATCGTCTCAGCATGGTCGAAGAACCAGTTGAGGCCTTCGAGCGGGATGTCCTTGTTGACCTTCTCGAAGACATCGAGCGAGCGCGAGATGGTCTCGTCATAGGTCGCATGCATCCGCCAGGGCCAACGGTTTTCGGCGAGAACGCGAACCACTTCCTCAAGTTCGCCTTCCATCTCCGGCGCCATTTCGGGCCGGGGCTGACGGAAATCCTCAAAATCAGCGGCAGAGAAGACGAGCATTTCGCCTGCGCCGTTGTGCCGGAAGTAATCGTTCCCCTGCTTGTATTTGACCGATTGGGTCCAGTTTAGAAAATCCTGCTTTTCTTCCTTGGGCTTCTGCGTGAACAGATTGTAGGCAAGACGCACTGTCAGCTGGTCTTCATCCGAAAGCTTCTGGATGACCGCATAATCGTCCGGATAGTTCTGGAAACCGCCGCCAGCGTCGATCACGCCGGTGATGCCCAGCCGGTTGAGTTCGCGCATGAAGTGGCGGGTGGAATTGACCTGGTATTCGAAGGGAAGTTTCGGTCCCTTGGACAGCGTCGAGTAAAGAATGCCCGCATTCGGCTTGGCGAGCAGAAGGCCCGTGGGATTGCCGTTGACATCGCGGGTAATCTCGCCGCCTGCAGGGTTTGGCGTGTCTCTGGTATAGCCGACGGCGCGAAGGGCGGCACCGTTCAGCAGCGCGCGGTCATAGAGATGGAGCAGGAAGACCGGAGTATCCGGTGCGATCGCATTGATCTCGTCGATCGTCGGCAAGCGCTTCTCGGTGAACTGGTGTTCCGTGAAGCCGCCGACGACGCGAACCCATTGCGGCGCTGGCGTGATCGCCACCTGCCGCTTCAGCATGTCCATCGCATCAGCCAGCGAGCGGACGCCGTCCCAGCGAAGCTCCATGTTAAAGTTGAGGCCGCCGCGCACGACGTGCGTGTGGTTGTCGATCAGGCCCGGCAGCATCCGCTTGCCCTTCAGGTCGATGATCTTCGTATCCCGTCCGGCGAGCGCCATCACTTCACTATCGTTTCCCACCTCAAGGAACAGGCCGTCTTTGACGGCGACAGCGGTGGCGTTCGGATTTACGCGATCGAGTGTCGTGATCAGCCCGTTGTGAAAAACAATATCGGCGTGCATGGAAGCGGCTCCGGTCTTGATGGGATCGGCGGCATTGGCCGGTGAAAAAAGGTTCGTAAAGGCGAGGCTCGATGCTGCGCCCAGGAATGTGCGGCGCGTGGTCATCAGCTTTTCTCCGATGCTGGATGTTCGCGGGGTGGGCTCACCGCCACCCCGTTTGTTTCGCCCTTTGGAAGATGTCCGAACATATGCGGCTTTACCTGGTGAAGCCACGAGATGGCGGCCGGTTCGCGCGCCCAGATGCTTTTTGCCAAAGGCACCAACTGCTCGCCGACGAGAATTCCAAGCAGACCGATGAGGGCGACCACGGGCGGAGCGGGTGAGCGGACATTGAGCAGACTGTAGATCACGCCGACCAGCAGACCGGCGCCGAGGGACAGGAGATAGATTTTCATCGCTGATCACCTTCTTTTAGAGAAGCAGTTCACTCCAGCAGATGGCGGGCTGCTGGAGTGATGACGATTTTATTTCGCGGGGTTGGGGCCGATCCGTTTGCCATGGTTGACCCGCTCTGCGCCGCCGTGGACGTGGGTGACGGCATAGTCGATGCCCATGCCGTAGGCGCCGGAATGCTCCTTCACCAGCGACGTGACGGCGTCATACGTTTCCTTGCGGGCCCAGTCGCGCTGCCATTCTAGAAGGACCTGCTGCCAGGTGACGGGCACGACACCGGCCTGCACCATGCGATCCATCGCATACCTATGTGCATCGACGGAGGTGCCGCCGGAGGCATCGGCGACCATGTAGATTTCATAATCCGTGTCGTTCATGCAAGAGAGCGCGAAGGTTGTGTTGCAGACCTCGGTCCATAGACCGGCGACCACGACCTTCTTACGGCCGTCAGCGGCATGCTTGGCCAGCGCGTCGCGGACGTTCTGGTCGTCCCACGAGTTCATCGACGTCCGTTCAAGGATCTCGTTGTCGGGGACGACGGCGAGCAGTTCGGGGAAGGTGTTGCCCGAGAAGCTGTCGGTCTCGACGGTGGTGATCGTGGTCGGGATGTTGAAGATCCTGGCAGCCTTGGCAAGACCAACGACGTTGTTCTTCAAGACTTGGCGGTCGATCGACTGGACGCCAAAGGCCATCTGCGGCTGCTGGTCGATGAAGATGATCTGGCTGTTCTGTGGGGTGAGGACCTGAAGCTTGCTGGACATCTCGTGTCTTCCTTTGATTGGGTTGCAGGTAGGTAATGGGGCAGGCAGGGCGGCACGTCTTGAAAGTTATGCCGCCGTATTGTTGGAAAGCGACCTCAGGCGGCGAGCGGTGTCAGCCCGGCTTCGATATGGTCACGATAGGGCTCGTAGCGAGCCGGCAGTTTCAACACCTCGCCGAGGTGCGCCGTGTCTTCGTCGTGGTCGAAGCCGGGTTCGTTCGTGGCGATTTCGAACAGGACGCCGCCGGGTGTGCGGAAGTAGATCGCCCAAAAGTAATCACGGTCGATGACAGGTGTTACTTGGTAGCCCGTATCCATCAGGGCCTTGCGGACCTCGAGCTGCTTTGCACGGTTTTCAACTGCAAAAGCGATGTGGTGCACTGATCCCGCGCCCTGCCTTGCGAAAGGCGTGTTCGGCAAGGCTTCGAGGTCGATCATATCGGCACCATTACCGCCGGGAATGATAAACCGGGTGACATTACCATCCGTCTCGGCGCGCTGGTAGCCCATGAAGCCGAGCAGTTCGGACGTGGCGACCGTATCATGCAGGCGGAACCTGGCTCCCGCAAAGCCACGGATACCAACGCTTTCGTCGATGCCCGCACCACTCCAGGCCTTGCGATTGTCGTCTTCCGCTTCGACGAGGGCAAACTCTTCACCGTCCGGTCCCTTGAAGAGCAGGCGGTTAGCGCCGAAGGCAGTATCCGCGCCTAGACTGCCGGCTCCCTTCGCCGACAGGTGATCCTGCCAGAACGATAATGAGCCCTTAGGAACAGCGAACTGGGTCTGGCTGACCTCGCCGACGCCGGGACGGCCGCGCATCACGTCGGGAAACGGGAAGTAGGTCATAACGGAGCCGGGGGTACCGGCCTCATCACCGTAATAGAGGTGATAGACGTTGGGATCGTCGAAATTCACGGTCTTCTTGACGCGGCGCAAGCCAAGCGTGTCGGTAAAGAAGGCATTGTTCTGGCGGGCATCCGACGCCATCGATGTGATGTGATGCAGTCCCTTGATATCCTTGATCATGATGCTGGCCCTTCTGCGGCTGCTCTGGTTTGTTTGGTGTGATTGAAAACCTAAGCCTGTTGATCCAATGAGAGAATTGCAATAATAATTGTCACTGAATTTTGCTGGGTGAAATAATCAATGAACGACTACAGGCTGCTTCGAACCTTTCTGATGGCCGCCGAGAAGCGGAACTTCGCGCAGGTCGCACGCGAGCTCGACATGACCCCGGCCGCCGTCACACGGGCGATCGCTGCGTTGGAGGAAGATCTCGGTGTGCAACTCTTCGTGCGGACCACGCGCCAGGTGTCGCTGACAACCGACGGCGCGATCTTTGCCGCCCAGATCCAGCCGGCGGTGCAGGCGATCGACACTGCGCGTAAGGATGTGATGAATACTCACAAGGCGGATCATGGCCGCTTGCGCATCAGCGCGCCGACCTGGTTCGGCCAGCAAGTCCTGCCGCCCATCCTGTCCGCATTCCGAGAGCGCTACCCGAAGATCAGCTTCGAAATTTCACTCGCCGACGGGTTAGTTGATATCATCGACGGCGATTATGATCTGGCAATCCGGATTTCCGCGGCCCCCTCGGACAAGTTCACGATCTGGCGCAAGATCAGCGTCGTTAACCGCATCCTCGTCGCAGCGCCTGGTAGTCGGTTCTGCGCTATGAAGCATCCGAATGAACTTGTTCCCGATGATTGCCTGGCCTACAGCGGCGAGAGCAAGCGGGAGGCCTGGATATTGTCGGATGGTAACGGCAGTGCCACGATTTCCGCGGGCCGCGTTTTCAGCGCCAACAGTGGGGAGGTGCTGGCGAGTATGGCGGCCGATGGCGCAGGGGTCGCGATGTTGCCTAAATTCCATGTGGCCGAGCATCTACGGACCGGACGGGTTGTCCATGTCCTGCAAGATTGGGCGCCGCCGGATCTGTGGCTGACCCTCTACTACCCCCCATATCAAGCACTGCCACCGCGTATCGCGTCGTTCTCGAAATTCTTTGAACAACAAATCCCAGCGTTTTTGTCGGCGATTGAATGACTCTGATAGGAGGGGCGGACGCAGCCGTTCTTGCTCGTTGTTCAAAAAAATCACAACACCCTTGAGGCCGATTTATGAGACAGCATGCAGGCGGTCAAAGAGGCCGATAGCTCGTAGCTCTTCAAGGCGAACGAATAAGTGTCGGACGACACGGCGCTATTATGAAGCCTGGGCTTGCGGCCAGCTTTTTGCGCTTCAGGAGGTGTGTCGTCGAGCGGCGGGTCAACGAAAAACTTCGCGATATCCACGCTGAGCGCTGTCGCTCAATGATCTAAAGATCCGCCGACATGTTGTGTTTTGTTCGTTCCAAATCACTGAAAACGGTCCGATCGACCTGCGCATCGACAAAAGGCTTTATTTCTCAATCGCAGGAGTTATTCTTTTCTCGAGCATGCGTGGGGAGATGCGCCGTTCAAGTTCTTTTCGAGATATCTTAGGGCACGTGAACGCCAATGAGTAAGTGTGCAAATCGTCAATCCGGCAATGTTGAAGCCGATCGCCTCCAGCAGCTGGAGGAAAAGCAAAGAGCTGCCCAGCCTGCGCACGATGCCGCACCATTCCTCGCCGCTATCGTTGAATCATCCGATGATGCGATCGTTAGCAAGTCGCTTCAGGGTATTATCACCACTTGGAACCGGGGAGCTGAACGGCTGTTTGGCTACACCGCGGAAGAGGCCGTCGGGCGGCCGATCACCATCCTTATTCCTGAGGATAGGCTCCAGGAAGAGCCCGCCATTCTCGCCCGCATTCATGCAGGCGAACGTGTCGATCATTTCGAAACAATACGGCGTCGGAAAGACGGCAGCCTCCTCGACATTTCGTTGACGATTTCCCCAATACGCAACCGCGACGGCAAGATCATCGGTGCATCGAAGATAGCAAGGGACATATCCGAGCGAAAGCGTGCGGCTGAACACCAGGATCTTCTGCTCCGCGAAATGCATCACAGGGTCAAGAACCTGTTTGCCATAACCGGCAGTATTATCACGCTCGCAGCTCGCACTGCGCAAACATCGAACGAGTTAGCTTCAGCGATGAAAGACCGTCTGGTCGCACTCTCGCAAGCTCACGAGATGACAATGCCGAGCTTTTCGGGGGAGGGTGCTTTTCAAGAGAAATCGACGTCACTGTTCCAACTTCTGTCTGGCCTACTTTCGCCATACGAAGAGCACGACGGTGGACGATGGCACCTGCACGGTGAAGACACCGCTGTCAGTGCCGAACGGGTGACCACCCTTGCACTGCTTTTTCACGAGTACGCCACCAATGCCGTCAAGTATGGATCGTTATCCGAGGCAGGCGGCCGACTGGACATCACCCTCAATGCGCGACCGGAAGTTTTCGAAATCCTATGGCTTGAATCTAGGGGCCGGGTTTCAATCAGCGCCTCACCAACGGATACTGGCTTTGGTACCAGGCTGGAAGAGATGGTAATCCGTTCACTCCACGCCGAAGTGTCCAGAGATTGGAAGCCTGAGGGGCTGCTGATTAGGCTTTTAATGCCACGTGACGCGTTCGCAGCGCCCGCTAAAGCGTAGGTTCTCGAGGGATGCTCGCTCCACGCGAATTGGGCCGTCGGCGCAAGAATTAGTCCACTATCAAGTGCCACGACGACTGACGGCAGAAGTCAGATCCAAACAGCCCACTCTCCATCCAGGATCCATCCCTTCAAGGCTCACCTAGTAGTGTATCGCCTCATTGAGGACGGCACTACATTCGTGATTCGTATCCGGCACAGCCATGAAGACTGGGTGGGATATTTCTTCTAATCAATCCGTTCGCCGAAATTATAACGCTAGTCGCGAGTTCGAATGTCGAGCGGCGACAGCGTTCAAAGCAGAACTTCACTTCGTCCCAAGTCTTTGCCCACTTACGTCGCCATTTGAGCGGCCGGCTGCAGGACATACACGTTTTAGTGGGGAGGTCCGTCTTTTTCACCAGGTCGGCCATCAGGGTGACCTTTCCAGTAACCGGCATCACAGACTGTCAAACCCGTCTCTTCCTGCATCTAGTTTCCGCAGGGATGACGCCGCACGTTTGCGATTTGCCGGCTCCTTGTGTGGTCCGTGCGGTGCGGGCTCCGCGAAAATTCCATCGCGCGCGGTAGTTCTGGATGCCGGAATCGACCGGCATGCCGTACAAGCACTATGCGCCCTGGGCACCGGCCAGCAATTCAATTATGTGCCGGGCAACCAGGCGCTGAGTTGCGGCGGGCTGAGACGCAAGCCAGCAAAATTGCGACGGCAAGTCTGTCCATTGAACTGGGCGGAGCTTGTGAAGAGCTTCATATACAAATGGCGTGGGCTAGCACCTGTCAAAGCGCACTGCGGCAACTATCTAATCGGTCTGGTGTATGACACCAAATTGAGTAGACGATCGAGGGGACGCAAATGGTAGGAAGTTCAAAGGCCAGAACGGGCGTTACCGGGCTCGACGACATCCTCGGGGGAGGTCTTTCAAAGGGCCACGTATTCCTTCTTGAAGGCAACCCCGGCACCGGAAAGACGACGATTGCCTTGCAGTTCCTGCGCGACGGGGCGGCCGAAGGCGAACGTGGTCTGTACATAACTTTGTCGGAGACCGACCAGGAACTGCGAGAGGGCGCGCGCTCGCACGGGATGGACATTCCCGACCTTATTGACGTGTTCGAACTTGTGCCGCCCGAAAGCCTTCTTGATGCCGAGCACCAACAGAGCCTCCTGTATTCCTCGGATCTTGAGCTCGGCGAAACCACAAAGCTGATTTTTGACGCATTCGAGCGGGTCAAGCCTGTACGCGTCGTGCTCGACAGCCTTTCGGAAATCAGACTGCTTGCGCAAAGCTCCCTGCGATACCGTCGCCAGATTCTGGTCTTAAAACACTACTTTGCCCGTCAGGGAGCCACAGTGCTGCTGCTTGACGACCTGACGGCCGATGTTCTTGACAAAACTGTTCACAGCGTTGTCCACGGCGTCGTCCATTTGGAAGAGCTTGCGCCTGATTACGGTGCGGAGCGCCGTCGGGTGAGGATCGTCAAATATCGCGGCCAAGCCTACCGGGGTGGCTACCACGATTTTACCATCAAAACCGGTGGCGTGGCGGTATTCCCGCGACTTCGCGCCAACGAACATTACACCAGCTACGACCGTCATCAGGCCAAGAGCGGCATAGCAGAGCTCGATGCCTTGTTGGGCGGCGGGATCGAGCAGGGTTCGAGCACGCTTGTGCTCGGCCCAGCCGGAACAGGCAAGACGATTTTTACAATGCAGTTTGTTGCAGCAGCGATCGCCCGCGGAGAAAAAGCTGCCTTCTTCGGTTTCGACGAAGAGCTTGGGCTTCTGTTTAATCGCATGCGCGGGATCGGGATTGATGTCCAGGCGATGTGTGAGAGCGGAAGGCTGCATATCGAGCAACTCGATGCATCAGAGCTGTCGCCCGGCGAATTCGCGCACCGGGTGCGCGAGCGTGTCGACAAAGCGCAGGCCAAGACGATCGTCATCGACAGCATCAATGGATATCAGGCGGCGATGCCGCAGGAAAATGCGCTGATCCTGCATATCCACGAATTGCTTCAATACCTCAACCGGCAGGGCGCCAACACGTTTCTGACCGTTGCGCAGCACGGCCTCGTCGGCGATATGAAATCGCCTGTCGACGTCACCTACCTCGCCGATAGCGTGATCCTGCTGCGCTACTTCGAGGCCAGGGGCAAAGTCCACCGGGCGGTATCGGTCGTCAAGAAACGCACGGGCCGTCACGAAACAACAATTCGCGAATATAACATCGGAGATGACGGCCTGATGCTCGGCGACCCGCTTGCCGGTTTCCAGGGTGTTCTGCGCGGAGTGCCGAATTTTGTCGGGGAGCAAAAAACCATGCTCGATATGGGAGGAAGTTCCAATTCTTGACCGAGAAAGCGTCGCGCTCATCTACGCCCCCGATGGTCGGGACAGTGCCGTGGCAGCCTCATTGCTGCTCGAACGCGGGATCGCGTCGCTCGCAATGGCAAGCCTTGACACGGTCGCAGCGCGTCTTGGGGAAGACGTCTTGTTTGTCGTGATGGTCGAGGAAGTTCTGCGCTACGCCAATCTCGGTCCGATCAACGCTTGGGTGATGGCCCAGCCAAGTTGGTCGGATCTTCCCTTCATCGTGCTGACCCACAAAGGTGCGGGACCTGAAAGGAACCCTGCGGCCAGCCGGGTTGCGGAGGCGCTCGGAAACGTCTCATTTCTCGAGCGGCCGTTTCACCCGACAACGTTTGTGAGCGTCGTGGAATCCGCACGCAAGAACCGACGGAGGCAACTTGAAGCGCGTAACCGGATTATCGAGCTGCATGAGAGCGAGCTCATCCTCAAGACTGCACTGCTCGCCGGGCATCTCGGTACATGGAGCATTGACCTTACGAGCTGGACGCTGGAATCCTCGCCAGAGTTTCGCCAGATATTCGGACGCTGCACAGACAAGGAACTGACTTACGACGAGCTGACCGCATCAGTGCATCCCGACGACAGGCAGGCGAGAAAAGACGGTCTTCGGCGCTGCCTGGACGTAGGTGACGACTACATTGCCGAATATCGTGTCATATGGCCCGATCAAAGCCTGCATTGGGCCGAGGTTCGCGGACGTCTTATACTTAACCAGCTAGGTGAGCCCGTCCGTCTGATCGGGGTTGGATCTGACATAACGCCCCGCAAGCATGCCGAGGCGGCACTTCGCTCGATGAACGAGACGCTGGAACGGCGGGTTGAAGAGCGGACAGAGGCACTAAAGGCCGAAATTGCGCAGAGAGAGGACACCGAGCGTAAACTGCTGCAGTCGCAGAAGCTCGAGGCGATCGGTCAGTTGACGGGCGGGGTTGCACACGACTTCAACAATCTGCTGATGGCAGTGCTTGGCAACCTGGATCTCGCCAAGAAGCATGTAGCTCACGACCCGAGACTGGCACGTCTGATTGACGGAGCGCTTCAAGGCGCCCGACGCGGCGCGTCCCTGACCCAGAGACTTTTAGCGTTCGCACGCCGGCAGGATCTTGAAGTTGAGCCCACAGATTTGTCCGAACTCGTTGCCAACATGAAAGAACTACTCGCAAGGTCGGTCGGCTCTTCTGTCGAGATCACCACGAAGGTCGCTAACGGCCTGCCTCTGGTTCTGGTCGACGGTAACCAGATCGAACTGGCTCTTCTCAACCTCGTGGTCAACGCGCGTGACGCCATGCCGGAGAGCGGCAAAGTGTTCATAAGCGTCCGCGCCGAGGTAGGTGTAATACCAGCTGACGGGCTCGCTCGTGGCACTTACTTGTGCCTCGCGGTTAGGGACAACGGGTCGGGTATGGATGATGAAACGATCCAGCGCGCGATCGATCCGTTTTTTTCCACGAAAGAACTTGGCAAGGGTACAGGGCTGGGCTTGTCGATGATTCATGGCCTGGCGGTCCAGCTCAACGGTGCGCTGACACTTACCAGCAAGGTAGGTGAGGGCACGTTAGCCGAACTCTGGCTTCCGGCGACCACAGAGGCTCGCCGTCAAGCACCTATGTCAGACATAGTCATCAAAAAGCAGCGAGGTCCAGCAACGATCCTGCTGGTCGACGATGACGCTTTGATTGCGATGAGTTCCGTCGACATGTTGGAGGACCTGGGCCATCGCGTGCGGGAGGCAAGTTCGGGGCAACAGGCCCTGGAAATAATCAGGAGCGAACCGGCCATCGATCTCCTGATTACGGATTTCTCGATGCCAGGCATGAACGGTGCCCAACTGGCAAAGGCCGCACGCGAATTGCGTCCGACCCTGCCGATCCTGGTCGCAACAGGTTACGCGGAACTGCCGGCAGGTACGGAAATGGATCTACCCCGGTTGGGGAAGCCCTATACACAAGAACAGTTGGAACGGGAAATCGCTCGCATTCTGTCTTGAGAGCAGACCGAAGCAGGAGTTCTCGCGACAGCGAGTGCTGGCCTACACCCGTGCGGCTGCGCGGGGAAGCTTGACCATTGCGAAACGCTGAGACAAGGGCAGTCCATTAGTTCCAGCGCAGCGCCCGCCATCGTTGCCGATGTTCGAGTAGGTTCAAGCATTTAGGGTGGAAGTGGCGTATGTTGATGGTTCGATTCCAGTCAAGATCTTGTAGGTTCACTGAACCAATGTCGGTGGCGTCGTTAGCAAATTCGGCAGCTATCGGATGTATAATCCGGCGAGGCGCATCATTGGCCCGGCTTTCTTTCTGAACGTTTTTGGAAGTCAATCAGGAGAAGTTTGCATGCTGTCGCGGCGTTGGCGGGTGATTTCCTTGGGTATCCTGTTGGCCTTTATCGGCGCCGTTCTTCCGGTCGCCGGAATGGCCTGGATGTCGCGTCAGATCGCGACCGCAAAAGAACTCGACGAACTGGACACTTTTGCGCGCAGAGCGTTGCTTCGCGCGACGACCACCTTCCAGGACGCGAAGAAGGTGTTGGATGCCATCGAAGTCTCCGGCTTCGAAAGCTGTTCACTGCAGCATATCGAACAGATGCGAGCGCTGACGATGAGCATTTCGTCCATCGAGGAGATCGGCTTCTTCGACGGCGGCATGCTGAAGTGCACATCCTGGGGAGAGATTGCGCAGCAGATCCACAAGCAGCCCGGCGACTACGTCACGAAGGACGGGATGGACGTGACTATGCGCCTTCGGCCAATTGCCAGCCGGGGGAGCGAGGTGACGGCCCTCTATCAGGGGAAACACAATGCTCTCGTACTGCCGAGCCGATTCACCGACATTGTGGCTAACGACATTTCTGTCGCCCTTTACGCAGACGGAGATAAGCTGCTCAGCAGCCTAAACGGTCCGGATCTGCCATTCGCAAACCTGCATCTTGCGACGGCTGGCCGTGGGATGGGGGAAGAATACCTTTTCGTCACGGCCAAACAGGAAGACATGACTGCGGTCGTGACCCGTTCGAGATCAGGCCTCAGATCGAAGATCACCGATGAACTCGCAGTATTTCTGCCGGTCGGCACCTTCATCGCGCTTTTTATCGTCGGCGTCGTCATCTGGCTGTCGCGGAAACGCCTCTCTCCCCATGCGGAGCTTGAGATTGCGGTCCGCAACAAGGAGTTCATCGTCTACTACCAGCCGATCGTCGAGCTGGAGACGGGCATATGCATCGGCGCGGAGGCGCTGGTTCGCTGGAAGCGACCGGATGGCTCGCTCGTACGGCCCGACCTGTTCATTCCACTCGCCGAGGAAACCGGACTGATTAAGCCGATCACCGATCAGGTCGTCGCGGCCGTGGTTGCCGACTTGAATGTGATACTTGCAAAAGACCGCACCTTGCACATCGCGATCAATCTGTGTGCCGAGGACGTAGAGACCGGACGCGCCGTTGAAGTCATTGATGAATGTCTCAAAGCGACAGGAATCCGGAAGGAGCAGATCTGGCTTGAGGCGACGGAACGGGGCTTCGTCAATGTGGAGGCGGCACGCGTTACCCTGAAGCAGGCACGTGATATGGGGCATTCGGTTGCCATCGATGATTTTGGCACGGGATACTCAAGCCTACAGTATTTGCAGGGGCTGCCGCTAGATGCGCTGAAGATCGACAAGTCATTCATCGATACGATTGGCCGCAACACCGCAACCAGCACCGTCATCTTACACATCATCCAGATGGCAAAGTCGCTCGGCCTTTTCTTGGTGGCGGAAGGCGTGGAGAGCCAGTTGCAGGCGGATTATCTCACCGAGCATGGCGTTGATTTCGGTCAGGGATGGCTGTTTTCAAAGCCCCTGCCGGCGGATGAGTTTATAGCCTACCATCGCAACTCGAAGACAACCAACGGCGAAGCTCCGGAGATTATACAAGTTGCGCGGTAACCTGACTGGCTTATAGATGCCCGAGTGCTTGCCAGAAACGAGCATCTGGAAGAGGATTGAAACACCGCCTTGGGATGACAGGTTTCATCTGCTGCACTCCAAAAGAGGACAGGCGGCTAACGGCTCCTTACCGGCCGTTCGGCAAAGCAGGCAATTGGCCGGATTGGAAAATATAAGCCGCTGAACGACAGGTCGAAGGTTCGGATCCCTTCAAGGCGATGGCAGCTTTGCACCGTCATTCCAGCAGTCAGGCTTCATGATTGGACTCTGAAAGCGAAATTCGCTGGAGCGCGGCTAAACGACCGTTTTGCAGTGAACTTGAAGATCTATTATTCGCCGCTGAGATTTTCAGCCGTCCGCCTCCAGTAGGGATCTCGAGCGAACTCTTTGGCAAGAAATCCCATCAGTAGCGATATTCTATGTATGCCTCGAAGGTCTGGATGGGTGAGCACCCAGAGCGTGTTCGCGGGTGCCGTGTGATAGGTAAAACACCGCTTCAGGTCTGAACGGCGCAAATCGTCCGGCAAGAGCGCAACACCGCAGCCCTCCGCTGCCAGACGCGCCATGGCGGTGAGATCATCGCATGAGATCGCCGTCACAGGCGGGTCACTGTTCAACACGTCACGAAAAGCCGGATGACGCAGCAATTGTCCTGCCGGTGCGGCCAATTTATGGTTTGAAAGGTCGGGTGGGCCATCCAGCCGTGCAGCGGTATCGAGGTAGGAGGGAGCCGCGTAGACAGCCCAATCGATATCGAGAACACGCCGCCCCCAAAGATGGTCAGGCGGATTATGGGCGACTCGTAGAGCGACGTCCGCACCCCGGTCGGACATGTTCATTTCCTGATTTGAAACCAGAAGTTCCACCCGAACGTTGGGATGCGCCTCGCTGAAATTCATCAGATAACGCGGCAACACGGTGTCGGCAAAACTGCGTGGCGCGGTAAGGCGGACAATGCCCTCGGCATTTCCGTCCCTGCCGTTTACACGCCGGTCGATCGCCTCGAAAGAGCGGGCGATACCAAGACCAATCTCCCGCATTTCATTGCCAGCGTCTGTCAACACAAACCGGCCTTTGACACGATCGAACAAACGCGTGCCCATCTGTCCTTCAAGCAGGGCAATGTGCCGGAAGACCGTCGCATGGCTCAGTCCGGAAAGCTTGGCGGCGCGAACCTGAGAGCCCGTTTCGCAAACCGCGAGAAACACTTTGACGAGGTTCCAGTCCAATTCTGGCCAACTTCATTTCAAATTTGCAAGAGTATGTCTCACCAACGCATATATCCATCGTTTTTGCAACGTAATATCCTCAACTCGTACCGACACCAGCAATGAAAGATATGGATATGATTGGATACACTTCGCTTGGCACGGCCGATCTTTCCCGCGCGGAAAGCTTCTATGACGCATTATTGGCGGAGTTCGGCGCAAAACAGGTAATGCACATGGACGATTTCATCGTCTGGGCAGTCGAAAATGGCGGCGCGGCCTTTTCAATTCATGTTCCTGAAAACGGAAAAGAATACTCGGTCGGCAACGGCGTCATGATTGCGCTCGCGGCATCCGACCAGACACAGGTTAACCTGGTGCATGAGAAGGCTTTGAAATTGGGAGGCGTCGATGAAGGCAAGCCCGGCTTTCGGGCCGAGGCCTTTTACGCCGCCTATTTCCGCGATCTGGACGGCAACAAACTCAATGTCCACTGCATGGTTAGTTGAGCCATGGTGGTGGAACCCTACAAGATCGTAGGGCACAGATTGTGCCCCTATGTGCAAAGGGTCGTTATCGTCATGATCGAAAAAGGCATTGACTTTGAACGGATCGATATCGACCTCGACAATAAACCTGCATGGCTCGGCGATATATCGCCGGGCCGTCAAGTGCCGGTATTTTGGGCTGGGCGCGACGAATGGCTATTCGAATCCGGTGTTATCGCCCGTTATCTGGATGAGGTGACAGGAGGAGGTCTAACGCCCAGCGATCCTTGGGCACGCGCTTGTCATGAAGCCTGGATGGCCTATGCGGATGGCATGCTGAATATCGTCGCCCGCATTATCTACCGCGATGTCGACGCATCCGCTTTCGCAATCTCGTTGCGAGAGCTTGAGGAGCGGCTGTGGATTGTAAACGGCCGATTTCAGCCGCACAAATACTTAGCGGGTGATGCTTTCGGCCTTGTCGACGGGGTGTTTGCAACACTTTTCCGGTATTTTTCTGTTTTCGATAGAGTGTCGGAAACGAAACTGAGTGACGCGCTACCACCAAAACTCACAGAATGGTGGGCTCTAGTAGGCAGTCATAAATCGGTGAAGAACGCGGTACCGCCAACCTACGAGGCTGAACTCATACAGTTCATCGCCCAAAAGGAAAGCCACGTCGCTCGGGTACTAGGCACGACAAGTGGGTAGAACTGTTGCTGCAACAATCAACATCTTGGATCACGCAACAATCAACATCTTGGATCACGCAACAACAGTATATTTCCCGAAGACGTGCAAGTTATCATGGTTTTCATGACAATCATCACGCGCGATCCTGCTGAAGAGGACACCCCTCCCGCGAAGTAGTTTAGGTCGGGGGTCGGTCTTAAGCATCTAACCTCAGTGTCGCCACACAGCGCGAATCGGCGCTAGTAAAGAACAGAACAGAATAGAAACGAAATTGGAGATTATGCATTGACTACGACCAAAGCCGCCATTGCTAAATTGGAGGAAATCACTGTTCTCGCAGATGACGTAGCCAAGCTCGCGACCTTCTACCGTGACGCGCTCGGCCTTCGCGTTGACATCATGGAGCAGGACTACGTCGCCTTTGGAGGCGAAGGCATCCGCCTTGCCATCTTCTCTAGGATCGGCATGAGCCCCAATACGCACGATCACCCTGAGTACCGCACGCAGTTCACTGGCCAAGCCTTCGAGCTCAATTTCGAATGTGCATCGACAGATGATGTCATCGAACGGTTTAACCACATCGTGGTGAATGGTGGGCGATCCATCGCCGACCCCACGAAGAAGCACTGGGGACACTTTGCCGGCTTCTTTGCCGATCCGGAGGGTAACATCCACAGCCTCTTCGCTGTACTAGCGGAATAGGGGTTCCGTATGCACAGGGTAACACCTTCTCAACAAGGCCCGGCGATCTCAGGGCAGGCATCCGCGAAGTGGTGATTAGCTTCATTAAGCCCTGAGGTCGGGAGGGGTTCGAGGTAATCAATCCGTCCGTGCTCAATCTGCTCAACGCCGTGGCGCGCGGCGCGCCGGATAACGCCGTCGACATGATCGAGGGGGCGGCGCGTTTCGGGCAGGTCACCGCATTTCAGATTCTCCAGCCTGCGTTCTGACGTCGGATAGTGTCCACCGGGGCAGACACGTAGTTGGCGAAGGTTCTTTTGTCTGAGCCCAAGGTGAAGGCCCAGCCGTAGCAATAGGAACGACCTAACGGCTTCGGCGGCCGGTCGTGGATATTTGCTCTCATCCGGCATACGCCTTACGATCTCGTCCGTGATCTTGCGATACTCAGCCAGCGGACTGTCAGCTTCAAGTACGCAATGTTGCCCCTTGCGAAATTGCTTTACATAGGCTGGGCCGAACTTCCGTCCTCATCGCCGGATTGTGTCATAGGAGACGACGATGCCCCAGGTAACGTTAATAGAGGGTAAATAAGAAACTCGTCATAAACCGTGTCATTCTGGACCTGTCGAGCGAGTGCTCGAAGCATTTGAGCACCTAAAACTTTGGCCCTCGCTGGCAGCGGGGGCCTTCGATTTTATCATTGTAGCCTTCTTACGCGAGCGCCGAACAGGATCAGCAATCAGTGAAAATTGTCCCCGGGGGACATCGCGATCGGCCCCGTTGCCAATTGTTGCTCGTCTGTCCAGCCGAGATGAAAGAGTTCCAACAATTGGCCGGCGGCTGAGTGGGCGGCAGCACCATCAGGACTTATGCCCAAATACTTGCATCGACGAATAAGGGCACGCTTAAGCAGCTCGATATCACTATCCGACAGAATACGATGGTTCATATCGCCTCACAGAAAATGTGAGCCCATGTGTCGGCAGTCTGCAGCGAATTTCAATATGCTTAATCTAGCCTACAACCGGGCGAGGTACATTTTCCACAGCAATAGTGCTTGTAAGTTAGAATGTGTTCACGCACAGAGCGATCACATACGCCGCCTCGATCTTTTTCCCAAACGGGTGACGACTTGAATAGTTTTTTCGTCGATTGGTAATCTTTAAAATGAGGGGGCGATTGTGACGGAAAAAGATCAATCAAAAATCAAATTCGACATACGATTTGATAAAAGCCTTTGGGTGGTCACCATTCTCAATAATGGTTCCACCGAACACCGGTCGTTTCGCCAGGAAAATGATGCTCGCGCCTATGCCGGCGCACGGGTTGATTATCTTCGCAAGCAATGCGGCGAGATCCGGATAAGCACCAAAGTCGACAAAACAGTTTAGAAAAACCCTCCCGCATTTCCGCAGGAGGGTCTGGGGTATATGTTTTCAGCCGCTTGAGAGTTCCGTTTTCAAGCTCACGCTAATATTGCCAGCAGGTAGTTAATGAAAAATTAATGCGATCAGTCGAAGACCTCCGCGTTTCCGTCAACCTTCGTCCACGTCAGCGACCATTCATCGACGCTACCTTCGTTGTGGATGTAGGTGCCGTGGTCGTGCACCTCAGCATCGAGCGTGACGAACTCCGGCGGCGCCACGCCGGGAAGATCCATGACGCGCAGATAATCGCATAGCTCAGCGAATTCGGTGACGTGCTGAACATCCTGGTGGCCCGGCACTTTGATGGTCCAAGCATAGATGGTCATGGCTTACCCTCATTACGTCGCGTGCTTGTGCAAGAACAAGCGGGCATCCATGATGGGTTCCTCTGCCGGGTCAGGATCTTCGGCGTAGGCGAGGCGAAGGTGTTTCATAACCTCGTCTATCGCGTCCATTGTCTCGACCGTACCCCAGCCTCTCATATTCGCTTTGTCGATAAGCTCGAGTAAGTCGCGTTCGACTGCTTCTTGGCACGAAAGGTGCCGGTCCGGGTGGCTCACTAAATACCTTGCGGCTTCGATCGTCATGACGAACTCCTATGGGAGAGAATAATGCGGTATGGCTCACCGTCTCGAACAGCAACCCGATCGGTTAACGGCTGCTCTTGGTCTGGTTCTTTCCTTCAAGGCTCTTCTTCAATGCAGCCATGAGATCGACGACGTTGTTCCTGGACCCAACCGGCGCGTCTTTGGCCTTTGTCCTTGCGGTTTTTCTCATCTGCTTCTTTTTCTCGGCGATGAGTTCGACATACCGCTCCTGAATGGGATCAGTGATCGGTGACCATTTTTTTGTCTGCTGATTGATTAGCTGCTTCATCAGTGGCGCAAGACCTCCTTCAGGCTTCGCCTTGATGCCTGAGAAGTACTCTTCTTCCGGCCTCACCTCGTCGCCATAACGCAACGTCCATAGGACGATGCCCTCGTCACGGGGTTCCAGCATCACCGCACGCTCCCGCTGGCCGAACACCAGGCGGGAAATCCCGACTACGTTCTCCGCGCGCATAGCATCCCGAATGACCGCGAAAGCGTCCTCTCCAACCTTGTCGTTCGGAACGAGATAGTGCGGCTTCTCAAGCCAGATCCACTCGACGGAGTCGCGCGGCGTAAACAGCTCGATCTCGATAGTCCGGACGCTCTCAAGCGCCACC
The DNA here is from genome assembly GCF_964252935.1 of Rhizobium sp. LjRoot98. NCBI lineage: Bacteria > Pseudomonadati > Pseudomonadota > Alphaproteobacteria > Hyphomicrobiales > Rhizobiaceae > Rhizobium > Rhizobium sp. LjRoot98. The sequence goes on from NZ_CAXUPW020000009.1 coordinate 29,395, forward strand.
GCATCCAGTTCTTCCTCTTCAAGAATGATGTAGTCGCCTTCACCGCGCTCGTATCCCTTGACCTGATCGTCTGGCTCGACCTCCTTGCCGGTGAGACTGTCGACGTACCGCGAGGCAACACGGTTGCCGGTGGCACGGTTCATCGTGTGAAAGCGCACCTTCTCGGTGTCACTGGTGGCGGGGGAAAGGGCCACGGGGCAGGTGACGAGCGAAAGCTTCAGGTAGCCTTTCCAGTATGGTTTGACGGCGGCCATGGCTTAACCTGCCTTCTTGCGTGCAGCCGGCCGTGGGGCAAGGTCTGCGCGCGCTGCTGCGGTGCGGGGTTTAGAGGCCCGCGCTGACCCAAATCCCGCACTCATCCGCAGCGCTTCCATGAGGTTTGTCGAAGGCTCGACTTTTGGCTGCTTCTTCACCTTGACAGCACGCCCCTCGATCTTGGCCTTCACCAACTCGGCCAGAGCGGCATCATAACGATCGTCGAAGGTTCGAGGATCGAACACACCAGCCTTCGTCTTGATGATATGCTTTGCCAGATCGAGCATCTCGCCCTCGATCTTCAGTGCCGGAATGTCCGCAAAGGCATCTTTTGCAGAGCGAACCTGGTAGTCGAAATTGAGGGTAGTCGCGATCAAGCCGTCGCCGTGAGCCCGGATCAAAACAGTTCTAAGCCGGCGAAAGAGCACCGCCTGTGCAAGCGCGCCAACATTGGATTCGCGCATCGCATCCCTGATCAACACAAAAGTTTCCTCTCCGAGCCGATCGGGCAGGAGGTAGTAAGGCTTGTCGAAGTAGAGGTCGTCGATCTCCTGGAATGGCACGTAGGACTGGATCCTGAGCGTTTTGTCGCTCGGGGGCACGACGGCAGACAACTCGTCAGGTTCGAACAGGATGTAGCGATTATCATCGACCTCATAACCTTTGATCTGGTCCTCTTTCTCAACCACTTTCCATGTGTTGATGTCGACGTACTCTCGCCTGACGCGGTTGCCGGTCATGCGGTTGAGGGTGTTGAAGCTTACGCGCTCCGAAGTAGAGGCTGCGCTATGGAGCGCTACCGGACAGCTGATCTCGGCAAACTTCAGAAAACCCTTCCAAAGAGCACGTCCCGCCATATTGGTTTCTCCCGATGAGCGCCGATTCAACGGAGGGAGAGTACGTTTGTTCCGGCTAATACGCGAATCAATTGTGGCATTTAGCACCTTGTCTATAGTAAGGTGAACTTATCCACGAGTTTTGCGTTGCGGGATTCTATTTCGAGTAGTCCCCTGACAGGAGGGTGATGCATGAATGCGCAACTCCATATCGACGGATCGTTTCAGGCTATGCGTCAGGCGCTGGACGAGGCCAATCGTGAATTCGCCAACGGGGGCGCCGATCGTCACAGGGATGCCCTGCAACAGCTTGGTCGCGTCATGATGAACTCCATTGCTGAAATCATCTCGACAGATGGCGGGACGGACGGGTATCTTTATGACGCGGACGGCATCGCCCAGGATATTGGCGATTGCTACCACAAGGCAGTCATGGACGAAGAGGCCGCTGAGCCAGACATGACGCCCCGGCAGTCGAGCCATGGAACGCTGAATCTCAGCCAGCAAGGGGTAGGGCGATGATCACTGGAACGGATCTACTGCATATTTCGCTTGCCCGCGTGAACATGGATCGCACCGATCTGGAAGCGGCCGGCGTGATAGATCGCGGCGAAGCCGGTGACAAGGCGTGGTCGAATTTTGGGCGAGACATGGATACGTTCATCTTGAAGCTGCCAGAGGTGCGCCGGGCCGCGCTAGCGGAAGCCATACAAGAACAAGCAAGCCGACAATACCGCGTGTCGCATTAGTTTAGAGATCGCGGTCGGCTGTCCCAATGTGGGCGGCCAAGTGCTCGCTGCACCGCCACTCGGTGGCGCCAAGGCGATCCTTCCCAAATGTGCCCCATTATTTGCAGCCCTCATAGCCACACCAATGATCACGTCTGAGGGGCGGCGCCCTGACGATGTCAATTCTCTCATCGCTCATTGTTGGTCCGCCCGTGATTCTGGTCGCGATTAACCACTCAGTTCGGCCAGCACTCGCACCCGATTGTCCGGCAGCAACTCAATGATCTTCTTCCGATCCAACGAGATTAGTAAGTTGACGATCTCGTCTTCACTGCACCCCTTCGCGAGCATGGGCGCGCCCACGGAGTAAAGCCCTTTGGCTTCTTCGCCAAATCCCCGTAGAATCTCGGTCAGTTCAGCCTTGCTTTCTCAAAGCGGGCCATTTCAATCCTGCGTGATTTGCATGTTCAAAATAATACGCCGGGTTTGCAGTGCATCTTCGAGGGCGCCGATGGCGTCGTGCTCGCCCATTCCCTGCGCCATCAAGCTATCGATGGCTTCTGCAATCAGTATGGATGCCGTGCTCCGGCTCTCCCACTGTCGATCCACAAACTCAAGACTGTCCGGCATGACCCTTCTCCTCCACGACCCCACGCTCGTAGCTCGGCTCCCATCCACGGGTGAAACCAATGCTCATCCCATTCTGTGTGATGGCGAGCTGTTGCTTCAAGAACCTTACGTCTGCCAGCAAAGTTCCAATCGTAGCCCGCGGGTCGCCGTCGTGAAATGCGAGGGCAGCGGCGATCTCATCAATTGGGCCGGAATATTGGATGTCATACGCGGCTGCGCTGATCGTAGGCATGGCTTTTCCTTTTCCATTGCACCGAGGCAATGGATTAAACTTGCATTGATTTTCAGATTGGCGTTCCGCATCCGCCGTGTAAGTTCTTATTATGTTCTCGCTTGAACGAGAGTCAAGGCCAATTGAAATCAGATCCTGGAGACATTAGAAATCCGTCCATGTCGACGGTACACAACTGCGCCATAGCGCACCGCATCGAGCCGCCGGTCGGCTATACGCCTTAATTCCGGCCGTAAAAGGAGGCTTTACACCCGCCCGAAAGCAGACGTTGTTTGGTATCACGGAAATGTTATGTTTGTGCCGCCGATAGCGGAAGTAAGCGACGTTGCCGCTTTGTCTCATCGAAGCTGCTTGAATGTTTCACAAAACATGGTCTTTCTTCTGGTGAAGGGTTCAGCACCACCATGATGCGTGGCCGTGCAGCGGAAAGTCATGCGAGACTCCGGCTGAATGACGCGTTTTGTCGCACTGCGATCCGCACCGCCGTTCACGTGTAGCGCATGTCTCTCGATCAGGTCCTCGAACGGGTCGGGATTGTCTCCGCCCGCTGTCACATCTCCGGAAGGCCAGCCTTTCGGAAGCCGTCGACAAAGTGGTCCCGTACAGATGCATCACGCAGCGGCTGGGAGCTGAGCCAATGGCCGATCGTGAAATGAGGGTGAGCGATCAGAAACAATTCCGCCTCTCGCCGTGCCTCCTCACGGTGCCCTCCCTGCGCAAGCGCAGCGGCCAGGAATTTGCGTGAGTTGGTACGATACGTGTCTTCCCTGCGGAGGGTCTCGGTTGCCACCTTATAGTCACCTGCGGCGTATTGCGCCTGCCCAAGATGACAAAGATACCAGCAGGCTGGATAGGGATTGAGCCGTAGAGCTTTTTCGATCTGCGCCAGTCCGTCGGCAACCCTGCCATCCAGCACGGACATGTCCGACATGGCCGCCCAGGTATCGGCGTGGTTGGGATCTAGTTCCAGGGACTTGGCGAAGGCGGCTTCCGATTCCTGCCATCGCCGCTCATAAGCCAAAATGGTGCCCAGGACGTAACGGCAGCCGGCATCGTTGGGATCCAGCCCGACCGACTTCTGCGCGAACGTCACCGCCATCCGACGATGGGGATCTTCGGGCTCTCCGAAATGAGTCCAGGCAAGCCAACGGTTATAGGCGAGCAGACCGAGTGCCTCGGCATATGATGGCTCGAGCTGAACCGCCCGTTGGAGCAGGATGTAGGCCTCACGGCCGGTTTGCGGCGACTCTTCCGTCAGGAGACGAGCACGCACACACAGATCGTAAGCCTCGATGTTCTTCGGCCGATTGCGATGCGTCGGGACGATCAGCCGGCCGACGAGGGCTTCAACAATCTTGGCGTTAACTTCATCTTGCAGTTCGAAAACATCTTCCACCGTCCTGTCGAACCGGTCGGCCCACAAGTGCTGGCCGCCAAGCGCGTCGATCAATTGGGCATTGATGCGGACCCGGCCCGTTGCGCGTCTGGCGCTTCCCTCGAGGACATAGCGGACACCGAGTTCTTGGGCGACCAGCCGTATGTCGAGCGGCTTGTCCTTGTAGCCGGACACGGAATTGCGCGCGATGACAAAGAGGCCAGCCGTGCGGGAAAGGTCTGTGATTAGGTCCTCGGTCAAGCCGTCGACGAAAGGCGCATCCGCTTCATCCCCGCTCATATTCGTGAACGGCAACACCGCGATCGAGGGACATTCGGGCAGCGGCAATGTGCTCTGCAGTGCATCCGGCCAATGCCACACGTGGACCGGGCGCGTGAGGTTCTTCAGGTAGCGTTCGCCTGCATCGAAGAACCGGTCGCCGATCTTGCCGACGATCTCGCTGTGAACTTTGTCTGAAATGCAGATACCGCCCGGTGCGGCCTGCGTTTCGAGGCGCGCCGCGACATTGACGCCGTCGCCGAGGACGTCCAAACCGTCGTCAATGACATCTCCCAGATTGACGCCGACCCGCAAAAGCAGGCGCCGGTCTCCGGAAGTTTCAACAGCACTGATGGCCCGTTGCATTTCCAACGATGCTACGACCGCGTCCACCGCGCTGCCGAATTCGACTAGAAATCCGTCGCCCACGACCTTGAAGATACGACCGTTGTGGCGCATCACAGTCGGCTCGATAACGCCAGAACGGAGTTCCTTGAGATTCGCCAGCGTTGTGAACTCATCTGCCTCCATTAGACGCGCATATCCCACCACATCGATCACGACGATGGCGGCAAGGCGACGCTGAAGAGATCGGTCCGTCATATGAGGATAAGCCTAACGACTGAATTAGAAAATTATTATTCAACCTCGGGTGAGTCAACAAGTGCTAAGTGGAATGCCCAAGCGACCACCACCTCGCGACGGGCAATCTTCGTGCGATCCAGATCCTGTTTGGACACACGAAGATCGAGAACACAGTCCGGTATCTTGGGTGGACATAGAGGATGCCCTGGAACTCGCAGTGCATACAGAAATATAAAAATGTACGGCCTCGCACAGAGCGGGGCCGCACCCATTCTGACTTTCCCACCAGTCATAGCGAAGGTTCGCCGACGGCGGAGCGCTATCTTCGCCGAGTGGGTCTGCTTGAGGATCTGGAAGCCGTCGGTTTTGGCATCGTCGGCTACGGTTGCACGACCTGCATCGGAAATTCCGGCCCGCTGACAGAATCGGTTACCAAAGCAATGAGTGAACGTGGCATCCTCCCTGTTGCGGTTCTCTCCGGAAACCGCAACTTTCCGGGCCGGGTTCATCCCCAGCTCGAAGCCGGTTTCCTAGCATCACCTCCCATGGTGATCGCCTTTGCCCTGGCCGGGACCGTCGAGATCGATATCATGAGCGACGTCATCGGTTATTCGCCGGATGGCGGAGCAGTCACGCTGGCAATGCTCTGGCCGCAAAGTGCGGAGATCGACGAGGCAGCCGCACTTGCAACCGACAGCAACGATGTCACGCCGGCCTACGCCGAAGCAGACGCCAGCCGCATGTGGCGGGACCTCGATGCGCCCGAAACAACGCTGTTCCCCTGGGATAACAAATCGACCTACATTCGCAGGCCTCCCTTTGCCAGCTTCGGCAAAGGCAGCCTGCTCGGACACTACACGGCCCACCCATTGCTCGTCCTCGGCGACGATATTACGACGGATCATATCTCTCCGGCCGGCGCGATCCCGGCCGCGAGTGAAACGGGCAGATATCTAACCGCGATGGGCGACAATCAGAAGGACCTGAATGTCTACGCCTCCAGGCGTGGCCACTGGGAAGCCATGGTCCGCGGACTATTCACCAACCGGGCTGTGCGAAACAGGCTGGGAGATGACATTCCTCCCGGTTCCACCATCCACTGGCCATCGCAGGAAATCCTGCCCTTGTGGGATGCGGCACAGCGATATGCCGTGGAAGGCCAGCGCGTCTTCATCGTTGCAGGCGATGGATACGGAATGGGCTCTTCACGGGACTGGGCGGCCAAGGGAGTTTCGCTCCTCGGTGTCAGTGCCGTCTTGGCCCTGAGTTTCGAGCGCATTCACCGCTCTAATCTTATTGGCATGGGTATATTGCCGCTGCGGCTCGCTCCAGAGTTCGGACCATCGATGCTTGATCTTAAATCCGGAGACACTCTGGAAATCGACGCGGACGTCGATCGCGTTTTCCCCCGAAGCGCGATCCGTGTGACGATCCGGTGCGTTGGCCGCGGAGTTCTCTCCTTCGTCGCAACAGCCGCAATCGAGACAATGGCAGAGGTGGAGACGCTGAAAGCCGGGGGAATACTACCTCTCATCGTACGTGATAAAATGGCTTTATCGAAGCGCAAGGCGGAACATCAACTCGACACCGTTCCATAATTACGGCGACGTCTCTGGTTTAGATATTTCCACGATTTGCCTATTTTGAAATTATGGGTCGCGCTTCAGCACCTAATTGGTAACCGATCCGGTATCTGAAACGTGTCGCAGGAATTGGGCCTGTGCTGCCGTCGGCATCCAGTTTGTTCGCAAGGTCAGGCCGATTGGCCGTGCTGTGTGCTTCAAATCAAGGCGAGAGGCTTAAGAAGGCTACGCCGGAGTTCAGCCTCTGCTTGCAGGTAGGAAAAGTGACAAACTTCCACAGCGCGATAAGGGCTTTGCGCGCCAGGGCAACTATCGCGGCTTTCTTTAAGCGGTCTGCACGCTTGCCAAATCTCTGCGACCGGCTCCAAAGTTGCTGCTGCCGCCGTAAGGTTGGCGGAAATGGATGATGGCGGTGGACAGGATTTTCTTCCAGGCGCTCTCTCGTGAGATGACGACCGTTTTGGAGTCCCTCCAGGTCGATACCATTCTTGTTGTCGAGGATGAGCCTTTTATCGCGATCGACATCGAGGCGACACTGAAGGATGCGGGGTATGCCGTGGAGGTCCACTCATTAAAAGCTCACGCGATGGGGTGGTTAACCGTCCGAAGTCCTTCGGTCGCTGTCCTTGACGTGCATCTTCGGGATGGGGAGGGGACGGCTATCGCCACTATTTTGCAGGCGCGACATATCCCGGTTATCTTTTGCTCGGGCGGACATCCCGCCGATCTCCCAACAGATTTTCGGGCGGCTGCCTGGGTGCGAAAACCCTTCATCGAAGGAGAGCTCGTAAGGGCCGTGAAGCACTGCCGCCTTGGCGTCCTGTTGGCTAGGCTAAGGTCCGATGAGCGCGATCACCTTGTCGCGGTATTCGATCAAAATAGGCTTGCTTGCGACGTCGTAAATGATGGTGGTTGAGTTTCCTGCCATGCGTAACTCCCTTCAATGCAGCACCGTGAGAAAGCCGCAGTGAAAGCTAGTGAGCAGTTCCCAGCGTGACATACGGATAGGCCAATGCAATTGTTCCACCCGCTGCCCAAATACGCCAGGACTTCAGCCCCCGCCATTTGCGACGGGAGCATAAAGTCCTGCGTACTCAAATGCAGGGTCCCCACCCGGCATGATTGTTATGCCACACCGATCCACGATTGTGTGAGAAGTCGAGTATTAGGGTTATGTGGTAGGGTTAAACCGAGACGATCTCGGCTTAGATTATGACTGAGATGCGCAAGCCTGATGATTGATGATCGCTGCGCTTTGCAGCAGGGTTTCATGAGAGCAGGCGGGCAGCTTTTCCACTGCGTCGCGTTGCGTTGTTGTAGTAGCCTGACGCTTGTTGCAAAGAGCGATGTCTGGACTGCTCCATGGCCTCGGGCAGGGGAACGCCGCGATTGGCGGCCTCCGTGAGATAACCCGACCGAAGACCATGCGCGGAAAATTCACTCGGATCGAGACCGGCCATTCCGGCCCGCAGCTTGACGATATCATTGATCGCCTTCGGATCGAGCGGCCGGCGGGAGACGTTTCCCCATCGATCGATGCCGCGAAACACGCTGCCATTTTCGATCTTTGCCGCGGTAAGCCAAGCATTGAGCGCCTCGACGGGGCGACCTGTCAGATAGACGATTTCATCGTCTTCCGTCCCGCGGGTCTTGGTGCGGCCGAGATGGATCGACAGGGAGGGCAGGGGAGGGGCGTTCTCGACAGAGACCGGCTGCTCGACAGTCAATTGCTCTCTCCTCAGCCCAGCAATCTCGCTCCGCCGACGGCCGCCGGATGCGAAGCCCAGCATTAGGATTGCCCGGTCGCGCAGATCACGAAGTTCGGCGCGGGCACAGGTGGCGAGCATTTTCGCGAGGACATCGCCGGTGACAGCCTTGGCGCTCTTGCGCCGCCGTTTGCGCGGCGTGGCGCGAACGGCGAGGCGGATGGCGGACTTGACGGCGGGGGAGGAAAACAGGCCGTCGAGCCCCCGCCATTTCGTCAGCGTTGACCAACTGGCCAACCGGCGCTGCACCGTCGCCGGTGCATGCGGTCCGTCGTTTCGCAAGAAGCCCTGCTCACGAAGGCTGCGTTCAACGTCCGGCGGCATGCCGTGATCCGGATTGAGCTCTCGCTGCGCCCGATCCCACAGGTGATGGGCAACGAATTTGAGCAGCAGTGCTTCCGGCGCCGGCCATGGCAGGGCATTATGTGTGGCGGCGAGCGACCAGGCCTGCAGGTAAGCCAAGTCCGAGGTCAACGCCCTGAGTGTGTTGTCGCCCATGCCTTCGTTGACCAGATGCCGCAGCGTCTTAACATCCTGGTCGGTCAGCAGCTCCGCCAGCTCTTCACGCCGCTCGATCGGCAGCACGGCGGCGATCGTATCAAGTTCGTGAGCACGGCGATCGACAGGATTTCGTCCGGCGCTTTTCATGTCATCGACGACGCGGGATGGAGTTTCAGATCCGTCTGCCCGAAACCGTGCCCTTTGAACAAGAGCGGCGCCTTGGCGATAGTGGCGATGGCGTAAGAGTAGCAGTCGCCCATGTTGAGGCTGGCCGGATGGCGGCCCTTACCAAACTGTTCAAATGCCTTCTCAGCGGCGTGATAGTGACGCTCTCCGAACGCCACTGCGGTCACGTTTGGCAGAGCAACGAGTTGCTCAATGATTGCCGAAGGGTTGGAAAAACCTCTACCGGCGAGCACCATTCTGGTTTCCAGAAGCGTCGGCCAGCCGATAACAATTTCCTCGCGGGTGACGAGCGAATGAAAGCGCTCGGCTTCAGGTTCACGCAACGAAGTCGCCAGGATCACCGACGTATCGATGGCGATCATTTCGGCAGGCCGAATTCGTCGTAGAAATCGTCATGGGCGGATGTGGTACCTGGGGGCACGGACCGGCGGCCTTCCGCCATCAGGTCCCAGAGAGCGTCACCGGGCGTTTTCGCCAGCTCGTCGCTCAGCTCTCGTTCATAACGCTCAAGCGCCAGTTCGACGAGCCGGTTGATCGGCTGGCCGGTGCGACGGGACAGTGCGTGAGCCAGATCGCGGGCCTTGCTGCTGCGAATGGAGAGCTGCGGTTCGGACATGGTGAGCCTCATCGGATTTCTGTGTCCAAGATAGCGATCGCGTGCCGAGATGGCAAGGATTTCGACGAAGATGGCTTATTTCCGATAAGACGTAGTTATCGGTAGTGAGCGATCCCGGAGTAACATGTGGCGGACAATAAATGTGTTGCCGCATGATCGCTGCCGGAGTTGACAAGCGGATTTGAGGTCAAATTTCGCCACCCGTTCCGACACTGTATGAAACGACACTTTGATCCCGCGTTCGGCAAGCAGGTCTTCGATATCGCGAAACTCAGCGGAACTCGATAATAAGGCAAATCGGCATCGGCGATAATCGCGGCTAGAAAACGACGGCGGTGGTGACGGGTAAGCGGTTTTTCGGTCATGCTGGCCAAATATCACCTCGATCGTCGTCCAACCATCGACAGGTCGGTTATGTTGACGGTGCGGTGCAGGGCGGTTTGGAGTATTCAATTGAGAGCGGCGCAATCGATGTCAACTTTTGCATGCTGAATAATCCAGAAAAGCTTGTGACAAACCTTTTTAACAATTCACTCCCCGCAATCCGGTGATTTAAGGGACGGTGACGTAAGTTGCTAAGCTGGAGTTGCCTGCCTTACCCGAACTCGTTATTCGAAGAATGCGTGGTTAGGAGTGTGCTGGTTAATGCCAAATCAATCGGAATTTCTAGACGACGATCTAGAGAGGGCGCGTGTCGCCTGGCTCTATTTCATCGGCGGACAGACCCAGCAGGAAATCGCCCAACGCATGAACATCACGCGTTTGAAGGTCAACAAGATCATCGGCCAGGTGCGTGATTCCGGCAGCGTGCAAGTGAGGGTTTCTCTGCCTCTGACAGACTGCATTGATCTGGCGGAAAAGGTATCCGCACGTTATGGACTCAGAGATGCCGTCGTCGTACCGGATCTGGATGATTATCTCGAGCAGAAGCGCGTTATTGGGGAAGCGGCCGGAGCGCTTGCGAGTGAACTCATCGAAGATCGAGACATGGGGGTCGGCATCGGTTCCGGGCGAACCTTGAGCTTCGCCGTTCGCGCTCTTCGCGCCCGGCCGAGGACCGAGAGCTGGGTCGTGGGGCTCACCGGCGGCGTTACCAGCGGGTCATCGACCAACACTTTCGAAGTGGCGACGGCCTTTGCTCGCGCACTCGGCATCGAATGTCACTATCTGACAGCGCCGATCTATTGCGCCAATCCCGAAAGTCGCAACGCCCTATTACTCAATGACGAGTTGACTGACGTCCTTGCGCGTACGGAGATCGCCGATGTGGGCATCGTTTCCTGTGGTTCGCTAGCGCAGGACACCTCGCTCACCCAGATCCGCGTCGTGAAGGACAATCTCGATACAGTGCTGAAACGTGGCGCAGTGGGTGAGTTCATGGGATGGTTTCTGGACGCGCGTGGTCAGGCGATCGATCATTTCCTGAATGAATCTATCATTGCGCTTCCGCCGGACAAGCTCAAACTCAAGCCGATTTCCGTGCTGGTCTCTGGCGGAATCCGCAAGATCCCGATCATCCGCGCCATTCTTCGCGCCGGCTACGTCAACCGGCTGGTTACCAATGAAGGTGTTGCGCGGGCCCTCTTGCAAGGCCCGCGCTGATATCGGTCAGACGAGTGCCTTCTCAAGCGCCGCCGACATGGCGCGCAGCGTGAGAAAGGTCGAGGCAGCACCGGGGTCAATATGGCCAACGGAGCGCTCGCCGAGCTTGGCGGAACGGCCGCGGCGTGATTCCAGCGCAGCCGTTGCCTTCATACCCGCCTCGCCGCCGTCTCTTGCCGCGACCAGCACAGCAAGGGAGGAGCCACCATTGGCGGCGGCCTTTGCCGCGGCTTCGACGGCAGGCACCCATGCATCGATCATCGTCTTGTCGCCAGGTTCGGCTCGGCCACGGTCGCGAATGCCCTGGCAGGCGGCGTTCAGCCATTCCGCCATGCCGACGCCATCGAGATTGAGACGGTTGCCGACCGCCGTGCCCGCGCGCAGGAATGCCGTGGCATATAGCGGGCCGGAGGAAGCGCCGACGGCATCCAGAAACGCTTTTGCCATACGCTTGCAGATTGATTCGATCGTCTCGTCTTCTTGGGCATCCTTCAAAGCCAGTTGCACTGCTTTCCAGCCTATTTCCATAGTAATGCCGTGGTCGCCGTCGCCGATCACGCCATCGAGTTCGGAAAGCCAGTTCTTCTCGGCGATGATTTGCTCGCCGACCGTGTGCATCATCGCTTTGAAAATCGCAGGGGTCACGTCGCCTTCGGTGATGAGGATACGCGGCTTCTCTTGGGACGGCGCTGCGCCTTCAGCAGGTTTGGCTGTCTGGCGGTTACGTGAAGGGGTACCGCGGGTCTTCTCGAAAGCGCCGACGACGAGAGCCTGGGTGTGGCAGGGATGATCCAGCAGCGCCTGCAGCGTGTCGTCAAGCTTGATGAGCGTAACCGACGCGCCGGCCATTTCCAGAGATGTCGCGTATTCGCCGACCCACGAGGCATGGATATCGACGCCATGTGCATCCAGCCGCTGCTTGACGCGGCGGAAGATGATATAGAGCTCGATTTGCGAGGTCGCACCGAGACCATTGACCAGAACCGCAACCCGTTCACCCGCCTTGACCTGAAGTTCCTTCAGAATGGCATCGACAAGCTCATCGGTGACTTCATCGGCTGTTGCGAGCTGCTGGCGGCGAATGCCAGGCTCGCCGTGGAGCCCCATGCCGATTTCCATCTCGTCGTTGCCGATCGTGAAATTGGGTTTACCTGTCTGCGGCAGCGAACAGGGGCTGAGCGCGACACCCATGGAACGGGTGGCATCGTTTGCGGCATGAGCAAGCGCCTCGACGCGCGCCAGCGGTTCACCAAGGTCGGCGGCGGCACCGGCGATCTTGAAGACGAAGAAGTCGCCGGCAATACCCCGGCGTTCGGACTTGCGGTCGATTGGAGCGGAGGCAACATCGTCGGCAACAGCCACATGACGCACGGGAATGCCGACCTGCTCTAGCTCTTCCGCTGCCATGGTAAAGTTGAGAACGTCACCGGTGTAGTTGCCGTAGAGCATCACGATACCGACGCCGCCATCCACGGCGCGAGCCGCTTCGACAATGTGCGACGGGGAGGGGGAAGCGAAGATGTTGCCGACAGCCGCGGCATCGGCAAGACCACGGCCGACGTAGCCGGCGAAGGCAGGCTCGTGGCCTGATCCGCCGCCAACGACGATACCGACCTTGCCATCACGCGGACCATCGACTGCAACGACCGCGCGGCCGGTTTCCCCCTCGACGCGCAATATGTCCGGATGGGCGCCGACCATGCCCTCGATCATCTCGGCGATGATGTTTTCCGGCGCGTTGATCAGTTTCTTGGTTTTGACTTCCTGGTTCATTCTTTTTTCTTTCGTCAGAGCGAAGCAGCCGGATGCGTCATGCGTCGCGACGGAGATAGCGGCGGGAAATGGCGTCGAAGGAAATGGCGAGTACAACGATGGCGCCCGAAACTATACCCTGCCAGTAGGGCGAGACACCGAAGAGCACGATGATGTTTTCGATGATGGCGATGATGCCAGCACCGAAGATGGCCCCGATCGGGCTGCCGATGCCACCGGTCGTGGCGACGCCGCCGATGACCGAAGCTGCGATGGGAGCCAGCACCCAGGTCTCGCCGATCGACGGTTGCGCCGTGCCGAGACGGGCGACCATCAGTACGCCGGCCAGGGCAGCGATCGCGCCGGCGACCCCGAAGACGAGTAGGCGAACTTTGTCGACCTTGATGCCGAGCATGCGGGCGCCGGCTTGGTTGTTGCCGATCGCATACATGTAGCGACCGAAGGGCGTCTTCAGCATGACGAAGGTGGCGACGGCGAGCGCGACGAGCATGATCACGAAGGGTACGGGCATGCCGAGGAAATCGCCACGGCCCAGATAATGCACGTTCTTCGGGATGCCGGTGATCGCGACGCCGCGTGTAAGAACAAGGTTGGCGCCACCGAAGATGCCGGCTGTGCCGATGGTCAGGACCAGCGAGTGAAGCCGCAGCACTGTCACCAGAAGGCCGTTGAGAAGGCCCAGAAACGCGCCGAGCAAGATGGCGAGAAACATCGCTGAATAGGGCTCAAGCCCGAGCCGCACCATAAGGATGCCGGAAATGACGCCACACAGGCCACCGATTACGCCGAGCGACAGGTCAAGTTCGCCAAGCACCATCAGCATGGACTGTGCGATTGTGATAAGGCCGACGAAGGCGAGACCGCGCGCAATAACCGAGAGGTTATAGGGCGTGAGAAAATAGGGGGAGATCAGCGCCGAGAGCGTGAAGATGACAGCGAGCGCGACGAAAACGCCGGCAAGCGGGCTGCGCGTCAGGAGGGACAGGGAATTAGTTTGCATCGGCTTTCACCTCCGTGCCGAAAATGGCGCCTACAAGTGTTTCATTGTTCGTTCCGGCGGTGTCGAATGCGCCGGTGATGCGACCGTGGTGCATCGTGATGATGCGGCTGGCGCACTTCTTGAGTTCGTCGAGTTCCGAGGAAACGAGAATGACGCCGACGCCTTCTTCGGCCAGACCCTTCATGATCCTGTAGATCTCGGTCTTGGTCCGGATGTCGATGCCCTTCGTCGGCTCGTCGAAGATCAGCACGCGCGGCCGTGTCGCCATGGCTCTGCCAATGATGGCCTTCTGCTGGTTGCCGCCGGACAACTGCGAGATGCGCTTGCCCATGCCCGACGTGCGGATGCCGTAGTCGTCGATGATCTTCTGGACGGCCTCGCGCTCCCGCCCGCCGCTGATGCCGAGGGAACCCCTGGTCAGCGACAGGATGGAAATCCCGATGTTTTCGCGCAGCGAAAGCAGCGGGAAGATGCCGTGATGCTTGCGTTCTTCCGAGAGGTAGAGCATGCCGCCATCGACCGACGAGGCCGTATCGTTGAGCGTCCAGGGCTTTCCCTCGACCATCACAGTGCCTGCCTTGGCTTTTAGGAAACCGAAAATCGTCTGCATGATTTCCGAACGGCCGGCGCCGACGAGGCCGGCAAAGCCAAGAATTTCTCCACGGCGCAACTCGAAATTGACATCCCGGAAGCGGGACCCGGAAAGGCCGCGCACCGTCATGATCGTGTCGGTGGCAACACCTTGGGGGCGGAAATGGTCGTCAAAAGCGATGTCGCGGCCGGACATGGCGCGGATCAGATCCGCTTCGGAAATATCGGCGATCTTGCCACTTTCGATCTTTTCGCCATTGCGCAGCACGGTGTAGTCGTCGCCGATGGAGAAGACTTCGTCCATCTTGTGGCTGATGAAGACGATGGCGTGGTCGCGGTCGAGCAGGCCCCGGATGACCTTGAAGACCCGGTCTACCTCGACGCGCGTCAGGGATGACGTCGGTTCGTCGAGAATAAGCACCTTCATATCCGCGTTGGTGCAGGCGCGGGCGATCTGGAGGAGTTGCTGGTCGGAGACCGAGATATTTGCCACGAGCTCGCGCGGGTCTGCCTCGATGCCGAACCGTTCAAGATAGCTGCGGGCCTCCTCGACGAGAGCACTGCGGTTTACGAGAAGCCCGCCGTGACCTGTCCGGCTGAACGGCATAAACAAGTTCTCTGCAACGCTCATCTGCGGAAAGAGATTGAGCTCCTGAGGAACGTAGGCGACATTCTTGTAAAGAGCGGGATCGTCGACAGGGTTGCGGCCATCGATCAGGATATCGCCGCGCGAAGCCCGGTCGGTGCCGGTCAGGATCTTTACGAGAGTGGATTTGCCGGCACCGTTCTCGCCCGCGAAAATGTGCGTGCGGCCAAGTTCGATCGAAAGATCGACCCCGTTGAGTGCGGTGACGCCGGGAAAATCCCGGCCAAGGCCGCGGGTTTCAAGATAAGCCATGGGGCACCTCAGCGTCGTAGTGAGATGGAAGAGGCACGGAAATCCCGTGCCTCACGGCAGGTCCGGTCTTACCGGATCACTTGCCTACGTTTTCCTTGGTGAGGAAAGCGTTGCCGGTGTCGAGGTAACCCGGCACCTTGGCACCGGTTGCCTGCGCCCAGAGCAACATGACTGACCAATAGCCCTGCAGTTCCGGCTGCGAGGCCGACGAGCTGTCAGCAACGCCGTCGCGGATCATGTCGAGCATTTCCGGCAGGTTGTCGAGCCCAACGAGAGTAACCTTGCCCTGCTTGCCGGCTTCGACGATCGCCTGGCCGATACCGATCGGGCCGGCGGCATCGGATGCGACCCAACCCTTGAGGTTCGGGTTTGATTGCATGATGGCGGCTGCCTGCTGCTGCGCCGTCTCGATGCTGTCATTGTCGATGCCTTCTGCAACAACCTTGATGCCTGGATGTTCGGCAAAGATCTGGCGGTGGCATTCGGCACGGATTGAGTGGTTCGGCGCGGTCGGAACGCCCTGCATGATGGCGACTTCGCCTTCACCGCCGAGAACCTCGACGAGGCGACGAGCGGCAATCTTCGCCTGCTCGCAGAAGTCCGAACCAATATAGGGAATAGCCATGCCTTCCGGGGGAATAGAATCGAAAATGACCAGAGGGATATTCTGGTTCTGTGCTTCTTCGAGTGAAGCGCGGTTGCCAGAGGGATCGAGCAGGTCGAGCGCCAGTCCATCGGGTTGCGTCGCAAGGGCGCTGTCAATGATCTGGTTCTGCTGAACGACGTCCGCGGACTGCGGTGCGGAATAGATGACTTCGACGCTGGAGCCGGTCTGAGCCTTGATGGCCGCGGCCGCGGCCTGCGCGCCTTCATTCACCTTGTCGAACCACGGATGCACGACCTTCGGTACGACGACAAAGCGGTATGCGTCTTTCTTGATGGTGCCTTGCGCATCCTGAGCAGACGCGGTGACAGGCAGGGCAAGCGCGGTGGCGCATGCCAGCAATATGGCGAGTTTCTTCATGCTGATCTCCCTTGAGCTAGGCGAGGTCTCCTCCCGCCTGGACGGTGCGCGAGTGCTTCGAATGGATCTGGGTCCGGAAAATTCAAAGCCTGCGAGATGCAGATACACATGTAATGCAAAAAATACAAGAGTAAATCGAAGCCTCGCTTCAGCTTTCGCAAGGGACTGTACGTCTCATAGACACTCATCTGCACGGTCCCGCGAGCCACCGGCAATTAAATAGGTCTGCAAGTTCCCATGCGGTGGTTATCCGGCCCCATTCATTTCAAGTCTTGCCCGAGAACGGCTTTCGCAGGGCCGGCTGTTGCCTTGACGACGATGTCGGCATCCTCGCGGATAAGGCAGAGCGGGGGGCCAAAGGCCGGAATATCGCCCTGCGTCATGGCGCGACCGACGTCTCGCTTTAGTAGGGGGGCAGGGCCTGCGGGCCGATTTCCTTGATGGGGTCGAAAAAGGCGCGGTCGCCTTTCTCTGCGACGAATCCGATGGCGGCTATCAGGCCGTCGCCACGCCGCCAGGAACGGGGCGCGAACTGAGATTGGCGACGACAAAACGCGCCTGGAAACTTAGCGCGCGGTAGGTTCAATCATAGTTGCGCTCACCGCCGACATTGTCGCGCGATTGCTCATGGAGTCCAATCCGGGCCATCGACAGCAACGGATACACGGTCGAGTTCTGGCTCAGCGAGCATCGTGACCTTTCTGCGCCCAAACGCTTCTTCAAAAAAGCGTTCGCTCGGCATGGCCGACGGGAACGCATCATTATCGACGGCAGTCAGACCAACCGGGAAGCGATCATTTTCTGTCCATCAGCCACCTCCAGGATCGGTCGCGCCGCCGGCTTGAACCCGTCCGCATCCGACAAAGTTCAGTATCTGAACAACCGCATCGAGCAGGATCACCGGCGGATCAAGCGACGCGTCAGACCGATGCTCGGCTTTAAGTCTTTCAGATCCGCAGTTGCAACATTGTCTGGTATCGAGATGATCCACATGCTGCGCAAGCACCAGCTACAAGATGCTCACACTGCCAGCTTGTCGATCGCCAAACAGTTCGAAACCCTCGTCGCTTCAATCTAAGCAGCCGCAGAAATCGCCCAGCCTCGCGGATATCTCAAGTTTTGCAACAGAACCATGGATGGTCGTCCGATCGCAGGCTACCAGCGTGAGGTAGCGGGAAGCCTTGCTGGTCATGGCGATGTTTTCCATGGCTCGACGCGCGGCTGTTCGAAGAACTTTAACAGAGCGGGCGCGCAGGATCGTGGCACCACATGTGGTGCGTGCTCGCTAGTGGCGAGGATAACAAGGGCCGAAAGTTTGTATCTCATCAAGAACGTGGGCATCTCAATTTCTCTGCACGGTTCCTTCAAGCTCAGTTGAAGGACGCCATCATGGCGTCCTCTCCGACTGCCTCGACGAGGAAGTCCAGCACTGTCCTAATGCGCAAGGGGAGATTACGGCGGGACGGATACACGACACTGATCGGCAGGCGGGTAGGTGGAAAGTCGGGCAAAAGCTTCACAAGACGTCCTGCCTTCACGTCGCCTTCGACCAGAATGTGGGACAGCACTGCCAGCCCAGCGCCCGATAGCACCGCCCGATGGACGGCCATGGCATTGTTGGCAATCAGCTTTGGGGCGATCCGAACTTGAAGCTCGTCCGCGCCGTTGGAAAAGGACCAGGACCGACCGTCGCCGGCACGTCTATAGCATATACAGTCGTGGCCGGTGATGTGCTCTGGAAAGTGTGGTGGCTGACGGCTTGCGAGATAGGTGGGAGAAGCGACAAGGGATGCCGTCGTCCAGCCTATCCGCCGGCACACGAGGCTACTGTCGCCAACCGATCCGATGCGTATCTCTAGGTCGATCGCCTCGGCGATCAAATCCGAAGGTTCCTCGCGCAAGATCAATTCGATCGTCAGATCGGGATGGCAATTGAGAAGTTTGTGCAGGCGGTCGCTCATGTAGAGACCCAATGGCGCCGGCAGGCTTAATCTGACTTTTCCAGAGGCGCGACCACCTTCCACACAATTTGTTCCGCCAATTGCATCGACGGCCTCAAGGACTTTCCGCGCCCGTGGGATCATCTGTTCGCCCTCGACCGTGAGAGCAAGAGCGTTCGTCGTACGATGCAGAAGACGGGTGTTCAAATGTGTCTCGAGCGCAGAAACTTGGCGAGACACAGCCGGTTGCGTGAGCCCGAGGTCGATAGCTGCCGCCGAGAAAGAGCCAGTGTCCGCTACGCGCAGGAATGTTCTCAACGCTGAAACGATGTCCATTCAGCCCCTCCCATATTTTTCGACATAAGGCTTATGTCGCGAGCTTATGCGGGAAATACTTGCCTGTCGAGATATTAAGGATATTGTGAGTCCATAAGGACATTTATTATCCTTAATAATGGAGCCAGTTATGACACAGCGACTGAATTATGCGCAGCAATCACCCGAACTGTTCAAAAAACTCATGGACCTTAGCGCCGCCGCAAATGGCGGGGTCATCGAACAGAAAATCCACGACCTCGTTCACATCCGGGCATCGCAGATCAACGGCTGCGCCTTTTGCCTTGACATGCATGTCAAGGAAGCAAAGATCCACGGGGAGAGCGAGCTTCGCCTCTACCACGTTGCGATCTGGCGTGAATCGAACCTGTTCATTCCACGGGAGCGCGCTGCTCTGGCATGGACGGAAGCGGTTACGAAGCTCCCCGAAGGCGGCATTCCCGATGAATTTTACGAGCGGGTCCGCGGCCAGCTTTCGGAAAAAGAAATGAGCGAACTGACGTTTTCGATCATGACGATCAACGCCTGGAACCGGGCCAGCATCGCTTTCAAGGCGGTGCCCGGATCCGCGGACAAGGCCTTTGGCCTCGATAAAGCCGGCCTAAACTAAGCTTTTCACCCCGACAGATCGATCAGACAACGCGGCGCGCTGGTGTCCGCGAACGGAGAAGACATATGAAAATCGTTATCATCGGCGGAACCGGCCTCATCGGTTCGAAGACTGTCGAGCGTCTTCGCAACCGTGGCCACGATGTGATCGCCGCATCTCCGAACACGGGCGTCAATACGATCACCGGGGAGGGGCTTGCAGAAGCGCTCGCCGGCGCTGAGGTGGTGATCGATCTCGCCAATTCGCCATCCTTCGAAGACAAGGCTGTTATGGACTTCTTCGAGAGATCTGGCCGTAATTTGCTAGCCGCCGAGAAAACAGCGGGCATCAAGCATCACATCGCGCTTTCGGTCGTCGGGACGGAGCGCTTACAGGAGAGCGGTTATTTCCGCGCCAAACTTGCCCAGGAGAAGCTGATCAAGGAATCGGGTTTACCCTATACGATCGTGCATTCCACCCAGTTTTTGGAGTTCCTCAGCGGCATCGTCCAGTCCGGAACTGTTGGCGACAGTGTCCACCTGGCACCGGCTTATGTCCAACCCATCGCCTCTGACGATGTGGCCGATGCGATGACAGACGTGGCGCTTGCTGCGCCGATCAACGGCACAATCGAAATTGCCGGGCCGGAGCGTTCGAAATTGACTGATCTTGTCGCCCGCTATCTCGTCGCGATGGGCGATGCGCGCAAGGTCTTTCCGGATGCAGAGGCTCGATATTTCGGCGCCCGTCTCGACGACGGCTCACTCGTTTCCGACAACAACCCCCGCCTTGGCCGGATCACGTTCGAGCAGTGGTTCCCAACATCGGCACGCAAGTAGATCGCAACACATGCGTCGCTTTCCGCAGCGCATTATCTCTCGATAAATAGGAGTTTTCGACATGATCAGATCAGTTTTCACAGCAACGGCCATACTGGCCGGAATGATTGGTACGGCCTCGTCCCATGACAGTGCCGGTGGCAAGGCCGCGACGGTTACCGTGGTGTACGAGCACGAACTTCCGAATGTTCCAGGCAAGAGCATCAAGGGAATTCTGGTCGAGTACGATCCAGGCGGTTTCTCAGATGCGCATACCCATCCAGATAGCGCCTTTATCTATGCGACGGTTCTGGAGGGCTCGATCCGAAGCCAGGTGAACGATGAACCGGTCAAGGTCTACAAGGCGGGCGAAAACTTTTCCGAGATGCCAGGCGACCGTCACGCAGTCAGTGCGAACGGCAGCACGAGCGAAAAGGCAAAACTTCTGGCGGTCTTTGTCGTCGACACAGTTCAAAAGGAGCTGACCTTTCCGATCAAGAACTGAACCTTCCAGACCGGGCGCTGTCAGCAGCGTCCGGTTGTTTCGAATTTGGATTTGGAGAAATGGTCATGCTTGACGATCCTGCCTTTCTGTCGCTTTCAGCGATCAATCTTCTGGGCATTGCCGGGATTGTCGTATGGCAAGTTCAGGGCCGCAATCGACCCAAGGCAAGGCTGATTATCCAAATCGTCTTCTTCACGGCTATGACGGCCGTGCTGGGTTTTGGCGATATACTGCCTTATCGGGTGGGCGAGACATATGCGCATAATGTCCCGGCATTCCTTGCCACCTCAGCCAGGGTTCTCTGGTGGATCCATCTTGCGTGGTCAATGATCGGCGTCGTGCGGATCATCGTGCTTGACCGTCGACCGACGCAAGCAAGGCTGCTGCAGGATCTCATGGTCGCGGTGGTCTATATCGGGATTGCGCTATCGATCCTTGCATTCGTGTTCGACGTGCCAATCGGAACACTTGTCGCCACGTCCGGCGTCGTTGCTGTTATTTTCGGCCTTGCACTGCAAAACACGCTTGCCGACGTCTTCTCCGGCATTGCTCTCACGCTCGGGCGGCCATTCTCAATCGGTGATTGGATCCAACTTGCCGACGGAACCGAAGGTCGCGTCGTTGAAAACAACTGGCGTTCCACGCAAGTGCTGACGCCTGCCAACAATCTGGTGGTCTTGCCGAATAGTGTGCTCGCGAAAGTCGGGTTGACCAATCTGACGCGCCCCGATGAAACGCATCTAATCATCCTCACAATGCGGGTCTCATCCGAACATCGACCTGGTCTTGTGGAGGATGTCATGCAGACGGCGCTGAAGGGCTGTAGCTGCATAGTCCAGCATCCACCACCTGTCGTCGCCCTCAAGTCCATAGATGCGGTGGCAATCGAAGCCGAACTGCAGTTCCGGGTGACAAGTCCTTCCGGGCGCACACCTGCAAGGAACGAATTGATCGACACCATTCAACAGAGTTTTGAGTCAAACGAACTGGCGTTTGCTCCGCCTGCGCAAAGCTATGTCCACATTGGCAGTTCCGGCCTTCGAAAACATGCCGATCTCGCAGCAATCCGCTCAACCGGCACGCTTTAGCACCCAGTCAAAGGTGCCAGCCCAGATGGCGGGATCGACTTCTTTTGACAGGGTCATCCCGAGGTCTGCCAGCGTCACGCTACGCAAGCTGGACCGCCAGGCCTCATCGGCCTTCCACATGACCCGCGCGATGGCACATGGACTACTTTCGCAAAAGCCCTTGGGTCGGCAAGGATTGTTGGCACGGATGTTGTTGCACACAAACGTCCTGCTGCTGCCTTCCACTGCCTCAACGATATCCAGGAATGTTAGGTCGGCGGACGGCTTGGCCAATCGGTATCCACCTGAGGGACCAAGTGTCGTGTGTACGAGGCCCGCTTGCGATAGGCTTTGCAAAGCCTTTGAGAGATATTCCTTGGGCAGGCCATGAAGCTCTGCCAGCGCTTTGGTCGAAAGGTAGCGCCCTTCGGGCAGGCCGGAAAGAATAGCGCAACAGTGAAGCGCCCATTCGACTTGGCTTTTCAGGATCATGGATAGCGGCTCAGCGTGCGACGTTAACAAATAAGGATATTTTATATCCGTATTCGAGCATCGTGTAAATCCGTTTCGTCTATTCTGGCGATTGGGGGAAGCCTCGGAGGCCGTCAAGGCGAGCGGCCATATTCCCGTCTCTACCTCCCTCGACAAAATACTGGAAAGGGAAAAAGCACTTGCTGGTGGATCGACCTGAGTAGGCTCGTAACCGAGCACTTCACTCACTCTCTCTAAAGGTTCGGTGGAAGCAACGATGAAATATCCGCGAAGCGGGTTACGTCTGCTCCAAATATTAGCAAATATGTTATTATACTATTTTTACAGGCGCTCCGTAATGCCAAGTAATTTTTTTCCGGCCCTTTGGGGCAGGTGTATAAATCAATGGGATCTTGGAAACCCTTTAAACGATAGCTTCCTTCAAAATCGGTCGACGTCTCCACTGCTTCGCTAAACACCTGGGACATCAACAAAGGAAGCTTCAAATCCCCGCAAGTACCTTGGATTCGGCTCAACATGTTCACGTCGGGGCCGATCAAGGTGAAATCGAGACGTCGGCCAGAGCCAACATTGCCGTAGCAGCATGCAGGACGCCCGCAATCTTATCCGCCAGGGCGGCATGCGGTCCGATCGCGACTGGCTGCAATTCGACTGCGCGCTTTCGTACGGTTTGGTCGAATACCTGCGCACACTCGACATGCTGAAGGCCCACGGCTGGTCGCCCTCGCGCTGCATTCCGCACGGTGGTCATCAGATGTCGCTCAACTTCGCAGCCGGCCTCGGCCTTGGCGGCAACGAAAGCTATCCGGACCTGTTCCAACCCTATGGTGGTTTTCCAGATGGGGTGAAGGTTGAGGACGGCCACATCATGATGCCTGACATTCCGGGCATCGGCTTCGAGGGGAAATCCGATCTCATTCGCGAGATGCACGCCCTGTCTGCATAAAAATAACCAGCGCAGCCTCTCACAACCCATGAGAGGTTGCTTTTACATGCGTAGCGGCGATCCAACGGACGTTCGCCCAAGATGATGTTTCGCCAGATAATCAGTTGCCGATTGAAGCGACGCTGAGCGTGTCGCGTGTCCTACAAGGCCCTAAACGCTTGCCTCCCTGCGTTAATCCCGTGACTTCCGGGTTCCCCTTGGAGCAGCCCTTAAAACAGGCCATCAGCGATTTTGACCAGATGGGCGACCGATGTGGCTTTCATCTTCCCCATCATGTGGCCCCTGTGAAGTTTCACCGTGGGCTCCGCAAGGTGCAGCTCTGTCGCAATTTGCTTATTCAGTTTGCCGGTGATCACCAATTTCATAATCTGCCGCTCACGCTCCGTGAGCGTGATGTATCTCGAACGAATGGCAGCTTTCGCGGTTCGCTCTTCTCGACGAGCGGCGTCATTGGCGATCGCGCGGTTGACGGCTTCCAGCAAATCCTGCTCCCGAACCGGCTTGGTGAGAACGTCAATTGCGCCTGCTTTCATTGCCCGTACCGCCATCGGCACATCGACATGGGCGCTGATGAGAACGACGGACCGAGGGAGATTACTCTTTACCAATGCCTCCTGAAATTCAAGCCCGCTTTGCCCGGGAAGGCGTATGTCAAGAACGATGCACCCAGCCTTCTCAGGATCATCTGCTTCCAGAAATTCTCTGACGGAACCATGTGTCTCAGCGATTAATCCCACGGACTCGAACAGCCCTTTAAGAGCTTCGCGGACGCTTTGGTCATCATCGATCACGATGACAGTTGGCCGCCTGTTCTTCTTGTCATCAATCAACGGCTGTCTCCTGGAAGCGAGAAAGCGTGAACCTGAACGAGCTTCCGCTAGGATGATTGGTTGTTGCCCAGATGCGCCCTCCATGAGCTTCGATGATGGAACGGCAGATAGAGAGACCAATCCCGATCCCATCGGACTTCGTGGTGAAGAAGGGTTCGAATACCCGGTCGAGCTGTTCGGGCGGTATTCCTTGCCCCGTATCGGAAACGCTGACCTCGATTTCGCCCTCGTTGCCGAGCGCGCAGCCGACCTTGATCACTGCGTCTGCGCCTCGACGCATTGCCTCGGCGCCGTTCATGATCAGATTGAGGAGAACCTGCTGAAGCTGAGTGCGATCACCAAGGACATCGACAGTTTCCGGCGTGATATCCGTTACGACCTGCAAGCCTCGGGACTGCAGCTCTTCCCGCAAAAGAAAAAGCACGTCGCCAAACGCTTTTTTGAAGTCGGTTTTCTCCATTCGTACAGGAGATCTTTGGGCCATTGCACGTATGCTGGCGACGATTTCGCCGGCGCGGTGCCCATCATTTACGACGCGCTCCGCAGCCAATCGAGCTTGATCGAGATTGATATGCCCTTCCTGCAGCCAACGCAGACATGTCCCGGCATTGGTCACGACTGCCATGAGAGGTTGATTGATCTCGTGCGCGATGGAGACCGCAAGTTCGCCGATCGTTGTAACGCGGGTGACTTGCGCGAGGTGGCTTTGGCTTTGTCGTAGGGATTCCTCGGCGCGTTTTCGGTCTTCGATGTCAACGACAACGCCGTACCACCGCACGACATTCCCCTGAGCGTCAAGCAATGGGCTTTGCTGCAGATTGAACCACCTGTACTCACCGTCGAACCGCCTGATGCGGGCGTCTACTGGATCGGGGCGTTTGGTGGCAACGATCTCCTCCCAACTTATGCGCATACGTTCGACGTCGTCAGGATGAAATACGCGATAAAAGCCAAAGCCCTGGAGCTCTTCGATAGGCAGGCCGACAAAATCGATGAAAATTTTGTTCCAATACTCCAGCTGCCCATCCGGCGTGCAGGACCAGGCCATGGCGGGGATGGTATTAATGATGAGGTTGAGCTTGTGTTCGCTTTCTCTGAGAGCTGCTTCACTCGCCCGCAGAGCATTTTCGGCGTACTGCAGATTTTCAATGTCGATGTTGACGCCGAACCAGCGAACAATGCCGTTGGCATCGGTGAGCTTGCGGCCTGAGAAATAGAACCAGCGGTATCGCCCATCTCGACCGCGAATGCGACCTTTCAGGTGAGTGTGGTCAGAATGTTCGAGGTCGCGCTTCCAGATTTCCACCATCTCCGGAATGTCGTCGGGATGGTAAAGGTCGAGAAAGCCCCATTCGAGGATACTGTCGGCCGGTAGCCCGGCATAATCCAGCCAACTCTGGTTCACGAAGTCAGCGCTCCCATCGGGGCGCGCAGACCATACGAGAACAGGAAGCGAATTGATGATGAGCCTCAGATTCTCTTCACTGGCGGCGAGTGCCGACTTGGCCTCTTTTAGCGCATTTTCGGCTTGTTTTCGGTCTTCGATATCGAGGACGACCCCATACCACTTCACGACGTTTCCCTCAGTATCGAGCCGAGGCTTCTGTCGAAGGCTACACCAGCGATAGTCGCCGTCGGCACGACGGATCCGACCTTCAACTTCCCTTCCTATCTTGGAAACCATGATGCGTCGCCACTCCGAGCCCAGGTGGCTGACATCATCGGGGTGAAAAAGCCGGTAGAAGTTTTCACCGGCAATCTCGGCAAGCGGCATGCCGATATATTCAAGAAAGTGCTGATTGGCGAAATCGAGCATACCATCAGACGTTGTCGACCATGCCATTGCAGGGATCAGGTCGATAATCGCGTCGAAGTCCCTCTGTTTTTCCAAGTCGATTCCCTCAGATATTCGCGCCGCCTGCAACTGACTGGAAACTACGCCTTTTCTCGCCGAGGCGTTAGGCGAGATTGATAGACGAAAGTCTATTTTTACAGTGCCTTCGGCTAGTTGCCTGTGACCTAGATCGCAATTGCGGACGGGCTTGAACCAACCTACCCATAGCCTGAAGCAGCGCTTGAGCGCCGGCGTATGACCGAAGAAGCGCAAAGCTGACGATATTATCAATCGATCATAAGGACGACGTCATGCCTCAGCTCTCACGCCGCGCTTTTGCCGGCGCTTTGCCTCTCGGCCTCATCGGAGGAAGTCTTTTCGGTGGAAACCTGCTAGGCAGCGCTTCCGCCCATGCCGCAACGCAGGCCGCCGCCGCTGCGCCGTTTACGGTAACTCCGTTCGCACAGATCCGCATCGGTCGCTTCACCGTCACGGCATTGACGGACGGGTATGCCGATATGCCCTTCGACTACTTTCCGGGACGCTCAGCGCCGGAGGTAGAAAAGGCCGCGAACGCGCAGTTTACCGCTCGGCCGAGTGGGGTTCGTTTCCTCTTCAACCAGTATCTGGTCGAGGATGGTCAACGCCGAGTCCTGATCGATGCCGGGGCGGCGGGTTCGATCGGGCAGACGGGGCAACTGCCCCAGGCACTCGCCGCACTTGGTTTGGAGCCTGATCAGATCGACGCGGTCATCGTGACGCATATGCACCAGGACCACATGGGCGGACTGGTTCTCGGAGGCAAAAACAACTATCCCAACGCTGAGGTCTATATCGATCGTCGCGACGTTAACCACTGGACTGATCCTGCAAAGCGCAACGGAGCGCCTGATTTTCTGCAGCCCAGCTTCAAGATGGCGGAGGAGGTCGTGCGGTTGTATCCGAGGCTGCAGGCGATCGACGGGCAGCGCGAGATATCGCCGGGCATTTCGATTGTCGACCTGACCGGCCATACGCCCGGCCATATCGGCGTGCGGATCGAAGATGGCGGCAAGAGCCTGATCATGGTTTCAGACATGATTTTCCCCGTCGTGCATCCGGCCGCAACCGATGTATTCTTCCTGTTCGAGCAGGACCAGGCCGCTGCTAAAGCTATGCGGGATCGTTTCTTTCCGCTCGCTGCGTCCGAGGGTGCGCTGATCGCCGCCACGCATATGCCTTTCCCCGGGCTGGGACGGGTCGTTGCAGATCGCGGGGAAATGCGTTGGCAGGCTGCAGACTGGGCATTGCAGGACTAATGCCCGCTTTTCGCGAATTAGAAATTTTCCTGGCATTGAGTTCGGCCAGCCCAAGATAGATCAGGCCCCGCACCGGGAGACACCGACGCGGGCCTGACGAAGCACGGAGATCAGACATGCCCTATCATTTCCTTGAGGTGGCTGTGACGCCGAGCGTCAGAGCCGCTCAGGCCGCAATGGGCGTGGACCAAATCTGGTTGGGCGCAGAGAACCGCCCTTCCGAGACCTTCACAGAAGAAGAAATCGCCTTTATTGCCTCACGTGACAGCTTCTATATCGCATCCGTCTCCGAAACCGGCTGGCCGTATGTTCAACATCGTGGAGGAAAAGCCGGCTTCCTCAAGGTCGTCGATCAGCAAACATTGGCCTTTGCTGATTACAGGGGGAATCGTCAGTATATAAGTGTCGGCAATTTCGCCACCAACGATCGGGCCTGTCTCTTTTTGATGGACTACGTGCGACGGGCCCGGCTCAAGATATATGTCCATGTTGAGCGGCTCGCTCTCGGTGTTGACGAGGGTCTCAGCGCACTCGTGTCCGATAACAGCTACAAAGGCAGGGCAGAGGCGATTTTCAGGCTTCGGCTTGAGGCGTACGATTGGAACTGCCCTCAGCACATCACCCCCCGCTACACCGAACAGGAGGTTGAACACGCAGTCGCTCCTCTTCGTGAGAGACTGCAGCGATTGGAAACTGAAAACGCGACGTTGCGAGCTCAACTGGAGGGACCTAGAAGATAACCGAAGCTCAGCGACCACCATTTCCCGTATTCACGCTCGAAAGCGCAGTCGATAAAGAAGGCTTGCCGAAGACGGATGGAACAGCCGCGACCCAGCTAGGGTTGCGGCATATAACAACTCTATGAAACATTAGGAGACGCATGATAACCAAGAGTTGCTGCTGATTGATTTCTATAGCGGATTGCCTTTTGACCTCGGCCTGTTCTCGGCATGTTTAGCGGTTTCAAGTTGTAGGAGGGGCATAGTTTGGCTGCTCCCAATGCGAGTAGCCATAGTCATCGGCTTTGCGCGAAGTTGGCCACAATGAGTTCGGCCAATATTGAAGCAGTTGTCGCGTCAGATTAACGGCAACATGATTGCGGGCTTCGCCCTGATCGCGATGCCGATACGATATAGAGAGATTGGCGTTCACACCTTTACCGTAAACGCCAACGGAACGGTCCACCAAGCTGATCTCGGAGACAAGACCGAGGAGGTGGCCGCAGGAATCCGGACATTCAATCCAGACGACAGATGGGATATCACTGAAGATTGAGCGATGCGCCAAGCATCGAGCGCCGGACACGCGGCTGCCGGAAGCACCAGAAACGCTTTAACTGAATGCTAAGCTTTTGCGCAAACTAGACCTGCTAGAGTCAGGTCCACCTATTTTTGCGGACGGCTGCGTGACCGCTCCCGGCCCCATACCCGTCGGCACTGAAAGCGGAAATTATTTCCGCTTCGCACCTGCATGTGGGTTGTTTTTACTGATAGCTCGACTTCCCGAAAGTTGACGGTCCCCTTGGCTAGCAGCTCCCTCTGGGGCGCGCTGGATTGGCAACGATCGCCTGCGGCGGCATTTGCGGCCTATCCACGCGACATCATCTTTGGTGATAGCGAGGCGGTTATCGGCATTCCGCGCGAATATGTCGCCCAAATTGCCGAGGAGTCCGTCGCGATGGAAGAGCAGGAGGAATTTCTGAAATCCGAGATCGAGTCTGGCCGGAAAGGGGGGTGAGGTCGATTGAGGATAGAGCTGCATTTGGATATTGATCGCACCGATTCACAGGTCGTTGAATTCGCATCCGATCGGCGGTTCTTGTAATCGCGGATGCCGCAGGCCGTTACAAGGTTATCGCCTGCATCAAAATTCCGGTATGTTTTCCCGGAAGATCACCTGCAGGCGTGGTGGATGGTAGTCGAATTTTCGGCCCAAAAGCGTGTTTTTCAGCATGGACAGCGCTTCTCGCGCTTCAACCCGCGGGTTCTGGTCGATGACGGCGTCTATGGTGCCGTCAAGCAGGAAACGTTTGGTGCTTTCGGTCAATTCGTGGCCGACGAAAATGACGGACTGGGCGAGCCCCGCTTCCTGTAGCGCTTGCCCGATGCCGGCATTGCCGGCTCCGATATTGTAGATTCCTGAAAGATCAGGGTGACGCTTTAACAGCGACGTCGTTTCTTCAAAGGCGCGCTTTCGGTCGTCGCGAATCTCGCGCAGTTCGACGACCTCCAGATCACGAAATTCCTCGGCGATGACATGGCGGAAACCCATCTCCCGTTCCTCATGGCCTCGATAGGAGAGGGAGCCGGCAAAGAGGGCGATCTTGCGTTTTGCTCCCCTGCCGAGAAGGCGCCCGAGCAAATAGCCCGCCAGCCGCCCGGCGGCGCGGTTGTCGATGCCGACATAGCCGAGCCTCGGGACATGCAAGATATCAGAAACGAGCGTCACGATGGGGGCGCCTGAAGCCGCTAGCCTCCGCATCGCCTCGCGCACCGTCGGATGGTCCAGCGCAATGACGCCCACGCCTTGCGTAATGCCGCTCAGGGCATCGAGTTGTCTTGCAAGGCTGTCGGGGTTGAAGCCCTCGATCGAATGCGTGTGGACATCGATACCCTCCTGCAATTCGCCCTGGCTGGCGATCTGCTCTAGCAGCTTGGCGATGAAGGTGTTCGTTCCTGCTGGCAGGACGAAATCCAGCCGAAGGGACGCATCCGCGCCGGCGGGCTGGTTTTCCGGCTCCGAAACGTAGCCCAGCTTGCGGGCTGTTTCGAGCACGACCTTGCGCGTGCGCTCGCGCACACCCTCCCGATTGTTGAGGACTCTGTCCACCGTCGCCAAGGAAACGCCGGCTTCGCGTGCAATGTCCATCAAAGTCGAACGCAAGGCATGTCCTTTCTCAAAATGATGGGAAATGATGTATTTCGATGGTGGTCAAATACAAGGGCTTCCCCGAGCTTCTTCCCTATTATCCTCAGAAAACGAACTAGGGTGGCCTAAAGCCATCAAGTTTCGTCATTTAAACATGATTTCTGCGCTCCCAACAACGGAATGCTCAAATAGCCCGGCCAAAAGACGTAATATGATGTGTTTTGATGTTGACATAAATCAAACGTAACGTCATTACTCCTCATGTTGACGAGGTGTGGAGGCCTGTCGACGAGGGAGGATATATCAATGAGCGACACTTTTACGGTCTCGCGCCGTGGCCTGCTGGCCGCTGGTGCAAAAACCTTTGCACTGACGGCTGCAGTCGGTATTGCGCCGCAATTCATTCGACCTGGCCGTGCCTTTGCGGCCGATGCCCTGGCGCCGGGAATGATCGGAGGGCCGACCGGATTTGATGGCGCCGAGCGCTATCAGTACGGCGCGGAAACACCCGAGGGACGTGCCATCGAGGCGGCCAAGGCGCTGAAGGCGGCCGGCAAGGCGCCGGAGCGGATCGTGCTGGGCCTTTCGGATGGATCGATCGGCCAGTTAACCCAGCCTTTCCCGGCCGGTGCGCCATCGATCAAGGATCTTTGGGAAAAGGAAACCGGTATCAAGCTTGATATCGTCGGTGTCCCCAACGGCCAGGAATTCACCAAGACGATGCAGGATATCTCCACCAAGGGTGGGGCATTCGACATCTATGCCGTCGAGTGGAACCGCCTCGGTGACCTCGCTGAAACCGCAGGGATCATCAAGCTTGACGACTATGTCGCGGCTCACAAGCCGGAATGGGACGATCCCGAGCGTGGTTATGTGAACGGCGCCAAGGGCGTCTCGCTGCTGAACCAGTATCGCGGTTCGACCTATGGCGTCTCGCTCGATGGCGATTTCCAGACCTGGAATTATCGCACCGATCTCTTCAATGACGAGGCCGAGAAAAAGGCGTTTGCCGACAAGAACGGCTATGCGCTTGCGCCGCCGCGCACATGGAAAGAGCATTCCGATATCGCTGCCTTCTTCCATCGTCCGGACAAGGGCTTGTTCGGCTCCACTGACCTGCGCAACCAGGGCTGGGGTTACACCAACTGGTATCAGCGCTTCGTGTCCACGGGTTCGCCCAACCAGTTCCTGTTCGGCGACGATGGCAAGCCGCTGATCAATTCCGACGCCGGTTATCTGGCGACGCAGGAATATGTCGATAGTCTCAGCCATCATTCGCCTGATGCGATTTCCTGGGGCTGGCCGGAACAGTACGGTAACTTCGCCGCTGGTGGTGCAGCGATGACCTCCGCCTTCTCTAACCTGCCGAAGTTTCTCGATAACAAGGCGAATGAAGGCTCCAAGGTCACCGGCAAGATCGGTTCCATGCTGCCGCCCGGCCGCGAGGTCGATGGCAAGCTTGTGAGCCGTTCGGTTCTCTGGCTGAACCTTTCGGCCTGCGTCTCGGCCCAGAGCAAACACCCGGAAGCCTGCTACCTCCTGCTGCAATGGCTGGGTTCGAGCCGCATCTATTCCTGGATGACGGCGAACCCCGGCGGGTATTTCGATCCGTTCCAGCTGGCGAATTTCTCGGACCCCTTGGTGCGGCAGACTTACCACGACTACCACATGGACATCGTGCGCGAGACGGTTGCCCGTACGGTACCGACCATCAATTACCCGGGCGCGACCGCTTTCCACAACGCGCTCGACGAAAACCTGATGGCGGCGCTAACCAAGTCGAAAACGCCGGAGCAGGCCATGGCGGATACGGAACGCCAGTGGCAGCGCATCGCCCGGCGAACCGGCGAGGAAAAACTGCTCGAGGCCATCAAGACCAACAAGGAAGCCTGGCCGACGGTGCTCGATCCGCTGGCCGGCTGACGCGCCCCGCTGACATGATTGCCCGGCGGAGATCCCGCCCGGCGATCATCCTGTTTTCGAGAATGAAGTTTTCCCTGTCATGAAGCGCTCATTACCCTTTGAGGTTTTCCGTTACGCCGCCATCTTCCTGGCGCTCGCCGTAACGCTCGTCCCGACGCTCTGGATGGCCTCGATGGCCTTCAAGCCGATTGCTGAATGGTCGGCCACCGGTGCGGATCTGACGTGGTGGCCAAAAGCCCCCACGCTCGACAATTTCCGCTTCATTCTGGGGACATCTACCTCCGACCTCATCGTCGCGCTCGACCGGACCGCCGGCAAGCCGATCCTGGCGTCGTTGCTCTCGGCCGTTTTTGGCACGCTGATTGCCATGACGGCAGGCACGGCCGGCGCCTACGGCTTGTCGCGTTTCGGCTCGGGGCAGAACCTGCCGCTGGCGCTGATCCAACTCCGGCTGTTTCCTCCGATGGCGGTGATGATCCCGGTCATGATCATGTGGGCCTTCTTCGGTCTCGTCGATACCTGGTGGGGGCTGGCGCTGATCTACGGCATCGTGACGCTGCCGTTCGCATTCTGGCTGATGAAGACGTTCTTTGACGACATGCCGCGCGAAATCGAGGATGCAGCTCTGGTCGAGGGCTGCTCGCGCATGCGCGTGTTCCTCAAGATCACGCTGCCGATGATGCGCCCGGCGCTCGCAAGCTCGGCTCTCTTTGTCTTCATCCTCAACTGGTCGGATTATCTCATCGCCCTGCTTTTGACGACCCGCGAATGGGTAACGATCCCGGTTTACATGGCGTCGCTGTCGTCCTCGATGACCGGCCAGCTTTATGGCGCGAAGGCCGCCCTTGGCCTCATCGCCGCCGTGCCGCCCGTCATCATGGGTATCGCCATCCAGAAACATCTGGTTCGCGGCCTTACCTTTGGAGCGCTCAAGCAATGAGCAGCTTTGCAATCGAGGAGAAGCACTCCGTGCCCGGCGATCTTACCACGCCTGAAACACGCACCGAGGATGGCGGCCGTCGTCTCGGCTTTATGTTGACGCTGCCGGCGCAGCTTCTCGTGCTGTTCATCGCGGTCTTCCCGCTGTTGATGCAGCTCTACATCAGCCTCACCGACTGGTCGCCGCTCGAGGGCACCGGCTGGTGGCAGGCCTATGAACTGTGGAACGGCTTTGTCAACTACACCGATCTTGCCGTCGACAGCCGCTTCTGGGATGCGCTCGGACGTACAGCGCTCGTGATGCTGATCTGCGTGCCGGTCGAGTTCCTGCTGGGTCTGGGGCTTGCCATCCTGTTCATGGACAATTTCATCGGCAAGCGCGTGTTCTATTCGATCATGCTGATCCCGATGATGGTAGTGCCTGCGGTGGCCGGCTACATGTTCTTTATGCTGTTCCAGTCGGGTGGGCCGGTTAACGACATTATTTCTACGCTGATCGGCCGACCCTTCGTACTCGCGTGGCTGTCGAGCCCCGGAACCGCTCTTGTAGCGGTGATGATCGCCGATATCTGGCAGTGGACGCCGCTGATGTTCCTCATCCTGCTCGCCGGTCTCGTCGGCGTGCCGGACGACCAGATGCGCGCGGCGACCTTGCTCGGCGCCAGCTGGTGGCAGCGGTTTTACACGATCGCACTGCCGAAGATGAAGACGATCATGATCATCGCCTTGTCGATCCGCATCATCGAGAACTTCAAGATCTTCGATACGCTCTTCATCATGACTGGGGGCGGGCCGGGCGTCGCGACGGAAACCATCTCCGTCTACATTTACAAGGTAACGCAGCAGGACCTGATCTGGGGTTATGTCGCAGCCATCGCGCTGGTCATTCTCGTGGTGCTGTCCATCGTCGTGTCGCTGGCCATCAGCCGCATGAATGCAGCGAAGGAGGCCTGAGCCATAACTGCGATCCATCTTGAAAATCTGGTGAAGCGTTTTGGCGCCTTCACGGCGCTGAAGACCATGGACCTCGAAATCCGCGACGGCGAATTCATGGCGCTGCTGGGGCCATCCGGCTGCGGCAAATCGACGACCATGAACATGATCGCCGGCATGGAAAGCCCGAGCGAAGGCCGCATAACCTTTGATGGCGCCGATATGAACGGAGTTGCCATGGGAAAACGCGGCGTCGGCTTCGTGTTCCAGAACTATGCGATCTTCACCCACATGAGTGTCTATGACAATCTCGCCTACGGGCTAAAGGTACGCGGCACGCCGGCAGGCGAGCTGGATCGGCGGGTCAAGGCCATGGCCGATTTCCTGCAACTGACACCGATGCTCGACAAGCCGTCCGCCAAACTTTCGGTCAACATCCTGCAGCGGCTGGCGATCGGCCGTTCGGCGATCGTCGAACCGGCGATTTTCCTGCTAGACGAGCCGCTCTCCAATGTCGATGCCGCCTTCAGGGCAGTGATGCGCACGGAGCTGAAACATCTCCAGCGCCAGTTCAAGCAGACCATGGTCTATGTCACCCACGATCAGCTCGAGGCCATGACCATGGCCGACCGCATCGCCGTCATGGATCATGGCGTGTTGCAGCAGGTTGGAACGCCACTGGAAGTCTACAATGATCCCGTCAATCTCTTCGTGGCCGATTTTATCGGCTCGCCGGGCATGAACCTCGCGAAGGGCATGCTTGCCGACAGCGACCATGGCATAGTCGTCGATCTCGGTGTCCTTGGCATCTCCGCACCGCTGGAACCCGCCATTGCTGCCGCCGCCCGCAAGCAGGCGGCACGCGATGTCGTCTATGGCTTCCGGCCCGAGCGTGTTGCGCTGGCGGCATCGGGGGCGGGGCTGGCCATGCCGGTGACCTTTATCGAACGCATCGGGGCGCGGACCGTGGTGCACTTCGGCGATGGCGAGAAGCGGGTGAAAGCCGTTTTCGACAATGACGTTGCCATCAGCACCGGCGAAACCGCCCATATTGCCATCGAACCGGGAGCTGCGCGTCTGTTCGATGCAGTGACCGGCAATGCGATCCGGGGAGCCTGACATGGCCGGCATTTCCTTCCGCAACGTCACCAAGCGCTTCGGCAAAACCGTCGCGTTGAAAAACGCGAGCTTCGACATTCAGCCGGGCGAATTCTTCTGTTTCTTCGGCCCGCCGCTGTCGGGAAAATCGACGGTCCTGAAGCTGATCCTCGGCCTGGAAACGCCGGATGAAGGCGAAGTTCTGATCGGCGGCTGGCCCGTCAATCATGTGTCGCCGGCCGATCGCAACGTGGCGATGGTGTTTCAGAACCTGGCGCTCTTTCCGCATATGACGGCGGGGGAGAATGTGCGTTTCCCACTCACCGAGCGGAAGATTGCCGAAGACAAGATCCGGGCTCGGGTCGAGGCGGTGTCCGCCAAGCTGCATATCGCCCATCTACTGCACAAGCCGCCAGCCCAGCTTTCAGGCGGCGAGCGTCAGCGCGTCGCGATTGCCCGCGCCCTCGTGCGTGACCCGGTCGCCTATCTGATGGACGATCCGATTTCGGCCCTCGATGCCCGGTTGCGCGAAGAGACGCGCGTCGAGCTCAAGCGCATCCAGCGCGACCGCGGGCAGACGCTGATCTACGTCACCCACGATCAGGAAGAGGCGATGTCCGTCGCCGATCGCATTGCCATCATGGAGCATGGCGAAATCCGCCAGGTCGGAACTCCGGGCGAGATCTACGATACGCCCGTCAGCCGATACGTCGCGCGGCTGCTGGGTGCGCCAATGATGAACATCATGTCGGCCGTTCGCGGCGACGGGGTGAAGGCAGCCGATGGTACGATCACGCTACCGATCGACGCCGTGCCGGCTGATGTCTCGGAAATCGGCGTGCGGCCGGAAGACCTGAAGGTCGAGCCATGGAGCGCGGCGCATGCGGGACGTCCGGCCAAGGTCTATGAAGTCGAACCGCTCGGCGGCTATACGGTCGTGACTGTCGATACCGGCGCGGAGAAGCTCAAAGCGCTGATGCGCGGGCAGCCGGATATCCGCATCGACAGCGCCGTGGCGCTCAGCTGCAATCCGGCGAGAGCCCATTTCTTCAACCAGGCGGGGGAGGCGCTCGGCCTGTGAACGAACAGATAAAACGGGAGGTCATTATGAGCGAAGCCAACGGTTTTGCACCGGATCCGCAGGTGAGGGTGCGGGATGTGAAAATTGGCTGCATCGGTGCCGGCATGATCATGGCGGAGTGCCATCTGGCAGCCTACAAGGAGGCGGGCTTTCCGGTCGTCGCCATCGCGTCACGCACGCGGGAAAAGGCGGCGGCCGTTGCCGAGCGCTGGGCTATTCCGACAGTACATGACACACCGGATGCGCTGATCAACGACCCGAACATCGAGATCCTCGACATCGCCTTTCCGCCGGACCAGCAGCCTGCTCTCATCCGCAAGGCGCTGGCCCAGCCGCATATCAAGGGCATTCTGGCGCAGAAGCCGCTTGCGCTGACGCTGGAAGAAGCGATCGAATTGCGGGATGCCGCCGCCAAGGCTGGCAAGGTTCTCTCCGTCAACCAGAACATGCGCTACGACCAGTCGATGCGCGTGCTGAAGCAAATCCTTGAAAAAGAGGAATTGGGCACGCCCGTTCTGGCGACTATCGAGATGCGGGCGATACCGCATTGGCAGGCGTTTCTTGAAGACTACGACCGGCTGACGCTTTCCAACATGAGCGTACATCATCTCGACGTGCTGCGCTTCCTCTTCGGCGATCCCGACACGATCACCACGCTGACGCGAAAGGATCCGCGCACGACGTTCGAGCACAAGGACGGCATCACCGTTTCCACGCTCAATTTCCCGAGCGGTGTGATGGCCGTTTCGATGGAAGACGTGTGGTCCGGCCCGCGCGAACAAGGGTTCGACAGCGACATCTATATCAAGTGGCGCGTCGAAGGCACCGATGGCGTGGCCCAGGGCACGATCGGCTGGCCGGACGGCTCGCCCTCGACGCTGTCCTACGCCTCGAAAAAAACCACGACCGGCAAGTGGGTCTCGCCGACATGGGAGACGATGTGGTTCCCCCATGCCTTCATCGGCGTGATGGAGCAGTTGCAATATGCCGTGAAGACCGGCGACGCACCGGCGCTCTCCGTTGCCGACAACGTCAAGACCGTGGCGTTGATCGAGGCCGGCTACAAGTCGATTGCTGAGGGCCGGACGGTCCGGCTTTCCGAAATTTCTATTCATTCATGAACAACGAGGGAGGATTCTCATCATGATGCAAACCGGTATTTTCACGGGCTATTTCCCGTACGCCCTTGAGGAAACGGCGCAGAAGATCCGCGCGCTTGGTTTCAACACGGTGCAGCTCGATATGCACTTCAAGGACATCGATCTCTCGGCGGGCCAGATCACCAAGGACAAGTGCGTAAAGATCCGCGAGACCTTTCGCGATCGCAATCTGCCGATTTCCTGCATTTCCGGCTACACCAACATCATCCACCCGGATAAGGCGGAGCGCGATCGCCGCGTCGGTTATCTCAAGGAAATCATCAAGCACGCCCAGTATCTCGGCACGCCCTATGTGATCTCGGAAACCGGCACCTACAACACGGAATCGGACTGGGTGCATCACCCCAAGAACAAGACCGAGGAAGGTTTTGAGGAGTGCCGCAAGGTCATCGCCGATCTCTCGCAATATGCCTATGATCACGGCGCGGTCTTCCTGCTCGAAACCTACGTCAACAACGTCGTCGGTTCCGTCGAGGAAACGGTGAAGATGTTCGCGCAGGTCGATCATCCGGGCCTCGGCCTGCTGATGGACCCGACCAATTACTTCGAGACCCACAACATCGACCGTATGGATCAGATCCTGAACCAAGTGTTTGACACGCTGTCCGACAAGATCAAGATCGGCCATGCCAAGGATGTGAAGCGGTCCGGCGACGACAAGTCGGAAAAACATGCCGACATCGGCGATGCGGATGCGCTCGAAAGCCACACGTTCCGTGGCGTCGGCGAAATCGAACTGCCGGCTCCCGGTCTCGGATCGCTGAATTACGATCTCTACCTCAAGCGTCTGGCGCAGAAGCATCCGAACATTCCGATGATCATCGAACATCTGGATGAAAGCGATGTGCCGCGCGCCAAGAAGTTCCTTGACGGAAAGCTGCGGGCGCAAGGCCTTTGACGACATCGCGGCCGGGCTCGCCTCGGCCGCTCCTTAGACAGCATGGCCTGCTTCCGGCAGGTGAGAAGGAACATGACGATGGTTGAACTTTACGGGGAAGCGAAGTCGCGGCGCGACCTCGCCGCCAGTGCAGGATCGTTTTCGCAATTTGCCGGCGTCCGGCTGATGACGCTTGGCGACGGGCTGGAGCGAGGCATTCGCCTGCTCGAGTTCAGGAGTGGCACGGGCCTGCGTTTTACGGTGCTGGTGGATCGCGCGCTCGATATCGCGGATTGCGACTATCGCGGCATGGCGATCGGCTGGCATTCCCCCTCCGGTTTCCGCCATCCGGGTCTGCATGAATATGAAAGCGAGGGCGGTCTCGGCTGGATGCGATCCTTCTCCGGCCTGATGATCACCTGCGGCCTCGACCATATCCTTTTCATGTATGACGAACCCGCCGATCACTATAACTACAAGCCGAAGCAGACTGTCAGTCACTCGATCCACGGCCGTATCGGCACCATTCCGGGCAAGCTCGATGG
Source organism: Rhizobium sp. LjRoot98 (assembly GCF_964252935.1). Classification (NCBI taxonomy): domain Bacteria; kingdom Pseudomonadati; phylum Pseudomonadota; class Alphaproteobacteria; order Hyphomicrobiales; family Rhizobiaceae; genus Rhizobium; species Rhizobium sp. LjRoot98. Next base: position 67,934 of record NZ_CAXUPW020000009.1, read on the forward strand.
TTACGGGGAGCGGTGGGACGGTGACGAGTGTTATCTGTGGTGCGAAGGCACCGTCACGCAGGGCACGGTTTTCGGCGAACACCTGGAATTGAAACGCCGCATCGAGATCAAGGTCGGCACCAATGACATCCGTCTCTCGGACAGGGTCGTCAATCGCGGTTTTTACCGCACGCCGCATATGTATTGCTATCACATCAATGTCGGGCATCCGGTTTTGAGCGAAGGGTCGCGGTATCTTGCACCGCTCCGGGACGTCGTCTGGGCCGCCCATGCAGGCAACGATTACCGGAAGCAGAATGTCGGCTACCGCACCATGCCCGCGCCACAACTCGGCTTTCACGAGCAGGTCTGGCAACACGAGATGGCGGCAGACGCGAATGGCGAAGTTCCGGTCGCGCTCGTCAACGACCGCCTGGGCCTCGGTTTTGAAGTCGTGACGCGCAAGGACCAGTTTCCCTGCATGTACGAGTGGCAGAACCTGCAGGCCGGGCAATATGCGCTCGGCATCGAGCCCTCGACCAACCATGTGCTTGGTCACGGCGCGGCGCGCGATCGCGGCGAACTGATCTGGCTGGAGCACGGGGAGGAGCGCCGCTACGACACCACATTGCGTATTCTCGGCGATGCCGCCGCCATCGCGGCCAGCGAAGCACGAATCACGGCGATCGCGCGGCAGCCGGGCGAAGAGTATCCGGCCCCGTCCGGCAATCACGTTGCCCTTGGGGGCCGCTGATGAACGTCCAGATAACTGCCGTTGCAGAAGAAGGAAAATCCGCGATGTCCGTTGCCGGCAAAGTCATTCTCTATACCGGTGCCGCAGGCGGTCTCGGTGTCGAGACGACGCTCGCGTTTCTGAGGGCTGGCGCCCGGGTCGTGGCCATCGATAACGACCCGGCAAAGAATGCCACGCTCGAAGCAGCGGCCATTACGCAGGGCTTGAACGGGCTTGTTCTGGAGGCGCTTGATCTGTCGGATCTTGCCACGCTGCGCAGTTCGCTGGAAGAGCTCGCGCGGCAAGTCGGGGGCTTCGACGTCGTTATTAACAATGCTGCGATCTACCCGTCAAAACCGTTCGAAGACTATTCGATCGAGGAAATGCAGCGTGTCCAGCGCATCAATGTCGATGCAGGGATCGTCTGCGTGCAGGTCGCCTTGCCGCATATGCGTCAAAAAGGCTGGGGGCGCATCATCAACATCGCCAGCGTCACCGCCTTTGGCGGCTGGGCAAACCTTTCGCCCTATGTCCAGTCTAAAGGGGCGCTCATCGGTCTCGCCCGCGCCTGGGCACGCGAGTTCGGCGTTTATGGTATCACCGTCAACGCCGTCGCTCCCGGCGCATTCCCGACGGATGCGGAAAAGATCCACCCCGATCCCGAAGGATACACCCGCTTCGTGCTCGATCATCAGGCGGTCAAGCGCCGCGGCAGCGCCGCCGACATCGCTAATGTGCTGATGTTTCTGGCATCCGATGCGGCCGGGTTCATCACCGGCCAGACACTCAATGTCGACGGCGGCTGGGTGATGAACTAGCGCCATCGCCGAGAATGTGCCATTCGTCCGTCTCATTCGCCAACAGGGGAGCTCCGGGTGGCTCAGCAGGTCTATCTCGCCGTCGGTTCGCTCAACAGGGAAGCACCGTATTTTCAGGGAGCGCGCGGCGAAGGGCTGACCATACTCGCGTTTGACGAAACAACCCTGGAATACGAAAGGCTCGTCACCACGAACAGCGTCGATAACCCGACATTCCTCGCGGTTGATTCAGCGTCCGGTGTGGTCTACGCCAATTCCGAAGTTTTCGGCTGGCACGAAGGCACGGTGAGTGCCTTCCTCTTCTCTCGCGAGACGAACACGCTCGCCTATCTCGACAAGCAGCCGACGCTCGGCAGCATTGCCGCCCACAATATGGTGACGCGCGACCGGCGCTTCGTGCTTGTCGCCAATTACGCCATGGGCTCGGGCGGCCCGGACAAATCGGTCGCCGTGTTTCCGATCCTCGCCGATGGTGGTCTGGGCCCTGCCGTCTCATCGCTGCGGCTAGATGGCGAACTTGGCCCGGTTGTGGACCGGCAGGAGCGTCCACATGCGCATATGGTCACGGAGACTGCGGAAGGCGGCAGCTTTCTCATCGCTGACCTTGGTCTGGACCGTGTCGCGGAATACAGGCTGGAAGAAGATGGCGTCCTGTCGTTCGTCTCGGATGTCGCACTTCCCGCCGGCGCCGGCCCTCGGCACGTAGCGCAGCATGCAGACGGGCGCTTTGTTTATGTCTCGAACGAGCTTGGTTCGAGCGTCTCCTTCATATCGAGGAAACCGGGCGTGTTGACGGTTGAGCAGACCCTGCCGACCGTCCTGCCCGGCGTCGAATCCCACACCGCGGATATCCATCTATCCCCCGATGGCCGTTTTCTCTACTGTTCCAACAGAGGTGACGATAGCATCGCCTGCTTTATCGTGGATCAGGAGACTGGCATGCTGACCCTTCAGGAGATCGTCCCATCCGGCGGCGCGACGCCGCGAAATTTCGCGCTGTCTCCGAGTGGCCGACACCTAATGGTCGCAAACCAGAATGGCGATGCGATTGCCATCTTCAGGCGCAATGAAGAAACGGGCATTCTCACCGACAGCGGCAAGCGCATCGAAATCGGCACCCCTGTCTGCGTGAGGCCCTTCATCCTGTGACATCAGAGAAACACCCTCCGCGAAAAGGCCGTCGCAAGGGTGGCGGGGTGACGATGGCGGATGTCGCCGCTGCGGCCGGTGTCTCCATGCAGACCGTATCGCGGGCGCTGCGTTTTCCCGATACGGTGACGCCTGAAAACCGCAAGACAATCGATGATGCGATCCGCAAGACGCACTACGTCCACAATCTCGCGGCAAGCCATCTGGCGTCGCACAAGAGCAATACGGTCGCCGCCGTTATCCCGACGCTTTCGGCTTCGGTTTTCGCCGAGACCATCCAGCATTTCTCCGATGTGCTTCATCGGGAAGGTTACCAGATCTTCCTTGGAAATACCGACTACCAGTCGGATCGGGAAGAGGAGGTTATCCGCAGCCTGCTCGGCCGGCGGCCGGATGGCGTGTTTCTGATCGGGGCGCATCACACGCGCACGAGCATCGCGCTTTTGAAGCGTGCCGGCATTCCTGTGGTCGAAGGCTGGGATATGACGGACAAGCCGATAGACCGGCTCGTCGGCTTCTCCAATGCGGCGGCAATAGCCGAGATGGCCCGCCATCTTGCACGCTCCGGCAGAACCAACATTGTTTTCGCCGGCGTCCTGCGAAAAGGGGATAGTCGTGCCGCAGAACGTCGGGATGGTTTCTCCGAGGCCATGCAGGAGCTTTTCCCCGGCAAGACGCCACGCATCGTCATTTCGCGGGAACTTCCGCTGACCATGGCGTCGGGTGCCGATGTTCTGCGCAAGGCCCTTGCCCGGTATCCGGAGGCGGATGCGGTCATGTTTTCGTCCGACATCATCGCTTCGGGCGCATTGCAGGAAAGCATCCGCATCGGGCTGAAAGTCCCGGAACGGCTGGCAATCACCGGCTTCGGCGATTTCGAACTTGCGCGCCACCTGATCCCGTCCCTGACAACGGTGGCGGTACCCTCGGCCGAAATCGGCCGTGAAGCCGGGCGCCTGCTGCTTGAAGGCATGCGTGGCATCGAATCCGATGAGACGCTGATCGACATGGGCTTCAAGCTGATGATCCGCGATAGTGGCTGATCAGGCTTAAAAGTCCGGCCGATGCTCGAAATCCGTTAGGATTTCGCAGCCGGTCGCGGTTACCTGAAGCATATATTCCAGCCTTACGCCGCCGACATCCGGGTCGAGAGCGGTAGGTTCAACCATGATCACCATGTCCTCCTTCAGCGTCTCCCGCTCGTAAACGACGATGCGCGGCCATTCGTGGACACCGGTGCCGATCGAATGGCCGGAATGATGCGCATAGCTGTAACCATTGCTGTTAATGACGGCTTGAAGCGCCGCGTCGAGGTCGCCGATGACCAGGCCGGGCCGGATCGTCTCGATTGCAAGGTCAAGCGCCGAGCGTGCGCTCGAAAAAAGCTTTTGGAAACCTTCCGAAGCTTGCCCGATCATGGCGGAGGCGCAACTATCGCCCCAATAGCCCGCCACACGCGGCGCAAGATCGCAGATCAGTGGGTCGCCAGTCTCGATGATGCGGTTGTCGGGCCAGCCCATGAACCGGGAGGTGCGCTCCCGCCCGGAGATCAGATCGCCGGTCATCGGTAGGCGCACGCCTGCACGGGTTTCCATCGCCAGCCGGATCGCCGCAAAAACCTCAAGCTCGCGCATGCCGGCACGGGTGCTGGCCAGAAATGCCTTCTGTCCGGCGGATGCTGTCAGGGCCGCTTCGCGCAACAGGCCGATTTCGGTTGCTGTCTTGATGGCCCGTTGCCGGCGAAATGCCGGTTCGATTGGAAGCGCGACGCTCCCGTCAAGCAGGCTGGCGATCGACGCGGGTAAAGCGTGTCGTTCGACGGCAATGCGCCCACCGACGCCGAAACGGGCGAGGAGCGCTTTCGTTTCCGTCAGGTAGTTCTCGAAGATGTCGGTCGGCTCCTGGTAGGAGAAGCCTGTGTAGGTGACGATGGTATCTGCCCAGCTTGCCGTCTCCATCTCAAGGTTGGTGATGAGCAGGGCGGTTTCGCCGCTCGTGCCGACAATGCCGAGGCTGGGGCCACCTGCAAAGGGGGAAGGCCCCGCCTCGATGCCGCAGACATGGCCCAGTGCATAGGCGATACCATCCGGGCTGGTGAAGAGGCCCCAGTCGGCTCCCGATTCCTTGATGGCAGCGATGGTCTTAGCGAGCCGTTCCTCCATTGATACCTCCTCAGATTAGGTTGCGAATATGCTGATCGCGGCCATAGGCAGCGACAAGAGCCAGGATCAGAAGACCAAGCGCCGACTGGACGAGGGCTTCGGAAAGGCCGAGGCCAATCAGCAGCGTGCGCAATTCCACCAGCACGATGGCGCCCGCAACTGTGCCGGGGAAACCGCCGCGTCCGCCAATCAGCGCCGTGCCGCCAATTACGACAGCCGAGACCGTTTGGAAGAGATAAGGCGTGCCGACGGTGGCGCTGGAGGAGCCGGTGAAACCGAGAAGTAGAATCCCGGCGAATGCCGCAAACACCGCACTGAGAGCGAAAGTCGTCATCCACATGGAGACGGGCCGTACAAGAGCGAGTTCGGCCGCCTTCAGATTGGAGCCCAGAGCATAGAGGCGACGGCCATACACCGTTCGCTGCAGCACGAAAGAGCAGCCGAGCGTCAGCATCAGCGTGAACGGGATGAGCCAGGGGAAAGGCAATGGCCCGATCGTGCCGCCTAGTGACACGAACTCGTTGACGAAGGGCGGAGCCGACCCGGTCGGCAAGCCGCGCGTCCACATCTGCACGCCGGCCTGAACCAAGGTGCCGACACCGAGCGTGACGATCAACGGATGGATTGACAAGGCGGCCGACAGACCGCCGGAGATGGCGCCGATGCAGGCGGCAAGCACGATCACGATCAGCAACGCTACGAGAGCCGGCGTGCCGCTGCCGTAAAGGCTGGCGAAAACGACATTGGCAAAGCCGATGACGAAGGGGATCGACAGGTCGATACCGCCAAGGATCATGACCAGTGTTTGGCCGAGAGCGGCAATAGCGAGCAACGACGCCAAAATAAGCATGGCACGGACGGAAAACACGCTGCCGAAACCGGGAATGATCAGCGTGCCGAGCAGAAAAACCAGCACCACGCCAAGGAAGGCGATCAGGGCGCGATTCGATGTCAGGGAGGTTTTCATCGGCTTTCCATCCAGATTTGGAACCGTGCCTTAAGTTTTTCGGAGTTCAGGCAGACGGCCAGCACGAGCACGATGCCGTAGGCTGCCTGCAGCACGAACGTGGAGACGTTGAACGATGTCAGCATGTTCTGCAGCAGGAAGATATCCGCTGCGCCGATAAACGCCGCCGCTAGTCCACCGATGCCGCCGGCAAGGCTGACGCCACCCAGAGCCGCAGCCGCAACGGCGATAAGCGTATAGCCCGGCCCGATATTGGGATCTCCCGAACCGATCAGTGCCGTCAGCGCCAAGGCCGCCATGCCGGCGATCAGGCCGCCGAAGACATATGAGAGGAAACGCACGGCCGGCACATTGACGCCGGCCGTATAGGCGGTGCGGTCGTCACTGCCCACGGCCATCAAAAGGTCATAGAGCGGCAGCCGCTTGAACAGGAGCCAGGCGACGATGATCAGGCTGACGGGAATAAAGGACAGCGGCCCTGCAAAATCCGCGAGCCACGAGGGCACGCTGCCGGAAGGCGAGGGCAGGATCGACAGGGCAAGACCACTGTAGATCAGATAGGTCGCCAGCGTCGCGACGATCGGCTGGATGCGCAGGACGGCCGCGAGAAATCCGTTGATCACGCCCGACGTAATCCCCAGCAGCAAGGCGGCAGGGATGATGACCCACGGCGAAGAAATGCCGGCATCGCCCATCAAAACCTTGATGATGATCACGTTGATGAGCCCCATCAAGGGGCCGACAGAAACATCGATCGAACCGCGCCCGGCCAGAAATGGCAAGGTGGTCGCCAGCGTCGCCAAGAGCAAAGGCGCCGCAAGCCCGAGGACCGTCAGCCAGTTGCCTGGCGAAAAGCGCACCGGATTGAGAACGACGTTGATCACGATGAGGACGACGAACAGGATCGCCGCAAGCCGCGTTTCGTTTCTCGCCCAGAAAGCAGGTTTGCTTGAGGTCTTGGGGGCGGTACTCATGGATGGCCTCCTTCCTGCCCGAACATGGCTGCCATCACGCGGTCCATCGTCATTGATGTGCGATCGAGAACGCTGCTGCACTGGAAATCCCGAAAGATCGAAACGGTGTGGCAGAGCTGGAGGATTTCCTCGATCTCGCTCGACAGGATGACGAGCGCGATACCGTTTTCCGCAGCCAGCTTGCGAAATGCTTCGTAAAACTTGAGGCGCGTGTTGAGATCAACCCCTCGGGTGGGGTCGTTGAGCAGCATCACGCGGGGTTTCAGGGCAAGCAGCCGGGCAAGCAAGACCTTCTGCTGGTTGCCGCCGCTCAGCGCCGAGATCGAAGCATCTGCCGAGGGGTAACGGATCGACAGGAAGTCGGTGTAAGACGAAAGCTCCTGTTTCAGGCGTTTGCGATCGAGAATGCCCGCAAACGAGAACCGCGGCATGGACGGGATCGCGAAATTGTCGAGGACGGATAGCACCGGAAAGATGCCGGTGGCCCGCCGGTCGCGCGGCAGGTAGACAACGCCGTTGCGCGCAGCCTCGTAATGGTCTTTGTACCTGGCTGAACCTGCCGTGCCGCCTTCGACGGTGACAGAGCCATCGCGTGAGCGGCCGAGACCTGCCAAAGCCAGCAGGAACTGTTCCTGACCATGGCCTTCGAGGCCTGCAACGCCGGCGATCTCGCCTGCGCGGATAACGCCGGATAGCGGCTTTCTGCCGGCCGAGAGCACAAGATTGTCGTAGCGCAGAACGATGTTCTCATCCGACATGCAGTGCGGCCTCCGGAGCCATGAGTTTGAGGAGGCGCGGAGCAGTGATGTCGTCACGTTCGAGCGTCTCGATAACCTTTCCGCTGCGAAGGACCGTGACGCGGTTCGACAGGCGGCGGACCTCTTCGAGGCGATGGGAAATGAAGATGACGATGTTGCCGGCGCCGGCATAATCCTCGATGGCATCGAAGACGAGATCTCGGTCGGCGTAGTCGAGCGCCGCCGTTGCTTCATCGAGCAGCAGGATCGACGGCAGGCGCAAAAACGCACGCGCCAGCACGACGAGCTGCTGGCTCGCGAGCGGCAACTCACCAGCGGCTGCGTAAAGCGGGATGGGGAAACGTGAAATCTGCGCCAGCAGGGCTTCGGCAAGGGCCGCGCGCTTCGCCTTCGGAATGCGCCAGATCAGAGGGCCATCATAGCCGAGAAAGATGTTTTCCAGCACGGTGCGGTGCGGTGCGATCAGCACCTCCTGGAACACTGTGGAAAGACCGAGATCGTGCATGTCGCGCGGGCTGTGGGGCGTGACCGGGCGATCGTTCAGCAACACGCTACCCTCGGTCTGCGTGACCACGCCGGACAGGATTTTCAGCATAGTGCTCTTGCCGGAGCCGTTTTCGCCGAGAATGGTGTGAATTCCCGGACGGAAATCGACGGAGGCATCGCTGAGAGCCAGTGTTTCGCCGTATCGCTTGGTCAGGCCAACGGTCTTCAGTCCGACCGGTTCTGTCCGCAGCGGAGGAAATGCGCCACTGTTGTCTATCACGACGCGATGGATGCGCGACGGGCCAGCCGTCTTTTCACCCTGCGTCTTTGTCATCTCATGCATTCATGTCAGCCTTCTGGCGGGCGCATCGATCGATGAGCCGCTGCCGAAGATCGGCAGCGGTCGTTTCCGTTCGGGTTACTTGGTGCAGGACGCCGGAACCTTGGAGAAGTCATAAAGCGGAGTTGCTTCGCCGTTGGTGAAGTAGGCGTTCAACAGGTCTTCCTGGAACGGATCCTGCGGCGGGATCGGGAAGATCGCGGCGGAGTCCGGCTTCATGCAGTCCTTGTACCATGTCGGCAGATCGGCCTGCGTAATGGTCGGCATCGGAGCGATGATTGTGTTGACGATCGGCTTCTGGCCGCTGACGACGCGAAGAGCGACACGGAAGGCATTCTGTGCGGCGACGTGAGGCGAAACTTCGCCGCCGTAGAACTTGAACGCCTCCTGGTTCTCGTGCCAGTAGCCCAGCGCATCGCCGGAGATGGAGGCTGCGATCAGCGGCAGAGGCCTGCCAGCCTGCTGGAACGCTTCGGCAATGAAGCGGGCTTCCGAGCCGGTTGACCATACGGCATCGATCTGCTGCGGCGTCGTGGCGAGCGCCTGCAGAACAGCCGATTTCGTCGTGGTGCCCGTCCATTCGCCGCTGACCTTGCGGGCGACCGTCAGGTTGCCGCTTTCGGCAACGGCCTTCTCCAGTCCGGCATTTTCCTGCTGGACCAGCGGATGGCCGGAGATGCCTTCGACCTGCAGGATGGTGCCGCCGTTGGGCAGTGCCTGCGCGATGCCCTTGCCCATCTGGTATCCCCAAAGGTTCTGGTTATGCATCACGTTGATGGCGGTCGGGGTCGTGACCGCGCCGGCTGACGTGATGACCGGAATGCCGGCCTTGTAGGCATCCTCGATGACGGTATTGAGCGCTGTCGAGGAGCCCGCGATGGTCGTGATGACCGAGCAACCCGTTTCGATAAACGAGCGGATCTGCGAGATCTGTTGCGTGGTATCGCCGTTGGAGTCTGAAACGATGAATTCCGAGACGTCGCCGGCTTCCTTGGCGTCGTTGACGAGACGGGCGAGTTCGTCGTTGAAGGTCACGCGCCACGGATTGCCCATGTAGGATTCCGAATGGCACCAGCGCCATGGCTTGGCCGGCGCCTTGAAGTCGGCAAACTGCGCGGGGCCGACATCGACGGCTTCCGTATAAAGGGCGCGCGCATTCTCCGGCAGCGCCTGCATCGCGTCGGAACGGGCGTCTGCATAGGCCGGAAACGCGGTAGATGAAAGCAGGGCAGCCGCAAGCAGGGTCAGGCCGGGGCCGGATTCAAGTCTGTTCATGGATTTTCTCCTCCGCGGCCTCCCGTGCCGCTCTGGTTTACTAGTGAATTTCTTATTCATCAGGATCGCGATGGTCAACGTAAAAGTTAGCGCTAACCCATAAATCACGTGAATCACGCCAAAAGGCTTCGTAGTGCCGCAATGCAGCAACAGAATGATTAGCGCTCACTCTGGACAAATCGAATTTTGTCGATATGTTCGCGGCCAACGTGAACGGACATTCGAAGGACGATTTCTATGGGTATCTTGTCGGGTATCAGGGTGTTGGACTGCTCAATTGCCATGGCCGGCCCCTTTGCAGCCCAAAGGCTCGGGGATCTCGGCGCAGACGTGATCAAGGTCGAGCCGACAACCGGAGAATGGCAGCGCCATGTCGCGGCCGGCGGTGCAACAGGCAATCGCGTGAACGTCTCCTTCCTCTCGCTGAACCGGAACAAGCGCTCACTTGCCGTCGATCTGAAATCCGAGGGCGGCAAGCAAGTCCTGCTCGATCTGGTGAAATCGGCCGACGTCTTCCTGCAGAACTACCGTCCCGGCGTCGCAAAGCGTCTTGGCGTCGATTACGAAAGCCTCTCAAAGATCAACCCGCGTCTGATCTACGTGTCCATGTCCGGTTACGGCGAGGATGGTCCGTATGTAAACCGTCCGGGACAGGATCTCGTGCTGCAGGGCCTGTCCGGCGCGATGCTGTCGGCGGGACGCGAGGGTGAGGCGCCAACGGCTGCGGGCCAGTACCTGGTTGATGCGATCACGGCATACACCGCCTTCGAAGGCGCGCTTGCCGCCCTGTTCCACCGTGAGCGTACCGGCGAAGGACAGCTCGTGCAGGTCAACATGCTGGATGCGATCACCACGATCCAGATGCAGGAACTCTCGGTCTTCACGGTCGGCAAGAAGCTGCAGCAGCGCTCTGCCGAGCCGCATGCCCATGTCTACATCCGCGCGCCTTACGGGGCATTCGCGACCAGCGACGGCTTCATCATCGTCGCGTTCCCGAAGCTGAAGACGCTCGGCGAGGTTATCGGCGAAGACAGCTTCCTGACGATGGACGACGAGATCGATACCTGGAAGCGGCGCGATGAAATCTTCGCCAAGACCCGCGACAGGCTGAAGGTCAAGACATCGGCCGAATGGCTGGAATTGCTGCGGGCAGCCGATATCTGGTGCGGCCCGGTCTATGGTTACGCCGACCTCGTTGAAGACGAGCAGGTGAGACACAACGGCACCTTCGTCGAATACGAGCATCCGACGGAAGGCAAGGTGAAGACGCCCGGTTTCCCGATCAAGTTCTCAAAGACGCCTTCCACCGTCGAGCGCGGTGCGCCTGTCACTGGCCAGCACACGGAAGAGGTGTTGCGGGAGGCCGGTTACGACGAAGCGACGATTTCATCGCTGATCGCAGCCGGCGCCATCGCCAAGGGAAGTCTCTGATCATGACGACGATCAAGGCACTGACCTGGGACCACCCGCGCGGCTACACCGCGCTTGCCGCCGCTGCAAGGCGCGAGGATGTGATCGCCGCCGGTCTGGATATCCAGTGGGACAAGCAGCCGCTCGAAGGTTTCGAATCCCATCCGATCGCCGATCTTTGTGCCCGCTACGACCTCGTCGTGCTCGACCATCCGCATGTCGGCGAAGCCGTCGGCGGCGATTGCCTGCGCTCGCTCGAAAGCGTTTTCGGCGAGGATGTCTTGCAGACGCTCAGTGTCGACAGCATCGGGCCGTCGCTGTCGAGCTATCGGTACGCCGGACAACATTGGGCGCTTCCGCTCGATGCCGCGACCCAGGTTATGGCGCTGCGCGCCGATCATGTTGAGGGTGGCGCACCGGAAACCTGGGATGCCGTACTCGATCTTTCGCGCCAGACCGGCAAGGTGGCGCTGTCGCTGGCCGGGCCGCATGCGGCGCTGAGCTTCCTGTCGATCGCAGCCGCTTTCGGCGAGCCACCGGCCGAGGCCGATCCGGACGTGCTGGTTTCCGCAGACACGGGCCGGGCTGTCTATGCGCTCATGGCCGAGCTTGCCTCCCATAGCCCTCGCTCGGTCCTTGCCAAAAATCCGATCGGTATTCTCGGGCATATGGCGCAGGAGAGCGATGTCGTTCTTTGCCCGCTCGTCTACGGGTACGTGAATTATGCGGCGCCGGTGGAAGGACAGGCCATCACGTTTGCAAATGCGCCGCGCCGCATCGCAGGCGGCCGTCCGGGCTCGACGCTCGGCGGAACCGGCATCGGCATCTCCAGGCGTTGCGAGCCGACGCCGGAACTGAAGGCGCATCTGCTCTGGCTGATGGGCCGAGAAGCGCAGATCGGGTTCATTCCCGCTCATGAGGGGCAGCCGTCACGCCGCGAAGCGTGGCACGATGTCGGCGTGAATGCCCGCTGGGGCAGCTTTTACGAAAACACCGCCGTCACCCTGGAGCAGGCGTATGTGCGGCCGCGCCATGATGGCTACATCGCCTTTCAAAGCAAGGCGTCGGCGCTTTTACGCGAGGCGTTCGAAACCCGGGCCGATGCGTCCAGCGTGCTGAACCGCCTGCAGGACCTCTATCAGGCCCACCGTCGGGCCGGCGAAGAGCGATAGGAGAAGATCATGACGGAAGAGATCACATTCGAGGTGGATGGCGCGATCGCGACGATCACCTTGAACCGCCCGGCCAAGCTTAATGCTGTGACGCCGGAGATGGCGGATGCCATCGTCGCGGCAGTCAAGGAATGTAACGACAGCGACACGATCCGCTGCGTCATTCTGACGGGAGCAGGGGAGCGCGCGTTTTGCGCCGGCTCCGATATCCGCGAACTCGATACCTATGAGACGCCGTGGCAATTTCGCAATCGGCCGGACTATTGCGACGCTTTTCATGCGTCGCTGAAGCCGACGATCGCCGCCGTGAACGGCTACGCATTTGGCGGAGGCCTTGAAACGGCCATGGCCTGCGATATCCGCATCGCCTCTGAAAACGCGCAGTTCGCGGCCCCGGAGATCAAGCTCGGCTGGATCGGCGGCGGCGGCATGGCGGCGGGGCTCGCCCACTCTATCGGCATGTCAAATGCCGCGATGATGATCATGACCGGGGATCCGATCTCTGCCGAAAAGGCGCTGCAGTGGGGCCTCGTCAGCGAAGTCGTGGGGATTGAGGAGCTTCTGCCGCGCGCCCGTGCCATCGCCGAGACGATTGCCGCCCGGGCGCCTATCGCAGCGGAAACAGCCAAGCTCAATCTTAAAGCCGCCGTCTCGATGCCGCATGACAAGGCCGTCGAATACGAACGGGATCTCCAGACGATATGCTTTGCGACCGCGGATGCGAGGGAGGGTCGCCAGGCCTTCAAGGAAAAGCGTCCACCAGTCTTCCTTCGACGTTAAGCGTGAGCATGACCGCGAGGATCGACCTGTTGGTACGCTCGACCGCGAAGACATGACCCAAGACAAGATATTGATACCGGCTTTCAGGGAGAATTGATGAAGATGAGCGGAATTTCGAGTTTTGAGACGGGGACTTTCGTCGGACGCGTTTGGTCTGCGGAGGCAAAGGGCCCGGTCGTAGTTACGATCCGCGACGGCCGTGTCTATGACATTACCTCCCAGGAAAACGCGACGATACGTGATCTGCTCGAGCGCGAAAATCCGGCATTCTTTGTACGCGGCATGAAAGGTGCGGATATTGGTTCGCTCGAAGAGATGCTGGCCATCCGCGAAGCAGACCTTTCCCAATCGCATCTTCTTGCTCCCATCGATCTTCAGGCGATCAAGGCTTGTGGCGTTACTTTCGCCCGGTCGATGATCGAGCGCGTGATCGAAGAGCGCGCCGCTGGAAGTCCGCAGCGGGCTGCGGAAATCCGGGGAAAGATCTCGCAGATCATTGGTGCGAGCCTTCGCGACCTGAAAGCGGGTTCCGAAGCTGCCCAGAAGGTCAAGGCAGCCCTGATCGAGGAAGGATTGTGGTCGCAGTACCTTGAAGTCGGTATCGGCCCGGACGCTGAGGTCTTCACCAAGTCGCAGGTGATGTCGTCGGTCGGAGTCGGTGCTGCAGTCGGGCTTCACCCTATTTCTAAATGGAACAATCCCGAGCCGGAGATCGTACTTGCGGTTGACAGCCAAGGCCAGGTAAAGGGCGCGACGCTCGGCAACGATGTTAATCTTCGCGACGTGGAAGGACGCTCTGCGCTTCTACTGGGCAAAGCCAAGGACAACAATGCGTCCTGCTCGATCGGCCCCTTCATACGTCTGTTCGACGACACGTATTCGATCAATGACGTTCGCAATGCAGAACTCGACCTCGTCGTCGAGGGCGAGGATGGGTTCGTGCTGCGTGGCAAGAGCTCGATGAAGGAAATCAGCCGCGATCCTCTCGATCTGGTGGCGCAGACGCGTGGCCGGCATCATCAATATCCGGATGGCTTCGTGCTTTTCCTGGGCACGCTTTTCGCCCCGGTTGAAGACCGCAATGCTCTTGGGCAGGGGTTTACGCATAACGTGGGCGACGTGGTGACGATCTCGAACAGCCAGTTAGGTGCTCTCGTCAATCAGGTCAAACTTTCCACCGAATGCCCGCCGTGGGTTTTTGGAGCATCACATCTGATGCGAAACTTGGCGGTTCGTCGGTTGATTTAAATTTTCCGATGCAGCGACGGTTGGAAATGAGCGGGGGTAGCTCTGCCGCAGTGAAGTATTCGGGCGCGAATACCCAGTCGAGTTCCATAATTCTGTTATGTCGACCGTTTAACGATGTTAACGCTTTACCCGGAAGCAGGGGTCGTGAGTTCGTATCCCTTCACACCAGGATTTTTGTCAATTGTTCATTCAAGTGGCATCGAATTTCTCCTTTGTAGGCGGATCCAAGGTCTGAGCCCATAGCAATTACCGGCCCGGTTCTCGGGCCTATACAACCTCACATCCGGTCGCCGCTCTCACGCGGCTGCACCATTATCCCGCTTTCGACCGGCACGGGCTCATGAGAACGGGACCAAACTCAAGGTCGGCGTTGAAAGCCAAAAGGATTCCCGGTCCGTTCACCTGAATCCGTCAGGGCTGATCAGGCCCTGGGGATTAGAAACTGTGTTTCGCAGCAGTTTGTCTTTCAGGCGGTTTTCATGATTGCACCTTCGATGACGCCGCCCGAGCTCACATACTTCCAAAGGGCCACGAGCAGTTTACGCGCGAGCGCAACGATCATCGGCGTCTTTAAGCGGCCGGCGTTCCGCGCGATGCGTTCCTTCAACCATAGCGTTAAAGTCGATCTCGGTTGGTGGCGCAGCCATAGCCAGGCGAGGTTGGACCATCGTTGCCCGCAATCGCGGATTTCCCGCTTTCCAGACCCCTTGTTCGCGATTGACGTTGCCGCTTTGTCAAGGGGAGGGCGCAAGGCCGGCATAGGATGCGATTTGCCGCCGATTGTCGAAGTGTCGGAACAAGCCTTCCGTGTAAAGTATCGCAGCGAACTCTGGGCTTATTCCTTTGATGCCTAAAAGCGCGGTCGCCTCTTTCGGCGTTTCCGGCGTCTCCTGAACGATCAAGGCATCTCGCTCGGCTTCAACAGCCTTGATTGTGTGAGCAACAATTCGAGGCGATCGAGTTCTCTGCAGATTTCCCCTTTCAAATGCTTTGAGAGTGGCCGACCAACGCCAGTCCGAAGTTCTTCCAGACGTTGGCGGCGATCTCGATTGACAGGTTGGTAATTCCGAATTCCTTGCGTGAAGAGCAGCCCCTTTATGCGGTTGATGTGGAAGACACGTTCCGCAATCAGAGTTTTCCGCTCCCGTCTAATCCGTCGATTGTCGTCTTCCTCGGGTGAGAGAAGTTTGACCATTGAGCACGCGCGAGGCTCGCCACGTTTGCATGCCATCAATGCGCCGATCAGCGTTTCGCCGTCGATGCGGTCGGTCTTCGCCCGGCGATGCCGGCGCGGCATGGCAATTGATGCGGCTTCTACAATGTGGCTCTCGATCCAAGCTTCCTTGCAGAGCACTCGTCCCAGCCAGAAGGCATCCAGCCCGGCCTCCTGGATCACTACCAGTGGGTAAAGTATGTTCTTTCGCCGAGTGGCTTTCTGACGAAGCGCTGCAAAGCATGCGAACAAGCCGGCAATCTCCCTTCCGGTAAAGGAGTGGCGGGACATTCTTTCGCTGCCAGGTGACAGAGCTGTCACCAGCCACGTCGATTCACTCAATTCCAACGAAACGAATATTGCGCCAAGATCGACGGGGGTAGTGGTCTGCGCTTGAGTTTGATCTGCTGTTATCGGCGTGATTGGCCTCCAGAGAGTTTTCTAGCGACCTCACTCTGCCACGGTGCAGGCCGCTACTCACCCCTGATGGGATCTCAAGAGCATACCTATTCAGATGGGCCTGACACCCGTTCATCAGGAGAGACCGTACCAGGCACCGCGACCGGCACCGTGCAGAACGAGGTGCCCTTGATCCACGAGTGCCTTAAAATGATCCTTGATAGTATGACGGCTTGCATGGGTGACCCGGGCAGCCTCCGCGACCGTGATCCGCCCGTGCTCGCGCGCCAACTCGAGCAATGCGGCGGATAATTCCGGCATGTCGGCGAGGATAATACGCTCGCGCTCCATTTTCTTCTCAAGCCGGGCCTTCTGCCGATGCAGGGCTCTTAAAAAAGAATTCGATCCAGGGATTCCAATCAGGCTCGTCGCTGCGGATCGTTCCCTGCGTACGGCGAAGCGAGATGTAATAACTCTCCTTGCTTTGTTCGATGATGCTTTCGAGCGAGCTATAAGGGACGTAAGCATAACCGGCCCGCAGGAGCAGCAAGGTAGTTAGAATACGTGATAGGTGGCCATTACCATCCTGAAATGGGTGGATTTCTAGGAAAAACACAACGAAGATGGCGACGACCAAAAGTCGATGGAGCCGTTTTTCACGCCCTGCTCATCCAGCCAGGCGATCAGTTCTTCCATTCGACGCGGCGTATCGAACGGCGATGCCGTTTCGAAACCGATGCCGAGGCTATCGCCGTGCTCGTTAAACGCTTCCACGTTGTTGGAGAGGGTTTTGTAGGCGCCGCGATGCCTCTCATCCCTTATCGAATGCGCAAGAAGGTCGCGGTGAAGCTGACGGATATGATTCTCGGTGAACGAGATAGCTTCGTAAGCACTGAAGATGGTCTCCATCACCTCCGTATAGCTGGCGACCTCTTGCTCGTCGCGTGTTGTAAACGACCCCGGGCGAATGTTTGCCAGCAGCTTTTCGACCTCTCGGTGGAGGAACCGATGCTTTCGATCGTGGCGACACGCTTCAGGCTGGACAACCGCTCAGGCGCGATCCGGCCGATCGCTCGCCAGGCACCTTTGAATTCGTCAATTTCGGCGATCAGCGACAGGATTTCGGGCGTGATCCGGATGGCCTCCGTGTTTAGAAATTCGATTCTTTCATCCATTCCCATCCAATTCCTGAAGCGCTGTTTTGCGCCATTTATTCATCCGTTTCCATCCAATTTCCACCAGCGAGAAGATTTGCGAGGAAAGATTTCAAAAACTCGAGACGGTCTCCTCATGTGGTTGGCGAGGCATTCGCGAACGAGATCGAGGACTGTGATTTCTAAGTCTCTGACGTTCCGGAAAGTCCGGATGAGATCGACGCGAAACAATAGCGCGGTCGTAGGTTCGACTCCGGTCAAGGCGATAGAGCCAGCATTCCATCTTGCTGATTACCGTCTCGATGGTTATACTGTTTTTCAAAAACAGTATAACGCCGGAGTCGAGCTTATGAAGTCAATCGACCTCATGTATCAGACGATGCTGGCCGAGCTAGGCCAGCGCTCGCTCGACGCCGCTTGGACTGCTGATTTTCCCTCGGAGGGTCGGTTTACTCCGGCGAACATCAAGGGGCGCAAGTACTGGTACTTCGACATCCCGGATGGACATGGTGGTACGAAACGCCGTTACGTCGGTCCTGCTGACGATCCGGATATTGCGCAGCGCGTAGCTGATCATAAGCGGGACAAGGACGATCTACGCGCCCGCAGGCGCATGGTCAACACGCTGACCCGCGAAGGCGGGATGGTCGCTTCCGATGCCATGTCGGGCGACATCGTTGAGGCTCTTGCCGACGGCGGTCTTTTCCGGCTCCGGGGCGTTCTTATCGGCACGGTGGCCTTTCAGTGCTATTCAGGACTGCTGGGCGTCCGCCTTCCCATGGCTGCAATCTTGACCGGCGATGCGGACATTGCCCAGGACTATGCCATCAGTCGGGAGGTAGAAGACAGCCTGCCTTCGATTGTTGAGCTGCTGCAGAGCGTCGACGCCAGCTTCCGGCCAGTTCCACATCGATCTGGCTCCGCAACTTCGTCGGCGTTTCAGAATGCCGACGGCTACAGGGTTGAATTCCTGACGTCGTACCGTGGTTCGGACGACTACATCGACCAGCCGGCGAAGATGCCCGCCCTCGGCGGCGCCAGCGCGGATCCCCTACGCTTTCTCGATTTCCTCATCAGGGAGCCCGTCAGGACAATGCTGCTCCACCGAAGTGGTGTCCCAGTCGTCGTCCCTGATCCGTCCCGCTATGCGATCCACAAGCTCATAGTCGCCAGCCGTCGGCACACTGACGGGCAGGGGCCAGCGAAGCGAGAGAAGGACGTTCGTCAAGCTGCGCTGCTCTTTGAAGCCCTGCAGCTGACGAGGCGGTCTGCCGACTTGGCACTCGTCTACAACGAAGCGTGGGAGCGCGGGCCTGCTTGGCAGGAAGCCGTTCGAACCGGGGCAGGAATGCTGCCGGTACAAGATGCCGAGCGGTTCAAGACGGTCCTGGTCGAGGGAGCAAAGAAAAACCGCGAAGCCATTGAGCTCCCGTTTTGAGTATAGGCTGCCTCCGCTTCGAAAGCCAAGTAGCTGATTTGAATCAAACTCGCGAAGACAAACAGGGTGCCGAGAGTTCGATTCCATTCAAGAGCTGAGATGAGCAAAGTGAACTGCCCCCACTTTCGACCGGACACTCAGCATAAGCAGAAAGGCTCAAGCACAGGCTTGAGGATAAGCTTATGTCTAACGAGTTTCGACAGGTTGACCTGATGATCGGTGACGTCCGGCGGCGACGCTGGACAACCGAACGCAAACTGCAGATCATCGAGGAAAGCTACGCCCAAGGGGAGACCGTTTCCTCTGCGGCTCGGCGGCATGGAGTTGCGCCAAATCTTCTGTATCGCTGGCGTAGGCTCCTGAGCGAGGGAGGTGCGGTGGCCGTGGATTCCGACGAGCCGGTGATCGGCAATTCCGAGGTGAAGAAGCTGGAAGATCGAGTGCGCGAGCTTGAGCGCATCCTCGGGCGCAAGACGTTGGAGAACGAGATTCTCCGCGAAGCCCTTTCCAAAGCCCACTCAAAAAAACCGATATCGCGGCCGATCTTGTTGCCGAAGGACGGTTCCCGATGAAGACGGTGGCAGATGTTCTGGGCGTGTCACGTTCCAATCTCGCTGAGCGTCTCAAGGGCAAGTCCAAGCCGCGTGGATCATACCTCAAAGCGGATGATGCTGAGTTGCTGCCTGCCATTCGCAGGCTCGTGGATGCTCGGCCGACCTACGGCTATCGGCGGATCGCTGCCCTTCTCAACAGGCAGCGGCGAGCCGCCGATCAGCCGCCCGTCAATCGCAAGCGGGTCCACCGCATCATGGCCAATCACGCCATGATCCTTGAGAAACATACGGCGGTGCGAATAGGCCGTGTCCACGACGGCAAGGTCATGGTGATGCGGTCGAACCTTCGCTGGTGCTCGGACGGTCTTGAATTCACCTGCTGGAATGGCGAGGTGATCCGCCTGGCATTCATCATCGATGCGTTTGATCGAGAAATTATCTCATGGGCAGCCGTCGCCAATGCCGGGATATCCGGTTGCGACATCCGAGACATGATGTTGGAGGCTGTCGAGAAACGCTTCGGCGCAACCAGCGCTCCGCATGCTATCGAACATCTGTCCGATAACGGCAGTGCCTACACCGCGAGGGAGACAAGGCTGTTTGCTCAAGCCCTTAACCTGATCCCATGCTTCACGCCCGTTGCCAGCCCACAATCGAACGGCATGTCGGAGGCTTTCGTCAAAACCCTGAAGCGGGACTATATACGCATCTCACCCATTCCGGACGCCGAAACAGCTCTCCGGAAGATCGACGGATGGATCGAGGACTACAACGAAATCCATCCACACTCAGCGCTGAAAATGGCCTCCCCGAGGGAGTTCATCAAAGCATTGTCTCAATAGTTGATCTGTCCGGCGAAATGGGGGGCACTCCACAAAGCCATGGCAGATTCGCGCCCTCATTCCGGCCGTAACAGGAGACTTTGCACCCGCCCGAAAGCAGACATTATTTGGTATCACGGAAATGGCATGTTTGTGCCGCCGATAGCGGAAGTAAGCGACGTTGCCGCTTTGTCTCATCGAAGCTGCTTGAATGTTTCACAAAACATGGTCTTTCTTCTGATGAAGGGTTCAGCACTACCATGATGCGTGGCCGTGCAGCGGAAAGTCATGCGAGACTCCGGCTGAATGACGCGTTTTGTCGCACTGCGATCCGCACCGCCGTTCACGTGTAGCGCATGTCTCTCGATCAAGTCCTCGAACGGGTCGGGATTGTCTCCGCCCGCTGTCACATCTCCGGAAGGCCAGCCTTTCGGAAGCCGTCGACAAAGTGGTCCCGTACAGATGCATCACGCAGCGGCTGGGAGCTGAGCCAATGGCCGATCGTGAAATGAGGGTGAGCGATCAGAAACAATTCCGCCTCTCGCCGTGCCTCCTCACGGTGCCCTCCCTGCGCAAGCGCAGCGGCCAGGAATTTGCGTGAGTTGGTACGATACGTGTCTTCCCTGCGGAGGGTCTCGGTTGCCGCCTTATAGTCACCTGCGGCGTATTGCGCCTGCCCAAGATGACAAAGATACCAGCAGGCTGGATAGGGATTGAGCCGTAGAGCTTTTTCGATCTGCGCCAGTCCGTCGGCAACCCTGCCATCCAGCACGGACATGTCCGACATGGCCGCCCAGGTATCGGCGTGGTTGGGATCTAGTTCCAGGGACTTGGCGAAGGCGGCTTCCGATTCCCCCCATCGCCGCTCATAAGCCAAAATGGTGCCCAGGACGTAACGGCAGCCGGCATCGTTTGGATCCAGCCCGACCGACTTCTGCGCGAACGTCACCGCCATCCGACGATGGGGATCTTCGGGCTCTCCGAAATGAGTCCAGGCGAGCCAACGGTTATAGGCGAGCAGACCGAGTGCCTCGGCATATGATGGCTCGAGCTGAACCGCGCGTTGGAGCAAGATGTAGGCCTCACGGCCGGTTTGCGGCGACTCTTCTGTCAGGAGACGAGCACGCACACACAGATCGTAAGCCTCGATGTTCTTCGGCCGATTGCGATGCGTCGGGACGATCAGCCGGCCGACGAGGGCTTCAACAATCTTGGCGTTAACTTCGTCTTGCAGTTCGAAAACATCTTCCACCGTCCTGTCGAACCGGTCGGCCCACAAGTGCTGGCCGCCAAGCGCGTCGATCAATTGGGCATTGATGCGGACCCGGCCCGTTGCGCGTCTGGCGCTTCCCTCGAGGACATAGCGGACACCGAGTTCCTGGGCGACCAGCCGTATGTCGAGCGGCTTGTCCTTGTAGCCGGACACGGAATTGCGCGCGATGACAAAGAGGCCAGCCGTGCGGGAAAGGTCTGTGATTAGGTCCTCGGTCAAGCCGTCGACGAAAGGCGCATCCGCTTCATCCCCGCTCATATTCGTGAACGGCAACACAGCGATCGAGGGACATTCGGGCAGCGGCAATGTGCTCTGCAGTGCATCCGGCCAATGCCACACGTGGACCGGGCGCGTGAGGTTCTTCAGGTAGCGTTCGCCTGCATCGAAGAACCGGTCGCCGATCTTGCCGACGATCTCGCTGTGAACTTTGTCTGAAATGCAGATGCCGCCCGGTGCGGCCTGAGTTTCGAGGCGCGCCGCGACATTGACGCCGTCGCCGAGGACGTCCAAACCGTCGTCAATGACATCTCCCAGATTGACGCCGACCCGCAAAAGCAGGCGCCGGTCTCCGGAAGTTTCAACAGCGCTGATGGCCCGTTGCATTTCCAACGATGCTACGACCGCGTCCACCGCGCTGCCGAATTCGACTAGAAATCCGTCGCCCACGACCTTGAAGATACGACCGTTGTGGCGCTTCACAGCCGGCTCGATAACGCCGGAACGGAGTTCCTTGAGATTCGCCAGCGTTGTGAACTCATCTGCCTCCATTAGACGCGCATATCCCACCACATCGATCACGACGATGGCGGCAAGGCGACGATGAAGAGATCGGTCCGTCATATGAGGATAAGCCTAACGACTGAATTAGAAAATTATTATTCAACCTCGGGTAAGTCAACCAGTGCTAAGTGGAATGCCCAAGCGACCTCCACCTCGCGACGGGCAATCTTCGTGTGATCCAGATTCTGTTCGGACACACGAAGATCGAGGAACACAGTCCGGTATCTTGGGTGGACATAGAGGATGCCCTGGAACTTGCAGTGCTCTCGGTACAATCTTCGCCACTAACAAAAGAATTCAGGAAGGTAGGAGGTAGCGAAAGTGATCTATCCTGACTATCGCAAATTATTGCGACCGCGCATTTCGAAAATTTCCAACGATTATTGTACGAATTGATCTCTTCCGGAGCCGGTTTCGAAGGGTGGCCAATTTGATTGGAGAAGTAGAATGAAACGTTTGCAAAGTCTCATAAGCGCGAGTGGACAATGGTCCTCTCCCGGCGTTGCCGTGCGAACCGCGATGCTAGCAGCTACACTTGCTGCTGCGACGTTCCTCAGCCCACTGAAAACTTCGGCCCAGGACGGTGCGGCAACTCCCGCCGACCAGCCAAATATCCTCGTGATGTTTGGCGATGACATCGGGCAGACGAATATCAGTGCCTATTCCATGGGTATACTTGCTATTAGACCCCCAATATTGATCGCATGGCGAAGGAAGGCATGATCTTTACAGATTACTATGCCGAGAATTTCTGCACGTCGTGACGTTCCACCTTCATAACGGGTCAGGTTTGCTTGCGCACCGGTATGTGCAAGGTCGGGATACCTGGTGCGACCGTCGGCCTCCAGGCGCGCGACATAACGATCGCTCAGGCATTTAAACCCTTGGGGTATGCCACGGGACAGTTCGGCAAAAACCATCTTGGCGACCGTGATGAGTTCCTGCCGACCAATCACGGCTTCGACGAATTTTACGGAAATCTCTATCACCTCAATGCCGAGGAAGAACCGGAGCGTCCATACTACCCTAAGGACGACGCGGAGTTTGTCCGCACCAACGCCCCGCGCGGTGTGCTCAAGGCATCGGCTGACGGCAAGATCGAAGACACCGGTGCTCTGAACAAGAAGCGCATGGAAACCATCGACGATGAGACCACTGCCGCCGCGATAGATTTCATCCAACGGCAATCGAAGGCCGGAAAACCCTTCTTCACCTTCGATCTCCCTCTTCTTGCCGTCGCCGAGAAAGGTTTCGATCGCGGATACCGTCGCCTGAGGTTGCTCCTCCATCATGTTCATCAGGGATCGTTTCCCGAAAGAACGGTCTCCGTTGTCGATCATTGGCAGCGGCCCAAGGCAAACCTGCTCAGCGCCTTCGACACAATCATCTTCACAGTCCCGCAATCCGCTCTGAATGAGGTCGCCCGAGGAGCAAGGCGTTCGACGTGTCGAAACGCTTGTCTGCGAAAACCAGGGACGTCTGGACGACACGATCTGGAGCCTTGCCCATTCCCTTCTCCCGGCTCTCGATCGGCCCGACGAGGTGGACTCGATATATGCCGAGCGCGTGCTCCTGGCCAGCACTGCTTACTTCGCTCACGTTTTCGGCGGCATGCGTGCTCCATCAGGAGGCGGGCATGGGTTATCCGCGAAGCAGGTCAACTGGGCAATTGACCTGATGCACAGCCAGTACCACACGGATAGTTCATTGTCGGTTCTGGCATCCGAGATGAACATGACGGCAAGTCGGTTTGCCGGGGCCTTCAGGCGATCGACGGGCAGGAGCCCCGATTCGTGGATGCGCCTTCACCGCATCGAGCAGGCCAAGGCTATGATGCGCTACAGCTCAATGCCTATTTCGCATATTGCTGCGGTATGCGGATTTAGCAGCACCCAACATTTTGCAAGGGTATTCGCTTCAATTGTAGGTGTAGCTCCAATCGAGTGGCGGAAACAAGTTCGCAACTAATCCCGCACTCGTCAAATTAAAGGAAGGTGGTCCAGGTCCTCCAATGGGCTACCGTTCTGTCCAAAGGTTAAGCTCCGTGGCCGAATTGCGCCCTTATATCGGTCATAGTGGCTGTTATCGTGCCTGCCCAAAAGCTGACGTCAGTTTCGCGGCCTCTTCACGTCGGGTAATCCAGCAGAGCGGCCTTAGTTTCAGCGACGCTATACTGCCGAGCGTTTGGTCGGACAGCGTGAGCCAGAGTTTTGAATGGGACCGGCAACATTCAGGTTACCGTCAGTTTGACCGTCTAACGGATAGGCACCTCAATCGCGAAAAGGTGATTTTTTACATGACATGCATCCGGAACTTGCTCGCCGCTGTAGCCATTGTTTGCATTAGCACTCCCGCCCTCGCCGGGAGCATCATTAAAGTCATCGAGAGCGGCGAGGGCGGCGGGTCCATGACACTGAGAACAGACCAGTCGACAATCAAAGCAGGTGAGACGACGTTCATGGTTCACAATGATGCTGTGACCGAAGAGCACGAAATGGTTCTGGTCAAACTGAAGTCAGCCGACCAGTCGATCGTCGTCGATACAACAAAACACCGTATCAACGAAAAGAAGCTGAAGAGCCTCGGCGAAGTGGCCGAACTGAAACCCGGCAACGACGGCGAGTTGAAAACCGAGCTCACACCGGGCTCATACATCCTGTTGTGCAATATCAAAGGCCACTACGAGGCGGGCATGCACGCGATGCTGACTGTCACGAAATAACGCTCACCGCGAGAAATAGCCTATCGATCTCGGGGGCGGGCACCCTGCTGTTTCCGGGATCGGCAACGTCACATTTCAAGGTCGATGCCGCCAATGCCAACTCCAGGCTCGTTTTCCTTGTCGCAGCGTGTTCTTCACTGGCTGACGGCAGGACTAGTTTTCTTCAACCTCCTTCTTCCCGACGGCATGGAAGAGTGGAACCGAAGCGTCAAGCGGACGGGTTCGGCCACAACCGATCAGGTGGCCAGTGCGAATATCCATGCCTATGTCGGGATGGCGATCCTTCTTCTGGTTATCTTCCGGCTTGCTCTTCGGGCTACCCGAGGCGTGCCAGCGTCTCCTCCTCGAGAGCCCACGTTCTTCAGTCTCGTAGCCAAGGCGACACACATGCTTCTGTATATCCTTCTTGTTGCGATGCCTTTGACAGGGATGGCTGCCTACTATTTCGGCTACGGGACCGCCGGCGACATCCATGCCGACATTTTAAAGGTCGTGTTTTGGGCCCTGATCGCCGGTCACGTGGTCGGAGCACTGGCTCACCAGTTCTATTGGAAGACCAACGTCGTCCGCCGCATGACATCGGGCTGACTGCTGTTTTCGTACCCCATCTGGCAGACCTACGGCTGGAATCCGGGGCAAAGGTGAGGCGTTGAAACACAGCACCGCGGATGCTCAGCGCAGAATGCGCATCTGGACCGCTTGAATGTCGACGACCCCGCTCCACCTCTAAAGCGTATCGAGTGGAAACTGCATGATCAAGATTACGACCCTGTCCGAACTGACGATCGACGGGAAACTGTCTTTAGGGCCAAAGGCATCCAGCAAAGATCTGTTCGATTTTTACGGCGACGACCTGCGTAGCTGGTTCCACGCGCAGAGGGCATCGAATGATGCAATCATGGTCGGCTCCGGAACCGTCGTCGCGGATGATCCCGAACTGACCGTGCGCCATGCACCCGGTCCAAATCCCTTGCGCGTCATCCCATCGTCAAGAGGCAAGGTGCCTCTGGATGCTAAGCTTCTCAACGACGGATTGCCGACGATCGTTGCCGTTTCCCGCATGGCGGAGCCGGCCGACGTGGCCGCCTTGGCGGCTAAACCCAATGTCGAAGTGCTCGCGTGCGGCGAGCACTTCGTCGATCTGGCGGCGCTCATGAGTATTCTTGAGGATCGTGGCGTAAAGAGCATGATTGTCGAAGGCGGTAGCCGTCTGCTCCACAGCTTGCATCAGGTTGGGTTGGTGAACCGTATCATCATAAAACATATCCCGGTGATCACTGGATCAATGCAGGCTCCGAGCTATATGTACCCCTATGAACCGGGAGGTGCGTTCGACTTGACCAGATGGCGGCTCGTCGACTGCTTTAGCAAGAGTGGTGTGGCCGTGACGATCTACGAGCCGATGACGGTGAGAGCATGAACGTAATTTCGCGCCAGATGCTGTCGGATATTGGAGAACGTCTTTCGGCGCGCGCAGGCGCAGCCCCTCCTTTGGTCTACGACGTGAGGACGGACGCAGCTTCGCTCGTGACGAGTGATAACGCGGAGCTTCAAAAATATGTTCAACATCAGACGTTGATGCGAAGCTATCAGGGCCGCTATGTTCTTCTGCCGAGCGCCGCGCCGAGCGAGTCAATTGTGGCGCGCCTGCACCGCCACTACGACCCGCGGGAGATTTCGCGTGTCGATGTCATGCGAGCTGATCTTGAAGATTTTCTAATCGTCCCATTGGTCGAAAGCGCACGTAAGATCGCGGCTGGGCAGGACTGCGCCGCTTATGTGAGCAATCTGGTACCGGCACTTAAGGAAAGTCTGCCGAGTGCATTCCTGGCATTTCTGGAGCAATCGCAGTCGCGCACGCACCATTATCGTAATTTCCTCATCCAATCGTCGGTTGATCTGCTGGCGGAGGCGTCCGCCTCCGCACTCGGCGTGATCGGCGAATACGGCGAGCCTCAATCTGCTCTGTTTCGAATTCTCATCGATGAGTTCGGATACGGCACCCACGGCAAGAAGCACAGCGTGCTTTTTAGATCGACAATGCGTGGCTTCGATCTGAGCGAGGAATACAACACCTATTGGGCGCTGTTCGATACGCCGACATTGGAGCTGCACAATGTCATCCATTTCATGTTCCAGAGCCCCCGCAATCTTTTTCTTCAGATTGGTTTCCTGCTCTACGCAGAAGCGAGCTACCAGCGATCGACGGAGGAGCACTTTCGATACTTGAAGCGTTTTCATCCCGGTGTCGATGCTCACTACTTCGGGGAACATGCCCATATCGACATTCATCATTCGGCAATGGTGGCGGATGAAGTTGTTACCCCCTTGGTCTCGAAATTCGGGCCAGAGGTCGGAACAGAAATCGTTGTGGGAGCAGAATTGACGCGGATGGCATTCGAGCGCTCCGGACAACACATGCTTGATGTAACGACGGCATTTGAAGAAGCGTTGCGCGACGGAGTAGCAGAGTTCGGAATGCGCGCCGACCTGACCGCGACGGGCGGCTGCACGGTACCAACCGAAGCCGTCATAGCGCGACGAGCGCTTCAGATCGGTGGGATCGGCATCATCACCGACCCAGCCGCGTTCAAGCGTTTTCCTCTTTCAAGCGTTGCGCGCGAGGTTTGAAAGATGGGCGAGAACACAAGCTGGATCGGCCAGGACCTTCCACCCATTGTCAGGAGCGGTGTTGAGTACTTTCTGCTTTCGCATCGTGACCAACTCTACCTCGTTCCCAACACGTGCCCCCATCGCGGCGGCCCTTTGAAGTTCGGCTACATCAACGAAAAGGAGCAGATCGTCTGCCCGATGCATCATAACGCCTACTCGATCGAGCGGCTGATTGCACGCGATACCACATTGAGACTTTGCGTGGACCGGTCATGAGTGTTCCTTACAGCCAGATCGTCCTGGAAGAAGGGTCGTTGAAGCTCGCCAATGTCGTGACGGTCAGTCGTGGCCTGTTGATCGTGCCGATCCTTCTGCTGGAAAGTTACCGCTACCTCGGTTTCGCCATCTTGCTTTATCTGGCCGCATCGCTGACCGACCTGATGGATGGGTGGCTGGCGCGGCGGTCTGGACGAGCATCGGAATACGGCGCTCGCCTCGACGCCATTGTCGACAACATTTTTTCCGTCGCCATCCTGCTTTTCCTGTTCCTCTCCTTTCCTGAGATCGCTTTACGCCATTCGATAGCATTGGCAGTTCTGTTCGGCGGCCCGCTCTTGTATCTCATCGCCTCCTGGTTTCTCACCGGCAAGCTGATGATGTTCCATTTCTGGTCAGCCAAGGCAGGGGCGCTTCTCCTTTTCGCCTTGTGGCCAGTTCTTTATCTGACCGGTTGGGAAGACATGATCGGACTGGCCGCAGCCGTCGTTGGCATCAGCAGGATAGAGCAAATTGCCTTCATTCTGCGTGGAGGAACGAATCTCGACGCGCCCCACATATTTGCAACGGTCAGCGCGCCATGAGAAATCACAGTCCCATTGCCAACACCATCTCGGCAAGGCACGAAACAAAGGCGCATGCGGCTGAACGACTGTTTCCGCCGATCGACCTCAACTGGAACGCAGCGTCGCCTCAAGAACGGGGCCCGATCCTTGCGGGCTCACAGCCAGGACGAAACGCCATTGGAGTTCATGCCGGGGCGTTTTCCGCCTACAGGGCCATCGCGACGGCATCGGGAGCGTTGTCTGCGTCTCACGCTCCAGACTTTGGCAATACGACGCCATTCGTACCCATCGGGCCGTTCCCCCAATGGTCCGATCCCGGCAAGATCGTCACACTTGATCCTTGGGGGCACCGGGTTGCCGGCGATTTTGCCGCTGAAATCGCATCCGGACGCAAGGTCCAGCCGACGATCGCGGTGACTGACGGCCGGCTGATAATGCCAGAGATCGCCGATGCTCTGCGGGCTGGAAGACTTGCGGCGGATGGGCGCATTGTCGATAGCCTCGGAGGGGTTCGGGTAACGAAGATAGCTATCGAGCCTGTGTGGTGGCTGCCTGGCATCGCCGACCGCCTCAACATGCCGGAAACCGCCCTACGACGTGCATTGGTTGATGCCAGTGGAGGGATGTATCCTGATCTGGTTGCTCGGCCTGAATTCAAGGCATTTCTCCCGCCCATTGGCGGGACAAGCGTCTATCTGTTTGGTGACCCTTCGTTGCTTGGAAAAGCGGATGCCAAGATCGCATGCCGCGTCCATGACGAATGCAACGGGTCCGATGTCTTCGGATCGGACATGTGCACGTGTCGATCGTATCTCGGTTTTGCCGCGGAGGAATGCGTTCGCACTGCGCAGCAGGAGGGGTTAGGCATCATCGCCTATAATCGCAAGGAAGGGCGCGCGTTGGGCGAGGTCGTCAAATATCTGGTCTACAATGCGCGGCGCAACGCCCGATCAGGTGACAGAGCCGACGACTATTTTTCGCGGACGGAGGAAGTGGCGGGAGTGCGCGACATGCGATATCAGGAACTTGCCGTCGACGTGCTGCATTGGCTGGGCGTCACGCGGATCGACACCTGGTTGTCAATGAGCAACGAGAAGCGAGATGCCGTCGTTTGTGCAGGGATCGATATAGTGAAGCAGGTGGAGCTTCCCACCCGTCTGATCGGATCTGGAGCGGCAGTAGAGATATCTGCCAAAAAAGCGGCCGGCTATTTCACTGAGACAGAAGACTGAGGCTATTTCCGTTTGAACGAAAACCGTGAGGTTGTCCGGATCTTGCCCTCGACCTTGTCGATGACCGTTTGCTCGAAGCTGTCCTCGCCCGTCCGCGTGATCACCATCTGAGCGACACGATCTCCGTTAACTGGAGCACCCCAAGTGACATTGAGAATGAGTTTATCGCCGCGCATAGTTCCACTTAACTGGGCGGGTCCGGTCCTGGCACCAGTATACGTTCCTGTCACGCGGTTATTGGCAACCTTCACCAACGTCAGGCCGAGAGATTGACGGAACAGCAGGAATCGGCAACTTCCATTCATTGCCGCATTCTTGGACGAGCCGCTGACCGAGACCGAGCATCCAGCCGTCACGTCTCCTAGTCTTTTTAGATATGCCTGGCCCGATCCAGCCCATTTACCAGAGAGATCGGTAAAGAACTCGCGCGGGAAGGCTTCCGAAGTATATGCAAGAGGCAGCAGAAGCAGAATGGCAATGTGGTGGACGCGCATGGTTATCCTCCCAAATGTGCTTTCAAAACTTTTAGGCTAGTCAATTGTTCCTTCCATGGGGCCTGCAGAGGTGACGTGGATAGCGGCTGGATATTAACCCGGTCCTCGAAGCCATTTTCTAACATTTCACCTATGAAGTCGGCTTCGGCGATGTCCACTACCGCCTTATTCAGGAGTTAAAGCTGACAGCTACTCCCGGCCCCGTAATCGCCGGTAGGCAAGAGCGGAAATTATTTCTGCTTCGCGCCTTCATTTCAGTCGTCCACACCCCTCGCCAGAGTTTCTGGAAACAGTCGGTCTGCTTCGCCAGTCGCCGCGTCGCCTAAAGACCCTGGCCAATCCAACCGGGGCTGAAAGCAGGAATCTTTAGACATGACAACAGAATCCATTCAAGCAGTCGCTGGCAAAGCCGACGTCTTCCGCAGACCGACGGCGCTCCCTGGGACCGACAATCTGTCGACCGGGCAACCGGCGACCTCGAAGAACTGCCCCTGATCTCCTACCGCTGTAGAATCGAGGCTGACGCGCAACGACGGGAGGATAGCCGGAAGACGAGGCCTCTTATCAGGGCAATCGACCAACGTTCATTCCTACGCAAGGTAGCCGAAAGTTGTGTTCTTCCCCTGCTGGAGAAGCGACGCATCGCGGCAACCTTGCGTAAAAGAGGGAAATCCTTCGCCTCCTATGAGATCCGTTTCACACCGGGCGGCTGCCATGTTCCTTCGCCCGCCGGCAAGATCGAAGGCTGCGTGGGCTTCGGCCAATAGAGGCGCATTACGAGATAGATTTTGTCATCTGGGGCTGGAAGCCAGTTTGCTTCCTTGTCCGCACCGGGACTGTCTTTCTGGATGTACAGCGTCAGCGAGCCATCCGCGTTCTTTTTCATCGCCGGTAACATCGGAGAGTTGATGAGGTAGCGATCGATCGGGTTCTTGACCAGAAACTGGCTCTTGCCGTCATACATCGTAACGGACCAAAACGCGTTCACTGGCGGCAACTGGCCGGGAGCGAAGGTGATGGTGTACTTGTGCTTGCTGCCGTCGAGCGGCTGACCGGTCGAGTCTGTTCGGGTATAGGGGTACATGGCTTCTATGGAGTCGTTGCCAAGGAGACCGCCTTTGGCAGATCCGGCCCGCATCACCCAATCGCCGTTGTAGAAGGCCTCGTCGCCAAAGAACGAACCGACATTCCAGCCGTTAATGTCCTTGTTTCCGCCGGCCAGCCATTTGTCGACTTTGCTGTTGCCTTGCTTCATGGCCATCAGGATTTCGGCTTTGTGCTCGAACGACAGATCCTTGAACGCGAAGGTCTTGCCAGGACCGATGCCAAGCTTGGCAAGTTTCGCGCGAATTTCCTTGTCCCTTGCCGTCTCGGGGACGAATTGCAGGGCTGCGTCGAGGTACTGGAAGAAGTTGTCCTTGATCCCGGCAGTGGTGGCAGGAAGGAACTCGATCGAGGGCGCAGCAGACGGAGCGGCTTGTTTGAGGTACGCAGAAAGCATCTGCCCCTTGTAGCCGGCCTGAACTTTTTCGACGTTCGGCATGTCGCCGGGGTTAAAGAGTTGTGTGCGGAAAATCGCGAGCGGAAATGGTGTCGTCGATTGGAAGACCTGCTTGATCCCGGTGGGCGTTTCCCCTTTCCAATCGGGACCAACCACCAGATAGTCGCCCGGCTCGTTGCCCGTGGCGCGTGCTCCAATATAGCCGAAATTGTAGGTGTTTCCGTCGATCAACTGAACCGAGTAGTAGCGGTCCTTTTCGACCGCCGGCACCGAGATAACTATCGGCTCAGCGCGCAGATCCATCCAGATGAACGAGTAAGGGGTGTCGCTGTTCGGGGTGATGATTGCCGTATCCGCCGGGGTGGCGACATGGTGCTGGTTTTCGACTTCGTTGAACGGTGCCTTGAACTGCCCTGAGTTCCTGTCAACGGCGAACTCTTGCATGACCGCATAATACATCACGAGCGGCAGGCCGTAGATGAAGCCTTCTTCGGCGATGTCCTTGGCCTCCAACAGGCTCGGCCATTCGGTATTGTTTTGCTCAATGACCAGAGGGGAGAGCGGGTCGGCCTTTGCCGTCGTGGCGACAAGTGCCACCATCGCAACAGAGCGAAGCAGATCGCGTTTCGTCAGCATTTGAACTTCCTTTCGGTTCGCAGCGTGTGATGCATAGGTAGCACGAGAAGGGTATGCGTCTGCGGACATCGATCGAACTGCGCCGATCGAGTTCCGGTTATGAGTATGTGCCGTAGATGTCTCTTCACGGTTCTTTGCGCCTACTTCGGAAACAGGAACGTCAGACCGAGCCGGACGCCAAGCCCTTCGGGACCGTTGTCCGGAGCTGCCGCCCAGTATCGAAGCCCGGCCGTCAGGCTGATCGGCTGTTCGTTCACCTTCACCAGCTTGGAGACGGTCAGATTGATAGGCACCGACCATTCATTCGCCTTCCAGTCGTAGGTGGATTCCGTGTTCAGCGCGAACGTCCAGGCGTCCGGGGTGGTGTAGGATACGAACGGCTGCATGAAAGTGCTGCTGATGTCATTCCGCTCGTCGCTGCCCGCGAAGGACCAAATGTGGTTTGCAAGCACGCCGACCGTCCAGGGGCCGTCCTGTTTGAGGGCGACGATCGTCGGGCCTGCTCCCCACTTTTCCCCGCCGAGCAGATCGTCCGTCGCGGTGGGGATCAGGAACACCGGACCCGCACCCCAGATGATGCCGCTGTCGGTCGGTTTTGCCGGAGACAGGAAGAAGCTTTGGACGGTGTCGCCGAGACCGAACTGCGTTCCGGATGGGCCTGCGATGTCGTCTTGCCAGGTCACAGGCAGGATCGTGCGAGAGATAAGGTTCCAGTTCTCGTTTAAAGAGATTGGGATGACCGGTTGAATGTTGAGCGTCGTCTTGTCGCCGTCGAGCGGCCCGTAGCCGTGGTCGTAGTTGAACTGGAACGGCACGCTGATCAGCGACGCGATCGGGTTCGACAGCTTCTTTGCCAGGTCGGAACTGGACTCCTGCGCTTTCAGCGGACTTGCGATTCCAAGCAGCATCAGTAAGCCGAAGACTTTCCTGGATACGGATAGTGTCATGGTCGAACCCCCAAGGTTTGTGCGAAGGCGCTAGAACTTTATCGAGACGCCGAGGATCGGACCCTGCTGCACGGCGTCGAAGAGGAATCCGTCATCGCTATAGTCGACGCCAAGGGCGCGGTATCCGGCGATCGCCGATATCCGGTCATTAAAGTCATATCCCAGGCCTAGCGCGACATCCCAGTCGAGGTCGGCCCCGCCCGCGCCGATCAGACCCCAGCCCGTCAGGTAGATTTCCGGCGTAAGCGAATATTTTCCTCGCAGCCCGACCATCCCGTCCACCCATGTTGCGCTGTCCTCGCGCTCGATGCCTCCGAGAATGCCGCCGTTGAACGAAAGCGTCGTATCGACTGACCAGACCTTCACGCCGCCGACTACGTCGAGGTGCCCTTCGGGACCGTCCAGGACGGCGTAACCCAAACCAAGTAGACCGGAAAAACTCGATGTCGTCACATCGACATCGTCTGCCAAGACCCCGAAAGGCGTTTCGCCATTGGCGGATAGCTTCGTGTAGATGACATCGCCGATGACACTGAAGCTGCCATTTCGCACTTCTCCTGCGGCCATGAACGCGAAATCGAGGTTGCTCAGGATGTCACCGAAATCGGAGTCCATGTGAACTGTGGGTAGCCCGAACTGCGAGGTATCGCCGGAGAGCCCCGCCATCCAGAAGTACGGCGCAACATTGAATTCCCAGCCAGTCTCGGTCACGGCCGTCTGAGGCTCCTGTGTCAACAGGGGAGAGACGTCCGCCGCATGAGCGCCGCCACACACGATCGCCCCGACTGCCACGGAGAGCGCGAGTGTCCTGTAGTTTGTCATTGCCTGCTCCTTTTCGTTTCGCGGGCGCCGACGCCCGACCGCCCCCTTATTGCCGCGGCTCACGGCACGGCGCCGTTGCAAGCGCCGTGCCGTTCATACCACATGTTCGATTCGTTGCTTGTTTTGTCCCGGTCAGGTTGCCTAGATGATGGCCTAAGTGATCGCGCGTATGCGGATCGATGACGGCCACCGGGGCGGCGAGGATGAGGCCCGCCGCACTGCCGGCAGCCGCGGCAACTCCCGTGGTCCCAGCGATCAAATGGTCACCGAGGCCCATTCGGCTGTCGGTCAGCGACTGACCTTCCGAGATGCGCGCACCGATGAGCTGGACGACCTGGGGAGATTCGGCAAACTTGCTGTGATGGAGCCCATCGCCGGCCTTCACCTTTGTTAGGTCGATGACGGTAATCTTGTTCGTCACCATCTCTTCCTTGTAGGGCGTCAGCTCTGGATCGATCGATCCGAGCCGAGGGATGTCACCCCAGATTCGACGGGAGAAGGCCAGCGCCCGGTCGTCGGCAGATACGAACAGGGTGAACCGCGGTCGACGTTCGCCCATGTCCTCGATCTGCGAGCGGAAAACGTCAACGTCGACATCTGGGGCTGCAAGCATGACGTTTTTGAATTTCGCGGGCAGACCGCCGTTGCGGATCGCCATCTGCCGAAGGCCTTCGAGTGCAAGCCAATTGCCCATCGAATGGGCGAGGATGGAGACTTCTTTCACCTCGGGATCCGCGGCGAGATATTGGAAGATCGCCTCAAGCGTATTGCGGGTGTAATTGGTGCTTTCCCGGTCGTATCCATAAGCAAGCAGGCTGCCGCGCGACGGCCACGTCACCAGGACGGGTGCGCTCTTCACCCCCGAGTCGTGTACGATCTGCGCAAAGCGATAGACCGAATCTTCGAAACGATTGTTGAACCCATGAATGAAGACGAGGACGCTGCGGTCGGGGCTCTTCATGACAGTGGCGTTCAACCACGACTTGGCGGCATCCTTCGTGAGTGGCTCTGCATTCAGGGTGGCAAAGTCGGTCGCCGGATTGGAAGGCAGCTTTTTGGGCCATGCGACGTCCCCCACCTTGCGTTCAGCCGGGATCGACACCGTCATATCCACAAACGCAGGAGCGCGGGCTCTTTCCCCTGTGAACATTTCCCCGGCATCCTGAGACCGACCGCGCGTCGTCGCGACAAGCATCGTAACACGGTTGCTCGTGGGAACCGTGTCCGCGACTGGCGTCAGTACGTTCTTCGGATGACCGCCGCAGGCTGTGACGAAGATCAGTGTGGCGCAAACTATGAAGCCTCGCGCCACTCGTGATTGGGTGTTGCCAATGGGGATTTTCCGGTCGCTCATTTGCTGTCCTGACTTGCGGCTTGCAGTTGCCGCACGAGTTCTGCGACCTGTTGGTTATCTGGCTGCAGACCAGCCAGCGCGGTTGCAAAGATCAGCGTCTCCGGATAGCGCCGAAGTTTCAGACCCATTTGAATGGCTGCGCCGAGCGAGCTGGCGTCGGTTGCAGCGGCTGCCTGCGCAGGATCGAACAACGCAAACGCTTGTTCCGTTTTTCCGACCGAGTCCAGCGCGACGGCGGCCGTCATCCGGTATCGCGTGTTGGTGGGGTCTAGTCGCATGGCCGCTTCCAACTCGCCTATTGCCGCGTCCATTGCCTTCTGGCGAACGAGAGACAAACCATGGCCAAAGCGTAGGTCCGCCCGGTCGGGGATGGCGGCGACGGCCTCAGCGTAGCTTTGTTCTGATTTTCCACCGTCGCCGATGGCGCGATAGAGTTCGGCAAGGTTGATGCGCGCGCCGGGCAGGGTAGGGTCAAGGACGATTGCTTGCCGGAGCGCCTTCTCCGCTTCCTCAGGCTTTCCCTGTTCCAGAAGGAAGGTGCCGTGGGTGCTCTGGATTTCGGCCACGTCCGCATTGGCGTCGACATACGCCTTCAAGTTCGCCACCGCCCGTTCGAAGTCGCCGCGCTGATCGCCGAGGAAGTCGAGCGACTGCGTTCTTCCAAGCGCCTTGGCTGCGGCCACCCGAACCGCGCGCGTCTCGTCGCCCAGGAGTATGCCGACAGCGTCGAGCCGGACCTCGGACGGCAGATTTACAGCGGCCTCTGCCGCTCCCAACCGAACGAGCGGATCCTCGCTCTGGGTGGCTGCCTTCACGTCTGCAGCGACATCCGCTCCAGCGATCCTGCTCAACTCGGTGACCGCGCTCCCTCTGACGATCCCTGACTGTTTCCCGTCTTTGATAAGCGCACGCAAAGCCTCCAACGATGTGGCGTCGCCATTAGCCGCGCCGCCGAACGCATGGGCAATCGTTGAACGGTCGCGCCAGCTAGTTCCAAACCATGTGTCGAGGTTCTGCGAAGCCCAGACATTGGTTTTGCCGTCGTGACACGAGGTGCAGGCATTCGGCGTTCCATATTGGTCTGAAAGGTCCGGACGGGGAATGACGAAGGAGTGGTCGCGGCGGGGATCGACCTTCATATAGGCTCGTTCAGGCATATGGCAGTTTGCGCAGAGAGCGCCGCTCGAACCCTCCGGATGATGGGTGTGCGCGGGCGTGTCAAATTGCCCGCTCGGATCGTTTGCTGTGAAGCGCTCTTGCTTCTCCGGCATGTGACATTGGGTGCAGAGCGCGTTTCCGACAACCTTGACACTGCCTTCGTGCGGGCGATGGCAGTCGAAACAAGTCACGCCCGCGCGCGCCATCTTGCTCTGCTGGAACGAACCGTACTCGAAGACCTCGTCAAGGATCTGGCCGTCGGGGAAGTAGAGGTCGCCGCGCAGCATCGCTGGGGAGAAGTTGTCGAGGAACGCCCCTCCCGGCTGGTAGTCGCCGACGAGCCGTGTCCGCCGCGAGTGACAGGCAAGACAGGTATCCATGCCGACTTCTGACAATCCCGCTCGTGGTAGGGACGTCTTTGCGGATGCCTGGGCTTGCGGTGTCGCCCATTCGACATGTTTTGCGCCGCCGCCGTGACAGGACTGGCACCCGATGCTTGTCGCGACATACGACGATTCATACGTGTTCGTCTGCGGCCGGAAATTGGTCTGCGGATCGGTGGAATGGCAGGCGATGCAGGTGCGGTTCCACCGGTAGAAGGGACCTGTCCAGTGAAACGTCGATCCGGGTTTTGCTGCCGATCCCGCACCAAGCCAGAACCACGCGTGCTTTTTCGTATCCCAGGCGATGTCGAGCACCTGCAGTTTGCCGGCGCCGAGATCGATCAGGTATTGTTGCAGCGGCTCGTAGGCGAAGGTATATTTGACCTCGAAGTCTGCCTGCGTGCCATCCGCTCCTTCGGTGCGGACGAAGAACTGTCGATTCTTGCGGAAGAACGTCGCCTCCACGCCGTGTCCCTCGAAGCTGGCGTTATTGAAATCGCCCCGCACCGTGGTGTCGCTGGCAACGGCCATCGCTTGCGCATGATGGGATGTCGCGAACGCCACCGTCTGACCGGCGTGGCACGAAGAACAGATTTTCTCATCGACGTAGCCAGGGTGGGTGGTGATCTGTGGGTCGGGAACGTCGGACTTCACACCTTCGGCTGCGGCGGTCGCAGGTGCGAGCGCGAGCATAGCCCAGATCAGCAGGGCGGCCCAAACCATTGCTATTGGAGAGAGATGCACTCGCAATCAGGCGCTCCTGCTATGCGTACCTCGCATCCACATCAGTAGCACGGCGGAAGGGGATAGTATCCGCACTGCGGCTGGTCGTAGTACGAATTCGCAGCCGCCGCTCCGATTACGGCACCCGCCGCCACGCCTGCCGCTACAGGCGCGCCGTACCAAGCCCCGTGATAGGCTGGCGCGTGATAATAACCTCCTCCGACATGGGCGACACTGACGTCGCCGACGCGCGCATAGCCACCGTGAAAACCACCGCCGCCAAAGCCACCACCACCGAAGCCGCCCCCTCGGAAGTTATCGATAAAGAGCGCGGCCGGCCCCGACGATCCGGCAAGACTTCCTTCCAGAACCGCGATGTCGAAGGTGAGTGTGGTTCCTTCGAGCTTCGGCGACTTCAGCGTGACGACGGCATCGTTAACGTCCGATCCATCGCCGCCGAGCACGGACACAGTGGCGTTCGGTGGGTCGACGGCGAAGCTGTCTTTGCCCTCGTCCCACTGCATGATGAACTGCTCGGTAGAGACGTGGCCCGCCGCCCGCACAGGTCGATCCGCGAAGACGATCGAGCTTGCTGCCACCCCGGTCAGAATCAGCTTGTCGCCTTCGATCTTCGCGCCCGCCGCGTTGATGACGGCAAGCGAAGGAACCGGACCGGTCTGTTTTACAGCGCCGATCGTCTTTTCCAGCGGAACGTGCGGTTTCTTAGTGACATCTTGAGCAAGCGCTCCAGTGGCCACTACCGCGACGCCGAGAGCCAATGTCATCAATCCAATGCGTGCGTTGGTCATCGTGATTTCCTTGCCGTTGGGCATTCATTCATTTGCCAGGAAAAATCTGCTTCCAGTCAGCCTTCATGTCGACCACGGTCCAGCCGTTGTCTGCGGCAACGTCGAGCGCCTTGTCGAGCTTGCCGAACGGTGTGTCGCGATCGTATGCGTATTCGCGTTCGGCATCCGTGTGGTGCACGATCAGACCGAAGCGCGGCATGGTGCCCCCCATTGTCGTCCACTGAAGCATCTCCAGGTCGCCGTCCGAGTTGCCGAAGGCGGCGATCGGGCGACGACCGATGTGCTGGTTGATCCCCACAGGCTTACCCACCTTGTCATCGATGAAGTTGACTTCGGGCAGTCGCAACAAGGTAGGGACGTCGTCCCGCATCACGAACTGTGTCTTGATCGACGAGCCGATGACCTGTTCCGGCGGGATGCCATAGACCTTCTCGGCCCAGGGCCGCATGAACTCGACGCCGCCGCCGGAGACGATGAATGTCTTGAAGCCGTTGGCGCGTAGATAGGCCAGGAGTTCGAGCATCGGCTGGTAAACGAGTTCGGTATAGGGCTTCTTGAACTTCGGATCACGGGCGCTGGCGATCCAGTCGTTGGCGATCTTCGCAAACTCATCGCTTGTCATTGCCGAATGGGTCGCCATGATCAGCTCGATCAGTCCCTTTTCGCCTGCAGCAGCCAGCGCCTTCATGTCATTGTCGAGGACGGCCTTGAAGGGTTGCGTGTCTTTCCATTCCGGGTGCTCCGGGGCCATTGTCTTGACACGGTCGAGCGCGAAGGCGAGCTGCACATACATCGGATGCTCGGCCCAAAGGGTGCCGTCATTATCGAAGACGGCGATACGCTCTAGTTCGGGTACGAAGTCGGGCGTGTTCTCCTTGGTCACCTTCTCGACGAAAGCGACAATAGCCGTCTTCGAAGCGGTGTCGTTCCACGATGGGAGCGGATCTGTCTGAGCGAATGCGGGCACTGCAAAAACCAGGCAGGCAAGAAGTGCCAGCATTGCTTCTCGGTTTGCCTTCACTGGATTGAACATCGAAATCATGGCAGGCCTCCGGCTAAGGGTTTGCACAGCGCGTGGAAGCGGACGGCTCCGGTTGTCCGAAGCCGTCCGCAAGTCGTCAATTGCCTGTTGGCATAGGGATGCTTATGCCTTCTTTTGAAAGGCTATCCCTAACCCATTGGTATTTCTCATAGTTTGAGAGGGTGAGCGGGCCTGTGTAAGTAAGGCTCTGTTGCTTGCGCGGGGGGTACTTCACATATGTCGCCATGATCGTCTTCAGCTCTTCGCCCATGACGACGCCCATCCACGTCCGCTCGGTGAAGTTGTTCATGAAGATGTCGTAGCGTTCCTGCGGGTCCTGCCACAGATCGAACACCTGCGGTACAGTCGCTACGTATTTTTCTGGGCCCTTCCACCCGAGGTTGGCATCTACTGCCAGTCCACCAGTGTGTGCCCCGTCGTCACCACGAATGTTGAAGGCGAACTTGTAGTTGTTGACGCGGATCGCGCCCGGCGAAAGCTCGTTCTCGGTAAAGTAAAACCAACTTGTGCGGTCTGATTTTCCTGTGCCAAGCAGGACTGGTGTCATGTCATAGCTGTCGAAGATGATCGGCTTGTCTTCGCGGTCATTGGTTGGTAGCGGAACACCGCCTGTTGCAGCGAACGTCGCCATCAAATCGAGACCGCCGACGATGTCGTGGTTTTTGCTGCGAGGCTTGATCTTGCCCGGCCAGACGGCGATGGCTGGAACGCGGTTGCCGCCTTCGCGCAACGTGCCCTTGGTGCCGCGGAACGGGGTGTAACCTGCATCCGGATAGACGTCCTGCCAGGCACCGTTGTCCGTCGTGTAGAACACGAGAGTGTTCTTGTCCTGGCCTGTTTCACGCAGCTTGTCCATGATCCGGCCGATGCGTGTGTCGAGTTCCACCACCGAGTCGGCATACTTGCTCTTCGACAGGGATTTGTGCTCGAACTCGGGTGCCGGAAGGTTCGGCTGATGCACCTTCATGAAGTTGACATTGATGAAAAAAGGCTCATCGGGCTTCTTTGCGGCCTCGTCGAGGAACTCGATCGCCGCTTTCTCGACATAACCGTCAAAGAACGGTATGCCGACGACACCTTCCTTGCCGTCGATCACCGGAGTATCGACGTACTGGCCGTTGATTTTGAAGTCTTCCTTGACTTCGCCACCGGCCTTGCCGGACAGCGAGCCTTTCGTCACCTTCTGGAACATGGCTCGCAACTTCGGGTCCATGTCCGGGAACCAGGTCGGGTCGGCGTAGGTGTAGGCATTGAGATGGTAGAGGCCGACATGTTTCATCTCGTCATAGCCCTGCGCGATCGGCAGCGCATAGTCTGCCTCGCCCAGATGCCATTTGCCGGTGAAATACGTGTGGTAGCCACCGCGTTTCAACACCGAGGCCAGCGTCCACTCGGCAGCGGGCAGACCGCCGCCCTGGCCCTGGAAGGCCACGGTGGTCATGCCGCTGCGGTTGGGAATGCGACCCGTCTGCATCGCAGCGCGTCCGGGTGTGCAGCTCGGCTGTGCATAGAACGAGAAGAAGGTCATGCCTTCATCGGCCAGCTTGTCGATGCTCGGCGTCGGCATGCCGCGGCCTTCGCCACCGCCATATGGCCCAAGATCCCCGTAGCCGGTGTCGTCGGAGACGATGAACAGTATGTT
Source organism: Rhizobium sp. LjRoot98 (assembly GCF_964252935.1). Classification (NCBI taxonomy): domain Bacteria; kingdom Pseudomonadati; phylum Pseudomonadota; class Alphaproteobacteria; order Hyphomicrobiales; family Rhizobiaceae; genus Rhizobium; species Rhizobium sp. LjRoot98. The sequence goes on from NZ_CAXUPW020000009.1 coordinate 108,737, forward strand.
GGGCTTGGATGTGGACTGTGCCAGCGCGGGGGACATGGCCCCCACGAGAAACGTCGAAGCCGCCAAGGCCCCAAACGTGTAGACGAGACGAAAATTCATCCTGAAATCCTCCAGTGAGGTTTGGGGCCAGAGCCACCAAGCGCGCGAAACGCTTCCGGTACGTGCCCGTTTTTTTCAATTCACTAAAACAATAAATCTGCACGCCAATACGGTGACGCTCTTCGGGGGTCTCAGGCGTCACTGGTGAGCAGCCGGATTGGCCTGCCCACTCAGGCGGGGAAGGTATCCGAGGTCTCGCACCAGCGATATTGTCCTTTTGGGCAGAATCATCATTTTTCGACAGAGTCGAAACTTAAAGCGCTGGTTGTATTAGTGATTGCCGCTTGCTAGGTTGCGCTACCTTTTCGGGGGAAAAGTGATGGGCGTTCTGCGTAACTCGACCTGCCTGCGGCAGTGGCTCACAAGCGTCGGCCGACTCTGCCTCCTCCTGTTCGTGATATATGTCCCGGCGGCGGGCGGTCAGGCATTGACCGAAAACCGCTCTCCACGCGTTTTGGTCCTTTACCCCTATGATGAGCGGATTGCAGCTACGACCGTGGCCGGCGAGGCGATCCGCGCGCGGCTGCTGGATGCGACGGGCGGCAAGATCGATCTTTTCTCCGAATTCCTCGATCTCGCGCGCTTTCCCGAAGGCGAATACGTCGAGCGCATGGCGCAGTTCCTGGGCGAAAAATATGTGCGCCACCGCCCCGATGTCGTGGTCGCCCTTGGCGAGCAGTCGGCAAAATTCATCGTTGAGCATCGTGCCGCCCTTGCCCGAGACGCGAAGATCATCGTCGCGGGTTTCAACAAATCGACTGCGCTGAAGATGAAAATGCCGCCCGATGTAATCGGTGCGTTCACCGAGTTCAACATAATCAAGACGGCGGCACTCGCCCGGCGTCTTCACCCAAGCGCCCGACATCTCTTCGTGCTGGGCGGGTCATCGGAGTTCGATCGATGGTGGTTGGAAACGGCGAAAGCCGAGCTTGCCGAGTTTTCGAAGAACTACGACACTACTTATCTCGAGGACCTGACCATCGAGGAATTTGTCGCTAAGGCCGCTGCGTTCCCGGCGGACAGCATCGTTCTGGCACTGACGATCTTCCAGGACCGCAGCGGGCGAAACTTTATCCCGCGCGACGCTGTCAAGCAGATCACCGCCACGGCAAGCGCGCCCGTCTTCGGCCCGTACTCGACTTATATCGACTACGGATCGGTTGGCGGAAACGTCGTGACATTCGAGGCGCTGGGAGAGAGTGTCGCGGATCTGACCCTTGACGCCCTCGACGGAAAGCCCATCACCCACGTCCAGGCTCCGCACTTCGATGTCGTCGATGCCCGGCAGTTGAAACGCTGGGGACTGTCCGAACAAAATCTGCCGCCCGGTACCTTCCAGATGTATCGACAACCGACTTTTCTGGAACAGTATTGGTTGACGGTCCTCGTGGTTTCGGCAGTGATCACTCTGCAGAGCGTCTTCATCATCATCCTTCTATTTGAACGACGGCGGCGTCGCACGGCGGAGGTGGAATCCCGGCATCGCCTGCTCGAAGTCATTCACCTCAATCAATCGGCCACGGCCGGCGCGCTTTCGGCATCCATCGCGCACGAACTCAATCAGCCGCTCGGTGCGATCCGCAGCAACGCGGAGGCCGCTTCGATTGTCCTGAGGTCCGCGTGTCCCGACCTGAAGCTGATCGAACAGATTCTGACGGACATACAGGACGACGATCAGCGCGCTCACGACATCATTTCCCGCATGAGAGGCCTTCTCAAGAAAAGAGCGGAAATCGAATGGCAAGAATTCGATCTCAGCGAACTAACCGCAACGGCGATCAAGATCCTGAAAGGGGAGGCGGTTCGCAGGGGCATCGAGGTGCGCTCGAAGCCCGCTAGAGAGCCGTTGCTCGTCCGCGCGGACAAGATCCATGTGCAACAGGTGGTTCTCAACATCGCCATCAATGCGATGGATGCAATGACGAAAGCGGGTAACGAAAGAAAGCTCACCCTTGAGACGCGGTTAACGAAAGACGCCAAAGCGGAGCTTTCGATCTCGGATTCCGGCGACGGCATCCCCGACGACAAGTTCGCCACGATCTTCGAGCCATTTTACACGACGAAGGCCTCTGGGACGGGTCTCGGTCTCTCAATCGCCCGCACGATCGTGGAGACCTATGGGGGAAGGATAATGGCCTCCAACGGAGGCGACGGCGGCGCCGTGTTCCGCGTGGTATTACCGTTAGCAAGAGCGGAGACCAGATGAACCCGATCATCCACATTGTCGACGACGATTATTCATTCAGGACTGCCGTGGGGCGGCTCTTGTCAGCGTCCGGATATGGGACCGCTCTGTACGGGTCGGGCGAGGAGCTTCTTGCACGCATCCACGACATCGTGCCCGATTGTTGCATTTTGCTCGACCTTGATATGCCGGGTTTGGACGGGTTGGCGCTGCAGGAACAGCTTATGCAGCAAGCACCGCTCCTCCCTGTCGTATTTCTGAGCGGACATGGGGACATCAAAGCGAGCGTCCACGCGATGAAGGCGGGTGCCGTCGATTTCCTGGAAAAGCCTCTGAATGGCGTGGTCTTGCTCGAGGCCATTCGTCGGTCCTTGCAGCGCGCCGTCGCACGACGAGAGGAATTCGAACGGAACCACGCCGCCAGAACAAGATTAGCCAGCCTGACGCGACGTGAAGTCGAAGTTCTACAACTGCTCGTCCGTGGAACACTCAACAAGCAGATCGCTCACGTTCTCGGCACGTCGGAACGGACGATCAAGGCGTATCGACACAATCTCATAGAAAAAATGGGGGCGAGGAATATCGCCGAAGCGGTTTCCATTGCCGAGAGGCATGGGCTTATCGCGGCTGCCGAGGAACGCTCGCAGCTTTGAGCTTCCCCAAAGGACAATAGCGGCAGCTTCACACTCGTCATAGGATAGCTGAAGAAACGGGGCCGGCTCAGTGTCGATTTGACCCCCGGAAAGGCATGCCTTTGGAAACTTCACCCCGTGTCGTGGCTGTGGTCGACGACGACCCCAGCATGCTCAGGAGCGTCCAACGCCTCCTCAATGCCAATGGTTTCTCAACGGAGGGCTACCCTTCCGCAGAGACCTTCCTCGCCCAGGCTCCACTGCAAAACCTGGGCTGCACGATTTTCGACATCCAGCTTGGCGGCATGTCGGGCGTCGAACTTTGGCAGCATCTGAAAGAGAGCGGGAGGGACCTTCCGGTGATCTTCATCACGGCACTGGAAGACGAAACGCTGGAGCGCGCTGCGCTCGAAGCCGGGTGCGTCGCCTATCTCCGCAAACCATTCGCGGCAAAATCATTGGTCGCGGCGGTCAACACCGCGCTTATTATCTTGCCTCGGGGCTGACCGCAAATGCGAGAAATGTGCCCCGACTTCCCCAAAGGACAATAGACGAGACTTCGATCTTGGCTCACACATCAGCACAGCGCGGACGTTTCGTCCGGCAGAGGAATGCACTCGACCCACTCAATTCGGATCGGATACCAGCCTATGTCCACTCGTCTTTCATTCGTGGCTGGAGCCACACTTCTGGCTCTTCTTTCCTTCGCCTCAACAAGTCGCGCAGAAACCATCAGCTTTGCAGACGCTGTCACCACTCTCGCAACCGATTGCGGCAACGACATCAAGAAGCACTGCAAAGGGCTCAATCTCGGAGGTGGAAAGATTCAGGCCTGCCTCGAGAAAAACGCTGGGAAGGTCTCGCCGACCTGCACCGCGACACTCGCGAACGTCACCGCCTCCATCAAGCAGAGACTTGCGGCCCAATCGTCGTTTGCAAAGGTGTGCGAGCATGACGCCGCGCAATACTGCAGCGGCTTAAAGGGGGAGGGCAACCTGCTTTCCTGCCTCGTGAAAGCCAAGCGCGTGAACGAGCGCCAGTGCGGCCAGGTCATCACAGACGCCGGTTGGCGTTGAGCGTCCAGACGAAGGGAACGTCCACATGAATAAAATCCGTATCACCGCGATGCTCTCCGCAGGCCTGTTGTTGATGGCAGGCCAGTCGTTGGCCCAGGATCTGGGCGACAAGCAGCTTGTACGCACGCTAGGCCGTGTCGAAGGCGCGGCGCCGGCAATCGACGTCGCCATCCTCGTGGAGGAAGCATCCGCCAGCGCAGGCAAGGGCGCCGCCAGCCTTCCGCATTGGCAGGAGCTGTCAAAGCTGTCGCAGATGATTGTCGAGATCAATTTCGAAAACGATTCCGTCGCCATCGAGCCGAAATCTTATAGGACGGTAGGACTGATCGCTGACGCCCTCCATCATCCGAACCTGCGACGCTACAAGTTCCTGATCATTGGCCACTCAAGCTCGACGGGCGATGCCCAGCATAACCTGACGCTCAGCCAAAAGCGGGCAGACGCGATCACCCAGGCGCTGTCCACCACGTTCGCCATCGCGCCAGATCGCCTCTACGCTGTCGGCGTCGGGCAGGAATGGCCGCTCGATCCCAACAATCCGGAAGCTGCCGATAATCGTCGTGTTCAACTCATCAATCTGGGGCTCGTGCGCTAGAACGCGGTTTAGATCCTGATCCCATAGGAGGAAGCAATGGCTTCGAAATCCGTAATGACGTTCATACTGATCGCGTTCGCCGTGCTCACAGGGTGCGCGAGCACGGCGTCTGACAATACCACCTACGCGCAATCGCAGGGCCTCGGCCCCGACGCCACTGTCGGCGGCGACCGCAGTTCGGGCCTGGATCCAGGACCGGATCAGATTGACTGAGAGTAGAATCCACAGGCTGACGAAGGTGGCGCTCGGACTATTTACGAGAGAAGATTTCAACGCGGCTAATGGAAGGAAATCCCTTTGGTGGCACGCATGCCGTTTCGGACCTGGGCGGCGCCCGCAGCGGCGTGGCTTGTTCTTCTCTTGCCGGCATCGTTGACAGGAAGCGGCGTTCACGCGACGGCAGCCGGGCTGGCACTGATCGCCACGGTCTTTGCCGCCGTCTACCACGCCGAAGTCGTCGCTCATCGCACGGGCGAGCCGTTCGGTACCTTGGTTCTGGCCGTAGCGGTCACGGTGATCGATGTGGCGCTGATCGTCTCGGTCATGATCTCCGCTCCGACGGAAAAGATGGGACTTGCGCGCGATACCGTGTTCGCAGCCGTGATGATCGTGATGAACGGCATCGTTGGGCTTTGCCTGCTTCTCGGCGGCATTCGTCATCACCAGCAGGGGTTTCAGGCTCACGGAGCAAACGCCGGACTGGCGGTGCTCGCGGCCCTTACCACGTTGACGCTTGTCCTGCCTAATCTTGTCGCCACAGCTTCCGGGCCGATGTTCAATACATCTCAGCTCGTCTTTGCGGGGTTTGTGTCGCTGGTCTTGTATTGTGCCTATGTCTTCGTGCAGACCGTGAGCCACCGCGACGATTTCCTCACCCCTGAAACCGGTGACCAGCACCAACATGCGGCATCTCCATCGAACAGGGCGGCAGTGATAAGCGGCTGCTTGCTGGTTGTCGCCCTCGTCGCGGTCGTAGGGTTGGCGAAATCCCTGACGCCGGCGGTGGAGGGGGCGATACGTTGGTTCGGGCTCCCGGAAGCCGTCGTCGGTATCGTCATAGCAGCAGTCGTGCTTCTGCCTGAATGCGTCGCGGCTCTTCGGGCGGCGAACGCCAATCGATTGCAGACCAGCCTCAACCTGGCTCTGGGCTCCGTCCTCGCAGCGATGGCCTGACGATCCCGGTCGTGGCGCTCGTGTCTATCGTGATAGGCCAACCACTTGCGCTGGGATTGGACGACAAGGATCAGGCCCTGCTTATGCTGACGCTGTTCATCAGCGTCATTACACTTGGAACTGGCCGGACGACGATGTTACAGGGCATCGTCCATCTTGTCGTTTTCGTCGTATTTCTGTTTTTTGCGATCGCTCCTTAAGAAATGACGTCGTCCTTTGACATGCGGTTCTTCCATCGCTCGACCAAGCCTATCCAGCTCCAGTGAGACACAGAACAGACCGAACAAGACTGCGACCACGTACAGGGCCTTGGCGACCGCCTGCCAAAGCGGCGGGAAGACTTCCAGTTCAGGAAAGTGCCGGAAGAACACCGCCGAGAACAAAGCTCCGCCGAAGAAGAAAGTGACCCGGCTGGCGAACAGGAACAGGTGCGCAAGCAGGATGTTATGGCACGGGGGGACGATCTCGACCCAGGCCAGTCGAGACCAGTGAAGCAATGGAGCAGCATGGAAACGAATACGATCAGAATTTGATCGGCGATCCGAATGTCCAGACGCTCGCCGAGATGGGTCACAAGGAAGTAGAATATCGGAAACACGAGCCAGACAAGCATCAGTGCACATAGGATCTGCCCGAGTAGCAAGATGGCGTAGCAGTATCCGCTGTTAATCTTGCCCCGACCGCTCATTCGTCTATTGCCTTCCAAGGTGCGCCAGCGCTTCACGGAGCGGAGCATCCAACACGTGAACCGCCGACCTTTGGCAGCTCCAGGAACTGGTAGCGGAGGAAATAACGCTCATATACGGACGATAGCGGTTTAACTTCAGCCATGAAAGCCACGGTAGCCGAGAACGGAAGTATTCCGCATTGCGCCTCCTAGTCGGTCATTCCGCATACTTCATCCAGCAACCAAATGGTGATGGTCCGCTTACATTTCGGCACTCCGGAAATTAATTCGGGTGTCGCGATGCGCCTCATGAACGACTGTGGTATCTGGTAGATCGGCCGCGGCACGTCACATCGACATTTCGCCTTATACAGAAATGGCCTGGCGACATGGTCAATCAATCCCTCAGTCCGTCGTCAGCGAATTCTGCCATTTGGAAGGCCGGCGCGGGCGAGATCTGCGGCAGCCCGGTCGAGGATAGTGGGATCTCGGAAGTGCCACGCCTTTTGCCACGACTGGATCGTTGCATCCGGGGCAGTCTCCAACATTTTCAGGACAGCAGCCTTCGCCTCCGGTTGGCGACCAAGGCGCATATCGGCGATAGCAAGCTGCAACGGAGCGTCCGCGAAATCGGTTGTTTTCAGAGCCTTCACGGCGTCTTCGTTTCTACCCAGCACGATGAAGATGAATCCGCGAACGTAGTTGAAGAACCATGCCAGACTTGGGTCGCGAGCGGCTGCAGTGTCGGTCAGTTCCAGCGCCTTCTCAGCTTGGCCTGCTTGCAGAAAAATGCTCCCTGCGTCGGTGAGTGTGAACGCGTTGTAGGGCGCCGCCGCAATGGCTTTGTTCATCGCAACAATAGCCCCATCGTGGTCAGACTTGAGCGTCAAAAGCCAGGCGCGAAGCCAATGCGCCAATCGCGCTACCTGAGGGCTCAGGTCCTTGTTAGACAGGACCATGTCGACCAGGCGATTGGCTTGCTGAAGATCGGCCTCTGGGTCGGAGCTGTAAAGTAGGCCGACCTTCAACCAATGAGACCAGCCCAGCTCCACGGTCAACAGGGGGGAGTTGGGGAAGAGTTGCAGCCCCTGTTGCGCGATTTCCCCCGATCGCTCGAGGCCCTCCTTCGTGAAGAGGTTCAACTGGCTTTCGGCGCGTAGATAATAGTCGTATTCGGCCAGGTTGGTGCTGTCTCTTCCCCAAGCCCGGCTATAGTCCGCTTTTCTTATTGCTCCCCACTCGCCGGTCATCGCTCCGACAATCTTGCCGGTCAGTTCATCCTGCAATGCCCACGGGTCTGTTCCGCTCTTATCGAAGCGATCTGCCCAAATATGGTCGCCTGTTTCGGCGTCGATGAGTTCCGCAACGATCCGTATCTTGTCGCCTTCCTTGCGCACGCTGCCCTCGACGACATAGCCGACGCCTAAATCCTTGCCGATCTGGCGGACATCACTTTCCTGTTTCTCATAGGCGAAGGATGATGTTCGCGAGACGACGGCAATGTCGGAGAAACGCGAGAGGATGGCGATGACATCGTTCGCCACTCCTTCTCCCAAATAACCCAGGTTTCTCTCGGCACTCAGATCCTTAAACGGAAGCACTGCGACGCCAGGCATTGCACTGGGAGCCGTTGACCAAATTGTGCTCACTGCACCGTATAACGCGGTCCCGGCGACGATCGTCGCGGCGAGGACTAACGAGACCCCCATCGCCCACCATCGGCGACCGATGGCCCGGCGGCGTGAGAGCCCTCTGCGTGATCCGCTGTCCGTACTCACGAAATAGATTTCGATCGGCTCTTCGATATTCTTAATCCTCTGCAGACCGGCAGGCTCAAAGGCAAAAGCGAGCTTATTATTGACTTCCTTCGCCACTTTCCCTGAGACGCAGATGCCGCCAGGGGGGGCGAGCTGCTCCAGCCTGGCAGCGATGTTGACGCCCTCCCCATAACGGTCGTCGCCATCGACGATCACTTCGCCCAGATTGATGCCGATGCGGACATTGAGCTTCTCCGCCTCATCCACCGAAGCATTGCGTTCTGCCATTCCCCGCTGGAGAGATACGGCGCACTCGATGGCATCGACTACGCTGCCGAACTCCGCGAGCAGGCCATCACCCATGAGCTTGAAGACCCGACCATGATGTAACGCTATTTCAGGCTCGAATAGTTCAGTGCGCCGCTTGCGAAGACGGTCAAACGTTCCCGATTCGTCTTTTTCCATAAGAGACGAATATCCCACCACGTCGGCGGCTAGTATTGCCGATAATTTGCGCTCCATGTCTCGGCTCCCCAACATGAACTCTGCGCAAAGAGCTTACTGCGTTTCACAAGACATTTCACGCGGAGTTGCGGTGCGGACGCCATGGTCGCGTTCGAAGTGCTCCGTCCAGCCTATGGAAAAGGTCTTCTCCTGTATTGACGGGAAGGCCTCGCAAAGTCTCGTCACAACTGGACGTAACGGCAGTCTATCAATCGTCGTTAGTGTTGTTCTCCTCGCAGCGCCACCGGGCTCGGGGTCGGCTTGAGCGTCAGGTAGCAGACCAGGACAATGATGACGGCGAGGAAGATGAAGCTGGTGACGATGGTTCCGAGACCGAGGCCGCCATATTCGACCGGCTGCGACAGCAGGTCGCCGAAGGATGCGCCAAGCGGACGGGTGAAGATGTAGGCCACCCAGAACACCAGGATCGCGTCCATCTTGAGGAGGTAATAGGCCGCCGCGATCGCGGCGATGCTGGCCCCGAACAGGATGCCGGTTGTCAGGTAGCCAAGCGCAAAGACCTCGGCGACAAGGTCGCCCGCAGCCGTGCCGAGCGCGAAGGTGAAGAGGATGGCGAGCCAGTAGAACCCCTCTCGGCGCGCGGTGAAGATCGTGTGGATCGACAGCGTTTTTTCCGCCGCGTACCAGACGGCAAAGGTTGCAGCCAGGGCCAGCGTGAAGCCGATTGTGGTGGTTTCCAGCGCGAGGCCGAAATTGTCGACGAGATTGTCCGTCACTAACGTTCCGACGATGCTGATCAGGACCACGGCCGTCCAATAGACCGCCGGCACATAGCGTTTCTGCGCAAACTGAAACCAGAGCGCGACCACTAGGATGGCGGTCATGAATATGGACGTGACCGTCAGGCCGAAACCCAGGTTGACCGCCAGATAGTCCGCAGCGGTTTCGCCCATGGTGACGGCCATGAGCTTGATGAGCCAGAATTCCACGGTGACCTCGGGAACCCGATTCTCCGGAAGGAAGGAGGAAGCGGTGTATGTCATGGTCGTACTCCGGTCAAAAGGGGATGGGTTACTTGCCCATGATTGTCATGGCTTCTGTGAGGAAACCGTCGGAACGGGCGTCATCATCGGCGTTGCAACGCTCGACGGCTTTCGTTTCAAGGTCGTTGACCTTGGTCATGTCGGCCTCACTGAGTGTTGCGGTCGCCTTGGCGGCACGCATCTCCTTCAGCATTTCCTCGCAGGGCACATTGCCGGCCTGCACGCTGGACACGGAAAGCGGCACACCTGCGAAGCTGATGAGGAAGGCAGCGGCGAGAAAGACTTTTTTCATTGGAATTACCCTTGAGTGCTAGGCGTGATTGCCCCGAAATCGGACCGTCGAGCCGTGACGGACGAATACTCTCTACTGGCGCGCTCATACGCACGCTTTGCCGTAAGGATACGGTTTTGTAAGGTGGGCACGAAAAGGTCGCAGCCGTCTTCGCAGTTGGCGGCCGGAACGCAGCATATGCGGGGGGGTGGGCGGCCCTTCGCCGTTGAAAATCGCGCTTACTACCAGAACTTACAAATCAGTAATCCCGGCGCGAAGCTGCGGTAAAATCCTGCATTCATGGTTGCCCGGTCGGAGGAGAGGTCCGCGTTCGAACGGAGATAACGATGCTATTAGTCGCCACGCTCTTCATGGCGTCAGCCATGATGACGAATTTCATGCATACAGCGGTTGCAGCGACGATGGTCAGCGATCTTGGCGATCTCACCAATTTCAAGACAATGGCCAGGGACACGCTGGAGCTGGTCGCCAAGGGCGATCTCGCCAAGGCGGAGAAGCGGAGCACGGATTTCGAAATCGCGTGGGACGAGAAGGAGCCGACGCTCTACCTGATGAACAAAACCGAATGGGACGTCATCGATGACGCCGCCGATGCGGCCATCGGCTCGCTGCGCCAAAGCAGCCCGGATGCGAGCGGGGCGGAGCAGGCCGTCACCGGGTTGCTGAACGCGCTCGACGATCCGACCGCACACTAGGCAACCCCGCTCGTCAGGCGGCGACTGTTTTGGCCTGCTATCGTCTGGTCAGAGCGGCCTCTCCCGTGTTTCGGGACGTTTTCTCCCATGAAGACCGGCAGCCCGTTTCCTGCTAAGGAAACGCCTGGCGGCACAAGCGAGATTTAAATGCGCATTCTTCTGATCGAGGACGACCGAAAAACCATCGACTATATCGTCAAGGGCCTGATGGAGGCAGGGCATGTCTGCGATCCGATCGATGACGGGCGCGACGGGTTGTTCCAGGCGACCCGCGAAGCCTATGACGTTCTCATCGTCGACCGGATGCTGCCGGGTCTCGACGGCCTTTCGGTCGTCAAGGCGCTCAGGGCCGCGCAGGTCAAGACGCCGGCACTTTTTCTGACGTCAATCGGTGGTGTCGACGATCGTGTCGAGGGATTGGAGGCGGGTGGAGACGATTATCTCGTCAAGCCCTTCGCCTTTTCCGAACTGCTCGCGCGGGTAAATGCGCTTGGCCGCCGCCCGCCGCCGCTGGAGCAGACGACGGTGCTGCGTGTCGCCGATCTCGAGATCGACCTGATAAAGCGGGTGGTACGCCGGAGCGATCAGACTATCGACCTGCAGCCGCGCGAGTTTACGTTGCTGGAAACGTTGATGCGCGGCGAGGGGCGGGTGCTGACCCGGACCATGCTGCTGGAGCGCGTTTGGGACTTTCATTTCGATCCGAAGACAAGTGTCGTCGAGACGCATATCAGCCGGTTGCGGGCCAAGATCGACAAGCCATTTCCGGTCCAGCTTCTCCATACGATCCGCAATATCGGTTATAGCCTGCATGCTCCGCGCTAGACTGCATCGAAGCACGCCCTTCCGGCTGGCGCTGGCCTTCGGCCTGCTGTTCATCCTCGGGTTCCTGATTTCCGGCCTCATCACCTATCAGTACCTGAAACGGGAGCTGATGGGCTCGCTCGATACGTCCGTCACGGAAATGTATGCGGTCACCACGTCGAATTATGCGCCGAACGACATGGAAGACCTCGTCGCGGCGATCGAAGCCTATGGGAAGCACCCAACCTCGGACGAGCGGGTCTTCTCGCTAGTTGATCCCTCCGGCCGGCGCATCGCCGGTAACGCCACTGTTCCGCTTCTGCCTGATGGTCTTGCGAGCATTACGGCACAGGAAATCGGCCTGCCGATTAATACGACCTTTCGCGTTTTCTCGGGGTCGATTGGCGAGAACCACCTGACTGTCGGGCGCAGCCTATCTGAAACCGATGATTTCGAGGATATCGCCCTTTTCAGTTTCGCCTGGGTGGCGGTGCTGACTATTGCCTTTGCTGCCGTCGGTGGAGTGCTCCTGGCACATCGGGCGCAGCGGCGGCTCGACGGCGTGGTCGAGACCATGGTGGATATTTCCAATGGTCGTATGCAGGCGCGCATCCCGTTGAGCGGCAGACGCGACGACATCGATCTCCTGTCGATCCAAATCAACGACGCGCTGGAGCGCCTGTCGCGGCTGGTGGAAAGCATGCGCCAAGTCAGCGCCGATATCGCCCACGATCTCAAGACACCGCTCAACCGCCTGAAAATGACGATCCAGGATGCCATGAGCCGCAATGAGCAAGGTGAACCGATCGAGGATCTTCTCGCCGATGCGCTTGGCGAAAGCGACCAGATTAACGCCACCTTCGAGGCGTTGCTAAGGATTTCGCAGATCGAGGCCGGGGGTCGCAAGGCTCGCTTCCGCCCCGTCGATCTCCTCGATCTGATGACCGAAATCGTGGAAGTCTACGCCGATGTCGCGGAGGATAACGGCCAGTCCCTGACATTTGCCGCGCCGCCCGCAGGGACTTGGTTAGTATCCGGCGATCGCGAACTCCTGACGCAGCTCTTCGTCAATCTCATCGAGAACGCGATCAACCATTGCCAGCCGGACACTCGAATTAACCTCTCGCTTACGGCGGCCGAAAGCATTCTGATCGCGACCGTTCGTGACACGGGGCCGGGCATTCCGGAAGCCGAGCGTGCCAAGGTCTTCCGGCGCCTCTACCGGCTCGACAAGAGCCGGTCGACACCGGGGAGCGGTCTCGGCCTCAGCCTCGTTCGCGCTATCGCCGACCTGCACGGCGCCGATATTACGCTGGCCGACAACGAGCGGGGATTAATGGTTTCCCTTTCGTTGGCGCGGGCAAAACCCGTCGCGCAATAGCCTCGGGTCCCCGATCTTCCTAAGCTTGCCTGCATTCCATTTGCCTGAAGTCACCACGGCTATCTGTCTCGGACGCGTGATCATGACAATATTTCGCGTGAGTATTCAGGCTATTGTCAGAAAACCCAGCCACTTTCGCAGGGCCAAGAAGGATTGCCCTACCATGCGACGATTTTTGAAATGGACCATGATTGGCCCGGTAGCGTCTGTGTTTATCCTCGGTAGTTACCTGCTCGCCATACAGTTGACAGGCAATTTTCATGAGGTCGTGCCTGGCGAACTTTATCGATCCAACCAGCCGACTGCAGGACAAATTGCGAATTACAAGCGGCGCTACGGAATCAATACCATCCTGAACCTGCGCGGCAGCAGCGAAGACGCCTCCTGGTATCGTGAGGAGGTTGCCGCAGCGACGTCACTGGGTGTGAAACATATCGATTTCAGGATGTTGGCGGAACGCCAGTTAACGCTCGATGAAACCCACCATCTCATTGCCCTGCTGCGCGATGCGCCCAAGCCGCTTCTCATCCATTGCAAATCGGGCTCGGACCGCACGGGTCTCGCCGCAGCAATCTACCTGCAGCAGATCGCAAAAGTGAACGAGGAAACTGCGGAACAACAACTGTCACTGCGCTTCGGCCATTTCGCCATCCCTTATCTGTCGCCGGCCTATGCGATGGACGAAAACTGGGAGAATCTCGAAAAGACATTTGGCCTATCCGGCTGACAGGACAAATGTCGACTGGTTACGATCGTCATCGGCGAAATTCCATCTGCGCGATCGTCCGGGCTCGGACAAGCGCACCTATCCTGGAGCATCCATTGCAATCTGATCGGCCCCTGGCGGGCAACCTCATAGACCGCATTCGGTCCTGCGAGCCGATCACGCTGGTGCTGTTTGCCATCCTGTCCGGCGGCGGCCTTGCCTTCATGAAACTGGCAAGTGAAATGCTGGAAGGCGAGACCTGGGCATTCGACGACAATATCCTGAAGTTTTTTCGCCAGCCGAACGATCTGTCGGTGCCCATCGGCCCCGACTGGTTGACCCATGTGGTACGCGATTTGACCAGCCTTGGCGGTACGACGGTCGTGTCGCTGGTGACCGTGTTGACCGTGATATACCTTCTGCTGATCCGAAAGCGGGCCGCTGGCATTTTCGTCTTCGTTTCGGTGGTCGGCGGCTGGGCACTGAGCACCTGCATAAAAATGACCATTGCCCGTCCACGCCCGCTCATCGTCCCGCATCTCGTCGATGTCCACGATCTCAGCTTTCCGAGCGGTCACGCCATGCTCTCCGCTGTGACCTACCTGACACTCGGCGCTCTTCTGTCACGAATGCAAACGACATTCGCCGCCCGCGCCTACATAATCGTGGTCGCAGTGTTACTCGCCCTGATCATCGGCTGCAGCCGAATCTATCTCGGCGTTCACTACCCGACCGACGTGCTCGGCGGCTGGTGCGCCGGCGCGACCTGGGCCGCATTATGCTGGATGCTTGCGAGGGCGCGCTTATCCCCTCCTTGACGTTTCTTCTACAAAAGGGGTGGAGATCAACTTTCGGTGCAGTTGGACTGCTGTTGTCCTATCGCCTAGCCGGAACGTCCGGCTAGGCTCCGCGTGTTCGCTTCCATGCCGGGAGCCCCAACTCCGGACAGTCTGAAGACGGCCCCTTACCGGCCGCTCCGAAGAGCAAGCTGTTGCCCGGATTGGAAATTATTTTGAATGTGAGCCGCTGAACGACAGGTCGAGGGTTCAACCCCCCTCAAGAGCCTAGGTGGGTTCAGTTTTACGACTCGAGGTTCACGTTGGGATGTCTCTACTTCTTAGCAAACAACCCTTTTATGCAGCGCTATCCGCATGATGACAGGCTGTGAATAGACTAGGCGATGCTGTTCTTTCGATGAGCTGCGGCTCTTGCTCGGCACAGATCGACGTCGCCTTCCAGCATCGGGTGCGAAACCGGCAGCCACTCGGCGGATTGGCCGGGCTTGGCAGGTCGCCTTGCAGGACAATACGCTTGCGCACGCCGCGCAGTTTCGGGTCCGGCGTCGGAACAGCAGAGAGCAAGGCCTGCGTATAGGGATGGGCCGGCGCGTTGAAGATCGCGTCCTTCGATCCGGTCTCAATGATCTTGCCGAGATACATGACCATCACCCGGTCGGACACGTGCCGGACGACGGCGAGGTCGTGGGCGACGAACAGCATTGCTAGATTTCGTTCACGCCGCAATTTCGCGAGAAGGTTCACCACCTGCGCCTGAACCGATACGTCGAGCGCGGAGACGGGCTCGTCGCAGACGAGCAAGGTCGGATTGAGAGCAAGGGCGCGCGCAATGCCGAGGCGTTGCCTCTGCCCGCCTGAAAACTCCGAAGGATAGCGCTCGGCATGTTCGGCCCGCAGGCCGACGGATTCCAGAAGGTTGATGGTCTCGTCGCGCCAGCGGGACTTCGGCAGAACATCCGGGTGAAGCGCCCAAGGCTCCGAGATCAGGCGATCAACCCGCATGCGGGGATTGAGCGATTGGTACGGATCCTGGAACACGACCTGCATCTTTCGGCGCAGGGCATGAAGCTGTTTTCCGCTCGCGGTCGTTATGTCAACGTCATCCAGAAGCGCGCGGCCGCTCGTTGCCGGACCGAGTTTCAGAAGTGTGCGGACGAGCGATGTCTTGCCGCAGCCGCTTTCGCCGACAAGGCCCAGCGTTTCACCGCAAGCGATTTCGAAGCTGACATCCTCGACGGCGCGAACCGGTGCCTGCGAACTGCCGAAATGGCGAGAGAGATTTTCGACCTTGAGAAGCGGCTTGTTCATGCGGGTACAACCGGAAAATGGCACGCGACCTGCCGGCCGGGACCCATGGATTGAAGGGCGGGAACTATTTCGGCGCAGATATCCGCCGATCTGGGACAGCGCGTCCTGAAGGCGCAGCCCGAGGGAAGGGCGGCCGGATTGGGGGCTGAACCCGGGATGGGCAGGAGTTCGGCCTCCTCGCTGTCCATGCGCGGTTGCGACGCCAGCAATCCATTGCTGTAGGGATGGCGCGGGTCTTCGAACAGTTCGAAGACATCAGCCGTTTCAACGATGCGACCCGCATACATCACTGCGACGCGATCGGCGAGTTCGGCAACGACGCCAAGATCATGGGTGATGAAGATCATGCCGGCATCGCTACGCTTGCGCACACGGTCGAGAAGATCGACGATCTGCGCCTGGATGGTCACGTCGAGCGCCGTTGTCGGCTCGTCCGCGATGATGATGTCGGGCTCGAGCGCCACCGCCATGGCAATCATGATCCGCTGGCGCATGCCACCGGAAAATTCGTGCGGATATTGCTTGGCACGCCGTGCCGGATCCGGAATGCCGACCGCGGTCAGCAGATCAAGGACGGCCTTGTCGATGCCTGCCTCCGGCGTGCGGCCGTGGATTCGGAACATCTCTGCGATCTGCCATCCAACGGGATAGACGGGATTGAGGGCGGCAAGCGCATCCTGAAAGATCAGGGCGATGCGGCTTCCGCAAAGATCCCGGCGTTTGTTTTGGGCGAGCCGGAGAATATCGGCGCCGTCGAAATGGATGCTGCCTTCATTGATTGCACCCGGCGGATCGGGGATGAGGTCCATGATCGCGGCGGCGGTCACGGATTTTCCCGACCCGCTTTCGCCGAGCAGCGCCAGAACCTCACCGCGCTCCAGTGAGAAGGAGACGCCGTTGAGAGCGAGGATGCGCCCCGCCGCAGTATCGAAACTGACCTGAAGGTCCTTGATTTCCAGAAGCGCCATTATCGTCTCCGGCTCACGAGACGCCAATGCTGCGAGGGGTCGTTGACGATCCGGAACCAGTTGGCGAGGAGATTGAAGGACATGGTGGTGAGCATGACGGCAAGACCGGGGAAGAAGCCGAGCCACCAGGCGGAGGAGAGATAACCCTGGCCCTGCGCCACCATCAGACCCCAGCTCACCGCCGGAGGCTGGATGCCGAGGCCGAGATAGCTGAGACCGGATTCGAACAGCATGACCATGGCGAGATTGACGGATGCTAACGTCAGCATGGTCGGCGCGACGCTCGGGAGAATGTGCACGCGCAGAATCCAGAGCGATCCGCCACCAAACACCCTGGCCGCATCGACGAACAGGCGCTCGCGAGCCTCCAGCGTTTCGGCTCGGGCCACGCGGATGTAGGCCGGCATGCGCGTGATCGCCAGAACCAAGATGAGATTGAGCACACTCGGTCCGAACAGGTAGAGGCCGAAAAGCGCAACGAGCAGAGTCGGAAAGCCGAGGATGATATCGGAAATGCGCATAATGACATTGCCGATGAACCCACCGAAATAGCCGGCGATAACGCCAAGCAGGGTGCCGCCGACGAGACTGGTCAGCACGGTGAGAAGGGCAATCCCGATCGTCGTCGAGGCCGCCTGTATCAGCCGCACGAGAAGCGGCCGCCCGAGTGCATCGGCGCCGAGCCAGAGTGTCCAGGCCTGGCTGAAATCGAATGGCGGCATGTTGCGCGCCTTCAGCGAGATACGGTTTTCACCCAGCAGGGAGAGCGCATCCGCCAGAATGGCGAGAACCACGATCATTAGCCAGATGGTGGCCGCGACCGCCATGGGGTCTCCGCGAAGGGCACGGAGGAACCACGCGAAGCGTCCGCTTGCCGCCTTGCGTTCGTCAAGCAATTCTGAGAGCGCCTCGGTCATTCCACCCTCACGCGCGGGTCGATCCACGCGTAGAGCATGTCGACAAGGATATTGATGATGAAGATCACGACGGCGACCGCGAAGATCGATGCCTGCACGATGGCAAAATCACGCTTGAGAATACCGTCGATCAGCAGCTTGCCGATACCGGGAAAGCCGAAGACGACTTCGACCACACCGCCACCACCGGCAAATTGCGCGGCGAGGTCTCCGGTCACGGTCACCGCTGGCAGGAGTGCGTTTCGCAGCGCATGCACGAAGATCACGCGCTTGCTGCGAGCCCCTTTCGCACGCGCCGTGCGAACGAAGGTGGCATTCAGCGCCTCGATCATCGATCCCCGCACGATCTGAACTAAAGTTCCGAACGGCCGGGCGAAAAGACAGGCAATCGGTAGGACCCAATAGACAGGACCGCCGAAGCCGGATGTCGGAAGCAGGCGGAACGTGACGGCAAAGAGCAGCACGCCCATGAGACCGAGCCAGAAATCCGGCACGCTGGCAGCAGCTTGGGACAGCACATTGATGCCGCGATCGATCCAGCTGCCGGCGTTGACGGCGGCGATCGAGCCGGCAACGATTGCCGCAAGGAAGGCAAGCGTCAAGGCAATGGCGCCGAGCGCAAGCGTGTTCGGCAGAGCTTCGAGCACCACGTCCATTGCCGGCCGGTTGTGCCAGAGGGACATGCCGAAATCGAGGCGGAGCATGTCTCCGGCCCAGTCGAGGAACTGGGCCAGAAGGGATCGATCGAGCCCGAGGCGCGCCCGCATGGCCTCACGTGCCGCATCGGACGCATCGACCGGCAAATAGAGGTTCACAGGATCTCCGGTGAGCCGCACGAGGATGAAGGCGGAGGTCATCAACGCCGCAAGCGCAAGCGCGGCGAAGATCGTCCGTCTGACGAAATAGGCGAGTGACATCCGTTCTCCTCGGGTACCGAGCGGAGGAAGGATCAGCGATAGCTGATCGTCTTCAGTTTGATCTCGTTACCGGCCTGAACATCCGGTGTGTAGTTCACATCCGGTGCGACGCGCGCGATCGTGACCATATGGAACAGCGGCACGATGTTGATCGCGTCGACGGCGAGATATTTGAACGCTTCCTGGAACAGGCGCTTGCGTTCACCACCGGTTGCCTTGGACGCATCGGAGATCAATGTATCAAGCTTCGGGTCGGCGATCGAAGATGTATTGCCATCGCTGGTAAAGCGGTTTGGAAGCGTGAAGACCGCGTCGCCTTCGGTATTGTCGATCTGTGTCTGCAGGATAGACGGCTGGCGGCCGGCATCCCAGGGCTTAAGGAGTTTCTTCAGCCAGGGGCTGGTTTCCAGCATTTCGAGACGAACATTGAAGCCGGCGTCAGCGAGCATAGCCTGGATCGCCTCAAGGCTTTCGGACGAATTCGGATAGATGCCAATGCGTCCATAGATGACGATTTCCGTATCGACGGGGACACCGTCGGCGCGTGCTGCTTCCAGCAGGCTGCGGGCTTTTTCCGGATCGTAGGTCCAGACCGGGATATCGGGGTTGTAGCCGAAAACCGAGGGCAGGACGACCTGCATCGCCTTCTGGGCCTGCGCATGGAAGATCGTGCCGATCAACCCGTCACGATCGATTGCAAGGTTCAGCGCCTCGCGGACGCGTTTGTCGTTGAGGGGCGCGATCTCCTGATCGATACGCAGCAGGGAGGTTTCGGCATTGGGGAATGCGTGGTCGTTTGCTGTCGTGCCGTCCTGCGGCGCGATCTCGTAAGAGATCTGAGCCTCTCCGGTATCGACCATAGCAGCGCGAACTGCCGATTCCGCCCGCCAGAGAACGGTCGCGTTCTGGATGGCGGGCTTGTCACCCCAGTATTTATCGAAAGCCGTCAGCGTGATCGACTGGCCCGGTCTCCAGGCTGCGAGCTTATAGGGGCCGGTGCCGATCGGTTCACGCGACTTGGCGTCGGCAGGCGTATCAGGCGATCCGATGTCGAGGGCAGCCAGTTTGCTGGGCAGGATGGGCTCGACGATATCGGTGCGAATGATGAGCGTCTTCGCATCGGCGGCTTCCGGGGTCAGGACAAGCGCTTTCAGCGTGGCAAGGCCGACTTCGCAGGCAAGCGCGGGATTTTGCGCGCGTGTCAGGGCTGCGGCGACTGCGGCTGCATCGAAGGGCTTGCCGTCGTGGAAGGTCACCCCTTCGCGCAGTGTGAATTTCCAGGTGAGGTCATCTACCTGCTCCCAAGCGGTGGCGAGGCTGGGCTGGACCGAGCCGTCTGCGGGGCTCAGGTTGACCAGCGTTTCGGTGATGTTGTTGCGCAGGACGCGGGCATTGCCAGAGAGGTCCGTGTCGCAAGGGTCAAGAGACTTCGGCTCGTCAGTAACGACGACCGTCAACGTGTCGGGTGCAGCATGGCCGGGCATGGCCACGCCGGCAGCCAGATACAGCGCAAGAAGGCCGATGTTTGCCGATCTGCCGATAGAAATGGTTGTCACGATATCCTCCTCCCGCAAGGCCGCGCCATTGCTGTGTTGTATCAGGTAGACCTTGCCGTGAAAGCTGCTGGTTCTTCGCGTTGGGCATAACCGAGCCGCTTTACTTCCTCCCGCAAGCGCGTAGTGTCATATCTGACATTCGCTGGGCAAAAATGCGCATACCGACGACAAATGTCAACATAGATATTTCAAATAAGGAATAATTGGTTCATGAATGAACTCAAGCATGGTTCGCCCATAGTCGAAAAGACCGCGCATCTTCTGGAGGCGGTTGCGGATGCGCGGACAGGGATTTCGCTTGCGGCTCTCGTCGAGCAGCTGGGTGTGCCGCGGTCGACGGTGTACCGGATCTTGAATTCACTGAGTGCGCATGGGCTTGTTGCACGTGTTAACGGCGGCTCGATTTACGAGCTCGGGCCGAAATTTGTCGAGCTGGCGCGTCGCATTTCTCCTGGCGCCGACAAGGCTTTCTTGGTTGAGGCGGCAAAGCCGATCTTGACGGCTGCTGCCGACAAAATTCTGGAATCCTTCAAGCTTGCTGCACCCGAAGGTCATGAAATGATGACCATATTTGCTGCTCCAAGCCCGGGCGACTATTCGCTTTTCATCAAGGTCGGCGGGCGTTCCCGCAAGCATGTCGGGGCGGGCGGCAAGCTTGCGCTTGCGTTTTCCGACTATAGCGAGGTCGAAGCATATTGTGCTGCCGGTTTGGAGGCGAGCACCCCGTACACAATCACCGATGCGGACGCGCTGAAGGAGGCGCTCGCCGACATCCGGCGCAACGGATATGCGGAGGATAACCAGGAATCCAACTTGGGTGTGCGGGCAATTGCGACGCCGGTTTTCGACGCCGGCAGCCAGCTTGTCGCAACCGTTAGCGTTCCATTCATCGGTGAGGCAACGCCGGATCGAGCGCGGTCAATCCGGCGTGAAGCGCTCGATTGCGCAGCCCTTTTAACCAAGACGATTGACGGCCGCCACCCTTTGTTCAAATAAGAAATTCTAATTTCTATATTGAACATGTTTATTTTGCCTGTTAGATGCTCCTTCGACACGCAATGGAGGAGCTTCATGACAACCTTGGATTCTTCGGTTCTGGCAAAGCTTGCACGGACAAATTCCGCAAGCCTAAGCACACTGCTTTTGAAGCGGGGCTTGCGCAACACGGCGATCCGCGGTGTGCGTCCGCTTTCAAATCTGGACAAGCCGATGATCGGACCGGCCGTAACCGTGCGCTACATTCCTGCGCGCGAGGATATTGACGGGTCAACTTACAGCTCTGATCCTTCGAACCATCAGCGCAAGGCTATCGATACCATTCCGAATGGCCATGTCCTGGTTTTCGATTGCAGGGCCCTTGCCGAAGTCGCCGGGATCGGCGCCATGCTTGCGCGGCGTCTCGTCTACCGCAACGCCGCCGGCATGGTTTTGGATGGCGGCGTGCGCGATACCGCAGATATCGCCTCTCTCGGCTTCCCGACTTATTGCCTCGGGCCGGCTGCGCCCGCCAACCTGGTTGCACATCATGCGTCCGATATGAACCAGCCGATCGCCTGCGGGGGCGTCGCCGTGTATCCGGGCGACATCATTTTCGGCGATAGCGAGGCCGTCATCGTCATTCCGCGGGAATATGTTGAAGAGATCGCCGACGAAGCGGTTGCCATGGAGGAGCAAGAGGAGTTTCTGAAGGTTGAAATCGAATCCGGGCGCTCGACGCTCGGGGTTTATCCACCGAATGAAGAAACACTTGCCCGCTACGCGGAATGGCGCAAAGCTAGGACCGCCGTGGGCTGATCGTGAGAAATCTGAGCGCCGGGCGATTTCGCCCGGGCTCGCTTGTTGGTGATGTTCGTTTGGCGCTTGCTACCGATATTCGAGAGGCTGCCAATGAAGGGCCCCAAGCTTTAGGTCGGCTTTATTCTCCATGTACTGATGGCCGGTCGTTTCGAGATCCAATGGTCTTATCCCTGACAATGGCATCCTCGTCACTCCGGGTATCGAGCTGGACATTCAGACCGAGTACAAGCCTTATCGCTTGGACTCTCTCGTGAACAAATGGCTTGTCGTCGAGGTAGATGGAGCAGCTTGGCATTCATCCCCGGAGGCTGCTGAGCGCGATGGAATACGTGACGAATTCTTTGTCGCAAAGGGATTCCGTGTCCTGCGTATCCCGGCGAAGGTCGTCTTCAACACGCCGGCCAAGGCAGTCGAAATGGTTTGTGCCGCTGTCGCCCGCTGCAGACCGCCGGCGCCGAAGGTTGTGACGAAGTCGCCGCCGATATCGGTCGCCAAGACCTTCACGAATTCGATGAACTTTGTCGATGAATTTCTGGATCATATGGACGCTCACGTCACCAAAGAGCGTGCCATTCAAGAGGCCCTAGGGCCGTCGAAGCAGACATTCGATACCGAAAAGATGGTGATCGCCTCCGCGTTGGAAAATGCCAAGAAGTCGATAGCCCTCGAAGAGCAGCTATCGGCGAATGCCAATCTTCGGAAGCACTATGATGCGGCGCATGCTGAACTCGACCGGCTTATGCGAAGCACTCGGTCTAATCATGGCAGAAGCGATGCGACGACAATCACGATCTCGCCGATGTCGTGGCCACCGGTACATCCGGATCCTGACATCAACGCCGCGATCCTGGCCAAGAGTTTCAATCTGCACGGCAACCGCACGCACTACTTCGACGGTGTTAGGCAGCAGCTATCAAAGGATCGGCGTCTGTCTCCCCACGTCCAGAGTAATCTTGAAAGGCTAGGATGCCACGCGGTGTGGATGAGATCTCGAGGAAAAAGAGCCTTTCCCGCTTGGAGCGTTTGTGAAAGAGCTGGAAGCCAAGGGCAAAGGCGGCCCTTAAACGAAGCCCGCTGTCGAGGGGTAAGCCGGGCGGCGGTCGTGTGAGGCAAATACGGACGTCATGCCACGCGATGAGTTCTCGAAGAGCTTCCAACAGGGATTCGTCGCGATCAACCATCGGCGTCTTGCCGCCGACCGTGATGTCGATGCGAACCTTTCCGTCGGCGGTAGCCCGTGTGTCGATACCTGCCGTGACTCATTCATCGGCAGTGGTGATCTCGAAGGGGTTGGAGTCCGGCTCATAATCCTCCGGCAGCGTGGTCCATGTGCAAGGCTGGATGCCCTCGGCGGTGACTTTGTCGGCGACATGCTGACAAGCCCGGTGATAGAAGGCTGCGTCTTCGAGCTTCTGACAAACCTGGCCACAAGCATTCTCGGCATCGACCTCCACCAGATCGGCACACATCGCTTCAACGACGTCTTCTCGGCTGAGATTACCGGCCTCGACGGCAGCTACAGCGGCCTCCATGGTCATCTTCGGGCGAAGCCGTCCATATTCGTTATGAAAACAACTGCGGCGACCCCGATCTTTCTGCGGAGAGCCAGGCGAGCTCCACCATGATCCTTCTGGCTGCATTGTTCGTCAGGCAAATCCTGCCGTCCTCTAGGAATTACGTGAAGCCATCCCAGCGCTTGAGCATGTAGTCGATCGCCTCTGCGACCGGAGAACTGCGCGACAGCTTTGCCCGCTCGATTTGAAGCCAAACCTGCAGACCATCGACGAGTGGCAGGCTCACTTTCCGGCGACGCTCCAGGCGTTGGTCGGCGGTGTGGAATGCAACTCCGGGGACAGTCGGTCCCGATTTCCGCCGTTTCGGCGGTGCTATGCTAAATCTCCTGCGGCTGCCCCAGGAACCGGAGTTGCATGCGCGAATTCCCGAACCGTGGCTTTGCCACCGCTATGCTCGGTTCTCCGATATGCTCTTTGCCCGTTGGCCAATGTTCGCTCATGGCGAAACTAGGCTTCATTGTCTTTCGCCAAGGTTTGAAGCCTGCGGATTTCATCTGCGCATTCAAAAAGCAGGTGCGCGGCAACAAGATCCGGGCCGTTGTTGAGCTCTTTCGTGATTCGCTTGATCTGCGCGAGAAATGCGGCGGGTAAAGGTAGGAGGTTACCCTGCTTTTCTACGATTTCCCGCTGATCGGCGATCGTTTCAAGGGCACGTTCAATCAATCTGCGGCGCTCAGACGGTGGCAGCTTAGCCACCGGGTTTGCAGCAGCATAAAGTTCACTGAGAAAACTTGTACCTGACGACATCCCTTATCGTGAGGGCTTGCGGAAGCGACGTCAATGATGCTGGTGCGTATCCGGGCCCGGCTTTGGATGGCACGCAGTGACCTTCAGCATATTTCTGGCGGAGCCGGACTATCAATGCGGGCGCGAAAACGCGTTCATGTGGTAGCAGCGGCTATCAAGTAAAGGCGATGCCGCGGTAGACAGGAGCCATGGCAGCACAGATCGACATGTTTTCGAATGAACCGGATGATATCCCGGCGGCACCGGATCGCGATCCCAAACCGAAGAAAGCCACTTACGCAGTAATCAACGAGGCTGAGATAGTGCAGCATCTGATCGACACCGGCCGCTATCGTGTTGTGACCAAACTCAGGCACCGTCGCCCGCAATTTGGCCTGAAAGGGGTAATCATCGACACGGAAACGACGGGACTCAACTGTGCCTCATCATAAATGAGAAATCTGAGAGCGAATTTCTCAAAAAAACCGCCATCCGTTTCCAGATGGCGGCGCAAATCCGGTTAAATTATGCACACCTCAAATATAAACTGCATTAGACAATGCATTTTCGTCAGCGCTTATATACCAACAGATTTTTGGGGGTCTTTCAATGCACATTGTTGGCCGAATTGTTCGCTTGTATAACAATGCGTGATCGAAGCCTGCTGCCGCGTCCGTCAGCCGGATACCGCTGTGCCTCATTCGAGGATGTCCGCATCGAGGCAAGCCGTGATGAAATGCGCACGGGATAGTGCCGTTCCGACATGCCCGCGCAGAGCGTCCTAGCAGGATTTGCGGGCTATCTTGTAGGACGGCCCTTTAAGCCCTCTCCAGCGCGTCACGAGAAAAGCCAGCGCATCTCCAGGACCAACGATGGTGTCTATCCGCTCATCGGCTGCGATCACCCGTACGGGATCCTCCCATCTTGTTCGAAGATTGATGCGAATGATCTCTGTCATTGGCTATGTAACGAGGATGTCGGCTTCCACGCATGCCGCAATGAAGTCGTCGCGAATTGCCGCGGCTGAGATCCGCCTACCAAGTGTTGCCATGCAGAGCTTTCGTGCGCGCTCGAAGTGTTCGCCGCGTTCCTTCGGCCATCGTTGCGTCATGGTGTTCAAAGCCGATTGCGGGCCGCCTATGTCGATGGAGACGCCATGTCCGATACGGACCCGCACGGGCTCCGCCCAGCTGATGTTGCTGCAGTTCATTTCTGTTTCGATAATCATTTCGGGGCTCCTCCCAGAGCTGCTCGAATAACTCAAAATGCTAATGTTTGTTCCGTCGTTCTGCGTCGAGATAACTGGGAACCAATCGGCCTGCTGTGTGTTTAGAGCCGCCGGACAGTTGGTTCCTCTGCTGCCGGCCCCATTCACTTTCAGGAGTTTTTTTATGAATCTTCGTCCGATCGCTGCCGGCCTTGTTTTTTCTCTCCTCGCAGGCGCCGCTGTCGCGCAGACTGCCGCAGCATCCGGAGCTGACGCCGCGCTCACGGGCCCTGGCATAACGATGGGCACTGCCGCCACCATTCCGCTCAAGTACGTGAACATTCAGGATACCGACCTGATGACCTCGCGTTTGATCGGCATCGACATCTACAACAAGCAGAATGAGACGATTGGTGAGATCTCAGATGTCGTTATCGGCGACGGAAAGTCGGTCATCGGTATCGTTGCCAGTGTCGGTGGCTTCCTCAGCATCGGCGAGAGCTATGTGGTCCTCGATCCGGCATCCGTTGCCCTTGCCGAAGTCGAGGGAACCTGGAAAGCCTTTGTCGACACCACGAAGGACGATCTCTCGAATGCCCCCAAGCTCGATTATTCGAAATTGAAGAAGTAACGATCGTGGCTGGTTGGGGCGCGCTTTCGGGCTCGCCCCAGCCTGCTTTTCTGGCCTCGTTTTCCCTGCAGCGATCCGCACCGCCCGGCAAGCCCGTTTCATGTGCAAGCCGGACACGTGCATCCATCGATGGAATAGCCAATGATCGACCAGATTTCTGCCATCGGCCAGTCATTCAACGTGCTGCCGCATCTCGGTGCGCTCGTTGTTGCCTATCTCCTCGCGCTGCCGATCGGATGGGATCGCGAAAAGAGCGAACGGAGCGCCGGTTTGCGTACCTTCCCTCTCGTTGCGATCGCCAGCTGCGGCTTCATCCAGGCGACGGAAAACCTGACGGCAGGCAATCCTGAGGCGACCGCCCGTATCGTCGAAGGATTGATCACGGGCATGGGCTTCATCGGCGGTGGTGCGATCCTGGTGGTGAGCAAAAGTGTCCGGGGAACCGCGACGGCTGCCAGTCTTTGGGCTACGGGCGCAATTGGAACAGCTGTTGGATTGGGCGCCTACGATATCGCGCTCGTCCTGTCGATCATGACTTTCCTGACGTTGCGGATGACGGCGAGTTTCAAACCATCGGACGACGCGGCTGGCCAACCTGCATCAAGTCCTGGCGATGCCACCAAAACAAGGAATTCCGATCCCGTCTGATCGTTTCCTGTCTTCGGTCGTCCGTGGCGTGGCTCTCCCGATAGACCTACCGCGACAGCCGGATATCGCTTGTGACGATTGGGCGGCCGGTCTTTGGGTCCTTGTCGATCGTTTTCAATCTTAGGCCCCTGGCGCCGATCTTTTCGATGGTCATGTGCGCCGTTCGGTCGCCATTGATCACCCGGCTCCAACGCACGGTGAAGTTGATTGCGTTGCCGTTGCGCGAGCCCGTCAATTGGGATGGCCGGCCCGACGGTCCGACATAGGTGCCACTGTATCTCGTGCCGCTGGCCTTGATGTCGGCGGAGACGGCCCGCCTGACCACCACCAATCCACGGCACTGACCAGACATGGCAAGAGACGTGCCACGCGCCCTGCTGTCGAACGTGCATTTGACGTTGAGCGGCCGTGAGCCGATTGCGGTCGTCACCAAGCCATTGCCGGACCAGTTCCCACTGATCGACTTCAGAAATCCTGTTTCGTCGGCCAGAGCGGAATCGAAAGTGAGGAATAGCGCCAGCCCGAAGGCAATGATCGCGGAAAGTTTCATTTGGTCGCCTCCGGGCCTTGGAAGCCATCTCCAAACAGCTCTTGCCCACAACGCGCCGCCAGCCGCCCGGTTCCCGTGCGTTCGTGGGGGACGTCACCGGACAAGCTATTTGGCCGTGAAGAACGTCAGGAGCACTTTTCCCTTTTCCCCGACGAGGCAGACGAAACGATCGGCCTTTCCGGCAGCGCCCTTCCGCTCGATATAGGCTTCCCCCAGAATGACCGTTTTGACAGCAACGTCCTCGACCTTGGTGTCAGCTGCGCTGATTGCAAGACTTTCGGCGTCGAAAACCAGGCCGGTAATCTCTGATGACTGTGCTTGCAGGGCGACAAGACCGGTCGACCTGCAAGCGGTCACTGCCGGACCTTCAACGGTCTGAGCCGGCGCTGGACCGGTCAACAAAAGAGACGACATCGCTGCCCCCAGGTATCGCTTGAATGCCATTGGGTTTCCCTTCGCTGCCAAAAGAGTATCGGCGGGGCAGGTCCGCGGCACCAAACGCATCCGGCGCCACACTGTTCCCTCGTCGATACGGGCAACAGAACAATTTGGGCAGGTCCCATGCCGACGTTTGTTCCCAGGGGCCCGCTAAGGTCGCCAACATCCCATGGCCAAGGGCGTGGAGATTTTCAGAAATTACCCGCTCCCAACAGATAGCCATCATTGCGAGCCGCGCTATCTGGAATAAGGGAATAGGACAGAGCATGGAGTAAACCGGGATTATGCCATCAGCGTCGGACGTCGAAAAGAACAAACCTGGCCGTGGCCGCGATGCCGAAACCCCCAATGAAATTCCGGCGAGGGGACTTCGGGATGTTTTCTGGCGCGTATCCACTGAAGTCTTGGAAGACCGTGTAACCCTTATTGCCGCCGGAGTGACGTTTTACATCTTGCTGTCTCTTTTCCCCGCACTTGGCGCCCTGGTGTCGCTTTATGGCTTCATCGCCGATCCCGGCACGATGGCCAAGCATATCACCTTCGTTGCTGACATCCTGCCTCCCGGGGCCTTCGACATCATCCTCACGCAGCTCAACATTCTCGTTCAAGCCAAAACGTCCACATTGAGCGTAAGTTTCCTTGCCGGCCTGGCGATCGCCATCTGGAGCGCCAACAGTGCAATCAAGGCATTGTTCGACGCGATGAACATCGCCTACGGCGAAGTGGAAAAGCGCGGTATCGTTCGCCTCAACCTGATCTCGCTTGCCTTTACGGGGATCGGCCTGGTGCTCGCCGCTTTCTTTATCGCGGCGCTGGGCGGGGTTCCCGCCGCACTTTCGTATGTCTGGCTCGATCGCTGGCAGGAAACTCTGATCAGCGTTCTTCGCTGGCCGGTCGTCCTTGTCGTCATCGCCGGTGCCGTTGCATTGGTCTATCATTTCGGGCCAAGCCGCGAGCCTGCAAAGGCCCGTTGGCTAACGTGGGGAGCCGTGTTCAGCACGCTCCTCTGGCTCCTGGCTTCGATCCTCTTCTCCTATTATCTGACGACATTCGCCAACTATGACGCAACCTATGGCGCGCTCGGCGCGCTGATCGGCTTCATGATCTGGGCGTGGATTTCCGTAATCATCGTCATTGTCGGGGCCGAATTGAATGCGGAACTCGAGCACCAGACCGCCCGCGATACGACGACTGGCCCCCCAATGCCGATGGGAAGCCGGGGTGCATATGTCGCCGATACTGTCGGCGCTTCTCTGGATTGATGGCACCGGCTACCTGTTCGGGCTCTTGGAGAAACGGCACGGCGGGAACATTGCGGACCGTTGCGGGTTTTCAGTCAGGATCATTCATCCCAAGACATCGGGGCCGTGTTGAAGATCGCCACGTACAATGTGAACGGCGTCAACCGGCCGTCTCGACGTCCTCCTGCGCTGGCTTGAGGAGGCGGCACCGGATGTCTCTTGTCTGCAGGCGCTGAAAGCACCCGATGAAAAATTCCCCGCAAAAGAGCTTGAAAGAGCCGGGTATGGAGCGGTCTGGCAGGGGCAAAAATCATGGAATGGCGTCGCCATCCTGTGCAAGGACAGGGAGCCGCTTTTGACCCGGTAGGGACTTCCCGGCGGCGCCGATGACGCGCAAAGCCGCTACATTGAGGCGGCGATAAGCCGTATGGCGATCGGGTGCATCTATGCGCCGAAGGCAATCCGGCGCCAGGCCCGAAGTTCGACTACAAGCTTGGCTGGCTTGACCGGTTGAGCCGTTATGCCGGCGAACTGTTCGCACTGGATGTACCTGTCATCCTTGCAGGGGATTATAACATCATCCCGACGGACCTGGACGTCTATAAGCCGGAGCGCTGGCGAGACGACGCCCTCTTCAGGGTCGAGGTGCGCCAAGCCTTTCACAAACTCGGTGCAATGGGCTGGACTGATGCGTTGCGCCACCTTCATCCTTCAGAACGGATCTACACGTTCTGGGACTATTTCCGTAACGCCTATGGGCGCAATGCCGGTCTTCGGCTCGATCATTTTCTTATCAGCCCCGATGTGGCGAAAAGACTGAGTGCTGCAGGCACCGACAAGCATGTTCGCGGCTGGGCGCACACGAGCGACCATGCGCCCGCGTGGATCGACCTCGAAGACGGTTAGGATCGTCCGCAAAAGTGCAGACAGATATGGCCCAGGATTTGCGCAAGCATATCGGCCAGTCTTGGCATCGGCTTTGCCCGCAATGGACGAAGGAGTTTGCCAACCGAAACTTAGCTTCTAAAGGTGAGGGGAGTGGACTTCAGGATCGGCAGGAGGGTCGCGTGGAAGATGGCGGATCCAACGGCATCGCGAGATGGTATGGTCAGGCCGTTGAAGAATGGTGCGGCGGAGCGTGTCCATCCCCGGATTGCTATCGAGGACGACTGCCAATCTCCTGCTGTCCCTAACGTTTACTTGTTGATCTCAACCCAGACGTCGTAGCCACAGTGAGAGCAACAATCGGTGGGAACCTCCGTCACCATTCCACACTGCTTACACCCAACAGACCCTTCAAGGGTCGTGCCCCGTTTAACAAATTTCGGCGGATCAATTTCCCAAGGCGGAACGATGGGTAGTCCCGGTTTGGGATTCTTTGCCAAGAAGATGCTTAAACCGCCATTGGTTTCGACATAGGCGCGGGCGACCTCACCGAGGTTTTCTACGCCCTGCCTGCGTAGCTGCTGGAAAAGCTCGCTTTGACTAAACGTCGTGCTCGCGATAAACGCCTTGCAAACCACACCATCACGGATGGCCTCCTCTGGCACGCCATCGATCACAATTTCGGCCCGCGCGCTCTTCGCGATGAACAGATCCAGCGCTTTATTCGCCAAGACCACCATCGTGATGACAAGCAATGCGTGAAGAAGCGGGACGTCCGGGTAAAACATCGAGTCGCCCACCGCCGATCCCAATGCGATAACCAGCAGGAATTCAATAGTTGAAAGTTGACCGATCGTACGACTGCCCAGCCAGCGCAGAAGGGCAAGGCAGTAAACGTAGATAATGATGGTTCGAAATGCGATTTCAAATAAGAACTCGAGCGGAGCGTCGCCCACCAGCATCCGGTTCCAATCAAACGCCTGAATCGCTTCTTCCATGTCTTCCCCCAATGGTGGAGGCGAAACGTTCAAAGTCTATATGTGTTCCTTCTGCTCTGTTAGTTATGTGCGTGAGGTCGCAGGATCGGGTGCTGTGCGATCACGGTAGCGTATTTGTGGGGTAGCAGCTCTCTGCTTTTGCCTGGTGGGAATGGCACGATTCGTCCTCCTACCCTGACACGACGTCTGGAACGCCGACCGGGAAGTCACAGCCACGCGCGTTCGATCTTCCGATACGCAGCTAATTCGGCTCTGCAGCGGGCGCGATTTCTGTTTGAGCCGGTTGCGGCAAAGGTGCAGCCTGTCGCCCGTCATCTGATGGTGTCGAAGACGAAGTGGTATCTCCGTTTGCGGGGCCTTGTGTCATCGTGCCAGCGCCGGCCATTTGATCGGTCCCGACGGGTTGAGGCGTCACCGCGCCATCTGCAGCTGTAACCCGCCAGACGGTGTTGCCGGCATCGTCTGCGATAAGCAATGCGCCAGTGCCGTCTATACCCAGGCCGACGGGACGACCCCTGGCCTGATCACCCTTGATGAAACCGGTGACGACATCTTGCGTCTTGCCGGCCGGTTTGCCGTTTTCGAAGGGAATGAAAGTGACCCTGTAGCCGTTGAAGACGTGACGGTTCCAGCTGCCATGTTCGCCGACAAAAGCACCGTTGGCGTAAGGCGCGGGCAGGGCGGAGTTCAGGGAGAAGGTGAGGCCCAGCGCGGCAACATGGCTTGAGAGCGCATAGTCTGGCTTGGTTGCCTTCTCAACCATGTCGGGCCGCGGCGGGTGAACGCGGGCATCGACATGATTTCCGTAATAGCTCCACGGCCAGCCATAAAACCCGCCCTCCTTGACCGAAGTCGCATAGTCAGGGACGAGATTAGGCCCGAGCTCGTCACGCTCGTTGATGACCGCCCAAAGCTGCCCGCTTTCGGGGTTGAAGGCAAGCCCGTTCGGATTGCGCAGGCCTGAGGCAAAGACGCGGGCAGCACCCGTCTGGCGATCCACCTGCCAGATCGCGGCGCGGCCTTTTTCCGCCTCCAGGCCGTTCTCGACGATATTGGAGT
Source organism: Rhizobium sp. LjRoot98 (assembly GCF_964252935.1). Classification (NCBI taxonomy): domain Bacteria; kingdom Pseudomonadati; phylum Pseudomonadota; class Alphaproteobacteria; order Hyphomicrobiales; family Rhizobiaceae; genus Rhizobium; species Rhizobium sp. LjRoot98. The sequence goes on from NZ_CAXUPW020000009.1 coordinate 140,524, forward strand.
TCGAACCGACCGACGCGTAGAGAAATCGGCCGTCCGGGCTCAAGGCAAGATCCTTGGTCCAGTGATGGTTGATCGGGCCGCCCGGCAGTGGGGCAAGCACTTTCGGCGCGGCGGTGATGGCGGTTTCGCCAAGCTTGTAAGGATAGGCAAGAATTGCGTCGCTCGCTGCAATGTAGAGCGTGTCATCGATCCAGGCGAGACCGAAGGGTGAGTTGAGCGCTTTCAGCAGATCATAGCGTTCATCGACCGCACCATCCCGATTGATATCGCGCAGCAGCGTGACAATGTTGCTTTCCTTCTGTTCACCGCCACCGCCATGGGCCATCGCCATGATCCAGCCGCGGATGAAATCCTTAGGTCGTGATTGAATTTCACCCTGCGGCGCGCGAGATTGAACGATTAGCACGTCGCCGTTCGGCAAAGTGTGAACCGCCCGCGGATTGGCGAAATCCTTCGCATAGGCTGTAATTTTCAGACCGGCTGGTACCGTTGGCGTCTCGTCTTGCCTCCAGCCGATGACCTCGGCCACTTTCATATCCGGTAAAAGCTCGGAAGACGGCTCGGGAAGAACGGGATCGGCACCGATTTGCTGGGCGGTATCGAACGCCTCGGGAGCCTGGTTGCAGGCAGAAAGTGCCATTGTCGAAGCGGCTAGGAGAAGGATCGATGAACGGAGCGAAAGGTGGGTCATGGCATTCTCCAGTTCAAAGCGCGTTCCGATCGGGCCGCGAAGACAAGCGTCAGCAAGATGATGAGAAACGTTGCGGCCGAGAGCGCCAGACCGTTCGGCACGACGGCCGTCCAACCGTCGCCGGCATGGACGAGACTGTTGAGAACGGCCAGCGCGAGAATAACCAGAAAACCGAGTGTCTCCGGTAAGCGCGGCCGCAGCAGGCGGGTCGAGGGACGCAGGAGATCGATGAGGCCCGCGATGATCGCAATCGCCCCACCGATCAGCCCCGCAAACAGCAGCCACGCGGAAAAGTTCTGCCACATGAGATTAACCGTTTGCCAGAACAGGATATCGGTCGCGAGTGCCAGCGCGAAACTGACCAAGGGGATGGGAACGAACAATCGCTGAAGCGGATAGCCTCTGGAGTATGTCTGCGAGCTTTGCATGGATATCCCCCGCTCATTCGGAACCGATCCAGCCATACGGTTGAGAAGCCGATTTGTTCCAAGGGGATGCGTTAATTCCGGCTGGCGCCGTAATAGGCTGCGAGCGCCCGGATATCCTCGCCACTCAGGCCCGCCACCGCCTTTGTCATGACGTCAGCGAAGGGACCGCCGCCGCGGATTCCAGCTTTAAAGAGGCTGAGCTGGTTTTCGAGATAGGCTGCGGGCTGCCCGGCAAGACGGGGGTAGGCGGGATTGATGTCGGCTCTGTCGTGACAGGCACCACAGGCGGCAATACCCCGGGTCTTATCTCCTACTTCCGCAAGCGTTCTGCCGCGATCGATTGTCCCGGAAAATGGTCCGGACCGTTCCGGCGTGGTGTGGCGGGCAAAATAGGCAGCCAGGTTTCGACGGTCCTCATCCGATGTCTGCGACAGCGCGGCCTGCATGACCCCACTTGGCCGTTTTCGTGAGACAAATGCCGTGAGGCTGTCGCGAAGATAGCTTTCAGATTGACCGGTAAGCTGCGGGATAAGACTGGTCTGGTCGAGCCGTTCGGATGAATGACAGCCCTCACAGGTTTTCAAGAGATGTGCAAAGTCTCGAGACTGGGTGGCGGAGAAGGCGGCAAGGCGGCGATAGGTAGTCGTGTTCATCTGTGGGTAGGCCCGCACGAAGGCCACCATCGCCCAGACCTCATCTTCCCGCACCACTGCCGGCCAGGCGGGCATGCCGGTATAGCGTACGCCATGCCGGACAATCTCGAATAGCTCTGCATCGCTCCAGCTTCCGGCGACGTCTTTCAGGTCTGGTGGCGGTGGTAGCATGTTTTCAGCCGCGGCCGGGCGCGGCATGGCGGGGGAGCCGTGACAGCCGGCGCAGCCGATCTCGTAATGACCGGCGGCAAGCGGCAACATGGCCGGCGTGAAGGCGGGAGGCTCCGTTCCAAGCGAGGCAGTGCGTACCGATGATCGCATGACCCAGTGCAGGAACCAGTCCGTGACCCGCCAATGCCCGGTGCTGGCGCGAATATCGAGAAGGCCGGACCATGCGAAGAGCATGCCGGCTGCGGCCAGTGCCAGAATTGCGGCGGTGATCCGCTTCCAATCCAAAATCATCGGCAGTGCTCCGAGGATGTGGGCTTCAGGATATCGGCAAGCAGGATGACGGCTCCGAGCAGATAGGCGGCGGCGCCGACCATCAGCATGATCACGCCGCCGAGTTGCTGATCGGCTTCCCGGCTGAGCATGATCCCCAGACAAATGACATCGCCTGCGCCATAGAGGGGGCGAGGCGCAAGTGTCAAAAGGACGCCAAGCAATGTCATATGGATCGAGGTGAACAGCAGACCGACAATGCCCGCGAGCCGCCGAGGCCCCTCAGCTTGCAGCCGGAAACACGCGGCCCAGAGCAGAATACCGGCGAGGAGGAAACTGGCCTGCTCCGCGATCATGGCATCAGCGCCGGTTTCCGCCAGTTTTCTCATGGCTGGCACATGCCAAACCCAGACCACCACCAGCTCGATTAGCGAAGCGAGGATCGGTCCGGAACGACCGAGATGTGGGGTCGGATCAAACCGGGTGGCCCTGATCGCCACGGCCAGGAATGGCGCTGCTATGGTAACGGTCGTCATGTGCACGATCATGTGGGCGACCAGCGAGCCGCTGTTCCAGCTCAGTGCAAGAAGCACAAGGGCGAGCAACAGGGCGGTTATGCCTGCTGTGAGAGGCGCTGTTTTCATCGGGCGCAAACCTCGATGAACAGCAGCGGAACCGAAACGAAGATGACCGCAATGAAACTGAGGCCGGAGAGCAACAGCGTTGCAAAACCCTGAAACAGCAATCGGTCGTGGCGTGTGGGCGCGTCATGGGGCGGATCACCACTGCCAAAGCCCCATTGCCGCCACGAAAGCCAGGCTGCGGCGAGAATGGCGACCAGTGCCACGACCGTTATGGCAAACAGGCTCAGGCGAAGCCCGTCAAAGGAGAAAGGAGCCTCTGATGCCTTCGCGCAATAAATTGCCGCTGCTGCATAACAGGCCAGGAAATGCAGCGCCCAGACGACCGGCCCGGTAAACAGCGTCCACAGCGTTTCTACTTCCCTGGGGATCAGGCGCATCACCGCACCTCCGGAAACAGGCCAAGCACCCCAAAGGATATCATTGCCGTGATCATGAGGAAGTGCCAGTAGAGCATGACATTGCGCAGATCGGCATCGTAGCTCGCCGTCAGCCGCCCGGCAAAGCTCCCGGCCAGGCAGTAAAGTTGCATGATGATGGCGACGAGGCCGTGCAGAACGGTCCACAGGGAAATGACCCAGACGATTGCGGGATAGACATGGACGGTCGGCTGCATGTCATGCAGGTAGGGCCCGGCCAGCCCGGCGAGACAGGCCGCAAGCGTGATAGGGACAGAACCGAGAAGCGATAGTCGCGCCATCCACACCCGATCGTTCGCATTGGCATGACGGGCAAGCAGCATGGCGAGCCAGGCAACGGCGAAGAGCGCGACCGCCACGATCGGCCAGCCCGCACCCGGGCCGGGCAGACCTGCGGTGAAATCCGGATGGATCGTCCAGTAGAAGAAATAGCCGAACATCAGGCTGGCAAAGGCCGTGCCATCCCCGGCCATGGTGATGAACATCGCCCACCAGCCGACGGAGGCCGGGCCGGAAACATAAAGCGGCAAGGTGACACCGAGCCCTATATCTCTCTCGTTCCGTTTGGGGATTTCGCTTGTTCCCGTCCACAGCCATATCAAGATTGCGCCAAGTGTCACGATTCCACACAGCACTGTCAGCAGCCACCAGTGAAACGTGAGCGCGATGAAGACGCCTCCAAGCGAGAGCGCCGAGATTATCGTGAGGTAGGATGTGCCGCCAACGCGCAGGCATTGCACTGGCTCGGCATCGAGCACGGATGTCACAAGCGTTTCGCGCCGGCCATCCTGCGTGTCGGGAAGATAGAAGCGGCCCTTGTTGACGTCGTCGATCAGTCCCGGCTGGTCCCAGAGCGGGTAGCGGCTCCTGATAATCGGGATGGAGCGGACGCCCCAGTTTTCCTCCGGCTCGCTGATCCATTCCAGCGTTCCGGCATTCCACGGGTTCATCTTCCCCTTCGGTTCGCGGTGCTTGGGGCGCAGGATGTCGATGACGATGAGGGCGACACCGGTGGCAAAAATGAAGGCGCCGACGGTGGAGATCAGGTTCAATAGGTCCCAGCCGACCTCGGCGGGATAAGTGAAGACCCGGCGCGGCATACCGCGCAGGCCGGTCAGGTGCATTGGAAAGAAGGCGACGTTGAAGCCGATGAACATGAGCCAAAAGGCAATCTTGCCCAGTCTGTCGGAAAGTTTGCGCGCGTTGATCAGGGGATAATAATAATAGATGCCCGCCACGACTGGAAAAAGCATGCCGCCAATGAGCACGTAGTGCAGGTGCGCGACGACGAAGTATGTGTCATGCGCCTGCCAGTCGAAGGGCGCGAGCGCCACCATCACGCCGGTCAGCCCGCCGATGACGAAGATCGCAAGTCCACCTGCGCCGAACAGCATCGGCAAGGAAAAGATTACCCGGCCAGCCAGCATGGTGGCGATGAAAACGAAAATTTGTACGCCCGTGGGAATGGCGACCGCTTCAGACGCAGCCGAGAAAAAGGCGAGCGAGATCTGCGGCAGGCCAGTGGTGAACATGTGATGCACCCAGAGACCAAAGCTTAGGAAACCGGTGCCAACCGCCGCAAGGACGATCCAGGAATAGCCGATGATCGGACGCTGGGCGAAGGTCGGAACGATCATCGCCATGAGGGCGATGGCGGGTAAGAAGATGATGTAGACCTCCGGGTGGCCAAAGATCCAGAAAAGATGTTGCCACAGCAGGGGATCACCGCCGCGCTTCGCATCGAAGAACGGCCAGTCGAACATCCTCTCCATTTCGAACAGGATGTCGCCGGCGATCAGCGGCGGAAACGCAAAAAGGATCATGCCCCCGACGATCAGCAGATACCAGGCAAACAATGGCATCATGTTGATGCGCATGCCGGGCGCACGGCACTTCATAATACCGACGATGATTTCGACTGCTGCAGCGATCGAGGCGACCTCGATGAAGGAGAGGCCGAGCAGCCAGATATCGGCGCCGATGCCGGAATATTCCTTGTCGGTCGCAAGCGGCGGATACATGAACCAGCCGGAATTGGGGGCCGCGTTGAAAAAGATCGATCCGCAGACGAAGACACCCCCGAGCGCGAAACTCCAGAAACCGAAGGCGGAGAGCCTGGGGAAGGGCAATTCGCGTGCCCCCAGCATCGAGGGCAAAACGAAGATCGCCACAGCCTCGAAGATCGGCACGGCAAACAGGAACATCATGACGGTGCCATGCAGGGTGAAGGCCTGATTGAACATGTCCGCGGACAAGAAGTCGTTGTCGGGCACGGCGAGTTGCAGTCGGACCAGAAGAGCAAGTACGCCCGCAAAAAGCATGAAGATGAAAGCGGCCGATCCATACCACAGGCCGATCTGGGTGTTGTTGACAGAAGTCCAGTAACGCCATCCTGTGGGATTGGCCCAGACGCGGCGCAGCTCCTCCTCCTGCACGTGGGCTGTTCTTTCCGAGGATGCCGCGTTCGTCATTTGAGCCCCCCGAGATAGCGGGCCATGTCGTCGATCTCGCGCTGAGGCAGCATGTCGAAGGCCGGCATTTTTGCGCCGGGCTTGACCGAGACAGGCGAGCGGATGAAGCGGGCGATATTCTCCGCCGTATTGGCAAGCGCGCCGGCGCCGATCGAGTGGCGAGCGCCGACCAGGGTTAGGTCAGGCGCGGTTGCTCCGCCGATTTTCTCACTGCGCAGAGAATGACACCCGAGACAGCCGTGCCGTAGCATCAGTTCCCAGCCTTGATCGGCGGATCTTTCGTGGCCGGAAATCTGGCGGCGGCGCCAGACTTCGAAGTCCTCCTGTTCCATGACAACGACGGAAAAGGCCATGTAGGCGTGGGACGTACCGCAGAACTCGGCGCAGGGCGCGCGGAAGATGCCGGTGCGTTTCGGTGTCAGTGTCAGGAAATTGGTTCTGCCGGGGATCATGTCCATCTTGCCGCCGAGTGCGGGGATCCAGAAGGAATGAATGACGTCTGTCGCATCGAGTGAAAACGTCGCCGGCTGCCCGACGGGCAGGCGGATTTCGTTGGCGGTCTCGAACCCTGGATTGCCGTTGACGCCAGGATATCGGATGCGCCACCAGAACTGCTCGCCAGTCACCTCGATCGCCCCATCCGTACCCGCGAGCGGATTCCATGGACGAATGACCGGCATCAGCCAGACCGCGTAGACGAGCAGGGCGAGAAGCACGACCACTGGAAAGGCGACGCCGCCCCAACCGATGAGGGCGCTGGCCCATGCCGGCGACCACGATGTTTGTCGATGCCGCGCCGCGTATGTGTAGAGAGCCGAGACGCCGAGCCAGATTGCAACGCCGCCGATAACCATCACGATGAAGAGGCGATAGACCGCTTCCGATTCTTCTCCGGCGGGATCGAGGGCGGATTGTTGTCCGCCGCAGCCTACCAGAATGAGTGCGGTGAAGGGGAGGAGATATCGCAGGATTGTCGGAGCCCCCCTTGTGTTCGACCTTCTAAGCTTTCCGATATGGAGCGGCGTAAGCCGAGGGCAAGGTCCCTTACAAAACCCAGCTCGCCGGGAACCATTGCGATCCATGATCGTTCGCCTCCCAAAGGAAGGAGCACATCATGTCAATCGAAGACTATGCAAGGTCCTTGCTGGCCGAAATGGGAGCGAAGTCCGATACGAAACCGGCCGACGCAGCTGAGCCAGCGGAAGACAAGCGGCAAAAACCCGAGCCGAACAAGCCTGATCCTGAGGAGGTTCAGTACCCGGGTTACTTCGAAGGAAGCGGCAGCCTCTGACTGCCAGCGCAAACCAGAAGCATCTCCTCGGCCCAAGGTCCTTGCGTGCGCGCCGCCTAGATCAGGAACACATCCTCGACTGCTCATGTGTTGAAGCTGATCGAAGAAGCTTTCGGCTCACCCACGATACAAAGCCCCGCATCAGCCGGATGGCGGCAAGGTGAATGCGTTGTCGGTACACCGCGGAAAATCGTGGCTGCGCCCACGTCGATCATGAGGAGTGACGCCTGAGGAGCTGATTTTGCAGTTCAGTTTGGGCCGGCGTGGCGCGTCTTCGATCCTGACGCTGGTCAGCCGTGTCCAAACGGGCAGCTCACCGGCTCCGTCACCGGCGTAAGGTTGCGTTGAGAGCGAAATGCTGCCGATCTCTCGTGGGCCAGCTTTCTGAGCCGCATAATGGAGCCCAGAGGTTGGTGCGCTGCAACGCCGTTCCAGGGGCTAAAGCGCATGCCATCATCGACAGCTTCCGCACGTTCCTCATTCCACGCGGGCTGCGGCCCTGCAACGATGCGAGCGACGGTGACGAATGGGCTCTTCGCCTCATCCCAGGCATCCACACCTTCGATCGGCATGTTGTCGAGGTCAGTGCAGAGTTGCGCCCGCAGATGCCACACGGCTGTTTCGCTTTCAAAAAACGCCTGGACGCCGTGCCGTATGACCTCTGCGTCTTGCGACGTATCAACTTTGCGGTCAGCCAGGGCCTTGAGATTGTCTGAGGCAGGAACGATAGCGTATTTGGCGATGTAGCGGCCGTGGCGTAGCGGCAGTTGGGTAAAGAAGCTATCGCCGAGAATATGCGTCTGGGGATTGCCGCCGAGCGCCTTGAGCAAGGCGCTTTCGGTGCCAAGCGTTTCAAGTGTGCCTTCGACCTTCTTCAGAATGCTGGCAAGAACTTCCTTCGTGCCTTCCAGGCGGTCGGTCGTGGCGGCGAGCAACTTGAGATTTTTCAGGAAGGCCTTTCTACTCGGGGAATTGAACTCCTTGCCGGTCACCATCACGAAATCCTGGCTTGTCGAGTCTTCAGAACCGGCCAGCCGCTCGCCATCGACATTCATGACCTTCAGCGCCATGCCACGCGGCGTCGAAACGCTGTCATGCCGAAGGTCGCCGGGTGTCGTTGAAAGACGGATGATGGCCGCTTGTGTACCGGGCGTTGCAAACACGCCCTGCGCCAGCTCCGGCGCCAGGTCGTTGAGGATTTCAACTTTTGCTTCGATCAGTCCGTGGCTCTTGGCATGGACCGAGCGCATGGCATGACCGCTATCGGCATAGGTCTTTTCCGCAATCGACAACATGGTCGTCGCCAGTTCTCGCGCTGTTTCAGGTTCATCCGGCTGAAGAGCCTCGACATCAGGCGAAAAGGGAAGAGGTGTGACTGGCATTTTGCTGATCATTGTTCTGTCCGTTCTGTAAGAATTTTGTCCAGCGTGATCGGGAAGCTGCGGATGCGTTTGCCCGTCGCGTGGAAGATGGCGTTGGAAACGGCGGCCGCGACGCCGACGATGCCAATCTCACCAAGACCCTTGACGCCGATCGGGCTTGCCTTGTCGTCGTCCTCATCCACGAAGATCACGTCGACATCCTCGATATCGGCATGGGCGGGAACATGATACTCGGCGATATTGTGGTTCATGATGCGGCCGGTGCGGTGATCGACCAGGCCTTCCTCATGTAGCGCAGAGCCGATGCCCATGACGACGCCACCCAGGATCTGGCTGCGCGCCGTCTTCGGATTGAGGATGCGCCCGGCGGCAATGGCGCTGACCACCCGGGTCACCCGCACCACGCCCAGCTCATCGTCGACCCGGACTTCCACGAAGACCGCCGAATGGGTGTAGGCAGCAAACTTGCGCATGGTCATCATGTCGGGACCCACCTTGGCATGTTCCTCGATGCCGGAAAGGCCCGCGCGTTCCATGATCTCCGAAACGGGCATGCCGATCTGATGGTTCGCTTCCAGCACCAGCCGGCCATCGGCGATTTCAACATGTTCTGCCTTGGCTTTCGCGAGTGGAGAGGTTTCCAGTTTCTGCGCATGTTTCAGCAACGTGGCAATCACCGATTTGGAGGCTGCCTGTACCGCCGAACCTGTCGAGGCTGCTGTCCAGGAGCCGCCCTGGACTCCCGTTTTCGGGAGGGTAGAGTCGGCAATCCGGACTGTTACATCGCGCAGCGGAATATCGAAAGTATCGGCGCTCAGTTGGGCAAGGATCGTATAAGTCCCCGTGCCAATATCTGAGGCTGCCGCCGATACCGTCACCTTGCCATCGCCGGAAAGCCGGACGCTGGCTTCGGCCGGCGACATCGTGGCCTCCCATATGCCGCTTGCCATGCCCCAGCCGATCAACTCATGTCCTTCACGCATGGATCGGGGCTCGAGGGATCGTTTCGACCAGCCGAAGCGGGCTGCACCCTCGCGGAAGCAGGCGTGCAGAGCCTTCGAGGTAAATTCCTTGTCCTGCATCTGGTCTCGGTGAGCGAAGTTTTTGACACGAAGCTCAAGCGGGTCGATGCCGCAGACGTAGGCCAGCTCGTCCATTGCTGTTTCCAGCGCCGTTACCCCGGTTGCTGCACCAGGTGCGCGCATGTCTCCCGGCGTCGATACATCGAGCTTGGCTATCTCATAGCTGATCTTGACGTTGTCGCATTTGTAAGCGAGCGCCGACCAGTTGGCGACGTTCTCCTGATAATCCTCGTAGCGCGACGTTGCATGAACCGCGTCGTGCATGACGGCCGTCAGACGCCCTTCCTCATCGGCTGCAAGAGAGACGGTCTGAAAGCTTGATGGGCGCCAGGTCAGATAGAACATCTCGCGACGGCTCATCTCGGCCTTGATCGATCGCTTCAAATCGAGACTGGCCATAACCGCGAAAAACAGCTGGTGCTTTGGCCGGAGTGCTTGCCCGAAGGCGCCACCGACGAAGGCATTCTTGACGACCACTTTATCCGGATCGAGACCAAAGACCTGACAGATATATTCGTGCGAATTCTGCGACCCTTGGGTCTTGTCGTGGATTGTCAGTTCGCCGTCCTTTTTCCACAGAACCGTTGTGGCGAAAAGCTCCATCGGGTTGTGATATTCACCGCTCATCTCGTAATCGGACGAGATGCGATGCGGCGCTTCCTTAAATGCCTTTTCGGCGTCACCGCGCGGCGGCGGCGGTACGAGCTGCTTCATGCGCGGAACCGGGGGCGCATAACGGTTGGGAAGCTCGCTGCGCAAATCCGTGTGCGGACGAGCGGCCGCGTAATGGATCTTGATAAGGGCCGCGGCATCGCGCGCCGCCTCGAAGGTTTCGGCGACCACGAAGGCAACCGGCTGACCGTCGAAGAGGATGCGGTCGCTTTCCAAGGGGCGCAAAGGATGGCCGGGGAGGGCCACCTCATCTTTCCATTTGCTGTCGCGCCATGCCGTATCAGGCCTGTTTTCGTGGGTGTAGACCTTGATCACGCCCGCAAAACGTTCGGCATCGGTCGCATCGATCGCAAGAATTCGACCCGTGGCGATGGTCGCCGGCAGGACATACCCGAAGAGCATAAATGGCTCATAGTGCTCGGCAGCATAGGGCGCGCAGCCGCTGACTTTCAACGGGCCGTCGATGCGGGCTGTCGGCACGCCGACCACTTTGGATGGATTGAGCATGGTCTGGGCTCCCTGTTATTGTATTGCTTTTACAGCCTGGTCCTGCGGCGTTCCCGCCGCAGCTTGGCGCAGCGCCCGGATGATCGCGTTGCGGGCGAGCAATATCTTGAAATCATTCTGCCCTTGGCCCTTGGCGTCGATCAGCAGCCGCTCGGCGATTTCCCGGAACGTGGATTCGCCTATCGCTCGATCGGCGAATTCGCGCTCCGCAAGCGTGTCCCGCCAAGGCTTGTGGGCTACGCCGCCAAGCGCAACACGAAGGTCGATGATGCGGCCCTTGTCGATTTCGATGGCTGCGGCAACGGAAACGAGCGCGAAGGCATAGGAAAGGCGGTCGCGTATCTTCAGATAGGTGTGGTTTTGGCCGAAAGGATTGGGGGGCAGTCGCAGGCCAGTAATCATTTCGCCGGTCTGCAAGGTGTTGTCCCGTTGCGGCTCATCGCCTGCAAGCCGGTGAAAATCAAGAAAGGCGATTTCTCGCGCTCCCTGCGGCCCTTCGACCTCAACCACCGTGTCGAGTGCAGCGAGCGCAACACACATGTCTGAAGGATGAACAGCAATGCAAGCCGGGTTAGCCCCGAGAATGGCGTGGATGCGGTTCACACCGCCGATTGCAGAACAGCCCGATCCGGGAGCACGTTTGTTGCAAGGCGCAGCAGTGTCGTAGAAATAGTAGCAGCGGGTGCGCTGGAGCAGGTTTCCACCTGTCGTGGCTGCATTTCGAAGCTGCGGCGACGCGCCGGCAAGGATGGCGCTGGACAGTAGCGGAAAGCGAGCTTTCACGCGCTCGTCGTACGCGACAGCCGAGTTGCTGGCGAGGGCTCCGATGCGCAAGGCCCCATCGGGAAGATCGGTAATCTCCTTCAAGGGCAGGCTGTTGATATCGATGATCATGCCCGGATGCGTGACATCGTATTTCATCAGATCGATCAGATTGGTGCCGCCGGCAAGTAGTTTTGCATCCGGGTTTTGTGCAAGCGCCGCAATGGCTTCCTTTACGGTTTCAGCGCGGTTGAAAGAAAAGGGTCTCATTCCGCAGCCTCCTTGACGGGCCGGATTCTTTGCGTGTCCATGACCTCCTCGATGGCATCGGCGATATTGGTATAGGCGCCGCAGCGGCAGAGATTGCCGCTCATCAGTTCGCGGATCTCGGCACGGGACCGGGCGTGGCCTTCTTTGACCAGGGCCACGGCGGAACAGATCTGCCCGGGAGTGCAATAACCGCACTGATAGGCGTCATGTTCGACAAAGGTTTCCTGCATCGGATGCAGTCCGTTTGGCGAGCCGAGGCCTTCGATGGTGATGATGCCAGCGCCGTCGAGAGATACGGCGAGCTTCAGGCAGGAATTGATGCGCTCGCCATCGACAAGAACCGTGCAGGCGCCACACTGTCCATGATCGCAACCCTTTTTTGTGCCGCTGAGCTCAAGGGGACCGCGCAGAAGGTCGAGCAGCGTTGTCCACGGGTGGAGGGTAAATTTCTGTCTTTCGCCATTAATCGAAAGCGAGATCTTGCAGACCGGAAGATCGGGGGAGCGCGCATCGGCCATGGACAATTCCTTTCACATGTGAAGGAAGCGTAACGGCAGCAGATGCACATTGTTCCTGACGGGAGGGCACACTTGGCTCCTCCCAGCTCTTTCACTTCTTTCAGTCGAAGAAAGGAAGCATCGTGAAAGAGAAAATTCTGACCTCCGCCGGTGGCGGGAGGACATACATTCTCGTACTGGACGAGGGCGATGAAGCGCTCACCAGCATTGTGGCCTTTGCGGAAAAGAACGAAATTTCGGCTGCCTCCGTGACGGCGATCGGCGCGTTTCGTGAGGCAACTGTCGCCTTTTTCGAGTTTGAGGCCAAGACGCACCGTGAAATTCCAGTCGCTGAGCAATCCGAAGTCTTGAGCATGATCGGCGACATCGCGGTTGACGACGCCGGCAAGGCCAGTTTGCATTTGCACGTGGTTCTTGGGCTATCCGATGGCAGTACGCGTGGCGGCCACTTTATCAGGGGCTGTGTGCGGCCGAGTGCGGGAAACAGCCGCCAATCTTCGCCGCAGGAAAGACGAAAGTCTGGGTATTGCACTGATCGATCTGTCGGCAGAAGCCTAGGGGTATTATCTCAGCGCTCAAGCCGCGAACTCTAAAATGACGGAGAGCCCCAGGGTCTGTGCATCCCGTGCATTTTCGACGAGCACGATCGGTGCATTGATCCGATAAGGCTCCGCTATGGAGAAGCAAAGAGACCAAAGTCTTTGCATCCCCGCGAACGGTTTTGGGGCGGGGACTTCGGTCGCGTCGCGATCGATGCGAAATCACGACGGATCTTCGCGGTATAGGAGGGCGAAATGGGTGCCTCAGGATACGGGGTTTGGGTGTTTGGTTCGCCCCCTGACAGCAACGCCTTGCCCAGAAAACCGCAACCAGGGCGTTTGCAATTTCCGCCTTTGCCCAGCCCGCGCGGACTGCCTCTTCGATCGGTCACTTGACTTTACCCTCTGACGCATCTTTGCAATCCATCACGTCCTTCGCGATGTCGTCGCAAGCTGTCTGCTTCATCAGAGCCGCGAACGTCGTCCGCGCCTCCATCGCAGCCGTTCAGACTACCTGCATCGCGCTCCGAAGCGATCGGTCTGCCAATGAAGTGATTATGTCCGGAACGCTAGGTGACATTTGTGTTGTGCGGGAATGTGGTCCATACCATCCCTAGATCGCGCTGCGTTGGGATTCGACCAAGTTCTTCAACATTAGCGGCAGAATTCCACCCGCCTTCAACGTGTCGAGCTCAGCGGCCGTCTCGATCGCCGCGACAGCTTTAAATGTGGTGTTCTCGCCCCCATAACGTTTAATGACAATGCCGATTGGACAACGCGGCGAGATCAGGTCTTCCTTGGCATGGATCTCAATGATGTCACCCGACTTCATAGCGAGCTCATCTGGTCCCAAACCCTCCGGCAGTCTCATTGGCAGAATGCCCATACCGATAAGATTGGAACGGTGAATTCGCTCATAGCTTACAGCAAGGACCGCGCGTGCTCCCAGAAGCGATGCTCCCTTCGCTGCCCAATCTCGCGACGAACCCATGCCGTAGCGTTCGCCAGCAACAATCACCACGGACTGTTTGCTCTCGGCGTAGCGATTGGCGGCCAACCAGAGTGGGAGGACTTCGCCTGATGGCGTATGAATTGTCGATCCCGGTGGAATATCGCTCCCCAGGAGATTTTGAACAGTTCGGTTTGTATATAAGCCGCGAACCATCGCTTCCCAGTTGCCCCGCCGCGAAGCGTGAACGTTAAGGTCTGTTGGGACTTCTCCTCGCTCGACGAGATACCGGCCCGTTTCACTTTGCGCCGGGATCGCTCCAGCTGGCGAAATATGGTCCGTCGTGATGTCGTCACCGACAACGATCAGCGGATGCGCCTCGTACGTGCCGAGCAAGCTGCCTTTTCCGAAGCCTGCGAACGGCGGCCTGCGGATGTAGGTCGACGTCTCGTCCCACGGAAACAATGCTGTCGCGGGCGCCTCGACATCATGCCAAGCCTTGCTGGCCTCGGCTTCGTCATAAGCTGGTTTGAAGTCCACCGCATCGGAGGCAAGTGTAACGGCTTCGTCGATCTCCTCGCTCGTTGGCCACAGCATCGACAGGGTCACCGCCTGCCCATCGGGCGACCAACCGATTGGGTCCGTCAGAATATTCAGTTCGACGGTTCCTGCCAGCGCGAAGGCCACGACAAAGGGAGGCGATGCGAGGAACCCGGCCTCAAGCTGCGGGTGTACGCGTCCCGGAAAGTTTCGGTTACCCGAGAGAACAGCGACCGGGAGTATTCCTCGTTCCGTCATTGCGACGGCGATCGGTTCGGTCAATGGTCCGGAATTGCCAATGCAGGTTGTACAGCCGTATCCGACAATCCCGAATCCGACCGCTTCAAGATCCTCCAATAGCCCCGACCGCCGCAGGTATCGCTCTGCTGTGGGCGATCCCGGCGCGAGCGACGTCTTCACCCAAAGCGCCGGATGAAGACCAAAAGACCGCGCCTTTCGCGCCAGTAAACCCGCCGCGATCACGAGTCGCGGATCGGAGGTGTTGGTACAGCTTGTAATAGCCGCGATGGCGACCGCACCATCGTTTGGTTCGGAAGTGTCGGCACCAACCACCGCTCCGCGTTTCATCGACGCGATCGCCGCAGCAGTGTCGCCCACCGATATCCTGTCCTGAGGACGGGTCGGTCCGGCAAGGCTGGGCTCAATTGCCGATAGATCGATCTCGACCACATACGTGTAGCGGGGTGTCTCCTCCGGATCGAACCAAATCCCGACGCGCTTTGTGTAGGCTTCGACCAGATCGACCTGCTCCGACGTTCGTCCCGTCGTCCGGAGATAGTCAATCGTGCGGCCATCGACCGCAAAGTAGCCGGAATTACCGCCAAACTCGGGCGTCATGTTAGCGACCACCGACCGGTCGCCGGCCGTCAGCGCCGACACGCCACGCCCAAAGAATTCGACATACTTGTCCTGAAGGTCGCTCTTGCGAAGGATATGCGTCACAGTCAGCGCAAGATCGGTCGCAAGCACCCCATCGCGGAGACGTCCAGTCAGGCGAACGCCGACCACATCAGGCACCCGGAGCGACACGGGCATGCCGAAGAACACGCTCTCCGCTTCCAGCCCGCCGACGCCCCATGCGAGAACGCCAATGCCGTTGATCATCGGCGTATGGCTGTCCGTACCGATCAACGTGTCGGGCGCGGCCCAATGGCGACCGTCCTTCGCGATGGTCGACACGACCGTCGCGAGGCGTTCGAGATTGAGTGTGTGCATGATGCCGGTACCAGGCGGATGTACGCGAAACCCGGTGAGCGTATTGGTCGCCCACTTCATGAAGCGATACCGCTCGGCATTGCGCTCGAACTCGCGTTTCATGTTGAGTTCGAGCGACGCAGACCCGCCATAGGCATCGACCGCCAGGGAGTGGTCCGTCGAGACGTCCACCGGGACAACGGGATTGAGAAGCGCGGGATCATAACCCGCTTCTGCCAGCGCCGACCGCATTCCGGCGATATCAACCAATGCAGGACCGCATGTGGTATCGTGCATCATGACGCGATTGGGAAGAAAAGGAATCTCCAACTCACTCGAACCCGTCGCAAGCCAGTCAATGATCGCAGCCTTGGCTCTCGCAGCGTCTTCGCCTGCTGTTCGAAGAACGTTCTCCAACAGGATGCGGTGAATATAGGGGAGCGACCGAAGCCGGTGCCCAACCTCCGCTGGCAGGTCGATGACGTCGTACGCCACCCCGTTTACCGTGAGTTTCGATATGATGGTCATCCCAACTCTCTCAATCGCATGTCCGTTTTGGAAGAGGATCGTCAGGAACGAAGTCGCAAGGTCATCTATAAATCACATTTTATCGTAACAAAATGTAATACGCCTTTGGCCGCGCGAGTTTCCTCCCGGTCCCCCTTCTGATTACACTTTCGGTGTCTTGATCCTGCTGGCACCCATGATGTGGGTGTAGAGGAAGGCAGCCGCCTCTGATCGTCGATCACTCTCGAGAAGATCGAGGATATGCAAATGCTCTGCCGTCTGTTTTGGCAGGCGGCTGCGATCGATGGTGATCTGGTACTCCAGAAGGCGTCGCAGTCTGTTGATCCGCTTTATCGCGTCCAGGAAAAATTCGTTTCCGGAACACGCGACAAGCATTTCGTGGAAGTCGTTATTGGCTTTGAAGATTTCGACCCGTGACCAATGTTCGTATCCGCCGTTTCCAAGTTCCGTCTGTGTCTCGCGCGCTCTTCGAAAACCGTCCGCATCCGATTGGAACGTCGGCAGCAGCATCGCCTGCTGCTCGATGACGGCGCGAAATACATATCCTTCCTCATAGCTCTTCTTCGACATGAGTGTCTGCTTGAAAGACCATCCATTGCCCGGAAGACGCTCGATCCATCCCTCGTCGGCAATCCGGTGAAGGATCTTCAACAGCCGGGTTCTTGGCACCTCGTAGATACGCATCAACTCGCTTTCGCTGATGCGCTCGGCAAACTTACCGGACAGGCGATCGTCCGCGATCCTGAGATAAATCGCATCGTCGCCCGCGCCAGTCTGCCCATTCTCAGACTCGAGACCGTCGATTGCCTCGCCGTTCACCGCAAGGAAATATCCGCGGTTCGGCTCAGCTCGCACGATGCCTCTCTCTTCGAGCTTTTGAAGAGCGCTTATGATTGGAGCACGCGACACGCGGAAATTATCGGCCAACATCTGCAGAGGCAGATGATCTCCCTTTCGCATCGCGTTGGATTTCACGAACTGGATGATGTCCGTGCTGATCCGGGGTGAGAGGCTGTTTCTGGCCATGGCTTTTCCGTAAGACCTGTTCTTTCAGTCAGAATTTCCACAGTGATATGCGCCGGCTGGCGCAGTCAAACAGATTTGCGCCGTCAGTCCTCGTCTTGACGGAACTTAGAGAGACCTCTGAACACGAACGGTGCGACCAAGGCAACAAGGGCTATGCCGATCATGGTCGCCGAACTCGGGTGCTGCAACAGGATCATCGGATCGCCAAGGCTCATCTGTAGGGAGCGACGCAAGGCACTGTCTGCGAGGGGCCCGAGGATCAGACCGACAACTGCGGGAGCGATAGGATAGTCATAGCGGCGCATCACAAATCCGACGACCCCGAAACCCGTCAGCAGCAGCAGTTCCGTCACGGATGGGTTTGCCGCAATGGTTCCCATCGAGGCGAACACGAGAATGCCAGCATAGAGCCAGGGCAGCGGAATTTTGAGCAGCTTCACCCACATCCCGACCAGAGGCAGGTTGAGGACAAGCAGCATGACATTGGCGATGAACAGGCTGGCGACCAGTCCCCAGACGAGGTCGGCGTGCTGTGTGAACAGCAGGGGACCCGGCTGGATGTTATACTGCTGGAAGCCAGCGAGCATGACAGCGGCCGTGGCAGACGTCGGCAATCCCAGCGTCAGCAATGGAACCAGCGTGCCAGCTGCGGACGCATTGTTCGCAGCTTCCGGACCGGCGACGCCTTCGATCGCCCCGTGGCCGAATTCTTCCGGCTTCCGGCTCAGCTTGCGCTCGATCGTATAGCTCAGGAATGTGGGAATTTCCGCGCCGCCGGCAGGAAGTGCGCCGATTGGAAAGCCTATCATCGTGCCGCGGAGCCATGGCTTCCATGATCGCTTCCAGTCTTCTCGGGTCATCCAGATCGAGCCCTTCACTGGGATAGGCTTCTCGGGCTTGTAGAGATGACGCGACGCCACGAAGAACGCTTCGCCGATCGCGAACAGACCGACGGCGAGTGTGGTCACTTCGACGCCATCCAGCAGTTCCGGAACACCGAATGTCAGGCGAGCTTGCCCCGTTAGCTGGTCAATGCCCATCAGTCCGAGCCATAGGCCGAACGCCAGACTGGTCAGTCCCCGCAGAGGCGATGACCCAAATGTTGCCGACACCGTTACAAACGCGATCAGCATTAGGCCGAAGTAATCCCAGGGACCAAATTTGACGGCGATCTTCACCAAATAGGGTGCGAGAACGGCCAACCCGGCTGTGGCGATCAAGGCCGCCACGAACGAGCCGATCGCGGCGGTCGCGAGCGCAGGTCCGCCGCGTCCGGCTCGTGCCATCTTGTTGCCCTCGAGCGCGGTGACAACCGATGCGCTTTCGCCGGGCGTGTTGAGAAGGATCGCAGTGGTCGAGCCACCGTACATGCCGCCGTAATAAATTCCGGCGAACATGATGATCGAACCGCCAGGATCCAGCTTGAAGGTCACGGGAAGCAGAAGTGCCACCGTCAGTGCCGGCCCGATACCTGGCAGAACACCTACGGCCGTTCCAATCAGGACGCCGATGGCGGCGTAAATAAGGTTCGCAGGCTGGATAGCCAGCGCGAAGCCATCGATCAAAAAGGAAAGTGTATCCATCAGAGCTTCCTCAGAAGAGCCGCTCAAGCGGGCCTTGCGGCAACGCGAGCGTCAGGAGCTTATTGAAGAGAAGAAACACCAGGATCCCGATGACCGCTCCGAGACAGAGATCGACGAGAAGGGCCTTGCGACCAAACGCCCGCGCGGTCAGTGCGAAGAGAAGCGTCGAGCCCAGGATGAAACCGCCACCGAGCCAGATCGATGCGATCAGCCCTGCAAGAGCAAAACCGATCCAGCCGACAGCCATCCAATCCGCAGCCTCGACTTCGATGTCGGATGGCTTGAACGCGCTGATCAGATGGCCGATCGCAAGGACCACGAACAAGATTGCCACAAAATAAGACGCCGCGCTGGCGCTCATCCCGTAAGTTGCTCGAACCTTCATGTGGCTGGCATCCCAATACGTGATGAAAGCCATGGTGAACAGGACGACAGCGATCACCGCCGTTGGACGGTTGGGAATGCGAAGAGTTTTCTGGGTCATGGTGTCCTCGTCGCACGCGGAAGCGGCACTTGGCGGCTTCCGCGCGCTTCGTCAGGTTAGTTTGCTAGACCGATCGAAGTGAGGATGGTCTTCACACGCTCGGTTTCCGAGCCGATGAAGGCCTTGAACTCGTCGGAGGGCGCATAGTAGTCGGTCCAACCGCGGGCTTTGAGGACTGCCTGCCATTCGGCGGACTTCACCGTTTTCTCGACGGCAGACTTGAGCGCGTCGAGATCAGCGCCTTCGACGCCCGGACCCGCAAAGATGCCGCGCCAGTTGACGAGTTCGATATCAAGGCCCTGCGCTTTCAATGGTTTTGCCTCAATGCCTTCGATCGGCTCCGGATAGGAGATCGCCAGCGCTCTAAGGTCGCCGGAGTTGATCTGGCCTTCCCATTCGCCGTAACCCGACACGCCCGCAGTCGCCTGACCACCGAGCATGGCTGCAAGCGACTCGCCGCCGCCGGAATAGGCGACGTAGTTGATCTTGCTTGGGTCTGCACCCGCTGCCTTGGTGACGAGCGCGGCAAGGATATGATCCGCACCGCCAGCCGATCCGCCAACCCAGATTGTCGTAGCCACGTCCTTCTTAATCGTCGCCAGCAGATCGTCCATCGTCTTAATCGGCGAATCCTTCGGAACCACTATCACGAGCGGGTCGCCGGTCAAGCGAGCGATCGGGGTGACCTGGGTCAGATCGACCGGCGACTGGTTGGAGATGCTTGCGCCGACCAGCGTGATGCCTGCGACCAGAAGCTGGCTAGGATTGCCCTTCGCGGAGCCGATAAACTGGGCAAGACCGACCGTGCCACCTGCGCCGGGGACGTTGATGACCTGGACGCTCTTTGCATTGCCGCTCGCCATCATGGCTTCCTGCATGGAGCGGGAGGCCGAATCCCATCCGCCGCCAGCACCGGCGGGCGCCATGATGGTCAGTTCCAGATCCTGCGACGAAGCCGGCAGCGGTCCCAATCCTAAAGTGCCGCCGACGAGGGCGGCGAGAAGTCCGACTTTAAAATAATTGCGCACAGCGATTTCCTCCTGCTGGTAAGGCTCACCTCCTGAGCCGCGTGCGGAATTTGCATTATATAATTATAAAAGTAAATATGGGTGGAAGCCAGTTTTCCATCCGTTTCCAAATTTTTCGGTGATAGCCTGAGTTGTTTCAAACGGCAGTGGCTTTGATGGGATAGACGGTTTGTCTTCGAATTGGCCGCCAATGCTTGAGTTTTAGGACGTGTGCTCCATTTGATCTGCCCATACGCCGAACATCACGGAGGAGCTGATCGAATGACGCGGAACATCATGGCGCTGGTATTTGCCGCCGTCTGCGGACTCTGCAGTGCGGGAGTGACACATGCCGAGCAGGTGGCAGTGAGATCGACCACGAGCATAAAGAACGATCTCAGTTATCTTATGTATACGCCCGACGACTATGCGTCGTCCGACACGGTGTATCCACTTGTCGTGTGGCTTCACGGCGGCGATCAGGGCGGGACAGATATCGAGAAGGTGAGATCGAGCGGCATTCCGAAACTGATCGAAGATGGCAAGAAATTTCCCTTCCTGGTGTTTTCACCCCAGAACCCAAGTGAAGAATTGCTGTATCCGATCGAGAAAGTGGCAGCTGCGCTCGACGAGGTCATGTCGAAGTATCGTGTCGATCGCACACGGGTCTATGTCGTGGGCTTCAGCCGCGGCGGCTTCGGCACTTGGGCGATGGCGGAACAGTTTCCCGAAAAGTTTGCCGCTTTCGTTCCGATCGCCGGCGGCGGTAATCGTCACTACCTGAGCAGGACGAATGACAAGGCGTCCTTCTGGGCGTTCCATGGCACAAGCGATGACGTCATTCCCTTGTCTGATTCAGTCGTGCTTTACGAACGCTTAGTCGGTCTGAAGCGGAATGCTCGTTTGAGCGTTCTGGAAGCCGTGGATCACTCGGGCGTCGAGTGGGCTGCTCTGAACGATCCGGAACTTTGGGATTGGCTTCTGAAGCAGCGCCTTGAGGCCGCGCCACAGTAGATGTCTGAATCTTTTTTCCGTACCACGAAAGGGCAATGGCGAGGCGTCAGGTTGGCGCCGCGTTGTGGTCATCGAGCCTGGAAGGAGTGGAACCATGTCATGTAGGGAGGTATCCCTCGAAAGGCCCCCATATACAATCGGGCCAAAGTCCGCCAAGCTCGGCACGACGTCATTCAAGCTCGGCACGACGTTATTCCAGAGATCGGCCTCGAGGTTGAAGCCCAGTACGAGAAGAATAGGACATGATTTCTCCCGGCCCCGACCCCAGAGGGACCGGAGGCGAATGGACGCAATATCCAACGATCACGCCGATAGTGGCACGAAGCCCTACACCAGCCCCCGTCCGACTGAGCCGGAGAGGCGGTAAAGAAGATATCCGGCCGGGGCGCAGACCAACGGCTATACAGTAAGCGAGAAAAGAAAGAGCGTTTGTCTCCACGTTAGCAAGACACGACCGATCGGCCAAAGGTGCTGCCTATCTTGCCAACTGAACGCCACAAAGTTTTTGCGGCTGATATCTCAAATATGACTACGCGCTTCACTGCCTTTAGGCAGGCTTTGCGGCTATGAAAAGTGTGTGCAATTGCAATTTTCAGGTTCGTAAGGTCCGGGGCAGTTAGGCGATCCACGAAATGTCGGCGTAAGGCGCAACGAGCGTGTTCGCATCACGCTGTCGCTGGTTCGAGTACTCGTAAAAGAACCAAGAGTTGCAAGCCAATCAAGCGGCAGGCAAGGTCGTTATCGTAGAGAACAACAAGCTGCCGGATTTCGACCCCGCCGCTTGTCTCCGTTTCGGTCTTAGTGCCGATGCTCCGGCATGTCCTTCAGCTGGTCCTTTGTCCATCCGGTAACGGCATGGACGTCGCCATCGTCATCCCGCATGAACTCGAGATCCGTCAGCGGGACCGAAACCGGTTTGGCTCCAATACCCAGGAACCCGCCGACATCGATGATCGCAGTGCTACCAGCGCCTGCACCATGTACGTGATCGACTGTGCCCACCTTAGAGTCGTCTGCGCCATAGACTGTGGCGCCTTCGAGAATGTCGGCGGTGAGCTCGCCAGCCGCGAGGCGGACGTGGTTTGTATGATCCATTGCTTCCTCCATTGATTACTTTCGTGTGCGAGAACAAACTCGACGCCGCACAAATTGTTCCCGTGAGAGGTGCCTGCAAGGACCATGTGTGCGAAGGTCGGGGTCGGATCGCGGCGCCTCGAAGCATAGTTCTGCTCGCACCGCGCTAGAGCGAACGTCGGAGCCGTGACTGGCGGAACATTGTCGCTTCGCATGTGTTTTCGGGGAGTCTTCTGTGTTTTTCGCTGTTAGCAGGGTGGGCATCGCTGACGCTGGAGCAGGCCCATGCCTGCGGGTGCGGAAAGCCCGTGGCGGTCAGGTACGTCTGGTTGCTCTGCGGGTAAACAGGACGTCCCTAAGGAATGGAGGCAAGTATGATGGAGGCGAACATGGCCGGGGACCTGCACAACGATGTCCGTGAGAGGCTTGAAGATTTCGTCGACACTTTCGTCGTCAAAGGCGCACGGGCGGGCGATGTTATTGAAATCATCATTCAGGAGGCCGTTCGTCTGCGCGAAGCCTATGATCGTGATCCAGACCCGGCGGATGATAGCGGCACCGACCTCGACGCCGAACCCTCGAACGACTGGCCGTCGGCGGGCAGCCAGCCGAAGCCGGGCGGTTCGTAATCGTGGCGCATACCGGAAAGGATAAGAATGCTCTCAGGGCAATCCTTGAGGACGTTGTGGCCCGTGTGCGCAAAGCGACACCAGACCTCCTGGAAGAGGCAGCCGCAAAGGCTGAAGTAGCCGGCAAAGTGGCGCCGGTTAAACGGGACTTCGAGCAATTCGGCATCGCTGTGTTCCTGCAGGACGGGCAAATGGCGGCAGCTGGCAATTCCAAGACACCCTTTCCAATCCAATCTATTTCCAAAGTCTTCGCGCTTGAGGTCGCTCTTGATGCGATTGGTGAGAGAGTTTGGGAGCGCGTTGGCCGTGATCCGTCCGGCGACCCGTTCAATTCGATCATCGATCTGGAACGCGCAAAGGGCGTGCCGCGCAACCCGTTCATCAATTCAGGCGCACTGGTCGTCTGCGACATCCTTGCCGGTATCGGTGGGCGTCAGGGGCCAAACAAGCACGTCGTAAGGTTCGTTGAACGAATGCTGGACGATGAGACAATGACGCTGGACCAAGGCGTCATGGACAGCGACCGCACCGGAGGGGATCTCAATCGATCGCTGATGTTCATGGCGAGACATCACGGTAACCTCAAGAATCCTGTAGAAAAGGTCATGGACGCTTACATCCATCAATGCGCCATCACACTCGACTGTTGCGGGCTTGCCAAGGCTGGCCGCTTTCTCATTCCGGGAGATCGCACGAGCGGAAACACCGTCAAACTCAAGGCTGCACGCAGGGCACGCCGCATTTTGTCGATCATGATGCTATGCGGTCAGTATAACGGTTCCGGCGATTTCGCGTATCGCGTCGGCCTTCCGGCAAAATCCGGTGTGGGCGGTGGGATTCTTGCGATCGCTCCCCACCAGGCATCGATCGCCGTATGGTCACCCGCGCTGGATCCCATGGGGAACAGCTGGCTTGGAACCCTCGGCCTCGAAATTTTGACGTCGAAAACCGACTGGTCTGTGTTCGGTGCAACCCGGCGCTGATGGTGTTTCGCAAAGCAAGGGCAAGGGTACCTCTTAGCGGGAGGCCAGCCTCGTTATCCGCGGCGGCATGGCTCTTTCAACGAGCGCCTCGATTTCCGTCTCGTTGCCGGCCGTCAATCGGTCCCCAAGTGTCATAGTTAATTGCGCCGGATCGGGCACCGGCTATTCTTTGCAAGCGTTTGGAGGTTGAGATGGAAAATGGAAAGCGCCACCGTGGTTCCTCTCCAAGAGGAGAGTTCGAGCAGTCGAAAGCAGTCTCAACGGCGATGATCGAAGACCAGCGAGCGGCAGACCGGCTGAAGACGGAGAGCCTGCGCGCTGCGCGGCTCCAATTGAAAGCAAGCCAGTCCGGCCCAATACCCGTTAAGCGCTGACCGGCCATGCATTGGCCGGGAAATGACTGCGGCGACTGTCGGGAAATGCAGCCGCACGTGGGAACCTACTTCGACCGCAATCGTTTGGGAAAGTGACGGAGGCAGGTTCCAATGAAGACGACCCACACAGAAAAGACTGACGATCTCCACGAAATTATCGATCAAAAGATAACGGCACTCGTGCTGGAGATGGAAAACGCGGATTGGCCAACGAGTGACATTGCGCGTGCCATCCATGACGTCGTCAAAACGCGATGGCTCGACACCGCTTCGTCGCTGGAGGAGGCAAGCCGGGCGGTCTCCAAAAATTTCGTATCGGATGGAAACGAGGGCTAGAACCCCGCTCGCGGCAATTTAAGAGGAAAGCCCTGCAATGACGACCCAGTTTCAAATCGTTTGCCTCAGTGCGCTCGACCCGGCCGGGGAAGACCGCCGGGACGAACCGGAGCTTTCCTATTCCGAGGCATTGATGAGGGCAGAGCAGCTCAAGTTCGAGGGCATCGCGTTTCGTGTTTACACCGACGCAGCCCTGACCGCAGAGCAAACGCAATCTTTCCTCGATCTTGGAGCATTGATGTAGGACTGCAGCCGCAGGGCGCTATTTCCACATGCCCCGCATCTTTTCCGCCACATCGATGCGGATCTGTTGTGCGCTCCGGCCGGAACGATCGGGTGTCACCAGTGGCCAGCGGATAACCTCGAAAAACTGCAGAAGGGTGGCCGGAATGAAACGTGTCCTTGAGGCAAAGACGTGACGATCGCCCTGCGGGTTCTGGTTGTGCGTGAAAAACCGCAAGGGCGTCACAAGCGCCAGATTGTCCTTGGCTCGCGTCATGCCGACATAGAGCAGGCGCCGCTCCTCTTCGAGTTCATGGGTCGTGCCCGCTCCAAGATCGGAGGGGATGCAGCCATCGACGACATTGAGCATGAACACTGATCGCCATTCCTGGCCCTTTGCCGAGTGAATGGTCGACAGGATCAGATAGTCTTCGTCAAGCAGCGGCACGCCCGCCTGATCGCTTGTCGCATCCGGCGGATCAAGGGTCAGTTCCGTCAAGAAGCTTTCGCGCGATGCGTAGCCGGCAGCGATCTGTTCAAGCTGCAGCAGGTCGGCCAGGCGGGTTTCTGCATCCTCATGGATGCGACCAAGATGGGGCTCATACCACAGACGCGCCAGGCCAAACTCTGCAGGCCAGCCGGCTTCGGCTTTGCGCAGCGTCTGAAGCATGGAGACAAAAGACGGCCAATCCTGTGAGGATCTCGGCGGAGCCGGGATCTCTCCCAAGGCAACAAGCGGCTCGGGATCGGCGGCGATCGCATCGAGGATTTTTCCAGCCGTCTGCGGTCCAATCCCGGGCAGCATGTTTAAAAGACGGAAGCCGGCGACGCGATCGCGTGGGTTCTGGGAGAACCGCAGCGCTGCCAGCATGTCCTTGACATGGGCGCTGTCGAGAAACTTGAGACCTCCGAACTTGACGAAAGGAATGTTGCGGCGGGTCAACTCCACCTCAAGCGGCCCGCTGTGGCTCGATGTGCGAAACAGCACGGCCTGTTGCTTCAGCGTCATGCCGCCCTCACGGTTTGCGAGGACCTCGTCAACGATGAAGTTCGCCTGATCTATTTCGTCTTTTACGGTGACAAGCTTCGGACGCTGTTCAGATTGGCGCTCGGTCCAGAGATTTTTGGTGAAACGCTCGCGCGCCAAATCGATCACCCCGTTGGCGGCGGCAAGAATCGGCTGTGTCGACCGGTAATTCCGGTCGAGCGTGATGATATCGGCGGCCGGACTAAATGAGCCTGGAAAATCGAGGATGTTGCGGACGGTGGCTGCGCGAAACGAGTAGATCGATTGCGCATCGTCACCCACGACCGTTAGGCCATGACCACCCGGTTTCAAGGCCATCAATACGGATGATTGAAGCTTGTTGGTATCCTGATATTCGTCGACCATGACATGGTCGAAAAGGTTGCCGATTTCTTCGGCCAGTTCCGGATCGGCGACCATTTGCGCCCAGTAGAGCAGCAAATCGTCGTAATCGAGGACATTCTGCTTCTGCTTGGCCTCGACATAGGCACTGAACAGAGATTTCAGCTGTTCTTGCCACATCGACGCCCAAGGATAATGGTTGCGCACGACCTCGGCCAACGCAGCCTCGGAATTGACGGTCCGCGAATAGATCGACAGACAGGTTCCTTTTGTGGGAAACCGTGTTTCCGTTTTCGAAAATCCGAGTTCGTGCCGCACAAGGTTCATCAAGTCGGCACTATCCTCGCGGTCGTGGATGGTAAAATCGGCATTCAAGCCAATCTGTGCTGCGTGCATGCGCAGCAGACGCGCGCCAATGCCATGGAAGGTTCCCGCCCACGAAAGCGCGTCTGTCAACAGGGCGGCATTGCTGCCGATCACCTGTCTGCAAATGCGTTCCACCCGCCGTGACAATTCCGACGCTGCCCGGCGTGAAAACGTCATCAAAAGGATACGCCGGGGGTCGGCGCCGTTGACGATGAGATGGGCGACACGGTGGGCAAGCGTATTGGTCTTGCCTGATCCCGCGCCCGCGATAATCAACAACGGACCCGCGATCGAGGCTTTCGGCAGGCCAACGCCATACTCGACGGCACGGCGCTGTTGGTCGTTGAGTTTTTCCAGATAGGCTTGTGCCATAATGCGTCCCGGTTGGCTGGGAATGGTTTCGGCAGGGGGTTTAATCTCCGAACAAAAACGGAACATATCGTTTTGAGGCGCCGTTGGAAACCACGATTTGGGTTTTGTGCGTTTCTGTTTCAAATCCAGGCACGGAGCCTCGCCGCATTGTGGAGAAATGCATCCGTTTGCCCGCCGTCTGCGTTGTTATAGCGCAACAAAACATCTGCTTCTTCCTGTGGAAAATAGAAGGACCGGTATCGCCTTCGGGTTGGTTGGCTTGACCAACGCGTTCGCGTCGGTGGTCAGGGAGGCAAAAAGGTTTTCGGAGGTTCCCCGTCTTTCGCTTTCCGCCCTATGTTCCAATGACCGACGTCGATGCCTGCAATGAAATCGAGGGATTTCATCGGGTCGCGGGCCAACCACGCATTGAGCCTCTGGCCATGGTCCGTCTTGAACGCAGGATCGGGTTAGTCAAAACTGATAGCGGGGACCAGACACCGACGCTCGGCCCTGAACCAGCGCTTCCAGTGCGGCAGTTTTAGGTTTCGAGATTGGTAATGCTACGATCAGGCTCGGCGCGCAAAGCACTGAGAGATCCGCCGGCTTTCCTTGGCCTGTAAGTTTTCCACCCGCTCTGCTCTTCCATCAGGACGCGTGCGCTTCCAAGGCGCAACGCCAAACGAGTGGCCCGATATCAGTCGGGGGGATCGTCTATGCGAGCGAACCAGTTGTGATTTGGGGAGCGGCATCACATGCCTGACCAGAGTAGTCCGCGGGCGTTACAGTGATGAGGACGGGACATATCCCGGGTTTTGCAGAACATGCGGTGTCTGTTCCAAATGCTGGTTTCGAAGGCGCTCCACGGCCCTTCTGACTTCATGCTCGTCCCACCCGGCTTCAACGGCCGAACTTACCAGTTTGGCTTCAATGCCAATGTCGTCTTCTGGCGGCACGGCGTCATGGAGATGCAGGAAAGCCGAGGTCAAACACTGCTCGCAATCTTCCGCGCGGTTCGGGGAATCGGATGCAAATTTTGGAGAGGCTATGTAGGTCAATTGGCTGTCCTTTTTGCCAGGTCGGTTTTCGGCAGGTCTGGCCTTTTCGGGCCGGAGCAAAGCTTGACTGATTGTTGGCGAACTCGCACTTGGATTGATCATCTGCTATCGAGATAAACGGCATGCGGCGTAAAAGGTTCATGTCGAGAAGGATATGTGATTGCGGCGCATTCGGTCAGTGCTTGCTGGCCACCGGCCAGGTTACGCGAAGGATGCCGAACCGATGGAGCCCGAGCGAGGGCGCCTGCCGCATCGTCTTGCATTTTCCTGTGTCGGGCAGACGAATGGGGCCGGAACGAACCGGCCCTTCATCGTTTCGCGTGTCAACGGGATCAAAGGGTGCGGCGGGTGTAACGCTCCCGCTCGCGGTCAATTTCGTCAGGACCGTAAGGAGCTGCCGTTTCGTCGAACCGTGTCCAACCCTGCGCTGCATAAGCCTGGCGGCGTTCGACAGGATCCACCCAGTTGGTCTGCTTCAAAATCGCCTCTGCTTCCGCGCGGCGTGTATCGTCGACTTTAGCAGTGACTAATGTTCCGCCGCGGCGCACACCCTCGGCAAAAACGTGGGCATGTTCTTCGGGCACGCCGGAGTCAGTCAACGCTCCGATCAGGCCTCCCGCAGCGCCGCCGGCAAGGGCGCCCGCTGCAACGCCGGCCGCGGTCGCCGCAAGCCAGCCTGCGGCAACAACCGGACCGACCCCCGGAATAGCCATAATCCCAAGGCCAGCCAGGAGGCCGCCAGCACCGCCGACGACAGCACCGATGCCCGCGCCGGTCCCAGCACCTTCGGCAGCATTCGTCTCGCCCTTGGTATGCTTGTCGCCCGCATTGTTGGAGACGATACTGATGTCGTCCGACGGGATACCGCTTGCCTCGAGCGCACTGACTGCCGTGCTGGCATCGCTGTAGTTGTCAAACAGTCCTGTTACAGTTTTCATTGTCTTCAACCTTTCAGAGCTTTTTTTTCAGCCGCGTTTTGCACGTTATTTCGAGACGATGTTCCCCTGGTAGTCCATGGAAACGGCGACTGGTTTGCCGTCCTTTGTGCCCATGGCCTGCCAGACGCCTTGCTCGTCGAGTTTCAGGTCGCTGACGGGCGAATATCCTGCAGCTTCCATTCGCTCCTTGGCCTGCGCTTCAGTGAACGAGTTTGCTCCCTCCACCGGCGCTGCGGGATTTGCCGTGTCGGGGGTAGCAACGGCTGGCGTATCACCGGCGGCGGCCGGCGCTGTTGTAGTCTGTGCATGAGCTGCCAGTGCAGACGCGCTCAGAAGCGCTGTCGCGAAAATCAATTTTTTCATGGTTTTTCCTCAACTTAGGCCATTCCGTCGGCCTCCCAGCAGGAACTAGCCAAACGCGAGAAAGTTCCCCAGCTTTTCGACGAAGTACTGAAGTCTGTTTGCTTGCGCCAAAATTCCGGCCGGCGGTCGCTGCGACCGTTTCTTTCTAAAGCGAGAAGATGGAACGCAGCTTCGGGGCGGCCGATCCGTTTTGCCGCCGCTATGCTAAGCCTCTTGCGGCTCCCGGGGGACCGAGCAAGCATGCGCGTCGATCGAGCTCAACGATCTTGGGCAGGAAGATAGCTTACCAAGGCGAGGATCCGTTTGGACATCGCAGTGGTGAGCCGCATAGCGTTGATCAGCGCGGCAAAGAAATCTAAAACGGGCTTGTTGAGCGGCGAGCAGCTCCATGAACATGATCTGATTTGTGAATGTTACGTTCGCGAAAGCTCTAGGAGACTATTGCTGTTTTCTCGCTTTGACACCACGCGTGCATAGGATCACATTAAGGACATACCCATTCAACGCGACGTCGGTGCTCCAATGCCTCCTTTGAAGGACCGGGAGCGATAACTGCTGCGCGGCAAAGGTAATTTCCTATCTCAAGGATCGCCTCGTGGCCTTTCTGTCTCTGCGAAAACGCCAATGAGTCTGATGCCAAACGCCCCCGGATTATCCTCAGTAGGCCCGGGAGCGGGAGGGATCACATACATCCGTGAACCGGCAGACATGACTCTGCTGGTCAGTCAAACGATCTGCGGCTTGACTGGCGGCGATGACTGCGCTTTGCCGTCAGGATATCCGTCTTCGTCCGCGTCGAACGGCAGTTGCCCGTCCGGTGTTAAGTCATCGACAGCCCTGGGCAGGTCACGGCTGAGACGGCTCAGAATTTCCTCACGCGACAGGCCCGTTTTGTTGGCAAGGTCGTCAAGGATCTCCGGCCCAAGCACCTCCGAAAGCTGATTGTCATCGACCTGCTTGTTCGGCCCTGGCTCGACCCAAGACTTGGCTGTTTCGCCCTGGCCTTTTTGCTCAAACTGCCTGAGCAGATCTCCCAAGCCTCGACCTAGTCCACCCGCGTTACCGCCGCGGAAAAGATCACCAAGGCCGCCCAATCCTGTTCCGGACAGGCCGCCCAAAATATCACTGAGCCCCCCAGAGGATGCCGTTCCATCAGAGCTTGGCTCGGGTGGATTGCGAAGCCCTTTCAGAATCTCTGAAATCTTGTCCCGGTTCTGGTAGCCGGCGACCGCCAGCACGCCCAGAAGCGCCTTCAACGCATTGCTTGCCATGGTCTTTTCCCTGTTGCAAAACGGACGGTTGCGCGATTGCATCGTCCAAGTCAAAGAACCTAGGGCCCGCTCGCAGTAATTCATCGGGTGCGTGACGATATTGATGTGCCGGATCGCATGGAGTGGTACCAACACATTCCGGCGACGCGCGGTGATGCGCTTTGGGTATCGATGGATCCTACACCTGTAAGCGTTTCTAAGGGCGCCGGTTCCGATAGCGCAAAAGACCCTTCGATCTCAATGAGCCAATGCTAACAATCATCGCCGTGATTGTCTGACCGAGAATGGTGTCGACGAACAATGCGACCCCGAGATAATCGAGCGCGTCAGGATCGTGGGTTTCGATCCCGGGGCCGCCGGGGAAACGACGGTTTTACCGCTACAATTTCATCCGGCCGGCAACGCAGCCCCAGCGTTCACGACGGTGTAATGTTTTGGAATCCACAACGCGGATAGCCACAGCAGGTCAGGTTGGCGTGGAGCCAAAGTCCGGAAAGGTTTTCTCGAAAACCGCTTGACAATAATCCGCGGTAACGCTGCCAGTAGTCCTCGCGAACTGGCGCTTCTGATAAGCAAGTGCATTCTGAAATCTGGCCGGATCATTGGTCCCCTCGAACAAAGGCGCAGGGAGAGGACTAATCGGTTTCGGTTGTTGCCCTGGGGCGCAGACGACGATGAAGCGGAGGTCTTGTTGGGGAGGATCCGTCCCGGCCTGGAGCGCGGAGCAGTTTCCGACTTGCGCGGAACGCGCGTTGTCCAATTCGCACGTAGTTGTATGGATCGTATGTCCTCGGCGGCACGTGGCCCCGAGCCAGCGGATAATCGCGTCAAGTCCCGGACGCAACTGTTTCTTCGACTCGCCGTCAATTCTCGTTGAATCCCGCATGCCTGGCCAACGGCCGTCCAGTCCATGCGGCCAATCAAGATCGGTGGCGGCCGTCGATGGCTGACGGGTCTTATGAGAAAGGGCTGAACGTTTTCCAGCGCAGTCTTTGAACGCGCACTTCGCAGAAGGCGGAGATTTCTCGCTGAAAGTGATGAGATGAGAGATCGTGCCTGCAAGGGGCTTCCGACGGGCAGGCCTAGGTCAGCGCTGTCCGGTAAAGCAACGTTATCTGACTTGGACGGCGAGGGGCCCAGTGCGTCCAAGGATTTTGGTGGGAAATATTTCTACCGCATGCTTGTCATACCGTGCTGTGGGTTGGTCCCACAAACGGATTGGGCGTGTGTGTTAGTCGAGGTTCAATGCATAGCGCGTGTGCCGGCGTTCCCCAGTCCGGATCAGGGCGCCTTTCGCCACCAAATCGGCAAGGTCGCGGGTTGTCGTCGCCCGTGATGCCCGGGCGATTGCAATATAATTTTCAGCGCTGAGTCCTCCTTTGAAGCCCTGGGGGCCTTCCCGGAACATGCGCGCGACAGCCTGTTCCTGCCGGTCATTCAGCCGGCCACGGAAGCGATCATAGAAGTGTGCCTTGGCAATATAAAACGCCACCCGCTCAAGGGTGGTCTTTTGCGCTTTGATGACGGTTCCTGCGAAGTATGCGAGCCATTCAGTAACATCGAGGGTTCGTTGATTTCGCTCCAGCTGATCATAGTAGGTCTTGCGGGCACTTTCGATCGTATGAGCCAAGGCAATAAGGCTTGGCCGCCCCAGACTTTGAGCCAGAGACTTTTCCGCAAGCGCTCGACCAATTCTTCCGTTACCATCTTCAAACGGATGAATGCTCTCAAAGTAGAGGTGTCCGAGGCCCGCTCGCGTTAACGGTGGCAAAGGAAGTCCGGCATCGGGCGCCGAGGTGTTGAACCAGTCAATGTAACTCTCCATTTCCGTCGGGATCCGTAGCGAAGGAGGAG
Organism: Rhizobium sp. LjRoot98; assembly: GCF_964252935.1. Lineage (NCBI taxonomy): Bacteria > Pseudomonadati > Pseudomonadota > Alphaproteobacteria > Hyphomicrobiales > Rhizobiaceae > Rhizobium > Rhizobium sp. LjRoot98. Next base: position 172,825 of record NZ_CAXUPW020000009.1, read on the forward strand.
CTTCATAGTGGATGGCCGGCTTGTCATGCCGGCCGGACACGATCTGCATGGCGTCCGCGTGTGTTCGGTATCCGCCAATTGTTTCAAGGTGACGATTTTCAGTCATCAACATCGCGTGCCATCGGTACAGCGTTGGGTGATCGAGTGGCGTATGCCATGATTGATAGACATCAATCATCATTTCGGCGATGCCGCGCTCCTGCGGTTTGACCGGCCGATCCTCGCTCGCGAGACCGAGTTGGCGCCGTAATGAAGACTGCACGCTTTGTCGATCGAGCATTTCGCCTTCAATTTCCGATGTTTTCACTGCCTCGTCGCTAAGCAGTTCAATGCGTAAGAGATCACGGTCCTCGTCTTTGAAATGGCGTACCGCTCCGATAACTTCGCCTGAAGACAGAAGAAATTGGTTCTCTAAGGGGGCGAGGGAAGCGGCGTCATATGTGAACTGCGGCCAGTCTGGTTGCGTCCAATTCCATATCATGAGTTATAGAGCACCTCTTCTATAGCTCATAATGCCCAAAATGGTGAGCAATAGCAACACACCTATCGATCACGCGCTTGTCGAGAATGAGGAGGGGAGGGGCGTCCGTCCATCGCTGAGGCGTATCGACCCAACGTGAAAACGAGGTGGAAGTAGCCGACCGGCAGCAGGTCGGCCTCGCGCTCGGCAAGCCATGCCCGTGCCGCTGCGCCCTGGCACTTCGGGCAATGCCGATTGCGGCAGGAGTTGTAGGCGATCCGCCACTGGCCGCAGTCCTCGCAGGCCTCGACGTGACCGCCGAGGGCAGCAGTGCGGCAGTTCTCGACCGCCGACATCACCTTCAGTTGCGGCAAGCTCAGATGTCCTGCGCGCGCACGCCTGTACGCCGCCCCGGCAGCACGGAAGATGTCGGCGACCTCGACAGAGGCGCGCACGGCTCAGCCGTCCGGCGATATCTTTGCCGGCTTGAACAAGCCGAGCTTGTCGAGCGGGCTTGTCACTGTTCGCACCGTGCGGGTCGCGAGCACCGTCATCTACTCGGTGGCGGCGTGACCGTGAGTTACTTTTGCTGGTTCCATGCAGGGAACATGCTTTTCCGCCACTGTCCGTTCGTCCTACCTACTCCGCGAAGAATGTGCAGATGTTATGTGCTTGAACGAAACTCAAAGCCGAAGGGCAGTTTCACCAGTTGTTAATGCTCAGTCATTGAAGCCACTGATTCACAATAAATCATGTCAAGCGGGCGACTGAGGGGATCATGACCCTGACAGCCCCAAATGTGGCTAGGTGATCAAGCGATTGGAGCAGGCCAACAGTGAATCACGGAAGGTGGCACAGAGATCGAAGCCACTGCCAGTGAGGGAGGCCCAATTAAATTGGGGCATGCGGTGGCCCTACTGAGAAGACAGAATGCCATACATGGCGATAAACGCATAGAGTATGAATGCGCCAACTGCGATGCTGGCAATCACCATGACGATGCCGCGGCCGGCAAAGACCTTGCGCCGTTTCTGCGCGGGTGGATCAGCAGATGGCGCCAGTCCGATTGGAGTCTCTCTGTCTTCCACAATGATATCCTTCCACGGTCAATCGGTTAGAGTTCCGGTCTCTACTGAGACTGATCGATTGCGTGAGGCGATGGTTGTCCAGGGGTCGTATCGCCATGGCCTGGTAGTAGCAGCACAAGCGCGAACAAAAGGGCCAAGGCGACGATGATCGCTGCTATGATTGGGCCGTTACGCATTTGTAATCCTCCGACTGCCTAACTGAGGCTTCAAAGGAAGGTTCCGTGGCAGGTTGGCGGGGTAGCGGATAAATTCGTCAGGCATGAGAACGGAACCCACCACGCCTCTCCATGAAAGCGCGCCCCGCCGGATCATGGGATGCGCCCGAGGCACGATCAGCGCACCAAGCTATTTTAATAGAGATCCCAAGCTGGATACACAGCTTCCGTCAGTTCCGCTGGAGTACAGGGCTGCACCCCAGCGGCCGTGGAGCATTCATCAGGCCTGGCAGATTTCATTTCAACGATGCGTCAGGCTGGGGCCGGTAATAAATCCTTCTTGAATCACGCTGTCGTATGGTGCGCCAAGGAAGGGTGTCAGTGCTATGGCCGACGAGCAGCGTCAGCAAAGCCGCGCAATGGTGATCCGACTGACACGACAGGCCGCATGCAATCGCTGTTCCAGTAATATGCGATGCTGTGGAAACGTGTTTTCCACGACGTCTCAAGGTGAAACCTCGCGGGGGCTCCCCCATAATCCGGGTGCGCTCATAACATACGCTCTCGGTCGCGAATATTTAATCGATTTGAGTTGGAGCACGGATCTTGATGCCAGACGCAATCGCACGATATCCATTTCGATGCCTCCGGGAAGGCAGAATAGGAGCTGAAGCATGCAAAAAGACGTACACTGGAATGTGCCCTTGAATGCCCGCTTGCAGTCGGGAGTGACCCGGATGTTTTCAAGCGTTTACGAAGCATTGGACTTTCTTGAAAACGAATGGCCCGTGAAGACTGGAGACCGCTACAAGAATGCTGTGGCGAGCTGCCGGGGTGCCCTGAACAGAACCACGCCTGTCGCCGTGGCGCGCGACGCCTTTGTTGCGGCCTGCTACGAGGCTGGTGTCGGCGTCACCTCGGCAATGCCGACGCATTCTTGGCCGAAGGATCACCGGCCGGGCTTCCGATAGCGACACTTCGACAGGGATTGTCGATGGCTGCCGCTCCCACACGATAGGGCGGCGGCCGATACATGATCCAGAGGCGACATGCCAGCATATCACTTCATCGAGTCGACCACCTCGTCGCCGTGTGGAAGCTGCTCATACGGAGTATTTTTCGCGAGATGGGTCTAGTAATTGAGCCGCGTTATTGATGTTCGCTGCACGGAACTGAAAAGACCCCACCCGGATAGCGTCGAGACGCAGATGGTCGCCAGCCAGCTGTTACGTTTCTTCCAGAGCGGCGTTAGCGACGAACGGAAACTGTTAACGCGCCCGGTCTCGTTGGAAGTCGTCCAGCTACATCGGTCATGGCAAGGGCGGCGGGAACAAAAAACCGGCAGGAGAGTTGACCCCTCAGTCTCTTCCTCTTTTCGAAATTGGCCTCGGTTTTCCGGGGCCTTTTTTGCGAAATTTGCTCGACCGGTGGAGCCCTCTTCGCCGAAGGCGCGTTACTTTCGAATAAAGGCCAGTGTCCATCTTTGCTCGGACGGAACGGGGGAGACGGAAAATTCACGCGGATGAAAACCGCAACCCATTCGAAATACAATGGCCGCCGGTGAACGTCAGGCTTCACGACGGCATTGAGAAGACCGGTTGCCTCAGGTCCTGCGAAAGCACGCCCGTGGAGCTACAAACACAGTCTTTCAACGATGGCTAAAATCATCAGCGCGATTTGGGCATTACCACAGACGCTGCGATGAAACGCTCGCCGTCTTCTTTCTCGTTGAAGTAGTAAACGCAAAGCAGCGAACCGTCCGGTTTCACCACCACACGAGGATATCCTAGATCAGGAGACCCACCGTCGCGGCGAACAACGGTTTCGCGAGACCATGTACGACCTCCATCATCGCTCATGCGTAGTCGGATTCCGTAGAGCTTGTCGCGATATCCGTAAATCAAAGCAAGCCGTCCATCTGGCAGGATTTGCAATGCCCCCGGATTGCCCCCGAACCCTGTCGGTACGGGACCGCCCACTTGCCTCCAGGTGATACCAAGGTCATCGGACATGAAGATGTCGATCCAGCCTTCTTCTCCCGTTCCCATTCGACGAGCGGCCGAGACGATACGTCCTTCAGGTAGCCGCACCGATGACGGCATGATGGCGTAGCCTTTTGTCTCCTCCATCAGGAAGCCTTGAAAAGAGAACGTTCGTCCGCCATCCGTCGTGCGCGCGCAAAAGATGCGTCCTTCATTGCCATCGGACTTCGATGAAGTAAGCATGAACAATGCTTCGTTTGCCGAGACTGGAATGATGTCGGTACGCGCCGAGATCCCCGGCAATCCGAAATCGCCGAAAGCGTACGGCCCCTGCCAGGTTCGTGCGCGATCACGGCTGACGTAGAACCAGCTAACCGCGCGGCTTATTCCCGTCCTCGCCGCCATGACAATCGTATCCAGGTCAAGAAAATCTATTGGAATGGTCAAGGGCTGGAGGTCGCGCCCTGGAATGATGTTGCGGCCAGCACGCAGCCCTTCGACCACATGTTCGTCCGCAGAGAGTGTTTCAGCGCCGGGAACCTGCCCAAGGAAAGGTTCAACTGCCCATGTCATGCCACCATCGTGACTGCGTGCCTGAAGCGGGCGAAACGGGTGGTCGCGATCGCGGGCATGGATCTTGCCTTCGCGTCCCAGCAGACCCTGCGCGAAAACAACCACGACCTCATCGTCCCAGATCCACAAGCCATAGTTCGCTGGCCATCCGGCAAACTCTCCAGCTTTGCGGTAGACCTCGACATGTTGCGGACGTGCGATAACACATCGGGATGGATCGGGACCCAAATCAAGTATCATCTGCTCAGCTTCTTCAAGAAAATGCAGCCCGACAGGCAAAAACAGATCGTATTCGTCAAGATGATAGGCCATTCGCCGCGGATCAATCCGAACGCCGACCAAAGAGCGAAGCCTGATACAGTCAAGGCATACATCCGGGCCGAGATGGCAGCGGTGTCACCCGTCTTGAAGACCTTCCAGACTTGCGGGACGAAGCTCGTCACGGAGCACAGAGAGGCTAGATAGCCTATCACAAGCGCTGTATCCATGTTTAGTCCTTGACTGTGTGACCGGGATGGCCACCCGTCAACTCACCGACAAGGAGTTGGTTCCCAAACATCGACTGGCTTACGTGGTCTGCGGAAGGGGTCTCCGGCTGCCACGCGCCACACCTTTGTTAGATTTTGTTCGGCGGATTACCCGGTGCAAAATAACCACCGAACGCGCGCAATTGTCAGACATCTGTCAATTAAAACGGTTTTTCGTAACGTTCGGATGCGAAAACCCGCTGCGTTTGGGCCGACCGGTTCAAGGGGCCAGGAAACAATGGAAGCAGTCGTCTATTTGCGCACCAGACTGAAGGTGAAATGGCTGCCGCGGTGATAGTCAATTGCATAGACAACCGGCATTCCCGCTATATTGAAACATGTTTCGGTGATTAGGAGGGCAGGGCCAAAATCGCGCAGATCGTTGCGCTCGACGACGTCATCAGGCAGCATCACAGCCGTGACGGACGCGGCCGACATGCGCGGACGCTGCTTGTGCTGCTCAAGCAACGAAAGCAGTGATCCGCTCCAGTCGATATCGTAAAGCCGAGCCGGGATGATGCTGCGCGGAACATAGTCCAGACAGTACATGATCGGTATATCATTTTCGAGGCGGAGCCGCTCGATGCGGATCACGCGCTCCCCCGCCTCAAGGCGCAACTGCTTGGAAATCGTATCAGTGGGCGTCTCCTCGGAGATCGATAGAACCTTGTTCTGCGGCTTGTAACCATACTGGCGTGCCATGTCGGTCACGCTCTCGAAAGCGGTAATCGGCCGATCTACCTGCACCGCCGAAATCGCGGAAATGAACCGGCCGCGACCGTGCTCGACATAGATGATGTCATCCTGCTCGAGCAGCTTCAGCGCCTCACGCAGGGCTGGTCGCGAAATCTTGAACCGCGTCGTCAGCTGTGCTTCCGTGGGCAGCTTGTCGCCGGGTTGGAGTCCCTCGTCCCGTATGAGTTCGGCAATGCGATCACGAAGCTGAATTACTAGGGTGCGCGTGTCGCGAAGGGGCTCGTCCAAGGCAATCCTCGTATCTATCCTAATGCTCATTTTCTTGTCTGACAAATCTGCAAAGGTCAAGCGAAGGAATTTCAGAGAAACGTTACATGGCGTCGTCTCGGGACACCGTTTTCAATATCTCTTGACAGTCCAAGCCATAGATGTCAGTTGTCTTACAACATTGTCGGGGGCGACAAGTTGGAGAGGCGATCCTGGGCAGCCATGATCATGACAACAGAGAGTTTTCCATGCTGAACTTTGACGAACACAGATACCTGCGCATCCAGTCCGGCGCTGCCGGCCTTGCAAAGCGCTTTGACGACGTGATCGCAGGCTGCATAGCCGCGGGATCCGATAACGTATTTTTCCTGGGAACCGGAGGGGCCGCGATACTGATGCAGCCCGCCTACCAGCTGCTTCAGCGCAACTCGCGCTTCCCCTCCTTTTTGGACCTCACAGCTGAACTCGTCATCACCGGCTCGGCAAACCTTACGAAGAAATCGATCGTCGTGATGCCGTCGCTTTCCGGCACCACTAAGGAGAGCGTCGCTCTGCTTGCGAAGATCAAGGAGATCGGGGCAACTGTCCTGACGCTCGTCGGCCATGAGGAAACGCCGATGGGCAAGGGTGGCGATCATGTCTTCGTTAATTTTGCAGAAGACGACACATCCTGCGAGTCCTTCTATTTGCAATCGCTGTTCGTGGCGCTTTCAATCATGAAGCAGCGCGCCGAAATCGCCAACTACGACCAACTGATCGGCGAACTGCAGAGCCTCCCCAAGCTCCTGCTCGAGGTCAAGCGCACTTACGAGAGCAAGGCTGAAGATTTTGCCAAGATCCTCGCTGGCTCCGACTACCACATCGTCACCGGTGCCGGTAACGTCTGGTCGGAAGCTTTCTACTACGGTATGTGCATTCTCGAGGAGATGCAGTGGATCCGCACCCGCCCGGTCCATGCGTCGGACTTCTTCCACGGCACGCTCGAGTTAGTCGACAAGAATGTCAGCGTCATCCTGTTCAAGGGCGAGGACGAGTGCCGTCCGGTCGCCGACCGGGTCGAGAATTTCGCGCCGAACTACACCGACAAGCTCGCCGTGCTCGACACTGCGGATTTCGAGCTGCCGGGCATCTCGCCGGAAGTGCGCGGATTGATTTCACCGATCCTGCTGGCAACGGTACTTGAGCGCATCAGCGCCCATCTCGAAGTCATGCGCAATCACCCGCTGACGACGCGCCGCTATTACAAGAAGGTTGCCTACTAAGAAGCCATCGGCATTATGCGCAATCGCCAGCCTCAAGAATTCCGGGAGCTGGCCGCCAGATACAGGCCGTGATTGTCGCAATGATAGTCGCGGCCTTGCCATTGACAGATCATTCGAGGTCCCATGTCCCGTTACCGTTTCGCCGTCGTCGGCGACAATTGCGTCGATCGTTTCCAGCCTCCCGTCGGGCAGTCGCTGATTGGTGGCAATGCCATCAATGTCGCCGTCCAACTCGGCATGCTGGGCCACGAGGTCTATTATTTTGGTGCCGTCGGCCGTGATGCCGACGGCGCGCGCACCCGCGACCTGCTGGCGGAAAAAGGTGTGCGGGTCGAACACATGCAGGTGCTGCCCGGTGAAACCGCCTATACGAATATCGACATTACCGAGGCCGGCGATCGCATCTTCGCCTTTGAGGATTTTGGTGTCTGCCAGGACTACATCCCGAGCGAAGAGGATTTTGTGGCTCTCGCTGGCATGGATCATGTCCATATCGGCTGGATCGCCGATCGGGGCACCGTGCGCCGCAGGCTGGCGGAGGCCGGCATCAGCGTCTCGCAGGATGTCTCGGTCAACAACCAGCCCGCTCACATCGGAGTCGACAACCTGCGCATTGCCTTCGGCTCGGCGGGTGAAGATCGGCAGAAAGCCGAAGCTATGATGCAGGTGTGCCTTAACGGCGGGGCCAAGGTGGCCGTTGTCACCCGCAGTGGCGATGGTTCGGCCGCGATGAGCCGTGAGGAATATGCGGAAACCGGCATCACGCCCGTCGCCGTCGTCGACACTACCGGAGCAGGCGACAGTTTTATCGCGGGGTTTCTCCACGCCTTCGTCGCTGGCGGCAGTCTCGAAACGAGCCTCGTCTCAGGACGCGAATGCGCAGCGCGCACCTGCACCCATGTCGGCGGTTTTCCGCAGGAACCGAAGCCACTCTGAAACAAGCCGAGCCGGAAAACAGGAGACCGGCAAAATGTCGCCGGTCGCGTTTTCGTGTGGCTCTCAGTGCAGGAGCTGACTGAGAAACAACCGGCTACGCTCGTGCTGCGGGTTGTCGAAGAAATCTACCGGTGCGGCTTCTTCCACCACCCGCCCCTGATCCATGAAAATCACCCGGTCGGCCACCTGGCGGGCAAAACCCATTTCATGGGTCACGCAGATCATCGTCATGCCTTCTTGCGCAAGCGACACCATCGTATCCAGCACTTCCTTAACCATTTCCGGGTCGAGCGCCGAGGTTGGCTCGTCGAACAGCATGACCTTGGGGTTCATGCACAGCGCACGGGCGATCGCCACACGCTGCTGCTGGCCGCCGGAAAGTTGGCCGGGGTATTTGTTGGCTTGTTCCGGAATCTTGACGCGCTCCAGATAGTGCATTGCAATCTCCGTGGCCTTGCCTTTGCTCATCTTGCGCACCCAGACCGGTGCCAGGATGCAGTTTTCAAGAATGGTCAAATGCGGAAAAAGGTTGAAGTGCTGGAACACCATGCCGACTTCCCGGCGCACATTCTCGATGTTCTTCTCATTTTCCGTAAGTTCGACCCCACCAACGACGATCTGCCCCTCTTGGTGCACCTCAAGCCGGTTGATGCACCGGATCAGCGTGGACTTTCCCGAGCCGGACGGACCGCAGATGACGATGCGCTCCCTCTTTGCTACATCGAGATTGATGTCGTCCAGCGCGTGATATTGCCCGTACCACTTGTGCACGCCGGAAAGCTTGATCTCGGTGAGGTTGGACGATTGCTGCATCAATTTCCTCCAGTTATTTCACGAGCACCCAGCCGGATGCAATGATGATCGCGGCGCCGGCCAGTGTATGGATTTCGATAGGAGCGCCAAACAGCAGGGCGCCATAGAGACAACCCCAGATGATCTGGCTGTATTGAAAAGGCGCAACCACGGACGCATCGCCGATACGAAACGCACGCACGAGCAGCGCATGACCGGCAGACAACAGGAGACCGGCGACGGTTACTGTCGCAAGATCGATAAATCCGACCGGCTCAAAGCCGCTACCAGCAAGCGCAACGACGAGGGAGAGCACGCTCAGCACGACCAGCAGGCTCGCCACCAGGGCAGCGTCGGATTCCGTCGTCTGCGTACGGCGCAGTAGAACAAGCGACACGGCAAAGAGCAAGGCAGACCCGATCGCGGCCGCATGACCGAAATTCATTGGCACGACACCGGGGCGAAGGGCAACGATGACACCTGCAAAGCCGAGTAGAACGCCGGCCCAGCCCGCCCTCGACAGGCGCTCGCGCAGGAAGATAAAGGCAAGTACCGCCACCAGCACAGGCGACAGGAACGCAACCACATAGGCTTCGGCAAGCGGCAATGCGGCAAAGGCGTAATAGATCAGGATCGTATCTCCGGCGAGCAACCCGGCGCGCACGAAAGCCAACCGCGGGTGACGGGGCCAGAGCGTGCCGGCGCGGCCGGAAGAAACCGCAGAGCCGACGACGACGATAAGCGCTGTGACCGTCACCATGAAGGTCACCTGGGGCACAGGAAAGCTTTGCGCCAAGAGCTTTGCAAGCGCGTCCGTGCCGGAAAAGACTGCAAAGGCGCACAGCACGATCAAAACGGCGCGCAGGTTTCGCGGCGACATTGCCCCGACCGCTAATACTTCAGCGGGCATTGAACCGACCGAAACGGGCTTCGATGCGCGACTGAAGCAGCTCTAGCACGATCGACAGCGCCCAGTAGATCATCGAGGCTGTGATCAGCATCTCGATATGGCGGAACTCCGTCTGCCCCTGGGTGCGGGCGAGATACATGATCTCCCACACGCCAACCACGGACACGAGCGAACTATCCTTCAGCATGGCGATGAACTGGTTGCCAGTCGGCGGCACGATCACCCGCATCGCCTGAGGCAGGATCACGAGGAACATTGTCTGGTTCGGGCTGAGGCCAAGCGCGGTTGCACCCTCCGTCTGGCCGCGGTGAATACTTTCGATCCCCGCTCGAAAGATTTCTGTCATATACGCGCCATAGCAGAGCGAGAGCGCCAGGATGCCGGCCGGGACCGCGCTGATCACGTATCCGACCTGCGGTAGGCCCAGATAAATGATGTAGATCTGCATCAACAGCGGCAGGCCACGAAACAACGAGGTGTAGAAGGTGGCAAGACCGTAGATCACGCCGTTCTTCGACAGTTTGGCGATCGCACCTACCAACGCGATCACTGTGGCGATCGCAATCGAAATCGCCGAAATATAAAGCGTCGTCACCACGCCCTGCGAGATCATGAAGCCGATCTTGCGGATGATAAAGCTGATCGACAGGTCGAACGAATAAAAGAACAGCATCAGCAGCGCGAACAGTTCGATCCAGACGGCCACTATCTGTTGACGGCGCGGAAGAAGCTGCAGCAGCTTCCAGTTAAAGGCGACGATAAGCGCAATCGTGATCGACGATACGATCCGGCCAAGCTGCCTGTTCTCCTTCAACCAGTCTATGGCCGAGGGGAAGAGCTTGCCGATCCACGCTGAGCTGATGCCAAGTGCGTAAAGTGAGGCTGCAACAAGCGCGAAGATCAGCACTATGCCGATGCGACGGGCCGCCGCGGGGTAAGTAAGTATCAGTTTTCCAATCATCGATGTTCCTCCCCCGTCTCAGGCGCCGCGCTCACGCCACCAGTCCTGCGCCTGTAATTTCCAATAGGTAAGTTGTGCCGTGGCGAGCCCGGCGGTTCCGCCGGCCCAGACGAGGCCGAAGGGCTTTAACAATTTGTAGCGACCCGATTGACCGAGAATACCTTCTGCAATGAGCTTGCCGCCGATCGCCGTCGTATTTAGGCCATGCCCGCCAAATGCGGTGCAATGCCAGACCCCGGCCTGCATCTCGCCGATCTGGGGCATGAGATGACGGGCATAGGACATAAGGCCTGACCAGGCGAGTTCCGTCTTCAGCTCGCTGAGTTGCGGATAGGTACCGATCATCTCGCGCCGCAATTCCTGGGCGAGGGCTGCAGGCGAGGCGGCGCGGGTGGTAATACGGCCACCCCAAAGAATGCGTTTGCCGTCTTCCACCAGGCGGTAGTAGTCACCGGCCCGGCGATTGTCGCCGATCGCGTCACGCGTGGTGATTGCTTCGCGAATGAGCTCGGGCGCTTCCTCGGTCAGCATCACATAGGTGGCGATCGGGAGGTAGGACCGCTTGAGTTTACCGACCAGCGAGCCGGTATAACCGCCCGTGGTGAAAACGATGTGGCGGGCCTTCACCTGGCCGTTGGCAGTTTTGGCGCGTTTTTCCGCGCCATTGACGTCGCAGCGCGTCGCGGCGGAGTTTTCGTAGATACGCCCGCCGAGACGTTCGATCTCCTTGGCCACCGCCCGCAGATAGTTCAGCGGATGCATGTGAAAGGCCTTGGGATCGCGCAGAGCCTGGAAATAGCGTGTTGATTTCAGCCGGCTGCGAACCGCATCCGTGCCAATATATTCGTATTCGTAGCCGTATTCCCTGCGCATCTCGTCGGCATGCTGCTTCAGGCTGCCGCCTCCATCGTGGCGCAACACGCTCATGATGCCCGGCTGCGGCTTCGCGTCGGTGATGCCAAGATCACGGATCGTGTCGCGCACGAAATCGACACCCTCGATCGAGAGCTGATGGATTTTTCGCGCGGCATCTTTGCCGGTGGCCCGTGCGATCGCATCGCCACCGGTTGCAAAACCGGGGCTGACGAAGCCGCCGTTGCGGCCGGATGCGCCGAAGCCGATGCTTTCTGCCTCTAGCACAACGACGGAAACGCCGGCACGGGTAAGCTGCAATGCTGTTGTCAACCCGGCAAGGCCGGCGCCGATGATCACGGTATCGCAGTCGATGGCGCCGGAAAGGGTCGGCCGCTCGGCGCCATTGGCCATGGTGCGGCGGTAGTAGGTATCGGGATATGTCATGTCGGGCTCGCTTCAGGCAGGATAGGTAATGCCGGCCCGGGATGTGATCCCGAACCGGCATTACTTGTGCGTCTTAGTCGGCGCTGTAGTCCTTGCCGTACCACTTGGCTGTGAGGGAGGCGAGCGTGCCATCCTTCTTCATGTCGGCGATGATGCTGCCGACCTTTGCCGTCCATTCCGGATCGACCTTTTCGCCGATGACGACGAGAGGTTCGCGGAAGGCGTAGCCGCCATCGAGGATACGCAGCGGATAGCCGTTCTTGATGGCGTTCATCGCTGTCTGCTCAGGCGCGATCACTGCATCGAGGCGCACGCCCGGGCCGAGGCGCAGGTCATCGAAGGGGAGCATGGAATCGGCAAATGTGCGAATTTCACCCGGTTGCAGCTTGTATTCCATCGGCGGCAGGCCCGGCGCATCGATTTCGAGCTTGCGGTTGATGAAGTCTTCGGAGGTGGTCGCCGTCTCGACGCCGATCACCCTTCCGTTGAGGTCGTCAACACTCTTTGCCGTGCTGTCCTTGTGAACGACGTAGACATAAGGACTGTAATAATAGATGCCGGCGAAGTCGATGACCTGAGCGCGCGCTTTGGTCGGGGTGACCGAGCCGACGCCGATGTCGTAGCGCCCCTGCCAGCGACCGCCGGTAAGCGTTGCCCAATCCGGGGTCTGGAAGCTAACCTCGACGCCGAGGCGCTTGGCGATCTCGCGCGAAACGTCGATGTCGAACCCGACCATCTCGTTGTTGTCATCCAGGAAACTCTGCGGAGGCCAGCTGCTGTTGGTCGCGACGACCATAGCCTTGTTTTCCAAGACGCGGTCAAGCGTTTCGCCTGCAAAGGCAGAATTTGTGGCAGCCAGCAGCGCAGCGCCGGCCAGAAGCTTCGAAAAGATATTCATGGTGCCTCCCAAAGACAGTTTGACGACATTTTGTAAGATGTCTGACAACAATAATTGATGGGAAAGCGGCCACTGTCAACGGTGCAATGGGGAGAGTTAGTGAGTAATTGCGATGAGCGAATGCGGCGGGATCACCATGGTGCATTGCAATATTGCAAAAAGAGGACGCCAGTTCGCCGGTCAATCCAGTCATCGTAATGTCCGGTGTTTAGTTTCTGCGCCATGCAAGACCTCGGCGCTATTATGCGGTGCCGTGTGACCGTCTGCCCAGATGTTATTCGGCTGTACGGCATGGGATTTGCGTACTGCCGGATTTAAAACCGGTTGGACCGGCTCATCGACACCGGCACGCTATGACGGTTCAGGGTTTGAGTTAGTGAAGATACGAGGATAAGAAGATCCCCGCTTGAATCTGTCGGCAAAACAACAACTCACGTGTGTGTTCACCAAGAGCTGGATTGCTTTTTCGCCAAAGACGTCCTTGTACCACGAAGTACCTGCCGGCGGGTGACAAGGTGGACTTTGGATCATCGCTTATAACAGCGACCTCTGTTGCGGTTCGGCAACCGTTGGAGTTCCAAGCTCACCCCGCTTTGTCAGTTCTGTCTGGGCACTGAACCGGACGTCGGCGTCTCGGTCGCGGAGCAATTCACTGAGCGCTTCCGTGCCGACACGGTCCCAGCTCTTGCCGCGCTCCGGGCCGGCAGGCACGCGGGGCAGAAGCCCGGGCTCGGTGCTCCACACCAGTAGCTGTTCGAGCGATGCAGCGTTCAACAGGTCTCGCAGATGATGAGCGGTCACGTACGCGTCCGGCATGGCCCGATGCGCTGGCAATCCGATCTCATGGACCAGACCTTGTGGCATACGCTGATAACGCAGCATCTGATTGGAAAACCGGGGCAGTTCAGGCCAGACGCGCAGCGAACATTTCCAGGTGCAGATCCACGAAACCTCACCGGTCAGTCGCGGTGTGCAATATCGCTGCTCGAAGGCAGCCCGATGAGCGGCGAGGGCATCGATCCTGCCGACGGGTCGCAAGACCGTCGAGGCAATCTCTTTCCAGAAGGACGCGTTAGCGACCTGTTCATCGAGAATGTGATGAATGGCCATCGTTTCAGGAGAGATCGGCCGGCCTGGGTTGACCAGTAGCGATCCGCGCTCCTCGCTTACGATCCAGATGCCATCAACTTCCTGGACGACATCCTGCCAGCCAATTTCGCAGACGTCGTTTGGTCCGTTTCCGGCGGTCTCAAGATCGATGACACGAATGCGGGCTTTTGACACGAGTTTTTTCTCACTGCGCTAATTTCTATCTACAAGGTAAGCCCGAGCTGATGTTGTTCCCCGTCACCGATCAAGCTGGCGGTCAGGATATGCAGGATCGCGCCTCAGCGGTTAAACGCGAGAGCTGTAAGTTGCAGCATTTGTGTTTCGGCTCCCACAAAGGATGTCGCACTTCTATCTCCGAATGCGGCACTGTGCCACTCGCTGGCATAAATGGACCCGCGCACCGGGCTGTCGGTCCCGGTTTCCGGCATCGCCGTCGCGATGCTGAACCTCCTGCGGCAACCCTTTTGACCGATCGTGCGGGAGGCGAACGGCTTTCGCGGTTCCCGCTCCAGCTGATATCCCTACTTTTGGTTTTGGCCATTTCGCACAAGCACCTGTGAACTGAGGTTGGAAAAATTGCGAGGTTGCGAACTTTGCTGGAAAGCCTGCCTGAAATCGCACCCCCCCAACAAGGTTGATCTGCCGATCGTGCCGTGTTTTGAAGGGGGCAAATTGGCGGCGGGGCTTTGACAACAGCAATGGCAGAACAGTTTGACATGTTTTCGGAGCGGGCTCCGCCCGGCCCTGTGGTCACGCGTGGCTCGTCCAACGCCGCCAAACCCGACAAGAATACCATCCCCATGAGTGAAGAGGACATGGTCCGTCATCTGTCGCAGACGGGTCGCTATCGGATCCTGCAGAAACTTATGCCGCGCGCAATAGCTTCATTCGCCCGGCCAGAGTACCCCCTCAAGGGCGTCATTCTCGACACCGAGACCACGGGCCTCAATGCTCGCAAGGATGAGATCACCGAGATTGGCGTGATCGCTTTTACCTTCGATGCGACAGGAAGTATTGGTGACGTGACCGGCATCTACGGTGGACTTCAGCAGCCAAGCGTTTCCATTCCCATTGAGATCACCAGGCTCACCGGGATTACCGACGATATGGTGGCCGGGCAGTCGATCGACACGGCAGCGTTGCGGGCGCTGATCGGCCCTGCCGATCTGCTGATCGCCCACAATGCCGGTTTCGACCGGCCATTCTGCGAGGCGTTTTCTCAGCTGTTTTCCGGCAAGGCCTGGGCTTGCTCCAACTCCGAGATCGACTGGTCGTCGCGGGGATATGAAGGTACCAAACTCGGATATCTTGTCGGGCAAGCGGGATATTTTCATGAGGGACATCGTGCGGTCGATGATTGCTTTGCGCTTCTGGAGGTCCTGGCAAGGGAAGTGAATGGGTCGGATTCCACCGCTTTCGCCGAGCTTTATTGCGCAAGCCAAAGGTCGCGCGTGCGGATCTTTGCGGAGAACAGCCCCTTCGACATGAAGGATCACTTGAAGACGCGAGGCTATCGCTGGTCCGACGGAAGCGACGGCCGTCCCAAATCCTGGTGGATCGAGGTTGGGGAAGAAGCGCTTGATGATGAGCTCCGCTATCTCAGGGCCGAAATCTACCGCTATCCCGATGCAGATCCCCCGATCAAACGGCTCACCGCCTTCGATCGTTTCCGAGCCTGATAGCTCCGTCCGTCGTTTGATTGGACCCATGCTTTGAGCGCATGGCCGACCTGAGACCTTGTGCCTTATCGATGGGCGTCCAAGAGCCTATATTCTAATCATCGAAACGACGTTGGAACCAAAGCTAGGTTGCTGGCGTCAAGAGACCTCACGAAAGGGGATCATCATGAACGTAGCACGCTCTTTCCATAACTGGCGCAAGTATCGTCAGACCGTTACCGAACTTGGCCGCATGAGCTCGCGCGAACTGCAGGATCTAGGCATCGATCGTGCCGACATTCACAGCCTTGCCCGCCAATCGGTCGCTCGTTAAGCGACTGTTTGCAAGCCGACCTGAATGACACGACGCCCGCTGATGACGCGGGCGTTTTTTGTATCTGGCCCACAGCGAGGCGCTGTGCTGGAGATTTCTTTCGTCACGGATGAGGTCCTGCATTCTCTGCATAGCTGCACTGCAGCAAAGTCTATTTAATGTGCGGCGAGAATGGGTATTCTGGTTTTCATCGAAGCGATGCACCTCCTCCCGCACAGCTTCGATTTCAGACGGCCCGCTCCTCCTCCCAAGGGACGTCTGTCGGAACGGCGACACTCCTCCTCCCAGTCGCTGTTCGGTTCTTTTCGAAAAGCCTGCCGCACCTCCTCCCGCGGCAGGCTTTTTCGTTTCGAGGCCCGGCTGCATCAAAGTCCCAGATCGAGCTGCGGTTCTTGCCCGCTCTCTTCGGTGTTGAGCGACGAAAGGGTGATCCCTAGGAGCCGCACCGGACGTTTGAACGGGAATACCGAGGCGAGCAGGGTCTCTGCAATCTCCAGCATCTGGTCGAGGTTGGAGACGGCTCCCGGCACTGTCTGGCTGCGTGTCGCCTGGCTGAAATCCGAATATTTGATTTTGACCGTCACGGTCTTCCCCGTGATGTCGTGCGCTTCGCAATACTTCCGGACTTTCTCCGCCAATGGCCGCAGTTCGCCTTTGGCGAGATCGAAATCATCAATGTCCTTGACGAAGGTGTCCTCGGCGCAGACGGACTTGCGGATGCGATCGGGCCTGACCTGTCGTTCGTCGATCCCACGGGCGATGCCGTAGAAATACGGACCGGACTTGCCAAAATGCTGCTGAAGGAAGGCGAGGGACTTCGACTTCAGATCAAACCCCGTCTCGATTCCGTGCCGTTTCATCCGCTCCGCTGTCGCCGGCCCCACGCCATGGAACTTCTTGACAGGAAGCATCTCGACGAAACCCGGTCCGTTCTTCGGGGTAATGACCGCCTGGCCATTCGGCTTGTTGAGATCGCTCGCCATCTTCGCCAGGAACTTGTTGTAGGAGATGCCAGCCGAGGCGTTGAGGCCGGTTATATCCTTGATCTTCGCACGGATCTCCAGCGCAATCTCGGTGGCAATCTCCATCCCCTTCAAGTTGTCGGTGACATCGAGATAGGCCTCGTCGAGCGACAGTGGTTCGATCAGCGGCGTATATTCGGCAAAGATCTCGCGGATTTGCAGAGAAACCGCTCTGTAGACGTCAAAGCGCGGCGGCACAAAGATCAGCTCGGGGCATTTGCGCTTGGCGGTGACCGACGGCATGGCCGAATGCACGCCGAAGACGCGCGCCTCGTAACTCGCGGCCGCCACCACACCACGGGCCGCCGATCCGCCGACGGCCAATGGTAGCTCGCGCAACGCCGGATTGTCGCGTTGCTCGACAGACGCATAGAAAGCATCCATATCGACATGGATGATTTTGCGCACAGATTACACGCTCCCCATTACGTCGGTTCCAACATGGTACGCGGGCATTTGGTGTACAGGCACCTAACTGCTCTGGTCGTGCATGGTGCCGGTGATCAAAGCAACAGACCTTCCTCGTCTGGCTTCGGTTTGGCCTGTGGCGGCACGATCACCAGCATGTTGCCTGGGAGCGGACGCTGGAGGTGGCGGGCTTCATCCCACGGTGCTGTCAACCAGGTCTCGACTTCTTCAGGCGTGGTCAGGATGGAGGGCATGGCCTTTTGGTGAATCGGCGAGACGATCTCGTTGGGGGAGGTCGTCAGAAATCCGAAGAGTTCGTATTCCTGTTCGCCATCCCTGACTTTGCGCACGCCCTTCCACGGGGTCCAGAAGCCTGCGAAAAACATCAGCGGCGGCTCTTCGTTGCCCGCGAACCAGGCATTAGGCACCCGTCCGCCCTCAATCTTGCTGGCTGGATCCGGCTCGGCAAAGGAGGTGAACGGAACCACGCAGCGGCTGGTCGGGCCAAGCCATCGGCGCCAATGTGGGGAGTTTACATTGCGGATATTAGTGACGCCCGGGTCGTAGTTTTTCACATAGGCAGGCGGCGACGGCATTCCCCAGGTCGCCCTGGCAATCTCGCGTTGTCCGTCCTCAGCAACGCGGACAATCGGCGCCTGATAGCCTGGATAAACATCGACGGAGGCTTCGTTCCAGCCGGCCCGGTCCCGGAATGCTTTGGTAAACTGCAGGACCGCATCGCGGGTGGTCGTCACATTGTAGAGATTACACATTGCCGTCCTCCTATCCAATGTCGGTCAAGGCGAAGTTTCCGATCCTTTTGGATCGTAATCAAGCTTTGAGAGCTTCTCCGAACACGTGGACGCTTGCATCTCAACAGCCACGCCTGCCTCCAGCAAACACGGGAATTGCGTTCCGCATCTATCGCGCCCATCGGAGCAATGCATCTTGTCGCAGCCCATCGCCATCCGGCGGCGCAGATCCACAAAACGCATGCTGGCGCCAAACTCTCTCACCAGCGTCTTGCGATCAAGTTCTCCCTGCTGACCGCACGGCTTGCATTGGACGGTGATCACCGGTCCCTTGAAATCTCTGAGCGTCAACAGGCCGGGCATATCTCTATTTTCTCATCCACGATATTTTCGTCACATTCTGCATCGAATTGAATCTGCTTGATGAATCGACTGGGCAACAGCCATCTCGTGATGTTGGCCGCCGTCCACCCGATTCTTGTCCGTTGACTCATCGTTAGTTAAGGAACAAAAACAGAACATATCAGCTTTTTTTGGGTGTGCAAACACCCCCTCGACGTAAGAGACCATGCCAATCACTGCCGCCAATCCCGTTATTTCCGAGCTTCAGGACCGCATCCGGCGGCTTGAAGGCGGAGCTGCGCGCAAGGGCGAGGTGCTGTCGTTCGGAATTGCCGAGATTGATTCAAAGCTGCCCGGTGGTGGTCTAGCTTGTGGCGCTTTGCACGAGGTGGCTGGCGGCGGCGCCGACGCGGTTCATGGCGCGGCCGCCGCTCTGTTTGTCGCCGGCATCGTTGCGCGCACCAAGGGCGATGTGCTGTGGTGCTTGACACGGCCGGATCTGTTTGCCCCGGCCTTGGCGCAGGCAGCTCTGACACTTCGTTAGACCGGACCAAGCCTATCTATTACGAGCAGCGCGACGGCCGAGCTGTCGAACCGTATCGGTGTCGATACCATTGGTGGCAAGTTCCTGTAGGTCTCCAGTCAACCTGAACCCCTATTTTCGTGGTCGTTCCTCTACTGGCGCGAGCCTAGTCTGGCCTGCCTACCAACCACACGTACAAGCATTTTCATAGACTGAGTTCAGTACCTGGTCGTGCGACCTCGGTGTTGTTCGAACTGCATTGTCAACCGACTATTGCTCTTTGTTGAGGAAACGCTCCAGATCCTCGATGCTCGTCATGACGGCCTCAAAATCAGGCGGTGTCGCAAAGATCATGGCTGACATTCTGTCGTAGTCGGTCGCCAATTTCTTGCGCATATCGGCGGTCGGCACCAGCCGGAAACTGCCGGGTACTGCCCGATCATAGCGATGGTCCGGTGCACGAAACATCAGTTCCTTGTGCTGCCGGCACGCTTCAGCAAGATCGAGCATGGATGCAGTCGCCTTTCCGTAGTCTGGATGCGTCCAAATCTGATGAACATCGTAATAGTGGCGCGAGTATCGATTGAGGTCAGGGACCATTCTTTCCGCATTCTGCTCCGCGTTTCGTTTCTCGGTCATTTCCGTCATGGCATGAAGGATGAGGACCTTTTCCCAGAACGTCCGCTCGGGCTTGACGGTCATCACATTGGAGATCGTGAGATTCGAACCGGCCGGCATTTCGGATGCTATGTAGGGGACGATCTCTCGCGTTTCGGCTGGCACCGGATCCGGGCGTGCGCCGCCTTCGATGCGCACCGCCGCCTCGACATAGCCGCCGCTGGTATCAAAGACGCTTCTGTATCCCAGCACCAAAATGTCGAGCGCTTCCTTCTTCCGGTAGGGATCGTACCCGAAGCCGAGCGTAAAATGTCCCGTTTGTCCAACTCTCCTTCGACCACGGCGATTTCCTCCTCGAGCAAACGCTTGAGTGGCCCAGAGATATAATGCCTTGCTGCCTCGTCCACCTGCTCGGCCAGAGCCTTCTGTTGTTGATTGACAGAGGGGAGAGCGGCGATATCGGCCTCAAGCGGAACTTTCGGGTCCCCCTTGTAGATGCCGATGTCGATGTCCTCGGAAAAACGCTGGATCAGGCTATAGGCCTTGCTGAGGCTGGTACCGCCCTTAAAATAGAGGCCGATAGCATCGTCCCTCCGTCGGTTGAACAGGAAGTCGAGCACCCAGCAGACGTAGAGATCTTTCTCGATATTTCGGTCCGCGTTTCCAGATCGGACGCCGCGGCGGAGAATAGTGCTCTCCGCTCGTCAGCGCTTGAGCGAAGGACTTCAATGAAGCTCTGGCGCATGTCCAGCCTTCCCATCCTGACCTGTTGGAGTGTCTTCATCCACCGGGGGCCGCGGGTCGCGTGTTATCGTTTCTATCGCCTGGTACATCCAGGCAGGGATGGCGTTGATGTTTTCGCGCAGATCCTCGACAATCGGTTGCCTGTGGGGGCTTCGTGCCAGGTAACGGGCGATACCATCGACAACCGTCTCCAGATTGGATCGCTCATCGCGAAACCAGTGGAGGGCCTGGATCACCCGCATTGCCGGCCGGCCGGCCCAGAAAGCGGTCTTTGCCGAAATTCGCTTGAAGTCCAGGATATAGATGACTGGTTTTGTGGCCTTAGCGTCGCCGGCATTGGCCTCGATTTCGATGGTTCGGGGATAGGTATCCGCATAGATCGTGGACCGGGCCGGAACTGCCGTCGTGAGGCCCAAATCGATGGCAGCCGTCATGCCGTCAACGCACACACGAAGCTTGTCGCGCCGTGCAATCGCATCGATGAATGAGGCGCGTGGCGGAAACACCATCTTGCCGGTCAGCTGGCTGATACCCGGCTTGTCGTATAGGCCGCGATGAGGCCGGCGGATGTCGCCGCGGATGGTTAGCCTCTGCAACGCCTTTTCGACGGCGTTCGGTGTCGCGATATCGAGGAAATCGGCACGCGACCAAACGCCCGAAGGTGCCGCGCCGGCAATCCGTTGGTGAATACGTTCGAGAGTGTCCGATCTGGGATCCGGCATGGTTGTCCGTCCTTCTGACCGAAGATTATATACAAACTTTGGTCACTGGCAATCGATCCTGTCCTTCTGACCAATTTTTATGTCTAAAAATTGGTCAGTGATATGACTCGTCAGGCTTTCATATAGTGCTTTTAAAAAGCGGTGGTCAGGCCCTTGAACGCGTCATGAGAAAAGGAATCCGCAACGAACATCTGGATTGTTGGCCCAACGTTTCGCAGGGCTCGCAACGAGTGGCATTTTTGAAGGAACGGCCGGATTCCCCCAACACCTATCTTTTCGCCAAGCAGAATGTCGCAGGCGAGAAACCCTGGCTTCTGTTTGTCGCCATCACTCTTCGTTAGAAAGCTTCGGTAAGAAGGAGCAGTGAGATCCCATGCAAATGTGCCAACCCTTGGGATTTGCTCTCCATCGCGTGTGGCCACCTTTTCGTAGCTGACGAGACCGAGCTTTCTGCTCCAGTCGCTGATGGCCTTCAACAGGACGGACTCTGTGATCAGTCTGGCCCGGACATCTTGAGCCAGGGACTCGTAGCGGCCCTCGTATTGGGTGAACACGATGCATTCTCCCAGTCCGCTCACAAGGACCTTGTCCAAGAGTGGGCTTGCCTTAGCCGATTGAAGATCGTGTCTGGTGACAGATGCCGTGCCTGCATGATCGGCGCGCCACGCGCGATCGGGAAGTGCTTTACTGGAATGAGCCCGCCACGTAGCAAAATCGACTCGATTGCCAATCCATATGCCGGACGTGTCCTGATGAGAGCTTCGATGAGGTTCTCCCAGTATTGCGGAGAGCCGTAGTGTTGCTGCAAATAGATGAAGCGAGCCTTGCGCGGGAAAGTGATGTACGCGAGACGTTTGACAGCGGCTCTGGTGCGAGACACACGCTGCCTGGCAGCGTCCGGTTTCAAGCCATGAGCGTCGATCAGGAATTGCGTCACGTCGCTTGTAAGCGACGGGCCATGTGCCGACAAATAAAACAGAACCACGTCACCTGCAGATCGCGTGGTTTTGAGCGCGTTTATCGTTTCATTCGCTCCGGCCATCAGCCAGCTAGAAGGGATAGATGCTCGAAGATCAGTCTGATCCCTTGCGCGATCCTGTCTCCACGTTCAGCGAGCCGTCCGAAAGCGGCACAGCACCTGCAGGTCGCCTGATCAGCACGCGGCAGCGTAAACAGGCCGAGCGCAATGATGCTCCACCCATCGGCGTTTCCGATTCCCGCTCTCTTGTCTGGCATCCCTAATCCAGTCCCGCCCTTGGACGGTCAACCCACAAGGGGTTCGCGAGCGAGCTGCGACCTCTCTGGCTGCGCCGCCGAGGTGACCGCGGCCCGGCCTGGATCGAACGGGCGCCATCGAGCGGGGATCGGCCCCGCCAATGGATGGAGCCTCACATGTCGGATCTCAGCCTCGCACAAAACCACGCACTCGATCTTGCCCGGACCCTCATGGTCCCGGTCACCCTCTTTGAAATAGATGGAGAGATCGGCGTCATGCCTTCCGCCGAGTATGACGGCGATGAGGACGCCATCATCAACGAATATGATCCCTTTGCCTATGGATCGGCTCATTGAGCCGATCACCCCTTCCAGGGAGCGCGTGCCGCTCGCGCTGAGGCGCGCGCAAGGGAGGCTTCGCCGCGAACTTGTCCGGCAGATCTGCACATTGCGAACCGCGCCCTTGCGCGCTTCCATCTTCGCGGCCTGGGCGCTGCCAGTCCAAAAAGTAAGGAAAGCAGAGGAAGCGAAATGAATAAGAATGACATTGAGGAACTGCGAGCCCGGGTGGGCTGCGCAGCCGTCCTTGAGTATGACGGCTTCGCGATAGACAGGAAAGAGAGCACGCGCCGGGCGGTAAAATTCCGTCGCGACGACGACATCATCATCGTCATCCATGACGACAGAGGCTGGTTCGACGCTCGTTCGGATGCCAAGGGCGATGTGTTCGCTCTTGCAGGCTATCTGCATGGGTTCGGATTTGCGGAAGCGCTGGCGGTCGTTGGCGATCTTGTCGCGTTTCAGCCTACCGCACCGACCTGGGAGAAGCCTCTCCGGCAAGCGCACACAATGGCTTCGGTCGCTGACCGCTGGAACCATAGAGAGCGTCCGTGGCGCACATCGGCGACGTGGAGATATCTGCATCAATACCGCGCCCTGCCATGGCAAGTCATCTCCGCAGCGATCGAGGCAGACGTTCTTCGAGAAGGCTCATATGGCTCGATGTGGGCAAAACATGTCGATAAGACTGGCGCCGTCATCGGCTGGGAAGAGCGCGGCCCCGACTGGCGCGGGTTTTCAACCGGCGGCGCCAAGGCGCTCTTCCAGTTTGGTATGAATGACGCTCATCGGATCTGTGTGACGGAGGCGGCGATCGATGCGCTCAGCCTGGCCGCGATCGAGCAGACAAGATCCGACACGCTCTATGTCAGCACAGGTGGCGGTTGGTCGCCGTTGACCGCTCAGGCTTTGGAAATCCTGGCTTCAGGGAAAGGCGCGTGGCTGGTGGCCGCGACCGACAATAACGTCCAGGGTGAAGTCTTTGCCGATCGTCTGCGCCAGATGGCAGATCGCGCCAGTTGCGATTTCTCGCGGCTCAAGCCGCGGTGTGAAGACTGGAATGAAGAATTGCAACAGAGGAGGGAAAGAGGAGAGCTGCCGCATACGCGGACAGCGCATCAAGGGTGAAGCTGCCGCCCGCCTGACGGCGGCCCTTGACCCGCTGCCCGCGAAGCGCCGGCTGTGGAGGGGTGATCAAAGGACTGAACAGAGAGGTCGATCAGGCTTCGCTTCAATCGCAACCCCAAGGAGCCGCAGATGTTTAATCCTCCCACCATCCGCAAAGTATTCGAAGGCGTCGCTACCCGCCACGAGATGTACATCCTGTTCAACCGCCATTGCCAGTCGCCATTCGACGATAACAGGATATATGGCACTCGTGATGTCGGCGAGTGGTTCGAGGTATCCGAAGCCGATCACGACCACATGTTCGAGATCCTGCCGCCGCTATTTTACCGCGGTGACATGTTCGCCATGCGCGTGTTTCTGGCCGCCAGCGTCACCAGCGTTTTCTTCGCCCTGCGGATCGATGATCGTTCCAGATGGTTTCACGGATATTGCGACCTGGGCGATCGTCAGTCACCTGTTCGGATGCGTGCCGCAATCATCACCCGCGAAGCCCGTCCCGTCCGCGCCATGAACCGACAGGAAAGGCTCGATCATATCTGGAGCGCGACTGGTCCGGATTTTCGCGGCTATGCCGATAACCGCTTTCCAGCCGATCTGTGCAATCGCCAGATCGTGCTCGTCTATCCCTCTGCACAAGGCAAAATCTGGAAGCTGCTTGATGATCTGACCGACGAGGAGATCGCCGTCAAACTGCCGGTGCAGTTCCGCCTCCTGCCGGAAACTATCGCTGCCTGACGGCAGCCTTCACTTCCAACCCTCCACCATCCGCATCCTGGCAACACCCGCAGTCAACAACGAGTGTGCCTCGACGCGCCCACTCACAGGAGTTTACCAATGGCGCGTGACGATCCCTCTACATCGACCTGTTCGGCAATACAGCGCTCGCATCCGGCTTCGATCTCGGTATGCCGGGTTTCGCAGCAGACTTCGGGAACCACCTCAACGACAACCCGACGCCATCGACGCCGGCGCCGGCACCGGCCGTGCAAACGGTAACCCCGGCCAGTCGAAGATGGTAGGGGCGCTGAGCGAAGCGCGGAGCCAGGGAAACATGGCAGCCGGCTTGTACCGAAGTCTGCTGGGTCCGAGATTTGTCAGTGCTCTCTGATGACGCGGCGTTACCATGGTCGGATCGCTATGCGATTGCATCATCCTGTCGTGGACCAGATTGTGGGCCGGCACAGCACCTCGGTTTTGCTGCGGTCTGACATGGGCGCGTCCCGGTCGAAGGCCGTGTGCCACGCCGCGTTGCGGCAGGATCACCGCCTCGTCGCAAGGCAGGCCCGCGTCTGTCACAGCCCGCTTGGGCGGGCCGCACCATCCGCAAACCTTCCCCGCTCCTCTTGGCGACGCCCTGACCTTGGGCCGGACCGCTGACGCCCCTGTCCTTTTGCCCGCACCCGAGGGGATGAGCCGGACGACAAACGGCACCCCGGGCTTCGCTGAAACATCGCTCATAAAGGATCCGATCATGGCACCGCTCAACCGCTCCACCCAAAAGAACCGTCCGGCAAAATCCCAGCGCGCCACCACACTCGAAATGGTGAAGCACGCCTGCCCTGACCTGAACCAGGCGCTGCGCATCTCGGAAAGCTTCGGCCTTGCCCTCATCGATAGCGACGGGATCCGCGATCTCCATCGCCGCCAGTTGATCGAAAGCGCCGATGCCCTGAAGGAAGGCCTTGCCGAAAAGGCCATGCAGATCCACATGCAGCGCATCGCCGGATCGTTTGTGGGCTCCGCCTACGGCGCCGGGCAATTCTACAGCCGCTCGGTCACCGAGGCCCGTGACCTGACGACCAAGCTCTCGAACGACGATCGCGACGAAGATCTCGACGGTCCAGTGGGATTCGATAGCCGCGCCCAGCGCAAACGCGAATTTGCCGCCGA
Source organism: Rhizobium sp. LjRoot98 (assembly GCF_964252935.1). NCBI lineage: Bacteria > Pseudomonadati > Pseudomonadota > Alphaproteobacteria > Hyphomicrobiales > Rhizobiaceae > Rhizobium > Rhizobium sp. LjRoot98. The sequence continues at coordinate 198,436 of NZ_CAXUPW020000009.1, forward strand.
CATGGGCCTGCAGGCCCACGTGCTCCGAATGGCAGCCGAAGGCGCCATCTGCGCCTACGAAGACATCACCGGCGAAACCTGGAGGCCTTACGAGCGCACGGTCGAGCAATCTGGCACATCCGTCGATCAAAAGGCCGCCAGCGCCCAGATGGCAGCTTTCGAATAGCACGATCGCGGGGCTCCGGCCCCGCATTTCTCTTCCCCCGGTCGAAACGGTCGCCGCCACAAGGCGCCGGCTTTTGTGTGTGGACATATCGCGCCCATGCGGTCCGTTCCGGATCGCGGTCTAGCTTCGGCCGGCTGGTGCCGGCGCAACGGCAAGCCGTCCTCCACTTCGTTTCGGCCCGGATCTCTCCACTCGCACTTTTTCGGATTGATGACGTCGGGTGCGCCGTCGCAGGCCTGCGCTCTTCGACCGCCGTGACGGACCGCGATGGGCGCGGTCTTCGAAGCGAGGAGAAGAAAATGAGACAGGAAAGCCGGAAGAGCGGTCAGGAAACGCGCGTCGACATCTATTCGAAAATCACAGACCGCATCATCGCCTCGCTGGAGGAGGGCGTCCGGCCTTGGGTGCAGCCCTGGAACTCGGGGCATCTAGAAGGTCGCATTTCCCGCCCAATGCGGCACAATGGCGAACCCTATTCCGGGATCAATGTTCTGCTGCTCTGGTCGGAAACGGTCTCGCGTGGTTTCCGTTCTCCGACATGGATGACGTTTCGTCAGGCAGCCGAGCTCGGCGCTCATGTCCGCAAGGGTGAGACCGGCTCGACCGTCGTGTATGCAAACCGCGTCACCAAAACCGAAACCGCTGCCAACGGTGATGAGGTCGAGCGTGCAATTCCGTTTCTCAAGACCTACACTGTCTTCAATGTCGAGCAGATCGATGATCTGCCTCGTCACGATCAGCCGGTGCCGTCCGATCGGGCCAACCCGGTTGTAAACCGCATCGCCGAGGTCGATGCATTCTTCGCTGCTACGGGCGCCGTGATCCGTCATGGTGGCAGCAAGGCTTATTACGCGCCAGGTTCCGATACGATCCAGATGCCGCCGATCGAGGCGTTTCGCGATGTCGAGAGCTATTACGCGACACTGGCGCATGAAGAAATTCACTGGGCCGGTGCATCCCACCGGCTGAACCGCGATCTCTCGCGCTACGCCAAGGATCGGTCAGAGCGCGCACGCGAGGAACTGATCGCCGAGCTAGGAAGTTGCTTTTTATGCGCCGATCTCGGGGTCGTCCCGGAACTGGAGCCGCGCCCCGACCACGCCTCATACCTACAGTCGTGGTTGCGTGTACTTGCCGATGACCGCAAAGCGATCTTTCAGGCGGCAGCGCATGCGCAACGGGCAGTGAATTATCTGTACGGCCTCCAGCCTCTGGTGTCTGAAGAGAGGGAGGCAGCTTGATGACGACGCTCCATTCCTCCTCCCGATTACGGCACTCAACCTTGAACCTGGGCGGGTAAGGAGGCCGGCCCGAAGCAGATCTAAATCCAGCATATACAGAAATGCTGTATATGCTGGATTTTCAGTCGTAAGTCTATTATACTTCCTTCGATGCGACACCTCAGGAGATCAGCATGCGACACACGCCAGGCTCTTATACGACCAGCGATCTCTCACGAAAGTCCGGCGACATCATCGCCGAGGCACTTCGCCATCCCGTGACCATCACCCAGCGCAACAAGCCGCGTCTGGTGCTGCTCAACATCGAGGACTACGATCGGTTGATGCGCCAGTCCGATGCCCGGTCTGCCATGACGCTCGAAACCATGCCAGATGAATTGTTCGACGAGTTCGAGACAGCCGTTGGCGCGTATGCCGAGAGCGACGAGGCTGGCCGGTGAGCGGTTATGACGACATCCAGACGCGGCGATCGTTCGCTATCCCTATCTCTGGGCGCGAGAAAGCGGCAAAGGCGAGACCGAGGGCCGGAAAAATCGGCCGGTTGCGGTCGGCGTCCGGATTCCCCGGCCCGACGGCGATCTGGCGTTGTTCTTTCCGATCACCACGAAGCAGCCCGACAAGGCACGCTTCGCCACTGAAATTCCCTCGATTGAAAAACGACGAGCAGGGCTGGATGCCGATCTGCGGCTTTGGATTATCCTCGATGAGTTCAACAGCGATGTGATCGGGCGCTCGTTTTATCTTGAACCAGAACCGCCGCTCGGCCGGTTCAGCAAGGCATTTTTCCTCCCACTGCTTCGGGAGTTCGTCGCACGCCGGAAATCCCTGATAGAAATCAGCCGCTTCCGATAGCGCCAGTAACGGCCCGTCACTTTGAGCTCACTCGATAGAGCGGTACTGCCAATTCCCTTCACGTATCTGTTGTCGCTCTTCTGCGAACTCGATGGGGCATGTCTGACCGGGGAGCGGCTTCCCGCAACGGCCGTTGGTGACTTTCTTCCCCTGTCGGCTGCGCCGCCATTCTTGGCGGTAGGCCTCATCCTCGCGGCTGGATGGCTCGTGGTATGAAATCCGGTTCGCGAGGCTGAATAATCAGGGGATTTCCGTCGCAAACTTCATCGTAATATTCGAATTTTGCGGCGTATTTGACGTCCGTTTGGGGCCAGACGCCGCCTTTGATCCTTGACTGTCAGGATAAATCGCCGAGCTCGGGGCGGTGTTTCTGGCGGCCGACCTCGGCATCGTGCCCGAACTGGAGCCTCGCCCGGATCATGCTAGCTATTTGGCATCGTGGCTTTCGGTGCTGCAGAACGACAACCGCTTCATCTTTCAGGCCGCCGCCCAGGCACAGCGCGCGGTCTCCTATCTGCATGATCTGCAACCATCGGCTGGCCGGACAGCCGCCTGACCCACGGCGAAACTGACCCTGCATGGCCCCCTCAACAGGCGGCCATGCACAAAGCGGCGTCGTCACCGAATGGCGTTACGGCACTGATCAGGCTTCAACAGGCGGGTGCGATCATGACGGAACGTATCGAACGGGACGGCTCGCACACGATTGCGATTGCTGTACCGCCCTTTGACGGGTCGCCCCAACGCGGTCTCGAAGGGGCATGTCTGACCGAAGACCGCCTCGCACACTCGGCTCGTTCGGCTGGAGCAACGGCCGGCTCGTTTTCTTCCCCTGGGCGCTGCGCGCCCATTCCTCGCGAGACAAGAAAGCCTCGGCCCATGGCCGTCCTTCACTTCGTTGCGGCCCAGCGGGTGCGCACCGACCGTCCCCGGTCTTATCGACAGCCATCGAGGCCGCGATAGGCGTGGCCCGAACAACAGAAGGACTGCACCAATGGCAACCATCGGCTCATTCACCGCTTCCGAAAACGGCTTCTCCGGCACAATCAAGACCCTCAACCTCAACGTCAAGGCTAAGATCGTCCGCGTCGAACGCTCTTCAGAAGACGCCCCCGACTTCCGGGTGCTGGCAGGCACAGTCGAATTCGGGGCAGGCTGGCAGAAACAGGCACGCGAAACCGAGCGCGACTACATCTCCGTCAAGCTCGACGATCCGAGCTTCCCGGCTCCGATTTACGCGACACTGACCGAGGTTCAGGGCCAGGAAAGTCTGCAGTTGATCTGGTCGCGCAACACGCGCCGCTGACGCGACACTAAGAGCCCCGCTCGACCCGAGCGGGGCTCTTCTCGTGTCACCTGTTGAGGGCATCCTTCAGCGCCTTCGCAGGCGTGAAGGTCACCTTCTTTGCAGCGGCGACCTTGATGGTAGCGCCGGTCGCCGGATTGCGCGCATCGCGCTCCGGCGTGTCTTTGACCTTGAATTTGCCAAACCCGGGCAAGTTCGTTTCGTTGCCGGCAAGGGCAGCTTCGGTAATCGAGGCGATGACCGTCTCAACAACGGCCTTGCCTTGGGGCCTGGTGAGGCCGTGCTCAGTGGCCACCTTTTCCGCGATTTCGTTCGTAGTCGTCATGTGTTGTGCTCCTCATCGTCATAGATGCCGGAATCCGTGACAGCCAATTGGGTCGCTGTCATTGAGGCACTGCACAAACCGTGGTCGAATTTTCCGACTTTCCACAGGTTGCGCGGGCTCGGTAGCCTCGTTTGCGCTTCTGCAGGGCAAGTTCGAGAAATAGGCTGACGGCCTGGTGCTTGTCTTGGAACAGGTGAATTTTCTGCTGGCCGCGGCACCCGATGCGACCCCAGCTGCGCAAAAGCGATGCCTCACCGAACAATGTCGGCTGGATCGACAATGCATAATAGCGCGCCATGTTCTTGGTGGCATCGATCCGCTCGATATAGAGATGGTAGGGTTGGGCAATCATCGTGGCAGGATCGCCGTTCGTTCATCCTGCGTCCAATGACGGTTTTGAATCTGTGGGCCATGACCGATTCACGATCGTGATGGTTGCCGGGTGCTGAACTCCGACAGAACGGGCAAAACGGGCATCTCCCCTTCGGCCACGCGCCAGATCCATGGCTCGACATCGGGACGCGCGGCAATCATCTCCGCGAGCGCTACCTTGAAATCCCCATCCGCATCGGGCGGCACGATATAGAGCGCTACCGGCGACGGCCGATGATGCGGGAATGTGGCCGCTGCCATCGGCTGCGCCGATGGCAGATTGAAGCGTAACCCCTTCACGCTTTTCAGACTGAGCCGCGCTAAACTTTCGACCAGCCGCTGCTCATAGGCGTTTTCAATCGGGAGCCACTGTTCGGTCACGCACATCAATGCGATCTCGTCGATACCCGCAATACCGGACGGCGTCATGCCAAAGGTCGCGATAACGATGAGATGGAACGCTTCGTTTGCCTGCCAGAGTTCCAGCGCCGCCGCATATCGCGATTGCAGTCGCCGCCAAGCGCCATCCTCGAGCATCAGCGGAAAGCCCGGCATATGCTTGATGACGATCTTCTGGCCGCTACGCGCCGATGCGAATTCCTTCACCTCGCCGACCAGCAGCATCAGTTTACGTGACCCGGATGCCGGTGCGCGGATGTCTTCCAGCGCCAAAGCCCGCCTTTGCACGATAACCGCCTTGTCTTCCAGCCTGAAGGTCTCCGGTACGAACAGGCGCTCGACCAATGCCCCACCTTTGACCGTCATGGTCGCGGCTGCGTCCATCAGATGGCTTCGCACCTGAAACCAATGCCGCTTGCCAGCCCAATGCGCCGTCCATTCGGTCAAGCCGCCCTGATGCCAGAGATAATGCAGGAGCGCACGCAGCGACAATTTTCTAATCTCGTTCTTAACCGGACCTCCATATTGGGTTGGCGCCGCGGTCACCTTTTTAGCGCCCCGTTTCGACAGTGAAAAATCCAGTTTGAGCGCCGCCAACCCGTTTGCCGGATCAACCTGGATAGCGCCACCGATCAACGGTCCGAGGCCTGACAGCTCGTAGGGCGGCTCATAGGACGGGCATTGCGGATCGTGTTCGCCACCTGACAGCGGCATGCGCTTGATGACAAGCTGCTCGCCAATCTTCGCAACGTACATCGAGGCGCCTTTGTCACAGCAGAGGCAAATCGGTCGATCTCGCAGGCGATAGGCCTCGCCCAAGGTGGCGTTGAACTCCGGGTCGTCATCCTCGACGATCACTTGGCCGATCATATAGCGTCTGGTCACCGTTCACGTCTCTCCAATAAACTGCCGATCTGCCGCAACGCCTTTGGGGGCACACGAGACAAGCCCCTGTCTGCTGAGATGGGCCACTGTGGCCCCAAGGAAGATGCCGCCTCAAGGTCGCACGGCCCCTCCAATTTTGCCTGCGCAGCGCTCCGACAAAATCGGTTCCTCCGCACGCCGGCTCTGCCGGTCGCTGGCGCGAACCTTGACCCGTCATTCTCCTTAGAGCCGCGCCGATTTCATCTTTCACAAACGTCAAGGAGAATAAGATGACGATCGAACAGCATATCGAAGAACTGTACGCCGAACTCCGCAATGCACCTAATCTCGAAGAACGTCGCCAGATTGAGACGGAACTGAGCGCCGCAATCGAAGAACTCGCCGCCCGCCTTGAGCACCAGTCTCCTACCTAGGAGGCACCCTTTGCCACCTTTCAATAACGCCGCCGGTTCGACCGGCGGCGTTATCGTCTGCCCCCCAATGGCTAAATCCAATGCCGACACCATCCAAGCAACCTCTTTCCAAGCAGATTGGCTCTCGAATTGACGCATCGGTCCCTCTCAATATCCGTCCTCACTCAAATAGACCGAAAAGCTCATCGATCCTGTCCCGACGAGACTGGCGACTAAAGTTGGCAGTAATGGCTATCCTACCTCAACCTCGGATCAGGGCGTCGAATTGATCCGGCATCGAGCCTGCAAAGCACTTAAAATGAGTTTCTTCAGCGACGCAAAAAGTGGTATCGCCGCGTTGAATTGGTAACGCATCGCCGAGATTAAGATGCCGGCGCGCAGATCAATGGCCGTAGCTCTTGCACGATCACCCCGACCCGTGGCGAAACCATCGCGCCCGTCCAATTGTCGGAGAATGTCCCACCGCCATCGGCGGCTGAAAGCCAGATTACCTCGTTTGTCGTCAGTTCAATTTTTACCTCGCTGCCAATCGGACTGCCGGTTACCGTCTGGACATAGTGACGTTTGATAGGGTGACTTCGTCCTGCAAGGTCGATCAAATTGTTTTCCCGGTAATCGAGTTTAATCGTACCGTTATCCGGATGGGAGGAGCAGTCGGTTGACCGCTCACAGCGGATGACAGACGAGAACGCGCATGTCCACTCCAGGCCGCTGCGCCACATGGGATTATCAGCGGCGTTTGCCGTGGTTGTCGCCAGTAGCAAAACGGCGATAAGCGGGTGCTTCGAGATCACGGTCACTCCATCGTGGGCCGGATAAACCGCATCCGAAGCCAGCAGATGAATGAAGTAATTATAATTTACTGAATCCGCAAGGCAGAATTATCGATCAGTCCGCTTTATTCGGCCCTTTGTCCCATCATCAGCACTTGCAAAGGGATCTTCAGGTTCGTGCTGATCCGCGTGATGACCTGGAGCGACGGGTTTGCGGACCCGTCGAGAATCTGCAGGTAATACGGCGATGTGATCTCGCACAGGCTCGCCATTTCCTTCTTGTTTAGGCCGCGCTTTTCCCGCTCGCGCTCCATGGTCATCGCCATGTTTCGCAGGATCATCGTGCCCAGGTCGGTATCGGTCTTCTTACGCTTGCTCGTTGCCATAGGATTAATTATATTTAAATATCCATTGTGTCGTGTGAGGGGTGCCCATGTCGGTCAAAATCAAAAGAATGAACGCGGTCATTGGAGTTCTTCTTTCTGTATCCGCATCCGTGTTTGCTTTTCCCGCAACCGCGAGCGAATGGGGCTGTGAAGTATTGTTGTGCGCAGCATCGTCCAATCCCTCGTGGCGCGGTGTCGCTTACTGCCATCCACCGATGAAGCGCTTGATTACGGAGATGAAGAAGCCAGACTTTGATTGGCCAACCTGCCCGGCAGCCGGCACAGGCTCCCCCGGTTTTGAACGTTATGCTGCGTGCCCAAAGGGATATCAGGTTGGAAGGCGCCAGGACAGGAACGGTTTTGGCAGAGAGCAGAACCTCTGCATAAGGACAGTGAATATGTGTCAGGGCAGGACGCACGGTCTTTATAACTCTGATCGACAGCAAGGCTGCATACAAACGGTCTCCATATCCCGACCGCTCAAGTCAGAGCCCTATTTCTTTGACATCAAGAATGAAACCTCAGGTCAAACCGAGCGGCATTGGTTCGAACTTCACAAATAATCGGTTATTGACGCTTAAGGAAGGTTTAAATGAATGGGGCATGTTAATCGTCATATACGCTCGGCCACGTTCGAAAACTACGACTGGGTACAGGTCACCATTCTCGACAGGAAGCAGGTTGAATGGATCACGAAAAATGTCGCTTCGGGTGATCTGGCCTATGTCGAGACTCGGATATCGAATTCGAGCTATCATCGCGATACAAGACAGTTCAGCCTAATTGCCAAAGAGCGCATGAGCGGAAGCGCGTTTATTTGGCGACCGTCCGAAACACGGGTCGGCTAAGCCGGCCCAGTCGCCGTTTTCCCGATGGCGGTGAAGATCGGCTGTCCACTCGGTCGCTTCGGACCCGCGATCGAAGCCAGTGACGGGTGAGAGTGTCGTACGCCCATCACATCGTTGCGCAGGCCAGTCAAGCGAAGGCCGGCGTGGACTGCATGGTGATTTTTATCATCTTCGATGCCGTGCCGGTCGGCAAATCGCGTGAAAACCGATCGCCAGGATGCGTAAACGCTCGCCTGGTGCTGCGAGGCTGGAATTCGTTCCGGTGGGGTAACGGACGAAGCACATGAAGTAAATCGCGATGTCGTTCGGGCTCGGCAGCTAGTAGCACGACGTCAGATCAGCCAAATCCGCCCTAACTGACGGTTCTCTGGGAAGGCCATCTGGAGCAAGGCTCCAGTGGGACGGCTTTCGCCTCAGAATTCGCCTGTCCGCACTGTCAATTGGTCCATATAAAATACAAGCGTGAGTCTATGATTTCGAGGATTGGCGCAACCGACGGGCTGGGTTTTGACAGGATGTCTCTGGCTGACTGTTGGGTCCGATAAAGCGGGGCGAGTTCGGTCTCGGGCCTGTGCTTATGGCGGCGATCAGGGCGACCGCCGGGGATGAGAAGCGGAGCGCATGATGGGCCCCGCGTCCAAATGCTCAGGAAATGTCGGGGATCCGATCGGCGATCTTTTCGAGATAGTCATCGATCGCTTCTTCGATATAGGCGTTGAACTTGCGGCGCTCTATCGCGGCAAGGATCTTCAGCGTCTTGTGAACGTCGGCGCGGATATGAATACCGGTGGTCACTTTTTCTGTGTCTCGGAAGCGTTTTCCGGCAATCGGATCGCGGCTTTCACCCTTGGCGACCATCTCCCGAAGTTGGGCACGGTCTACCGGTGGCTTCGACGTCGAGGCTCGATGGTCGCCCTCGGTTTGCAGAAGAGGGGAGGCGGTGTGCTTTTCACGCACAGACGGTTTTTCGCGGTTGGTGGAAATCAGCCCGAGAACCAAGTTCTTGCTGTTTGCTCCGTCGCTCATGATTGAACTCCCTCAGCGGTCGATCTGTAAAGGGCGAGAACCTCGCCAAGAAGCGTTTCCATCTCGGCGATGGCTTTCGTGTCGGACGTTGCCACTGTCTGGAGCGTGCCGGCGGCGCCGATCGATTGATAGCAAGCGCGCCGGGCGATGGGCTTCGAGGCGAGCGCAACGCCGCTTTCCCGCAAGATTTCGCGAAGCGGTGCATGCGCCTTAGCGCGTCCGGTGACGAGATCGTGTTGGTTGATGACGATCAGAGCGGGAAGTTTGCGCTTTTGATCGTCTTCGACGACGGGGATGTGATTGAGTGCGAGTTGCATTCCGGCGACCACGTCGTCCTGGGTGGTCTGAAGGGGAATGAGGACGACGTCGGCACAATAGAGACCCGCGAAGAGATTTTCATTTGTCGTTCCCTCAATGTCGACAAAGACGATCCTGCCGTCGCGCTGCCGATCCAACGCCATTTTGTAGAGCCGACTTGGATCCAAGCAACTTTCTGCCTCCAGCCTGTCAGGCCAGACCTCCATCTGCTTCGACATCGTCACCCATCGCATTGTGTTGGCACGGCTGTCGGCGTCGATGAGAAATACATCGTTTCCGGCATGGGCGGCGGTTCCCGATAGAGCCCGCACGAGCGTAGTTTTTCCTGTCCCGCCTTTTGGGTTCGCGATGGTGACGATCATGAAAGCTCCGTTCATCTCAAGAAAAACTATAATTAACAGTTAGCAGCTTTTCTTGCAACGCTTCAGTACCCCGTTACTCATTGACCGCTGATGATTGATTATCGACAATTGCCAGCTGTTCATCATCAACGGGGAACGACCCATTGCTGATTGGCAAGGAGCAGTTGATGACGCGTTTCTTGATGATTAACAACGGATATCTGACATTATCCATGCTTTGACGGCCACTCTTCACGTAACAATGGGCAATTGCCAGCGTTTCAATTACCCATTGTCGGTCGCCGTCCAAAGACGGCTCGTGCGTCACACCTGCGAGTGCGAGTTGACAGTGCGAAGTGGAAATTATAATTTATTTTCGGTGGCAGGATAGTCAAGTTTGTGGTACAAACTCGACGCCGACCGGCACCGGCGGTGCTGGTGTTCGCGCCGATGACGCTCTGGGGCGCCTCCGGCACCAGTGGCAAGGAAGAGGAAGCGATGCGAAGCGAGGTGGTCAGGGTCCGCATGAAGCCGGAAGAGCGGCAAACGCTCGCGGCGCTGTGCGGAGAAAAGCGCACTGCAAGCGATGTTATCCGGTTGCTTTTCCGCAATCAGGCCGGTCTACCATTGCCTGTCGGACCCATTGAAGCCGACCATCTGCGGGGCACGAATGAGGAATTGCGTCGGGTCGGCATCAATCTCAACCAGGCTGTGCGGGCCATGAACGAAGGCCGCGTCGGCTATGAACCGCATCTTGATGCAGCGCTGCGGAAGCTTCTCGACGCTGTGTTCCGGCTGAGGGCCGATGTCGATTTGATGCTTCGGATCAGCCGGCGTGACCGGAGAGGAGGCGTCCATCGCTTATGAGTGGGCAAGTCTCCTCGGCGAAGTCGATGGCTACTCCGCGCGGCGGGGGGCATCGCTCCTTGACGATGATGAGGAGCGGCGCCGCGGATGGGCGAGTGGTCCTCACGTGACCAGTGATCGCGCTGGGAAGCGGTATCTGCCAACAGGGATTGCAGCCAGGGCCGCGACGATCTCCGTCCCGTCGGGGGAGCAGACTATCGCCTCCATCCTGCAGCCAGCGCGCTCCTCTCCGCAGGACGTCATCGCGCTCGTCGGTGCTTTAGCTTCACGCACGGGGCCGGAAGAGGACGATGAATTGCGCAGGGGCGGGGGCGGCGGCGGTAGCGCCGCACGTCAGGCCAACACGCAGATCGCCACGCGGCGTTCGTTGAAAGACAAGGCGTGGTCAGCGGTTGCCAGCCGGGGAGCGCTTGCTGCCGGTGCCCAGCCGGTTGTGATCAAAGTCACATCAACGGTTTGCAGCCGAACTTCGGCCGCTGGCCTGCTCACCTATCTTGGAACGCGCGAGGTCGAAAGCGAAAATGGCAGCAACGCAAAGCTTGACACTCCTGTCATTGATCAAAACGGGATCACTATCGCAAGCAGGGAGGCGCGCGCGGCCGTTCTCTCAGACTGGATCGCTGAATTCCGCGAGCCTTATGCCGTTAACGCGGTGGCGAGCATCTCGATTACGTTTGCCGAACCTGCGGGAGACGACGATCTTCATGAGGCGCTGAACGCTGCCTTCGGCTCAAAGCCATTCCTTTATTCTCATCGTCCGGATGGGAAGATTTCTGTCTATGCGGTCACGGACCTGCCGGCGCGGAAACTGGCTGGCGCTTTGAAAGCCCGTGAGAAGGGCGATGGTTCGGTGCGGTTCGCAGGATCTGCCGAAGATGACCTTGCGGCACGGTTGGCGGACGCCGGCAGACGGGCGGAGGTTCGCGTTCTTGGGGCTACCACTTCGGAAAAGTCGAGCCGCTATTTCCTCGAAAAGTTTCTTCGTGCTGAAAAGCGGGTTATCACGAGCGCCGGCGACGCGGTAAAACGCGGCGCTTCAATCCAGAAAGCAGCCGACGGAATTTGGCAGGAGTGGTCCGGTCATATTCGCACCGTTGAACCACGCAATGCTTTCCATGTCATTTTCTCAGCCCGCGCCGGTACAGATGCGGAGGCGATGAACAGCGCGGTGCGCGATTTTCTGAGCGACCAGGTCGCAGGGCACCAGTGGGTCACGGCGCATCATCCGGAAACCGGTCATGTGCACGTCCATGCGATGATTTCCGCCCGCGATGATGTTGGCAAAGCGCTGCGGTTGACCAAGCCCGAACTTCATCAATGGCGAGAGCGGTTCGCGGCAAGGGCGCGTGAGCATGGGATCGCAATGGTGGCGACCCGCCGCGCCGACGTCGCGGCAACGCGGCCGTACAGTCAGGCGCAGGCCGGCGCGTACCAACGTGGTCTTTCCGATCCGCGTTATCTGAAGAACCGCGATCTTAACAATCGCGTCGAGCGAAAGCGGTCCGGTGTCGCCGATCGCTTCTCATTCGCAAACAGCAGTCTTGCACTGGCCCCACTATGGCGGGCGACCGTGGACGCGCTGAAAAAGGTAGGGGCGAAATCCACAGTGATTGATGCTGCCGATCGGTTTGCCGCTGCCGCCGCGGAGAAATCGCCAAAGCTTCCACCACAAAATGAAACTGGCATCGTGCTTGTGCGGCTGGAAATCAAAACTGTCAACGACCCTGCTTCCGTGTCGAAAACTGTCGAGCGCGCCCTGAATATCGATTCTCGGTTCGTTTCTGTGAAAGCCGGAACAGTGTTGCTGTTGGCGCCAACCGCAGCGAGCGTCAGCATGCTCGAGCGGGAGCTGAAGAGACAGGAGGAGATTGGCCCGGGCGCGGTGACCCTTGCGGTTATGAAGAATATCGAGCGACGGTTGTTCGAACAGGGGCTACATGCCGCCGTTTCGGTTGAGGTGGCCGGCGCTGGCAAGAATGGTCATCCGACGCCGTGGCTGCAGAATCGCTTCGACAAATTCGTTCACCCGCCGGCGTCGGAAGCCACGCCTTTGGCGAAATTCGTGACTTTCGTTTCAGGCATCAAACATCGAAAGGAAAATACCATGCCACTATCGCTGGAACAGTTCGATGAGCGCGTCGCACGCGCCAACAAATCCATGGACCGCCTAGAAACCATGGTCGACAGTAGTGGTGAGCGCCAGGCGGTCGAGGAAATGCGGCGCGAAATTTCCACACTCTTTGCCGAGCAGCGTCGTGACATCGAGTTGCAGCAGATACCGTCGGCGATGCAAACTTCCGGGGGAGGGGGAACGTTGGCAGCTGGAAGAGCGAGCGACAGCGATCATCAGAACCGGAAGCCGCCGGCAACTCTCGATCCCGCAATCGCGGTCCAGCAAGACGCTATTGCTACAGGTCGAGCGGCCCGGGCAGCACGCGAGCAGGCGGTGGGTTCGAAAGGTGTGCAGGACGAACAGCGTCATGAGCGCATTCGCCAGTCCGAGCAAGAGCGTCACCGCGACAATGGACGCGATGTGGTGGAGCGCTAAGCGAATGCTAAGTGGAGCAAGCCAGGATATTTCTGTCACTTACCCAAGCGACCTTAATCGGTCGAGGCTGTGAGTTCACCTGCATTTTCCACATTTCAGACTTGAGCACGAGTGGTCTAAAGATGATTGCCGCTAGATGCGGCAGCTTTGCGCCGTCCATTCAGCCGTTTAGGGTACCTGCATCGCGCGCTGGAAGCGGTAGGTCTGCTCAAATGATCACGCCCGGAAGGCTGGAATCGACGTGTGTGTTCTGTGGTAGGGCGAGCGATGTCCCTAGCTCGTACTGCGGTGGGATTAAATAGTAGCCATTGTCAATGAGCGCGTCGGCCAGCGCCATGGGGTCAGGGGTTCCTCATCGACGACAGGGGCTTCTGTTCGGTCCCGACCAGTTCGTAACTCCGGATTACTCTCGATGCGCGACCGGAGAGTGCCGCAGGTGATGTTGACTTACACGACTTGTCTCATATCTCTCGAACTTGAGTAACGGGGTCACCAACGACAAGAGCCGCTGGGGTCTCATTGATTGCCTAACAAGGGCGGGTGCCGATGAAGGGAAACGACCAGTATACGGACGCGCGGGACGCTGGCGACAGGCTCCTTGCTCGGCATACTTCCGAAGACCCGTTCGCCGCCGCTTTCAAGGCGACGCGAATGCCGATGATTATCACGGATCCGCGCCAGCACGACAATCCAATCATCTTTTCTAATGCTGCTTTCTCAGAACTAACGGGATATTCGGCCGACGAACTGATCGGAAAGAACTGCCGCTTGTTGCAAGGTCCCGAGACTGATCCCGCTGCCGTTGCGCGAATTCGTGACGCGATTGCGGCGGGCAAGGATATCGCAACCGACATCCTTAATTATCGCAAGGACGGCTGCACGTTCTGGAACGCCCTGTTCGTCAGCCCGGTCCGCAACAGTGACGGCGAGATCATTTACTTCTTTGCCTCCCAGCTAGATTTCACCAATATCAAGAGCAAGGAAGCGGACCTCGCCGCGGCGCGGCATATCGCCGAGGAGGAAGTGCAGAGGCGAACAGCCGATCTCCGGGAGGCTCTTGGGACGAAAACCGTGCTTGTTCACGAAGTCGATCATCGCGTGAAGAACAACCTCTTGACCATCGCCTCCATCGTCAAGCTCCAAGCACGGATGTCCCAAGACGAAACCGTCAGGAAGACCCTGCGCTCGGTCCTCAATCGCGTTGAGGCGCTAAGCACTGTCCAGCGCAAACTGTTCAATGATGACGATGTGGGTCATTTCGACGTCGCAGACTTCGCCAGGGAATTGGTTTTCGACATCGTCGACGCCCTGAAGAGAGACGACATAAAGGTCACGACCGATTTGAACGAGGTCATTGTTCCGGCCGCAAAGGCGTCGCCGATCGCCCTCGTCGTCAATGAGCTTGTCGGAGATGCTGTGCGTCGGGGTCTGAGCGTTGGTGGCGGCGAAATCCATGTCGAAGTGCGACGATTGAACGGGCACTTTCTTATTCGTGTTGCCGACACGGTCACCCCGGTGGAGGTCGACTGTGAGGAGCACATTTTTAGCAATCTGATGCTGAACACCTCGCTCAGGCAACTTGGCGCGACGATCGAGCGGACGCTGGCGGGTCATCGCACCGACGTCAGCGTCACGCTGCTTGTCGATGACACGAAGGAGTAAAAATGCGCGTACTAATCGTCGAGGATGAGGCCCTTTTGGCCCTCGAACTCGAAAGTGAGATTGAAACCGCTGGACACCAGGTGGTGGGACAGGCTGAGGCAAGCGAAGTGGCTTTCGAACTCATCGAGGCGAAAGACCCGGAGTTTGCTTTTGTGGATGTTCAGCTTACCGACGGTCCAACAGGGCTAGACGTCGGTCGACGGCTCGCCGAGAAGGGCATCCCCTACATCTTCGTCTCGGGCAATCTCAAACGTATTCCCGAAGACCTCGCCGGAGCCATCGGGGCACTCGAGAAGCCGTACACAATGAACGGCCTTCAGAACACGCTGAAGTATGTAGAATCGGTCGTGGGAGGGGGTACTCCGAACCGAGCGCCGCCGAGCCTCGTGCTTCCGAAGCAGGCTACCGCCAACGCGCACCTCTCTCATCAGACGCGTTGATTCTTGAATCCGCGGCGCTTGTTGTTTGACGTCAATTTATCATGATGCAGTCCGAAACCTGCCGACTATACGCGCAAATTGGAACGAAGCGCTGGTCATAAGGTTTAGGCGTTTTACCTCCGAGGCTGCGATTTTCCGTTATCGGCCGATGGGAGCGGAAGTGAGGGGACGGAGTTGATCGATACGATGCCTGACTGATCGCTTGCGTCCCAAGGGGTGTTTTTAACGCACAGCGGCCGCCTCATCCGACAACTGGAGTATGTTGGCCTCGATGACACACATGACACCACTTTTGTTGTAGGAGAGCTGGACGTCACCTTTCAGCTCCGCGGCCAGTAGGCGCTCAACAAGCGTTGAACCAAAGCCTTTGCTGTTGGGTGCAACCACCTCTGGGCCTCCCGTCTCTTTCCAAGTCAGACGCAGGAACGGGCTCATCGCGGAATCGTACTGCCACGAAACCGATATCCGCCCGCCTGGAGCCGAAAGCGCCCCGTATTTTGCGGCATTGGTTGCAAGCTCGTGAAGCGCCAGTGAAAGCGATATGACCGCCTTGGGCGGCAGATGCACGGGCGGCCCGTCGATATGGAAGGCGTCGACCGGATATGGAGAGGTTGCTTGTGTGACTATCGCCCTTAAATCGGCCTTCTGCCAGTCACCGTGGACGAGGAGATCCTGTGCGCGACTAAGCGATCCGATCCGACTGGTGAACGCCTCGACGTCATCGCGGTTGGGTTTGTCTCGGCCTATCGTCTGTCGTGCTATTGCAATCACAATCGCAAGCGAGTTGTTCACCCGATGGTTCATCTCGTTTACGAGAACGGACTGGAGGCGCTCCGCTTCCTTTCGAACCGTGATGTCATGTGCGAGCTTCGAAGCACCGACGACTCTGCCGCTCGCATCGTGGATCGGTGAAACGCTTAGCAGCACCTCTACGGAACGGCGGTCTTTGCGTAGGCGGATGGTTTCGTAGGGTTCGACGACGCGACCGGCCCTGATCTGCCGAAGGATCGTCGGCTCCTCATCGCTGCGGTCGCCCGGAACCAACATCAGCACCGACTTCCCTAAGGCTTCGGCCTCCGAATAGCCGTACAGCCGTTCAGCAGCAGCGTTCCAACTGGTGATCTTCATGTCAAGATCGATGCCGAGGATCGCGTCGTTTGACGAAGCAATCATTGATGCGAGATGCTTCTCGACCCCCTGCACATGCTTCCGCTCTCCGATGTCTATCGAAATGGCAACTGCCTGCGAGATCCTACCTCGTTCATCACGAATCGCAGACACGGAGTTCGAGACCCAGACCAAACTACCGTCGTCACGTACATACCGCTTTTCGATCTCGAAGCTTTCGCCGGTTTCCACTAACCGCATGAAAAGACGCTTGTTCTCGGGAACATCGTCGGCGAACGTGATATCTTGCATCCGCGTCCCGATCAAATCTTCCCTGGCCCGGCCGACAATAGCGCAATATTGGTCGTTCACGGTGATGAGCTTGCCCGTCAAATCGCTGAGGGCAATGCCCGCGGCCGACTGCGAGAAAATCGCCCTGAGGCGTTCCTCACTTTCGCGAAGCGCCCTGTCAGCCCGTACGCGTTCGGTGGTCTCGTTCACGATACAGAAGACACCGTGAACGACGCCGTCGGAGTCAGATACCGGAGAATACGAGATGTCGAAGTAGACTGTCTCCGGGTATCCGTGCCGCTCGATGTAAAAGGGCCGGTCTTTCGCGGCAACGGTTTCGCCACTGTCGAGGACGCGTCTCAGAAGCGGCTCCAAATCGTCCCAGAGTTCGGTCCAATGTTCCTGGGCAGGTCTCCCGAATGCATGCGGATGCTTGTTGCCGATAGTCGGCGCATAGACGTCATTATATAAAGCGACGAACTCTCGCCCCCAGAACATCACGATCTGAGCCTGCGACGGGACCATGATATCGATCGCGGCGTGAAGACAGGCGGGCCATTCCGATTTCGGGCCAATCGGTCCCGATGCCCAGTCCACGGAATCGAGGAGCTTGGCAACGGGATAAGCGGCGGATGGAAGCCGTGGATCGGTCAGACTATGTCCCCCAATTCGAGTTTGCGGCGCAGATACGCCTCTCGAGCGAGAACAATATCGCAGTCGGCTCCGACGACAAGAGCGCGCGTCGCAACGAAGAAAAAAAATCGGTAAAATCATCGCCCCAGCAGCCGGTTAACCACCAGCCGCTACTATAGGAACTTCGCCAATTCCATTGCCTGCTCGGACGAGATCGTGCCGCGACGGCTGCGACCGGCAGCAAATCGTGCCGCTCGCGGTCGATGAGTTCATCCGCCGCTTCCTACTCCATGTCTTGCCGCGCGGCTTCCACCGCATCCGGCATTAGGGTCTGCGCACCGGCACTTCCCGAAAGATCAGCATCGCTCGTGCCCGCGAACTCCTGAACCCTGCCATGCCGCTCGCTGAAGACTCAGCCGATGAGCCGATCGAGATCCGCCCGCCATGCCCGTGCTGCGGCGCTAGGCGGGCGTCATAGATGACAGCTGTTCGATGTGCCTTCCATTCTCACTGGACAGCGCTATGTCTCGTGCAGATCGGCAGGCGTCTATTAAGACGATGGAAGTCGAAGCTGGCTGAGGGGAACAGGGATGGTGCTTGAAGACCTATATCGACTGCTTAGAAGCAGCCACGTTCAAGCGCAAGGCGTTGTGGATACGATGACTCAGCCGGTGGTCGTCCTGGATAAGAACTTCAACGTCACGACTGCCAACAATGCCTTTGTCACAATGTTCGAAGTGAACCGTGACGATGTCATCGGCCAAAGCCTGTTCGAGCTGGGCAACGGTCAATGGGACGTGCCGGAGCTGAAGCATTTGATTCACGCAGTGATACCGAAAGCGGCTGCCGTCATAGGATTCGAGGTCAAACATGACTTCCCATCAGTCGGTCAGAAAACCTTTCACGTCGACGCCCGCCGGCTTATCCACCCCGACGATAACAGCAGTAGCATTCTCGTCATTTTCGACGACGTTACCGAGCGCCAGCTTCATGACGCTGAGCAGGAATTCATCATCGCGGAAACGCGCCATCGGATGAAGAACATGTTCGCCGTCGTACGGGCGATTGCCATGCATACCTACGCGGAGGACCCAGGCGCTGCAATCTTCGGGGGACGTTTCTGAAAAGACTTGAGGTTGCCCTTCACGCGCAAGAGCTTGCCGCGAACAAAGAGAGCGCCGAGATTCAATCAATTTTGCGGCATTCGATCGGAGGAATGAACGGAGGCCGGATCTATGCCTCGGGGCCCTCGGGTGCGGTGGCGGGAACAAAGGTTCTTGCGGTCGGCATGATACTTCACGAACTAGCGACCAACGCTGTGAAGTACGGTGCACTCTCTGTGCCGGAGGGTGAGGTAAAGGTTGGCTGGAAGTTGAATCCGATGGCCAACGACGCCCCGTTCTGCACTGCGACTGGCTTGAGAAAAACGGACCTCCGGTTTCTCCGCCCGTCCGCAGAGGTTTTGGCACAAAACTTATCAAGGGAACCTCTGCACAGGCAGGTGGTGCGGTGAAACTCTTTTACCACTCTGAAGGTTTAGTCGCACGCATCAAAATCCCAATGTGAGGTCTTATGGAGGAACCTGCAGTAGCCGGTCTTGAACGCAAGAGGCTGGTTCTTGTCGTCGAAGATGAAATGTTCATCGCGATGGAACTGGTTCGCGCCCTTCGCGACGCCGAGTTCGATGTTCTCGGCCCCGCCGGATCGGTCGCTGATGCTTTTGATCTTATCAAAACCGAACGTCCCGACGCGGCCGTTCTTGATGTCCGCCTCGGGACCGAGAGGGTACCGGTAGCCGCTGAATTGAAAACGCTCGGCGTGCCCTATGTGATCGCAAGCGCGAGTCATCCATCCGAACTCGCGTCCGAGCCTGTACTTTCCGACGTCGCCAACCTCGGCAAGCCTACGGATCTTGATCGGTTGGTCCGGGTCATGCAGGCGTTTTGCAGATAACCGGGTGGTTGTGAATACCACCCCTTATCCATCAGCATCACACTATCTCAGGTCTGACCCCGAATTTGGAGGCTCGAGATGGGAGACCATCCCGAAAACTTGATCTCAACCCACGAAGTGCAAATCCTGCGTCCTGAGCGCGAAGACAGCCAGGACGGAATGGAGCCATGTCTTTGTTGTGGGCGTCGAAGCTTCCTCGACAAGGATGGCTGTGGCATTTGCGAGGAATGTGTTGCTTCATAACTGTGGTTGATGCGATGTGTGCTTCCATGAAGTTTGATCTCGCATCGGAGAGGTCGCTGAAGGCGCGTTGAATCCTTGTACAACGCCGCAATACAGGGATCATGAACTCTCTCGGCGGCATACCGCTTGGACGACCGGCAAAACCGGAAGAGGTTGCGGATCTACTCGCGTTCCTTGCCTCGGGTTGAGCCGCATCGATTGCTGGAACCGAGCATATGATCGACGGTGGTACGGTTCCGACCGCTTTAGCTAGCCATCGACTGCTCCTGCAGGTCAGGCGGGTGCGTCCCACCCGCCGATCTGCGAGTAGATCACGTCACGCAGGTGCCGCACGTCGTGATGCAAGGCAGCGAGTCCGGTGGTGTCTGGATCGAGGTTGCAAGCAAGATATCGCTGAGGCAGCCTGCCTTGTGCTGCAAGGCACGATCTGATCTGTCAGCGTCACCAGAACCTGACGCTCGTTGCTGGCGTTGCGCGTCCGGCGCAGGTGCCTGGCGGCTTCCAAGCGTTTCAATGAATTGACTTGGGTTCCTGAATCCAAGAGCAAGCGTCTGCGGGCGTTTGTGCCGCACGGCCACTGGCGCACCCTGACATTCCTCGTCGCACGTTGGCCATCGTTCGATCTAGCCAGTCGTACATTCGGGCATACGCCAGGCGGCTCGCTCACAACTCGCAATGCGCACCAGCACCTTCGGCACCGGGGAACTTCACCATGGTCTTGGGCACGTGATCGCTTAGTCAGGCGTAGCCTTCGCCGGCCGACTTCTCTCGTGTACGTGAAGCGAATGCGGTTTTATCCACCAGAGGCGTTAGGGAGGTCTTCATTTTCCCAGAGCTTAGCTGCGAGGCTACCCACAAACCGAATTAGGATGCTGAATAGCCCCGAGTTTCGTAGACACCCCCGGGTTAGATTTTCTGCTGCCTCTCGAACTCGACGGGCGACAGCATTCCGTTCCTGACGTGCTTGCGTTTCGGGTTGTAGAACATCTCGATGTAGTCGAACACATCCTGGCGCGCTTCATCGCGTGAACGATAGACCCTGCGACGTATCCGCTCTCGCTTCAGAAGATTGAAGAAGCTCTCGGCCACCGCATTGTCATGGCAGTTGCCGCGTCGGCTCATTGAGTGAACCAGATTGTGGTGCTTGAGGAACGAGGCCCAATCCATGCTGGTGAACTGCGAACCCTGATCCGAATGAATCAGCACCTTGTCCTTCGGCTTTCGCCTCCACACCGCCATGAGCAGAGCCTGCAATACGACGTCCGTGGTCTGTCGGCTCTGCATAGCCCAGCCGATGACCCTGCGCGAATAAAGGTCGATGACGACCGCAAGGTAAGCGAAGCCCTCGCAGGTTCG